>NZ_AULH01000017.1 GCF_000425185.1 Pleomorphomonas koreensis DSM 23070
ACGATCCTCAAGGGACTGGAAAGGTTCGAGCAGCGGCCCACCGAGTTTTCCATAGGCGACTGGCTGCTGAAACTGGCTTTCGAGACCATCGAGGCCGAGGCGCATGCCGCGCGCCGCGCGGTGCCGGAGGATGCCGCCTCGATCAACGCGAAACCCGAGACTCCGGCCGAGCATCCCACCGAGTCGGACGAGGAGATGTTTGAGTTCTACCAGCCCGACGACGTGCTGCTGCTCGAGGAGCTTATCGCCGACGACGGCGGCACGGATCCTAAGACCGAAGCGAATCGGCATGAGATTGCCATGGCGCTGCACCGGGCAATCGCCGATCTTCCGCCGGTCGAACGCCGCGTTCTCTATCGGCTCCACCTAGACGACGCCACGGTTGCGGAGACGGCGGACCTCCTGGGCCTTTCCGAGGCAGAGGTCAAAGAAATCGCAGAGAAGGCGGGCGAGACACTGCGCGCGAAGCTTGTCGAAACCGGGCTGATCTCCGAGGCGACGGAGGTCGCGCGTGTCGAACGGGAAATCGCCCACGCAACGCGCCTGCCCCAGCCGATCGACGACCGCCGCCGCCTGGCCGCCGCGCTGGCCGGTGAAGGGGCCGGCTCCCGCACCTGACTCGATACCTGACAAGGAGATAGACCGATGACGACAACCTCTGAAACATCTTCGAGCACGATGCAGACCGTGCTGTGCACCCTGTCCCGGAACTGGTGGGCCTTCGTGCTGCGCGGTGTGCTCTCGCTGGTTATCGCAGTGCTCGCCTTCATCATGCCGGCCGCGTCGCTTCTGGCCCTGACGCTGGTGTTCGGCGCCTTCTCTTTCGCCGACGGATTGTTCGGTCTGGTCGCCGCGATACGCAACATCCGCAAGGGCGAACGCTGGGGCTGGCTGATGTTCAGCGGTCTCCTGGGGATCGCCACGGGCGTGGTCGTGGTCGTCTCGCCCTTCGTCGCAACGCTGGTCCTCGCGACATTCCTCTGGGCCAGCATCGCGTTCTGGTCGGTGTTTTCCGGCGTCCTAGAAATCGCGGCGGCGATCCGCCTGCGCAAGGAAATCAAGGGAGAGGTCTGGCTCATCCTGAGCGGCCTCATCTCGGTCGCGCTGGGTGTAATCGTGACCTGGATGCTGCTGACGCGTCCGCTCGAAAGCTTCCTGGCCCTCGGCTGGCTGCTCGGCTTCTACGCCGCCCTTTTCGGAGCAATGATGATCCTGCTGGGCCTGCGGCTGCGGCGCGCGAATCAGGCAGGGCACGACAAAACTCCCGGCGTCAACCTGTCCGCTGGCAAATGACGCGCTTGGGGAAAGCCGGGCGGCCCGTCGGCGATGACGACGATCTCACCCATTGGGACGAGACGATCTTCGAGCGCTGCCTGAGGGCCGGCTTCAATCCCTTCGGCAGCGGACCGACACCGGTCTTTCTTCGACAGGCAGACCAAAAACAAAGCTGCGAGAAGCCTGATGCTTGGCTGGAGTCAGATTGCGAAGAGGACGATCGCCAATGAATTTCGGACTGCGCGACCTTGCCTATATGGTTGTCGCCGCCTCGTTGGGGATCGGCGTCTATTTCATGTTCCGCGCCATGTATTTGGTGGAAGAGCCTCTGCCGTTCGCCCAAGAGATGACACTGGTCTTTCTGGGCGCCGTCGTCACGATCGCGCTGACCGCGGCTCTCCTCAACCGTCAGACAGAACTCGAACTTCGAAAAGAAGGAAGAGTGATCATCCTTCAGCAACAATGCGACATTTACATGTCGTGCATAGAAAAGGTGGCGGAAATTGTCGAGAAATCAGAACATGATGAGAGACTGATCGACGATTTGAGGGTTCTGAACCACAAGCTTGCAGTGGTTGCCAGCGAAGAAGTTCTGACCTGCTTCGAGGCCGTTCTCGACACCTTGTTGGCCGGCCTCACGGATGGCGCGCTTGTCGAAGCTGACGGCGAGAAGGTGATGCAGTCCGTCGCCGATCTGACCTCGGCAATGCGATCTGATGTCGTCCAGAGCACGGCGCCGACTTCTAAAAACACGGCGGAAACAATTCGTCGCAATTCTAGACGAATGGAGCGACTTGACGATCTCAATTTTGAAGCGGAGGTCGCTACGATTAAGAAGGAGGAAGATCATGATGCGCGGCCATAACCGCCCACCCTTTCCGCCGAAGATTCCCGGGACCAACATGAGATCATGGGACGTTCCGACCGCGATCATTTACCGGCCGGCACGTTCCGCGATGACATCGGCGCCGCGGCCCAACTACTGGATACTGGAATTCGAGCCGTCGCGTCCACCCCAAATCGAGCCGCTGATGGGATATACCTCCAGCAACGATCCCTATCGTCCGATCCGGCTGAAATTCCCCGACCGCGAAAGCGCTGTGGCATTCGCGGAGCGGCAGGACTGGCGCTACCTCGTGCGCGAGGACACGACTCACCGACGTGCGCCGCACCACTGGCGGGGAGAGGAGCGGCATCGCCTCTACAAGGGAGCCGACGCCCCGAACGCCTTTCGCATACCGTCCCGCCTGGATCGGGGTCGCACGGACCACCGACTCCGGCGCGCGGTCGATAAGGAAGGCTCGGTGGACCTGTCGTCGCAAGAACAGGCGGAATTCGATCCAGTTATCGAAGCCAGTCTTGAATCCTGCCCGGCCTCCGATCCCCCAGCCTGGACGGGCGTGACGATCGCCGGGAAAAAATAATGAACGGAATGGCCAGCGCGAGCGAGGATCTGCCGCTTGTTTCCCTACCTTGACAGCGTCGCGCGCCGCTACCCGCCCGTCATCGTATGGGCGGTCATCGGCATGAACGTCCTCGCGTTCCTCTATCAGATCAGCCTGCCTCCGCGCGTGCTGGACCGGTTCCTGTTCGAGTTCGCGCTGGTGCCCTCGCGCTTCTTCGGACAGCTAAGCCTCGTCGCCCCGTCCGACTGGACCCCATTCCTGACCAATATCTTCCTGCACGGGGGCTGGCTGCACCTCATCCTGAACATGTGGACGCTCTGGATCTTCGGCCCCGCCGTCGAAGATCGGCTCGGACCGGGTCGATTCACGCTGTTCTATCTGTTCTGTGGTGTGGCGGCCGGACTGGCTCATGCCCTGGCGAACCCCGACTCGGTCGTTCCCGCGCTTGGCGCATCGGGGGCGATCGCGGGCGTGATCGGTTGCTACGCACGCATGTTTCCGGCGGCTCGGCTGGTGGTGATCGTGCCGATTCTGTTCATTCCGCTGTTCTTCGAAGTGCGCGCGTTCATTTTCGCAATGATCTGGTTCTTCATGCAGGTCATTCCCGGCTTTCTGTCGCTCGGCGGCGATCAGGCCACGGGCGGGATCGCCTGGTGGGCGCATATCGGCGGGTTTCTCGCCGGTTGGATTGTCACGCCACTCCTGCGAAGGCGGGCAGCCACCTATCGCCATTATTATCGCGACGAGGGCATCTATGGCTTTCTGCCGGATGGCCGACGGGAAGGGGGACAAGGTCCATGGACATAATGCAGCTTTTCTGGCTGTTCTTCATCATTTCGGCGCTGCAGCCGGTTCTCCAGCGCCGCTATCTTGAGGCGATGCGCACACGCAAGATCGCCAACATCGAGAAGAAGCGCGCCAGTCGCGTCATTCTGCTGATTCATCGGCAGGAGACCATGAACCTGCTGGGTTTCCCCCTGATGCGCTACATCGACGTCAATGACTCGGAGGAAGTGCTGCGCGCGATCCAGATGACCGACGACGAAGTGCCGCTCGACATTGTGCTGCACACACCGGGTGGCCTTGTGCTGGCGGCAACACAGATCGCCCGCGCCATTCAGGGACACAAGGGCAAGGTCACAGTGTTCGTGCCACATTACGCGATGTCCGGTGGCACGCTGATCGCACTCGCTGCCGACGAGATCGTGATGTGTGAACATTCCGTGCTGGGACCCGTAGATCCGCAACTTGGCCAGTTGCCTGCTGCCTCGCTCATCAAGGTCGTCGAGGAGAAACCCATCGCCGAGATCGACGACCAGACCCTGATCATGGCCGATGTCGGTCGCAAGGCCATTGCGCAGATCGAGGCATTCGCGAAGCGTCTGCTGTCGGACAAGATGGACGAGAACCGCGCGGCGTCCGTGGCGGCGAAGCTGGCGACGGGCACCTGGACCCACGACTATCCCATTTCTGCCGATGAGGCCCGCGACATGGGCCTGCCCGTTGGAACGGACATGCCCAAGGAAATACTGGAGCTGATGACGCTCTATCCGCAGCCGGTTCGTCGCCAGGGCGGCGGCGTGGAATACCTGCCCGAGCCGCGGCAGCGAGAGGCGCGCCGCGCCATGTCCACGCGCTGAATGCTTGCATCAGCCGGCCGCCAAGACCGGCTCGTCAACGAGAGGATACAGGATGCCCACGGTCGCTTGCCCGCAGTGCAATTCCACCAACAGAGTGCCGCAAGAGCGCCTGACCGACAATCCCAATTGCGGACGCTGCGGCGCGCCTCTCTTTCAAGGCAGGCCCGTCACGCTTACAGCGGCTAATTTTGACCGTCATGCGAATGCCGAACTGCCCTTGCTGGTCGATTTCTGGGCCGAGTGGTGCGGGCCATGCAAGATGATGGCGCCCCAATTCGAGGCGGCGGCGCAGTCGCTCGAACCAAATTTCCGCCTCGGTAAGCTCGATACGGAAGCCGAACAGAAGATCGCCGGCCGCCACGGGATCCGCGGCATTCCCACCATGATCCTGTTCAGTAGCGGGAAGGAAATTGCGAGAACGAGCGGCGCGATGTCTGCCGCCCAGATCGCGCAATGGGCGCGCTCTCACGTCTAGAAATTGCGGGTAATGGCCTTTCCTGCGCCATGCCATCAGGAGAAGAAGATGCATGGCGTGACCGGATTTATCGAAAGTGCGGCCTTGTTGGTCGGTGCCGCGTTCGTGTTCGTGACAATATGTTCACGGATCGGCGTGCCCGGCATCGTCGGTTACATTCTTGCCGGTATAGTCATCGGACCCGCCGGCCTCGGCCTGATTGCCGAAAGCGCTGCCCTGAGCAGCATTGGCGAGATTGGCGTGATACTCCTGCTGTTCGCGCTTGGCCTGGAATTCTCGTTCGAGAAGCTCGTAACGCTCAAGAAGCATGTCTTCGGTCTTGGAGCCGTGCAGGTTGCAGTCACGACGATAACGGTGTCGTTGGTAGCGAGCCTGATCTTTGATCTCGCGCCCCTCCCCGCAATCCTCATCGGCGGGGCCGTTGCCATGTCGTCCACGGCCATGTGCCTCAAGGTGCTCGCAAGCGTGAACGCTCTAGGATCGGCCCAAGGGCGCCTCGCCATTGCAGTGCTTCTGTTTCAGGACCTGGCAGCTGTCGCGTTTCTGCTTCTGCATGATGCGATGAGTGGTGCCGCCGGAGGGTATGGCGTGATAACGGTCGTCGCCGGTGCTACGGCATTGGTTGCAGCTCTGTTCATTGCCCGTTTCCCGTTGCAGTTGCTTGCCCGTTGGGTAGCGTCGCGTGGCGATCCGGAACTTGCCCAACTCCTCGCGCTCACCATTGCGCTCGGGTCTGCGATTGTCGCGGCCACCGCCGGCCTTTCTCCGGCACTCGCCGCATTCGCGGCCGGCATGATCATCGGCGAAGGCGACGCGCGCCATGCTGTCGAGAACGAGATTAGGCCCTTCCGCGATTTGTTTGTCGGGATTTTCTTTATCGGCATCGGAACGCAATTGCCACTTTGGATCATTCCTTCTGCATGGCCTGTCGTGCTGATCTGGCTTGTCGTTCTTCTCGTGGGCAAGACGCTGATTGTTCTGGTCGTCGCCCGACTATTCGGCGAGTCGCTTCAGACCTCATTGCGCACTGGGATCATCCTGGCCCACGGAGGAGAATTCAGCCTGATGCTGCTGTCGGTTTCTTCGGCATCGGGCATTGTCGCCAACGAGTTCGCCGGCCCCCTCCTTCTTGCGATTGGAGCGAGCATGCTGGCCGGGAGTGTCATGGTCAGATGGGCAGGGCTAAAGGTTCAGTAGGGTCAACATCAAGATAACTATATTTCTCAGTTTACTAAGTGCACGCCCGAGCCTGATCCCGCATGACGCTGTAGTCGGCGAGCATTTCAACGATTGCCGACCCATCCGGCAGCAGATCGAGCTCGTCGGCGGCGCGCGCCTGGATCTGGCCGGTGTACTCGACGACCGGCGGACAGGTCCCCAGCCCGCCACCGTCAGAACCGACCGTCGCGCAGCCGCTCAGCAAGCTCGTTGCGATCGCGAGGACGGCGAGCCGCCGCTTCCAGCATCCGGCGATGGACATCATTTGCCTTCTCCGTGGTCTCAAGGCGTTCGGCGAGGCGTCCCGCTCGCTGGCCGAACCGCCGAAGCGACAGCAGGAACAGGAGCACGGCGAGGACGATGGCGCCGTAGCGCAGCGCCGCCCGCCCCCAAGGGCTGGCTGCGATCCCGGTGAGGAGTGCGCCGATCACCGCCGCCCCCGGTGCCAGTCGTCGAGGCGGGAGTAGATCGTAACCGCGATGCCAACGAGCGCCACGGCGATGAACACCCAGCGGAGCGTATCGAGATACGGCACCAGCGGCAGTATTGCGGACTGGGTCTCCGCCAGGACGCTCTGCGCCACTTCGACACCCGCGGCGCCCAGTGTCGCAACTCCGGCCGCGCCACTGCCCTTCATGGTGCGGCTGTCGGCCAGCACTTCGCGTACGGGCGGAGTCTCGGCTGCAAATGCAGTCGCCCGGACCGGGAACCGCTTGCCCCACTGGCGTGCGGGGCCGAGGTCGACATGGATGAAGCCCGATCGCGGGTAGAAGCCGAACCCAAGGAACCCGACCTCGCGCGCCGCGGCCTCGAAAGCCACCGGGTCGTGGTTCGCCATGGCGATGTCGAAGGCGGCGCCGTCGAGGTGCTTGGAGCGAAGCGCGCCGCCCACGGCGCGATTGTGCTCGGGGCTACGATAGGCCGAGCGGACAATCAGCGGCTTGCCCAGCCGGTCGCGCAGCGCCTGCAGCTTGTCGAGCGCCGGTTCGTTGATCAGCAGCTTGCCGGTGCCCCGGCAGGCGATTTCTGTGGGCGAGAAGTTGGGCCAGCGCCAGGTGCCCGCGGGCACATCGCGCCAATGGCGGTGGAAGGTCGTCGTCATGGGGGTCCTCCGAAAACGAAAAACCCGCCTCGAGGGCGGGTGCGGTTAGGCTGATGGACGGGATGGTGAGCGGCTACGGGCCGCCGCCGAAGATCTTGAGCTTGATCGCGATACCCGCGAGCAGCGCCAGCATGACGCCGGTGGTGATCATCCGGACGGCGGTCTGCATGGCGGTGCGGCGCACCAGCCGGATGCAGTCCACCAGGGAGCGCAGATCGCGGATGTCGAGCGCGGCCTCGTCCCCGTCGAGGCCCACATCGGCGAGCGCGCGCTTCGCGCCTTCCTCCGCTGCCCGGGTCAGGATTGCCTCGAACTCGGCGTCGGGGATGCGCACGAAGCCCTCGGATCGGGGTGGTGTCATCGGAGCCTCCTTCCGCCGTTCAGCCGATCTTGCAGCCCCAGAAGGACGTGTGGTCGGCCGCGAAGTAGCCGTCCGCGACCCGGAAATACCCCTGCAGCTCGACGGTATCGCCCGCGGTCAGCGGCACCATGGTCTGCAGCCAGATCGCGGTGGCGAGCGAGACGTGGGTAGCGGAGATTTCGCCGAGAGAGCCACGGATTTCCGTGGTTCCGTTCAGCACCAGCCGCCCCCGCATGCGCGCGGTCGTGCTGGCGTTGACCTTGTAGAGCAGCGTCGCGCCGAAGAGGTAAGTGCCGGCGACGGGCGCGACGAAGCGGTTGTTGCCGGCGTCGAAGGCGCCCTGATCGTTATAATCGGTGTTGTTGATGCCGATCTTCGTCCAGCTGTCGAGGCCGACATAGTTGTCGTAGTTGGTGTAGCCCTTGAAGCGCGGCAGCCGGGGCTGGTCGACGATGCCGGTGGCGTTATCGACGATCAGCCCGTCGAAGAAGCTGCTGCCATCGGCCGAGACGGCCAGCCGGAACCTGTCCGAACCGAACAGGCCCATCAGCGCCTTGGTGACATAGTTGGTCTGGAAGACATAACCGAGATCTCGGCCTGCTGCCTCTTTGTTCATAGTGTAGAACAGATCGCCGGTGCCACCTTCTGCGATGCTCTTGGCGGTCCAGAGCGCGGCATTGAGCTTGGCCGAGAATGGATTGGCGGCGTCGGCGTTGGTTCCGATGCCGAGCAGCGCCATGTTCTGCAGCTCGGCGGGCGTCGTGCCGATCCAGACGAAGCCGTCGTAGACCAACAGCAGCCCCTCGTCCTCGACCCATGACCGCCAACCCGCGCGTGGCGCAAGCCGCAGCCAGGCCCCGTCGGTCCAGAGCGCGACGTTCAGATCCCAACCCGCCCAAGCTCCGGTGGCGCCCGAAGCGACGATGTAGCGGTCGCCATCGGAGGGACTGCCAGGCGGTGCGGTCAGGTCGCGGTCGTGGACGGAAAGCTGCACGAGCCCGTCGAGGATCCGCAGCGCCTCGTTGTGGGTGACATGCTTCTGGGCCTGCGCGGCCATGATGAAGGGCAGCGCCAGATGCACTGTTGTGTCGGACATGGGTGTCTCCGATGATCAGAACCAGAGGGTAGTAGTGAGCGCAGCACCAGCGCCAAACGTCTGCCCGATCTGGGCAATGCGGACGTCAAGGGAGAAACCCAGTCCGAGCGGTGCGCCCCAGTCGGCGCTCTGGTCGGCTGCGCTGTAGACCACGCTGGTGGTGGCAGTGGTCAAGGACCGCTTGACGGTTGCGCCGTCGAGAATCTCGACCTGCCAGGATTCGCTGGCCTCGCTCATCGGGATTTCAACGGCATTCCAACTGTCTGCGGCGAGCGAGCGATCCCGACGCACCCAGCGAATGGTGAGATCACCAGGCACGCGCGCCTTGCGCCATGGTTGTTCGACATGGACCGGCGCGAAGGGCCGGAGCCCAACACCCTCGGGCGTGAAGGTCTGTGCCACATAGGTCTCGTCGCTGACAGGTTTTGAGGCCGGGCCGATGCGCCAGTTCATCGCCATGCCGAGATCGGCCTCGGTGACCGGCAGGTCGGCGAGCATGCTGTCGAGCACCACCACGCGCGCACCCGCCGGCACCGGATCGGCCATCGCGCCTTCGGTGCCGCGCTGACCGCGCAACAGCCGCGTCAGCCGGTAGCGGCCCGGCGCGATCAGTTCGGCCGATCCTGCTTGCAAGACCTCCCAGATACCTGGTGCGCTTTCCACTGCAAGCGCATTGGCGCCGCCGAGGAGCGCAATATCGGTGACGCTTTCGAGCGTGCCGGAGACGAGATCGACGATCATGACGTTGCCATGGTCGAAGCGCGAGACCGGCCCGGACCACAGATCATTCGTCAGTGCGCCGATGCGGGCACGGGTGCTGACGGCAGTGACCAGCTCGTAGCCGTCATTGCCGGGGCTGCGGAACACCGCCAGCTGCCCCGGCCATGGCTGTGCCTGCGCGGCGATCAGCGGATGGTGCGGGATATGCGCTTCCGTCAGTTGCGGCAGGTCGAGGATCACCACCTCGGGTGCACCGAAGACGACAGTTTTTGAGAGTGCCGACGGCCGTGCCGCACCAGGCGGCAGGTCGTAATCCTGCCGATCCTGGCGGATCGCCTCAATGGAACGGGATTCGGCATCCGCGACCGAGACGAGGCGGAAATCGATCTCGCGGCCATCATGGTCGAGCCGGATCACGTCGGCCGGATCGAGCGCCAACCGCGATGGCGGCAGCCGGAAGACGGCGCTCTCACGCCCGGTCCAGGCTTCCATCAGCGCACGGCGGCAACGGCGTTCGGCCTCCTCTAGCGGCACCGCAAACGGAAAGGTCTCGGAGGAGATGCGAGATGCTTCAACGGTGATGCGGCGGGCTTCGACGATCGCCGCATCGTAATCCTCGTTGGCGCGCGCCACCTGCCATTTGAGCGCCTGGGGCAGTTCGGTCTCCTGGCTGCGGGTCAGCTCCAGAACCTCGTTCTGATCGGCCGCCACCATGGCCTCAGTCGGAATGCTGGCGACGGCCGCCCGGCCGCGCATGACAAAGCGAATCCTGCCTTCACTTTCGACGGCATCGAAGCCGAAGTGACGGGCAAGGTTCGCGATCGACGCCCGCGGGCTTTCCAGTGCGCCGATGACATAGCCCTCGACGGCGCCCCAGAGCCCTGAGACATCGATCTGCTCATCTCGCATACCGGCGCGCCGACACAGATGCCGCACAAGGGCGGCGAGCGAGACCGCACCGAGACGGCCGGTCAGCCAGTGGCCGAGCCGCCAGTTCTCTCCGTCGGTCCAGACATCGGTCAGCTCGGGAAAGAACGGATAGGGTCGCGCATCCCAGGTCCAGGCAGCGCATTCGGGCACATGCACCATGCGGCTGCCTGAGATGGACGAGATTGGATTGTTGGCCGGATCGCTCCACCACAGATACGTTGCTTCCAGATAGGCGCGCTGGATGGCATCGTCGCGCCAGCCGCGCGAGAAGTGTGGCACCTCGCTTTCCGCCGACTTCGGATCGACGAAAACGTTGGGCTGGTTGGTACCGCGGTCGATGGCCGGGCAACCGAGCTCGGTGAAGCGGATCGGCTTGGATTGCGGCACCCACGCCGTCGGTGTCGGACTCTCCACGCCGCCAGGACGGTCGTAATGCCTGTTCGACCACCATGAGCGCAGGTCCTTGCTGCGGAACACCCACGGTTTGGCGGCGGCACCATCGGTGATCGCCGTGCGAATCTGGTTCGCCCGATCGACCTCCGAGGCGTAGTACCAGTCGAAACCTTCGCCGCCTCTGATGTTGGATTGCAGATAGGCGCGATCATGAATTGCAGGCCAGCCGGCCTGCGCATCGAAATGATCGACCCCGTCGCGCCAATCGGAGAGCGGCATGTAATTGTCGATGCCGATGAAGTCGATGTTGCTATCGGCCCACAGCGGATCGAGGTGGAAGAAGACGTCGCCCGGGCCATCCGCTGGCTGATGCCCGAAATACTCGCTCCAGTCGGCGGCATAGCTGATCCTCACACCAGGCCCGAGGATCGAGCGCACAGCCGCTGCCAGGTCGCGCAACGCCTGCACGGCGGGATAGCTGCCGGCGCCATCACGAATAGTGGTCAGCTCGCGCATCTCCGAGCCGATGATGAAGGCATCGACGCCGCCGGCCAGTTTGGCAAGCTGCGCGTAATGCAGCACCATACGGCGCAGACCCCAATCGCCGGTGGGGCCGGTCCAGAGCACGGTGTCTCCGAACGCCACAAACTGTGCCGCGGTCGCTGCGCCGAAGAAGGCTGCCACCTGCGATGTGGCGGTAGCGGTTTTATCGACGCTTCCCGCGTAATCGGCTGCCGGCGAACAGGTAATGCGGCCACGCCATGGAAACGCCGGCTGACCAGCCTCGCTGGCGTTGTCGGAATACGGATTCGGCAGTGAGTTGCCCGGCGGCACGTCCATCAGGATGAAGGGATAAAAGGTGACGCGCAGTCCACGCGCTTTCATCTCGCGGATTGCCTGCACCACGGCAAAGTCGGCAGGTGTGCCGCCATAGACCGGGCGGTTCTCGGCGTCGCGACTGACGAGATGGGCATTGGCGCGCGATACGCCGTTGACAGTCCAGGTCTTCGGGAAGGTCAGCTTCGACGCCAATTCCACGCCAGGCCTGATCTGGCAATGGCCGGCGCGCAGATCGTTGCCGAACCAGGCGACGACGAGACTGACGCTTTCAATTGCAGGCATCGTCGCCTGCAGATGATCGAGCGCCACCACCATGTCGGCGGTGTCGGACAGCGCGTTGAGATTGGCCGGGATCTGTGTCCAGGCGCTGCCATGGCGGATGCCTTGCGTCGCATAAGTGAATTCGCCCGAAGCCGGAATCATGGTGACGGCGCGAACCAGCCCTTCGGCGGTGTCGGCATCGGCGAGCGGCCGAAACACCTCGAAGGACAGCTGCGGCAGGCGGTTGCCGTAATTGGCGAGCGGCAATTCCTCGAACACAACGTAAGCCGTGCCACGATAGGACGGCGTATCGGCCGCGCCCATCCTGGCGGCAATGAAGGGGTCTGCGGTCTGGTTCTCGTCGCCGGGATACCAGCGCCAGGCAATGCCGGCGGTATCGAGCAGCTTGCCATCGGCCCAGATACGGCCGATCCCGGTGATCGGACCTTCGCAGAGCGCGACCGCAAAGCTCGCGTAATAGAGATATTCGGTGGTCTGCACCTTGGCGCCACCGCCGCCCATCGAAAACCCCTTGCCGCCGCCTTGCGTGGTGGTTCTGCTCTCCTCACGAAAATCCGTGGCCCAGATGATGTTGCCGCCGATGCGCATGCGGCCATAGAGCCGGGGAATGACGGCGCCTTCGGTCGACGAGGTCAGGCGCAGGCTGTCGAGACGCGCACCTTCGATCCGCTGGGCAGGGGTGAGCGACGACACGATCCAGCTGTCGACCATCGAGCCTGCGGCGGCGCCGACAAAGCCGCCGATGGTGGCGGCACTGATGCCGAGGATGGTGCCGCCGATGCTACCGCCAATGGCGGCACCGGCGACGCCGAGAACGAGAGCGGCCATGGATCAGGGCTTTGTCTTGCGCCGGGCCTTCTTGCACAGGACAAGGGCCGGCCGTGGAAACAGAAAGGCGAAGGCGATGCGCCGTCGCCAGGGCAAGGTGAGAGGTTGCTCGATCACGCCGAGCCGCTCATAGGCATGAAGGAAGCTGTCGGCGCTGGTCAGAATGCCAACATGTTTGGCAATGGCGCGCGGCGCCATGCGGAACAGCAGCAGCGCGCCGGCACCAGCATGTTCTGGTGCAATCTCGATCATGGCGCCGCGGGCGCCCTCGGCCAGCACCTCGCGCGGGCCGGTTTCGCCCCAGTCGCGGCTATAGGGCGGGATGATGAAGGGCTCGTCACCCACCACCTCACGCCAGACGCCGCGAGCGAGGCCGAGGCAGTCGCAACCGACACCCTTGAGGCTTGCCTGGTCGTGATACGGTGTGCCGAGCCAGGCGCGCGCGACGGCAATGACCTTTTTGGGGGCAGCCGACTTCACAGCACCGCTCCATTGTGGCCGCCATCGCGCGTTGCATAGCGCAGCACCGCATCCTGGCCGGGGATGTGGGGGAAGCCGCGGAAATTGGCGACATTGGCGAACTTCGCATGGCAGGTCGCGATGCGCTTGTCGCAGCCGGCGCGGATGATGAAGGCATCGCCCTCGCCAATCGGCCGCACCGGCGCCTCGAGCAGCGTCAGGATGGCGATGCCGTCAACGAGATCATGCGACAGCACTTCGGCCTGCCGCCCTGCATTGACACCGCTGGTCCATGTCACCGTGCCGAAGGCAAACCAGCCCGCGGCAAAGCCACCGAGCCCCGATGCCGTGAAGGCACGGTCGCGCAGCATGTCGATCACAGAACCTGTTCCCTTGAAGGAGGGCGCATCGAGATTGACGCGGCAACGGGCATCGCCGAGCGTAGCGTCGCAGGTCGCCTGGAACATGCGGCCGACGGTCTGACCCAGCACATGCGCCTGGCTGCGCATCTCGGCAACAAAAGCGAGCCGGCCGCGCCGGATCTGACCGATGACGCCGCGGCGCATCAGCACACGCTGCGAGGTGTCGGCCCAGTTGACCCGCCAGAGCTCGACCTCGGCATTGTCCCAGCGGCCGTCGAGAATGTCGGTCTCGGTGATGCGATCGGAGGTCAGCACGCCTTGCGCGTCCTGCGCATCAACCGACAGGTCCGAGCCTGAACGGACCTCCGATGCCGTCAGCCCGCTTTCCGGCTCGAATTCGGTACCAATGAGATAAAGCGTGCGATCATGATCGGTGAAGCCGAACACGCCACCATCGGCACGGGTGATCCTCCAGCACCAACTGAGCGTCGTCGTGCCCGCGTCGAGATGGGCCTGCAGTTGAGGGGAAAGAGATTTCATGGTCGATCACCGGCAATCATGACCGCTCCGCCCACTTGGCGAGCGCGTCCTTGACCGTGTGGCCACCCATATAGAGGCCCATGAACCAGGCGGTCAGCGTCATCATGGTGGAAAGGTCGACACCGCCCGCGATGCTGGAGCCAAGGATGGCGTCGGCCAACGGCACCAGCACCAGACGGAACAGGAACAGAAAGCCGAGGAACCACATCCACGCCGGTCGCCACCCCCAGGTCCACCAGGGTCGCCCCTTGCTCATCTCGGCCAGCATCAGCCTGTTGGTTTCACGCTGCTGTTCGACCCATGCCGCAACGAGCTGCGGCGCATCCATTTCCGTGGAGGCCACGGCCGCTTCCAGATCCTTGATCGGGACTGAGCGGAGATCGTCTGGTGGCACACCGGCACGCCCGGCAATGGCATCGATGACCATGCCGCCGATATCACCGATTGGGCCGCCGACATGTTTTTCGAGCAGGCTCTTGACGATCGGCGCGCCGACCTTTGCCGCAACATCGATCAGCATCGACGCGAGAATGGCGCTCATGACATGATCCTCTCTGCCTCGGCGGCATAGGCGGCGGCGCGCTGGCGATGGATGATGGCGCGAACGATCAGCACCGCCGCCACCAACGCACCGGCGCTCAGCAGTCCGCCCAGCACCCAGCCGGCGATCTGGTCGACATGATCCGGGTTGAAGAGCGCGTCGCTGCCGCCGGCTGTGGTCGCGGTGCCGGCCGCGCTGGCGCCTGCGGTTTGTTTTTTGGAGGTAGCACTGGCAGCGTTTGCTTCCTTCGTCAGCTGCGCGCGGGCTCTGGCAGGATCGGTGGATTGCGCCAGCGCCCAGGCGACGCCCTTGGCTTCGATACCGGCGACACGACGCGACCAGCCGTTGCCAAACGTATTCCAGATGGCGAGCGAGCGCATGAAGCCGAGACGTTTGGCGCAGACGCGTTTGACCGTGTAGTGGTCGGGACCACCGATCGCGGCCATCAGCCATTGCCTGGCACGCCCAGGACCGGAGTTCACGCCGGCATCGAAGGTGGCGAGATCGACACCGGCGGCGAGCCGATCACCGCCGACCTTGTCCCAGTAGTCGGTGCGGTAGATCTTCGCGACAGTCTCGTTCGAGATGTTGCGCAGGTCGGTTTTCGTCGCACCCGGTTTGAAGCGGCGATAGGTGGCAAGCGTGATGCCCTTCATGGTGGCGCCGCCGGGATCGGAGGGATGATCCGACCAGCCGCCCTCATAGCCCAGCGTGACCGCCAGGCAGTTCGAGAAGTTTGCGTCCATGGAGTTACCTCAGCAGGTAAGCGATCAGGATGAGGAGGGCGACGATGACGCCGACGCGCATGCGATGGGCGAACGCCTCGCGCGGATCGGGGCTGTCGCAACGAAGCTGGCGGGCAAGGCGCAGAAGCTCACGCATCGTGATCGCCTCCCTTGTTGCGAAGGCGCGCCAGCGTCACCTCGATGAAGGCAGGTCCGAAGACGCCGACGAGATAGGCGGCGGACCCTGCCGCACCTCCGGCCGGAATCGCTTCCGACGGCAGGCCGAGCCACCGCGTGACCAGCGCCATTGACAGGCTGCCCATGCCAGCGGCGATGATGCCGCCGAGCAGGATGTGGCGCAGCGCATCGCGCAGATGCATCTTGGTGGTCAGCGCATTGGTGGCGCCACCAAGCGCACCCCAGACGGCGAGGATCGCCGCCGTCGACGCCGCAAGGTCGCGCAACACCGCAGTGATGAAGCCGGGCTCATCATTCATCGTCGGATCTCCACGAGGGGAATGGAGGTGATCGAGCCGAGCCGCTCGAGATCGAGCGTCACGTCGAGCGTGTCGGTGTCGAAGCGAACCGGCACGTCGAATTCGAAGCCGGCGGTGATAGCGACGCCGGAAGCAGGTGCGGATACGAAGGTGACGAGACCGGTGGCCGCATCGACCGACCAGCCGAAGGACGTTGGCGTGCCGTTCAGCGCGATCGCTACGCTGCCGGCAACAGGCTTGGTAATGATGCGTACCCATGCCTGCGCGCCGGAGGCGTAGCGCTTCGTCAGCTGGAATGTTTTGGTGCTGCCATTACCGGTGCCGATCGCCTGATCAGTGGCAGCAGGGATCTGCGACGGCAGGCAGGACTTGTAATCCGCCCAATCCTTGAAGCGGAAGCCATGCAGCCGGCCATTGCGCGCCTCAAAGAAGGCGACGACGGCTGCAAGGTCATCGGCGCGACGGATACCGTAGGCGACATCATAACGGCGGCGAGAGTTGGCCCAGCTGGCGTTGCGCTCCTCGTCGCCGGAAGCCAGCTCGACGACTTGCGTTCGCCGCTGCGGCCCGCCGCGCGCACCACGCGAAATGTCGTCCGGAAACCGGACCTCGTGGAACGCCATGTTAGGGTCTCAGAGCCCACGCCGGCCGAGTGACACGGCGCGGGCGATATCGGCAGCGACCTGTGTGCGCGATTGCCGAAAACTTTCCGCATCGCGCGCCATGATGGTGACGTTGACGCTTGGAGCGGATGCGCTGCGTGCCGAGGCTGATGCCTCGCGCTTCGACAGCACCCGTTCACCTCGTTGCAAGATGGCCGGCACTTCGTCTGGCCGCAGGCCTGCCCAGCCGCCGGCATGCAGGCGCGGCGCACCAGCAAAAGCCATGGCCGGCACCATGCGGCTTGGAGCGGGCGCACCGACGAGGCCGCCGGAATGATAGATCGGAGATCCAAACAGCTTTGCCGCTGCCGCGACGGGGCCGGGCGCGCCAAAGAGGCTGCTGCCGAGATTGCCCAGCGCACCCGAGAGAGCGTTGGCGATCGGACCGAGAATGAAGCGGCGTGCCGCGAGTTTCGCCAGATCGGCAATCAGCGAGGTGACGAGGTCGCCGAACTTCAGCTTTCCGGTCTTGACGAATTCGCCGACGGCATCCTCCGCACTCTTGAACGCACCGACCAGCGTCTTGCCGACATCGGCGCCGATCTCGCGGGCCTTTTCAGCGTAATCGGCCAGGCTCTTGACCACTGCCGCCCAGCCGGTGACAGCTTCTTCCGCGCTTTTCTTGTGCGCCTTGCCGGCTTTCTTCGCAGCATTCGCCGACGCATCGAGTGCAATGGTGACACGGCCTGCCGCATTGGCGGCATCATCAAGTGCAGCCGCACTGTCCGCCTTGCGTACCGCATCGCCCAGCGCCTGCGCAGCGGGGCCGACACCATCGAAGGCATGCGCGCGCGTGTCCGTCGCACGCTCACGATAGCGCTCCGCCGTCACGCCGGCATTGCTGGCGGCATGATCGAGCATCGAGGCGTAAGATTGCACCCCGAACCAGTCGATCCGGGTGTCGGCGCCGAGCGTCTCGGCCACCTTGTTGAAGGTCGGGCCGATGGTGCCGAGAAAGTCGGCCCACTTGTTGGACAGGAACGCCATCAGCTTGAGCCAGAGCTGCTCGACGCTGGCCGCGATCGCGCGGAAGTCGTCGACGAAGGAAGAGGCAACGGCCTTGATGCCGTCCCAGACGGCCCTTGCCAGATTGCCCATCAGCTCGAGCGCGGCGCCAAAACCGCCGGCGCCTTTCACCAACTGCCCGAACCAGTAGATGAGCTCGCCGGCGCCGACGATCAGCGCGCCGATGCCGGTGCGGATGATGGCGCCGCGCAGCAACGCCAGCGCACCCGACAGGCTGAAGGTGGCAATCCTCGCTGCAACGAAGGCCGCGACCCAGCGCCCGGCGATGAAGCCGGCAAAAGCGATGCCGATGGCGGCAAGGTGCTCCAGATTGTCGGCGAGCATGATGATCGCAGCCGCAACAGTGGCGGACGTTCCCGCCATCTTGTCCCAGCGTCCCACCAGCTGCAGCGCCGCATTCCCCAGAAGCGTAAAGGCATCACCAATGGTGGCCGGCATCGCGTCGGCTTCCTGGCGCAGGCGCTCGAGATTGCCGAGCAGCGCACGCCGGATCACATCGCCGGTGATGTCGCCTTCCGCGCCGAGAGTGCGCAGCTGATTGACGTTGACCTTGAGCTCCGCCGCCAACAGTTCGGCGATCCGGCCGCCGCTGGCGATCACGGTGTTGAGGTTCTCACCGGACAGCTTGCCGAGCGCCATCGCCTTCGACAGCGCGTTCTGCACGGAAGCCGCGCGGTCCGCCTTGGCGCCCGACACCACCATGGCGTTGTTGAGCGCCTCGGTGAAATCCAGGCTCTCCCTGGTAGAGAGACCAAGCTCCCGCAGCGCCGTGGCGTTGGCGAGCCAGGATTCCGTGGTCTGCGTAATGCTCGAATAGGTCCGCCGCGCCATGGATGCCAGCCGTCCCATGACCGCGGCACCGCGTTCCTGCGAGCCGGTGGCGAGATCGACCCGCGAGCGCAGGTCGGTCCAGGTATTGGCGTAGATGACGAGCTGCTGAACGCTGACCGCAGCGCCAAGCACGCCCATCACCCGGCGAACCACCTTGCCGGTGACGTCGGCCTGCTTCTCGATCCGCTTGAAGCTGGCTTCGCCAACCTCGCCAACGCCCTCGAATTCGGAGCGGACCAGCCGGCCGCCCTCGGCAACGAGCCGGACGGAGACGCGTTTTTCGGCCATGGGTCAATCTTCCTGTCAGACGGAGACACGCCTTGCGTGACGGTGCCGATCCGCGGAAACTTGAGTCATGTCCGAGATCGTCACCTTGTCCGCCAAATTTGAGATCCAGATCCCCGAGGCCCTCCGCGCTGCGCGGGGCTGGAAGGTCGGTCAGGTCTTCGCACTCATGCCAAAGGGAACTGACATTCTGCTGATACCGGTGCCGGAACAGAGTTCACTTGCCGGGATCGCAAAGGGTGCTGAAGCGACCGATTGCCGGGATCGGTCGGATCGGTTCTGACCGCCAAATTCCCAACAAGGCTTTGCCTGTGCGTCATTGACATATGCGTCTGGCAACCTGGGGGAAGATGACATGAGCGAAGCTTTCAAGAGTATCGAACAGGGCCTGAAGGAGGCGCTGGCGCATGTGCGTGGTGAGCGGATGGCCACGGTCCACGAAATCGAACTGTCGGAACCGGACGTCCAGGCGATCCGGGCTGATACCGGTCAGTCGCAATCCGCGTCTGACGGCAGCATTGGCAGGAAGAAGAGCAGGCGCCTGAACCGGGGGTAATGCCGCAAGTCCTGACAGGCCGGCGTGCAACAGTCGTATCTGATCAGGCGCGCTCGGCCGCCATCTGTTCGTTGAGCTTGCGCACCATCACCGCCTCGATCTCGGACAGACATTCGGCGGCAATCAGCGGACTGACACCGAGTGCGCGCGCCATGGCTAAGGCAGCGTTCATGTCCCAGCCGATGACGACCGTGGCGCCCATGCCGCCAACCACACGCAATTGTCCAGTCAGGCGCTGGACGAGATCCCAGACCTGCCAACCTTCCGGTGTTTCCGGATGGTTCAGCCGCGCGGGGCAGTCGGGGCACGCGCCTTCGCAGGCCGCGCAGTAGGCGTCGCCCCCGCCGAAGTGCCATTCGGCAAGGGCGATGAGGCGTTTTTTTCCGCATCCAGCATCAGATGCGGCGCGAGGCAGCGGGTCTGGAAGGCCTCGAACACTGGCCAGATGTCGAGCAGCGCGTCGATCCCTTCCGGTGTGACCGACATCGGCATGCCGCTCTGATCGCCGACGCCCTCCCAATCGGTCACTATGCGGCGCGCAACCGCCTTCGCCATGACCACCGCCATCTGCTCCTGGCTGGCGTCCTTGGGCAAAGATTCGACTGTCGGATCGTTGCGGGCCGCGACCATGGTGGCGGTGGTCACCGGCAGAACAAGGAGGCGCAGGCCAGATCCAAGGTCGAGCCATTTCGGCTCAGTGGAAAGGTCGAGACGGATCATGGTCAGTAGTCCTCCACGTCATTGATGAGCACGGCGGTGCACATGCGTCCGAGCGTGGCGTCGCGCGCCGCCTGCCAATCGAACGAGGCCTGCACGCCCTGCGGCCCGGAAATCTCGAGGCGCGGTCGCGGCAGATAGACCGCGTGCGCCGTGAAGGTCAGGCTTTCACCAGAGATGAGTGTGTATGAAAATTCCAGCTCGCACGGCGTGCCGTTGATCGCCTGTGTGACGAGGGTCGAGTCGGCAAAGCGAACCTCCGTGCGGCCAGTGAGTGCGGCAATCGATGGATCGGCGCCATCGATCATGCCGTCGGCACGGATGGTCTCGATGCGGTCGAGATTGTTGGCATAGGTGATCTCGGTCGAGATGACATTGCCGAGCGCGGTGCCGTCGCGCTTGATGGCGCCGTTGAAGTGTCCGAAGCGAATGAGGTCAAGCTCCGCGGGCGTGCCGGCCTGTGACGTGGTGTTGATCGTCTCGCCCTGTGCCACCAGCCGCGCCGTTGCGGTCAGCAAGCCAGAGCGCTGCATTTGCCAGGTCAGTTGATCGAGCACCACGCCGGAATAGAGTGCGTATCGCGGCACCTCAGGCATTCCGGTCTCGATTGCCATCGACGGCAGGGTCCAGGATCCGGATTGGAAAGTGTGGGTGAAGGGCCCCGGCGCCGTTCCGGTGGTTGTCGGCGCACCAAACGCCGCCTTCAGCCAGAAGCCGAAGGCTTGCGCATCGATCGGCACCACGACGTCGCCATCGGCGGTCACCGCATCCTTGACCGGCACCAGCGGATCGCGGCCATAGCCCAAGAGCTCGGAATTGAGCAGCGGCTGTTCCGCTCCGAGCGTCGTGCTGGCGAATGGCATGCGGCTGAAACCGCTCGCCGGCGGGGTGCCATAAATCGTCTCGAACGCGAGCGCCATTCGCGCCCGCGCCCCTTGGGCTCGTGCCATGGTGTTTCTCCTCGGATTGTCGGGATCAACCGAGCGGGTCGGCCGTCGAATAGTGCAGCACCACCGGGATCATGGCGGCTTTCAGGGCGGCCGCGCCCTCGACGGGCAGATCGACCGGCTGCGGCGCTTCCGCCTCGATCCAGTCGCACAGTCCCCCAAGCGTGCGATCGTCGGCAATCGCCGCACCAATGCTGGCGCACAGCGCATCAAACGCCGCATCGCGGCCCGCGCCCTGCACGACGGCCTCGATCTCGGCCCGGTGCTGGTAGTGATAGCGCAAGGGCGACAGTGTCATCTCGGGCTCACCCGGGTCGCCATCCCGCAGGATCAGCAATCCCGCCGCAGGCACGCGTTCGGACAGCACGTCGCCGCGCAGGACAGTGGCGGGCAACCCCGAAAGCCGCGCGTGCAGCGCGGCGAGGATGGTTTCGCGAGTGGTGGGCATCTGAGTTTCATCAATGCCATTCTTGTAAAATTAGTGCTTTGAGGCTATATAGATTCCAAGACATGAGAACCAAATGCCCTGGACAGTTTCCTTCGCCGATGAGTTCGAGCCGGAATTCGATGAACTCGATGCGGAAGTTCAGGACGCGATCCTCGCGCGGGTGCTGCTGCTCGAACGCGAGGGACCCTCGCTCGGACGACCGCATGCCGACACCCTGACCGGATCGAAGCACGCGAACATGAAGGAGTTACGCTGCAACGCTGCCGACGGCGTTTGGCGAATCGCCTTCGCATTTGACCCCGACCGACAGGCAATCCTGCTTGTTGGCGGGGACAAATCGGGTGGCAGCGAGAAGCGCTTCTACAAGCAACTGATCGCACGGGCCGATGAGCGGTTCGACAGCCATCTGGCCAAACGGAAAGGATGACGACCATGGCTCGCAGCCTTAAGGACAAGCTCGCCACGCTCGACCCGGCCCGTCGCGCGCGGATCGAGGCAGAAGCAGATCGCTTGCACACCGAATATCTGACGCTGCAGGAACTGCGTAGAGCCAAGGAGCTGACGCAGGTTCAGCTGGCCGAGACGCTTGGCATTCAACAGGCCACGGTAGCCAAATACGAACGCCAAAGCGACCTCCTGCTTTCGACACTCCGTAGCTATGTCGGCGCGATGGGTGGCTCGCTGAAGCTGACGGTCGAATTTCCCGGCAAGGCGCCGGTCGCACTCGAAGGCTTGGGTGAGACCGAAGAGCCACGCCGCCGACGTCGCACGACACAGGCTAAACATCCCGTTGCCGCCCATCGTTGAGCATCACGTCTCGCCCCAGTTCGCCACGATCATCCTGGGCAGTGCGTTCTCAACCGCACGCGCATCCCGCGCCAGATCGAGGCGCTTCGGCAGTTTCACCTGCGGTACCAACAAGAAGATCACGGCGGTGGCGCGACCTTGCAGCCGACTCGAGACGCGACCATCCTTGTGCCGGGTGATGTTTTCGCGGACGCGTCCCGTCTTGCTGACGCGGATATTATCGGCGACCAGCAGGCTCGGACCGGTGCGCCGATAGACAAAGCGCAGGCGCAGGCCGGTGCGACGCTCCCACGCGCCGGGCGTGATCCTGCCACCTCGTGAGGATTTTCCAGCGGTCGGCATCGGGATCGCCAGCCAAAAGCCGTTCTTGGAGCGGATCAGGGGGCCGCTGTCGTGCGCACCAACAATCACCGGTGCTTTCGACCAGACCAGCGCTGCCGCGTTGAGACTCGGCCGACCTTTTGGATACTGCTCGGACCGAATGGTGCGGGCGAGCCGGCTCCCTAGCCCCGCACCGGTGATCTGCCCTCGCCAGGCGGACTTGAGACCGGTGCCGGCTTCCCGCATGGCGATGGTGACCGCCTTTTGGCCGGCGCGGGTTTCCGCCTCCATGATCCGGGCGATGTCGCCGACAATACTGATGCCGAGTTTCATGCCGGGCGAAGGTCCACGGTCCAGACGAGCCGCTCGCGATCACGCACCGGCTCGCCCTGAATGATGAAGGTGTCGCCATCGATCTCGATCCGGTCGCCAGCACGCGGGTTCGGGACCTCGGCGAGGCGAAGATCGACGCGGGTGGTTTCCGACCAGAGCCGCGCCTCGCCGAAGCCAGTGATCTCGTCCGCACGTCGGGCAATGATGCGCACGGGCACGGTCGATCCGCCATCGGGCGTATAGACCGCATCTCTGCCGATATTCGGATCGGCAAACAGCAGATCGACGACAGCGGCAAAGGCGTTCATCAGAACGCGCCGTTGAGGCGTACCTGGCCGAGTGTATCGCTTGCACCGCCGGCGACCGCTACAACCGCGACGCCAATCAGCGTATTCGAGGTTGCAGTCTTGGTCACCTCCTTGTTGGTATTGTCCCAATAGATCTTGTCGCCGGCGGTCCACGCCTGGCTTGCGACCTTCTTGAGATCGAACACACCGACGAGTGTGGCCTCCACGGTTTCGCCGCTGGCAGCGTCGGCGGATGCGATACCAAAGATGGAGCCGACGAGCAGGCCATCGCCGGAGGTGACGACATAGGGGGCGGTCAGCGTGATGGTATTGCCGGGCTGGATGTAATTTTTCATGAGGGAAGGCCCTTTCGGAAAGAGAAAGGGCGGCCCGTCAGGGCCGCCCGCATGTTCGGGTTCATAGATGAAGTGCCGGCCGCTAGGCGCCGGGGTTCTTGTAGAGGCCGCGCCAGTCGATGGCCTTGGCGCCGAAGTCGAGGCGGCACTTGATCTCGACGCCGTCGACATCAAAGCCGTTGCGGGTTTCGATATAGGCACCCTGCTGACCTTCCAGATACGCGTACTCGATGGTGTCGATCTGGTTCGGGCTTGCCGCCAGATACCAGGTCTTATCATCTGCCGCGTCGAGGCGCGGCTCGCTGATCGGGCTGAGCGTGCGGATCGACTGCGGCACGACGTTGCTGATTGCCGCCGGCACCAGATTCTGCGCCACCAGCTGCTCGGCCTTGAGCTCGAGCGCGGCGGGCACGATCAGGAAGGCCGGGCGAATGTTGAGCACCGTCTTCTTGTCGAGCCCGGTCTGTTTGGCCATCGCCGCGCGCGCCGCGCCAACACTGGTGACATCGAGCGCCGCGCCAGAGCCAGCGAGGTTCTTGTGGCTGGCATGGAACAGCGCTGTGCCGTCAGCCATGGCGGGGTTCGCGGTAACGATGCCCCAGACCACGTCGCTTTCCAGCTGGGCGATCGAGTTGCCATACATCGCCGGAATGCGGGTGAAGGCGTCGAGATCATCGTTGATCAGCACCTGCCTTGTGATCGCAACGACCCGGCCATAGGTCTTGACGCGGTAGCTTTCCTTCGACTCCCCAAGCGTGCCGCGCTTGAACTCACCGCTCTCGCCGACTTCCAGCAGCTGCGGCGCCTCGCCGAGCTGGACACGGTGCATGGCCTTGAAATCGGTCGCCAGTACCTGACGGCAGAACAGCGTGAAGGTGCGCGGATAAGTGTCATAGGCCTGGCGCAGCGTCTTGTTGGTGACGGCCGAGAGGATCTCGGGAAAGTCCGAGGTCGAATGCAGCGCCCGCGTCGCCACCTCATCACGCGACAGGCCGCGCGTATTGACGCCAACATCGGCGAGGCTTTCACGGGCGAGCTCCAGCAGCGTCATGCCGCGATATTGCCGGGCGGCGTCCTCCAACTGAAACAGCGTCGGGCTGTAGCGATGCAGCAGCGCGTTGGCCACCGCGTCGCGGCGGGTGGTGCGCTCGTCCTGTCCGCCGAGCGGGATGGAGATCTGGCTGAAGGTTCGGGTCTCTTCCGACTTGGCGGCGACCTGATCGAGAATCAGGCGGCGGGATTCGTCGATGCTGACACCACGCTTGACCAGATCCTCGGCAAAATTGCGCTCGAGGTTGAGACGCCCCGCCAGATCGTAGATGGTCGATACGCGCTCGCGCTCCGCTTCGCGGGCTCGGGTGGCGATGGCTTCCGTATCGGAAGCGGCGGCCATTTCCGGGCTCGATGCTTTCGGCTGCGCACGCATCTCAGATGCAGCCGGCGTCGCTGGCGCAGGCGAAGCCTGCTGTCCGGCAGCGGAAGGCGGGACCGGTTGGGTACGAGTTTCAATGATTGCGGGGTCATCTCCCGCTACGACAGTCGTGCTCTCGGGCATGATGGCCTCCTTGTTCGAGCGGGTTTCAACGATTTCGATCGGATAGCTGGTCTGGTCTGCGGCACGCACCTGGGCGCGCGGGTCGGCGGGAACGGTGACGAAGCTGACCTCGAGCGGCGTCCAGCGCTCGACGATGCGCTTCTCGACGTCGCCCTTCTTCTCGGCCTCAATGACCTTCGCCCGGTCGATCGAATAGCCGACCGACACATTGCGGATGATGCCGTCGCTGATCAGGCCGAACATCCGGTCGGCGGCCTGGTCGATGCCTTCGCGCGGAAAGCGGATGGTGGCCTTGCCTTCCTTGCCGTCGATCCAGGCGCGCTCGACCACGCCGACCTGCGAGAACGACGACCAGATGGAATGGCTGTCGAGCGCCGGCGCTCCGGCATTGAGGCGCGACAGATCAACCGCTGCATTGCTGACTTCGAGGATTTCGTCGAAAGGAACGGAGCTGTCCCAGCCGGTCCAGCGCCGGCGGCGTACGGCTGCGCCGGTGGTGAAGACGACATCGACCGAGCGCGCCTCGGTATCGACCGTTGACGGCGCAATGGGTTCTCGCCGCGTCTGCATCGGCAAAGATGCAGGCACGGTCACGATCTTGTCGGGCATGGCCCTTCTCCTATTGATCGGATTCGGCGCGCGCCGGCTCAGGCGCCGCCGGATCATCCCGCTGCGCGATGCCGGTCTTGGTGACGCGACGCGGATCGCTGTCGAGAATGAGCCCCAGCGCATCGAGCTTGGCGTTGGTGGCGGCGATCTCGGTCAGCACCTGATCGGGATTACGGCCCTGCTGGGCGATCACTTCGGCCAGCGTCATGGTGCCGGAGCGGATCGACAGCAGGTTCGCCATCGCGTCCTTGTAGGGATCGACCGCCTCGAACTTCGGCGGCGACCATTCAACCGGAACATCGGACGTCGGGATTTGGCCCGCGGCCCATGCCGCCTCGATGAACCAGCGCCACACCGGCACACACAGCATCGGGATGAACAGCTGCCACTGCACGGCATCGATCATGCGGCGAAATTCGACCAGGCCGGCCCGGATCGAGGAATAGTTCACCTGGCTGAGGTCGCCGGTCAGTAACTCATAGGGCACACGGAAGCCGGCCGAGATGGTGTGCAGGCTGGCGCGCTTGTATTCGCCATAGCCGCCGGTGGCAGCGGGCTGATTGAAGCGAATGTCCTTGCCGCCGCGGGCATAGGCAATCAGCCCCGGCTCGAACTGTTCGACCCGATTGCCGTCGGCATCGACGACGGCAGGTGCAATGCCCTGCTGTGCTTCATCATCGCCGAAGACGATGGCCGTGACGCAGGCTTCGGTCTTCTTGCGCACGATCTCGGCCACCTCGTAGTCGTCGAGATCACGCAAGCTGCGGATGACCGGCGCGCCCCAAGGCACGCCGCGCACCTGTGTGCGCTGTTTCTCGTAGATGTGAGCGATCTCGCTGGCAGATACCGGGCGACTCTGCGCGCCGTTCTGCAATGTACCATACGCATCACCCGGATGCTCGGTATGCAGCCAATAGGCCCGACGCTTGCCGAGAGCATCAAGCTCGATGCCCTGCACCAGGCGGCCCGCGCCAATGACGCCGGATTTGATGGCGTCGAGGAAGTCGGCCTCCAGCACCTGCAACTGCAGCGGCACCGGCAGACCATCGGCGGCGCGGCGTAACCTGCGGCGCACCAGCACTTCACCGGCCTCGATCATCTCGCGGCAGATCAGGGTTTGCAGTCCATAGAAATCGAGCTGACCGTCGGCATCGCAATCCGCCGTCCAGCGTTCGAAGAGAGTATCGACCTTGCGGTCGAGCGCCTCGTCGCCGCTGGCGGCGCGCGGCATGATGCCGGCGCCGACGATGTTGTTGACCAGCACCGCCACCGCTTTCGCGGCATGTGGATTGTTGCGCACCAGATCGCGCATCCGGTCGCGCAGCAGCGCGCCAGCCACGCCGATCTCGGTGTCGGCCGACGAACCCGGTGCACGCCAGCCATCGGTACGCCGACCCTTGGTCGCGCCATCGTAACCGCGCGTCAGCGTCTCGAAGGCCTGACGGGCGAGCACGCGGCGGGCTGCGGCACGCGGCGCCACTGTGGCAATGGCGCGGTCGAACCAGTTGGCCGGCATCACGGCATGGCCCCAAAAAGTGGGAACCGGTTTTTGGATAAGGTCATGCCCATCATTATTTGTCCCCGCGCACGAAGCCAGCGAGTCCGGCGACCGGCAGCGGCCTGTCCGTGCCGACGACGGCACGCTCGATGGTGCGGATGCGCGCGAGCAGATCCTCGGCTGTGCCGTAGTCGACGGATTTCCCGTCATAGCTCACCCGCGTGGTGCCGCTGGCATAGGCGCGCCGCAGCGCCGACAGCTCGCTCGCGGTCCAATCAGTCACGGTCAAAACCATCCTTCGCGCCGGCTGAGCCAATCGGAGCGTCGTTTCGTCTGCGGTGTCAGCGCGGGCCTGTTGATCTGCCCCGCAGGATCGCTGTCGGTGGCGGCCGCCCCAAGCTGATCCTCGAGGTCGCGCCACCTCGACTCATCCCAGCGATCCGCACCGACGATCCAGGCCGCAGCGCGGGCGTAAGTCCGGCAATCCAGTGCCTCGTTGCGCTCGCGCAGTTTCTGCCATTCGAGCCGAGCGAAGCCGCGTTTTGTGCGCACGGTTACCAGCTGCTCGGCGACGAACTGCTTCAACCATTCATTGTCGACCCAGTGCGGCAGATGCACCGTGCCCGGTTGGAATGTGGCACCTTGCGCGCGCTCTTCCTCCGTCGGCCGCGCGAGCCGCAGGAAGCGATAGGTCTCGGCCTTGAAGGTCGACACCGCCACTGTCCACAGCCGCGCGCCGCGGCGCAACCGTTTGCCGCCTTCGGTCGCATCGACAAAGGTCGGACCCGAGACCGGGCTCGAGCGGTTGAAGCCCTCGACACCCTTCACCGGTGCGACCTGCGCAAAACCTTGCCGGCGCGACCAGGCATAGACCGCGGGCGCCTCGAAGCCGGTGTCGATGGCAAGCCGCGCAATCCGCAAATGCGCGCCGCGTTCATGGGGCCATGAGCGATCGAGCAGCGCGGCCAGATCCGACCACGCGTCATGGCGATCCGGTCCGCCCTCGATGACGATGTGGTCGACGAGCCAGCTCTCCAGCCCGCGGCCCCAGGCCCAGACATCGACCTCGATGCGGTCCTTCTGAACGTCGGCGCCCGCCGACAGGAACAACCCGCCCATAGGCACCGTGCCCGATTTCCAGCGCTCGCGACGGTCGTAGAGCCGTTGCCAGTCGGGTGCCTCGCCGGTCTCAACCCAGGTCTCGCCGAGAATGGTGTTACGGAACGCCTTGATCGCCTCGTCGGCTCCTCGAGCAGCTTCCCAGCTTCTCGCGATCTGCATCCAGCTCATCCAGCCTACCGGCGAATAGAGCGCCGAGAGGTGATAGCCGACCGTCCGTGGATCGCTTGAGGTGGCGGTTGCCCGCCATTCGCCCGCCTCGAGCATCAAAGTCTTGTGGTGTTCGGCGATCGCAGCGTCGCAGCCCTCGCAATGATATTTTGCCGTCTCTGGCTTACCCTTGTCCCAACGCAGGCGTTCGAACTTCAGCCACTGCATCTGACTGCAATGCGGACACGGCACGAAGAACCTGCGCTGATCGCTGGCCTCATATTCCCGCTCGATGCGCGAGAGACTGCGGATCGTCGGCGTCGAAACCAGCAACACCTTGCGCCGATGCGCGAAGGTCAGCGACCTTGCTTCGGCGAGCGTTACCGGGTCGCCTTCCTCGTCGGCCGAGGCCGGATAGGCATCGACCTCGTCAAGAAAGATGTAGCGTGCCGGCGTCGAGCGCAGGCCGACGGCGGAATTGGCGCCCGTCATGATCAGGATGCCGCCGGCGAATTCCTTCGACAGCATGGTGTTGCCGGAGTCGCGCGAGCGTGGCGGCTTGACCCGATCCCGCAGCTCGGGGCTCTCGTCGATCAGCGGATCGATGCGCTGGCGCGAATTGCGCTTGGCGAGCTCCACCGTCGGCTGGACTGCCAGCATCGGCCCCGGCGCCTGATGGACCACGAAACCGATCCAGTTGTTTCCCGCTTCGGTGGCGCCGACCTGTGCGGCTTTCATGAACACGACACGTTGCGTCGGATCACTTGGCGACAACCGATCCATGATCTCGCGCATGTAAGGCGTGCGCATGGTGCGATAGCGTCCCGGTTCGGCTGAAGCGCGCGACGACAATCGGCGATGCCGGTCCGCCCATTGCGAAACGGTCAGGTCGGGGTCGGGTGTGAGACCAGCGCTCCAGGTGCGCTGGATGTCCGTCGCACCATCAAATGCGGTCAGGTCATCATCACCACCGCGATCCTCACCGGAAATCGGGCCGGACCTCGGCGAGTTCGTCGAGGTGGGCGCGTACATGACTCGTAAGGACCCTCTGCATCGCGGCCGGCTCCATGCCGAGCTCAGCCGCCATCAGTGCTGCCACCCGTGCCGGCCAGTTCACCCATGCGTCACGCTCCTCGCGTGCCAGCCGGAACACCAGCAAGGTGGCCCGGCTGCGGTCGATCAATTCTCCCTTGAGCTTGAGGAGCTTCAGCCGCCGCTCCTGCGCCTTCAACACCTCGTTGGCGGTCTTGGCCTGCAGAAAGGTTGTGCCGCCGCCAACCATCGGCGCGGCAAGACCCTGTTCGCGCAGCGTGTCGCCGACGGCCGTTACGGCCGCTTCTGACACCGGCTTCAGTTTTGGCGGCCTCCTGGTCTTCGACGGGTCGGTCGTCTCCGCGCGACGAGTGTCGCTGGCTTGTGCGTCGATGCTGCCGTCGGGATGAAGCACCATCCGCCCGGCCGTCTTCGCTTTCTGGATGGCACCGCGCGACAGCCCGGCATGCGCGGCGTACTGGCGCTCACTCACGCCCTCCATCGCACGCCCCCTATCCAGCTCGGCAATGGCTCGGAAATAGCAATGAAATGATCGTCTTATTCAGTTGATGATCCTGTCGTTCAGAGCATCACTGTGAGCACGAACAGAAAGGACCACGCCATGACGAACGCCAGAACAGCCATCGACGCCTTCATTGCCGCCAAGCTCGAAATCGACGACATGCTCGAGCGCCTCAAGTCGCTGAGCGACGAGCACTTCAATACCGACCCCGACGCAATCAACTGGGCCGATGTCGGCACGCTGGACCACTACCGCGGGAGGCTGCGCGAGATCTGCGACAGCGCTTTCCACGAAGGCGAGTACGCCCAATAGCACCAACAATTCCGGGTCCGCCCGCCGACTGGCGGGCTTGGCCTCGTAGAAGAGTTTGCATCCCGCACGCCCGAATACGGAGGCCACGATGGCTCAACTTTCCGACACCCAACTCATCATTCTCAGCGCCGCCGCCCAGCGCGACGACCGCATCGCCCTGCCGCTGCCGGCCAATTTGAAAGGTGGTGCAGCCACCAAGGTGGTCAGCACCATGATTGCCAAGGGCCTTATTGAAGAGGTCGAGGCGCGGCGTATCGCTTTGCAGCCGCATCTGAGCGACCCAATCTGGCGCGAGACCGGCGACGGTCTCGGCATGACGCTGGTCGCCACAGATGCTGGACTTGCCGCCATCGGCATCGTGCTCGACGAGACACGTGAACCGGACGCGCCCGGTTCCGCCACAGGCGCCGACACGGACGCTACGGCCGACGAGGCGGGCCATGGCACCACCGTGACCGAAGTCGCGCCCACCGCGCCCGCTGGCGCAACGTCGCGTGCACAGCGCACGCTGCGCGAAGGGACCAAGCAGGCGACACTGATCGCGATGCTGCGCGCAGAAGATGGCGCAACCATTGCCGAGATCGTCGCCGCCACCGAATGGCAACCGCACACCGTGCGAGGTGCCATGGCGGGCGCGCTCAAGAAGAAGCTCGGGCTGGTCGTCACTAGCGAGAAGATTGAAGGTCGCGGGCGCGTCTACCGGCTGCCCGCAGCCTGATGCCGCAGCTCTCATCCTGTCACAGCCGTCGCCCCGATGGGGCGGCGGTTGCCTCGTTGGCGCTCCGCATCCGGATGACCTCGAACACCCGCCGCAACGTAAAGCTGCGCGCGATCGATACCGCGGTGAAGATCACGCCGATCACCATGTTCTCGGTTAACGTGACGGTAAGCTCGAACAGCGGTAACACCAGCACCTGCGTCACCACGGCAATGCCGTAACCGACAACGACGTTGGTGAGCGATTCCACCAGCGACATGGTGCGCGATTGTTTCATGCCGCCTTGCGTTTCCTGCGCTTGACGCTGGTCGCCTCACAGGTCTCATGACTGGCGACATCACTGTCAGTGTCGCCGCCCAGCCGCTCCGTTCTCACCGTAGCAAATGTTCTCCCGTCGCCATCAAGAATTGCATCCTTGCCGGTTGCGGTCTGCCAGCGTTCGATCGCAACATCGACATAGGCCGGGCTGATCTCCATGGCGTAGACGCGACGGCCATTGGCTTCGCCGGCCATGATCTGTGAGCCGGAGCCCGAAAATGGCTCGTAGCACAGCCCGCCGCGCGTAACATGCTGGCGCATCGGAATGCCGAAGGCGTCGAGCGGCTTCGGCGTCGGATGATCCGGCCGCTCATCCTTGGCAAAACTCGGCAGCAGCCAGGTCGAGGGCAGCGTTGCTTCCGCCACCTTGGGCGGGCGCTTGCCCTTGATCCAGCCCATGAAGCACGGCTCGTGTTTCCAGAGGTAGTGAGATCGCGTCAGGACGCCGCGATCCTTCACCCAGATGATCTGCTGATGCACGAACGCGCCGGCCTTTTCCCAACAATCCTCCAGCATCGCCTGGCGGCGCGACGCGTGCCAGCAATACCATGCGGCATCTTCCGCGATCGCCTCGGCAACGGCAGCGGCGATGAAATTGTCGTAAAGCTCGGCGCCCTGCGATGAGTCATCCCAGGTGGTGCCGTAGGACGGCGACCAATCCTTGTTCTGCGTCGGATGATTGGTGCCATCGTAATCGACAAGGTAAGGCGGATCGGTCGCGAACAGGATCGCGCGCTCGCCGTTCATCAGGCGGCGCACATCAGTATGGTTTGTGCTGTCGCCGCATAACAGCCGATGGTCGCCGAGGATCCACAGATCATGGGTGCGCGAGGCCGGATTGCGCGGAGGCTCGGGGATAGTGATCGGCGGCACGCTGGCGTCGTCACCATCATCACCCTCGGGCACATAGGCCAGCAGCTTGTCCAGCTCACCATCGGAGAACCCGACCAGCGACAGATCGAAATCTTCCGCCAACAGTTCGTTCAATTCGGCTGCGAGCAGCGCCTCGTCCCATGTTCCGAGTTCGGTCAATTTATTGTCGGCCAGACGATAGGCGCGGCGCTGCGCCTCGGTCAGATGCCCGAGCACGATCACCGGCGCCTCAAGCAGCCCGAGCTGCGCCGCCGCCAACACCCGGCCATGGCCCGCGATCAATTCGCCGTCGTCGGCCACCAGGCACGGCACGGTCCAGCCGAATTCGGCCATGCTGGCTGCGATCTTCGCCACCTGATCGGCGCCATGCACCTTTGCGTTCTTCGCGTAAGGCTGCAGGCGCGCAAGCGGCCACTGCTCGATCCGCTCGGGAGCGAAGGCGAGGGTCATGAACAATCCTGTCGATTATATTGGGGGACTTCCGCGCGGTGGATCCCGACTGGCGGTTTCCACCGGCTTCCGACTGGATTTCGGAGTCCAGGAAATCCACCCCGAATTCACCAAGGAAGGGTTTGTTATTGCGCGGTAATTTCGAGCTATCGGGGTGACTTCCGGACGGGGTGGCTTCCCAAAAATCCGGCCCTGTCGCTGGCGATGCGCCGCGCCTCGCCCGCCAGCATACGATTTTCGCCAGGAAGGACCCTGAATTCGTCTGGAGGCGAGAGCGAGTTGCGATACGCGCGCCGCTCCCGAGGATAGTCCGAAACCTAGCCCGATCCGCCGTTTTTGTCCGTTCGAAAAGTGTCCGCCGGACACTATTCTCTCTTCTTCGAGAGACCACGATTACATGCTGGCAGCCGGATAGACGACCTTTCCCTGCGTTGTTTTCTGCGCTCCGGGCGTTGGCGTAGCGTGATCGACGTGGCCGGGCGCCATCAGATGATCGACGGCGTGACCGTTCAGTAGCAGGTAGTCGGTGATGATACGGCGATGGCATCGCCACCAGACCGCTTCCGAACACATCAGCGCCACGCGCTGATTGCGACCGAGGCGGAGCAGTTCATTGAATGCGCCAGCGAACTCATCACCCAGCGCGTAATCGGCGTAGTTGTGAAAACTCCGCACCCGCCACATGGCGTTGGTGGTTTCGTCGATACCAGGCTGCTTCGATCGCCGCCCACCCAATGCCGCGCAGTGGCGATAGCCGATTTGTATATCCGCGAGATCGTCCGGCAAGCTGTCGATGTTGAACACGGGATTGGTGCGCGATCGTGGAAACGAGCGAACGTCGATCAGCAGCTTGACTTGCGCCTCGCGCAGCATGTCGAGAAACTCATCGAGGCTGCGGCTGGAATGTCCGATGGTGGTAAATTGCGCCACCATCATTTGGTCTTCGTCAATGCGCCTTCCTTGTGCGCGGCGATGTGATCGGTCTTGTCGCTTTTGATTTCATATTGCGGATCATCTTTCGACGCGCGATGCGTATGCCCCTTGTAGTCGAAATCAGCGTGATGAACCTTGACGATCTTGCCGCTGACCCGGCCAGCTTCGGAATTCCAGCTGACGTGATCACCAACAGAAAATTTGCTCATATCGTCCTCCATTGTTTTGAAAATGTTTCAGTGACAGCATTGTTCCTCGAACGCCCATCTGGCCCGCTGTGCGTTGCGTCGCGCGCGCCTACGTCTCGCACGCTGTCGATGACACGTCGCCGCGACCGGCCTTGCGGGACTGGTTTCTGGTTCAAGCGGCAGGCGATGACGCAGAGCGCATAAAGCCAGCGTTCGTTGGCGGCGGAGCGCTGCAACCCGACCGTCCAGCAGATGGCTTTCCAGCGCTCGCCGTGCGCACGCAACCAGACGATCTTGCCATCGATCGGATCGAGACCAATCGTCCAGCCGAGTGTCTCCTCCATCCGGCTGATGGCGGCAGGCGACGGCAGCACGCGCATCGGTTTTGGTTCCTGTCCGACCAGGTCGGCGAACTCGAGCAGATATTCCGGCCAGGTATTAAAGTAGTCTTGCCGGCGCCGCTCTGGAAGGCGTTTCAACACCGATGCGGCTTCGGAGAGTCGCGCTTCGACGAGGCTTGGTGTCCACTGGGTCATTTCCGCACCTCGTTCTGCAAGGGACGCGCACCGTAAAGCCGGTCGCCGAGCTGCCGGACCAGTTCGCGTTCCGGCCAGGTGAGCCGGTGATCGTCGAGCGACACGGCAAGCAGTCCCTGATCGCGCCAACCGTCGCGCTTGATCTGATCGGGATCGCGGCGGTGACCGCCATAGCCGGGTGGCATGAAGCGCATGGTTCTCACGGCTGCACCTCCGGCATCAGCGCGGTCCCTGCAGCGGCAACCAGATCGACGACAGCGCCGATAACCGAGGCCGGCGCGGCATTGCCGAAGCGTCCCATGCTGGCGGCCAGATCGTTCGGCACCACGCCATGCTGGATCAAGCAGGACACCACGACGCAGGCATCCGCCAGCAGTGCATCCATGCTCGACCCGCTGCGAGCGCCATGAATGAACACCTCGCCAGGCCGGCCGTCGGGATAGAACCCGATCGTGACCATGAAGCGCGCACCGCCATGCTCGAGCGCAATCGTCTCGGCGGCGCGGCGATCGGGAAGACGAAAGCGCGTCATCGCACACCTCCGCTGGTCTCGATCGCCCACAGCAGGAGCGCGATGGCGTCGGCCTCGTTGTCATCGGCGGGTGCAAAGCCGCGGTCACGAATAGCGGTGATCATCGCGGCCTTGTCGGCATTGCCTTTGGTCGTCGCGTGCCGCTTGATGGTGCCGACCGGGACACCCTGATAGGCGATACCGTGGTGCTCGCACCACGCCGTCAGCGTGGCCATCAACCCGCCATAGACATGCGCGGCATCGGTACCGGCATGGCGACGGACCTCCTCGAACCAGATGGCGGCAATCGGGCCGGACAGCCGGTCGGTCTCGGCAAGCCAGTTGGCAAAGCGCAGATAGCGCATACCGCCACCATCGAAGCGACTGTGACGCAGCGACACCGTTCCGCTGGTGATCAGACCATCGGCATTGCGCAGTGCCCAACCCGTCGTGGTGCCGAGGTCGAGCGCGACGATGCAGCGATGATGCGGTGTCGTGACAGACGACGCTGGGATTGCGTCACGGCTCGTGATGCGCAGAGTCGGGTCAGCCATGAGTGGTCTCCTTCGTGGTTGGCTGCTCGGGTGGGAGACGACGGCGGTCATGTGCTTGGCGGTACGGGACCGCCGTCGTCGGATTGGGAGATGGGAGACCCGTCAGGGCGGCCCGCGCGCGAGGCCCTTACGCATGGGATGAGTGGCCCACCCTGCGGGGTGGCCATCCCATACGTAGTATGGGGGTTTGACACCTAACTGTTCCGGGGAGAGCAAGTGACTGAATTCATTTCGGAATAAGACTTCATGAAGTCTTCGGGCATGAGTTAGGGGCCTAACTCTTATTTGCTCGTAACCCGCTGATTTTGTTGAGTGCACAGTTGGCGCTGTCATATGAGTCAGGCCTCACTCATATGAGTTAGGTCGTCTTCGAGCCCCTCCGGGTAGACCCAGACAACGGGGTTTTCGACCTGCAGACAGAGCCCGGATTGGGGGCATTTGAAGTGGCTGGGCAGGACCGGACGGGCGGTTGTGGTGACCTCGCCGGTAGCCGGATCGACATGCTCGACGGGTGCGCCGAACTGCATGCCCTCGACGCAGAGATAGCCGAAGCGCGACCGGGTGACGGGGAAGCCGAAGCCAGAGGGGTCGCGCAGGAATTTCACGAAGCCCTTGGTCGCCAGCACGCTGAGCCGCTCGCGGATGGTGTGCTTGCTGCCCAGACCGCTCTGGTTCTCGAAAGTCTCTGCGAATTGCATCGCGGTGTAGAGGCGCTCGCTGATCGCCTCGTCCAGCAGCATGCCGAGGATGACATCGTGCTTACGCAGTCGCTCGGCATCGAACTTCGCTCCGACCTCCTTGCGCACCAGGCGCTCGTTCATCGGGTTCAGTTCGACCCATTCGCCTTTCACCTTGTCGATCAGCTTGCCCGCCAGCGCGGGACCGTTGCGCAGTTCGATCTCCAGCCTGCGAACAGTGCTGTCCTCGTCGGGCCGGTGCATGAGCAGCCCCGACGTGTAGAAGCCGCGTAGCGCGCTGGCGCCGGAGAGCGCGAGGAAGGGATCGTCCTTGACCTGGTGCTTGCTGGCCTTGCGGGTGTGGTGGGCGAGGATGACCCCCGCGTCCGGATTGACCGCCTCGCGGAGAAGCTCCACCCGGTCCTTGAGGAAGAACATCATGGCGGTGTTGTCGTTCTCGCCGCCGCCTTCGGGGCCGCCATCGAAGAGGTTGCGGATCGGGTCGATGACGATGATGTCGGGCGGCGCATCTGGGAACGCGGCGCGGATAGCCTCGGCCACGCGGGCGACGCCCTCCGCGTCGAGCAACAGCTTCAGCTTCGGCGTGGCCACGAAGGTATCGCGCGCGGCAGCGATCACGACGGTGGGCAGCGCGATCTGCTGCATCCGTTCGCGCAGGTAGTGATACTGGATCTCGGCTTGCAGATAGAACACGCGCAGCGGCCGGGGCGGCGTGAAGCCGAGGAATGGCACGCCCGCCGCCATGTGGACGAGCCATGAGATCAGGAAGTCGCTCTTGCCGACCTTGGCCGCGCCGCCCAGCACCAGAAGGCCGCCCAGCGTCAGCACGCGCGGTGCGATGATGTCCGCGGGCATCGGGCTCATGTCGTCGAGCAGCGCGCCGAGACTGAAGGTCGGGAGCGGGCTGGCCGGAGCGTCGGTGCCTGCCGCGCGCAGCAGCGGCGGGCCGTTGCGGGTCACATGCAGCGCCCAGAGCCGTTCGGCCTCGGCCAGCAGCCGATCGAGCGGCCAGGACGGGCGCAGCATGGCGGCGTTGTAGCCGCAGATCGCTTCCCAGCCCGCGAAGGGATCGAGCCGGCCCTCATGCACCAGGCGGATGTAATGACCGATGGCGGCGCTGGCCCCCTGGAAACGCGACCAGTCATCGACCGCGCCCTCGCGCACCGGCGTGGTGAGAACGGCGTCGATGGTGGGTTTGGCCGTTGGGGCCGAGAGGTCGCTGGCGAAGCCGACGCCCGGCAGCGGCGGCATATCGGCGACCCGCTCGGCGAAATCCGCAAGGTCCACCTCGACGGCGCGATGTTCACGGATCTGCACGAGCCGCTGATGGCCATGCTTGTGATAGACTGTGCCGGGCACCCGGATCGGCTGGTGCGCCGAACGGAAATGCGTGTCGCCGCCGACCTTCACGGCGATCTCGCCGCGCAGGCGGCAGAGGGTGGCGAGATCCTCTCCCTCGGCGGGTTCGGTCAGCTTCCACCAGACATGAAGCTTGGTCGCGCCCTCGGGCGTGCGGCCGCCACTTTCGATGATCAGCGTGGGCGTGCCGATGTGGAGGGTGAGGTGGTCGAGCTTGGCCGGAATGTCGCCCGCGTCGAGATCGACGACGATGGCCTGCATCTGCAGCACATCGGCGGCGCGGGCCTGCCCCTGTTCTGCGACCGTGCCGGGGATGACATAGACCGCGGCACCCTCGCGGTTGGCCCATGCCGCGAAGGTCGCGAGCTTCTCGGGCGCAGTATCGTCGGCCGGGATCCAGATGTTGTGCGGCTTACCGTCCCGGCCCTGACCCTTGTCATAGAGCCCGCGCAGCGGAATCAGTCCCTCGCACCAGCTGAAGACCGTGTCGAGGAAGGTGGCGATCTGCTTGGGGTCGGGATCGCAACCGAAGGGGTTCTCGGACGGCGGCCCGTCGTTGAAGTCCATCCACGGGTTGAAGTGCAGGATGCTGTCGTCACTCATGCCGGCAGCCCCCAGCAGCGCTCGGCCCACGGGCAGAAACGGCATTCGAAGAAGTCCGGCGCGGTGGCGATGCGCGGCAAGAGCTCGCCCGCGTCGGTCGCCTGCAGGATACGCACGCCACGGTCGGACATGCGCTGCGCGAGATCGGCGTCGAAGGGCACCTGCTCATGGTGAAGCTCGGCGGTGTCCTTGTTGATCGCGGTGAAGAGCGCGGGCGCCGCGCTGATGCCGGGCACGCTTCCTTCCATGTAGGCCTGATAGAGCGCGATCTGGGCGGCGTAGACCGGCTTCGATTTGGTCACGCCATCCTTGACGCAGGCGCGCCAGTTCTTGGCATTCATCGTCTTGCATTCCCAGAGTGCGGGAACGGCGAGCCCGAAGCCCTCAGGCCCTGACGCGATGATGCCGTCGACATGACCGCGGATGCGCCCGCCCGCGACTTCGAACCCGAACTGGCCGCCATCTGAACGGTTGCCTTTGCGGGTGTAGAGGTCAAAGCCCGCGCCGCGCAGCCACGCCACGGCCAGATCCTCGAGCGCGTGGCCGATGGCGAAGATACGCAGGGTCTGGCCGCTGAAATCCTGGCCCTCGTCCTTCGGCGTGGCCGTGAACTCGAACTGCAGGGCGCGCTCGCAAGGCTGTCCAAGGCGCGAACCGCCCAGATAGTCGCGCGGCGGCCGCGTTGCCTGATCGGCGGTCAGGGCCTGATCGACGGCGGCATTGACGCGGTCGGCGAAGCTCGGGCGGCGGTTGAAATCCAGCATCAGAACGGCACCTCCGGCGTCTGCGCCCGGGCGATGTCGGACATCGCCTCGCGGAAGCCCTCGACAGCTTCCTCGATCAGGGCGCGCATTTGCGCCTCGGTCAGATCGGCGAGCGGGGTGGCCCAGCCGATCTCGTCCATCAGCAGCGCCACGCGCTTCATGGTGGCGGTGACGGCGACGCGTTCCTCCTCGGTCAGGTCAACCATGGCGGAACGCCTCCGCGCCAAGCGCGTCCAGAAGGACTGGCAGGGCATCGAGCAGAACCAGACCGAGGGCCGGGGTCGCTTCGACCGGAACGGATCGGACCAGCCAAAACCACGGGTGGGTTGCCGGCAGACAGCACAGAGCGCTCCACGCGGATGCCAGAGCCGCCGCCGGTCCTCGGCCGTGATGGGGATGGAGGAGGTCATGGATCATGCTGCCCTCCGTTCGGGAGCGGCAGCCGCGTCGATCAGCTGCAGGATGGCCCGTTTGTTGAAGCCGAAGGTCATCAGTGCCGAGGCGCGGTAGCGCGTCAGGCCGAAGTCATGTCGACACTCGGGCGGCAGATACTGCAGCTGCTTTTCGGTTGGCGGCTGGCGCAGCCAGGAGCGGGTCTTGAAGGCGCTCTCGTCGGTCTCGTGGGTGTTCAGCCAGTCGTCGGCCTGCGCGAGGCAGACCGTCCGTTCGCCCACGCCCAGCAGATGCGGGCGGTCGCCCTTGGCCCCGCCGATGGCGTACCAGACCCCGTCGAGCCAGAAGATGCCGCCCCAGGCGGTGAAGCCGGTGGCCATCATCGCATCGTCGGTGCCGAAGAGGTCGACCCATGCGAAGCTGGACCGCTTCAACAGGTCGATCTCGGTCATCATGAAACCCGACAGCGGGACAGTGCCGCCGCCGTCGCCAGCACCTTCGTCCTCACGCGGGAATGCCTCGCCGCAGAGCGGGCATTCGGTGGCGGCGAGCGGAATGTCGGCGCCGCAGTTGGGGCAAGCCTTGGTCGGCGCATCGCCAGTCTCGGCCTTGCCATTAAGATCGACATCCTGCTCCAGCGTGCCGTGGATCAGGCTCGAGGTGCCGAAGTCGAGGACGACGCAGTCGGTCTTGACGACGCCGGGATGTTCCTCGGGATCGACGGTGCGCAATCCGCGCCCAACCATCTGGATCATGGTCGATTTGTAGGAGCTCGGCCGCAACAGCACGACGCAGGAGGTGGGCGGGTGGTCCCATCCTTCGGTCAGCACCGCGACGTTGACGATCACGCGGATGTCGCCCGCCGCGTAGCTGGCGAGGATCGCCTTGCGCGCCTCGGCCGCCAGATCGCCATGGATCAGCGCGGCGGAAACGCCTGCCGCCCTGAACGCCTCGGTGACGTGTTCAGCATGCGCGACGGTGGAGCAGAACACCACGGTCTGGCGGTCGCCTGCTTTCTCCTTCCAGTGACGGATCACTTCGTCGGTGACCGGAGCGCAGTCCATGATCTCCGCCACTTCCGCCATGTCGAAATCCGACATGGTCTTGCGCACCGCACGCAACTCGTCCTGCACGCCGACATCGATGACGAAAGTGCGCGGCGGCACCAGATGGCCCGAGGCGATCAGCTCACCCAGCCGCACCTGGTCGGCGACATTGTCGAAAACCTCGCGCAGCCCCTTGCGGTCGCCGCGGTTCGGCGTCGCCGTGACACCGAAAATTCGGGCATCCGGATTGGCCTCGCGCACCCGGTCGATGATCCGGCGATAACTGTCGGCGACGGCATGGTGCGCCTCGTCGACGACCAGCAGATCGAGGCGCGGCATGTCGGCAAGGTTCGAGGCCCGCGCCAGCGTCGGCACCATGGCGAAGACGACCTGGCCGCCCCAGGACTTCTCGGTGGCATCGATCACCGATGTGGCGACACCCGGCACCACGCGCTGGAACTTGGCGCGGTTCTGCGCCGTCAACTCGTCGCGATGAGCCAGCACGCAGGCCTTGGCCCCCGTATTCTTTGAAATGGCACCGATCAACTCGCCGGTGACCGCCGAGAGCATGATGGTCTTGCCCGCGCCGGTGGGCGCCACGCCGAGCGTGTTGCCGCGGGAAGCGAGCGCAGCCACGCTGCGCTCGACGAAGGTCTTCTGCCGGGGGCGCAGGCGCATGGCCGGTCTCCCCTTACTGCGCCCAGCTCGGCCGACCGGCGTTGCCGGGGGCGGACACGGGCTGGCTGGGCTGGGTGGCCGTGGCGGGCTGCTGCGGGGCGTGGCCCTGCGCCGGGGTGGCGGTGAACTGCGGCGCGACCGTGCCCATCAGCGCGGCATAGTCGCGGTGATCCGGGGTGACCGCGGCGCGGATCTCGTTCTTGTCCTCGCCGTTGGTGTCGGTGCCGATGTCGATGCGGGCCACGAACTCGATACCGTCGAGATCGCCGAAGCCGTTGATACGCCTGCGGCCCTGCGCCTCGGGCGAGTTGTCCTTGTCGGACACGCCGCGCGCCGAGTTGAGGATGCCGCGGATCAGGCCGCGCCCCATATTGGCCCAGTCCGGGCCCTTGGGGCTGTAGAGGCCGATCAGCGACCAGATCTTGCGGCGGGCGTAGGGCCCTTCGAGCACCGTGTATTCGGCGTCGAGATAGACGGCGCCGGTGGCGGCGCGGCGCGCCCAGCCGCCGGTCCAGCCTTGCGAGGGGTCGTCGAAGCCGCCGGGGCGGAGCGTCAGGCGCACCTTGGCGAGCGTGCCCTTCGGAATGACGTTGGTGTTGGATTGGGCGGAGTTGAAGTCGTTCCAGATGCCGGACATGGGCCGCGGCTCCTTATCTGTTAGAGGGTGGGACGCGCAGCGGCGTCGACAGGGGAAAGCCATGCTGGCGACCGGATCGGGACACCAGGAATGGCGTGATGTGCTCAGCCATGGCCGGACTCGGTCGTGGCGGCAGGTTCGGCCGGGATCACTGGCGGCCAGGACAGACGTTCGGCGGCAGGCGCCGCGGGGCGCTGGATCTTTTCCATCAGCCGGCCGAGATGGGGGGCCTCGACCATATCGAGGCGGCCCGAGCGGTCCTTGGCCGGATAGCCCCAGGAGTTAAGCGTCTGGCAAACGAAGGCGCGCTGGGGCTGGCCGTTTGCATCGGCGATATCGGCCATGGTGATGACCTGATCGACGATGCCCGGCAGTTCGAGCCCGGTCTTCGCCCCGTCGATCTGCGGCTGAAAGACCTTACGATTGAAGTCGTCGAGCTTCTCGTCGAGGATGCCGACGAACCAAACGTGCTTGCCGCGCGCGTGCTGCAGATGCGTCAGCCAGGCGATCATCTCGCGGCCATGGAGCCCGTAGGCGCCGCGGATGTCAGGCTTGCCGGTCTTGTCGGAGAAGGCCTCCGGCTGGCCGCGGCACCACTGGAAGCAGAGCCGCCCGGCGACCGTAATCGAGTCAATAAAGACGGTTTCGTACTTGCCGATCACCGCCGGATCGCCGTAGCGGCCGCAGACCTCGTCGAAATGCGCCTGGCTGTAAGGCTGGTCCTCGCGCAGCGCCGGATTCGGCCCGCCGATGAACACCGCGAAATCGCGGCATTCCTTCCAGGTGCGGGGCCGGAGCGTGTCGATCTCCAGCCCCTCGACCGCTAGATCGCCGGCCTCGAGATCGAGGAAGAGCGTGGTCGAGGCGTTCAGCGTCCAGAGCAGCGACGTCTTGCCAATGCCGGACCGGCCAAAGATGACGCCCTTGATGCCCTTGCGTTGCGCAAGGCGCTCGTCGGCGCCGATGATGGGAAGGGCCATCACTGGGCCTCCTTCTTCATCACCGCCGTGGCGGCGCGATCTGCGCCGATGCACCCGGCCTCACGGGCGAGCTTGTAGAGGCGCTGGAGCGCGGCGGCGCGGCGATAGGCGGCCGAGCTCTCCCGCTCTGCCTCGACGATCGCGAAGGCGATCTCGTCCACGGTCGCCTCGACGACCGGCAGCGGCTCGCGCGGCTCGTCTCCGGCGCGCTGCGGGAAGGCGATGGTTTCGGGGAGGTCTTCAAGGGCGTAGCTCGCCTTGCGAAGACGGGTGATGTCGTCCGGCTGGTCCGGCATGGCGGTTCTCCGCGAGATGAGGTGATCGAGGAGGCGCATCAGGCGGCCTCGCGGACGTCGGTCGCGGGCTCGGCGACGTAGATCGCCAGCAGCGGCGTCCCGTCGGCATGGGCGCCGGCGTCCTCGATCTGATAGTTGCGGTTGGGCTCGCAGACATCGGTCAGCTCCCAGCGGCGATAAAGCCCCGGAAGACGCCTGAAATCCTCGAGCGACAGATCGGCAGTGCGGTTCATGCGTGTCTGCTTTCGGTTGGAGGGAAGGCGCTCGGGGCGCTCAATCAAGAAAAGCCACCGGCGGGATCGGATCGGGACATCGGCTCAGGGGTTTTCTTCGAGGGCGTCGTGCAGCCGGCGCATGGCGCGCTGGTAGCGCTTGCGGGCGGCGGCCTCGGTCAGGCCCAGTTCGGCTCCCGCCTCGGCTTGGGAAAAGCCCTCGATCGCCACGCGGATCACAAGCAGGGCGTCGTCGCCGAGCAGCTCCCGCACGGCGCCGTTAAGGCGCTCATACCCGGTCCCGCCGATCCCGCTGTCACCGTTGTCCATGACCTCGTCAGGATCGGCACCGCTGGCGAGATGTTCGCGCGCCGCGTCGCGCTGGCGCGCACGGATCATGTCGCGCTCGACGTTCCGCATGATCGTGGCCGCGATCCGGTTGACGCGTCCCAGGTCGACCCCGCGGACCGCCTCGGTGGTGCGCGCCAGCAAATCGGACGCGACATCATCGGCAGAGCCGATCCTGCGCCAGATCGACCGGCGCCGGATGGCGTCGAGGCCGGGCCAGAGCGCCAGCATCAGCATGGTGAGAGCGCAGTCGGACGTGGGCCCGTCGCCCTGCGCCGCCTCGATCAGCGCCGAGAGGATCAGGTTCTTGTCTTCCGGATCGGCCGTGCCGCGATGCAGCCCGTCCAGCAGGGCGGCCGGGTCCCGGAAAGCTATGAGGGGATCATGCGCGCGCCGGACGACGTCGAAACTGCGTTGGAAGTGAAGGGTGGAAGATGAATGCATCAGGTGATCACGGATCTCGTGCCACGCGAAGGACATTGGACGCCTGCCTTGCGGCCAGGCGTCCGGCGCCTTCTCGTGGCCAGGTCAGGACGTCGTGCGTCTCTGCGATTTCGGGGGGTGGGGGGCTGCGCGCGTCAGCGCGCGGGGGTGGTCGCGTGATTCAGCGTGCCGCAGCCACGGCAGGTGGCCTGGACCGGAAAGCCCACTAAATACTCGTGCCCCCGCGCGAAGCGCAGGTGCATGCGGCCGTCCCGGCAGACGCCGAGAAGCTTGTCACAGCGCGTGCAGCGCCATTCCGAGTTGGAGGTGGTGGGCTTGGTCGTCGCGGCGCCGGACCAGCTCGTCGGGGCTGCCTGGCACGAGGGGAAGGGAGTCGGCATGGAAGTGCTCCTCTAGGTGGAGCTCTTCCAGTAATCAGCGGTTTGTTAGACCGTCCCCCGATGTACTTTAGACGTTCTTTAGACGACAGCCTCGACGGGTGCCACGACCGCCTCGGTTGCCGGCCGCGGCGCGACGATCAGGCGCCAATAGCCGCGCTTCGCTCCCTTGGCGATGTAGACATCCACCATGTCCTTCCACATCTCCTTGCGGAACGCCTGCTGGGGACTTTTGGCCGAGAACCCCTCCATCAGGTCGCCGACATAAACGTCCGCGGTGCCCGTTGCATACGCGGCGACAAGGCGCTCGAAGATCGTAAGTTGATCGTTTCCGGCGAGGTACAGCGGCTCGCGGCCGGGGATATAGAGCGTGCCCGATTGTGTGCCGCTGCGCGCGACGCACGGCGACTCGCCGCCGCGCGCGAGCGCGTGACTGTCACGATACGCGAGTTCGATGCCATCGCGCGCGAACAGCATTTCGTCGTCCCCCGATGCGAGATGGGATAAGAGCGGCATGACGACGTTCGGTCCGAGGTGTGACGGCATGTCCTGGCTCGCGGCGAAGACGATCCCCACGCCAGGGGTGTTCCGCGCGCGCAGCATCAGATCTAGCCTCTGTGCGGTCTTCGGGTCATTGAGACGCCGAGCGAAATAGACGGGCACCTCTACGCCATCGATCTGCATCGCCCCGACCAGGGTCAGGTCCGGGTCCAGGATCTGGGCCGCCCGCTTGCTCAGCAGCGGGTTCATCAGGCGCATGAGCGTCTCGTGAAGCCACTGAGCGTTGATGGCGTACATCTCGATATCCGACAGCGGTCGCCTGCCAGCGTCCTCGTCGAACGGGCCGATAGTGCGGACCATGCCTTCCGTCGCCGACGGCCTGATGGTGCCTTCCCCTTCGATGTCGTCGTCCTCGACAAGGACCACATCCTGCCGGTCGCGGCGCTCGAGCAGACCACCTTCGATCAGTCGGCTGGCGTCGAGCCCCAGTTCCAGCAGATATCCACCGCTGACCTCGTCCTCGATCCGATCGTGAAGTTGAACCAGCTCGGGAAAGATCGCGCGCAAATCGTCGGGTGCGATCTGCCGAAAGGCACTCAGGATTCCCCATTCCTTGAGGAGCGCGAAGCCGAGGCTGCGCTCTTCCGGATCCGTCTTGCTCTGCAGGTTGCAGCTCTTCGTGCCAGCGATCGTGATGTTGAGCGTCCGCTCCTTCTCATCGCCGATCCGGTTGTAGGCGACCGCGATGGCGATGCGGCTGAAAGCCTCGGCACGCCGGAAGATATTTCTGGCTCCGAGATACTGGTCTGCCACTTCCACGATGTCATCATCGACGGTGACCTTGAGCTGCAGCTTGCGGCGCCAGATACCGAGTCGGATCTCGGCTTCCACGACGCGGGCAAACTCGAACGCGTAGCCTCCGATCTCGGGGGGCTGCAGAAGAAGCGAAGTACGAAACCGCGAGAGGTTGTATCGCTTCCAGGTCAGCGGCTTCTGGGAGATGTCGTGGCCGAGAGCGACTTCGGCGAACGAGTCGCTGACTGTCTGGCGCACCACCGGGCTGTCCGCGCAAACCTCGATCTGACGCAGCGATGGCGTATAGATCAGCGTCGCCTCGTTCGGCGGACGATAGTAGATGGTTCCTCGTCGTCCATCCTGTCGATGATCGTGGACGCTCGACAGCGGCCCGCCATGCCGGACGATCAGCATGATGGACGCAGGGTGCACGTCCGTGGCAGGCAGATCGAGCGCCTTCACTGTGCAGGAAATCTCGGGCTTCAGATCAAGCATTGCCTTGATCTCGGTGGCCAGCGCCGCTTCGTCGATTGCCGCAGCATCGAGATCGACATGATTCTCGAGTTCGACCTCGAAGGCGTCATAGAGTTTGCCATGATCGCGGAATTGCCGTGCGAAATGGAAACTCTCCGCATCCTCGAACGTCTCGCGTGCGTTGAGATAGACCCATATGCTTCTGCATAGCCGATCGGGCTGGCGTTCGAATTCTTCCAATTGCTCGTCGTCGAGCCGCTGCTCGACGATCGTCGTCAGGGAGGTCACACCCTTTCCATCGGCGAGGGCACGGATCCTGCGGCATCGCTGCTCTGCCGGTCGCAGCTCGTCCTGATCGAAACCTGACAGCGTCTGAATGAGCTCTTGGCGAAATGCCTCGACCGCATCTTCATCGGTGTGATCAGGAACGTCGTCACGCAACTCGAAGTCGGGCTCGTTGTCACCCTCCCGGACGGCAAGAGCTGCTCGTGCGAGATCGATCCGCGCATCCTCGATCAACGCCAAGACATGGGGGCCGATCGAATTTGTTTTGCGCGCCATGAACTCATCCCCCACGACCATCTGTTCTTGACTGATTCAACCCACGATAATCACGGAGGAAACCAGGATGGGCAAGGCATGGTGTTCCCTATCCGTTCAATTTCCCGTTCTTCCTCCGTTTTGCGTGTCCCATCGCGGTTCGCCGGGTGGCTTTTGATCGGTAACGACACCACCGATCACGGCCGCCCCACGACATGAAACGCCCCAATCCTCTGCCCCCCGAGCTGATGACACCGGCCGAACGCCGCACTGAGCTGTGCGGCCTGCTGGCGCTCGGACTGCTTCGGTTGCAGATGCGGGTGAGCGACGAAGTATCTGACGATATTGGAGAAATTTGCCTACACTCTCCGCCTGACCGATGCCGTCATGCAACTCCGACTCATCGGAGACCCCATGACGACGCATGACCCCATCCCCGCGCGCCTGGTGGCGCTGAAGGCGGCCACGACGCCGGAATTGAAGAAGCAGTGGCGCGAGTTGTTTGAAACCGAGCCACCGGCTTTCAACCGGCGTTACCTGGAGAGTCGACTCGCCTACCGCATCCAGGAATTGGCCTATCGTGGTTTGAAACCGGCGACCGTCGAACGCCTCGAAGCGCTGGGCGAGCAGCTTGATGGCGGCAACATGGTGGTGCGCCGCAACCGCGCTGATGACCGGCCGATCGCCGGCACCAGGCTGATCCGGGAATGGCAGGGCGTCGAGCACACCGTCACCGTGCTGAACGACGGCTATGAATGGCAGGGTCGGCCCTACAAGAGCCTGTCCTCGGTTGCCCGCGCCATCACCGGCACGCGCTGGAACGGCTGGACCTTCTTTGGCCTCAAAAATCATCGGAGCCGGGCATGACAAAACCCATCGCCCGAAAACTCCGCTGCGCCGTCTATACCCGGAAATCCTCCGAGGAAGGGCTCGAGCAGGAATTCAACAGCCTGCATGCCCAGCGCGAGGCCTGCGAATCCTATATCGCCAGCCAGCGATCTGTGGGCTGGGTGCTGATTCGCGATCAGTATGACGACGGCGGCATCTCGGGCGGCACGCTGGAGCGGCCGGCGCTCAAACAGTTGCTCGCCGACATCGAGGATGGGCTTATAGATGTGGTGGTGGTCTACAAGATCGACCGGCTGTCGCGCTCGCTGATGGATTTCTCGAAACTGGTCGAGATATTTGATCGGAATGACGTCACCTTTGTCTCCGTGACGCAGAGCTTCAACACCACGACGTCGATGGGCAGGTTGACGCTGAACATCCTGTTGTCGTTTGCCCAGTTCGAGCGCGAGGTGACGGCCGAGCGCATTCGCGACAAGATCCGGGCGTCGCGGCAGAAGGGCATGTGGATGGGCGGCATCGTGCCGCTCGGCTACCGGGTCGAGAAGCGCAAGCTGGTGATCGAGGAAACCGAGGCCGCCACCGTGCGCATGATCTTCGAGCGCTTCGTCGCCATCGGTTCAGCCACCGTGCTGGCAAAAACCCTTGCGGCAGAGGACGTGCGCACCCGCCGGAGCAAGCTGATCGACAAGGGTTATCTCTACAAGCTTCTGAACAACCGGGTCTATATTGGCGAGGCGGTGCACAAGGGCAAAAGCTATCCCGGCGAGCATCAGCCGATCATCGGTCGCGCGCTGTGGGACAAGGTCCACGCCATCCTGACCGAGAGTCCGCGCAAGCGGGCCGCCCGCACTCGCGCCGACACGCCCGCGCTGCTGAAGGGGCTGCTGTTCGGCCCGGATGGGGCCGCATTCTCGCCCACCCATACAAAGAAGGGCGGCAAACTCTATCGCTATTATGTCAGCCAGTCGGTGCTGAAGCGCGGGGCGGACGCCTGTCCCATCGCTCGCGTGCCGGCCGCCGAGGTGGAAATGGCGGTAATCGACCAGCTGCGCGGGTTACTGCGTGCTCCGGAAATCATCGTCGGCACCTGGCGCGCCGCCCGGCCCGAAATCGACGGGCTGCGGGAAGCGGACGTTCGCGAGGCGGTGGAGCGGCTCGATCCGATCTGGGACGAATTGTTTCCAGGCGAGCAGGCCCGCATCGTCCAGCTTCTAGTCGAGCGGGTTGATCTTGCCGCCGACGGCCTTGCCATCCGGTTGCGCACGCTTGGGTTGGCCAGTCTTGTTGCTGATCTGGGTGCTATCGGCCAGGATCGGAAAAGCGCAGTCAGCAGGAAGGCCGCGTGATTATGAACACCGCCGTCACACGCGATGACGATACCATTACCGTGCATGTGCCGCTGACCTTCCGCCGGCGCGGCGGCCGCAAGCAGATCGTCGTTCCTTGCGGCGCACCTGCCTGGATGCCGGCCCGCGCCCATATCGACAACGCCATGGTCAAGGCCGTCGCCCGAGCATTCCGCTGGCGCGATATGCTGGAGAGTGAACAATACGCGACCATTCGCGAGATCGCGACCGCGGAGAAGATCAACGAATCCTACGTCAGCCGCGTGCTGCGCCTCACGCTGCTCGCACCCGCCATCGTCGAGGCCATCCTCGACGGCCGGCAGGGGCCGGAGATGACGCTGGCGGCGCTGATGAAGCCGTTTCCGGTGGAGTGGGCGGCGCAAAGATCGCTGCTTGGCGAGGTGTGAGATGAATTTGCGGCTGACAACCCGGGGTACTGACAATAGTCTTACGGCGTCCACCGTTGACGCCAGAGACTCCCGAACCTTCCATGTCCAATTCCCCCCGCGATCTTATCCTAACCCATGTCCCCGAAGACGGCGCCTCCGTGAGCAATCTGGCTCTGATTGCACGGCTACGCGAAGCACTGCCCGACCTCACGGACGAGGATTACCAGACAGCACGGGATGGATTGGTCGATGAGGGCGTCCTTGGTAAGGGACGCGGACGCGGCGGGTCTGTATTTCTCGTCATCGAAGCTGATGACAACGAGGATCAGGACGACGATTTCGAGCTGGCACCTACCGAAGAATCTGCACCACCGCAACGTCGAGGAGCAGCGAAGAAGAAGGCGACGCCCCGGAGATCCGGCGAGCCGGTGCGGGTACTGTCCTATCGTCACGGCGAGACGCGAGTGAACAACCCCGAAGTCGGGATGGTCCATGCAGGCACGGACCCGGACGGCGCGCGCACCACTTGGGCCTATGACCCGCATCTGGACCCGGTGCTGAACTTTGACAGCGCCCGCGCCGGGGTAGAAAAGCTGATCGACGATGCGCTGGCCAGCGACGATCCGCAGGCGATGAAGGACGCGCTGATCGAACTCAAGCGACTGCAAGCGCCCTACCTCAACTGGACGGGCAAGGCCGAGCGGACGTCGTTCGAGGTGGATACCGTTAGCCTGCATGTCCATGAACGGGTGGATCCGGCGACGATCCTGGCCAATGCAGCGCGGCGGCTGAAGGGCAAGGATGCGGGCGCGCAATGGCGACAGCCCGATCTGTTCGTCGCCCCGTTCGAGAACCTGCCGCTGCGCCAAGCGCTCGATTTCTATCACCACGAAAAGGGGTGGTCTAACCGACTAATCGCGGGTGACAGCCTGCTGGTCATGAACTCGCTACTGACCAGGGAAAGCATGGGCGGCAAAGTGCAGATGATCTACATCGACCCGCCGTACGGGATCAAATACGGGTCGAATTTTCAGCCATTCGTGGGCAAGCGTGACGTCAAGGATCGGTCAGACGACGATCTGACGCAGGAACCCGAGATGATCAAGGCGTTCCGCGACACCTGGGAACTGGGCATCCACTCCTACCTGACCTACCTGCGCGACCGGCTGGTGCTGGCCAAGGACCTGCTGCACGAAAGCGGGTCCGTGTTCGTGCAGATTTCGGATGAGAATGTGCATCTCGTGCGCAACGTTATTGATGACGTCTTTGGAGTCGGTAATTTTTGCGCGCTTATTCCCTTCAAGAAAACTGGCGGTCAGAGTTCCGCGGCGCTTGCGACGGTAAACGATTATTTAATCTGGTATTGGCGCGATGCGACGCAGGCAAAATACAAGCCACTGTATCAGGTGAAGGTGCCAGGGAACGAAGGCGCAACCAACTATTCGTGGGTTGAGGAGCCAAACGGCTATCGCCGGAAGCTTGCTAAAGGCGAGCTTGAGATCCTTTCCAACAGCCAGCGTGTCTTCCAAGCCTATCCGATGTTCTCTGAAGGCCCGTCTCCGGGCGATGAGCCACTTGAGTGGCGCGGAGCTATGTTCAATCCATCTGCGAACTCACACTGGAAGACTACGACACTTGGCCTTTCGAGACTAAAGAAGACTGGGCGCTTGATGGCGCAGGGCAAGACCATACGAATGGTCAATTATCATGCAGACTATCCGGTCACGCCGATCACAAATATTTGGCTCGACACGCAGATCAGCGGGTTCAATGACCCGCGGACTTACGTTGTCCAGACGCTAGCTCTCGTTATCGAACGCTGCCTCCTCATGACCACCGATCCCGGTGATCTCGTGCTCGATCCAACCTGTGGCTCGGGCACTACCGCCTTCGTCGCCGAGAAATGGGGGCGACGCTGGATCACCTGCGATACCTCCCGCGTGGCCATCACGCTGGCCAAGCAGAGGCTGATGACTGCCAGCTTCGACTATTACGCGCTGCGCTATCCACATGAAGGGCTAAAGGGCGGATTCGACTATGAAACCGTGCCGCACATCACGCTGAAAAGCATTGCCAACAACCCCGACATCGACACGATCTACGACGAGGACCACCCGAAGATTGTAGCGGCGCTGAATGATCTGAACGCTGCGCTGGCCGCCGCCCCGCCGAAGCCGCTCAAGCCCGTGCAGGGTACTCGCAAGGGCAAGCTGGTGAATTTCGCCAAGGGCGAGACGCTGCATGAATGGGAGGTCCCTTTTGATTGGCCAGAGGATTGGCCAAAAGTCGCGCGCGGTGCTTTCGAAGCTTTTCACAAGGCAAGGCAGGCGATGCAGCGCCGCATGGACCAGTCCATCGCCGATCACGCCGAGCAGGAAACGCTTTATGACAAGCCTCGCATCGACAAATCCAAGCTGCGCATTACCGGCCCCTTCTCGGTCGAGGCGGTGCCAGCGCCCACCGTTCTGTCGCTCGATGACAGCCTGCCGCCGGTCGAGGCCGACGACAGCATCGCTCGCACGGGCGAGACCTCGCGCCAGGCGCTCTGGCGCGAGGAGCTTCTGAAAACCGGCGTCCGGGCCAAGGGCGGGGCGATCCTGCGTTTTGCCGAGTTCGAGACGCTGCCCGGCCTGCGCTATCTGCACGCCAGCGGATCGCTGGCCGAGACGGGCGAGCGCGTCGTGGTCAGCTTCGGCCCCGAACATGCCGCCCTCGAGCAGCGGCAGGTAGAGCTGGCGCTGTCCGAGGCCGAAACTCTGCGCCCGGCGCCGAAGTTCGTCCTGTTCTGCGCCTTCACTTTCGACCCCGAGGCCGCCAAGGACATCGACGAAGTGAACTGGCCCGGCGTCACGCTGCTGAAGGCGCAGATGAACACCGACCTTCTGACGGAGGATCTAAAAAAGGCACGCTCATCGAACCAGTCCTTCTGGCTTATGGGGCAGCCCGATGTCGATCTGCGTAAACGCAAGGACGAGATGTGGGAGGTTGAGGTCAACGGCTTCGACTATTTCGATCCCCGTGCGGGCGATCTGGTGTCGGGCGGCAAACAGCAAATCGCCATGTGGTCGCTAGACATCGACTACGACCAGCGTTCGCTGATGCCGCATCAGGTGTTCTTTCCCATGGTGGATGCAAAGGGTGGCTGGAACCGATTGAAGACGGCGGTGCGGTCAGAGTTGGACGAAGATTTACTGGAGCAGTTCCACGGCACTGTCTCGCTTCCCTTCGAGGCGGGAGACAACAAGCGGATCGCGGTGAAGATCGTCGATGATCGTGGGATTGAATCCCTCAAGATCATACCGCTCGAAGACTGAGCTCCATGTCACTGATCATCAATAAGCCATGGGAATGTCCGGCTCAACACTGGGTTGAGGGCAAGGGCGGCAAGCTTGAGATCAAACCCGAGCGCCGCCCGGCGAGCTATGAGGTATTCGACGCGCGCAACAACACCAAGCGAACCGAGGCGCTGGATCTGGTCAACACCATCCGCACCCGCGTCAACGCCTGGCGCGATGCGGGCTGGCCCGGCGTGACCATCGTCACCCGCAAGCTGCTGGAACACTGGCACGACACGCAAGCCCGTCAGCACCCGTTCTACTTCTGCCAGCTTGAAGCGATCGAGACCCTGATATGGTGGGTTGAGGGAGCGGAAGCCTACCAACAGGGCATCGCAATCCCCGGCGATGGCGGCGCATGGGAGCGGCTCTGCAACAAGATGGCCACCGGCACCGGCAAGACAACGGTGATGGCGATGATCATCACTTGGCAGGTACTGAACGCGCTAACCTATCCGAAGCGGAACAAGGATTTCAGCCGCGCGGTGTTCGTCGTGGCGCCTGGCCTCACGGTAAAAGAACGTTTGCAGGTGCTGCTGCCTAGCGAGGGCAGCTACTACGACGAGTTCAACCTCTGCCCATCCGAGGCATTGCGCCGGAAGCTGAACCAGGCCGAAGTGCTGATCGAGAACTGGCACACACTGATGCCGCTGAAGGAGCAGGAACGCTCGGTCGTGAAGAAGGGTCGAGAGTCAGACGAGGCGTTCGCCCGACGCGTGCTGGGCAAACTCGCCGCCCACAAGGACATCATCGTCATCAATGACGAGGCGCACCACGCCTATCGCAAACCGCCCGAGGTGAAGATCAGCAAGAAGCTGGCTGCCGAACAGGGCATCGACCTTGACGAGGCGACCCGGTGGATCGAGGGGCTGGACCGCATCCACAATACGCGCCGCATCCAGCGCTGCTTCGACCTTTCCGCTACCCCCTTCGCGCCTACCGGCAAGAAAAGTACGGACACGGCACTTTTCGACTGGATCATCTCTGATTTCGGGCTCAACGACGCTATTGAAGCCGGGCTGGTCAAGACGCCGCGCGTCGTGGTGCGGGACGATGCCTTGCCCGATGCAAGGACGCTGCGGTCAAAGCTCTATCACATCTACCGCGATCCATCGGTCTCCGAGGATTTGAACCGGGCGAAGGCCGAGCCGCACGAGGCGCTGCCGAAACTAGTGCAGGACGCCTACACGCTGCTCGGTGCCGACTGGCGGGAGACTCAGAAGAAGTGGCGAGAGGCCGGGCACCGTTCGCCCCCAGTAATGTTGACGGTCTGCAACCGCACGGAGACCGCAGCCCGTGTCGAAAATTATTTCAATAAGGGCGATGCGCACTGGCCGGAGCTGTACGCCCCAAACCGGACTTTGCGTGTCGACTCCAAGGTGCTGGAAAAGGCGGAAATCGGCGAAACTGCCACGCCTGATAAGGATTACGAGAACAGGCTGAAAGGCATCATCGAAGCCGCAAACTTGCCGGAAACGCGAAAACAGCAGCTACTGGGTATGAAAAAGGAAGAGCTGCTGCGCGAGATCGTCGACAATGTCGGCAAGCGCGACGCGGCGGGCCAGGATCTGCAGAACGTCATCTCCGTCGCGATGTTGTCCGAAGGCTGGGACGCCAAGAATGTCACCCACATCATGGGTTTGCGTGCGTTCACTTCACAGCTTTTGTGCGAGCAGGTGGTGGGCCGCGGTCTCCGGAGAGTTTCTTACGATACGGATGAGAACGGACTGTTCCTGCCGGAGTATGTGAACGTTTTTGGCGTTCCGCTGTCCATCTCGGAAACCGGCGAAGGTGGCGATCCTCCTCCGCCTCCGAGACCGACCACCCAGATTGAGGTCATCCCGGATCGGGCACACCTCGAGATCAAGTGGCCGAACGTGCTGCGCGTCGAAACCGTGGTGAAGCCGCAGCTGACCATAGCGTGGGACAAGATACCTGCACTGGTGCTTGACCCAGCCTCAACGCCCATCAGCGCCGAACTGGCGCCTGCCTTGGGTGGCGCAACAGATATGGGTAATGTCACCGCGATCGATCTGGAACGCCTTCCAGACGGCTTCCGCCTGCAACGGCTTGTCTTTCAGGCTGCCCGCAAGGGGTTTGCCGAATTACGCCAGAGCTTTTCTGGAACCGAGGAATACCTCGCCGCACATTTGGTGCGCATTGTCGAGAGCTTTCTGAATTCCAAGCTTCTAGAGATACCGTCGCTATTCCACGCCGATCCTCTGCGTCGCCGGATCCTGATCGCGCTGAATATCGATCTCGTCGTTCAGCATGTCATGCGTCACGTGAGTGAGCAGAACACGGAACGCCTCACCCCTGTCTTTGATGAAGAAAATCCGATCGGTACCACCGGTCAGATGCGGACCTGGTATACGACCAAGCCCAGCTTCCCAGCGATCAAATCACACATCAGCCACCTCGTCGGCGACTCCTCGTGGGAGGGGCACGCCGCGAATGTGTTCGAGGGGCGGGATAACGTTGTCGCCTATGTGAAGAACGATCATCTGGGCTTCCAGATTCAGTACATGTGGGCAGGGTCACGCCGCCGTTACGTGCCGGACTTCCTTGTCCGGCTGTCCGGCGGCAAGATGCTTGCCCTCGAGATCAAGGGAACCGATACCCCGCAGAACAAGGCCAAGCGCGACGCGCTGGATGAGTGGGTCAAGGCGATCAACAGCACCGGAGGATTCGGACAGTGGGCTTGGGATGTCGCGTTCAACCCAAGCGATGTGCAGGACATTGTCACCAGGCACACAAGCGCCACCGGAGCTGAACTGGTAGTTCAATAACGCCGCACTGTGTCGGTTAAACATATCTGGACTGATTTCTCCGATATCAATGTCAGCTGAAATGCGGGTGTTTTCGAACCAAGTATTTGCAGCTGTGCCGGGATCACCGACATAATTATTTGGATTTGAGGCTCGCTCGGTATGCGGTCGCCGTTCGGAAAGTACGACTAAGGCGACCGAAATCATCCAATGAAATCAATCGGTAGTGACTCCGTACCAAATTCCCGCAGTCAGGAGGTTTGGAGAATATCGGCCCAGAGAGAATGAATTCCGCGTTTTGGACAAACGGTACAGTCAACAGCGTCGGCTCCAAAATCCGCAATTCCGCGCCGTTTCGGACGCTAATATCGGCAACGGAGAATATTGGAGCAGGTATGACTGGCGGAGCCGGAGGGATTCGAACCCTCGGTACAGGTTTAAGCCCGTACGCCGGTTTAGCAAACCAGTGCCTTCAGCCTCTCGGCCACAGCTCCGTTGCGAGTTGTCTAGAGATTCTGCGGCACTGGGTCAAGAGCCGTGAGACAGGCTTTCGGAGATGTCGCGCGCGGAACGGTTGGGCGCCGGCACGGGGCCGAGAGAGAATCGTCGGTACGGACGCGAACGGCGGAAATCGCTCGGATTTCCGCCGCGGGCCAGGGCGCTACACGCCCGTTTCACCAGCGCTGGTGGACGTGCGGCGCCACGAGGCGGTTGTAGATGTCGCGCGTCGCGGCCATGACGTCGGCGGAGATGGCCGGCAGGTCCGAGGCGGCGGCGTTGCCGCGCGCCTGCTCGGCGTTGCGGGCGCCGGGGATGACGACGCTGACCGCCTCGGACATCAGGATCCAGCGCAGGGCGAAGGCGGCCACACTCTGGCCGGCCGGCACCAGCTTGCGGATTTCCTCCACCGCCTGCAATCCCACCTCGAAGGGCACGCCGCCGAAGGTTTCGCCGACGTCGAAGGCTTCGCCGTGGCGGTTGAACAGGCGGTGGTCGTCGGACGCGAACTTCGTCTCCGCCGTGATCTTGCCCGACAACAGGCCCGAGGCGAGCGGCACGCGCACGATGATGCCGACGCCGCGCTTCCTGGCTTCCTCGAAGAACAGGTGCGCCGGCCGCTGGCGGAAGATGTTGTAGATGATCTGGATGGAGACGACGCCGGGGAACTCGATCGCCTTCAGCGCCTCCTCGACCTTCTCCACCGACACGCCGTAGTCCTTGATCTTGCCCTTGGCTTTGATCGCCTCGAGGCCGTCGAACAGGGCGGGATTGTAGAGCACCTCGGTCGGCGGGCAGTGGAGTTGCACGAGGTCGAGCGTGCCGACGTCGAGATTCTTGAGGCTGCGGTCGATGAACGCCTCGATGTTTTCCGGCGTATAGCCGGCGGCGACGTGCGGATTGAGGCGGCGGCCGGCCTTGGTGGCGACGAAGGGCCGCTTGCCTTTCCATTCCTTCAGCACCGAGGCGATGATCCGCTCGGAGCGGCCGTCGCCGTAGACGTCGGCGGTGTCGATGAAGGTGACGCCGGCTTCGAGCGCCGCTTCGAGGGCGGCGCGGCCGTCGGCTTCCGTCACCTCGCCCCAGGCGCCGCCGATCTGCCAGGCGCCGAAGCCGATGTCCGATACCTCGACCGGCAGGCGACCGAATGGACGATAGTGCATGATTCTTCTCCCTAGAAAATCAGCCGTGAGGCTTTGATGCGGTGGAAAGATTAATGCCGTTCGTCCGCGCCGGCGCAAATGGATTCTTGTGATGGCGGGCATCGCCGGCGGAGATGACCGGCCGTGCCGCCGGGGTCGCCAAAACAAAAGGGCCGGCTTTCGCCGGCCCAGTTCGCTCGCTTGGGAGGAGCGGGATCAGACTTCGACGTACTGGATGCCGACGAGGTCGCAATAGGCCTTCCACTTGGCGCGGGTGTCGCCGAGGTGCAGGACCTGATGGTGCGTGCCGCCGTTCTTCAGCCAGCCGTTGAGGCATTCCTTCACGCCGGTGTCCGGCTTGAAGAAGAAGTAGGGCATCTCGACGGTGGGCAGCTCCTCGGTGTCGAGGATTTCGCCCTGCGACACGACGAGGCGATACTTGTCGGCGCCGAGCGAGACGAGGCTGACCAGCGTTGCCGGGCCAGGCTCGCCCTGGAACAGCACGGTCGGCGGGTTGTCGAGGCCGCCGATGCCGAGGAAGCGGTCGATCAGCTTGGGCTTCTTGTCCTTGCGGGCGATCTTCCAGTTGCCTTCGCCCATGTGGCTCTGAAGCGCGGCGTCCAGCTCGAAGTCCATCGCGTACATTTCGGTGAACTGCGGGTCGGCCTGCAACGCGCGGGCGGCGACCATCAGCGAGGCGCAGTTGGTGTCGCCCTCGGCGGCGTAGCCGTAGCCGTCGGCCATCAGGTTGGAGGCGGCCATCATGTGGGTCTGCTTGAAGCGACCGTCGAGGCCGATCTCGTTGAAGTAGAGCGAGAAGGCGTCGTAGCCGCCGGCTTCCAGCACCTTGGTGATGGCGACCTGGATCTTGGCGGCCTCGTTGAGCTGCGGCTCGGTCAGCTTGGGATCGAGGTCGAAGTTGGCCTTGCAATAGGAGATGACGGCCTGGATGTCCTGGGTGTTGACCTTGTCCATCTCGGCGGCCACCGAGCCCATGCCGATGTGGTCGACCTGCGGGCCGATGACGCGCATGAAGGTGTGCGGGTCGGTCAGGATGTCGCCCATGCCGGGCATGCGGCCGAACACGGCGACCTTGGTCTTCTTCATCACCGCCACGGCGTGGGAGGCGGCGGCGAACACCTCGAAGGCGGCGACGAAGGCGTCGTCCTTCCAGTCGCCCGACCAGACCGAGAACTGCTTGCCGAGGTGGATCAGCGAGTTGGCGGTGTCCTGCGCGCCGTGGACGCCCTGATTGTAGGTCAGGTCATCCATGTTCCACGCCTTGGTGACGCGCGGCTCCGGCTGGATGTTGGCCAGGAACAGCGGCGCCGACACGTCGCGGAAGGCGTTGACGAGGCGGAGGCCCGGCCCGTAGGTCAGGTTGACGATCATGATGCCGTCGACCGCTTCACGGGCGAAGATGGCCAGAACTTCCTCGATGTCCTCGCGGCAGCGGGCGGCCTTGGGGAAGAGCACGTCGGCGACGCCGGCCAGACGGGCGGACACCTCGCGGGCATAGCCCTCCTGCCGCTTGGTGATGTTCGGCAGCGTGTTGTCGTAGAGTTCCTGCATGATGCCGAGGAAACCGATCTTCGGCTTCCGCGTGATATCCTTGAGCGACATTTCCTTGCCTCCTGGAAAAATTGTTGTCCTTGCTGCTTTCCTGCGCCTGAAGCCCGGGGAGGGGCGTCAGGCCTTCTTCTGGCCGTACCACGCACCGGGGCCGTGCTTGCGCTGGTAGTGGTATTCGGAGACGTATTCCTCGACCGGGGCGGCGCCCGGCGCCAGCATCACCGTGGTGGTGGCGATGCGGGCGATCTCCTCGAGGAACACGGCGTTGAGCACCGAGTCGGGAGCGTTCTTGCCCCAGGTGAACGGACCGTGGCCGGCCACCAGCACCATCGGCCTCGAGAGCGGGTCATCGTTGCCGAGGCGGCGGACGATGGCCTCGCCGGTGTTGCCCTCGTAGTCCGCCGTCACTTCCTCGGCGGTGAGCGGCGCGGTCAGCGGCACGGCGCCGTGGCAGTAGTCGGCGTGGGTGGTGCCGAAGCAGGGGATTTCCTTGCGCGCCTGCGCCCAGGCCACGGCATAGGCCGAGTGCGTGTGGGTGACGCCGCCGATGGTCGGGAAGGCGCGGTAGAGCACCAGATGCGTCTTGGTGTCGGTCGACGGATTGAGGTCGCCCTCGATCACCTTGCCGTCGGCGAGGTTGACCACCACCAGCTTGTCCGGCGTCAGCTTGTCATAGGAGACGCCCGACGGCTTGATGACGATATAGCCCTTCTCGCGGTCGATGCCGGACACGTTGCCCCAGGTGTGGACGACGATCTTGCGGCGATCGAGTTCGAGATTGGCCTCGCAGACCTGTTCGCGGAGTTCCTTGAGTTTCATGGGATGACTGCCTTCAGCATGAATTCGGTGCACCGGCCGCGCGTCGCGACGCGGCCGGCAGCGCTAGATACCTCAACGAGGAGCGTCCGTCTCGGCATATGCACCGGACCGCGGGCGGCGTCCGTGCATCCGATGGGGGAGGGCGGTCACCCGCGCAACGGGCTTGCAGCCGGCGAGCGGGCCGGCCTTGCCGCCGCCGAAATCGGTATCAGGACCGATCGCATGCTTGTCGCAGTTGGTCACCAACCCCTCCCAGGGAACGCTTTCTTCTTTGGCTTCTCCGGCCGCCGCGTCGCTGTCGTCCGGCCGCCTGCTTTGGTCGGCTTTCGATCCTATCGCCTCGTTCCGGTTCGGAAAACACGGGTCCGTTGCGAGAGACCGCTGAGAAGGACGCCACGTGGTTTCACTTAGACGTTAACCGCGATGCGGACGAATTTCACCCTCCCGGCGAAAGGTCCAGCGTCATCCTCCTTGTCGGCGATCGAATCCAAGTCGCTGTTATTGCTCATTTTGATCAGGGGGATTATAGTGCGTTCCATCCACTCCCCAAAGGGCTAATCCAGCTTTTTACATGGACGATACTGCCGCCCCTCTTTCCGCTCCGGCCCAGGTCGAAAGCGTCATTCGCCGTTTGTCGCTGTTGCAGGCCGACGGGGAGACGACGGCTGATCCCTTTGTCGCGCCCCTGTTCCCCGGTTTCCACTTCGACACGCGCCTTGTCGCCGGCATCACGCCGATCGAACGCGGCGGTCCGCTCGACTTCCGCATCGAGCGGCCAGACGGAATGCGCGGCTGGATCATCAACCTGACGGTCAAGGGCAGCGGCGAGGTCTTCGACGGCGAGAACCGCTTCACGGTGGAGCCGGGTGATCTTGTGCTGTTCCCGCCGGGGGCTATCCACGACTACGGGCGCGCACCGGGAGCCTCCGAATGGTGGCACCGCTGGATCTACTTCCAGCCGCGCGCCTTCTGGAGCGGCTGGCTGTCCTGGCGCGGGGTGCATGGGTCCTTTTTCGTGCAGCGGGTCGAGGACAAGATGCTTCTCTCGACCCTCGAGGCGCTGTTCGGCGAGGTGGCCAGCTGGTCGGCCAACACCGATCTCCTTTCCATGGAACTGGCGATGAACCTCCTTGAGCGGGTCATCCTGCTCTGTGCCAAGAACGATCGCGCCACCGCCCCGCCGGGGCACTTCGACCAGCGCCTGCTGATGGCCTGCAAGTTCGTCACCGACAACCTGCACCGGCCGCTTTCCGTGGCGGAAATCGCCCAGGCGGTTTGCTTGTCGCCGTCGCGGCTCGCCCACCTCTTCACCCAGACGCTCGGCCGCTCGATCTTGAAATGGCGCGAGGAGCAGGTGATCCAGTTCGCCTGCCATCTGCTCCTGGTGACGCCGAGCCCGGTGAAGCAGATCGCCGCCCAGGTCGGCTACGAGGATCCGCTCTACTTCAGCCGCGTCTTCCGCCGCTACACCGGCTGCAGCCCGAAGGCTTTCCGCGCCGAGCACGGCCGGACGCAGGGGATGCCGTAGACAACTTCCGGTAAACCTGGCGGATCGTCTTGTGCCGCGGAGCAGCAGGCGGAACGCCGCCGTCATACGCAAAGGCGCGCAAGCAGGGCGCGCTTGCCGGGCTGTTTTATGCTGTCTATAAGGGGATGGTGCGCCCGGCGGCAGGAGGCCGGGTTGGCGCGTTTCCATCAGCGGACAGATCCAAGCCGGCAGCCGTTCGCGAGGGGCCGGACATTACCCCCAGGGGGCGGAAGGCCAGCATGTTCAGCGTCGACGAGCTCAAGGCGAAATTCAGGGAACTCTACGGGCGCGAGCCGTTTCTGGTCAGGGCGCCGGGCCGCGTCAACCTGATCGGCGAGCACACCGATTACAACGACGGCTTCATCATGCCGGCGGCGCTGGAATACGAGACGCGCGCCGCCGTGGCGCCGCGTACCGACAGAATCCTGCGCGTCCATTCGGCCAAGATCGGCGAGACGGCCGAGTTCGATCTGGACGATCCTGCTCCCCAGCCCAGGCGCGACTGGACAGATTATGTGTTCGGCGTGGCCGTAGCGCTCGCCGGAGCCGGCAAACGACTCACCGGGGCCGACATTCTGGTCGCCTCCTCGGTGCCGGTCGGCTCGGGTCTGTCGTCGTCGGCGGCGCTGGAAGTGTCGATCGGTTACGGTCTGCTCGCCGCCGCCGGCCTTCCCATCGATCTCGTCGAGTTGGCCAAGCTCTGCCAGAAGGCCGAGAACGAGTTCGTCGGCATGCGCTGCGGCATCATGGACCAGTTCATTTCCTGCAACGGCCAGCACGACCACGCGCTGATGATCGACTGCCGCAGCCTCGACAAGCGACCGGTGCCGATCGATCCGCGCGCGCGGCTGGTCATCGCCAATTCGATGGTCCATCACGAGCTGGCCTCGGGCGAGTACAACAAGCGCCGCGCCTCCTGCGAGGAGGCCGTGCGGCTGCTCGCGCCGGTGCTCGGGCCGATCAGGGCGCTGCGCGACGTGACGCCGGCCGCTCTCGAAGCCAACAAGGCGCTGCTTTCCGACGTCACCTACCGCCGCGCCCGCCACATCGTCAGCGAGAACGAGCGGGTGCTGGAGGCGGCCGACGCGCTGGCCGGCGGCGATCTCGCCCGCTGTGGCGCGCTGATGAACGCCTCGCACGCCTCGATGCGCGATGACTACGAGATTTCCTGCGAGGAGGTCGACGTGCTGGTCGACATCGCCCAGAAGCTGCCGGGCGTGTTCGGCTCGCGCATGACCGGCGGCGGCTTTGGCGGCTGCACGGTCAGCCTGGTCGAGGCCGGCGCGGCCGACGCCTTCATGGAAGCTGTCAGGGTCGCCTACGAGACGGCCACCGGCCTGAAATCGACTATCTTCGCCTGCTCGCCGCAGCAGGGCGTCGGGCCGCTCGAAGGCTGATCGACCGGCGGAACGGCCGCGCGCTGCCGCCGCTCCGCCTCTTGTTTTCCGGGACGCAGGGCGTTCCGGCCGGTCGCCGCGCGGCCGGCCAACCGGCCAGGACGGAGCAATCATGAACACATTCGCCGATCATCCCCACCGCCGGTTCAACCCGCTCACCGGGGAGTGGGTGCTGGTGTCGCCGCACCGGGCCAAGCGGCCGTGGCAGGGGCAGGTGGAAAAGCTGCCGCCGGTCGCCGGCGTCGCGCACGATCCGCGGTGCAATCTCTGCACCGGCAACCTGCGCATGAACGGCGAGCGCAACCCGGACTACAAGCACACCTTCGTCTTCGACAACGACTTCGCGGCGCTGACGCCCGACGCGCCGTCCGACTATCGCGACGACGACGGGCTGATGATCGCCGAGGGTGAATCCGGCCTCTGCCGGGTGTTGTGCTTCTCGCCGCGGCATGACCAGACGCTGGCGCGCATGTCGGTCGAGGAGATCACCTACGTCGTCGACGCCTGGATCGAGCAGTATGTCGACCTCGGCTCCCGGCCGGATATCGGCTCGGTGCTGATCTTCGAGAACCGCGGCGAGGTGATGGGCTGCTCGCAACCGCATCCGCACGGCCAGATCTGGTCGAGCCGGCACATGCCCAACGAGACCGCCAAGGAGACCGAACGTCAGCTCGCCTACTTCAAGGACAAGGGACGGGCGATGCTGGTCGACTATGTCGAGAAGGAGCTGAAGCTCGGCGAGCGCATCATCCACCAGAACGACCACTTCGTGGTGCTGGTGCCTTATTGGGCGATCTGGCCGTTCGAGACCATGGTGCTGCCCAAGCGCCGCATCGGCGGCTTCGACGAGTTCGCCGCCGGCGAGCGCGCCTCGCTGGCCGATGCGCTCTCCAACATCGCCATCCGCTACGACAACCTGTTCGAGACGTCCTTCCCCTATTCGATGGGCTTCCATCAGAAGCCGACCGACGGCGAGGCGCATGAGGAATGGCAGTTCCACGCCCATTTCTATCCGCCGCTGCTGCGTTCGGCGACGGTGAAGAAGTTCATGGTCGGCTTCGAGATGCTCGGCTCGCCGCAGCGCGACCTGACGCCCGAAACGGCGGCCCAGCGGCTGCGCGACCTCTCGACCGTGCACTATCTCGACCGCTGAGCGGGCAAATCCCCGAAAACGAGAACCGCCGCCGGAGCGATCCGGCGGCGGTTCCGCATTCAGGGAGGAGAGGGCACCGGCCAGGACGTTGCCGCGTTCCGTGGAACAGCCGCAGCGCCCTGTCGTTTCACGCTATTCCGGGCGGGAACGTGTCTTCCCCTGTCCTGATCTGCCCGAGAACTCCACTCCGGAGCATTGCCTCCGGCCGGATGACCCACCCGGCCGGGAGGAACTGCTTCAGGCGCTGCTTGCCTGGACGGCCGAGGCATGGCGCATGTTGCGGGCGCTGCGCTCGGACATCCACATCAGGCCGCGTTGCAGGGCGATGAAGCCGAACAGCAACAGGCCGATGACGATCTTGGTCCACCAGCTCGACAGCGTACCGTCGAACACGATGTAGGTCTGGATCAGCCCCTGGATGCAGATGCCGAGGAAGGTGCCGGCGACGAAGCCGTAGCCGCCCGTCAACAGCGTGCCGCCGATCACCACGGCGGCGATGGCGTCCAGCTCGACGCCGACGGCCGCCAGTGAGTAGCCGGCCGAGGTGTAGAGCGAGAAGACGATGCCGCTGAGGCCGGCCAGGAAGCCCGACAGGGCGTAGATGCCGACCGTCGTCTTGGCCACCGGCACGCCCATCAGCTGGGCGGAGGTGAGGTTGCCGCCGAGCGCGTAGACGTAGGTGCCGAAGCGGGTGCGCTGGGCCAGCACGATGCCGACGGCGAACACCACCAGCATGACGATGGCGATCAGCGTCAGCCGCCCGCCGCCGGGCATCACGAAGTAGATCTCCTGCAGGGTCGAATAGAATGGATGGGTGATGGGCACCGAATCCGTGGTCAGCAGGTAGGAGATGCCGCGGGCGAGGAACATGCCGGCCAGCGTCACGATGAAGGGCGGCATGTCGAGGAAGAAGATGGTGGCGCCCATCGCCGCGCCGAAGGCGGTGGTGAGGCAGAGCACCATGACGAAGGCGACCAGCGGATGAATGCTGGTATCCCGCAGGATCACCGACAGGAACACGCCGGTGAAGGCGATCACCGAGCCGACCGACAGGTCGATGCCGCCCGACAGGATCACGAAGGTCATGCCGACCGCCGTGATGCCGAGGAAGGCGTTGTCGGTCAGGAGGTTACCGGCGACGCGCGTCGACAGCATGTTCGGGAACACCGAGATGCAGATGACGTAGGCCAGCACGAAGACCACGAAAGTGGCTATCAGCGGCAGGTACTTGGAATTTTTCATCGCGCCGCGTGCTCCCTGCTTTCGGTCTTGACCGCCACGGCGTGCCGGCTGGCACGGAAGTTGGCCATGGCGGTCTGGCTGGCCGGCGACTGGACGACCAGAATGATCAGGATGATCGCCGCCTTGATGATGAGGTTGAATTCCGGCGGGAAGCCCGCCAGGAGGATGCCGGTGTTGAGCGACTGGATGATCATGGCGCCCATCAGCGAACCGACCAGCGAGAAGCGGCCGCCAAGCAGCGATGTGCCGCCGATGACCACCGCCAGGATGGCGTCCATCTCCAGCCACAGGCCGGCGTTGTTGGCGTCGGCGCCCTTGATGTCGGCGGCGGCGATGACGCCGGCGACGGCGGCGCAGAGGCCCGACACCGCGTAGACGGCGAGCAGGATGACGCGCGAGTTGACGCCCGACAGCGTCGAGGCGCGGCGGTTGACGCCGATGGCCTCGATCAGCAGGCCGAGGGCCGAGCGCCGCACCACCAGGATGGCCAGGATGGCGATGACGATCCAGATGATCACCGGCATCGGCAGCGTCAGGAACGAGCCGGAGCCGACGAAGATCAGCTCGGGCTTGTCGTTGAACGTCAGGATGACGCCGGCGGTGATCAGCTGGGCGATGCCGCGGCCGGCCACCATCAGGATCAGCGTGGCGATGATCGGCTGGATGTCGAGCAGGGCGACCAGCGCTCCGTTCCACAGGCCGCAGATCAGGCCGACGAACAGCGCGCCGGCCAGCGTCGCGGGCAGCGAGTAGCCGGAAGTGATCAGCGAGGCCGCCACGGCGCCGACGATGGCCATCACGGCGCCGACCGAGAGGTCGATGCCCTTGGTGGCGATCACCAGCGTCATGCCGATGGCCAGCAGCGTCACCGGCGCGCCGCGGTTGAGCACGTCGATCAGCGAGCCGTAGAGCCGGCCGTTCTGGATCTCGATCGAGAAGAAGCCGGGCGAGATGATCGCATTGAGCGCAAGGATCACCGCCAGGACGATCAGCTGGGGTGTCCGTTCACGAAGGATGGTGGGCACAGCCATCATGCAGCCTCCCCGGTCGCGCCATGCGAAGCGATGGCTTTCATGATGTGGTCGGTGGAAATCCGGTCGCCGGTCAGCTCGTCGATCATCTTGCGGTCGCGAAGCACGATGATGCGCGAGGAGTAGCCGACGAGTTCGCCAAGCTCGGAGGAGATGACGAGCAGCGCCATGCCGTGTTCGCAGAGATCGATGATCAGGCGGATGATTTCGGCGTGGGCGCCGACGTCGATGCCGCGCGTCGGCTCGTCGAGGATCAGGAAGCGCGGATTGGTGGCCAGCCAGCGGGCGAGCAGCACCTTCTGCTGGTTGCCGCCCGACAGGAACTTGATCGGCTTCTCGCGGTCGGAGGTGCGGATGTCGAGCGCGGCGATGTAGCGGTCGGCCAGTGCCTCCTGCTCGCCGCGGGACAGCGGACGCATCCAGCCGCGCTGGGCCTGAAGGGCGAAGATGATGTTCTCGCGCACGGAGAGGTCGCCGACGATGCCGTCGGTCTTGCGGTCTTCCGGACAGAAGGCGAAGCCCTCGGCGATCGCCTTGCGCGGCGAGGTCATGCCCACCGGCGCGCCGGCGACGGAGATGGTGCCGCTGTCGGCGCGCTCGATGCCGAACACCAGCTGCGCCATCTCGGTGCGGCCGGAGCCGAGCAGGCCGGCGACGCCGACCACTTCGCCCTGGCGGATGTCGAGATCGATCGGATCGACGGTGCCGCGCTTGCCGAGCTGGCGCAGCGACACCAGCGGCTCGGTCTTGGCCGTGCTGGGATCGATGGTGCGCTTGATGCCGGATTCGAGCTGGCGGCCGAGCATCATCGAGACGAGCTTCAGCCGTTCGAGGCCGGCCACCGGCACGGTGTCGATCAGGCGGCCGTTGCGCAGCACGGTGATGGTGTCGGCGATCTGGTAAACCTGGTCGAGGAAATGGCTGATGAAGATGATGCCCATGCCGCGGGCGCGGAGCTGCCGGACCACGGAGAACAGCATCTCGACCTCGTGGGCGTCGAGACTGGCCGTCGGTTCGTCGAGCACCAGCACCTTGCCGGAGATGTCGACGGCGCGGGCGATGGCGACCACCTGCTGGATGGCGACCGAGAAGTTGGCGAGCGGCGCGGTGACGTCGATGCCGAGACCGTAGGTGTCGAGGATGGCGCGCGAACGGCGGTTCATCTCGCGGACGTCGGTGAGGCCGAAGCGCTTGGGCTGGCGGCCCAGGAACAGGTTCTCGGCGACGGTGAGGTTGGTGAGGAGGTTGACCTCCTGATAGACCGTGCCGATGCCCAGCTTCTGGGCGTCGACCACGTCGCGCGGGAAAATGGGCGTCCCTTCGAGCAGGACTTCACCCTCGTCGCGGCGGTAGGCACCGGTGATGATCTTGATGAGCGTCGATTTGCCGGCGCCGTTCTCGCCCAGAAGGGCGTGCACTTCGCCGGCCTTCAGGGTGAAATCGACGTTCTCGAGCGCGGACACGCCGAGAAAGGCCTTGCTGACTCCGCGTACCGATAGCAGCGGCTGAGCGTTCGCCATGGTGACCGATCCAACTATTGCAGATCAAAAAAACGGGCCGCCCTCCGATGCGGCGGCCTCACCCCGAGGGACAAGCCCGCCGGCAGCCGGAAAAAGCGGCCCGGCAATGAAGGAGAACGCCGCTCCCGTGGTTGAAGCGGCGTTCCGGGTCGGTATCAGTAACCGAGGCCCTTCTTCTCGTCGTAGACCTTCTGCGGATCGTCAGCCGGCGTGTAGAGCTTGGACTCGGTCTGGATCCACTTGGCGGGCTCCTTCTTGTCCTTGAGATAGGCGTCAAGGGCGTCGAAGGCCGGGCCGGCCATGTTGGGGGTCAGCTCGACGGTGGCGTTGGCTTCGCCGGCGACGAACGCCTGGAAGATGTCCGGCACGGCGTCGATGGAGACGACCAGGATGTCCTTGCCCGGCTGCAGGCCGGCTTCCTTGATCGCCTGGATGGCGCCGACGGCCATGTCGTCGTTATGGGCGTAGAGGGCGCAGATGTTCTTGCCGCCGTTCTCGGCCTTCAGGAACGATTCCGCCACTTCCTTGCCCTTGGTGCGGGTGAAGTCGCCGGTCTGGCTGCGGATGATCTTCAGGTTATCGTGGCCGGCAATGGCTTCCTCGAAGCCCTTCTTGCGGTTGATGGCCGGCGAAGAGCCGGTCGTGCCCTGCAGCTCGACGATGTTGCACGGCTTGTCGCCAACCGTCTTCACCAGCCAGTCGCCGGCGACCTTGCCCTCGTGGACCTGATCGGACGTGACGGCGGTGAGGTAGAGGTCATCCGGCGCATCGATCTGGCGGTCGAGCAGGATCACCGGAATGTTGGCTTCCTTGGCTTCCTTGAGGACGGCATCCCAGCCGGTGGCGACCACCGGGGCGATCAGGATCGCGTCAACGCCCTGGGCGATGAACGAACGAACGGCCTTGATCTGGTTTTCCTGCTTCTGCTGGGCGTCGGCGAACTTCAGGTCGATGCCGCGCTTCTGCGCTTCCATCTTGGTGACGCTGGTCTCGGCAGCGCGCCAGCCGGACTCCGAACCGATCTGCGAGAAGCCGACGGTCAGGGCAAAAGCGGACGAAACAGTGAGGGCCGTCGCGAACGCCGTCGCGGCGAGCAGTTTAAAGGTGCGCATGCTCTCCTCCACATTAATGTACCCGGAAGCAACCGGCCTGGCAGGCTTCTTCTCCCCGGTAGCCGGCCTCCACACCGGCGAGGGAAACTTAGCTCAGGCGGGTTTTTTGCGAAAGAGACAAATTGGTCTTCTTCATAGAAGATTCTGCTGAATGGACGGGGTCAAGCTCTTATACTAAAGTATAATATCCCGGTGGATGGGGAAAATTGTGCGATTTATTCTCATCAAAAAGCCTCGGCGCGGCGGGATTTGGTGTTTATCGATCTACGTTTGTTCGAAACGTTCCGTCTTGTGAAAAACCTTGAAATGTACTATTTATTCCGGGGTTCGGCGATGTGTTCCCGGAACATGTTCGGTGCATTTTCCCTGGCAGCGGCCTTGGGAGACCTGGCGGCGTCTTCATTGGCACCGCACGGGAATACCGTGAATTTTTCGATGGATTAGGTTCCCGTTCCCACACTGCCGCCCGGACTTGCCGCGCCTTCCGTCCATATCACCCCGAGACGGTATGCCGACGTCTTCGCCATCAGCGGGCGTTGACGCAAGGACACGTCTCGACGAAGCCGGTCAGCGGGGCGGGGGTGGCTGGCCGATGCCGGCCGACATCTCCAGGTTGATGCGGCGCGTGACGTTTCGCCGCGGACACCACGAGGCGCGGCGACGGCAAAAAGGCCGGGATACGGTTCAACGTCGAGACCGACGCCGTGGAGCGTCACCCGGCAGCGGATGCCGGTGTCTTGTCCTCTTTGCCGTCGGCGGCGTTGATGCAGGGGCCGAACACCTCGACGAAGCTCGCCCGCAGGGCGGCGTCCGCCTCGTCCAGGCCGACCGGCAGCCCGAGGTCGACGAGGCTGGTGACGCCGTGCCCCCGGATGCCGCAGGGCACGATGCCGGCGAAATGGCCGAGATCCGGCTCGACGTTGAGGCTGAAGCCGTGGAACGTCACCCAGCGGCGGACGCGGATGCCGATGGCGGCGATCTTGTCCTCGGCGCCGTCGCCCTTGTCCGGCCGGCGCACCCAGACGCCGACGCGGTCCTCGCGGCGCTCGCCGCGCACGTTGAAGGCGGCCAGCGCGCCGATGATCCAGCGTTCCAGCGCCGCCACGAAGGCACGGATGTCCTTGTGGCGGCGTTCGAGGTCGAGCATCACGTAGGCCACCCGCTGGCCCGGCCCGTGGTAGGTGTACTGCCCGCCGCGGCCGCTGGCGTAGACCGGGAAGCGGCCGGGCTCGACGAGGTCGCGGGCGTCGGCACTGGTGCCCGCGGTATAAAGGGGAGGGTGCTCGACCAGCCAGACCAGCTCGGCTGCCCGGCCCTCCGAAATGGCGGCGACACGTTCCTCCATGAAGACGACGGCGCGCTCGTAGTCGACGAGGCCGGACTCGACGCGCCATTCGGCCGGCGGCGAGCCGGGGATGGCGTGCATGTCCGTCCTGATTTCGGATCGTTCGTTAACCATTCGGTAACCTTATGCCGCGAACACTCGGCAAGCGACAACGAAGCGCTTCGCCGGCGGCAGGAAGATAGGACCGATCAGCACCGATGGCCACTCTGGAGAAGATCAAGGTCGAGATCTCCGTCGTGCTCGGCGGGCAGACCATGCCGATCCATCAGCTCTTGCGCATGGGACGCGGCGCGGTGATCGAACTCGACCATTCGGCCGACGAGGATGTCGACATCCTCGCCAACAACCTGCCGGTGGCCAAGGGACAGGTGGTGCTGAAGGGTGACCGCGTCACCGTGTCGATCACCGAGGTGCTGACCCGGCCGGCCTCCTACCGCCGCCTCGACGACGTGACGAAGATCTGACGGAATCTTCCGGATTTCCGGGGCTTTTCCAGTGCTGGCAAAATTCTTCCTTTGGGCCTCTTGTGCCCTGGAGAATCTCTTGCTAGATACCCGGCGCCGGCCCGGAAGGGGTGGCATCTACCACGATGCGGTCGTGGCGGAATTGGTAGACGCGCAGCGTTGAGGTCGCTGTGTCGCAAGACGTGGAAGTTCGAGTCTTCTCGACCGCACCATCTAAAAAAGCCGGGCATTCAAGTGCCCGGCTTTTTTATGTCTTTTTGGATGTGAGGGGACGCGCCTTACGATGTGAGGGGATAGGATGTTCGTCGCCCGTTCCCCTCAGCTTCGCGTGGGCTGAGATGGCAAGCCGCGCTCGATCGGCCGTCTTGGTGTAGTGGCTGGCCATGGCGCCGCCATGCCAGCCAAGGGCGCTTTCCAATTCGGCGACAGTTGAGCCGGCGTTGGCCAGCCGAGTGGCGGCGAGCTTGCGCAATCCATGCGCCGATTTCTTCACGCCGGCCGTGTTGCATGCCTCGCGGAACATGTTGCCGAAGCTTTCCTTCGTGAGAGGTTTGCCCTGTTCGCCGACGATATAGACAAGATCGCCGCATGGGCCGGCTTCGATCGCCTGCTCAAAAGCCGGCGACAAGGGAATCACCACTTCGGTCTCGTACTGCGATTTCTCGGTCTTCACCACGAAAGCGCGCACCTCGATGATATCGCCGTTCTCCCGTGCCACGCGGATGCGCCGAAGGTGCTGGCGACCAAGCTGAACGGCATCGCCTCGGCGAAGGCCGGTGTTGAGCAGCTCTTCCATCCACACGCGTTCGCGGGTGCCGAGCGGCCATGCCTTACGGTACTTGGCAACGTCCGTCTCATTCCACGCCGCGAATCCTTCGCCCTTTGGCTTAGGCGGGTTCTTCACGCCAACGGTTGGGTCGTTCTCCACGTGCTCGGCATCGCGAGCCCAGCGAAACAGGCCGCGCATGGCGTCGAGGAAATTGCGGGCTTGCGCTGGCGTATCCTTGCGGCGTTCTCGACCGTCGACGATGGTCTTTCGGGAGATCGCCTTGTAGGGCTTGTCGCCGGCCGACTTCTCCACGTGCAGGAAGATGTTTTCCCGCTGGCGCCGAGTCGCCGGAGCAAGTGACGCCCATGCGGTGCTGTTCTTGTACTGACCGATCAGCCATTTCAGAGACGAAGTGGACGGCTTGGCTGGGGCTGGCGCCTCAATCCCGGCAACGGCCGCGCGATATGCCGCCATGAACCCTTCCGAGCCATATTCGCCACGGATGCGTGTGCGCGGCCCGTCGCCCTTGCGAACGTACCAGACGATTTTACCTCTGGCTGTCTGGCGTTGAAGGTAGGGAAGGTGAGGGCGCGGCATACCGTCCATCAAAGCACGATATCCTCGTCTTCGCCATCGGCGACCTTAGGCGCTTCGCTCATGAACTTAAATCCACCAGGTGGTGGCTGCAGTACGATGAGAATATGACCATCCGGCCGCACCTCGACCGCCGCAGCACCGGCCTGTTTCGCGGCGCGGACGCAACGGGCAACGTCGGACTGGCGGAAGTTGGCGGCGCCTCGGGACATCGTCAAACGCTTTCCGGCTCGTTGGCGAGCTTCAGGAGCACGTCGGCGTGGCATGGCTGGTCAAGCCGACACCAACAGACGAGGTCTTTGCCTCGCAGTTCACCGAGGTTGTCCAGAATAGCGGCTTTGGTTTTGTCGGACTGTTGGCCTTGCCACCAGTCTCGCCCGCTTTGCGAGGGTCCGAGCCAATCGCTAAAGCACTCGACGACGAAGGGGCGCCAGTTTGTCTCGGCTGCATAACCGCTCTCGATCGCCAATTGCCTCGTGAATGGATTGCCCCACCTCGTAGGCCGTCCGACATAGACGGCGCCCTCCGGCATCCGCCAGCCTTTGGCGCGGGAGCGTTGGATGCGCTTAGGCATGGCTGGTCCCGATTGGCTCTCGGCCTCGCTCCAATGCCTCATGGTGACGACTAAATCGTGCAGCTTCTGCCCTGTAGAACTGCTGCAGCACACGTAAAGCCTTTGCCAGGGTAGAGTCAGTAACGCATCCCAACCACGGCGCGCGCAGCCCTGGACCAGACGACTTGACCTCGTAGGTGATCAATCCGCGTTTTGTCGACCTCGTGACTTCTAGCGTGGACAACCGATTGAAACCGCTCGACTGCGTGCCGGTCGCCACCATCTTGAAATCAGAGGCCTGCCGATGAACGATCCATGCGTATCCCGGCATGACCTTCAACAGCTCGGTGCGAAAATCGTGAGTGCTAAAGCCTTCTCTCTTGGCCATGATCCACCTCAGTAAGGTTCTGCTATTTTGTCGGTGAGTTTGCCGCCGGCGGCCAAATGGGCGGCGATGTCGGCTTCGACCTTCTCCGGCGGAACGGGCTCACCGGTTTCGTGGTCGCACCAAAAGCCGGGTTCGCGGATATCGGCCCATGTCGGGGCGCAAGCCTTGCAGGAAATCTCGCCGGCAGACGAGCCGCCGCCGCGGTGGCATAGGTCGCCCGGCTTGATCTGTTTGTCGCAAAACAGGCAATGGGCGCCGTCATCGTCCTGTTCGCCGTCTTCTGCCTTTGCCGGAAGGGTGTCAATTCGAATGCCGGTGAGGGCTTCGGCGACGCCACGTACATCCTCGCCCTTACCCGCCTTGATCGTTATGGTGGCGCGCCGGCCAGTGCGCTTGATGGTGGTCTTCATGCCGACGCCTCCTCGACCTTTTCGAAGCGGGCGCCGGCGGCGTCGACGACGAGGCGGAAACTGGCGCTGATGGACCAATCGTAGCAGTCGACCTCGATCGTATCGGGTCTTTCAAAATCAACGTTCGAGACCAGTTCCTCAAGGCTGTAGTTAATTGTGTCGGAGTCGCATCCGTACCAGAACAGCGTCGCACCATCGGGGATCGGGTCGTGCTTCTCGATCTTTCCGTCGTTGCCGATGGTCACCTCGATCGAGGGCCATATCCTGCATAGATCGAATTGGATGACGTCGCCCGGTGCGAGCTTCATGCGCCAAAATTCGTCTTCGTCGGTCACATCCTCATCTTCAACCGGAGCGATCAGCCAGAGATCGCCGATCGGGCCGCGTATGAAGGCGCTGGGATCTTGCTGCGGAGCCGGAATCATTTCGTCCATCCAATTGGACGGCAGCCACTTTTCCGAGGTCGGTTGGTCACCCATGGTGGGCCTCCATCAGAATGGAAACGCGCGGTAGCGTGATGCCGTGCAGGCCTCGCATGGCGCCGGGTGGCAATGGCCAATTCGCCGAGTCGTCTTCCTCGGCATCGGTGGGGATGATCGGTTTGGGCGGGGTGTGGCGGCGGGCCGTCACCAGCCCTGCGGCCAAGCGCATGGCGCGTAGCTTTTCGTTGATGACGGCCTCGCTTCTGCCGGGGAGACGGTCAACGATCGCCTTGCCGAAAATGGTCGTATCCTCGGCCGCTTCGGCGAGCACGGCGTTTTCCGCGTCGGTCCATGGCACGCCGGGCTTGCCCTTGGCAAAGCCGGCTTGCGCCAAGCGATCGGAAACCGTGCTCGGCGCCAAGTCGAGCTGCCGCGAGATCTGCATCCGGTTCTGGCCGCTTTCGAACAGCCGGACGATTTCAGCGGTTTCGCGCCGGCGCGTTTCGGCAATGATCGCAGCCTTCTTGAGACGGTCCTGGCTAGGCATCAAAACATCTCCATCTGAATCGGCGCCGGCGCCTTCGATGCGGCCGGCGCTGCTGACGTCGAGTGAGCTTCGGGAGCAAAAGCGGCGGCCTCATCCGGGCGCGCCATGCGTGTCACCAACGGGCCGCCGAGAAACACGCGTTTGCCGGCGCTGGTCACGCCGACGATGTGATGGGTTTCGCGCTCGACGACGCGGAAAGCTGTCGGGCTTTCGCCCCAACAATCGACGGCGATGACGACGGCGCCGATCGGCAGGGCGGCGAGATCGAGCGCGTACTGCATGGTCACACCTTCAGCGGCATGATGACGACAGTCACGCCATCGTCGGCGCCCGACGTGATGACGATCGGGCTCATCTCCACTTCCTGAAATGACAGGAGGGCTTGGCCGCCGACGAAGGGGGCAAGGCAGTCGCGGAGATAGTCGACGTTGACGCCGACGGTGATTTCCGGCCCATCGAATGCGGCATCGGCCGCGCTCTCCGCCTCGGCGTCGGCCAGCCGGGCGGTGACGGCGATTTCCGTCGTCTTCATCGTCAGGCGGATGCCCTTGGCTTCGCTGCGAAGCACGACGGCGGCGCGATCTGCCGCCTTGATCAGATCCTTGGCGGCGACCGTCGCCGAGCGGGCGAAGTCCCTGGGTATGACCGCCTCATAGTTCGGGAATGTGCCGTCGATGAGCAGCGACAGATAGTTCGTGTCGCCGGCGTCGACGTGCACCGCGCGTTCTGAAAACGAGATCTCGACCGGCTCTTCCTTGCGGTCGGTCGCGACGCGGGCGATCTCCTCGGCGGCGGCAACTGGAACGATGCGCAACGTCAAGCCGCCACCATCTTCGGGCATCTCGGTCGTCTTGCGCGCCAGCGTGTGGCCATCGGTGGCGACGAACACCAGGTCGCCTTGCGCGTCCTCGCCGATGGCGACGCCGCGAAGGTAATAGCGGGTGTCGTCGGTCTCGACGTGCGGAATGCAGAGCTGCAGCGCCTCGGCGAGTTCGGCGCCGGGCATGGCGAAAGCAATATCGGTCGATCCGAATTCGAGATCCGGAAAGTCTGACGCGGGGAGGGTGCTGACGCGGATGCGGCTGCGGCCGCAGGCCACGACGCACCGGCTGTCGTTGGCATCAACAGGGTGGTCGATGGTGACCTTTTCGCCCTCCGGCCACTTCTTCAGGGCATCGACCATCGTGCGGCCGGATACGCAGATCTCGCCGGGGTCAAGTACCTCGGCGAGCATGGCAACGGTGATGCGGCGATCGCCATCGGTAGCGGTCACCGTCATCGTGTCGTTATGAGCCGATAGCAGCACGTCGCCGAGGATCGGCACGTCGGCTTTCTTGCCCATGGAACGGCTTGCCTTGGCAAAGGCGGCGTGCGCGGCATCGCGCGGAATGGTGACCTTCATGGGTGGCCTCAGTGACAGGCGATGAGGGTGAGGATGAAGCCGAGCCAAAAGGCGATGAGCGTGCACAACGCCATCTCGCAGCGGGCGGCGTCAGCGATCCATTGGCGGGCGAAGTTGGCGACGAAGCCGGGGCGGACGGTGAGGGTGCGGGCCGGCGTCATGGTGTCGGCTCCGGTGCGGGGCTTGCTTCCTTTGCCGCCTTGCGGTCGATCCGATCAAGGGCGGCCAGACCCAAGGCGCATGACTTGACCAAATCTTGTCGCCGTGTAGTGGGTTTCCACCAGCGTCTTGCCCACATCCAGAGCAGTCGCAATCCGTCGGTGTTGAACCAGACGCGATTGTCGTTTTCGTCGCCCTTAAGGTTGCTTTGCTTTGCGTACTCAGCCCGGTGTCTTTCCGAAAGGGACGCTGCCCAAGCGTAGCAAGCGGCGGCTTTCTCCAACGAACCGTTGGGATGATGATCGTCACTTTCGGCCGTCCATCCCTCGACCTCGATCTGCCTGCGCCGTTCGGCGATGACGTCGAGTTCGGCCTGGCTGAGGCCTAGCGTGGCGTCGAGTACGGCGGCGACGATCTCGGCGTGCGTCATGGCGATGCCGTGCGGGCCTTCGCAACGGCAGATGACGGCGGCGCCGGCTTTCAGCATTTCGCGTGGGTATGAGGTCATTGCCATCTCCAAATGACGTGGACCTGAGAAAGGGGCCCGGCGGCGCTGACAGAGTTCGGTGGGGCCGCCACCGGGAACCGCGCGGCATGCGCGGATGGGGTTCGCTTAGGCAAAAGCGTTCGGATCAGCCGAGAGGCTGTCGCGGCTGGTCGGAAGGCTTTTGGGAGAAGAAAGTGCCCGGCGGCCGTTGCTGGCACTCGTCGAAATCGTGCCGCCGGGCGAGTTGGGCGCCATGGGTTCAAGGGGGCGGCGCCTGGGAGGAGACTTAGGCCGCCTTGGCGGTTTCGCCGGATAGGTTGGAGATGAAGACGGGGGCCTTCGCGAGATCGATCATACCGGCGCCGATGGCGACGGCATCGATCGCCGTCGAGCAGAGTAGGGCGCGGCGAAGCGGGGCGAGGGTGGGGCGGGTTAGGTGGGTCGTTTTCGCGTTCATCGCGCTGCCTTTCCAATTAGGATCGGTCGCGACGCTACAAATAGTAGCCTTTCATGTCAACTACATTTTGTAGCCTTTGCGGCAACTCAAGGCGGTGCGTGATGAAAAACAGGCGATAATCGGCCCGTATTGCTACCTATGGTATATTTAATGTTCAGAAGATTCGCCCAATGTCTTCAATCGGGTTCGGTGCGGTCATATGGTGCGAGCCGAGACCGCATTTGGCGCAATGAGGTTTGAAAATGGGGCTCGTCCTGATCCTGATCGGCCTAGCCGTTTATTTCATACCAACCTTTGTGGCTGGTCACCGTCAGCATCATAACTTGGCGGCGATTTTTATGCTCAACCTATTGCTTGGATGGACTTTTCTAGGTTGGGCACTATCGCTAGTCTGGGCATTGACGGCTGTAAACCAAGCCGGAAGCCGGCCCATTTCCAGTGACTATGATTCAGCTGTTGGCCCCGTCTCGCTTGCGCCAAGGGCCATGAACAGAACGCCGCCGGCTGCACCTACACGTCAGCGCAAGAAGTCTCCGCTAGAAACGAACTACAGGTGGAAAAGCGACGATTAATTTCTGCAACTGAGTATTCGAGTAAGCCCGCTTTAGCGTTCACTTCGTATTGAACAGATAACTTTACCGGTAAAACTGATTTGTTGGGCAATTCCGTCGATGCTGACAGCCTCAAAGGAAGGGTCGTCCGTCTCTGGAATAAGCCAAAGCTTCCCGCTGCTTGAGCGCTTGACGGTCTTTAGCGTAGATTCCACCGTACCGTCAGGACCGGAGATTTCCACATGATAACGCGCGTTTTCACTTAGGTCCGAAATGTGGTCAAGACACCGCTCAAGTATGACGATGCTGCCATGCGGGAATGCCTTGTTCATGGATTCACCGCGCACTTCCGCTGCATAGGTCGGGTAGGCGGACTTGACCAGATGATCGGGCACAAACACTTCATATTGCTCACTGTCGGGCCAAATGAATGTTTTCGTCCAAGCGCCCGCCTGTACCACACCCTCTACGTTGACGGCAGTCGAGCCCGCTGGGGCATTGAACGATTCCGGCCCCTTAGCGAAAGCCAGCCATCCATATGAAACCCTCAGCCGTTGGGCAATGTCCCACATGGCTTCCGGCTTAGGCCTGCGCTCACCCCGCTCGTACGCGGCGTAAGTTTTCTCGTTGATGCCGAGAGACCGTGCCGCATCTGCGGCAGGGCGGTCTTTGCCGAACCGCCGCTCGCGCGCCTGCCTTAGTCTTTCGCCGAACGATATGAGGTCTGGGGTGCTATTCATGATGCCATTCTACATTTTGCAGCACTACAAAAGGTGGCCAAAGTCTCTTGACGCGAATGGCTACAAAATGTAGTCATCGACACCGAGAGAGAGGTGCAATGGTTTCTCATCAGGAAATCGTGTCGCTGTTCGGAGTCTCGGTTTTGGCCGACGGCATTGGCCGCAGCGCCAAGGCCGTTTCCGCATGGAAGGCTCGCAGCTCCATTCCCGGGGATGCTTGGCTACCGGTCGTCCGGTTTGCCGCCGTGGCGGGGCACCCTGAGGTGACGCTCGATCTGCTGGCGCGGATCGCCGCTGGTGAACCCTTCATTCCGCCGGCCACTCCCACCGGCGAGCCGTCCGACTTCTCCCCGGACGGCGACCCCGCCGGCGCTGGCGACATGGCGCCGGCGGGGGACGAACAGCCGTTCATGGAGGCGGCGCAATGACACGCCTGAAAGTGTGGGCCGTTCGGCTTGGCATTCTGGCGCTGATCGTTGCCGGCTTCGGCGGCGTGTTCTGGGGGATTTTTCAGTCCATTTCGGCCGGCGTCGCCGGCGCCGGCTTCGGCGTCGTGCTGTTCGCCAGGCGGGCGTGGCGCGTTGGTTCGAAAGAGATCGCCTTTTAGGGGCGAGAGGAGGGGGAGCATGGAACTGCTTGTTCGCGCCGTCTCACTACCGATCAAACGGCCGGGGCTGGCGCTCGTCGTGTCGCTCGGCGTGGCGGTCGCCTCCGTTGTCGTGTTGTTCGCCGGGGCGCCGTCATGAGCGCTGCAGCTCTCACCGTCGACCAGGGCGCGGCGCTGCTGTGGCTGCGCAAGGTGGGCGGCCACGCTGGGACTGATGCGCGGGGCTACGTCGTTGCGGATCGCTCGGTGTGCCCCGTGCTGCTGGCGGCCTTCAATGGGCTTGCTCGCCGTCAACTGGTGGATCTCCAGTCCTTCCCGGACGGCGCCTACGGACGATCCGAAGTGAGCCTTACCGAGGCCGGCGCGTCCTTCCCGATCGAACCGGAATCCGAACGACGCCTCGACGCGCTTCTGAGGAGGTTCGACGACTGACACGGCGGCAACGCCTCTAGCTCTGATCACTCGCCGGCCCGTCCGGCTCGCCCACACCATCATCATTTCACGCGGTTTCCCGCCACGGGGAACCATTGTCAGTTTCCCCGATGGGGGATTTCCCGAGGGTTCGACATGGCGATTTCAGATGTCACCTTTCTCACCATCAAATCCGCCACGCGCGATCTGGTACGCGATTGCGGCGGCGTGATGCGCGCCGGCCGCATCGCCTCGGTGTCCGATACGACGGTGAGCCGCTGGCAGACGCCGGGCAATGGCGACGTGATCACCATCATGGCCGCGCTCGCCCTCGAGGCGGAATGCGGCGTGCCGTGGGTGACGTCGGCCATGGCGGAGGCAAACGGTTGCCGCCTCGGCGATCCCTCGGGCGGCGGCGCAGTGCCGGCCAATCTTCAACGCCTGCACGCCGAAGCGGATCTCGCCATGAGCGAGACCGGCATGGAGATCCAGCGGGCGTTGGAGGATGGGCATGTAACGCCGGGTGAAGCGGAAGTGATCGACCGCAAGGCGGCAAAGTCCGAGCAGAAGTTGCGGGCGGTCCGGCAGCGTGTGGCCGTCCTCAAGGTGGTCGGAGGGCGCGAACCGTGACCGACCTGTTTCATTACGCGTCCGAGGCCGCCCGCCCGGCGCCGATGCCTGCGACGGGGCTCGATGCGCTGCAACCGTCCGGCAGCTTCGAAAAGCACGGCAAGGCGTCGCTGTTCGTCCACCACTGCGCCAAGTGCGGCGATGTGCGCGCGCCCTACGGCTACCGCTGCCATATCGGCGCGGCGATGGACAGCCGCGATCCGCGAAAGGCCGGCATCTGGCTTTGCAGGGACTGCAACGCCGAAGTGCTCGCCGAGGAAACCGACCAGGGGAGGGCAGCATGATTTCCAACGAGTGGACCGAACTCAAGCCGCCGTCGGGTAACGGCAAGGGCAGCAGTCCGGTGATGCTTTCCATGGTGGTCGCAAAATCTCCTCGTCCTCGCTGCCGCATCAACCTTTCGCGTGATGTTGTTTCCTCCATTGGCGCGCTGGGCTGTCGGGTGAAGGTGAGCATGGGCTACGGCGAGAATGCCGGGAGCCTGAGGCTCATCGCCGACGGTGAGGGGCCATTCAACCTGAAGCCCATGACTGTCAAGGATAGTCCGGACAAGCGGCCGAACGGACGGTTTACGCTACTGTTGCCGATATCCGATGAATTGGTGGCCACCAGGGTACCACAGGTGTCGGCCCGCTATCGGCTGGAACCGGTTGGGGCCATGAAAGCACTGATCATCACCTTGCCGAGTGTGCTTCTGGCCAAGGCGGGTGAGCCGCAGAGGCGGGTGCAGAGATGAGCCCGCTCTCTCCCCTCCAGCAATCGGCCGTGCTTGGCCTATGCCGCGAGCGGGTGCCGCTTGGCGTGCAGGCGCGCGGCCTGAAGCTCAATCGGCACGATGTGAAAGCCGCCGCGCTGGAACTCCTCAAGAATGGCGACATCGGCGAATTGCCGGCCGACGACATCCGGGGAGGGCGCGCCTTCTCCTGGCCGGAAGTCATGCTGCCGGATGCGCCGGAGTTCGTGGAAGAGCCGATCGCCGATGCCGAGCTGTCGCGCGACACGCTGCCGGCGCGCTATTGGAACGGGCGCCGGCTGTCGGACCGTCATTTCATCGTCGCTCGATCGCTGGCCGAAGTGCCGGTTTGCACTTGTGTTCCAGTTGTCGAGATCTGCGATCGGCTGGAAGCGCTGGGCTATCGCGGCGAGCGGAAGTCGGTGCAGGTCGCGGTGCTGGAACTGCGGCGGCTGGGCTTCGTCATCACCTTCGACATCGACGGCGACGGCTATGTGCTGAGCGCGGAAAGTCGCGCCGCGTGGATGGGGGGCGACCATGCTTAAGCCCCATCCCTTCGCCGCCATCTTCCCCATGCTGGATGCCGACGACGGCGCCGCGCTGCGCGCCGACATCTCGGCGCACGGCCTCCGCGAAAAGGTCGTGCTCTACCACGATGAGATCCTCGACGGCCGAAACCGCTACGGTGCGCTCGTCGATATCGCCAAGCTGGGCTTGCCATATCGCGGGCAGGCATTCACGGCGGCCGACATCGAGCAGGGTGAGTTTGAGTTCTTCACCTGGTTCACCGGCACCGAGGCGGAAGCCCTCGAATATGTGCTGTCGAAGAACCTCCACCGTCGTCACCTCAACGAGTCCCAACGGGCGATGGTGGCCGCCAATCTGGCGAACCTGAAGCCGGGGCGGCCGTCTTCTGACAATGCGGCAAATTTGCCGGTTTTCCGTCAATCGGATGCGGCGGAGCGACTTTCGGTGTCTGAGCGATCGGTGCGCGATGCTCGCGCCGTGAAGGCGCTCCAAGCCGGAGGGCTTCAGGAAGCCGTCGAGCGGGGCGAGATGCGGGTGTCAGAGGCGGCCATTGCTGCCCGCGCTCTCGCCGCCATGCCGACCGACGAACAAGCCAGGATCATCCGAGAGCATGCCAACCCGAAAGCGTTGGCGAAGGTGATCAAGGAGGAGCGCGCCGAGAAGCAGGCGGCCAAGGCAGAGAAGCGGCAGGAAAAGGAACGGACCCTTGGCGCAAAACAGCGTGAGTTGCCCAAGAAGAAATACGGCGTGATCCTCGCGGATTTCGAGTGGAAATATGAGGTCTATAGCGAGGAAACCGGACGGGATCGTTCGCCGGACAACCACTATCCATGTTCCGACATAGAGGCCTTGAAAGCGCGTGACGTTGGGTCGCTCGCCGCCGATGACAGCATGTTCTTCGGATGGGTGCCCGCGCCGTTCCTGAAGCTCGCCATGGAGCTATTGGAAGCCCACGGCTTCCAGTATGTGACCCATCTCGTCTGGATCAAGCAAAGGGTCGGCGAGGCGAGGGGGACCGCCTATTGGTTCTCCGGCGAGCATGAAATCGTGTTGGTCGCCAAGCGAGGCAACCCGCCGGCACCGACGCCGGGCACTCAGTTTCCGAGCTATTTCATTGCGCCCGTCGGTGAGCACTCGGTGAAACCGGACAATGTGCACGTCATAGCCGAAGCCTACTTCCCGACTTTCACCAAGATCGAACTCAATGCCCGACGCCGCCGGCCGGGCTGGGATGCCTGGGGCAACGAGGCGGATGGAGGTGAGGATGAAAATCCAGAAAGTTCGGAAGGCTCGGCGCAAATGGATCGCCGCGAAGGTGAAACGGCTGACATCGGTGAAGCTTCCTCAGACGACGCGGTTTCGCTCTCGCCAATGGGTGATGTGCCTGCCGGTGGCGAGCCTGTCGTGTCGCAGACGGGATGTGGCGGTCTCGCAAGCGACGAGCCTGCGCGCCTTAATGCTGGGGATTCCGATCGAAGGATAATCGACCTCCTCGGCAAGGCCGTCGCCGATGCCCTCGGCGTCGATGCCGAACTCAAGTCCGGCGACAGCCGTTACCAAACGCTCGACGAGCGGAAACTCCGCCGTCACGTGGTCCGCATCGCCTTCGATGTGTTCGGGATCTCATTCCCACGTATCGCCGTCGTGCTCGGCGGGACCAAGCAGGCCGGCGCGCAAAAGCGGGCGACTGCTGCCGCCGAGATCGAGGCTGATCCGGATCTCGCAAAGAAGCTGGAAAGGGTGCCTGACGACGTAGCGTGGAGGGCGAAGCAATGATCGATCGCAGCAACCTCCCTGAGGTCCGTAACCCGATCTTAGCCCTTCCGGCATTCAAGCGCCTTCAGTCGTTGCCCGTCGAAACCCGCCAAGTGCTTGGCGATATTCTTCAGGACCTCGCCATGGATGCTCGTGGGCGTGCAGAGAAGTGCTGGCGCACCCACAAGGCGCCAATGGCCTTCTATTGGAAAGTCGTATCGGTTCTGACCGGCCACATTCGCCGTGCATTGCTTCGAGGTGCAGCATGAACGCGCCCCTTCGCCCGCGCATGCTGCGCGAACTCAAGATTGACAGCTTTGCCGGCGGCGGCGGGGCGTCCGAGGGCATCCGCATCGCGCTTGGTTGTGACCCCGATATCGCCGTGAACCACGACGACATGGCGCTCGCCATGCACCGGATCAACCACCCCGGCACGCACCACCTAGTGCAGGATGTCGCCGTGGTCGATGCCGTCGGCCTCTGCGACGGTCTGCCGATCGGCATGCTGTGGATGTCACCCGACTGTACCGACCATTCCAAGGCCAAGGGCTCGGCGCCGCTGCGCGATGCCGACCGGACGACGCGCGGCATCGGCTGGGCGATCGTCGGTTGGGTGAAGGCCCTGCCCATGTGGCAGCGCCCGCGCGTGGTGTTCCTCGAAAATGTCGAGGAATACGAGCATTGGGGACCGTTGCTGCCGAACGGCAAGCGAGACCCGGCGCGCAAGGGCGAGATCTTCAACCAGTTCGTCGGGGCGTGGCGGGCGCTGGGCTACAAAAAGATCGAGTGGCGGCAGCGACGCGCATGGAAAAGCGGCGCCGGCACCATCCGCAACCGGCTCTACATGATCATGCGGCGCGACGACGAGCCAATCGTCTGGCCGGAGCCGACGCACGGCAACCCAAACGATGCAGCCGACGCTGCCCGCATCGCCGCCGGCAAGCTCAAACCGTGGGTGACCGTCGCCGAGGGAATCGACTTCAATCTGCCATGTCCGTCGATCTTCGCTACGGCTGAGGAGATCAAAACCAAATTCGGCATCCGGGCCAAACGTCCGCTTGCCCGCAACACCCTCGGTCGCGTGGCGAAAGGCGTGAAACGGCGCGTGCTCGATGCGCCGAGGCCGTTCATGGTGAAGGTCAACCACTCCTCTGCGGCGCGTGACGATGCCCGCGACCGGCCATCAGATGCGCCGCTTTCGGCCATGACGGGCGTGCGTGACGATGCGATCGTGGCGCCGCACGTAGCCTATGCCCAGCATGGCGGCAACCACCGTCCGGCGACCCTTCCGGGGCAGACGATCACGGCGAGCCCGAAGGATCAGAACCAGGTCGTCAGCGCTTTCCTAGCCCCACGGTTGCAGGAGAAGGCCGGAGACGAGCCTAGATCGAGGTCGGTTGACCTGCCAGCGGCCACTATTCCGGCAAGCGACAGCCTGCCGGGGCATCTGGTCTCGGCAATCATTGCTCGTCAGTTCGGCAACTCGATTTCAAACGACGCGGATGCACCGAGCGGGACGCTCGTCGCTGGTGGGGACGGCAAATCTCAACTCGTTGCCGCCTATATGGCCCAGCAAAACGACGGGCCGCGCCAGGGTGCGATGGCGCGAGGTGCCGACGAGCCTTTGTCTACGGTCACAACCAAGGGCTCGCAACAGACCGTTATCGCAGCGGCCATGGCGACCATGCGCAACTCAGGCCTGCCGGATTCGCCGGCAGACCAGTCGGGGCGGACGCTCGTCGCTGATGGTGCAGCCGAAACGCTGATTGCGGCGAGCATGCTGACGCTTCGCGGATCTTCTCGCCGCGAAGCCGGTGCCGATGAACCGTCCCGCACGATATCGGCTGGCGGCAACCACAATGCCCTCGTCAGCCTGCCGCTGATGACGGTCTACTACGGCACCGATGACGACGGCGCGTCGGTCGACGAGCCAAGCCGCACCGAGACGGCCAAGCCGCGCTTCGGGCTTGCCGAGGTACTGGCCTCAGCCCCTCCATTCGGGCCGGAGTATTACGCCAGGGCGCGGCAGGTTGCCGAGTTTCTGCGTTCGCATGGTTGCTGGGATGGCGGCGAGTTCGTCACGATCGAGGTCGACGGGCTGACATTTGTCCTCATAGACATTGGTATGCGCATGTTGACGCCGCGCGAGAGGTTCAACGCGCAAGGCTTCCGGCGTGACTATGTCATCGACCACGGCATTGACGAGCACGGCCGCATCGTCCGGTTCACGCTAGAGCAGCAAGGCTACATGTGCGGCAACAGCGTCTGCCCGACAGAGGCGGCAGCGCTGGTGGCGGCAAACTACCGCCCGCGCGAAGTAATGGCGCCTGCGAGCTACGAAGCGGCCGATATGCCTCTTTTCATGGAGGCGGCAGAGTGAACGCGCCATCCCGTCCCGTTCTCCGCTGGCATGGTGGCAAGTGGCGCATGGCGCCATGGATCATCGGCCATTTTCCGGCGCATCGGATCTATGTCGAACCGTTCGGCGGTGCGGCCTCAGTGCTGGTGCGCAAGTCACGTGCCTATGGCGAGATCTACAATGATCTCGATGGGGAGGTTGTTGGCCTGTTCCGCGTGCTGAGGGATGAGCCGTCGGCGCGACGACTGCAGGAGTTGCTGCGACTGACGCCTTTCGCCCGGCAGGAGTTTCGCGAAGCCTATGAGCCTACCGATGATCTGGTGGAACGGGCGCGGCGGCTGGTTGTGCGATCCTTCATGGGGTTCGGCTCGAATGCCCATGCAAGCCAGGCCAAGGGGCACCGCTCGACCGGTTTCCGCGCCAACAGCAACCGCTTCGGAACGACGCCGGCCCAAGATTGGGCAAACTACCCGGCGGCCATGGATGCCCTCATAGAGCGTCTGGCGGCGGTCGTGATCGAGTGCAGGCCTGCGGTTGAGGTCATGCGCCAGCACGACGGCGTGGAAACGCTGCATTACGTCGATCCGCCCTACATCCATTCCACCCGCGCCCAAGGCAACAAATATGATCTCGGCTGGCGGATGTACGCCCACGAGATGGCCGACGCCGATCATGTGGCGCTTCTGGACACCCTTTGCAGCCTCACCGGTATGGTGGTGCTCTCCGGTTACGCGCATCCACTCTATGACGACGCGCTAGCGAACTGGCACCGCCTCGAGCTCGAAACTTATGCCGACGGAGCGCGGCCAAGGACCGAAGTCCTTTGGCTCAATGCGGCGTGTTGGTGCGCCCTCGATGCCGAACGCCAGCAGCTCGAAATATTTGGGAGGGCGGGCGAATGACCGACGATCTCACCTGCCGTCCGGCGCTTCGCTATCACGCCCTCCGAGCGGCCATCTGGGACGCGCTCGGCATGCCGCCGCAATCCACCGATGCCGAGCTTATCGACGCCGTCCGCTCCCTTCGTCAGCGCGTGCCCGGTGATGACGACGGCAATCGCGCTCTATCGGATGGAGGGGCTGACCATGGCTGAGGCGCCCACCAAGTACAAGCCATCGATCGACGATCAGATCGCGGCCTATTGCCAGTTGGCCGACGCGGAAGCCAACCGGATCGAATTCCGGGTATCGCGCGGACAACTGCGGCCGGAGACGGCGCAACGTCAGCTCGACGTACAGTCGGCAACCCGCACCACGCTCGCCTTCGTGCGGAAATATGCCGACGGCTTCCGCGCCTACATCGAGGCCCAACGGACTTTCGAGCGCGAACGCGAGGCGAAAATCGCGGCTGCACAGGCCAGTGACGATGCGGGGAGGGACGCGGCATGAGCAACGCCACGATGGCTTGGGCGCTCAGCCAATGGCTCGATCCCTACCAAAAGATGGTGCTGGTCGCCATCGCGGATTGCGTCAACCACACTACGGACGCCAGTTTTCCGGCACTCGACACAATTGCCGGCATGGCCTGCCAGAGCCGCCGCAGCGTGCAGAGGCACATTGCAGCGTTGGAGGAACTTGGCTTGCTGGTGAAAGAGTTTCGCCATGCCGAAGGCGGACGGCAGACCTCCAATCTCTATCGGATCAACATGGAAGTTCGCATCACGAAAGCGAAGGATTCCGGAGATGCCGACGAAGGGGAGGGTGTCAGTCTGTCACCCTCGGGAGGGTGTCAATCTGTCACCCTCGGGGGTGACACTGGAGTCACCCTCGGGGGTGACACTGGAGTCACCCCTATTAACCGGAAGAATAAACCGGAAGAGGAACCTTCCCCCCTAACCCCCAAGGGGGTGAGAGAGACGCGCGCGAGCGATGACGACGAAGAAGGCTTCGGACGGTTCTTCGCCATGTGGATTGCCGCCGACCCAAAGCTGAGGTTCGACATCCGAAGCCGGGCATTCTCGGCATGGAAGGGGCTTTCGGCTTCTGAGAGGAAAACCGCCGCCGTACCCGCCACCATCGACGCCGTGGTTGCCGGTCAGCGACGGGCGAAGCGCACGACGCTGATGAACGCCGCGACGTACCTGAGGGATAAGGCTTTCGAGAGGGTGGATGCTTCGACCTCGGCGACCACTCCGACCGAGTTGGTGCCGCTATCGCCATTCGGCCGCGCCTGGTGGTGCCGGTTCTACGAGCATGCCAAGGCAGGAGGGCAAAGCCCATCCGCCAGCAAGGCCCGCTTCATGGCGCAACAGGCCGAGCGAGGGCAGGGCGTGGCCGTACCACTAGCCGAGGCGCAAGCGCTGGAAACCGCTTCGGCGAGCTTCGTCTATGTGCTCGTCGCCTCGCCGGAGTTCGTCGCGTGGCGGGAGTGGTTCGCCGCGCGGCGCATGCGCCTTCCAACCCCATCGAGGGCGGACCGGATCTGGATGCCTTCGGTTTTGCCGCCTGAAGGCGTTGTTGCGGAGAGCGAGCGGACGGAAGGAGACGGGCGATGAAGTCGGCGGCAGCGATTATCCCGGTGAACACCGAAACCCTTCTCAGGGCGTGCCAGTCCGACGTTTACGACTACGACTGGTATGTGATCCACACCAACCCCCGCTGTGAGGATAGGGCGGCCAGTGGGCTGCGGGCCAGGGGCTTCATGGTCTATGCGCCGCAAGAAGTCGTGTGGAAGACGATTCGCAAGCGGAAGGGGAAGTGCTCCAAGCGCGCTCGCGTGCACCGTCCGGCATTCCCTCGCTACCTGTTCGTCGGGATGAAGGCGATGGATTGGGAGCTTATCCACCGCTGTGATGGCGTGGCCGGTATCGTCTGCATGGACGATACGCCGGTACGGATATCATCCCACGAGATCGCCGACCTGATGGCAGCGGAGGATATGGGGTGCTTCGACTTTGCCGTGGATGCTCAACAGGTTATGGTGGGTGACCGTGTGATGCTGACGCATGGATGGTTCGATGGCTATAAGGCTACGGTGAAGCGCGTCGAGGGCAAGAGCGAGGAAACGAAGCGGGTCACTGTCGAGGTAGATCTGCTTGGCAAGGCGACGCCAACGGTGGTCCCGATTGACATGATACGCAGGTTGGCATAGTTCCTGCTTCCCAGGACACGTTGGGTGATCCGGTCGAGTGTTATCTTCGGATTTCGACTCCTGGCCCAACTCCAGCCGACGGGACTTCCGTTTTCGGCATAATGGTTTTCTATGGCGGCGCTCTCCGGAAACGGTGGGCGCCTTTTCGTTGGAGTAGCGCTTGCCGACCATGCCGCCGCTGTTCCGTCCGTCCGGCTCGCGAACCAAGGCAGAGCGGGATCGTGAGGCAGATCAGCGGCGCGGTTCGGCGCGCGAGCGCGGCTACACCACCAGGTGGGACAAGGCACGCAAGGGCTACCTGCTGGCCCATCCGCTGTGCGGCTACTGCGAGGCAGAGGGCAGGGTGACGCCGGCCACGCTCGTCGATCATCTCTATCCGCAACAGACCTATCCCGCCACCTTCTGGGAAACGGACTGGTGGGTTCCCTGCTGCAAGCCCTGCCACGATGGGCCGAAGCAGCGGGCCGAGCACGAAGGCAAGCCCGCCCTCGATGCCCTCGCCAAGCGCCTCGGCCGCCCGGTCATGTGAAACATGTGTTTCACGCGACATGAGCGGGCAGGCAGGGGGGGGGTATCAAAAGTCCGCCCCCCTTGCCGTCCGGACCGGTGGGTCAGTCACGAGTTTTTGGGCGCAAAATTCTCAGGATTTTTTTGTTGGGTGGTGAGCGATGGGGCGGCGGAAACAACCGGCTGGATTGCAGGAGGCGATGGGCAATCCCGGTCGCCGCAAAGCAACCGCGCCGACTGCCTCGCCGAAGCGGGCGCCAAAGGTGCAAGATGCCGGCGTGCCGTATGTGCTCAAAGGCCGGGAGTTCACGGACGCCCGCAAGGTGTGGGAGCGGATCGCGCCGGATCTGATCCGATCGAACATCATGGCGCCGACCGACTTCGAGGCCTTCGGCCGCTACTGCGTTCACGTCGCCGACTGGGCCGAGCTGTCGAAGACGATCAAGCGCGAGGGTCGAACCCAAACGGTGAAGACGACATCCGGCGACGAAATGGTGCGCATGCACCCGGCCGTGAAAGCCCGTGAGCTCGCTGAAAAGCGGATGATCGATCTCGAAGACCGCTTCGGCCTCAACCCGCGCTACCGCATGGCGATCATGCGCGACATGAACGCGCTGCCGAGCTTCGGCGGCCTTTTCGATCGAACGGACAAGCCCGACAAACCGGACCAGACAGCCGAACCGGCCGAGCCGGTGGCGCCTACGGAGATCGATGACGACGACGATATCATCGGCTTCGGTCGATCGGCAGGAGGAACGGGACTGCCCAACTGATCGCCCGCAATGGGTGATCGATGCGGTCGCGGCCGGCTTCGATTTCGTTGGCTTTGAGTGGGACAAGTCGGTGGCGGTCGAAGGTGCCTGGTTCGATGCGGCACTCGCCGAGCGCATCATCGGCATGTGGCCGAAATGGTTCGTCTTCACGGTCGGCCGCTGGGGCGGCAAGCCGTTCGCGCTTTCAATATGGCAGGCGGCAACTGTTCGCCTGCTCGTCGGATGGAAGCTCCAGGACGGAACGCGGCTTTACCGGACGCTCTGGCTGTGGATCGCCAGAAAGAACGGCAAGACTGAGTTCCTAGCGGCTCTGGCCATCCTGTTCTGGTTGATCGACGGGGAATTCGGCGGCGAGGGTTATGCCTTCGCATCGAGTGAAGACCAGGCGCGCATCGTTTTTGAGAAGATGACGCGCATGGTGCAGATGTCGAAGGTGCTGCGCCGCAAGGTGCAAACGCTGGCCGGCTCGTTGTTCTGCGCCGAGCTGCTCGCCAAGTTCCTGCCGCTGACCGGCAAGGCCGAAGGAAAGCACGGCCTTAACGCCTCGGTGCTGTGCGGTGACGAGGTGCATGAATGGCGCGACGGTGCGCTGTTCTCGACGCTGACCGGCTCCATGTCGGGCCGCGATCAGCCGATGACACTTCTGGCGTCGACTGCAGGCCTGAAGGGCAACTTCGGCGAGGAACTGTTTGGGGAGTGCCTGCGCAAACAGGCGGGCGAAATATCGGCGACCGACGAACTGGTTGTCGTGTTCGCGGCGGGGCCGGACGACGATCCGGCAAGTGAAACAACCTGGCGAAAGGCGAGCCCGAACCTCGGCGTATCGCCGACGCTGCGTTTCGTCCGCGATCTCTGGACCAAGAGCCGGGGAAACCCGCGCCTCGAGGCGGACTTCCGGCGCTACTACCTCAACCAGTGGGTCGGCGTCGCCGCGCACTGGATACCGCTCGACAAATGGGACTCCGGTGCGCCGGACAAGAAACGGTGGCTGCGCATCGCCGAGGAAATGCGCGGCCGGAAATGTTTCGGCGCGCTCGACTTGTCGTCGACCAGCGATCTAACCGCGTGGGTGTTGCTCTTCCCACCCGAAGGCGACGAGACGCGGTGGACGATCCTACCGCGCCTATGGGTGCCGGCGGCGTCAATCGAGAAACGGTCGCGCGACGACAGGGTGCCCTACGACCGATGGGTTACCGTCGGCGCGATCATGCAGACGGACGGAAACACCATCGACTACCCGACGATCCGCGCTCAGGTGATCGCCGACGCCGAGGTCTACGACATTCAGGGCCTCGCCGTCGACCGGCTGTTTCAGGGGCATGAAACAGGCGTGATTCTTCTCGATGCGGGACTGCCGGTGCAGTTCTTCGGGCAGGGCTACTACTCGATGTCTCAGCCGTCGAAGGACTTCGAGGCGATGGCGCTTTCGGGACTCTACGACGCGGGCGGGCATCCGGTGATGCGCTGGGCGGTCGGCAACGTGCGCTATGCGCAGGACGACGCCGGCAACATCAAGCCGAGCAAGCGCAAGTCGGCCGAGAAAATCGACCCTGTCGTTTCGCTGATCATGGCGACGGGGCTGGCAAAAGCAGGGGGTGAAGGTGGCTCTTTGGACGACTTCCTGCGCAACCCGATCATGGCGTGAGGCGACGTGAGCGACTTGAACCAGCGCCTGCCGTGGCGTGTCCGCATCAAGCAGGTGATACAGGCGACGCGAGGCATCAATATCGCCGACCCTAACCTGTCGAAGATGATGGCTGCGGCATATCAAACGGCGTCGGGCAAGTCAGTGACGCCGGATTCGGCCATGCAGCTGTCGACGGTGTGGGCGTGTATTCGCCTAATTGCCGAGACAGCGGCCACGTTGCCGCTCATCACCTACCGGCGCGGGGCGAACAATGCCAGGTCGGCGGCGACCGACCATCCGCTCTATGCGCTGCTGCACGACTCGCCGAGCGCTGATTATACGGCCGTCGAATTCTGGGAATTCGTGCTGGTCTGCCTCGGCCTTTGGGGCAACGCCTACGCCGAGAAAGAATTTATCGGCAAGCGCCTGGTGGCTTTGACGCCCCTGCGCTGTGATTTGATGAACGTCGAGCGGAACCGTGACGGCGAGCGCATCTACCGTTACTCTGACCCCCGTGGTCAGCGAGTGCTGCGCGAAAACGAAGTGTTTCACGTGCGCGGTTTTGGTACCGGAGGGCTCGTGGGGCTGTCTCCGATATCGTTCGCCCGGCAGTCGATGGGCACGGCGACGGCGGCCGAGGAGCACGCCGGCAAGATGTTCGCGAACGGGTTCCGTCCGTCGCTCATCTTGAAGATGTCGCAGATCCTTACCGCGCCGCAGCGCAAGGATTTGCGCGAGAACATCATCGAACCGCTGTCGGGCAGCATGAACGCCGGCGGCGTGTTCCTGGCCGAAGCCGGCATGGATCCGGTGCCGGTTGGCATGAACCCCGATGACGCGCAGTTCCTTGAAACGCGTCAGTTCCACGTCGAAGAACTGTGCCGCTGGTTCCGGGTGCCGCCGTTCATGATCGGCCATACCCAGAAGTCGACCAGCTGGGGCACCGGCCTCGAGCAGCAGATGATCGGTTTTTTGACCTTCTCGCTGCGCCCATACCTCAAGCGTGTCGAGCAGGCGATCAGCCGCTCGCTTATTCCGCCTGCCGAGCGCGGAGGCATCTTTGCGGAATTCAGTGTCGAAGGACTGCTGCGCACCGACAGCGCAGCGCGCGCCACGTTCTATCAGATCATGGTTTCTAACGGCATCTACACCCGAAACGAGGTGCGCGCCTTCGAAAACATGCCGCCGCTGCCGGGTGGCGATGCGCTGACAGTACAGGCCCAAAACGTGCCGATCGGGCAGCAAACCACGACCAGCCAAAACGGCGGGCTGCCGCTCGACGACAATCAGGATGGCGCACCATGAAGATCAAGGCACCCAGCGCGTTCGCCACCAAGGGCTTCGCCCTAGAGGTGAAGGACATTTCGGCCGAAGGCGTCATCGAAGGCTATGGCAGCACGTTCGGCGGCGAACCAGACTCTTATGGCGACATCATCACGCGCGGCGCTTTCGCCGCGTCGCTGGCTAGGCACAAGGCCGCCGGCACGATGCCGCTAATGTTCTTCGGCCATCGCCATGATGATTTCGCCATCGGTGACTGGACCGACATGGCGGAGGACCGCAAGGGGCTGTTCGTTCGTGGGCAGTTGGATCTCGAAGACCCAGCCGGCCTCAGAGCCTATCGCAGCGCCAAGGCAAAACGGCTGCGCGGGCTGTCGATCGGCTACGAGACGATCAAAAGTCACCCGGATGAAAAGCGCCGCGGCGTGACGCATCTGGACGAAATCGACCTGTGGGAAGTGAGCCCCGTCAATTTCGCGGCCAACAGCCGGGCGGGGATCGAGGGCGTGAAAACGGCCTTCAGCGGTCGGCTCGAAGAGTTTGCGCGGCGCCTGCGCGATGGCGAGCCACTTCCCGTCAAAGAATTCGAGGACATCCTGCGCGAGGCAGGTGTTCCGAAAGCGATGGCCGTTCAGATCGCCTCTGTCGGCTACGCAAAAGCCATTCGGAGCGAGTCCGAGGGCAAGGCGAACGAACAGGCTGACGAAGGCATCCGCGCGTTGCGCGAGGCGCTTGCCAGCTTCCAAAGCTAACCCAAGGAAACCCCAAAATGAAAACCTCCTATCATGGGCTGGCGGCTGCCGCCGGCTCCGTGGCCTTTCTTGCCTGCGGCATTCCCGGCCTGCGTTCGGGCCGCATCGTCTTCGAGCCGGAAGGCAAGAGCGGCGGCGAAGCCGAGTTGACCAAGCTCGCCCTAGAGCTGAAAAAGGCCGCCGACGACGTCAAGAAGTCGGCCGAGACCACCGAGACCGAGATGAAGCGTCTCGGCAAGGTCACCGATGAAACCAAGAAGACCGCCGACGAAGCGCTGATCAAGCACAACGAGATTTCGGCCCGCCTGACCGAGATCGAACAGAAGCTGGTTCGGCGCGGCGAGGAACCGGGCAAGGCGAAGACGATCGGCCAGCAGGTCACCGAGCACGAGGATTACAAGGCCATGGTCAAGGCCGGCGGCAAGGGTCGCATCAGCATTCCGGTGAAAGCGATCATCTCGGCGCTGACCACCGACGCCGACGGCTCTGCCGGCGATCTGATCGTGCCTCAACGGCTGCCCGGCATCATCGCCCCGCCGCCCCGCCGCATGACGATCCGCGATCTGCTGACGCCCGGGCGGACTGCTTCGAACGCCTTGCAGTACGTCAAGGAAACGGGCTTCACCAACAATGCCGCCACCGTGTCGGAAACGTTGGGTGCCAGCAAGCCGCAGAGCGATATCAAGTTCGACATCGTCACGACGGCGGTGACCACCATCGCCCATTGGGTGTTGGCGACCAAGCAGATCCTCGACGACGTGCCGCAGTTGCAGAGCTACATCGACGGTCGCCTGCGCTACGGCCTGATGTACGTCGAGGAGAACCAGCTTCTCAATGGCAGCGGCACCGGTACCGATCTCAACGGCATCTACACGCAGGCCTCGGCCTACTCGGCGCCAATCGTTCCTTCGGCAGCGGGGAATATGACCAAGATCGACGTGATCCGACTTGCCATCCTGCAGGCGTTCCTCGCCGAATATCCCGCCAACGGCATCGCCATGCATCCGGCCGACTGGGCGGACATCGAGCTGACCAAAACCGACGACGGCGCGTACCTGTTCGCCAATCCGCAGGGCGGTTCGGAGCCGCGCCTGTGGCGTCTGCCTGTAGTGGAAACCCCCGCCATGACGGTCGACAAATTCCTGGTCGGTGCCTTCCAGCTCGGCGCGCAGATCTTCGACCGCGAAGACGCCAACGTCGAAATCTCGACCGAGGATAGCGACAACTTCCGAAAGAACCTGGTGACGATCCGTGCCGAGGAGCGCGCGGCCCTGGCCGTCTATCGACCGGAAGCCTTCGTCAAGGGCGACTTCTCGGACGCGCTGGCGGCCTGACCGCCGGCTCGGCTGATCATGTGGGGCGGAGCAATCCGCCCCATTCATGAGCCGAGACAATGGAGACGATCATGAAACTCAAAGCGCTCGACCAGATCCATATCAGCGCCGTGAAGGCTGACAGCCTGCGGCCCAACGAAGAGTTCGAGGTATCCGACAGCCTCGGCGCCGAGCTGCTCAAGAAGCACCCCGGCGCGCTTGAAGACCTTGGCGGCATTGCCGAGAAGGCCGAAAAGGCGCCGAAGAACAAGGCCGCGCCCAAGCCGACAAACAAATCCGCCTGACGGCGGACCGAGGGGCCAAGGCCCCGCCCCAGGCGCTGCGGCGCCGCACCCTCAAGAGGACATCATCATGAGGCGCTACAAGGTAACGGCCACCACGGCGGCCGATGGCACGGTCACGGTCTATACGCCGCGCGTGTCTGGCAAGATCCATTCCGTCCACTACGTCAAGACCGACTTCGCCGACGGCGTCGACTTCACGGTGACCGCCGAGGCGACCGGCGAAAACATCTGGACGGAATCCAACGTCAACGCTTCGGCCGTGCGCTATCCCCGCGCCCCGACGCATTCGCAGGCCGGCGTGGCGGCGCTGTTCGCTGCCGGCGGTACCGCCGTGCAGGAGCGGGTGGCCGTGGCGAACGATCGCGTCAAGATCGCCATTGCCCAGGGCGGCAACGCCAAGAGCGGCACCTTCCACGTCCTCGTGGATGAGGACTGATCGACCATGGCCGTCGCGATCATCGAGAAGCCGTTGCCGCTTATCACATGGGAAGAGGCAAAGCAGCACCTTCGCATCGATAGTGATGACGAGCAGACGAGCGTCGAGGGCATGATCGCGGCGGCCACGCAACATGTCGACGGGCCGGAAGGCTGGCTTGGACGGTCGCTGATGGCGCAGACGCTGGAGTTGCGGCTGGATTGCTGGCCTTATCGATATGGCATCGCCCTTCCATATCCGCCGGTGATCGAGATCGAGGGCCTGGCCTACGACGACGCCAATGGCTTGCCACAGGAGATGGCGCCGGAGGATTACAGGTTGACCGGCGCCGGGGCTTGCTGGCGCCTTTGGCCGGCCTTCGGCAAGGGCTGGCCGGCGATCCGCGCCGATCATGAAGTGGTTCGCGTGCGCTACCGTGCCGGCTATCCGTCGGCCGAAGATGTGCCGGCGCCGATCCGCGCCGCCATCCTGCTGATGGTCGGCGATCTCTATGCAAATCGAGAGACGGCGTCGATGGGCGCCGCGGCGAGCGAGATCCCCATGTCGACCACGGTCGAGGCGCTGCTCACGCCCTATCGGGTTTGGCTGTGACTGCCGCCGGTCGCCTCGATACCCGCGTCCGCTTCGAGCGCTATGGCAATGCCGGCGACGATGGGTATGGCAACACCATTCAGGCGTGGGCGCCGCTGATCGAACGGTGGGCCGGATATCGGCCGGAGTTCGGGCGCGAGGCCGTGGCCGCCGGGCGATTGCAGTCGACGCGGGCCGGCACGGTGACGGTGCGGCGCGACAGCGGCACGGCGGGCGTGACCCCGGCCGACCGGATCGTGTTCATGGCCGGGCCGAACAAGGACGCGGTCGCGGCGATCCGCGCCATCATTCCGCTGGTCGACGTCATCGAAATGACCATCGAAATCGGGGTGGCAACCTGATGGCGCACCGCGTCGAAGTGCTGCGCGACTGGGACTTTCGCGCCAAGCTGGGCGTGATCGTCGCGTTCAAGGCCGGGCAGAAGGTTCTTGCCACCGAAGCGGCTTGGAAGGCGGCGCCCGAGGGCGTGTTTCAGGAGGTGCAGCGAGATGGCAAGACGCGGAAGCCGTGAGCGGACGCTGAAGATCCTCGCCGCCATCCCGAAAGAGATCAGGAAGGCGGTGCGTGCCGAGATAGAGAAGCAAGCCGGCGGCATCGTCGAGAGCCAGAAGCGGCTGGTGGCCGAGCAGAGCGGCGACCTTCGGGACAGCATCCGCTACCAGATGGGCAACGTGGAACTCGATAGTTCCGCCAACCTTGCCAGCGGGAAAGCTGGGCAGGGCGATCCCGACCTGACCGCCACCATTATCGCAGGCGACCGGAAGGCCTTTTATGCCCGCTTCGTGGAGTTCGGCACCGCGCCGCATGAAAACGGCGGCGCATTTGCCGGCACGCAGCATCCCGGAACAGCAGCACAGCCCTTCTTCTACGGCCCGTTCCGCGCCAACAAGAAGCGCGCGAAATCGGCAGTTTCGCGGGCCATCGGCAAGGCCGTGAAAGCAGCGGTGAACAAATGAGCGATCCGGCAGGGCTTGCGTTGCAGGGCGCGATTGCGGCGGCGGTGAAGGGTAGCCCCCAGGCTGCGGCCATTCAGGGCATGCGTATTTATGACGCCGTGCCGGACAGTGTCGATTTTCCCTATACGGCCATCGGCACCATTCAAGAAATCGACGACGGCGCCGGCTGCATGGAAGAGGCATGCGAGGTCTACGTGACCTTGCACGTCTGGTCGCGTGCCGTCGGCAAGGTGGAATGCCAGCGGCTTGTGGCGGCCGTTGTCGCCGCGCTTGAGGGTGCCGAGCTAGATCTCGGCGCCGCGTGGAGTTTAGTGGAGTTGCAGGTGCGCAGCTCCGAGGTTTTCGCCGATGTCGATGGCAAAACCAGCCACGGCGTCATCACACTCCGGGCGTTGATAGACCCGGCCTCTTAAGGAGTTCATCATGGCTAAGCCAACTACCCAGAAGTTCGGGGCCGGCACATTTTACATCGGCGATGGCGCCACCCCGGAGGTTTTCACAAAGGTTTGCGGCTTTACGGAGGTCGAGCTGGCGCTCGACAAGTCGACCAACGACACGACAGTCCCGGATTGCGACAATCCGGATGCGCCTGCATGGACCGAGCGAGATGTCGTCTCTCTTTCGTGGTCATTTTCCTTTGCCGGCGTCATGGCCGTCGGATCGCTGGACCTCATCGAAGGCGCCAGCTTTGGCGGCGAATCGACGAACATTCGTTTTGATCTTGATGGCGCCGGCACTGGCTCCGGTACTCCGATCCGCCGTTATGCTGGAGCAGCGCACGTCAAACACACGCTCAATGGGCGGTTTGGCGAAAAGTACAAAATCAACGTTTCCGGCGAAGGCGATGGCGAGCTTGTGAAATCGAACGTGGCGGCCGCCTGATGAGCCGCAACGCGTCGATCAGCCTTGACTTCGGCGATGGAGAACACGAGTTCCGGTTCGCTATCGGCCAGCTTCGCGAGCTCGAGGAAAAGACCGGTGTGTCGTCCTTCAGGGTGTTGGCCCGTATGCTGGCATACGAGCCCATGGCGGACGACCGGCGCGAGGTAATACGCCTCGGCCTGATCGGCGGCGGCATGAAGCCATCGGAGGCGCTGCATCTCGTCCGGACCTATTGCGATGAGCGTCCGCCGGCGGAAACCCTGCCGACGGCGGTAGCCATTCTTCAGGCTGGGTTGATGGGTGTTCCGGACGAAGAGCCGGGAAAATCGCAGGGGGAGACGACGGCGCCGACGGCTCCCCCGACGACCGACTGAAGATCGGTCAATTCTATCGTACCGGCGCGGCCATGGGATTCACCCCGCAAGAGGTGGAGGCCATGAGCCTTTGGCAGTTCCAGGCTGCTTCAGTCGGTTGGGCAGAGGCTAACGGCGCAAAGGCTGATGGCGGCCTTACTCAGGACGAATTCGAGCGGGCTGCGGCTGCGCTCGACGCGGCGCCGGATGTGACGACTTGAGAAGCGCCGCATGCTGTGATGCCGGCAATCATGCTTTCAGTGATGCTGGATAGGATGATCTGACCCTTGTACAGCCGTACCTCGGAGCCACCGGTTCTGGATTTGACGCTGACCGTGTAAATCCAGTGGCCATTTACAAAGCCGTCAGTTGGCACGATGTCGTATTCGGCGCCAGGTGCGATGGTTTGAGCGACGAAGCGCTGAGGCGATATTGCCCGGTAATGCTGCTGCAATGAGCCGATCAGACAGGAAACCATGTCATCGGCCCCTCTACTAGCAACAAAGCTTGCTTCCGGTGCGGATGATCTGACCTCGAAATCTGAGGCACATCCGGTCGTAAGTACAGCGGCCATGGCCACGCAAATAGCTCTCATAGCGTTCCCCCATCGCTGACTGGCTAGAAAGCCGATCTGGAGATTCATACAGCATGCCAGCTACCGAAGTAGAGGCCCTATTGCTTCGTCTCGAGGCGAGTGCGACCAAGCTTGAAAAGGACATGGCCAAGGCGCGCACAACCTACGGAAAGGATGCGGCGTGGCTCGAAGGGCGCACTAAGCAGCTCAACGACAACCTGAAGGGTATCGGTGCCGGCGCGGCTTCGGCGCTGCCGAGGGTATCCAAGGGCGCCACTGATGCAGCGCGGGGAATAAGCAGCCTTTCCGGGCAAACCGGCAACATTGCGGCCCAGTTTCAGGATATTGCGGTCCAACTTCAGGGTGGCGGATCGCCATTCACCATTGCGCTGCAACAGGGAACTCAACTCGGCGCCATCTTCACGGGTGCCGGTGGGCTTGGCGCTGCCGTCAAGGGAGTTGGCGCGGCCTTTGTATCGATGATCTCGCCAGTCAACCTGATCACCATCGGGTTGATCGCGGCCGGCGGTGCGGCGGTGAAGTATTTCCTTGCCGGCAAGGATACCGACACGCTGACCGAGGCGCTGAAGAAACAGCCGGAGATCATCAAGGCGATCAAGGAAGCGTGGGGCGATGCGGCCAGGAGCGTCGGTGAATACGACAGCGAAAGCCGCAACGTAGTCCGCGCGATGACGGCCGAGCAGGCCCGGATCTATCGGGAAGGCATCTCGAAGGCGGCAAACGACGCGGTCGACTCCATCGGCGAAGCGTTCAACCAGAGCGACGCCCTTTCCGGTATCGCCTCGCTGACAGCGGCGTTCACCGGCCCCGGCGCGGCCGGTCCGGCTGGGCTTGATGCGCTTAAGCAGGCGGCCGACAATCTGAAAGCCTCCGTCAAGGATGACGCGGCCATATTGGCGTTTCGCGACGCGGTGTCGCAGATCGCCAATGATACCGGCGCCGCCGATACCGTACGGTCCATGGCGCGAGAGCTGTTGGCCTCCACCAAGGAAGCAGGCGACGCGGCGCGGGCGCTTCAGGTGCTCAACCAAGCCGAAACACAGCTTTCCGATACCACCCGGGTGATGGTCAGCGAGACCAAGCGGTTTAATGATCTGCTGTCGCAGGGGCTCTACAACGAGGCGGCGCAGCATGCCCAAACGCTCGGGCAGGCCCTGCAGGCAGCGGCAGCAAGTCAGAAATCGCTCAACGAGGAGGCAAATCGCTTCGCGGCCGAACGGCTGGCCGATCGCGGCGCAGGCTATGAGGCGCTGAACGACTATTATGGCCGCCGGAATGCCGGCCTCGGTGGTGAGACCTATTCGCCGGCTGGCGGGCTGCTCAACCTCATCGGCCAAGCCGAAGGCACGGCGAACCGCCGAGGTTACAACGAGACGCTCGATTATGGGCGCTGGACCGGCGGCAACCGCAATCTCGTGCTGATGACGCTCGACCAGATCGACGCGTTGCAAACCCAGATGCTGGCAAACCCGGCCAATCGGGCGCTTTACGGCAATGGCAAGGGGGCGTCGGCGCTCGGGCAATACCAGATGACGCGGCAGACCCTGCGCGGCCTGCGCGAGCAGCTCGGCTTGAAGGGAACCGACTTCTTCTCGCCGGAACTGCAGGATCGTCTGGCTCAGGAGCTTATTCGCCAGACGGGCGGCGACGTGGGAAAGCTGCGCGGCCGGTGGCAAGGCCTCAACAATGTCGACAGCTCCATCATATCGACGGCTTACAGCAACACGGCGCAGACGATGCCGGGCCGCGATCAGGCGATGGAGCAGCGCCTGAAGACTTACGACGACTTGGTGAAGTCGGGTGAGCTGTTCATTGCCGAACAACAGCGCGAGGCAGCAGCGCTCGGGCAGACGTCGGAAGTGACCGGGCTGGCCTCAGAAAAGTCGCGTGCGCTCGCCTACGAGCAGGAGATGCTCAACCGCATCCTGGCGCTTGGCGTGCAGGTTACGCCTCAACAGGCACAAGCGATTGCCGAGCTTGCGGCTCGGATGGCAGAGGCTGAAACAGCAACGGCGCGGATGCGAGAGGCGCAAGGGGACCTCCATCAAGCGGAACGGGACGTCAAGGACTCCACACGCGATGCCATGAAGGGGTTCATCTCGGATCTCATCAAGGGCCGCGACGCTTCGGAGGCTCTTTCGGATGCCCTCGGCAAGGTGGGCGACACCATGATGAATATCGGCCTCAATTACCTGCTAACCGGCTCAGCCAATGGGCAGGGGAGTGGCGGCTTCCTCGGCTGGCTGTTCTCGGGCTTCGATACCGGCGGCTACACCGGCCCCGGCGGCAAGAACAAGCCTGCCGGCGTAGTCCATGCCGGCGAGTATGTGTTCGACCAGCAATCGGTTCGTGCGGCCGGCGGCCCGCGCGCCCTCGATGCGCTGCGGCGGGGTCTGAAAGGCTATGCCAATGGCGGCTATGTGTCGACCACGGCACCTTCGCTGTCCAGTGTCGCCCTTGCCAGGCAACAGCCGGTTCCTGTCGTGGTCAGCGTCGATGATGACGGACGTATTCAGGCTTACGTCAAGCGGGAGTCGGGTGCGCAGGTGAGGGCGGCGGCGCCGGGGATCGTCTCCACCTCCGTGAAGATGGCCGGTTCCCGCGTGGTGCCGACACTGGCCATGCACCAAGCCCAAAAAGCCGGCGGAGATTATCGCAATGGCTGACATCATCGAGTGGCCAGTCGGCCTGCTCAGCCCGCGCGCCTGCCGTCCGACGCTGGTTCCCTTCACGCGTTCCGGTGGCCCATCGCTCGGCGGCGTCGAACGGGTGACACGCACCGATGCCGGCCATTGGGAAATCACGCTTGACGGCGTGCCGGTGCGTGGAACGGCGGCGGCGCGGACGCTCGACGCTATCGCCGCTCATTGCGGCGGCCGCACCGGCTATGTGGTGGTGCCGGCGTGGAGCTTCGACACGGCGCCTTACGCCTCGGGCCGGTTTGAACCTCCTGTCATCGTCGACCATGACGATGGCACCGGCTTTTCGGACGGTACCGGCTATCTGCAATCGGCGATCGCCGTCACGCTCGCGGCCACCGTCGCCATTGGCGACACGCGATTGACGCTGCATTCCGTCAAGGCGGCCGAAGATCTGGTGGGCGTGCGGTTTTCCCACAATCACGCGCTTTATCGGACGGGGCGGCTTATCGATCTCGACGGCGAAGATTGGACCGTGGCGATCGAGCCGCCGTTGCGGGCCGCCATTCCAACCGGTTCCGATCTGGAGTTCGACCGGCCGACCTGCCTGTGCCGGCTGGCGACAGATACGGCCTTGGCGCGCGGGACCATCTGGAAAGGCAACGACGAGCTTTCCGTCTCCTTCGTAGAGGCGACGGAATATTGGAACGACCTGGCGATCGGGGCGGATGTCTGATGGCCATCAAAGACCTGCGCATCCTTGTGCGGCTCGAATGCCCCAGCCTGACGCTCCGCTTCTGGGATGGTTCCAGTGGGCCATATATCGACGATAATGGCGATGTCTGGCGGGCGGCGTCTCTAACCGATCAGGCGCTCGACGAAATCGAGATGGCGATCAACGGCGAGTCCGCCTCGCTGACGCTGGTTATCTCGGGATGCGACAAAACGACGATGGATCTGGCTTGGGCCGATTATCAGGCTGGCGAGATCGTCGGTTCGAAAATGCAGATCCTGACGCAAGCACTCGACGAGGATCAGGCGCCGGACGGCGACCCGGAAGTGCAGTTTACCGGGAAAATCGACAATCTGGTTTGGGATAATCATGCCACGGATGCCGCGATCATCTCGACGCTACAGATCACCGTCGTCAATCGCTTCGCATTGCGCCGCATGACGTCGGGTTCCGTGCTGTCCGACATCGATCAGAAGGCACGATCGGCCGTGCTCAACCCGGGTGCTCCGGCCGATCGTTTCCTCGACCGCGTGGCGGGCCTCATCAACAAAACAGTGCGCTGGCCGGACTGGTGATCACATGACCTTGGAAGAATTTCTTGCTGCCTACGGCGCCCGTGAATGGGCTCCGGGGACGACGGACTGTTGTCTGATGCTGGCCGATTGGGCGCTCGCCAAAGGTCTCGATGATCCCGCTGCGCACCTTCGCGGCACCTACGACACCGAGGCCGGCTTCTGGGAGCTGATCGACGCGGCCGGTGGCCTGTTCCCCGTCGTCGGTGATTGCGTGGCCGTGGTCGGCGGCCGCCGCATCAACAAGCCGGCGCCTGGCGTGGTGGCCGTGATCGGCAGCGCCGCCGTTGCCCGGCGCCAATGGGGCGCGATCTGGGACGGCACCGGCTGGCGGGTCCGCGACACCTCAGGCGTCATCACCGTGACGGCGCCCGTCATCGCCATGTGGGAGATCTGACGTGCCGCAATTCCTTGCCGGGCTGATCGCGCCTCTACTTGTTTCGGCAGGCCTGTCGGCGGCCGTGGCCAGTGCTGTTGCGCTCGGAATTGGCTATGTCGCGGTCGCCGGCGCGCTCTATCTGGCGTCGAGCCTCCTGATGCAAAGCCAGAACGCGCCATCGGTACCCAAGCCGGACGACGGCAGCTACAACATGAAGCAATCGGCGATGAGCCTGCCTTTCGTGTTGGGGCGCGCCAAGAAAGGCGGCGATTACGCCATGCTCGAGGCGCAATCGGGCACGGCCTATCACGTCATCGTCGAAGCGGGACACCGCATCCAAGGCTTCGTGCAGCACTACCTGCATGATGAGGCGGTGACCCTCGACGGTTCGGGAAACGTGGTGGCACCGGCGCACTTCAAGAGCACGGTCAATATCCAGACGCGTATCGGCGACAAGGCATCGACTGCCTATGGCGATGTCGTCTCGGCATTTCCAACCATCTGGACGACGGCGCATCGCGGCGACGGTCTGGCAACCATTCGCATGATCTGCGGCGGCGTCTCGTCACAGGATTATCTCGACGTCTACCCAAACCAGATGCCGATCCACTCATGCGTGCTCGACGGCGCTCTTCTCTACGATCCACGCACCAACCAAGATCCTGATGACGATGGTACGTGGGCGTTTTCGACCAACATCGCCTTGGAACGGCTTTGGCACCTTTGCCACCCGGTCGGCGGCAAGCTGAGCTTTGCCGACATGTACATGCCGGATTGGATCGAGGCGGCCAATGTCTGCGACGAGACGGTGATCAACCGCAGTGGGACCGCCGAGAAGCGTTATCATGGCGGCCTCTGGTTTCGCGCCAATAACGATCCTGTCGAGATTGGTCGGCTCATCGAGCAGGCCGGCGAACTCGTCATTTACGAGCGGCCGGATGGGTTGGTGGGCGTTCACCCCGGCCGTTACGTCGAGCCGGATATTCGCTTGACGGGGGCCGATCTCGTTTCGGTCAGCTACGACGCCAATGCCTCGGAATCATCGCAGGTACTGGCGATGCGAGGGCGCTACACCTCGCCGGCCGATGTCTACAACACGCAAGATGCGGCGATCGTTGGCGACCCCTACATTTCCAGCGATGACACCGAGCGATCGAAGACCGTTGATAATCAGGTGGTGCAAAGTCACAACCACATGCAGCGTCTGCAAACGGTGGCGTTCAAACGCTCGCGGTCACCGCGCGTTACCGTGAAAGCTCACTATGAGCCGGCTCGTGGTGTTCGCTCTCGGCGTTTCGTTCGGGTGCATTACCCGCCGCAGCTCGACGAGGCGGTGATCGAGATCACCAGCGCCGTCAAGCTCTCACTGCGCAACCTGACGGTCGAATTCTCTGGCATCGTCTGGAGCGAAAACTATCTCGCCTTCAACGCGGCGACCGACGAGGGTGATCCGTCCAACCCGATCGTTGACGTCGTCTATTCCGGCGTACCAGTGCCGACTGGCTTCGGTGTGGCCGTCGATGCCGAGGTGGTCTCCGGCGGGCAGACGGCGGCGTTTGCGACAGGTAGCTGGACGCACGTCGCGTCGACGCTGACCTATGAGCTGCAATGGCAGCGGGCGGACGGCAGCGACGCGTTGCAAAGCGTGATGTCGGCTCCTGGCGCAACCAGCGTTCGCACCGGCTATCTGGCCGACGGCCAAGCCTATAAGGCAAGGTTGCGGACATGGTCGGTCGGCTCAAAATCCGACTGGACGGATTGGGAGTATTTCACGGCCATAGCCGACGTGGTGCCGCCGGGCGTGGCGACGGACGTTTCGGCGAGCGGCGGCGTGCACTCGATCACCTTCGACTGGACCTCGCCGAACAGTGCCAACTATCTGGCGGCGCGGCTCTACCTCGGCACTGATGAGAGCTTCACATTCGCCTCGCTGGTAGCCACCGAATATGGCCCGGCTGGCACGGCCGACAGCCGGACCATGAGCGGCATCGAGGCCGGTACCTGGTACGGCTGGGTGCAGGCCATCAACGTTTCCGGCCGGCCGGCAACGGCCGTCCCCACGGGGCCGATCACAGTCACCAACCCCGAATAACTTTCCGACCATTCCCACCCTTTTGACGAGGTAGCCATGGCGACCGCGAGGACTGTCTATCGCGATTTCTCGACGGACGGCGTGCCGTCGAGCGGCAGGCACACGCCCAAGAAAAGCGATATCCGCACGCTGCTCACCAGCTATGAGACAATCATCAACACATTCACCTCGTCGGGCGGGCTCGTTTATCTGACGCGGGCGGATCTCTATGCCGATCTTGCGCACGATGCGAAAAGCATGGCGTGGGTGGTGCAAGATCCCGATCCGGCGAAAAACGGCATCTATCAGAAGGTTGGGGCGTCTGGTGCCGGTGCGTGGGCGAGGGTGGCCGATCTGCCGCATGGCCTTTTGCCGGCGAGCGACGTCGGCGCCGGTACGGCCAATGCAATCCAGGCGACAACGCCGAGCGCGGTTACAGAGACGGCGCTGGTGTTGCTCGACGTCTATCGCGTCAATACCGGTTCGCCGGTGACGGTGAGCTTCAATGGCGGCGACCCGCTGACGATCAAGACCGCGACGGGCGGCGACATACCGGCAGGCGCGCTGACGCCCGACATGGGCGTTCTGGGAAAGGTTGCCGGCGACACGTTCCGGATGCTCTCCGACGCCAGCTATGATGCGGTGATGCAGGAGCGTCTGGCGGCGACAACTCAGGCCAAATCGGACGCGCTAACGGCAAAAACGGATGCGCAAAATGCCGCTGGCAATGCAGGCCAGTCGGCTACAGACGCCGCTACATACGCAGGCGCGGCGGCTACTACCCTCGCCACCGTCATCGCGTCTGCTGAAGCCGGCGGTCAGGCGCGCATCTTCGATACGAAAGCTGCGGCAACGGCGGCCATCTCCACGATCGCCGACCAGGAGGTCGTTGAAGTCCTCATTGACGAGACTTCCGGCGGGGGGCGAACCCGCTATCGTAAGCAAAGCGGATCGCTGGTTTTCAAGCTACGTCTCGATGAAACCTGGGACAAACTCATCGAGAAAATCGCAGAAACTGGTGAAGACATCATCGGGCAGGCTTTGGCTGAGCTCCCGGCTATCGCTACCAATCGCTATACGGGACGTAGCCTGAAAGACCGCTTCTCTGATGTGGTTAGCATTATGGACTGCGGAGCGGTGCCGGGCGACGATGACGCACACGCGGTGGCCAACGACCTGGCGTTCACAAAGGCAATCTCTAAGCTGTCGCATGGCAGTGTGCTGATCATTCCCGATTTGGGAATGCCGTTCGTCATCGGTCATATGGTAAGCGTGAACATCGGTTATGTTCGCATCGCTTGTTTCGGAAAATTGAAGGCCTCGGCCTCGTTCACCGATCCCTATATGTGGTCGAATGACACTTCAGCCGACCGCTCAGAGAGCACATGGTACCGTGCCCCTATCCTCGTAGATATGCTCAACTTGGACTGCGCCTATAAGACACGGGGGCTTTACCAATATAAGCTCGATCATCAAACGCTTGACAGCGCTCGAGTTGAAAGGGCGTTCGGAAACGCAATTTATATCGACCGAATGCGAGAGAGTACGATCTACTCTCCAACGATAATCGAAGCCAAGGCACGGCAGCGCTTTTCCAATCCCGCCCAATGGCTGGCGGGTACCACATATGCCGTTGGAGATCGCGTCAGAGCTGTGAACGCTGCCTGGGACAGCGCTACAGCATACCCCCAAGGAGACATCGTCGAGTATGGTGGCGGGCGGTATATATCTCGAAAAGCGTCGACCAACCAAGCGCCTGGGAGCGATTTTGCCAGTTGGCAACCAATCCCATTCGAGGACTACGAGTGCGTTATCTCTGGGACCGGGAAGAATCCCTTTACTTACAACACCAACAGCTCGATCTCCGGCAACAGATACTGGAAAAAGGTCTATCAAGATGAGGCGGCGTTGGAGATCGTCGACAGCGTTCAGGACAATGCGGACCGATCGAACGGCAACCATATCTACACGCCGGTGATACGGGACTGCGCAAACATGTGCTTGATGCGGGTCGACAGCAACAAGTCCGGTCCTGCATTCGGCCCGCTTTCGGTCCATGGCGGCCACATACATGACATTGTACAGGGAGCCTCCTCGTATCCAGCGGATCTAGCCGGCGCTGAAACAACACCGATGCGCCGAGTTCTCGAGATCGGTTATGCTTTTGCCGTGGCGTTCTATGGGACACAATTGCGAGCGAGCGACGCTAACTCTTCGATCGTTGTATTGATCGGAGATGGCGGTGCAACGAAATCCGCGAGCTTCGTTTCCTTCTTGGAAGGGTCGATCTCCTCGGGGGGGTCGGGCGCCGTCGGTATTCTCATAATGCCCTCGGTAACGAACCAGAGCATAAAGTCGACGAGCAGAATGTTGGTGGGTAACGGTGGGACAGACGCCCTTCCGATTCTGGACCCAAAGAGCACCATGAAGGACAACGTTTACCAGGGGCGTTCGGTCAAAATCTATCCGAAGGCATCGGGCAATCACTACGTCGATGAGTATATTAGCCCGGCGACATTCCCTGTTGTGTGTCCCATATCCTTCAAGCGGGACACGAATAACTTCCGGTCTTTCCTTTTCGAAGTTCTATCCGACAGCGTTAGGCTTCTGTTTGGCAGCGGCGCATCTGACCTTGATACGCAGCTGTTCAGA
>NZ_AULH01000018.1 GCF_000425185.1 Pleomorphomonas koreensis DSM 23070
AGAATCGGAAGGGCGTCTGTCCCACCGTTACCCACCAACATTCTGCTCGTCGACTTTATGCTCTGGTTCGTTACCGAGGGCATTATGAGAATACCAACGGCGCCCGACCCCCCCGAGGAGATCGACCCTTCCAAGAAGGAAACGAAGCTCGCGAATTTCGTTGCACCGCCATCTCCGATCAATACAACGATCGAAGAGTTAGCGTCGCTCGCTCGCAATTGTGTCCCATAGAACGCCACGGCAAAAGCATAACCGATCTCGAGAACTCGGCGCATCGGTGTTGTTTCAGCGCCGGCTAGATCCGCTGGATACGAGGAGGCTCCCTGTACAATGTCATGTATGTGGCCGCCATGGACCGAAAGCGGGCCGAATGCAGGACCGGACTTGTTGCTGTCGACCCGCATCAAGCACATGTTTGCGCAGTCCCGTATCACCGGCGTGTAGATATGGTTGCCGTTCGATCGGTCCGCATTGTCCTGAACGCTGTCGACGATCTCCAACGCCGCCTCATCTTGATAGACCTTTTTCCAGTATCTGTTGCCGGAGATCGAGCTGTTGGTGTTGTAAGTAAAGGGATTCTTCCCGGTCCCAGAGATAACGCACTCGTAGTCCTCGAATGGGATTGGTTGCCAACTGGCAAAATCGCTCCCAGGCGCTTGGTTGGTCGACGCTTTTCGAGATATATACCGCCCGCCACCATACTCGACGATGTCTCCTTGGGGGTATGCTGTAGCGCTGTCCCAGGCAGCGTTCACAGCTCTGACGCGATCTCCAACGGCATATGTGGTACCCGCCAGCCATTGGGCGGGATTGGAAAAGCGCTGCCGTGCCTTGGCTTCGATTATCGTTGGAGAGTAGATCGTACTCTCTCGCATTCGGTCGATATAAATTGCGTTTCCGAACGCCCTTTCAACTCGAGCGCTGTCAAGCGTTTGATGATCGAGCTTATATTGGTAAAGCCCCCGTGTCTTATAGGCGCAGTCCAAGTTGAGCATATCTACGAGGATAGGGGCACAGTACCATGTGCTCTCTGAGCGGTCGGCTGAAGTGTCATTCGACCACATATAGGGATCGGTGAACGAGGCCGAGGCCTTCAATTTTCCGAAACAAGCGATGCGAACATAACCGATGTTCACGCTTACCATATGACCGATGACGAACGGCATTCCCAAATCGGGAATGATCAGCACACTGCCATGCGACAGCTTAGAGATTGCCTTTGTGAACGCCAAGTCGTTGGCCACCGCGTGTGCGTCATCGTCGCCCGGCACCGCTCCGCAGTCCATAATGCTAACCACATCAGAGAAGCGGTCTTTCAGGCTACGTCCCGTATAGCGATTGGTAGCGATAGCCGGGAGCTCAGCCAAAGCCTGCCCGATGATGTCTTCACCAGTTTCTGCGATTTTCTCGATGAGTTTGTCCCAGGTCTCATCGAGACGTAGCTTGAAAACCAGCGATCCGCTTTGCTTACGATAGCGGGTTCGCCCCCCGCCGGAAGTCTCGTCAATGAGGACTTCAACGACCTCCTGGTCGGCGATCGTGGAGATGGCCGCCGTTGCCGCAGCTTTCGTATCGAAGATGCGCGCCTGACCGCCGGCTTCAGCAGACGCGATGACGGTGGCGAGGGTAGTAGCCGCCGCGCCTGCGTATGTAGCGGCGTCTGTAGCCGACTGGCCTGCATTGCCAGCGGCAATTTGCGCAACCGCTCTTGCCGTTAGCGCATCCGATTTGGCCTGAGTTGTCGCCGCCAGACGCTCCTGCATGACAGCATCATAGCTGGCATCGCTGACCAAGTGGATCGTCGTATCCTGGACCATGCCAATCAGCTTCATGCCAGCGGTCAGGCTACCCTCAGGAACATCCCCGCCGGACGCTGTTTTGATCGTTCGGCTGGTTTCCCCGCCATCGAACGAAGCCGTCACCGGGCTAGCAGTATTGTCGCCCACCACCGGAATGATCACTGCCACTCCGCTGTAAAGCGGCAGCCTGGTGGTCAGGCGCCGCGCGTTGACGGCGTCACCATCGTCCACCTCAGCCGGAATAATGCTATAGGGCAGCGGCAGTGCCTTCGCCCAAAGCCCGTCTACCACGTCATAGATGCCGATTTTCTCAGGATCGGGGTCGGCCCATACCCACGGTGTCACCTGCGCAGTTGTGGCCGGAAGGTCAGCCTCTGTGCGATATAGACTGCCGATCATCGTGGCGAGACGCATCGGTTCGCTCGACACCAGCTGCAGGGCCAGGTCCTGCACCGTCTGTCGAGAGGTTCCGGCCGGACTGTTGACCAGCAGGCTTTCCGAGGTGGTGGCACGGGGAAGGTTCGGAGAGGGAACGCCGGTATCCATGATGTCACCTGATGCTCACGTTGAAGGGACCGGACGTCGGGCCAGCCAGGCCGTCCGAGTTGAAGGGTTCGAGCCAGAAGTGATGGGTGCCGATTTCAAGGCAGGTAGCCGTTTCGACAAACACGACCACGTCGTCGATCGAGCCGTCGAAATCCGCATCCGCCATGAGGGCAAAGGTGTCGTTGCCGGACAAGGCGACCAGACGATCCGAGAACAGCCCGTTGGCGCTGCGGGCAGCGCCCGGCACGGACGTGCCGCCCTGGAGCATGGGCTGCACGCTGCCGGCCGTCCGGCCGCTGACGGTGAACTGCACGCGGTAGGTCTTGCCGGCCACCATGGCCAGAGCTTGGGCGATGTCGCCGGCATCGCCCGGCGTATGGGTGGCGACGCCGGCGGCGACGTCCCAGTCGGCGCCGTAGGTCCAGGCGGCGCCGCTCGCAAAGCTGCCGCCCGCAATCATGGTCTCCCGCGTGCTGTCACCGATCGGCTGAGAGTAGCTCTGCGAGGGCGTCGTGCCGATCGTGGCGACGAGGTCAGTGTCGCGATCGAGCGTCGATGACGTCGACCGGTAGATCCGGACGGAAACGGTGTTGATATCGCCGGTCGAAGAAAACATGACGACGGCGCCGCCGAGCAGTGGGGCGATCGAGATCATCACGTCGTCGAGGTCGGTCGGCGCCGGCTTGTCGCTGCCGCCCACCGTGATCATCACCACAGTGGTGTTGGGGCCGGCGACGCCGGCGGGCGAAACGGCGTAAGCTCGCAACTGCACGGGGTCGCCGGTAGCGTAGACGTCGAGATCGACGCCACCATCGACAGCCGGGAACGAAACGATGGTCCACGTCGTCGCCCCGTTCAGCCGATGCTCCAGCTTGAAGGTCTGGCTTTCGATTGCGCCGGAGCCCGGCGAGACGAGAACGCTGATCCGGCCGGCAACGCCGGTACCGGACACGCCCGTCTTGATCGACGAGATCTTCGGCGCCGGCGGCTGGCCGATGTTGTCGCCCACCTCGGAGCCGGCGCGGCCCGACCAGGCGGGTGGAACCTCTTCGTCGGTCAGCTCGTCGATGATCGGCGCGGCGGCCTGGGCGCGCAGCGCGCTCGACATCTCCTCGCCCGCTTCGACGCGAGTGATGATCAGCGGAAGAGACTCGGTGAGCAGCTCGCCGAAGTGGACGATATCGCCCTCGATGGGCAGATCCCCCGCGCCCTCCAGCAGCACCGACCGCTGCTCGCCGACAATGGTCAGCACCGGCCGCAGCACGCTGATGCCGATCGTGTCGTCCTCGTCGGCGAACACGCGGAACCGGATGCCGTAGTTTCGCCCGTCGACCATGGTGACGACGTCATCGAGCACGACCAGGCGATCGCCCGAGACGGCCACCACCCTTGCGGCGACTTGCGTGCGCTCGAGCACGTCGTAGGACGCGGCAACCAGGTCGCCGCGCGTGGCGACGCGTGCCGGTCCATCCTGCATGCAGGTGAAGGTGTCCGGCCGATAGAGCGCCTCGTACATACGACGACGGGACTCGACCCAGATCTCGTCGGGGTCGGTCTTGCCGGGCAGTTCCAGCTGCTCGGAGAGCGTGATGGGGCCAGAATGACCGGGCCACGGCACCAGCCGTTCCGCCTGCTTGTAGTCGTTGGTCGCGTCCTGGAACTTCACCCTGAAGCCGTGCGGCGGCTTGAAATAGGTACGAGACCATCTGAAGTCCCAGCTGTTGCGAGGGTTGATGTGATCGATCACCAGCGTCTGCGGCCGGTCGATCACGACCGACCAGCGCTTGCCGTCGTGGCGGGGTGAGGCGCGCCCGGCAACGGCGATCTCCGCCAGGCGCTCGCGCAGCGTCAGATCATCGTCGTGCGACGCGTCGTACTTGAGGCCCTTGGTGGCACAGAACGTGTGCCAGTCGGCCAGCGTGTCGAGGTCGATCTCCACGTCGGTCACTGGGCGCGGGTTGCTCGGCGATTGGAGCGTGTAACGGTAGATCGAAGCCGGGTTTTGCGTCTCCCGCGCCACCCAAGTCTCGGTCTCGGCGTCCCAGTCAAGGCAGCGGCGGGAGATCAGGGCGTTGAAGTTGTCGAGGCTGCCGTTGAGCTGGTAGGTGGCCTTAACGCGCAGCGCCACCAGCGCCAGCGGCCAGGGGAACGCCAGCGGGTACTCAGGCCGCTGTGTCTGAATGGCCAGCCAGCTCGAGCGCGCTTGCGTCCGCGTCGAGGTCTGCTCGTTGGTGAGGCGCGTCAGCTCGATCTCGTAGCGGCCGCGCGCGCCAAACTCCCAGCTGTACTGGCGATAGATGCCTTCGAGCTTGGCGGCGGAAAGGTTCAGCGTCACCACCTCGGCCCAGTCGGTGGTGGTGGTTGCGGTGAGCCGCCGGCGCTGGCGGATGCGGACGCTCACCGTCATCGACCGCGTGTTGCCGTTGTCGTCCACGGTGCCGAGGCCGCCCGGAAAGCCGATGATCACGCTGCAGCCCGAGGCGTCGGCGCCGGTGGTGCGCACGACGGGCGTCTCGATCGAGGCGCCGGAAATCACGTTGCCGGCGTCGTCGCGCGGCAGCGGGCGTACCAGCTCGGCGCCCACCGACTCCTCCACCACCTGGCGCGGATAGAGTGTCAGCGGCTGGTCGGTGGCAAGCCCCTCGCGGGTCTCTATTTCGACCTCGTCATACTCCTCGATCGCCGTCTCGCCGATCCTGAGGGCATCGATGGTGAGGCCATAGTCGCCGCCGTAGCCCACGCAGAACACGGCGCGGATGTACTGCACGTCGCCGACGATCTCCGAGTAGGACCGGGCCGCAAAGGGCGGCGCATAGCGCAGCGTGCCGACGATCTCTGGAATGACGCCGTCAGGGTCGAAGCGGTTCTGCCAGCCGCTGATGGTGTAGGTCTCGTTGCGGGTAGTGTCGCGCGTCTTCGGCTTGGCGGGTGGGATCAAGGCGTTGATCAGCAGCGAGCCAACGACGGTGATGCCGGCGCCGATGATGCCGGCCCAGGCCGCAGCACCCAGGCCCCAGGTGCCGGCGAGCGCCGGGGCCCAGAGCTGACCGAGGGCGATCGCGGCGATCGACACCACGATCATCAGCACGGCCTTCAGGATTTGCTTGCCCGGCACGATGCGGATGACCACGCGCACCCCCGGCTTCGGCCTCACCACCGACCAGGCCTGCTGCTCGATGACGGCCATGCCCTGCGGCGTCACCAGGGTCACGCGCATGTGCTCCAGATCGCGCTCCGTCGCCTCCGGCAGCGCCAGCGCCACGATCTGGGCCACCGTCAGTCCGGCCGGCAGGTCGAGATCCACGCGGCCCGCGCCTGGATCGAACAGCGGTGCTGCGAGCACAGGAATGGTCGTGGGTGCGTTCATTCCACACCCCCTGAAACACCGTTCGAAGCGGCTTTGACGTGGCGGTAGATGCCTGTCAGGCGATGGCCCCAGGTGCCTGTCTCGAAGCGCTCGAGCTTGGCGCAGTCGTCGGCCGTCACGTGCAGCATCAGGCCGCGATCGACGTAGAGGCCGACATGAGTATCGAGATGGCCTCGGCGGAACAGCAGCACGTCGAGCGGTCTTGCGTCGAACACACGGGTCCATGCAGGGTCGGCGCGCTCGGCCGCCACCAGCGCGGCCACCTCGGCCTGCTCCTCGGGCGAGGCATAGGCGCCAGCATAGTCCGGCAGCGTGATGCCGAGCTGCTCGGCGTAGATCAGCACGACTAGGCCCCAGCAGTTGCAGCCCGCATGGCTGGCGCCGAAGCGGTCGAACGGGGTGCCGACGTAGGCGTTGGTCCAGCTCTTGACGATCATGCGAACAGCCCCGGAAAGAAATCCTTGGTCATGCGGTGGCCGGGCGAGCGTTCCTCCTCGATGTCAGCGCGGCTGATTTCGAGGCGCACCTCGGCGGCGTCGCCGTCGGCCGTCTTCATCTCCAGGCCGGTCCATTCGGCTTCGATCAGCGACGGCGAGCTGGCCAGCACGACGGCCACGGCCATGGTCGCCGGCGTCGTGAAACTGCGGAGAAGTTTGGCGATGTCGTTGTCGACGTTTTCGAGGATCAGCGTCGCCGAGGTCGGCGCGTCGTCGAGGTCGCTTGGCACCAGCGTCGAGGCCAGAACGAACAGATAGGGCTCGGTGGCGTCCATCCAGGTCGACCGCGTGCCATACATCAGTGGCTCATCGGAGAGACGCTCGGTGTTGTCGGTGGACAGCAGCACCGGTTCGTCAAGATCCGGATGGGTGATGTGGACTAGGACGACGTAGACCTGGTCGGACGACACGGCGTCCTGCATCAGCCGGGCGTTGAGCGAGACGCGCCTCATGGCATCACCAGCACGCTGAAGGCCATTCGGAACTCGACGCCCTGGATCGTCTCCTTCGGAAGATCGTCGGCGAACAGGCAGAGCCACTGCGCCGACATGAGGATCGGCTCCCCGCTTTCGGTCAGCATCGGATTGCCGGCGCCGTCGAGCAGCGCCCAGCCATCGGTCGTCGGGTCGGGCATGTAGAACGGCGTCCCGCCGAAAGCCGTCGTCTCCTCATAGAACTGATCGAACACTGCCTTGCCGGCGCGGCTGACGACGATCGACAGGGAAACCGACTTTGCGACCGACGAGAAACGGCGGCGATAGCCGGGAGGGCCGGACTCCGTCTGCCGCTTGATGCGTGCCTCGAGCGGCGAGCGCGACCAGCTGTCGCGCTCCGGCTTTGGCAGGCTGGCCGGCCAGGTGGGAACGGTCATCGCGGTATCCCCCGCGACCGTACGCCATACTTCTGGCGCATCGCCCTGTCAGCGCCGCCGCCCGGCGTCGCAACCGCGTCGCCCACCGCGTCACTGATGACGAACTTCTCCTGGCGCCGACCGCGACTGTCGCGCGTCGTCTCGTGCTCCACCCTGGCGCCGGAGTAGTTGTTGATCTGGACGCTCGTCCCCGAATCCTGTCCGCCCTGGCCCGCCCACGAAGCGCGCACGCCCAGCCGGCCCGCCGCGTCACGCGTCAGCGGAAAAATCCCCTCCTTCTCGCCAGCCTCCCCCATGACGCCTGCGCCCTTGGCAAAGGCGAACACGGTGGGCGTCGAAACCACTTGGTTGGCATAGCTGTGCAGGCCTCGCCCTGGTGGGATGCCGCCATAGGCATAGGGCATGAAAGCTGCCGAGTTGTCCGCACCCCAACCGCTGCCGCCGGTGAACAGCGACCCGATCCACGAGAAAAATCCGCCGCCGCCGCCCGACGAGCCGCCGGCACTGGCGATGCCGTTGAGTAGCTGTCCCAGCACCGAGCCGAGGCCCGGCACGAACTGGTCGACGATGCTGGAAACGCCCTGGTTGAGCACCGAGAACGAGGCGGAAAGCCCGCTCACCTGTTGCTCCGCCCACCCGGTGCCGTAAGGCGAGACGCCGGCCGGCATCATGGCTGCCTGTGCCGGCGTCGCCGTCAGGCTGGCCGGATAACCGGAGGCTGCCCCGATGCTCCCCGTACTGGCGCCCCTTGTGGTGCTGGCAAACGACTCGAGGCCAGTGGTCGCCGTGCCCAGGGCGGCGTTGAACTTGTCGACGTAAGCGCTGCCCGTGGTGCCAAGAATATCCGTGGCGTTGGCGCCCTGTGCCAGCGGCCGACCGGTAAACCAGGCACTGGCCGCGTCGTCGGCGTTGCCGAACTTCGACAGCAGGCCGCCAAAGATCTTGTTGAACACCGCGTCCTGGGCAGTCGATGAGCCGAGGAACTGGTTCGGCGTCATGGAATAGCCGAGCGCCTGTTGCGTCCAGGGGCCGACGTTGGAACCCATCACGCCGTATCGGCCATAGGCCCGATCGCCGCTCGCGGTCACCGGGCCCAGCGCGCCATAGCGGCCGCTGCTCTCGATCGACGCGATCGCCTCGCGGTACCGCGACAGCATGCTGGTGCCGCCCACCACGCCGAGGCCGTTGCTGTTGGCGGCGGTGAGGTTGCCGAACAGGCCGCCGGCGCCGGCACCACCGAAGGTCACGAACACCGGGTTGGCGGCCGAGGCGCCGCGCGCCGTGCCGCCGAGCAGGCTCGACGCGAGATCTCCGAACAGCCCGCCGCCGGCTTCGCCCTGGCGGCCGAGCAGCCCCTGCGTCAGCTGGTCGGTGATGATGCCGGACGCCCAGTTTGTCGCGGTCTTGCCGATGCTGTCCCAGTCGCCCTCCAACAGCGAGCCGAGCATCGAATTCGTGGCCGACCGAAGGCCGTCTATGCGGCCGATTGCGTCCTGTTGCGCCTTGGTGACCTTGTCCATTTCGCCGGCCGCGGCGCCATAGCGGGCTCCGGCCTCGGCGATCGCCCGGCTCAGTTCCGGCGTGATCTGGATGCCGGCGCGGGCATACTCGTTGTAAAGCCGCATCTGCTCGGTGAGATTTGCCGCATCCCCGGCCGATTTGCCGAACGTCGCCCGCTGCAGGGCCACGGCCCGCTCCAGCTCCGACGCCGACTGCGCGGTATCCTGCAACGGTTGGATCGCCGCCGACCTGGTCGCCGTCTGGATCTCCAGCTCGCGCGCCTTGCGCAGGTTGTCGATCGCCTCTTTCGCGCCCTCCGCCTTCTGGATCTCCAGGTCATAGCGAGCGTTGATCTGCGCGATCGTCGCCGGCAGGCCAGTCAACCCGACGCCGGCGGCTGAGCGTTGAGCCTGCTCCAGCGTGCTGCGGGATGACGCGGACTCCTGGGCGAACACGTTGGCACGCGCTGCGCGTTCGGCCTCGGCGATTTCCGCCTCGGATCGACCGCCCTGGCGCAGGGCTTCAACCCGGGCCTGGGCTGCGGCGATCGACGCCCGCTCGGCGGCCGTGCGGGCCAGGATGGCTTGGGTGCCGAGATCGTCGGATTGGCGGGTAAGATCGAGCTGCCGCTGCACTTCGGCAAGTGCCTCGGCCCGCCGGCGGTTGAGCGTCTCGACTTCGCCAAGCGTCTGAGCGGAGCCGATCGACGAGCCGTAGATGTCCTCGATCTTCTGAGCGTTGGTGCGTTGGTCCGGAATGAAATCGCCGAGCTGGCGAAATCCGTTGGAAGCCAGCGCCTGGTTGCGCACGAATTTCTGATACTCGGCCGACAGCTTCGGAAGGTCGCGAAGCGCCGTTTCGACCGTAGCGCGCAGCGTGTCCGTTTCGGCAGTCGTCTCGATGATCGAGTCGATCAACTTCTTCAGGTCGTTGTCAGCGGTGTTAGCTCCGATATCGGTGAGCTTCTTGCGCAACTCCTCCAGCGATTTGCCGCTCTCGTCGCTGGACTCGATGAAGCTTCTCAGTGGGGCTTCGATGGGAAGCGCGGCCCCAAAGGTCATCCCGCTCTGGTCAATGAACCTTGCTCTCAACGCGTTGCGTTCGCGCTCAAGCTCGGCGCTCAGATTGGTTTTTAGGTCGGTGGCATTCTGTCCGGCTTGAAAGGCCAGGATGCTCTTTTCTTCTGTTCTTAGCTTGCCCACACTGGCGGCGGCATCGCCGTAGGCATCCTTGATGCGCTTGACCAGTTCTTCATGCCGGGCGAGTGCTTCCTCGGTGCTTGGCCCTTCGCGTCGCGTGATGACATAGATCCCGGTCATGGCTAGACCGGCGGCAGCTGCGGCGGCCGTCAGGAGTGGAAACCGCGTGATCAGGCCAGTCACCGTCGACGAAATGTCGGACATGGCGCCAGACACGCCACCATCCCACATCTGCATCGTCTGGAAGATCTGCGGCCCTTGGCTGGCGGCTATTTGACCCGCCGGCGCGCCCAACATCGCCATGGTCAAAACGTCGTTGCCCTGCAACCCGAGCTGCTGCCAGCCGTAATTTCGCCGTGTTGCGCTAGCGGCCCCGTTTTGTGCCTGCGCCGTTCCCAGCCCCTTGATCGCTGCGATCGTCGACAGCGCCTGTTGCCGCTGCCGGGCCAGTGCCGCAGTCATTTCATCAGCCGACAGGGCGCCCATGGCGTGCGCCGTGCGGATCTCGGTCTGCGCCGCCTTGTACTGCTGGATGGTGGCGAATAGCGGGTTGTATTTGGCGCGCAGATTGTCGAGCGCCATGCCTTCCGAGGCGAGGATGCCTTGCCATGTCTTGGCCTGGGCAGCGCCGTCGTGCAGGCCGCCGAGGGCAGCATCCAGGCTTTGCACCTTCGGCGTCGCCTGCGTCGCCGACTCGCCGATCGACTGGATGGCCTGCCGGGTCTCGCCGGCGCCGGCCTTGGCGCGGGCGGCATCGAGATCGACGCCTATGGAGACCCGGAATTGGTTGGCCATCACTCGTCCCGTTTATTGAGCAGCGGCAGCGCCGCCCGTTCCATGTGTCTGAGATCCGCGAACGTGCCCTTGGGCGACCCGAGGTCATCCAGCACCAGCCGGCAGGCCACGTAGTCGAGGCCGATGTAGATCAGTCCGGCCATCGTCGCCGCCGTCCGCCAGCTCGTCTCGCACTCCAGCCAGGCCGCGATGGCTGGCTCGTTGGCCGGATGGATCTCGATCGTCGCTTCGTCGGCGGGCGTCGCCGTGATCGTGACGCCCATCTTCTTGAACTGGCCGGCCAGGTCGTCGTCGACGGTGGTCGGCTTGTCCCTTGGCGTCTGTCCCAGGTAGGCGGCGGCCCAGGCCTCCACCGCCTCCGTCAGTTTCCCAGGCGGGCCTTGTCCTCGGCGATCGCCTCGCCATAGGCCCGGTTGAACGCCGCGCGCACGCGGTCCATGTCGTAGAGCGCGGCGAATGTCTTCTCGTCGAAGGCAATCGGGTTGCCCTTGTCGTCGACCACGTTGCGCCAGCCGACCAGCACCCGCCGTACCGCCGCCTTGTCGTGTGCTTCCAACTCGTCGGCGACCGCCTTCAGCGTTGCTTCGTCGAGGTCGGGAGACACCCGCGCCATGATTTGGCGCCTCGCTTCCGCCGACGCCTTGGTCTCGGCGCGATCGATCAGCCGAAACTCGGCTTCGAACTCCTGTTCCTGGAGCTTGCCCGGCCGGTCCGGATCGGGCTCCAGCACCTTCACCGGCCACCAGAACGTCAGGTTGGAAACGACTTTGAACATGGTTGGAACGCCCTTCGAAACCGCCCGCAGGCGTCACTTGACGGTGATGGTGAACTCGTCGTTGCCGGTGTCCGGCAAGACCATCAGCGGCAGCGTGTTGTTGAGGATGCGCTGCGTTTCGCCGATGGTCGGCCGGCCGATTTGCACCTTGCCTGCGCCAAACTCGACAATGTTGCCGGCCGTCACGCCGTGGGCCATCGCCAGCGGGCCGGTGGTGTGCGCCAGGGCCGTCGCCAGCCAGTTCTTCGTGGCCAAGGCCACCATTTCCAGGATGACCGAACCGGTCATCTGCCGGTCGACAATCTCCACCGTCTCGGCGCCGATCAGGAAGCGCGTCTCCACCTGGTTGCCGAGGTCGAAGGTAATGCCCTCGGCGATGCGACTGGCACCGTGCAGCGAGAAGGTCGTGTTGGCCTTGTTGACCGGCACCGGCTTGATGAAGGTGGCTAGATCAACGGTCGGCAAAGCGGCGTCGGCGATGGTGCCCAGCAGGCCGGTCATGACGAAACGGAACCGAGGGATGGCGCCGGGCTTGACGTCCATCGTTACGGTGCCGCGCGCATAGACCAGTGCCTGGTTCACGCCGTCGTTGTTCATGTAGATCGTCGCCGTCTCCTGGCCGGAGCTGACGGGCGAGTAGACGACGTCGACGTCCTCAGTCACCACCTCGGCGAGACCGCAGGCCCGAAGCAGCGGGCCATAGGCGGGCGCGGTGCCGGCGGCGCCGGCGCCGGCGATCTCCACCTCGCCGGTCAGGCGGGCATAGTTGCCATCCAGGATGATGCCCTGATGGCCGAGGTAGGGCAGCACAAGGTCGCGGCTCAGATCGTTTCCGAGCAGCGGCTCCAGGCTGACGTTGGTCATCTGCATGGCATTGGCCGACCCCGTCGGGGTGGCATCGGTGCCGGCGGTGGTCTCGATCTTGGCGAGGATCGCCCTGTTTCGCCACTTCTTGGCCATGTCAGTTGCTCCTCTTGGCGGGCTTGGTGGCAGCGGCGGGTGTCACATTGACCGTGACCTTCGCCTCGGACGGAACGATGATTTCCACCTCGGTGGCGGGTTCGGTGCGGCGCGTCAGCGCGCCGGTCTTCGGGTCGCGGCTGTAGGAGCCGCCGCCGGGAATGCGGTTCATCAGGACTGTTCCTCCTGGTAGTAGGCGGTGCCGTAGGTGTCCTGCCACCAGACCGCGCCGCCCTTGGCCTGGACCAGCTCGCCGGAAACGTGCTCGAGCGGCTCGAAGGTCGTGCCGCCGAAGCCGATAAGGCGGCCGCGCTCCCAGGCGAGCATGGTTTCGAGTTCGTCGGCGGCAGGTTCTCCCAACGGTTCGGCGAGCTGCTCGAAGACAATGACCACGGCAATATCGGCGGCTGTGCGCTGCAGCACCGGGCCGTTCATGCGGTCATTCGGCTCGGAGGCCTCCCGCACCATGAACACGTAGGAGGCGGGCAGCTGCGGCGGCCTGTCCGTGAGTTGCGCCAGGGCGACAGCGCCCTCCACCAGGGCGAAGGGCGTACCGGTCACGAGGAGGCGTTGGCGGATCTCGGCGATCATGGCGCACCCTCGGTGTAGTAGTCGGCGACAATCTGGATGACCTCGTCTCGATCGGCGTCGTCGAAGCCGAGGAACGGCCTGGCCGGCACGGTCACCTTGTGCTCGCCGATCGTCACCCAGCTCTCGAAGTTGCTGCGCGAGCGCGAGCGGAACCGGTAGTCGATCCGGTCGGACTTCTTGTCGTAGAAGCGGTAGATGCGCTGGCTGCGGGCATGCTGGACGATATCGGCGCCGAACTGATGCGGCCCGGCGTAGATCACGTTGGTGCCGGCCTCGGCGCTGTCGTTGTCCGACGCCGACGTGAGCGAGCCATAGAGCCGGCCGCTCACCCGCAGCATGTGGTCATAGCCGCGTGCGCGGCCGTTCACCCGCTGGTTGGCCGTGCGGGGGCTGAGGCGGCCCCACTTGACGCCGCCGGGCCCCGTCTCGCGCTCGATGCGCCGTTGGGACGCAGTGACCAGATAGGCGCCGATCGACCCCATCAGCGGCCGGCGGTTGTCCGACCTGTTGGCGTAATCGTCGATCGCTTCCAGGACGACGGCGTCGTCGACGATGATGCTGGCGCCGGCCATCACATGTCCCTCAGGCTCTGGCGGGTGAACACCCGGCCGGAAGGATTGGCGCGGATCACGCCGCCGCCGGCGGCGGCCGGAGCGATACCCTCGGCCTCGATGACGACCAGGCCGCCCGCCACGCTCTTCAGCCAGTCGATGGCTTCCTTGTGGGCGAGATAGACCTGGCTATCCTTGTCGGCCGCCTTGCCGTGCAGGTAGTAGCGGGCGATATCGCAGGCCTTCTTGGTAAGCGCCTCCGGCACGTTGGAAAGCGGCAGCTGGTAGCGCCGGGCGACATAGCCGTTGATCGACGCCTCGGCATCCGTCAGGGCACGCGCGACCACGCTCTCGTCGATTGTCGACGCCGGCTTGTTCGTCCGGTCGGTCAGCTGCACCAGCTCGGTGCGGCCGAAGCGGTCGATCAGATCCTGGAGCGTGGCGTAGGCCATCAGAGATACTCAACCTTGAGGTTGGGCTCGTCGTCGAGCTGATCGAGCTGCTCGGCGGTGAAGGCATAGAAGGAATGGTCGGTGGGTGTCTTGCTGTGCCGCATGCCCGCCCGACGGAAACCCTCGATCCTGGACGTGATCCGGATCGTCCTGGTTCCGAATTCGTCGAACGCCTCGGAGACCCGCTTGCGCGCCGCCTCGGCTCCGGTCGCCTGGTTCGTTGCGTCGGTCGCCGGCAGGTCGCCCGTCACGACCTGGCCGACGGCCTCGCCGGTTCCCGTCGCCTGCGCGGCGGCGATCGAAGCCTCCGTGCTCGACGACGCCGCGCCCCCCTCAACGGGCTTGGGCTCCGGCTCTGCGTGCTGCGGGGCTGTGGCTGTCGCCGACGGGAGCCCCCCTGGAATTTCGGTGATGACGGCAGGCGCCTTCTTTGAGGCCGCCCGCTTGGCGGTGGAAGTGGTGACGCTCTTGGCCATGGTGCCTCTCGGAGTTTGCCGGGCCGGCGCTGACGCCGGCTTGGGAAACTCCGCCCCGGCACAGGGCCGGGACGGAGGAAGTGACGACGGGGCCCACCCGTCGTCAGGCGAGCCAGGGAACAACCAGCAGCTCGGCGGTGCCGGCCCACTTGTTGCTTTCGCCGCCGTTGACCAGTTGGGACTGCAGCAGGGCGCGGCCGGCGCCTTCCAGGCTGGGCGGAACAACGAGAAGGTTGGGCATCAGGCCGAGAGGCCGCCCATGGTCGCCCTTCATGCCGCTGATGGCACCACGCGCGGTCTCGTAGTGCGTGGCGTCCAACGTCTGCTTGGAACCCCAGGCAAACTGCCAGAAGCCGAAGCCGACGTTCATACGGGCGTCGGCGCCGTAGACGAATTCGTTGTTGTTGAAGACGTTGTCGTCGTCCGGATTGTCCTTGGCGACGAACTGGAAGTCCTTGCGCCGCTGCAGGATGATCGGCTTGAGTGGCCGATTGGTGCAAAGCAGGAACCAGGGCGTGCTGGAACCTCCATCTGTGTTGGCCACCGAGGTCTCGTTACCGTCCTTGTCCAGTACCGGGTGATCGGTGTCGAAGAAGTTCTGCCCGTCATAACAGACGGTCGAGAAGCCATCCTTCAGCAGGCCAAACACCAGCTCGTCGGGAAGCGACTGGGTCGACATGCCCATTTCCTCGAACATCGGCCCGTAGATGCCAAGGTTGTCGGTCTCGATGTCGTCACGATCGACGGCCTGGGTCAGTTCCCACTTCTTCTCCTTGATGGAGTAGTCGTGCTGTTCCATTGAGCGGACGAGGCGGGGCCCGATCCATTCCCTAACCTTCGCGATCTTGCCGAGCCAGCCGTACTTCTGTTCCTTCTGGCTGGCAGGCACGATGGTTGAGACGCGCGGATACTGCGACGGGGCCTGGCCGAGACCACGCTGGTAGGCGGCCGAATAGCCGACGCGCAGGCTGTTGAGATTGGCGGCATTGACTTCCATGGGAATCCCCTGGGCGTGGTTGGGTGAGGCGGCGCCGGCGGCGCCGTCAGATGATGGAGATCTCGAAGGTGACGACGGCGGCCGAGGCCGTGGCGTTGGTGCCGCCCACGGTGACGGACAGGCCGTCGCCGGCGGCGACCACGTTGGCGGCCGAGGGCGTGGCGCTGTCGACGTCGCCGGCGGCCGAGCCTGCCTGCGTGATGGTGATGACGCCGTCGGTCACAGCCGTCGCGCCGATCTTGGCCGTCAGCGTGGCGTCGCCCGTCGTCAGGGCACCTTCGATCACCGACCAGATCTTGGTGATGCGGCCGGCCACCGGGGCAACAACCCGGTAGACGTTGGTCCCGACCAGGGTAGCGACGCGGGTGGTGACGTAGACCTTGCCGTTCTTGATGACGGCGCCGATATCGTCCTCGCAGAACTCGACCAGGACGCCCTGGTCATCGACGTCCCGGATGAAGCCGGCCAGCGAACGGGTGAAACCGCCCGAGGTCTTGGCGACCGTTTGGTCATCGACGACGTAGGCGAGATTGCCGATGTCGGCGATCGTGATCTCGTCGGTGGAGGCCGAGTTGGCGAACCGGTAGCACCCCTCGCGAACGTTGACGCGAAGGTCGCCGGCGTCGCCGTCGGAGTTGTCGACGCGGGCCATGGCGACGCCGGCGGCGCGCAGGCCGAGGGCCGCCTGGCCCTTCACCGCGTAGCCCGATGCGTTGCGCATGACGATGCCGCCGGCAAAGATCAGCGCTGAGGCGGCGAGCAGCATGCTCTTGATTTCGCCGGCGGCGCGCGGCGTGTTGCGATCCTTGGTGAGGGCGGTCATCAGCCTTGCTCCTTCTCGCTGGCCTTGGCCTTCAGGAACTCTTCCTTGCTGAGGCCGAGCGCCCGCATGGCGGTGACGTCGCTGTCGCTGAGGTCGGGCTCGCCACCGGTGGGCTTGTTGCCCCTCACCTGTGCCGAGGTCAGCACCGGCGCATTGGACACGAACGCCTTGAAGGCGCTGGTGTCGGCGGTGTGCAGCGAGATTGCCCAGTCGCGCAGCGCCGGCACGATCTTGCCGGCCTTGATGGCCTCGTCGACGTCAGTCTCGGCAGCCGACTTGGCGATGTTGGCCTTCAGCGTGTTGAGGTCGGCCTGCAGGGCGGACACCTGGGCGACCGGCACGAACTTCGTCGGGTCGGGCTCCGTCGGCTTTGCAGCCGCCATGGCCGACGTCATCGCGGCGGTGATGTCGCCGATCGGCGTGCCCTCGGGCTTGCCGACCAGAACAGCCATCGCCGACACGCCGGTCGCGAGAGAATGGGCGGCCGTGAAGACGGCGTCGTCGGTGGCGTCCTCGGGCAGACCGAGGAGCTTCTTCAGCTTCGCAAGCATGGGATCTTGATCCTCTGCGGGTTGAAAGATTTCCGCCGCGTGGGCCGACACCTCGGCCATCTGCAGGTTGGGAACGTTGGTCAGGCTGGCCATGTTCAGGCCCAGCACGTGGCCGTCGGCCGTGTGGAACAGCACCGGCGACAGATAGCGGTACTCCTTGGCGGCGATCGCGGCGGCGGCGTTGGCCGTCCATTCGACGCGGCCATAGAGCCCGTCGTCGCGCGCCTCGATCTCCTTCACCCAGCCGGCAGCCGGTGCCGGCTTGCCGCTTTCGGCCGCCTTCAGCGTCTGGTGTTCGTAGTCGATGACCATCTCGGTGGCGCCGTGGTAGCGGCGGGTCGCCTCGGCGATCCTCTCGATGCGTGCCTTGTTGCCGGCGATGAACGGACCGCGACCGTCGCGACCGGTAAAGGTTCCGGCCGGCATCATCTGCACCCACGGCTGCGCGCTGTCGCCGAGTTCGACGACGAAAGCGGACGCGAGCAGCTTGGAGCGGGTTGAGGCGATGTTCAGCATGGGCCGACCATCCCAAATCGGGCACGGCCGAAACACCCACGCACATGCGTGAGGGGTCACCGGCTGCGTCAGCCGGGGCGATCGCTCATCGCTTCTGGATTAAAACGAGTTTCAAACGGGAAAATTCGTCCGTGGAGCCTCGTCCTGCGTCTGGAGGCTACACCGCTACCCCCGAACCTTGCAATGCCGTCCTGAGGCGAATTTCGCCAATGTGGCTCCGGCGGTCATGGTACCGCGCCCTCGATGGGTGCGAACGTCGAAAGATCGAGCAGCGAAACGCGATCGACCAGCTGGTAGGAGCGCACCGAGAATGCCTGGATCGGCTGGCCGCCCTTCACGGCCTTGCGGGCGTAGACCACCCGGACCGCCAGCAGCCGGCCGGTGCCGAGCCGGCTTGACGCCAGCACGTAGACCAGCGACCCGTCCCGGCGATCGAGCATGACGGCCGTCGGGCGGGTCAGAAGCGACGGCAGGCCGGACAGCAGCTCGGCGACTGCCTGCGGATCGGCCTCGGCTGCCGACGCTTTCGCCATGCTTGTCGCCGTCTGGCGGGTGATGATCACGGCAGCGCTGGCCGGCGCCTTGCCGCGCCGGCCGAGGTCGTCGAGCACTGTGTCCGACACGGCGCCGGCGACCACCACGCCAGGCCGACGCCGATCGGCGGATTGGAACCAGGTCCGGAATGCCTCGGCGTCGGTGGCATCGGCATGGGCTGCCGCCAGTCTGGGCGGCGCGGTCACCAGCTTTTCCGCCCGGCGCAGCATGGCCTCGATTGCCGCCTTGCCGGGGTTGTAGGCCCAACCGGGGTCGATGCCGTCCGGCACTCGGGTCACTTCGCCGGTGCGCGTGTTGACATAGTCGCGGAAAGTGTCCTGCGGCGGCTCGAACTTCAGGATCTCGCCTTCGCGCTTCAGACGATCGACGTCGCGCTGGCTGAGGCTCTGCAGCGTGCAGCGGCACCCCCAGCCGCACGGCGGCGCCCAGGTATCCCAGTAGGGATGGTCGACGGGCAGCACCAGGTTGTGCCGGGCGCGGTGCGCCGGCCGGGTCCGCTCATCCAGGATGGCGACATAGCGCAGGAATGGCCGGCTGGCCTTGTTGCGCTCGAAAGAGGACCAATGGCAGGCGGCGTAGGACACCCTCAAATTGGTTTCGAAGATTGTTTTAAGCCGCTTCAGGCTGCCGAGCTGGACGACGCGCTCCTCGCCGGTCAGCGGGTCGACGGCCAGTTTGCGGCCCCACCACCCCTTGTCGGTCAGCACCGGCCGCAGCGTCCGCGAGAACTCGTCCAGCGTCTTTCCCTCGGCCAGCGCGGCCGTCATCGCCTTGTCGATGTCGGTGAGAATGTCGAAGCCGGCCGACTTGGCGACGCTGAAGGCGTTGGCATGGTCCTTCTCGAACAGGTCCTGCCAGGAAAAGCTCTCGACCGGGTTCTGCCCCCGCCGGCGATAGGCGGCGATCGCCTCGGCCGGCGTCAGGGGCTTGAGCACGACCGCCATGTCAGGCCTCGTCGCTCAGGCGCTGATCGGCTTCTCCGGCGAGGCGCGCGGCGAACATCAGCCGCGCCAGCAGCTCGGTCATCGCTTCGGTACCCATGCCACGGAAATGATCGGCCAGGATCTGCCGCGCCTCCTCGGGCGATCCGGCGGCGGCGATCTTCGCCTCCAGGCCGTCGATCATCGGCGACACCATTTCCTCCCAGCCGTCATCGACGCTCGCGGTCACCGCGTCGTCGATCGCGTCGGTGGGTGGCGCGCTGGCCCGCTGCGCCGACGCCTTGGCGGCCGGCGGTACCGGCGGTTGCTCTGTGTTGTTATCCGTGGTCGGCGGCGGCGACGCTACCCGCAGAATTTCCTCCTCCGGCTTCGGCTCGGTGATGCCGAGCTTGCCATAAAGCGTCGAGACTCCAACCCGAAGGCCGAGCGGCACCATCCTGGCGATGTTGGCGGTCAGCTTGTCGACGTCGACCTCGTCCGGCCGACCGATGTGGATTTTCGGGTAGCGCTTCTGCGGCCCGAAGTTGAGGTCGATCAGCGGGCGCACCAGGTCGCGGTTGAGCGTAGCCGCCAGCTGCTTGGCATCCGATCGCTCGATGTCGTCACGCACGCCGTCGTGAACCTTGCCAACGGCGTAGCCGCCGGCGATCGCGTCGGTGGTGCCAGTCTGGCCAAGCACCAGCTTGCTCACCTGGCGATCGAGCCAATCGGCTCGCTTCTCGTAAAGCTCGTGGCTGCCCTGCACATCGGCCTTGATGAACTCGATCAGCATCGACTCGGGCACGATGGCCGAATAGTCGGTGCCGATGTTGGTCACGGCCTCGAGCAGGATGTCCTTGTCCGCGTCCGACGTGCCCTCGCCATACTTGCCGAGCCGCAGCGGCTGGCCGTATGCCTCGCAGAAGATCGCCCAGTCCTTCGCCGTGAACGCCTTGAACAGGTAGGTCCAGGCCACGGCGCGGGCGATGCCGCCCCGGATCGGTAGGCCGGACTTCACCTTTGCGGTGTGAAAGATCCATTTGTAAGGCTGCAGAGGCAAGTTCATCGCACTGTCGCGCAAATAGGGCGTCTCGCCGTCGACCAGGTCGAACGTGAACCAGGTAGGGTCGCGCCATTTCAGCGCGTCGACAGTCCATTGCCCTTCAGACGTGTCATAGATGATTTCCGTCCCGGAGAACCCCTTGCCCAGCGCGTCCAGCATATCGATCTGCTCGGTCTCGAACTCATCCCGCTCGACCAATTGACGAATGAAGTCGGCATGCTTGAGACCCGGCGCGTCCTCGCTGCCCGGCACGACGGTCGTTTCCAGGCTCGCCACCTGGCGCTTGCGGATCGACAATACGCCCGCGTAGTGAAGATCGCGCTCTTCCATGTCCTCGGCCAGCGCCAGATAGCCTTCCGGATCGCCGAGCACCGCCTGCTTTGTCAGGCGACCGAGACGACCTGGCGTCAAACCGGCTGCCTGGTCATAGGCGCGAGGCCGGCGCACGCTGGCGACCGTAGGTCCGCCCTGTTCCTTCTTGAGTGCCGCCGTGTCGATCGGGCGGCCGTACTGATCGAGCAGCGGCATCAGAATGTTCCTTTCGAACGGCGATAGCGGGAAAGGCGCTGGCGGCCGGAACGTGAATCGGCCGTATCGTCGAGGCTGGCACTGTCCCGCTGCTCGTCGAACTTCGATTGCTTGGTCTCGGTGCGCTGGTAGGAAAATTCCTGCCACGGCCGCTCTGACGCATAGTGTGCCAGCGCCGCCGCAATCGCCGCGTCGCCATGGCGCTTCCGCTTCTTGGCGCTGACCGCCCCTTCGCCACGTTCGGTGGTCCTGATCGCCGAAACGCGCGCCACACCGTCGACCATCTTGACGGTGCCAAAGTCGCCTTGGATGTCCGCATGCCGTGGCAACGACATGCCGACCGCTTCCAGGGTCCGCTTGAGCGGCGGCATGTTGATCCGATACCAGTCGACGCTGAATTTGATCTGCTCGATCCGGCTAAGGCCGAACTTTTGGGCCGTCTTCTCCGCCAGTGAAGCACCGTTGCCGCCGGCGTCCATGGCTCCCTTGACCAGGCGCGGCAGGCGCCGACAGAGCCAGAACATCACCTGTTCCTGCTGGTCGAAGGGGATATTGCGCATCTCCAAAACGAACGGGGTGCGCTTGAACAGCGTGTCCTCGATCTGCACAGGCCAGAATACGCTGAGATCGGCGACGCGGGCGAAGTCCATGCCATAGGCAGTGCGCAGTTTCGGGTTGAGCCGATCCATCAGCGGCGCGACTTCGCGCTCGAGGAACTCGATGGCCGCAGCTCGGCGATATTCCTCGGGCCGAGCGGCAAACTCGGTCGGCATCTCCCAACGGATGACCGGAACGTCCTGCCGCATGCAGTTGGAGATAACACCAGGCAGGATCCACGAGCCGGAGCCTTCCGACGGAATGCAGAACAGCTCTTCGTCGGCCGCCTCGTCATAGTCGCCGATGACGCCGGCGCGCCATTCGGCCTCCTTTTCGACGGTCCACTCTTCGCCCTTGCGCTGACAGATGCGCTGATAGAGGCCACCCTCGAGCGCGTCGTCGAAGTCGATGCGGACCAGGCCGTAGGGTAACCGGCCGGCACGGATGTCCTCGATCTTGCGGTTGAACGGGTTGGCCTGGCCGTCGTGAGTGGAGATGACGACGACCATTCCGCCCCAGATGGTCAGCGCGATCGCCGCCTTCATCAGCTCTTCGAGATCGTCGTGGAAGGCCGCCTCGTCGATGATGACATAGCCGGCCTTGCCGCGCAGCGAGCGCGGCGACGACGGGAGCGCGACCACTTCAAACCCGGATGCAAACCGGATGCGAAAGGCCTTGATCTGGCGGGTTTCCTTGGTCGCCGGATCGTAATCCTCGAACAGCCATTCGCCGGCCTCGATCGCCACCTCGGCAACGAGCTTTGCCCACATGCCGACGACGTCGATGAACTCCCGCGCCATTTCGAGGTTGTAGCCGATGTACCAGACGTCCATGCCGCCGGCCTTGGCTTCGGCCCCGGCGACGAGGGCGGCGTCAAGCGCGAACGCCCAGGTGAGCCCGGTGCGTCGCGATTTTTCGATGAAGGTAACGGAGTACTTGAGGCGCGTCTTGATCGACTGCTTCTGGTAGGGAAGCAGCACGTCCATGACGGGCAGCATCGCCAGCTCGGGCGGCAGGCCGTAAAGCGATTGCCGCCGCAGCTCGACCCACTCCTCCTCGGTGATAGCCCGGCCGACCTTGAAATCCTCGCCATCGGGAAGCGCGCTCATCACATCTCCTTGTCGATGCCGAGTTCAGCCCTGAAGCGCTTGACGATGTCCTTGGACATGCCGGTCTTTCCGCCGGACTTCTCGATCGCGGCTCCTGCCTTTTCGAGCTTGTCGCTCAGCTCTCTGGCAAGCTTCTGCCGCCGCACTGTGGAGAAGCCCTCGGCCTGGACCAACTGCCGCAACGCGCCGGCGGCCGCGAGGGCCTCCTTCGGCGTGAAATTCTTGTCGTTGGCGTTTTCCGCCATTTCGACGATCAACACCTTGATCATCCGCGTCGCCGCCTGGGTCAGGCTATCGGCGCTTTCTCCGGCGGTGTCCTTGTTCACCGCGTCGGCGATCTGCTGCGCCCGGCGCTGGCGGGCCATCAGCTTGGCGAGGCGTAGCGCGTGTCGATTGAACGACGAAAACGCCGGAATGGCGAACTCCAGCTCGCCGCGATGCTCGGCCTGCAGCTGCTGCAGCTTCAGCACGAACTCCGCGTAAATCTCGGTCTGGCTGCGCGGCGTGTTGGCCAGCTCCTGGGCCGCCCAAGCGACAATGCCTTCGCACTCCTCGGGCAGGAGGTCGATCGACGACGGACGCGGGCGCGTGTGCGGGGCCATGGCTTACTCCGGATCGCCGGGGTGCTGCACGCCCGTCAGGTAGCAGCGGCGCTCGACGTGGTCGCGGCCGGCGCGGGTGATGATCGCGCTGGTCTCGGTGCCTTCGTCGCGCGTCTGCACCGCGCCGACCTCGCGCTCCAGCCAAAGCAGCTGATTGCGGATGTAGTCGCGTGATTTGCGATAGTTGAAGCACTCCAGGCGCTTCTGGAGCAGGAACGTATTGGTCGACCCTTCAAGCTTCGGGTCGGCCAGATCCTTCAGGATGATCAGGCGGATGTTTTCATCCACCCAGCGCTTGTAGTCTTCCATGGTCGGTTCCTCAGTTCGCCCGATTGAGCAGGAATTCCTCGACCCGGCGCGTCGTCCGTTCCGTGGCCTCGGCCGACTTCGCCATGGTGGCGACGTGCCCCTTCAACTCTGTGAGGTCGAGCTGCAGATTATGGACGGCATCCTTGTTGGGCAGATGCTTGACCTCGCCCTCCAGCGTCTGGATGCGCCGGTCATGCTCGATCACCTTTTTTTCCGTCGCCTCGGTGTCGACGGCGAGCGACGCGACCGTCTTTTCGAGGTCCTTCTCGCCCGACGACAGCCAGTTCTTGAGGTGGCCTGCCAAGGCAATGAAAGCGAGCGCGAGCGCCGCGTACTGTGAGATTTCCGCTGGCGTCATTTCGATAGCCTCTCCGCCTCGTAGAACTCCTGGCATTCGATGCAGCGCTTTGCCCAGGGCGCGGCGATGCGGCGCTCCTCGGGGATGGCGTCGCCGCAGTCGATGCAGCTGTCGGTGCCCGGCGCAGCCACGGCCGCAATGGCGGCGTCGATCCGCCTTTGGCGATCGGCTTCCACACGTTCCTCGGCCAGGCGCAGTTTTTCCTCGGCGTTCAAGGGACACCTCCTGCCGCGTCGATCGCGCCGATCGCTGCCGACCTTCGCCTATCGCAGGTGCGGATGATGCCCCGATCGCGAGACCAGAAATCTGTTGCCTCGGCTTGGCTTATGTCGCGATCCGGCAAGGGCGTCGCCTCGCACGGGATGCGCGACTGCGCCGGCGCGGTCACCGTCACGGTCGCCTTGGCCTCCACCTTGGGAAGCTCAGGGACGGTTGAGCAGGCGGACGCGATCGCGGCTAAGGCCGCAATCGTCAGCGCCAGGTAGAGCCGCATTCTGGGCCTCCGTTTCTGCTTGTTGGTCTCTGAACTTGCGATCGGCTTCGGCCAGTTCCGCGTCCTTCTGCATCGCCATCCGAGCCAATGAGGCTGCGGCGGCCGACACCTTGGCATTGGCTTCGGAGATCTGGCCTTGCCAGTAGGCGTCGCGGGCCGTCTTGGCCTCCTGGCGCGCCGTCTCGATCATGCCGTTGAGCTTGGCGATGCCGAGGGTGAAAAGGGCCGCCGCCGCGAGCGCCACGGCGGCTGCGATGAGATACGGCATGGCTTTGCCGGTCGCCCACGCAATCATGCCCCACCTCCCGGCTGGTCTCTTGCCTGGTAAGGGGGCGGTTCGCCGCGCTCATGGCTGGCCGCGAAATCCTTGGAGCCGTAGTGGCGATGGATGCCTAGCGTGCCGCCGATCAGCAGCACCATGGATGGCAGGGCGATCTGCGCGAAGGCGACGGCCTGGTCGGAGCCCCAGACGGCGCCGAAGGCCAGCAGCACGATCACGGCCCAGGCCAGGAAACAGTTCAGCCAGATCGCGCGCTTGGTGGTCGAGTACGCCGGGCGCTGCATGTCAGGCCTCGTTCTGAGAGAGGGGCGAGCCGTCGGGCTGCAGCATGACGCGGATGGCCAGCGGCGGCGTCACGGTCGACGGCCAGCGCATGCCGCCTTCGACCAGGCGCTCCTTGTCGATCCACGTCAGCGAAACCGAGTTGCTCTGGTTGCCGCCCAGCACGCGATAGGCCGTCATCGTCTCGCCGACATAGAGGCCCACGTGCCCGCCGCCCTCGCGGCTGAACACCAGCACGCAGCCGATGCTCGGCACGTTGAGCCGCCGGCCGAACGTCGCCCAGGCCTTGGCCGAAAGCGGGTTGGCGGGCAGCAGCTCGTCGGGCAGCGTCTCGCCCATGATGTGGGCCATGAACAGGCCACACCAGGGAATATCGTCGTTGTTGAAGTATCCGGCGATCCAGCCGCCGAGTGCCTTAGCCCAGCCGATAATCGTCGGGTTCGACGCGGCGCCGGCGATCTCCTTGAGCCCCATGAACCGCCGGGCCTCGCGCAGCCACACCGGCTCCGACGGCGGCGTTACCGGATCGCTGTCAATGGTGCGCAGCGCCAGCACCGTGGCCGTGTCGGCCTTGCCGGTGACGGCCAGGTGCCGCTTTACCTGGAATGCCTTCAGCGCCGCGATCACGCCGCGACCGTGGCTGTCGTCGGCGGCGCCCTTGTAGACGCCATGCGCCGTCAGGCGCTCGATCAGCCACGCGTCGAAGGTCTGGGCAGGCATTTTCGATCCCTCTTGAAATCCGCCGCGAATGGCGCTTTCATCGGGATCAAATTTCCCTCAATCCACGAGTTCCATGCACCCACGGGGGTGAGGGGTACGTGCTTGAGAGGCGGTGACGGTGGGTTAGAAAAGCTCGATCTGCCTGTCGTCAGGCTTTCTTCGTCTGCCGCCAGGCGTCGCTTTGAGGTGCCTTGCGACGGTGGCTACATCGACATGCAGACGGCGGGCAATTTCCTGCTGGTTGACGCCCTGTTGCCACAACACCTGTGAAACATAAGCCTTCGCGAGTGGCACCTTGGTTTGGCCTCTGCCAAAACGCCGGCCGAGCGCCGCTGCCTTGTCGACACCGACAACCTCAACAAGCCGCGAAGAGTGTGGCGTATAGGAAATTTCGACTTCCGAACCACCGAGGGCAAGGAACACGTCGACCGCCCCTTGCTCGCCCAGGACATCCACCCAGGGCTCCGCGTGAGCTGGAGGCCGGATGCGATCACCAGTCACGGCGCGACCTCGATGTTTCGGATGGTAATGGCCGTCGACTGATCGCCTTGGCGATAGACAAGGTGGGCCGTGTAACGGCCAGTCGTCTTGGTGCGATGAAGAGACGACGAGCGGCAGAGTTCACCGGTGCCGATTGCCGCTTCCATCAGGCCGTCGCCGGCGATCAGTTGCTGGGCTATGCCCTGCATCGCCTCCCAGGTCAGGTTGACGCGATAGGATTTTGGCCGACGCTTACCCATTGCTGCCTTCCTCCTTGTTCGTGTCGAGGTCGGGAATGCGAGCAATTCGATTGGCCAATCGCCGGGCCATCTCCTTCGAAATACGTTTCGTCGCACGTCTCCGGCCGGGCTCGTCTTCGAAGTAGACGTAGGCCAGGTGCTGGCCCGAAGCGTCCTCGACGACAAAGCTCTCGGGATGTTCCGCCACGATCCACGGCGCCTTCAGTCGCTCAACCTCAGCCATCTGCTCTCTCCTCGAAAAGATCTGCGGGTCTCGATTCCGCTCCCTCCGCAGCCTTGGCGGCGCGCCGGCGGGCGGCTTCGCCGGGCATGGCGAAGGCTCGATCGCTGAGGCGCGTGAACTGCGTCTCCTGCGTGGGCGGAAACCACTCGTGGATGGTCTGGTCAAATGGGGGGGCTACCCACACGAACCAAGCATAGGCCGTGGCGCTGCTGGCCTCCGGGTCCCACGCACCTTGGATCATGGGAACGCGCTCGGAAAACTGGATTGTCCACGTCGGCCGGCGCTTCTCGAAAATCTCGTAGTATCGAGTGCCGCCCTCCGACCAGTTCGATCGGTTGAGTAGGGCTAAGCTCGGACGAGTGGGAGCGTCGAGTACCTTCTTCGCGAGCTGCTCGGCCAAAGTGAAGGCCGGGTTGGTGATAACCCAATCGACCGCCGGCACCTCCACGGCGGGATCGAGTGCATCCACCACCGGAAAGCCCTTGCCGTAATCGAACACATCGGAACCGGTGACGTGCTGGAAATAGTCGTTCAAGGCGTGGACCATATGCCCTTCGCCACAGCATGGCTCCCAGCAGGAGGAGTGGGCCAACCCGCGCTGTTTAAGGAACGCGCAAAGCGCCCTGGTCGCCCAAGGCGGCGTCGGCCAAAACTCCAAATCACCGGAGCTCGGAAGGCGGGAGTTGACGACGGCGCGATTGATCATACTGCCGTCTCCGCCGCCCTCTTGGCCGCTTCCGCTGCTGCCGCCGGCGCCGCCAGGATGGCCTTGCGATCTTCCTCCGGCAAAGCGATGAACGCGGCGATATCAGCCTCGTTGTCCATCAACCAGTTGAAGGTGCCGATCACTGCCGCCGAATAGGTCTCCATCAGCGTCGCTTCCTCGGCCTTCATCAGGCGGCGCGCGACCCGGTCGTTGTTCACGCGTGTCAGCATGTTGGCCATGAAGTTCACATGACCTCGCCGAGTTTGGAGCGACACGGTGGGCTTGGGTGCGCGGAAGTCAGCCATGGTGGGCCTCCAAGCGTTCTGCGATGATTGCCCGGCTTTCTGGCGTCAGCTCGTAGCCGACTCCCCACCGGTTTAGGATCTCGATGCCGAACGGTCTGAGCTTTTTGCGCATTTTGCAGATGTAAACATCGACGATCTTTTCGTACGCCTCCTCCTTCGCGAGGTCGCGATAGAGGACGGCCATTGCCACGTCGCGGGTCATCAACTCCCGGGTACAGAGTGCCCCAAACACTCGTGCTTCCGATGGTGTCAGCCGCCACTCGACGGGCGGCATAAACTCCAGTCCCAGCGCGCGCTCTAGGAACGCGATCTGCTCACGTAGCCGATCGTTTTCCTCCCGCAGCATGTCGGCGAAATCGTCATCCATTGCGCTTTTTCCTGGTGTTGCGGAACCAGACGATGGCCAGGGCCTTCCAACGCTGAACCTTGTGTGCAGCCGCGAAAACGACCGCCTCCTTCTCGGCTTCCGGTCCCATTCTGCGGATAGCAGCCACCAGCGCGTCGCTTTCCACGTGTCCGACATATTCCTCGCCGTAGAGGATCAACTCGACGGCTTTGATGGCTTCGGCGCTGATCGGAACGAGCTTGGCGGCTACGCAGACATCGAGCACCTTGCGGGCGCCGATCGCATAGCGATGACTCACCAGCTTGCGCAGGGCGGCCACGGCCATGGTCTGGCCTTCCTTGAAGGCTCCATTGGCTGGAACCGCCTTGAGGATGGTGACGCCGGCCCGGTCACATACTTGAGCCACCGTCACCGCGTCCGGATCGCCAGCCGCCACCATGGCAAGGTGCAACTGGGTGGGTGTTACCTGCACGCGGTCTCGGTTGTGGCGCACGAAATCCATTGCCCGGTGCTGTTCTTCTGCAGCGGATGCGACCAGAACCGGAATTAGCTCGATGGTAGGGTGAGACGCGGCCGCGATTGCCGTATGCTGGCCATCGGTTACGTGCAGCCGGCCGTCCACCTCCGCCGCCTTGGGGGGGGTGAATGCCGCCCAATCCCACTCCGCCACGATCCGACGAATGAGCGTGATGCTCCGCTCGGACAGGTTCCGCTGGTACTTCTCATCGATCCAGAGAGTGTTCGGGTGAACCCACCTGATCTCCGGCAACGGATCAGAAATTGCGGCCGGTGTGAGATCGGGTAGCGTTATCGCTTTGATTTGGCGGAGCGGCATGGTCAGGCTCCCTTCTCGTCGCTTTGCACGCCCAACGCCGCGTCGGAGAGGTCGAGCGCTTCGTCGATCGTGAAGGTGCCGATGCGGCGGCCCTCGTGCGACACCGTGTACTTGGTGGAAAGCTCCAGAAGGCAATACGGACGGATGGCCTCCAGCACGCCGGCGGCGGCCTTCAGGGCGATCATGATCTTGTCGTCGGTCTGCATGGTCAGGCTCCCTTCGTCCGATTGATCATCGCCTTCAGCCCTTCGCTCACCTTGTTGGCTTCGGCGGGCGTCAGGAACTCCGGGTCACGTGCTACCTTGGCCGGATCTTCACCGGCCGAGGCTTGCAGCTGGCGGCCAATGAAGGCGCGCAGCGCGTTCTTCGATCTGTCTTTGATGGCGCCGCGCCGGCCGGCATCGGTCCACAGCGCGTAGACCTTGCGGACATAGGGCTTGTCCGACTTCTTGAAGGCGCGGGACGATCCGCCATTGATCTCAATCAGCTCGGCATCGGCCTGCTCGGCGGTGAGCAACTTGGTGCTGGTCACGCTATGGCGGGCTGAGAGCCGATCATGCCAGGCATCGTCGCTGATGCCAGCGGCACGCCTAGCAGTCTGAAGGGCGCGGATCTGCTGGGAGGTCGCGAGCGCAGTCATGACGCGGCTCCGTCGTCGAGCACGGCGTTGACCATGTCATCACGGGCGACAACTTCGATAATGTCGCGGATGAGCCGATCGACGGTGACGGCGCGGCGCGCAGCATGGGACCGCAGCGCCGCATAATCCTGGAAAGGCACGAGAACGGGACGGCCAAGCGTCGGGACGGTGCTTTGCGCGTGAGACGGACGCCTTGCGCGCGCCGCAGAAGCCTCGAGAGCAGTAACTGTCTTCGGCTCGATGCCGATACGGTCGGCGATCACGGCCGTCGATAGGCCGTTCGCACGTAGAGCGGCAATGGCGGCGGTGCGGCTCTCATAACCGAGCGTGATCTTTGGCGCGCCCATCATTCCACCTCGCGAATGACGTTAACGGGCGGAAATTCGACCGATCCTACGCGGATCATGCCTTCTTCGACCGCTTTGCAGAAGACTTCGAAAAAGCGCTCGGCATCCTCCGTTCGTTCAAAGCGGAAATACGCGCTCACGTACGTGTCATCTTCGTAGAAATGGGCGTCGATGTTGCAGGTTGCCGTGTCAGCCATTGCCAGTCTCCTCTTGCATCAGCTGCTCGGTGAGCAGGGCAATCCGTCGGCGGATGCGCAGCTGTCGTTCGGTGCGCATGCGTGGACGGACCAGCGGGATAAGTGCCTCGCGCTCCATCTGGAGGAGGTCCCGCCGCGAGGGCGGCGGATCCTCGGATTCGGGTGGGAGTGAACGAGAGGCGAAGCTCATGAGCCCGGTCCTTCGAGCGGCAGCTTCATATCGGTGGGTCGAAACTCTCCGCACCAGTCGCCTTGGCCAGTCGGCGGCCAGGCCGACTCCCGGTCGCCACCGTCGTAGCGTTCGAACTTGAGGCGTGGCGCGTGGCGTCGACATTCGCCAAACACGGCGCGGCTGGCTTCTTTCCGCTTGCTCTGCAGCGGATCTTCGCGCTGCCAGAAAGCGCAGGTTTCGCAGGTGCTCATAGCGCCCCCTTGCCGACCATGACTCCGAGCCCGAAGGCGATGAAGCCGATGACGAAACCGCCGCTGAGCGCGGCAAACAGGGCGAGGATGATGCCGGCGCCGTCGCCGCGAAGCGGCCGGTCGATGGGCTCGACGTCAGGAGGTAGCTGCATCGGAGCCTCCCACGTTGGCGAGGTCGAGCGAGATCGGGTCCAGCGCGTCGCCGTTCCGCCGATAGAAGCGCACGTAGGTCTTGCTTCCGGTCACACGGACGGCGTTGGAGATCGCCTCCATCGCCTTGGTCCAGTCCTCATCCTGGATGGCGAGGCGGCGCAGGCCGAGCACCTTGTCGGTGCTGATTTTGCCCTGCCGGTCGGTTTGGAAGGCGTCGAACACGAGCGTGCGCAGATTGTCGTTGGCGCCCTCGCTCCACCGCGTCACGCACTGGTCGATCAGCGCCTTAGCGGCCTGCAGCTCCGGCCCGAACGTGATCGACTTGGCGACGGCTACCTGCACCTGCAATGAGCCGTCGAAGGCCGTCAGTGTCATGTTGCCGCCGGCGCTGCTCTTGGCGCCGTACTCGGCGGCGATCAGGTCACGATAGGCGTAGATCTCCGACAGGGCCTGCGCCCGGAATTTCGCCAGTTCCAGGCTCAGTTCGGCGGCGCGGGCCGCCAGCCGGGTCACCAACTCATCTTCGAGCTTGTGCTCGGGCTTGATGTTGACCTCGGCGACCAGGTTGCCGGCCGCGTTCCGGCGGTATCCGGTGGGAATATCAAGCATGGTTGGCCTCCTTTCGAGGGGCGTTGGAAACGTATTTGAAGGCGGATTGAACTCGTGCCCCGTCCTCCACTTCGGCCCGGTAAGCGGCTTCGAGGTTGGCGACGGCGGAGTTGAGGGCGGCGAACGTCGAAGCCTCGCCCTGGCCGAACCGCGCGGCCTGCGCGGCCCGGTTGGCGGCGACGACGCGGAGGATTGCCTGACCGACGTTGACCGGCAGGCCGGCGGCGTCGATGTCGGGATCGTGCGTCAGTTGGTCGAAGGCCACCGTGTAGACGGCGAATGTCGCGAGCGCCTGGATCTCGTCGATGGTCAGCATCGACGCGCCACGCTTGGTCTTGGCCCGGCCGGCGATCTCCAGTGGGTCGTGGTCGGGCGCGTCGTCCATCTCCAGCAGCGACAACGAATCCCTGGCAGCCATCAATGCCAGGTCGGCCTGGACCAGCTCGGGGATCTTGGTTCCCTTCTCAAGCGCGGCGCGAATCCTGGCCTCGCCCCACATGACGGTCGAATGGTCCCGCCCGCCCATGATCCGGCCGATGACCGGAAAGCTCTGCTCCGGGCAGTGCTTGCGAGCGAGGTAGTAAGCGATCTTGCGCGCATTGGCGTAGACCGGCGCGCGGCGGCGGCCGAGAATGTCGCCGGTGGATACGCCGGTCACTTCCGACACGGTCTTGACAACGGTCATGACGGATAGCCGGGCGGTCATGACACCCCTCCGACGATCTCGACCGGTACCGTGCGCGTGTACTCGTCGGCGCGAAGGGTGATGATCTCGCCCACCGATTTGCGCAGGGTCACCCCTTCCAGGCGCTCGGCGGCCGTCGCGTAGACAGTGAGCAGCGAAACGAGGTGCCGGACACCATCAGGCGTGAACGCCACGCCCGTTTCGCTGTAGGGCGCAAACTGGTCGCGCACCTGGCGCAGGCAGTCGGATAGTTTGTGCTCGATCACGGCTGGTCTCCTTCGGTCGTGGCGTTCGGGCAGCCATTGCGGCAGGCGTGATAGAGACGCACCGACGATGGCGAGGCGGTTGAGAGCGGCGTCCGCTGGTGCTTGATGCAGGCCTCGCGGCCGATAGCCTGATGCAGCGCGGGACAGGTCACCGTGACGCCCATCAGGGCGCCACGCACCGCCTCGCGAACCCGGTCGACCTTGGCGTTGTAGGTGCCAGACAGCACCTGGGAGAGCGTGGAGGCCGATACCCCGATCCGCTGCGCCAAGGCATTGAGGCCGACGCGCTTTGCCTCCTCGGCAAGCACAAGCATCCAGTCTTCCGGTTCTGCGACGCGAGCGCGAAGCGCGGCCACAAAATCCGTCTTCGACCGGCCTGGAATGGGGCCGCGGTTCATGATTGATCTCCGATCGGGTAGCTGATGCCGGTGTTGCGATCGTAAATCTCGCCAGCGCGGGCCTTGTAGACCGGCGCCGCCGGGCCGCTATTGCGGACGAGTAGCCAGCGGCAGACGCCGTTTGACGTCGGGGCGCTGCCGGCCTCGGCCCTGAGGCGCGCAAGAAAGCCGGTCTTTTCCAGGGCGCCGACATAGCGCTGCGCGTTGTCGCGCGTGGCGCCGGCCAGCGTCTCCAGGTCGGCGATCCGGACCTTGTTGAGGGTCCGCATGGTCGTCCACATCCTGTCACGCACCGTCTGGCGGCGCGGCCGGCGCGGCTCCGCCTGCGTCAGCGGTCCGGTCGGTCCGCTGGTGATGATCTCGCCGGCGGCGTCGGCCTTTCGGCCGGCCTCCGACAACTCGAAGCAGCCGCGCTCGCGCCGCACGATCCAGCCGCGCGACACAAGGGCGCAGCAGGCCTTGGCGATATCGCGGCCTTCGAGGCCCGTCAGTTCCGCCAGCGCGGCCGTCGTCAGGCAGGCGCCGCCTTTCAGCGCCTCCACCACCGGCATCTGGCGTGGGGACTTTTCGGCCATCTCAGCCTCGCACGATGAAGGCGTGGCTGGTCGAGCGCTGCACGAGCAGCTGCTGGCCGGCCATGTCGGCGATCGTCACTGGATGGTCGAGCCGCTTGCCCGCGCGCTCGATCGAGGCAAGGCCGGTCAGCACTTCGCGGGCGTAGCCCTCTGCCTTGTCGTGCAGCAGCTGCAGCAGGTCGGCATCGACGGCAACTTCGCCGCGCTGTTCGACCAGAAGGCGCGTATCGGCCAAGGTCAGCGGCTTGAACTCGACGTGGGATTCGACGCGGCTGGCGATCTGCGGAAATCGCTTCACGCCGGCTGAGATGCGGCCCATGCCGATCAGCAGGATGGGCACCTCCACCAGGTCGGAAATGTCGCGCAGCGTCTCCATCAGGGCGGACGAGGTCACGACGTGGTCGGCCTCATCGACGATGATGGCGAACGGCTTCTCCTCCGCCGCAGCGATGGCCGAGCGCTTGCCCATGGCCTCGATCGTCTGCTGGAAGATCTTCTCGTAGGAATGCGCCGGCGCCGTCTGCACGGTTTCGAGCAGCTGGCGCAGCATCCAGCTCGGCCGCCATTCGCGCTTGGCGCGAACGAACGGCAACTGATTGGAGATGGCGAACCATTGGGCGGTGCTGGTCTTGCCGTATCCGGGCTTGCCGTCGACGATGACGAAACAGTTCTCGGCTGCACCGCGCCGCTCGACGACTTCGTATCCGGTCATGAAGGCGGCCACGTTCGACAGCCGCACGAATGTATTTTTCACGATTGGGCCTCTTGCTTGGACTTGATGAGTGTGGAGAGCGCCTCCACGTCGACGCCGGCGACGGAACAAAGCTCGCGGAAAGTCCAGGACCGGATGCGTTCGCCCATCAGGCTCCGATCGCGATCGGTGACGGCGCCAGGGTTGGCGAGCAGCCAGGCCGCCATGTCCTGGTCGGTCTTGAAGGCGGGGCGCGTGCCGGCCGGTACCGGGCGCGGCGTGAAGGCGATGACCTCGGCCGGCTCCGGGAGCGCGGCGAGCGGTTCGTCGGCGGGCATCGCCGGCGCCTCGCCGGTCGCGGCGGTCAGCGCGGCGGCGATTTCCGGCGTCACGTGTTCCACCGTGCGTGTCGGCAGATGGACGATATCGGCGCTGCCCTTGGCGCGGAGCTGGCGCTCCTTTTCGTTGAGATAGCGCTCGATCATCGGGGCGCCGGAGGTCAGCTGGCGCACCTCGGTGCGGATCGGATCGGTCCTGTCCTTCAAGAGCGCGGCGCGCTGTTGCTTGACCATCCGGGTGTATTCTGCCGGGTCGATGCCGCGAAGCTCGGGGCAGACCGCCAGCTCGACGAAGGCGCCCGTCGACTCGTCGAACAGGTAGACGACGCCGAGGTCGTTGGGATCGAGGCGCACGAACACGCGGTCGCCGGGGAAGGCCTTGATGGTCTGGAAGTAGAACTCGCCGATCTGGACGCCGAACTTGGTGACCTTGCGATAGCCGCCGGAGGCGACCGGCATCAGCAGCACGTCGAGGGCGCGCTCGTCGACCGTCCGGATGACTACGCCGGACTGGCGGGCGGCTTCGGCCGGCGTCATGCCCTTCAGTCCGGCATGCGGCGTCTGCTCGTAGACCACCTCTATCCAGCGGTCGGCCGCCTTCTGAATGTCGGCGATCGTATAGCGAGCGCCGAACAACTCGGCCGTTTCAATGCCCAGACGCTGGGCGAAGTTCTTCCGATCCTCCAGGCGCTTCCGTTCGGCGACGTTGTGGCCGGCGTAACCGGGGAGCAGCTCGGCAAAGCTTCCCTGCATGGTGCCGATGGCGCGCTCCACATGGCCCTTCTGCTCGGGGCTGTAGGCGTCGGAATACTTGAGCTCGATCTCCAGCGCGGCGGCCAGCCGTTTGGTATCCTCGGCCGCGAAGTCGCTGCCGTTGTCGGTCTTGATCTCCTTGGGAACGCCCCAGGCGAGCAAGGCCTTGCGCAACAGCATCGCCACGGCCGCAGCGCGCGGCGTCGTCGACACGTAGATGACCATGCGGCGCGGACCGACGTCGATACAGACGTAGACGGTCGGCCTGGAAACCTCGGTATCGAATGCGTCGAGCGGCGACGAGTCGATCATCCACAATTGGTTCGGCGCGGTGATGTGCCGGAGAGTGCCGACACCGCTTGGTGCCATGGTCGACCGGTAGCGATCGGGATCGGATAGCTTTGCAAGCGCCACGGCTTCCGTCGTGCGCCAGACCTTGACCTGGTTCTGAATGGTCCGCACTGGCGGGATGGCGCGCACCGTGCCGTCGGCGGCGATCAGCGACCCGCCCAGCTCGTCGGAGAGCAGCGTCTGGATGCGCTCGGCCTTGATGCCCGGCTGGTGGGCGATCAGCCCCAGGATGAAGGCCTTGGCGCGCCCGTCATTGGCCGTTTCGAGAATGCCCTTGCCCTTGCGGGCGAGGCCGCGATCGACGCCGAGCGCCTTGCCCTCGCGGGCATCCGCCAGCCACCGAAACAGCGTTCGGGCACTGACCTTGGGCACCTCTTCGCGCACCCAATCTTCGACACGAACCTGACCGCAGTTGTAGGCGAACTCGAATGAGCGATAGCCGCCCTTTTTCGTCAGGTTGATGCCGGCCGCGTAAAGCTCGCAGGCCGTCAGGATCGCCATGCGCGCCGCCTGGGCGGTCCTGGCCCGATCCGTCTCCGGTATCGGCAACTCCTGGCGTGGCCGCACGGGTTCCACCGAACCGACCGACATGGTGCGCCGGTGGTAATCGGCCCAAGCGAGGGTCGGGATCAGCCCAAGATGGTATTCCATCCCGCCACCACGACCGGCGCGCCGTCTGCAGCGGAACGGATCGTCATTCCAGCCGTTCCGTTCGGCATACTCGATCACGCCTTTGCGGGTGCTTGGAAGATCGCGAAGCTGCATGTTCGCCAGTTCGCTGGCGGAGAACCATTCCTGGGCGAGTGGGCGCGGTTGAGCGGTCATTTCCCGGCCCTCCAGGCGGCGTCCGCCGCATCGATCTCGCGCTGCAGGGCGGCCTGCCGATCCTTGGCGACCTCGCGCCGGATCAGTGGCTCATACTTGGCAGGCACCACCACCAGCTTCGCCGTCTCGAGCAGCATGTTGAGCGGCCGTGGATCGCCGGTCACCGCCACCAGGGCCGCCAGCCGGAGCGCGCTGATCACGTGCTCCTTGGCCTGGCTGGCGTAGGCATCGAGCATGTTCTTGCTCATCGTCTCGTCCTGCAGGAGGTCTTTCATCGCCGTGGCGACCTGGGAGCGTGTCATGCCGCAGTCTTCGAGGGTTTGGGCCACGGCTTTCGACAGTCGACCGGCCAGATCGAAGGCGCGCACCGAATCCTCGGCGTACCGCTCGACGACGGGCGCCGGCTTGTAATCGCTGAACAGATCCGGGGTGCCCGGAGCGGGCCGGCGCTTCGGCATGGTCAGGCGGCCTTCTTGCCCGGCTTGTCAGTCTGGCGCGCCATCCAGGCCATGATCTTCGGCGCCATGGCGTCGAACACGCGGTCGAGTTGGGTGTCGCTCATTCTCAGCAGGCTGGCGCTGGTCTTTTCCCAAAGCTCGAGCTGCTTGGGCGCCGGCACGCGATCAATGATGGCGATCGCCTCGTCGACGTTGGCCGCGTTGGGCGGGTCGGACATCAACAGGCCGACGATCTTCTCTTGCCGTTGGGCAGTCTCACCGCTGAGCTTGAGCAGCTCGCTGGCGTTGTCGGCGATCGGATGGGCGGAGATCTTGAGCCGCACTGCCTCTGAAATGCCCTTGGCAATCTTCAGGCTGCGGCCGATCGAATCCTCGGAAACACCAAGAACCTTGCTGGCGGCGAGGCTGAAACGCTCGGCGAACGACCTATTCCGCAAATCTGCGGAATTGGTTTCGTCTGCGGATTTGGTCTTGCTTCGCCGGTCGCCGCCGCGCCGATCGACGGCATTCGCCGCCTCATAGATTTCTTTCCAGGCCACCAGGTGGATGGCTCGATCGAGCGCCGTCAGCTCGTAGCGCAGGAGGTTCTCGCGCACCTCGCGCAGACGGATTTCCGCCTCGTCCGCGAACTCGGTTCGGTCGAAAACCTTGGCTTCGATCTCGACGAGGCCGGCCAACATGGCCGCCTCTGTCCGATGTCCGCCCGATATCAGCCGATAGCCCTTGTCCAAGGCCACCACTTCGATCGGCGACCACTGCGCCCCCCCGGCTTCGCGCGCCTCGTCGGCCAGCGCCTGTGCCCAGTCCGGATTGATCGCGCGGAGCCGCTTGCTGCGGTCGATATCGGCGATCCTGATGGCTTGAACTTGCATTTCCACCCTCTTCAAACACGCTTCGAACTGGCGTTCGGGGGACCGGCCGTGGCAGACGCCAAGGTCGGAATCCAGAGCGTCAGCGGGCGTCCTTGATCCAGAGACGAGGATCGAAGGGCGACTGGATGGCCGTGATCTGCATGGTCGAACGGGCGAGCGGCACGACGCGCTGTTGGAGATTGTCGAGCACGTACAGCCCGGCTGTCGTGGTCACGATCAGAACGGCGTGGCTGTCGCCTGCCGCCGTCATCCCCACCGCCATCCGCGCATAAGCCGACCCGACGCCGTAGCGGAGAAGCAGATCGCGCTTGGCGAGCGCGTAATCCTCGCAGTCGCCCTTCAGGCCGCCCACCTTCCACACGTCGGCGCCATTGGCCTCGGCCTGGGGCCGCATGCGATCGTTGATGAGGCGGTTCACGGCGTCGACTTCGCCCAGGTCGGGCATCGTGCCGGTGACAGGGCGACACTGCGCCGGATCATCGCTGCAGAGCCGGTACCAACCGGTCGGCGCGACGGTATACATGGCCGCCGTCAAACCGGCGATCAGGGCCAAGGAAGCGCTCATGTTTGTCTCCTGAAAAGGGCCGCCAGACCGGAGATGGTCCGGCGGCCAGGCTTGGGAGGAATGCTGCCGGAGCCCCGGCAACTCACCACTTCCGCAGGTGACGCGACCCTCCTACAATCGAGCTGCTCAACTCTCGTTTGGAGGAGAATGGAATGAGCGATACGAGCACTGAGAAACTTGAGAAGCTGGAGGCCCGCGTAGCCTCTCTGGAGAAGGAGGTTGCCACCCTGAAAACGGCATCCTCCGGTACGCGAAGGGCGGCGGCTTCGGCCAAGAGGACGGCCGAAGCCCTCGTTCCCAAAAATCCTATTCTGAGGTGACGATGGCCGCGGCCAAAGCCTCCGGCATCATTGTCGTGATTTGAAAGTAGAGTACCGCGGCGGTGTCATCCGGCATCGCCGTGGCATCCGCGCCGAGAAGCTTCAGGCAATAGCGGCCGGCATCGGCTTGCGCCCTGATGTCTTCACCATCCTGCTCTTCCGGGTGGCCGGTGCGGCACATCAACTCGATGCGGATGGCTTCCTGCAGCGCGTCGTTGATGTCGGCGACATAGCCGTCGATCGTTTTGGCGTAAGCACTGAGTGACCTGCTGGCCCGGATTGCTTCCATGGAAAGCGACATTTTCTTCTCCTGTAGGTGCTAGCGAAGACGTTCGCCGGCAGGAACCGTCTGCAGCGCGGTCAGCGCCTGACGTTCTCGCCTCGTTGGAGGCGATATCGACGGCCGGCGAGCAAAGCCGGCGCATGCGTCTTGTGGACGGTTTTGCCTTCAGCGTCGGCGATGGCGGCATTGACGGTGGCGAGGGTGAAGCTCTTGAGGTTCGCGCCCTCGCTGTCGCCGTTGATGCGGTCCACACGGATGAGGTATTCGAGCACCCGCGCGTACTCTTTCACGATGGGTAGCAGCGGATTTTCCGCATTCATCGTCTGGCGCTCGGCTCGCCCCTTCAGTTGCGGGTCGTACGCGCTGGGGTAGATCACATCGACATTGTTCTCGCGGGCATACGCCGCGAACTCTGCCGGTGTGATCGTCCTCCTCTCGGTTTTCTGGGGCATCGTCGTCTCCATGCCTACGCCGCCCGCTCGAAGGCGGGCTGCTGGAAAAGAAGGAACTGCAGGGCGGCTTGCGCGCGGTCGGCGGCAGCTTTGGCAACCGCGTCGTACCGGCGCGACATCAGGATGTCGTCCTCGTTCGGCTGGCGCCCCATTCGGGCGAGTGCGATGCGGAGGTCCATTGCCTCGGCAGCCGCCAGATACGCGTCGCGCTGGTAGCGGGTCGCCATGTCCTCGAGGCCTCGGGGATTGACCATCGTCAACCTCCCAGGCTTTGGCTGGTGAGCGCGATCGCCCAGCTTGCCATGCCGGCGCCGAGCAGCGCCGTGGCGAGGAGGCCGCACACGTCGCGAAGGCAGAAAGGCACCACGTCGACGAGGCGCCGGCGCAGCATGTCATGGGGGATACGGATTTCTGACAGTGGGGCCATTACGCAGCCCTCACTCTGTCAACAGCGCTTGTACGCGTTTGCCTCGATTCACCGGACGATTTGTGCGATGGATCACTCAGTGCTGAACGATCGATAGCCGGTCGGTTGGCACGGGCTGAAAGGTACATGCCGGGGAAGATCTCGGCGAAGGGTTGCTCGAGAAGACCAGCGATAACGGCGGCTGCCCGAAAGTGCAGTCCACGGATCGCCTTTCTCGCCGCCCCTTCGTAGAACGGGCCTTCCTGGTCACCAAGCTTGTCGACAGCGGCCAGGGTATAGCCCCTGTCGGCCAACGCGGCCTTGATTTGGTGCGGGGTCCAAACCCGTGTCATGGCTGCTCCTCAACATCTGAAGCGGTCGGAATTTCCGTCCGCTTTTTCCGTGGGCGCCTAGGACGTTTGGTAGCACGAATAGGCACCCGTTAAGTGCAGTTATCGCGCAACTTCGCGATCCGAGCAAGCGAAAGTTCACGATTTTCGCGAGGTAACAGTTACGAATTGGGTGCGAGTTCGCGATTAATTGCGTAAGTACATGATACTTCGCATCAATCCGGCGATGTCGCTTTCGCGCCCTAAGTGTCACTTGGGGTTACAGTTATGTCGACCAATGCCATTTTTGATCGCATCAGGACCGCGATAACTCGCGACGGAAGTATCGCTGATTTCGCGAGACGCTCGGGGATTAGCGATTCGACATTGCGCAGCTACACAAAGGGCAAGGGCACGCTGCCGTCTCTCGAGATCGCTGCCCAGATTGCGCGGGCCGCCAATGTCTCCCTGGATTGGCTCGTCAACGGCGACACGATAGGCTTCCATGAAGGCGACGACGGCGGCGGTTATGTCGTCAACATGGCGGAACAGGGGAACTACGTCGCGATTACGCGGATCGATGGTGTGCTCCCAGCCATCGCGGATGGTTCACCGGAGCAAGAAGAGCTCGTGCAAATCGCGGCTTTCCGTCGTGAGTGGTTAACCCGTATAGGCGTTTCGCCTATCTTCGCGCGATTTTTCGTCGTCAAAGGCGACGCCATGGCACCAACTTTGGTAGCCGGCGACGGTCTTCTGATCGACTCCGCCGTCGACGATGTCGAGGAGCAAGGGATTTACCTCATTCGGGCGGATGATCGCCTGATGCTCAAGCGAATAGCCCCAAGGATCGACGGCTCGTTGCAAATCATGTCCGATAATCCGATTTACCCGCCTGAAGTCATTCCGGCATCGCAGGCTGCTGACCTGAAGATCGTCGGCCAGGTGCGCTGGTTCGGTCGCAGTATCTAGAGTGTGAGGTAGAAATGCCTGTTTGTCCTAAATGCGGTCAGACACGTCAGATTGAGGTTATGCAGGGCGGTTTGTGTATATATTGCAACAACATAGACGCCATGCAGCTCGACGACGAAGCAATTGATCGCGATCGACAGATGCTGAGCCAGGATCGAACGACCGATGTTCCTATTGCTTCGGTTGATAAGGCGGCCTCGGAGATCATACTCACAACGGCCTTCGACGTACCCGGGCGGGAGATCGGCAAAATAATCGACATCGTCGGCGCCGAGGTTGCGACTGGTATGAATATTTTCAAAGATATAGCCAACGCCTGGCGCGATACCTTCGGGGGGCGTTCAAACACGGTTCAAAACGCCTTGCGCGACGCGCGGACGCAATGCCTCGTCGAGCTGAGGCGCGAGGCTTTCCGCCTCGGCGCCGACGCTGTCATCGCCGTTCGAATAGCCTACAGTGAGGCCTCGGTGGCAACCGGCACCGGCGGCGGCATTCTGTTCGTCTCAGCCACCGGCACCGCCGTTTCCCTGGCCGACTAACCGCAACGCCTGGCGCCCACCACGTGGACGTCAGGTGCCATTTGATCTTGCGCGCCGCCCATCTGCAGGCACCCCGCCAAAACCCACCTTTCCATCGTTATTTCAACCGCTTCCCGCCACTTCCCACCTTTTCCCGGATATTCCCGGAAAGTGCCAAGTGATCTTGCGGGTTACAGGCGCCCCTCGCCGGAAGGCCGGTCAAGGCCTCGGCTCCCGGCAAAGGCGCCGATCTTTCGTAGCATGTCTTCGGGACAGCTTGTATTCACCAGACGACGCGCCGTGCCGAAGCGGCGTGGCGTCCTCTAGAGATCGTAGGTGTGGTGGACGGTGAACCGCCGGCGCTCCTTGCGCAGCAGAAAGCAGCTCGTGGCGCAGCCCTCGCTCCAGGCGCGCGGAATCGGGTGACGGCACCGAAGGAACGGGCACTTGATGGCATCGCTCGACATTTCGCTGATGATCCTTTCTCGCCTTGCACGTCGTTCGTGTTGTACATGATCATAGCATACGACTTTAGTATTAGTCATCACCGCATATTCGCGAGGGGCACCACCCTCTTTTGCGGCCTCGATGCCAGGCGAATCGGGGGCGGTTGCCGGAGCAATTTCAGCCGCGGACAGGGCTATTCTGGCTTCGAAAGTTGCCTGAAGCCGCCAAGACCGAGCGTTTCGGCATTTTTATGAAACAATGAACCGTTCCAGTTGCCGTCGGCCGATTGTCTTTCTGCAACTTTGTTCTATGGAGGTACGTCCTTTCCGCAATCGGAGATAGCCTGATGCCGGTCGCCATCGAAACCGCCCTCGACACCGCCGGAACCGGTCCGTTCCAGCGACGCCTGCTCGGCATCTTCGGACTCGTCTGGGCGGCCGACGCCATGCAGGTGCTGGCCGTCGGCTTCACGGCCCCGTCGATCGCCGCGAGCTTCGGCCTCTCGGTGCCGGAAGCCCTGCAGACCGGCACGCTGTTCTTTCTCGGCATGATGATCGGCGCGGCGCTGTTCGGCCGCATCGCCGACCGCATAGGCCGGCGGCGCGTGCTGCTGGTCACCGTCGCCTGCGACGGCGTGTTCGGCCTCGCCTCGGTGTTCGCGCCCAACTTCGGGCTGCTGCTCGCCGCCCGCTTCCTGACCGGCGCCGCCGTCGGCGGCACGCTGCCGGTCGACTATGCGATGATGGCCGAGTTCCTGCCCTCCGACCGGCGCGGCCGCTGGCTGGTGATGCTGGAAGCCTTCTGGGCGGTCGGTACCGTCGTGGTGGCGCTGGCCGCCTGGGCCGCCGCCTCGGCCGGCCTCGGCGACGCCTGGCGCTACATCTTCTTCGCCACCGCCGTGCCGGCGCTGGTTGGCTTCTGGCTGCGACTGATGGTGCCGGAATCGCCGCTCTACCTGTTGCGCAAGGGCCGTACCGACGAGGCGCGCGCCGTCGTCGACCGCATGCTCGTCGCCAACGGCAAGGCGCCGCTCGATGCGCCGCTCGCGGCAAGCCCCGCCTTGGAAGCCGTGCGCCTGTTGTCGCCGGCGCTCAAGCGGCGGACACTCTTGATGCTCGCCGTCTGGTTCCTGGTGTCGCTCAGCTACTACGGCATCTTCACCTGGATGCCGGCGCGCCTTGCCGGCGAGGGCTTCGGCTTCGTGCGCGGCTACGGCTTCCTGGTGATCGTGGCGCTGGCCCAGCTGCCCGGCTATGCGCTGGCCGCCTGGGGCGTCGAGCGGATCGGCCGCAAGCCGACGCTGATCGGCTTCCTCATCCTGTCGGCGGCCGGCTGCGCGCTGTTCGTGGTGGCCGGCGAGGCGACGCTGGTGGCGACCGCCATCCTGTTGATGAGCTTTGCCCTGCTCGGCACCTGGGGCGCCCTCTATGCCTACACGCCGGAGCTTTATCCGACGGCGGCGCGGGCGAGCGGCATGGGCGCCGCCGGCGCCATGGCCCGGCTCGGCGGCCTTCTGGCGCCGTCGCTGCTGTCGCTGCTGATCGCCAGGAGCTTCGGTGCGGCGGTGGCACTGTTCGCCGTGCTGCTGATCGCCGCCGCAGTGGCCGCCGCGCTGATCGACGCCGAGACCCGGCAACGGGCGCTCGACTGACACCCTACGCATTCCAAGCATGCCCTGAAGCGGCGGCCGCCTTCCGGTGGCCGCCTTTTTGCTGAACAGTACTCTCCAGTTCGCCACGCAATTCTCAAATTCGATCATTTTCGATCAAAATCTAGGGGTTCGTGCGAAGTTGTGAGCGATCCGGCAAGCCAATAGCTTTCAACTTGGCTCAGCCGCAGACGGCTCCGCGTGTCGGGACGGTTGCCGCGACGGCGGTTGCGCGGCGACGGACGGCGCGCCTGCCGGTCGCCGAAACGCCGGAAAGCCGGCCTCTGGAGGAACAGACCATGTCCCATCGCATGATTCTCAACGAGACGTCCTATTTCGGTGCCGGCGCCCGCGCCGAGCTGGTGGGCGAGGTGCAGCGTCGCGGCTACAGGAAGGCGCTGGTGGTCACCGACGCGGTGCTGGTCAAGGCCGGAACGGTCGCCAAGGTCACCGACCTCCTGGACGCCGCCGGCCTGCCCTACGAGCTGTTCGACAAGGTGATGCCCAACCCGACCATCGGCGTGGTGCAGGAAGGCGTCGCCGCCTTCGCCAAGGCCAAGGCCGACTATCTCGTGGCCATCGGCGGCGGCTCGCCGCAGGACACCGCCAAGGCGATCGGCATCATCACCAACAATCCCGACAACGCCGACGTGCGCAGCCTCGAGGGCGTGGCGCCGACCAAAAAGCCGTCGGTGCCGATCATCGCGCTGGCCACCACGGCCGGCACCGCCGCCGAGGTGACCATCAACTACGTCATCACCGACGAGGAGAACCGCCGCAAGTTCGTCTGCGTCGATCCGCACGATATCCCGGTCGTCGCCATCATCGACAGCGAGCTGATGGCCACCATGCCCGTGGCGCTGAAGGCGGCCACCGGCATGGACGCGCTGACCCACGCCATCGAGGGCTACATCACCAAAGGCGCCTGGGAACTGACCGACGCGCTGCACATCAAGGCGATCGAGATCATCGGCCGCTCGCTGCGCGCCTCCTGCAAGGGCGACCCCAAGGGCGTCGAGGACATGGCGCTCGGCCAGTATGTGGCCGGCATGGGCTTCTCCAACGTCGGTCTCGGCCTCGTCCACGGCATGGCCCATCCGCTCGGCGCCTTCTACGGCACACCGCACGGCGTCGCCAACGCGGTGCTCCTGCCGACCATCATGGCCTACAACGCCGACTTCACCGGCGAGAAGTATCGCGCCGTTGCCGTCGCGCTGGGCCATGAGGGCGCCGGTTCCCTGCCGATCGGCGAGGTGCGCAAGGCGGCCGTCGCAGCGGTGCAGAAGCTCTCCGACGACGTCGGCATTCCCAAGCGGCTCAGCGAGGTCGGCGTCAAGCCCGAGGACATAGCGGATCTGGCCAGGGCGGCGCTCGCCGACGTCTGCACCGGCGGCAACCCGCGCGACGCCAACCTCGCCGACATCGAGGCGCTCTACCGCTCGATCCTCTGATCGACTGCGGGCATTTCCGCAACCGGCCGGCGGCATCCGACAGGGCGCCGCCGGCTTTTCATCGATCTATTGCTCAACAATTTGCGGCACGACAACGAGCGGTGGCGCATCCGAGGCTAGTCTCCTGCCATCAAACGAAGGAGACCCGCCGATGTCCTCCCTTGCCAGCATCGAACCCGCAAGCATACTCGACGTGCGCCGCTTGCCCTGCGAGCTGCGCCGCGCCACCATCATCGAGAGCTTCGACGCGCTCGCGCCGGGGCAATCGCTGGAGATCGTCAACAGCTTCGATCCGGTGCCGCTGCGCCAGCATTTCGAGGAACGGACCCTGGTCGGCTTCGGCTGGGAGTATCTCGAAGAAGGACCGGAGATCTGGCGCATCCGACTGACCCGGAGATGATGCCATGGAACCGCAAGTTCTCGCCGCCCTCGCCACCGTCGACGATCCAGAGCTGGGCATCGACATCGTATCGCTCGGCCTGGTCCGCCGTCTCGACATCGGTGATCGGACGGTCGACGTCGAGCTGATGATGACCACGCCCACCTGCCCGCTCGGCGGCCTGATCAGCGAGAACGCCCGCGCCGCCGTCGAAAGCGCCGTCGGCAAGGACTGGACGGTGAAAGTCGCCATCGACAAGGCGGCGGTCTGGTCGCCGGAACTGGCCGATCCGGCCGTCCGCTCGCGCTTCGAGCGGCAGCCGTCGCGCTTCGAGGCGGCGGTGTCGAAGTTCGCCGCCGGCCTGTTCGGACGCTGAGAGCGGCCTGATCTGAAGCCGGCCGCCCGTCCGTGCCGCAATCGGGGAACACCCCGCGGAGTCCATGATGAAGCTCACGCCCCTCCTCCGCATTGCCCTGGCCATCGCGGCGGCGGCGTCGCTCGTCGCGGGCCTGACCGGCGGCCTCGCCCGCCTCGGGGTCGTGGCACCGGTCGGCGACATGGCCGACATGCACGGAGCGATCATGGCCTCGGGCTTCTTCGGCACGCTGATCTCGCTTGAACGCGCCGTGGCCGACGGTCGCCTTGCCGCGCTGCTGGTGCCCGCCGTGTCGGCAGCCGGCGCCGTGCTGCTGCTCGCCGGCTGCGCCGAGGCGACGGCGCCGCTGTTCCTCGTCGCCGGTCTCGGACTGACGCTGCTGACCGGCCTCGCCGCCTTCAAGCTGCCGAAGCTGTTCACGCTGCTGATGACCGTCGCCGCGGCGCTGTGGCCGCTCGGCACGGCGTTCTGGATGGCCGGCCGGACGCTTGCGGAGGTGGGCTACGTCTGGCTCGGCTTCCTGATCCTCACCGTCGTCGCCGAACGGATCGAGCTGTCTCGCCTGATGCGGCCGACGCTGGCCGCGCGGGCGCTGCTCGTCGTGCTGGCCGCCCTGTTCGCTTTGGCGCTGTGGCTGGGGCAGCCGTGGGAAGGCTCGGCGCTGCTGTCGCTGTCGCTCGCCGGCATCGCGCTGTGGCTGCTGCGCGAGGATATCGCGCTGCGCACCGTCCGCACCCACGGTTTCGCCCGCTTCTCCGCCCTGCTGCTGATCTGCGGCTATCTCTGGCTGATCGTCGCCGCCGCCAGCCTCTGGCTGCTGCCGCCGGGCGAAACCGTCCACGGCCACGACGCGGCCATTCACGCCATCGCCATCGGCTTCATCCTGTCGATGGTGTTCGCGCATGCGCCGATCATCCTGCCGGCCATCAGCGGCGCGCCGGTGCGCTACGTGCCGATCCTCTACCTGCCGGCGGCGCTGCTGCAACTGTCGATCGGCCTCAGGATCGCCTTCGACGCCATCGAGGCGACCGACCTCCTCTACATCCCGGCCTGGCTGACCATCGTCGCCATCGCCGGCTATGTCGGGCTGCTGCTCGGCACCATGGCCTTCCGGGCGAAACCGACGACGGCCTGACGCGGCGGCTCAGCCGGTCCTCAGCCAGTCGTCGAGCATCTTGCCGTGCAGTCTGGAGGTGGCGCGATAGGCGCGCGTCCGGTTGCGGCCGATGCGCTTGGCCTCGGCCAGCGCCACGTCGGCGGCCATCATCAGCGCCTCGACGCCGGCGCCGGCATCGGCCACCGCGGCGACGCCGACGCTGGTGGTCAGCGGAATGCGCTCGCCGCTGGCGTCGGTGAGATTCAGCCCCTCGGTGCGGCGGCAGAGATACTCGGCGACCGACAGGCCGACATCCAGCCGGATCGACGGCATGAACAGCGCGAACTCCTCGTCGCCGATGCGGGCGACGATATCCGGTAGCCGCACCTCGCGGTGCAGGACCTCGGCGACGGCTCTCAGCGCCCGATCGCCCTCATCGCGGCCGAAGCGGTCGTTGACGAAGCGGAAGTGATCGAGGTCGAACAGCATCAGCACGCCGCGTCCGCCGCCGCCCTGCAACAGCGTCTCCATGGCCCGGAAGAAGGCATGCCGATTGGGCAGGCCGGTCAGCGCGTCGGTATCGGCCGCCTTGCGATGGTGGCGGGCGTCGCGCTCGGCGATCAGCGTCAGCATGGCTACAACGACGAACAGCGTGAACAGCAGCGCTTCCAGGAGGCCGGCAATGAACAGCGGCGACTGGTCGAAGGCAACGCCGAAGCCGAAGTCGGGGAAGAACAGCAGCAGCGGCACGCGCAGCGCATAGAGCGTGCCGTGAGCGGCGAACAGCGCGGCGGTCGGCAGGCGGGCCGGCAGCGGCTCGATGCGGCGGCGCTGGATGAGCCGCCATGCGATGGCCAGCGAATAGCCCGACATCACCAGCGCCGCCAGCGCGGCGTGCAGCGCCGGCTCGTGGCGCAGGAAGGGCACGGCGGCGAACGGCAGCCAGGCGACGGCGCCGGCCGCCGTCTTCCAGGCGGTCTTCCAGACCGGCGGACGCCCGCCCTCGAACAGCTGGAACCCCAGCCAGATCAGGCCATAGGCCAAGGCCAGCGTGGCGTTGCCGAACAGCAGCGAGGTCCAATCCGGCACCACCGGCCGCAGGATGTAAAAGGCGCAGGCGAGTGCGCCAAACCACAGCGAGGCGGCCCAGACGCCGAGCGCCGGGCCGCGCCGCTCGGTCAGCCACAGGAAGCCGAGGGCAGCGCCGGCCACCGCGCCGCCGAGCACGCCAACCACCAGCAATGTCGAAACGCTGAGCAGATCGTCCATGACGACCTCCACGCCTCAGAGAACGTTGGGGTCACTCATCTCCAAAGTGACATGACAATACTAGATTGTGACGGAAAGATGTAGTTTTAAGGGGGCGTGCCAAAGAATTTCCATCATTTCGGCATGGTAAATCAACGGCGGCCTTTTCCCTTCAGCGACGTCAGCGAGGGATAGCGTCCCTTGGGCTTCGGCGGAGGTGGCGGCGGAGGTGGCGTCGGCTTGAGCTTCAGCTTCTGCGGCTCGATCGGGGCGAGCGCCGTCGGCGCGCCGGCCTTCGCCTCCTCGACCATGCGGACCAGCTTCAGCAGCACCGCCGCCGTGCCCTTGAGGCGCTGCTCGGCCTCCGGCCAGTCGCGCGACAGCACGATCTTCTGGTCGGGCCGGATCTTGGCGAGCGAGCCCTGCTCGCCGATGTAGCGGACCAGCGCCGCCGGGTTGTCGAACTTGCCGTCGCGGAAGGACAGCACCAGCCCCTTGGGGCCGGCATCGATCTTCTCGATGTTGGCCTTGCGGCACAGACTCTTGATGGTGATGGTCTTGAGAAGGTGCTCGACCTCCTCGGGCAGCGGGCCGAAGCGGTCGATCAGCTCGGCGCCGAAGGCGTCGATAGCGCCGCCGTCCTCCAGCTCGGCGAGGCGGCGGTAGAGGCCGAGGCGCAGTTGCAGGTCCGGCACGTAGTGATCGGGGATCATCACCGGCGTGCCGAGCGTGATCTGCGGCGACCACTGGTCGTCGGCGATCTCGTCGAGGTTGCCGGCCTTGAGCTGGGCGACCGCCTCTTCCAGCATCTGCTGGTAGAGTTCGTAGCCGACTTCGCGGATGTGGCCGGACTGTTGCTCGCCGAGGAGGTTGCCGGCGCCCCTGAGGTCGAGATCGTGGCTGGCCAGTTGGAAGCCGGCGCCGAGCGTGTCGAGCGATTGCAGCACCTTCAGCCGCCGCTCGGCCACCGGGTTGACGCGGTGCTCCGGCGGCGTCGTGAAGATGGCGTAGGCGCGCGTCTTGGAGCGGCCGACGCGGCCCTTGAGCTGATAGAGCTGGGCGAGGCCGAACATGTCGGCGCGGTGGATGATCAGCGTGTTGGCGGTGGGGATGTCGAGCCCGCTCTCGACGATGGTGGTCGAGAGAAGGACATCGTACTGGCCTTCGTAGAAGGCGTTCATGATGTCTTCCAGCTCGGTCGCCGCCATCTGGCCGTGGGCGGTCGCCACCTTGACCTCGGGCACGTGCTTTTCCAGGAACTCGCGCTGGCCGGCGAGGTCGGCGACGCGCGGGCAGACGTAGAACACCTGCCCTCCCCGGTATTTCTCGCGCAGGATCGCCTCGCGGACGATCAGCGGGTCGAAGGGCGTGACGAAGGTGCGCACGGCGAGGCGATCGACCGGCGGCGTGGCGATCAGCGACAGTTCGCGCACGCCGGTCAAGGCGAGTTGCAGCGTGCGCGGGATCGGCGTGGCGCTGAGCGTCAGCACGTGGACGTCGGATTTCAGCTCTTTGAGCCGCTCCTTGTGCTTGACGCCGAAATGCTGCTCCTCGTCGATGATCAGCAGGCCGAGATCCTTGAACTCGATGCCCTTGGCGAGCAGCGCGTGCGTGCCGACCACCACGTCCACCGTGCCGTCGGCGAGGCCGGCGCGGGTAGCCGCCAGATCCTTGGACGGCACGAGGCGCGAAGCCTGACGCACCTTGATCGGCAGCCCCTTGAAGCGCTCCTGGAAGGTGCGGAAATGCTGGCGGGAGAGCAGCGTCGTCGGCACCACGACCGCCACCTGCTTGCCGCTCATCGCCGCGAGGAAGGCGGCCCGCAGCGCCACCTCGGTCTTGCCGAAGCCGACGTCGCCGCAGACGAGGCGATCCATCGGCCGGCCGGACGACAGGTCGCCGGCCACTGCCTCGATGGAGTTGAGCTGGTCCTCGGTCTCGTCATAGGGGAAGCGGGCGGCGAAGTCGTCGTAGAGGCCCTCGGGCGGCGACAGCACCGGCGCCGTCTTCAGCAAGCGGGCAGCGGCCGTCTTGATCAGTTCGTCGGCGATCTCGCGGATGCGCTTCTTCATCCGCGCCTTGCGCGCCTGCCAGGCGCCGCCGCCCAGCCGGTCGAGCTGCGCCTCGGCGTCGTCGGAACCGTAGCGCGACAGCAGTTCGATGTTCTCGACCGGCAGGAACAGCTTGTCGCCGCCGGCGTAGACGATCTCCAGGCAGTCGTGCGGCGCGCCGGCCGCCTCGATGGTCTTCAGGCCGACGAAGCGGCCGATGCCGTGGTCGACGTGGACGACGAGGTCGCCCTCGGCGAGGCTGGTCGCCTCCTTGATGAAGTTCTCGGCCTTCTTGCGCGATTTGGCGCCACGCACCAGCCGGTCGCCCAAGACATCCTGCTCGGCGATCACCACGAAGCCGGGCACCTCGAAGCCGGTCTCGATGCCGAGGATGGCCAGCGGCAGCACGCCGTCGCGCGCCTTCAGCGCCGCGTCGAGGTGCGGCGCCAGTTCGGTCGCCTGGGCGCCGTGGTCGCGGATCACCTGCGCCAGGCGATCGCGTGAGCCCTCCGACCAGCAGGCGAGGATCACCTTGCGCTTCTCCGCCCGCAGCGAGCCGATGTAAGTCACCAGCGCGTCGAAGATGTTGACGTCGCCGGCCGCCCGCTCGGCGGCGAAGGAGCGGCCGGTCTTGCCGCCGAAGTCGACCACCTTCACGCCCGACTGCTCGGGCCGGTTGAACGGCGTCAGGCGGGCGACGGCGCGGCGGGCCAAGAGGCCCTGGAGTTCGCTTTCGGCCAGATAGAGCGTGGTCGGCGGCATCGGCTTGTAGGGCGCGCCGGCGCCGCCGGTCTTCAGCGCGTCGAGCCGGGCCTCGTAGTGGTCGGCGACGGTGGACAGGCGTTCGTTGATCGCCTCGTCGACCAGCGGATCGATCATCACCGCCGCGTCGCCGGTGTAGTCGAACAACGTGCCGAGATGCTCATGGAACAGCGGCAGCCAGTGCTCGATGCCGGCGTAGCGGCGGCCTTCGCTCACCGCCTCGTACATCGGATCGCCGGAGGTGGCGGCGCCGAAGGCGGCGACGTAGCCCTGACGGAAGCGCTTGATCGACGCCGGGGTGATCTGCACCTCGCTCATCGGCACCAGGTCGAGGCGTTTCAACTGGCCGGTGGAACGCTGGCTCTCGGGATCGAAGGTGCGGATCGATTCGAGCTGGTCGCCGAAGAAGTCGAGCCGCACCGGGGCTTCCGTGCCCGGCGCGTAGAGGTCGAGAATGCCGCCGCGCACCGCGTATTCGCCGGTGTCGCGCACGGTCGACGAGCGCGAGAAGCCGGCGTCCTCCAGCCAGGCGGTCAGCTTACCCATGTCGGCGATGTTGCCGGGGGCAAGCGTCATCGCCTGCCCCGCCACCATCGACGGCGGCACGACGCGCTGCACCAGCGCGTTGACGGTGGTCAGCAGCACGAAGGGCCTGACGTCGCCGGCGTGCGCCGCCAGTTCCGACAGCGTCGTCATGCGCTTGGCGACGACGGCCGGCGTCGGCGACACCCGGTCGTAGGGCAGGCAGTCCCAGCCGGGGAAGTCGAGAACGCCGATCTCCGGCGCGAAGAAGGCAAGCGCCCGCTGGAGTTGCTGCAGGCGCTGGCCGTCGCGCGCGACATAGACGGCGTCGAGCCCTTTCCGCTTCTCCGACCGTACCAGTTCGGCCAGCGCCAGCGCCTCGGCGCCGTCCGGGACGGCGGCGACGGTCAGGGCGGAAAAGTCGGACAACAGGCTGGACCAGGATGACGGCATGGCGAAGGGCGATCCGGCGCGGGAGGAAGTGTGATCTTCTAAAGCATCCGGGATCAAAAGAAAACCCCGAACGGAAACAAAAAAGCAATCAAATACAATAGCTTGGCTATTTCTTGTCGAAGGCTTGACCGGATCGAGGCGAGCGGGGCCGCCCTCCCTTCCCGTTCACCCATTCTTCAGCATGGATCGCGTTTTCCCGTTTCATTCAGCATTCCTTTTCGCCCCGCCCCTATAACGTATTGCCACCGCCTACCCGTCAGGCGAGCAAAGCGTGTCGGCCGAGACCTAAAAGGATGCCGTCGTGAGCGTGTTGCTGCATGTTCCGTCCCTGTTGATCGCGGCTGCGGTGGCCGGCGGTTGCGTGTCGGCCAGTCATCTGCTGATCTGGCGAGCCGGCCGGAACGAGGCCGCCGTTCTCCTCTGGGGCACCGCCTACGGTGTCGCCACGCTGGCCATGACGATGGTGGGGCTGCGCGGCCAGATTCCGGCCTTCCTGTCGATCGTCGTCGGCAACGCGCTGTTGCTCCTGGCCTTCGGTCTCGTCTGGCTCGGCTATCGCCGCTTCATCGGCAAGTCCGGCCGGGGCGACCGCCTGTTCACCCTGCTCGGCGCGATCGCCTGGTTCGCCTTCGCCGGCGCGCCGCAGCTGTTTTCCGACATCAATCTCAGGGTGCAGGTGGTGTCGGCGGTCCAGTTCGCCTATCTCCTGGCCATCGCCTTCGATCTTTTCGCTCATAGCCGCAAGGAACCGCTGCCGGCGTTTCTCCTGACGGTGGCGGTGATCGGCGTCCAGGAAGTGCTGCTGGTGACGCGCATCATCTATCTGCAGCTGTTTCCCATCGATCCGGCCTTCGACACCCTGCCGACCGGCCTGCCGATCGGGCTGACGCTGATCGGCTCGACGGCCTTCATCGTCTTCTTCGGACTGTTGCAACTGGCACTGGTCGGCCAGCGTTCGGAGCGGCGGTTCCGCGTCGCGGCCGAGACCGACGGGCTGACCGGGCTCGCCAACCGCCGGCGCTTCATGAACGACGTGCTGACGCGCCTTGCGGCCTGCCCCGGCCGCGGCGCGCTGGTGCTGTTCGACCTCGATCACTTCAAGCGCATCAACGACAGCCACGGCCACCTGATGGGCGACCGGGCGCTGGTCGAATTCGCCGGCATCCTCGCCAACGTGGCCTCCGGACAGGCCATCGCCGCCCGTGTCGGCGGCGAGGAATTCGCGCTGTTCTTTCCCGATGCCGACGCCGCCACGGCGTCCGACCTCGCCGAGGGGGTCCGCCGGCTTACCGGCGCCTTTCGGTTGCGCACCCCCAGCGGCGCCCTGCGCGTCACGGTCAGCGGCGGCGTGGCCGGCGTGGCGGATATCGGATCGGACTATGAGTCGCTGCACAGCGCCGCCGATACCGCGCTCTACGCGGCCAAGCGCGAAGGCCGCGACCGCGTCGTCATGCATCGCCGGCACCTGCCGCCCCTGCAACTCGCGGCGGTCGCTTCCTTCTGATTCCGCCTCAGCCGGCCGCCGGGTGGGCGGTGGCGAAGGCCATCACCTTGGCGAACACCCCCTTCGGCGCGCTGTCGGGCACCGGCGCCTTGCCGAGAATCCAGCCGAACAACTCGCGGTCGTCGACTTCGAGCAGCGCTTCGAATTCGTCAAGCTCGGCCTCGGTCAGCGTGCCGATGGCGTGGTCGGCGAAGCGGCCGAGCAGCAGATCCAGCTCGCGCGTGCCGCGATGCCAGGCGTGATAGAGGATCTTGCGGCGACGCGGCGACAGATCGTCGGAGGTGCGGCTCAGCCCGGACATCGGCATTTCCTCCAAGAGAACGGATGACGTCTGTTAGCCGATCCCCGGCCGGAAAGTAAGATGCCGCCAGTATCGGCGGTGTCCGAAGGCTGCTATAGGGACAGCCCTTTCGATTGTCGTTCCGGCGTTTTGATCATGACTTCCGCTTCTTCCGGCCGCTGGTCGGAGCTTGTCGAGCCCGAGCGGCTCGCCGCATCGCTGACGCTGATGCTGGCCGCCGCCATCTTCGCCTTCAATGCCTTCCTCGTATCGACGGCCATGCCGACGGCGGTGGGCGAACTGCATGGCGAAGCCTACATTTCCTGGACGCTGACCGTCTACATCGTCGCCTCGATCACCGCCGGCGCGTCGGCGCCGCTGATGAAGGCGCGCTTCGGCGCCCGGCGCTGCCTGTTCTGGGCAAGCGGGGTGTTCGCGGCCGGCACGCTGGCCGCCGCCCTCTCCCCCAGCATGGAACTGGTGCTGGTCGGCCGCACCGTGCAGGGCGCCGGCGAGGGACTGACGGCGGCCATCGCCTTCGCGCTGATTCCGCAGCTGTTTCCGTCGCGGCTGGTTGCCAAGATATTCGGCGCCGAGGCGATCGTCTGGGCGGTGGCCGCCTTCGGCGGGCCGGTGCTGGCCGGCGTCATCACCGAGCTGGTGAGCTGGCGCGCCGCCTTCCTCATCAACCTGCCGATCGTCGTCGTCTTCGTGGCGCTTGTCCATGTGGCGGTGCCTCATGAGGAACGGAAGCTCGATACCGGCTTGTTCCCCGGCATCCGCCTCGGCCTGGTGGCGCTCGCCATGATGGCGATCTCGGTGGCCGGCGTGGCGCTCGACGCACCGTGGCAGGCGATGCTGGTGGTGGCCGGCGCTGTCCTCTGCCTCATCGCCGCCGTTCGGATCGACCTTTCGTCCCGCATATCGATCCTGCCGCGCGGCGCCTTCGGCCTGACCAGCGTGCCGGGACTCAGCTTCTGGACGATCTTCTTCCTGCCGCTCGCCCAATCGGTGACCGGCGTGTTCCTGGTCTACGCCGTGCAGCACCTGTGGGGCTATGGCCCGGCCGTAGCCGGCGGTATCGGCGCCATCCTGGCACTGGCCTGGAGCGGCGGCGCGGTGACGGTGGCCAACTACGACGGCACCGGGCGCCGGCTGCGCTTCGTCGCCGCCGGTGCGTCGGTGGTGGTGGCCGGCCTGGTGGTCGGCACCGTCGCCATCCTGCTGCACCTACTGGCGCTGGTGGTGCTCTGCCAGCTGATGATCGGCCTCGGCATGGGCGTCGCATGGGGCAGCCTCTGCCAGGTGACCATGGAAACCCACCCCGAAGGCGAGCGCGACAAGGCGTCGGCGCTGCTGCCGACGCTGCAATCGGCCGGTTACGCGGCGGGTTCGGCGGTCCTCGGCCTCGTCGCCAATCTCGCCGGCTTCGCCAGCGACCCCACGCCCGAAGGTCTGCGCCGGTCGCTGGTCATCGCCTTCGCCGCCGCCGCGCTGCTGGCGCTGCCGCCGCTCGCCTTCGCGCTGCGCATGGGCCGGCTGTACCGGGCGGGCGCCGTCAGATCGTGACGTCGGCGCCGGGCACGATGCCGATGTCCTGGAGGTGGGCGACGACGCGCTCGGCCAGCGCGTCGGCGGGGGCGGAGGTGGTGTCGAGCCGGATTTCCGGCGCCTCCGGCGGCTCGTAGGGCGAGGAGACGCCGGTGAAGCGGGCGATCTCGCCGGCCCGCGCCTTGGCGTAGAGGCCCTTGGGGTCGCGCGCCTCGGCCACGTCGAGCGGCGTATCGACGAACACCTCGACGAACTCGCCGGTTTCCACCAGTTCGCGCGCCAGCCGCCGTTCGGCCCGGAACGGCGAGATGAAGGACACCAGGACGATCAGCCCGGCGTCGACGAACAGCTTCGCCGTCTCGGCGACGCGGCGGATGTTCTCGACGCGATCGGCATCTGAAAAGCCGAGGTCGCGGTTGAGGCCGTGGCGGATGTTGTCGCCGTCGAGGATGTAGGCGTGGCGGCCGAGGGCGGTCAGCTTCCTCTCGACGAGATTGGCGATGGTCGACTTGCCGGCGCCCGACAGGCCGGTGAACCAGACGACAGCCGGCTTCTGGCCCTTGGCGAGCGCCCGCGCCCGCTTGTCGACGTCGAGCGCTTGCCAGTGGATGTTGCCGGCCCGCCTGAGGCCGTGATCGATCATGCCGGCGCCGACGGTCAGGTTGGAGAGCCGATCGATGACGATGAAGGCGCCGGTCTCGCGGTTGACGGCGTAGGGGTCGAAGGCGACCGGCTCGGACAGCGACAGGTTGGCGACGCCGACCTCGTTGAGGGCGAGGCTTTTCGCCGGCAGTTCGCCGCCGGTGTTGACGTCGATCTTGTATTTGATCGCCGTCACCTGGGCGGTGACCTGCCGGGCGCCGATCTTCAGGAGATAGGGCCGGCCGGGCAAAAGCGGCTCGTCGGCCATCCAGACCAGATGTGCGGCGAACTGGTCGGACACCTCGGGACGGTCGGCGGCCGCCGACAGCACGTCGCCGCGCGAGATGTCGATCTCGTCGGCGAGCGTCAGCGTCACCGCCTCGCCGGCCGAAGCGGTGTCGAGTTCGCCGTCGAAGGTGACGATCGACTTCACCGTCGAGGTGCGGCCGGATTTCGCCACCACCACGGCGTCGCCGCGCCGCACGGTGCCGGAGGCGACGGTGCCGGAGAAGCCGCGGAAATCGAGGTTGGGCCGGTTCACCCACTGCACCGGCAGGCGGAACGGCCGCTCGGCCGCCTCGTCGTCGACGGCGACGGTTTCGAGATGCTCGACCAGCGTCGGGCCGCCGTACCAGGGCGTGCGGGCGCTTTTCTCCAGCACGTTGTCGCCGTGGCGGGCGCTGAGCGGCATGGCGGCCAGCGTCCGGAAGCCGAGACCGGCGGCGAAGGCGCGGTAGTCGGCGACGATGTCCTCGAAGATCGCCTGCGAGAAGTCGACGAGGTCGATCTTATTGACGGCCAGCACGACGTGACGGATGCCGACCAGCGAGGCGATGAAGGAATGCCGCCGCGTCTGCGTCAGCACGCCACGCCGGGCGTCGATCAGGATCACCGCCAGATCGGCGGTGGAGGCGCCGGTCGCCATGTTGCGGGTATATTGCTCGTGGCCGGGCGTATCGGCGACGATGAACTTGCGCTTGTCGGTCGAGAAGAAGCGATAGGCGACGTCGATGGTGATGCCCTGCTCGCGCTCGGCCTCCAGGCCGTCGACCAGCAAGGCGAGATCGATGTCGTCGCCGACCGTGCCGTGCTTGCGGGAATCCTTTTCAAGACTCAGAAGCTGGTCCTCGAACAGCAGCTTGGAATCGTAGAGCAGGCGGCCGATCAGCGTCGACTTGCCGTCGTCGACCGAGCCGCAGGTGAGAAAGCGCAGGAGGCTCTTTTTCTCGTGCCGGCCGAGATAGTCGGTGAAGGCGGAAGCGTCGGCGGCGATGGTCGGATCGATGGCGTTCATCAGAAGTAGCCTTCCCGCTTCTTCTTTTCCATGGAGGCGCTGTCGTCATGGTCGATCAGCCGGCCGGAGCGCTCGGAGGTGCGGGCGATCAGCATTTCGCGGACGATTTCCGGCAGGCTCGCCGCGTCGCTCTCGACGGCTGCGGTCAGCGGATAGCAGCCGAGCGTGCGGAAGCGGACGCGGCGCAGGTCCGGCGTCTCGCCGGGAAGAAGCGGCAGGCGGTCGTCGTCGGCCATGATCCACTGGCCGCCGCGGTCGACCACCGGGCGTTCGGCCGCGAAATAGAGCGGCACGATGGGGATCTTTTCCAGGAGGATGTACTGCCAGATGTCGAGTTCGGTCCAGTTGGAGAGCGGAAAGACGCGAATGCTCTCGCCGGGCCGGACGCGGGCATTGTAAAGGCGCCAGAGTTCCGGCCGCTGGTTCTTGGGGTCCCAGGCATGGGTATCGGTGCGGAAGGAGAAGACGCGCTCCTTGGCGCGGCTTTTCTCCTCGTCGCGGCGGGCGCCGCCGAAGGCCGCGTCGAAGCCGTGGGCGGAGAGCGCCTGCTTCAGCGCCTCGGTTTTCATGACGTTGGTATAGACCGACGAGCCGTGGCTGAACGGCGTGACGCCGGCGGCAACGCCGTCCCGGTTGGTGTGGACGATGAGGTCGAGCCCTTCCGCCTTCACCGTGGCGTCGCGGAAGGCGATCATTTCGCGGAACTTCCAGGTGGTATCGACGTGCAGCAGCGGGAACGGCAGCTTGCCGGGATAGAAGGCTTTCAGCGCCAGCCGCAGCATCACCGACGAATCCTTGCCGATCGAATAGAGCATCACCGGATTGCGGAACTCGGCGGCGACCTCGCGGATGATATGGATGGATTCCGCTTCGAGACGCTTCAGATGGGTCAGACGATCCTGGGACACCGGGGCTCACCTCACGCGCGACGGACATCGCGGCTTTCGCCTCCGGCACCGGCGCCGAAGGCTGGCGAAGCGGTAGCAAGCGGCCTCCCGGCTCTCAAGAAAGCGCGCACTCCGGTGGAACGGGAAAAGAGAAAATCTTTCCGGCGGCACCGTTTTGATTTGCCGGACCACAAATGATGGCCGACGACATCTATTATCTACTAGGTTTGTATTCTAATAGCGCCGGACGGATCGCTGTCAGCTCCGCTCGGGAGCCGCCGCCGTCGAGCCGCGGACGATCAGTTGCACCGGCCACACCTCGGCCACGGCGCCCGGCTTCTGGCCGGCCACCCGCGCCAGCGCCACTTCGGCGATGCGGGTGCCGGCGGCGCGGATCGACGATCGCGTGGTGGTGAGTTGCGGATGGAACTGGTCGGCCGGGAAGGCCGGCATCTCGTCGTCATGGGCGACGATGGAGAGGTCGCGCGGCACGTCGAGCCCAAGCTCGGCGGCGGCGCGCAGCACGCCGAGCGCCACCAGGATCGAGCCGCACAGGATGGCCGTCGGCCGCGCGTCGGCCTCCAGCGCCGGGCGGGCGATGCGGTAGGCGTTCTCGGCGGTCATCGGCATGAAGTGTTCGTCGAGCAGCGTCGCCGGCAGGCCGGCGGCGGCGAAGGCGGTGGCGGCGCCGCGCGAGCGATCCTCGACGAAGGTGAACTGCTCCTCGCCGTTGATCAGCATGACGCGGCGGTGGCCGAGCTGGATCAGGAAGCTGGTCGCCTGCTGGAAGGCACCGAAATTGTCGATGTCGAGATAGGAGATGCCGGCCGGGATTGGCGGCCGCCCATGCACCACGAAGGGAAACTTCAGCTCGCTCAGCAGCGCGATGCGCGGGTCGACGCAGAGCGGCGCCGACAGGATCACCACGTCGACCGTGCCGTCGCTCGCCAGGCGGCTGTAGGTGGCGATTTCGTCGTGCGGCGTCGACGGGCTGATCAGGATATCGAATCCCTGTTTGGCGCTGGTCTCGGCCACGCCGGCCAGATATTCGACGAAAAGCGGATCCATCAGGGCGTTCCGCTCGGCATTGAACACGACGCCCAATGCATGGGCACGGCCGGTCGCCAGACGCCGGGCCGCCGGTGACGGCCGGTATCCGAAACGTTGCGCGGCGGCGAGCACGATCTGACGGGTTTTTTCGCTGACTTCGGGGTATCCGTTGAGCGCGCGGCTGACGGTCGTCTGCGACAGATGCAGCTCCGCGGCCAATTCCTTAAGATTCATCGCCATTTTCCGTCGTCATCGGAAGCCGCCTCGCTCTTCCCCCTGAAACGGGAGACGACGCCGATGAGCAGTCCCTGTCATTCGCGACGATACTGTTACACCGATTGCGTCCGCTGCTCAAAGGATCAGCATGACGAGAGGCGTCGCCCCCTTCGCCGAAATCCTCTCTGCAAACGGTTACATTGTCCAGTTGACATGAGAACGGCTTTCAAGGATGATCACAGCGTTCAAAGCGCTTTGGGGATTGCCCCGCGCTTGATACGGGAGTTGCGGCATTCGGGAGAAGTGCCGCGTTCAAGGGAGGACTTGATGTTTCATTCAGCTCTGCGTGCCGGCCTGTTCGCCGGTGCGGTTTTCAGTGCATCCTTTGCGATGGCCGCTGAGCTCGCCATGGTGTCCGGCGACACCGGCAACGGCCTCGCCTTCCTCCAGAGCCAGCTCAAGAAGTTCGAAGCCGACACCGGCAACACCGTCAAGGTCGTGCCGATGCCGTCGTCGACCACCGACCAGTTCGGCCAGTACCGCCTGTGGCTCGCCGCCGGCAACGCCGACATCGACGTCTACCAGACCGATGTCATCTGGGCGCCGCAGCTCGCCGACCAGTTCCTCGACCTGACCGACGCCGCCAAGGACGTCGTCAAGGACCACTTCCCGTCGATCATCGAATCGCAGACCACCAACGGCAAGCTGGTGGCCATCCCGGCCTTCACCGACGCGCCGGCGCTCTACTACCGCAAGGACCTGCTTGAGAAATACGGCAAGCCGGTTCCCAAGACCTGGGAAGAGATGGCCGCCACGGCCAAGGAGATCCAGGACAAGGAACGCGCGGCCGGCGCCAAGGACCTCTGGGGCCTGGTGTTCCAGGGCAATGCCTACGAAGGCCTGACCTGCAACGCGCTCGAATGGGTGAAGTCGTTCGGCGGCGGCCAGATCGTCGAGGCCAACGGCGACATCTCCATCAACAACGAGAAGGCGGCCAAGGCCCTCGAAATGGTCAAGGGCTGGGTCGGCACCATTTCGCCCCCGGGCGTGCTCGCCTACCAGGAAGAAGAGGCGCGCGGCGTCTGGCAGACCGGCAATGCCGTGTTCATGCGCAACTGGCCGTATGCCTACGCGCTCGGCAACGGCGCCGACAGCGCCGTGAAGGACAAGTTCGGCGTGGCGCCGCTGCCGGCGGCGACGGCCGGCGACAAGCCGGCGGCGACGCTCGGCGGCTGGAACGTGGCGGTGTCCAAGTATTCCAAGCATCCGGAAGAGGCGATCAAGCTCGCCCTCTACCTCGGGTCCAAGGAAGTGCAGAAGCAGCGCGCCATCGACCAGACCAACCTGCCGACCATCGTCTCCCTCTACGACGATGCCGACGTGGCCAAGGCCGCGCCGATCATCCCGCAGTGGAAAGAGGTGTTCATGAATGCCGTGCCGCGTCCGTCGGCGCCGACCAAGGTCAAGTACAACGAGGTGTCCTCGCTGTTCTGGTCGGCCGTCCACGACACGCTGTCGGGCAACGGCACCGCCGCCGAAAACCTCGAAATGCTCGAGGCCAAGCTGACCGACCTGAAGGGCGCCGGCTGGTAAGCCGCCCCCTGGCTCACCGGCCGCCCGACGTCGCCCCCTTGACGTCGGGCGGCCGGCCCCTTCCCGGAGCGTCCGCCGTCGGCGACCATTTTGGCGCTCCGTCTGTTTTCCTGGACGCATTTCCGGGCGGAAGATCGTTCGCGCCCCGCCCCTGAAATGCCTCGACCGTCGAGACGGCCGCCGGAGACAACCTCCGTTTCCGGACGGCGCGCCACCGGCCCCGCCGCGGGCGGACCGGCGCCTTCCGCACTCCATCGCAGGAATTGCCATGGCCTCCACCCAATCGACGATCCGGGTCGCGCCGACCGGGCCCGGCACCCACAAGCGGGTCAAGTCCGAGTTGATGCGCCAGCGCCTCAGGGCGGCCGGCTGGTTCCTCGTCCCGATGCTGATCGCGCTCGCCATCGTCGCCGGCTGGCCGCTTCTCCGGACGATCTATTTCTCGTTCACCAACGCCTCGCTGACCAATCTCTACGGAGCCGAGTGGGTCGGCTTCAAGAACTACCTCAACTGGACGGTTCTGAAGAGCGGCCGCGTCGTCTGGTCCGGCCTGCTTGCCGATCCGGCCTGGTGGAACGCCGTCTGGAACACGGTGCGTTTCGCGGTGATCTCGGTGACGCTCGAAACCATCCTCGGCACCGTCGTGGCCCTGGTGCTCAACGCCGAATTCAAGGGCCGCGGCATCGTCCGCGCCGCCATCCTGATCCCCTGGGCGATCCCGACCATCGTCTCCGCCCGCATGTGGAGCTGGATGCTCAACGACCAGTTCGGCATCATCAACGACATGATGATGACGCTCGGGCTGATCGACCACAAGATCGCCTGGACCGCCTCGTCCGACACGGCGATGATCGCCGTGCTGATCGTCGACGTCTGGAAGACGACGCCCTTCATGGCGCTGTTGATCCTCGCCGGATTGCAGATGATCCCGCGCGACATCTACGAGGCGGCGGCCATCGACGGCGTCCACCCGGTCAAGACCTTCTGGAAGGTGACGCTGCCGCTGGTGCGGCCGGCGCTGATGGTGGCGGTGATCTTCCGCCTGCTCGACGCCATGCGCATCTTCGACCTGATCTACGTGCTGACGCCCAACAGCGCCCAGACCAAGACGATCTCGGTGCTGGCCCGCGAAAACCTGATCGATTTCGACAAGTTCGCCTACGGCTCGGCGGAATCGACCATGCTGTTCCTGATCATCGCGCTGATGACCATTCTCTACATCTGGCTCGGCAAGGTGCGCTTCGACGGAGGAGACCGGTGATGCTCTGGACCTACACCAAGACCACCGCCTTCTACCTGCTGGTGGCGGTGATCGTCGTCGTCTCGGTCTTCCCGTTCTACTACGCGATCCTGACGAGCTTCAAAACCGGCACGGCGCTGTTCGAGGTCAACTACCTGCCGCACCACTTCAGCCTCGCCAACTACGTCACGGTGTTCACCACCGGCGTGTTCGTCCGCAACCTCGGCAACTCGATCCTGGTGGCGAGTTCGGTGGTGGCGCTGGCGCTGTTCCTGGCGGTGACCGCCGCCTTTGCGCTGGCCCGCGTCAACTTCCGCGGCCGCGGCCTGTTGCTGATGACCATCCTCGCCGTGTCGATGTTCCCGCAGATCGCAGTGCTGGCCGGCCTGTTCGAGCTGGTGCGCGCCTTCGGCCTGTTCAACACGCCCTTCGCGCTGATCTTTTCCTACACGATCTTCACCCTGCCCTTCACGGTCTGGGTGCTGACCACCTTCATGCGCGACCTGCCGATGGAGATCGAGGAAGCGGCGATCGTCGACGGCGCCAGCCCCTGGGTGATCATCACCAAGGTGTTCATGCCGCTGATGTGGCCGGCGCTGGTGACCACGGGCCTGCTCGCCTTCATCGCCGCCTGGAACGAGTTCCTGTTCGCGCTGACCTTCACCTCCTCCAACGAGACGCGCACCGTGCCGGTGGCCATCGCGCTCTTGTCCGGCGCCAGCCAGTACGAGATCCCCTGGGGCTCGATCATGGCCGCCTCGGTGGTGGTGACCGTACCGCTCGTCGTGCTGGTGCTGATCTTCCAGCGCAAGATCGTCCAGGGGCTGACGGCCGGCGGCGTCAAGGGCTAAGAAGACGGCGCCCTCACAAGATGGACCGTGCCGGCGCCCTCCCCGCCGGCACCGATGAAACAGAAAGACAGAATGACCATGACCAGCCTTGAGAAAGTCGTCGCGAAGGCCGATCGGACCGCCGATCCCGACTGGTGGCGCGGCGCGGTGATCTACCAGATCTATCCGCGCTCGTTCCAGGACTCCAACGGCGACGGCATCGGCGATCTCGCCGGCGTCACCGCGCGCCTCGGCTATCTCGAAGACCTCGGCGTCGACGCCGTCTGGCTGTCGCCCTTCTTCAAGTCGCCGATGAAGGACTTCGGCTACGACGTGTCCGACTATTGCGACGTCGATCCGATCTTCGGCACGCTCGACGACTTCAAGCGGATGGTCGACGAGGCGCACCGGCGCGGCATCAAGGTGATCATCGACCAGGTGCTGAGCCACACCTCCGACCAGCATCCCTGGTTCACCGAAAGCCGCGCCGACCAGACCAATCCCAAGGCCGACTGGTATGTCTGGGCCGACGCCAAGGAGGACGGCACGCCGCCCAACAACTGGCTGTCGGTGTTCGGCGGTTCGTCCTGGGAGTGGGACACGCAGCGCTGCCAGTATTACCTGCACAACTTCCTCGCCAGCCAGCCCGACCTCAACTTCCATTGCCCGGCGGTGCAGGACGCGCTGCTCGACGTGCTGAAGTTCTGGCTCGACCTCGGCGTCGACGGCTTCCGGCTCGATACGGCCAACTTCTATTTCCACGACAAGCAGCTGCGCTCCAATCCGCCGCAGACCCGCTCGGTCGCCGCCATCGATGCGCCGCGCGTCAATCCCTATCTCCGGCAGGACCACATCTACGACAAGAGCCAGCCGGAGAACCTCGTCTTCCTGCAGCGGATGCGCCGGCTGCTCGACCAGTATCCCGGCACCACGACGGTCGGCGAGATCGGCGACGGCGACCGCTCGCTGACCACCATGACCGCCTACACCTCGGGCGGCGACAAGCTGCACATGTGCTACACCTTCGACCTCCTGGGCGGCGCGGCGACGCATGCCTATGTCGAGAAGACGCTGAAGACCTTCGAGGCCGGTGCCGGCGACGCCTGGCCCTGCTGGGCGCTGTCCAACCATGACGCCGTCCGCCACGCGACGCGCAACCTGCCGCTGACGCAGAACCCGTTGCGGCAGGGCAAGCTGATGGGCGCCCTCCACCTCTGCCTGCGCGGCTCGGTGTGCATCTACGAGGGCGACGAGCTTGGCCTCACCGAGGCCGATCTCGCCTTCGAGGATCTGGTCGACCCCTACGGCATCCGCTTCTGGCCGGAGTTCAAGGGCCGCGACGGCTGCCGCACGCCGATGGTCTGGGAGGCCGAGGCCGTCAACGCCGGCTTCTCCGACGGCAAGCCGTGGCTGCCGGTGCCGGCCGATCACCTTGAGAAAGCCGTCGATCGGCAGGCGGGCAAGGCGGACAGCCAGCTCGAATTCTACAAGGCGATGATCGCCTGGCGCCGCAGGAGCCGCGCGCTGACCAAGGGTTCGGTGCGCTTCCTCCCCTCCGATGGTGATATTCTCGCCTTTGTCCGCGAGACGGACGGCGAGACGGTGCTCTGCGTCTTCAACTTCGGCCAGTCCGGGGCGGGCTTCCCGCTGCCGGAGGGTCTCTCCGTGGTGTCGGTGGCCGACGTTGGCTTCGGGTCGACGCTCGTCGAGGGCGTCGCGACGGTGCCGGCCGAGAGCGCCTTCATCGCCACGGTGAAGTGATCTGAACGACAGGCCGGCCGCCCCGTCGCGGGCGGTCGGCGCCTCAGGAAACGGGGTTCGGGAAAACCCTTCGGGAATCGCGGGAGGAATTGCGCATGTCAGCCGGACTGAAGCTCAAGCAAGTCAAGAAGGCCTATGGCGCCGTGCAGGTGCTGCACGGTATCGACCTCGACATCAAGTCCGGCGAATTCGTCGTCTTCGTCGGCCCGTCCGGCTGCGGCAAATCGACGCTGCTCAGGCTGATTGCCGGCCTTGAGGACATCACCGAGGGCACGCTGGAGATCGGCGGCACGGAGGTCAACACGCTGCCGCCCTCCAAACGCGGCATCGCCATGGTGTTCCAGAGCTACGCGCTCTACCCGCACATGACCGTCTACGAGAACATGGCCTTCGGCCTGAAGCTCGCCAAGGCGGCGCCCGGCGATCTCGACCGGCGGGTGCGGGAAGCGGCGGAGATGCTCCAGATCACTCCCTATCTCGACCGTCTACCCAAGCAGCTCTCCGGCGGCCAGCGCCAGCGCGTCGCCATCGGCCGGGCCATCGTCCGCGATCCCAAGGTGTTCCTGTTCGACGAGCCGCTCAGCAACCTCGACGCCGCCCTGCGCGTCGCCACGCGCCTCGAAATCGCCAAGCTGCACGAGCGCATGTCCGACACCACCATGATCTACGTGACGCACGATCAGGTGGAGGCGATGACGCTGGCCGACCGCATCGTGGTGCTCAACTACGGCGTGGTCGAGCAGGTCGGCACGCCGATGGAACTCTATCACGCGCCGAACAACCTGTTCGTCGCCCGCTTCATCGGCTCGCCGGCGATGAACATCGTCTCGGCCACCATCGCCAGCACCGGCGCGCCCGCCACGGTGCAGCCGGAGACCGGCAACCCGGTCGCCATCAACGCCGAGGTTGCCGCCACCTATCTCGACGCCAAGGCGACCTTCGGCGTGCGGCCGGAAGACCTGGTGCCGACCGACGGGCCGGGCCTGTTCACCGGCACGGTGGAGATCGTCGAGAAGCTCGGCGAGGTGACGCTGGTCTATCTCGATACCGGCCTGCCCGAGCCGATCACCGTCAAGCTCGACGGCGACGTGGAGATCGTCAAAGGCGCGACGCTGACCGTGACGGCGCCGACCGAGCGGCTGCATCTCTTCGACGAGAACGGCGTGGCCTTCCCCCGCCTGCGGCTGTCCCAAGCCGCCGAGTGACGTCGCCCTCTTCCGCGCATCCCGCCGGCCGCCCTTCGGGGCGGCCGCTTTGTTTCAGAGGATGCCGACCTTCTTCAGGAACCACCAGGCGCCCCACACCGACAGCCCGCCCAGCAGGAACGCCAGCAGCGTGCCGAAGTGTTCGCCGGCGAACGGCAGGCCGCCGGTGTTCATGCCGAAGAAACCGGTGACCAGCGTCGGCGGCAGCAGGAAGGCGGTCATGATCGACAGTATGTAGAGGTGGCGATTGGTTTCCGACGAGATCTTGGAGTCGATTTCCTCGTGCAGCAGGCGCGCCCGGTCCTGCAAGCCCTGCATCTCCTGCAACACCGATCCCAAAAGATCGGCCAGCGTCTCGGCCATCTCGACGGTGCCGGTCGGCAGCGGCTCGCGCTCGTCAAGGCGCTGGTAGCGGCGGAACAGCGCCACCGACGCCCGGAGCTGCCGGTTCAGCCGCACGACGGTGCGGCGGACCGGACCGAGGCGGCGGCGTTCGTCGCGCGGCGCCGTCTCGAACACATAGTCCTCGATGCGGTCGAGTTCGTCGCTCATCTCGGTGACCAGGGCGTCCAGCACCTTCTCGAACTCGGTGACCACGGCCGCGAACACGCCGACCGTGCCGTGGATCGCAAGGCCGCGATCGACGGCGAGCCGCGCCGCCTCGACGCAGCGCAGCGGATGCAGCCGAGCGGTGACGATCAGCCGTTCGGAGGCGGCGAAGCGGAACCAGCCGATATCGTTGGTGTCGTAGTCGAAGGCGCGCTCGATGTCGGTGAACACGCCGTGCAGCACGCCGTCGTCGGAGGTGAGCACGACGTGGTTGTCGCGATCGGTCAGCGTGGCGCGCGCCGCCGGCGGCAGATCGGCGAAGCCTTCGAGGAATTTCGGCACCCGCGCGTCGCTGAGCGCCAGATGCAGCCAGACGAAGCCTTCCTCGACGACCAGATCCTCGCGCGGCGCGGTGGCCGGCAGCGGCCGGCCGAGGCCGTTGACCGGGTCGAAGCGGTAGGCCCAGACGAAGCCGGGGATCTCGGTGTTGAGCAAGGGCCAGGCACTCCGGACAGGCGCGGCGGAGGTTCGCCGGCGGCGCGGGCGGGGGTATCGCCCCGGCCTTTCCATGCAGGCGGCCGGGGCGGCTGGCAAGGAGACCCGGCGATCAGTCCGGCAGGGCAGCGGTGATGATGAACTCGACCTTGTATTCCGGCGCGGCGAGCTTGGCCTCGCCGGTAGCGCGGGCCGGCGTGTTGCCCGGCGAAACCCAGGTTTCCCACACCTCGTTCATGGCGGCGAAGTCGGCCATGTCGGCCAGCCACACGATCGCCTGCAGCACCCGCGTCTTGTCGGTGCCGGCAATGGCGAGCAGCCGGTCGACCTCGGCCAGCGCCTCGACGGCCTGCGACTTGACGTCGCCCTTGGGCGAGCCGATCTGGCCGGCCAGATAGACGGTCTTGTTGTGGACGACGGCGTTGCTCATGCGCTTGCCGGGCTCGATGCGGGTGATCGCCATTGGCGGAAGTCTCCGTTTGCTGCGGCGGCCGGCCCATCCGGCCCGCCGGTCTGCCCGTTGCCTATCCGCTCGGCCCGATGCCCGCAACAGGAAAACATGCAGGCCGGATTTGCACCGGGCAGCGGATTTCGGCGGCGTCTGGATCGATTAGGGACGGCCGTCCGGCCTCAATGAGCGGTGCCACGGATGGTCGCCGGCGGCCATGGCTCGTAGAAGCGATCGCGTGGCTCCTTCCCGAGCCCGGCCCACGCGGAGAGCTGCCATGTCCTTCTTCGGCCCCTACGGCCCGCTCGACGCCGGCGATCTCGCGGCGATCAACGTCGTGGCCCGCTTCCTGGCGCTCGACGACATCGGCGGCCGGGCGAAAGCCGACCGGCCGGCCTTCGATCTGGTGGTGCTGGCCGGCAATGCCATGCTGTGGACGCTGGAAGGGGCGGTGAGGAAGGCGCGCAAGGCCGAGGTGCCGCTCTTGATCTCCGGCGGCATCGGCCATTCGACGCGGCTGCTTGCCGCCGCCGTCGACGCCCATCCGGTCTACCGCCGGGCGCTGGGCGCCCAGACCTCGGAGGCTCGCCTGCTCGGCGACATCGCCGCCATGTTCCTGGGGCTCGACCAGTCGCGGCTGCTGCTCGAGGAGGCATCGACCAACTGCGGCGAGAACGGCCTGTTCAGCCGGCGCTTCCTCGACGAGCGCGGCATCGCGGCGAAATCGATCCTGCTCGTCCAGGACCCGCTGATGCAGCGGCGCACCGATGCCTCCTTCCGGCAGGCCTGGGCCGGCGCCGCCCGCCCGGCCATCGTCAACTGGCCGGTGCAGGTACCGCGCCTCGGCCATCGTCACGACCGCATCGACTATCTCCAGAGCCCGCTGAGCCGCAAGTGGACGCCGGAGCGCTTCCTGTCGTTGCTGACAGGCGAAATCCGCCGCCTTCGCGATGACGAGCACGGCTACGGCCCGCGCGGCAAGGGCTTCCTGCCGCATGTCGATATTCCCGACGATGTGGAAGTGGCCACGCGCCACATCCTGAGCTGCGGCAAGTTCGACGAAATAGTGTTGGACCGCCCGGCCGGCGGCTGACGCGCAACGGCGCTTTTCCGCCAATCGCATCGTTTTTGTAGACTAAAGATTACTATCTACGCATCTTCACGGATAAGCTTAACATACGTAGTGTTACGGCCGCTCCCGACCCGGGAGGAGCCGCCGGTCGTCGTCGACCGCCGGTCGGGGTGGAGCATATCGCCACCGTTGGAGGAATTTTCATGACAGCAGTCACCGCCGACCCGTCGAAGTCGCCGGGCTCGACCACGATGACGCGTGAGGAACGGCGCGTCATCTTCGCGTCGTCGCTCGGCACGGTCTTCGAGTGGTATGATTTCTATCTTTACGGCTCCCTGTCGGCGGTGATCGCCGCCCAGTTCTTCTCCGGCGTCAACCCGACGGCGGCCTTCATCTTCGCTCTGCTCGCCTTCGCCGCCGGCTTTGCTGTGCGGCCGTTCGGCGCGCTGGTGTTCGGCCGGCTCGGCGACATGATCGGCCGCAAGTATACCTTCCTCGTCACCATCCTGATCATGGGCACCTCGACCTTCATCGTCGGCATCCTGCCCAACTACGCTTCCATCGGCTTTGCTGCACCGGTGATCCTGATCCTGTTGCGCCTGCTGCAGGGTCTGGCGCTCGGCGGTGAGTACGGCGGCGCCGCCACCTATGTCGCTGAACACGCGCCCGACCATCGCCGCGGCGCCTATACCTCGTGGATCCAGACCACGGCGACGCTCGGCCTGTTCATGTCGCTCCTGGTCATCCTCGGCTGCCGCGTGCTGTTGTCGTCGGAAGACTTCAACGCCTGGGGCTGGCGCATTCCCTTCCTGGTGTCGATCCTGCTGCTGGCCATCTCCGTCTGGATCCGGCTGAAGCTCAACGAAAGCCCGGCCTTCCGCCGCATGCAGGAGGACGGCAAGACCTCCAAGGCGCCGCTCACCGAAGCCTTCGCCCGCTGGAAGAACCTGAAGGTGGTGCTGCTGGCGCTGTTCGGCCTGGTCGCCGGTCAGGCGGTGGTCTGGTACACCGGCCAGTTCTACTCCCTGTTCTTCCTGACGCAGACGCTGAAGGTGGAAGCGCAGACCGCCAATCTGTTGATCGCCGCCTCGCTGCTGCTCGCCACGCCGTTCTTCGTCATCTTCGGCACGCTGTCCGACCGCATCGGCCGCAAGCCGATCATCATGGCCGGCCTGCTGCTCGCCTGCCTCACCTATTTCCCGATCTTCAAGGGGATCACCCACTACGCCAACCCCGCCCTCGAACACGCCGTCGCCAGCGCGCCGGTGACCGTGGTCGCCGACCCGAACGAATGCTCGTTCCAGTTCAACCCGGTGGGCACGTCGAAGTTCACCGCCTCCTGCGACGTCGCCAAGGCGGCGCTGGTCAAGGCGGGCGTGCCTTACACCAACGAGGCCGCGCCGGCCGGCACGCCGGCCACCGTCAGGATCGGCGACGCCACCGTCGCCTACGGCAGCGAGCCGGGCGCCGACGGCGCCACGCCGGCGCAGCTGTTCACCAAGTCGCTGACCGACGCCGTCACCGCCGCCGGCTATCCGGCCCAGGCCGATCCGGCGCAGATCAACCTCGTCATGGTGACGCTGCTGCTGTTCGTGCTGGTGCTCTACGTCACCATGGTCTACGGACCGATCGCCGCCATCCTGGTGGAGATGTTCCCGACGCGCATCCGCTACAGCTCGATGTCGCTGCCCTACCACATCGGCAACGGCTGGTTCGGCGGCTTCCTGCCGACCACCGCCTTCGCCATGGTGGCGGCCACCGGCGACATCTATTACGGCCTCTGGTACCCGATCGTCGTGGCGGCCGCCACGCTGGTGATCGGCATGCTGTTCGTCAAGGAAACCAAGGATAACGACATTCACGCCGACTACTGAGCCGGCCAAGGATCGCAGGGACGGGGCCCGGCCATCACGGCCGGGCCTTTCCATGTGCGGCTCACGCCCGGCCTGCGAACTGGTCGAGAGTCCTGGCCGGCGTCACCGCCTGCGGGTCGAGGAAGCAATGGACGATCGCCGGCTTGCCGGAGGCCAATGCCCGCTCGAAGGCCGGCGCGAATTCGGCCGTGCTGCGCACCGTCTCGCCGTGGCCGCCGTAGGCGCGGGCCAGCGCGGCGAAATCCGGGTTTCTCAACGACGTGCCCGAGACGCGGCCGGGATAGTCGCGCTCCTGATGCATGCGGATGGTGGCATACATGCCGTTGTCGACGACGATCACCACCACGGGAATGTCGTATTGCACGGCGGTTGCGAATTCCTGGCCGTTCATCAGGAAGCAGCCGTCGCCGGCAAACACCACCACCGGCCGCTCGGGGCACTGGCGCTTGGCCATCACGCCGGCCGGCACCGAATAGCCGACCGAGCCCGACGTCGGCGCGATCTGGCCGGCGAAGCTCGTATAGCGCCAGTAGCGATGCACCCAGATGGCATAGTTGCCGGCGCCGTTGACGACGATGGTCTCCGGCGGCAGGCGCTCGCGCAGCCAGACCACGGCGTCGCCATACTGGAAATCGCCGGGCAGCACGGTCGGCTTGTCGGTCCAGGCGAGGAAGTCGGCACGGGCCGCGCGCGTCTCGGCCGACCAGGGCAAGTCGGCCGGCGGATGCACGGTGGAAAGCGCTGCGGCGAAGGCGTTGGGCGTCGCGACGATGCCGAGCGCCGGCTGGTAGACGCGGCCGATCTCCTCCGGATCGGGATAGACGTGGATCAGCGTCTGCGTCGGCTGGGGAATGTCGATGAGCGTGTAGGACGAGGACGGCGATTCCGACAGCCGGCCGCCGATCAGCAGCAGCACGTCGGCGTCGCGGAGGCGGGAGGCGAGCTTCGGATTGGGGCCGAGGCCGAGGTCGCCGGCATAGTTGGGATGATCGGCCGGGAACAGTGACGCGCGGCGGAAGCTGGTCGCCACCGGCAGGTCGAAGCGCTCGGCGAAGCGGATCGCCTCGCGCCGCGCCCGCTCGCTCCAGCGCGAGCCCCCGAGGATGACGAGCGGCCGTTTCGCCTCCCACAGCAGCTTCTGGAGCCGCGCGAGGTCGGCGAGGCCCGGCCAGATCTCCACCGGCTCGACCACCGGCGCGTCGGCCACTTCGGCCGTCTCGGTCAGCATGTCCTCGGGCAATGACACCACCACCGGGCCGGGACGCCCCTGCATGGCGACGCGGAAGGCGCGGGCGATCAGTTCGGGGATGCGGGCGGCATCGTCGATCTCCACCACCCATTTGGCGATCGAGCCGAACACCGCCTTGTAGTCCATCTCCTGGAAGCAGCCGCGCTCCAGCATGCCGCGCTCGGCCTGGCCGACGAACAGGATCAGCGGCGTCGAATCGTGCTGGGCGATGTGCAGGCCCGGCGCGGCGTTGGTGGCGCCGGGCGCCCGCGTCACGAAGCAGATGCCGGGCTTGCCGGTCAGCTTGCCGTAGGCTTCGGCCATCATGGCGGCGCCGGCCTCGTTGCGGCAGACCAGGAGGTCGATCGGACTGCCGTGCAGCGCGTCGAGGGCGGCGAGATAGGATTCGCCCGGCACGCAGGTGATCCGCTCGACGCCCTGGCGGACCAGTTGATCGATCAGGATGCGGCCGCCGGTGCGGGAAGCGAGAGAGGAGGACAAGATGGCAACTCCGGAAAAAATGTGGCCGTCACTCGATCAGCTGGTCCAGCCCGCGCCGCAGCCCCGACCGCTCGCCCACCCGGCGGAGGGCGAGCAGCGTGCCGGCGACATAGGGCGCGGCGTCGGAGCCGGCGTCGTGGCGGATGACGAGGCGCTCGCCCGGCGCGCCGAACTGCGCCTCGCAGGACAAGACGTAGCCCGGCAGGCGCAGCGAATGCACCTGCACGGCATCGATGGTGCCGCCGCGTGTCTCCCGGATGCCGGCAAGCTCGCCGACCGGCACCGACGTGGCCGGCCGGCGCACCTCGCTCAGCCGCTCGGCCAGCTCGCGCGCCGTGCCGGAGGGTGTGTCGCGCTTTTCCGCCGCGGCGTAGTCGATCACCTCGACGTCGGCGACATATCTGGCGGCCATCAGCGCGAACTTGCTCATCAGCGTGGCGGTGATCGAATAGTTGCCGGCTGCGAACACGCCGACCTTCCTCGCCCGCGCCGCCGCGTCGATCTCGGCATAGTCGGTGGCCGAGAGGCCCGACGTGCCGATCACCACCGCGACGCCGGCAGCGATCGCCGCCAGCGTGTTGGCCTTCACCGCCTCGGGTGAAGTGTAGTCGACGAGCACGTCGGCGCCGGCCTTCAGCGCCTCCTCGACGGAGCCGACCACCCGGATGCCGACGGCCGCCCCACCCAGCGCCTCGCCGATGTCGCGGCCAGCCGCCGCGCGGGCCACGGCGCCGACCAGCGCCAGATCGGCCGCCTCGAGCACGGCCTGCGCCACGGCGCCGCCGGTCCAGCCGGTAGCGCCGGCGACGATGACCCGGATCGCCATTGTCTCACTCCACGTCGAAGGCGACGCCCTGCGCCAACGGCAGGTCGCGGCCGTAGTTGATGGTGTTGGTGGCCCGCCGCATGTAGGCCTTCCAGGCGTCGGAGCCGGCTTCGCGGCCGCCGCCCGTCTCCTTCTCGCCGCCGAAGGCGCCGCCGATCTCGGCGCCCGACGGGCCGATGTTGACGTTGACGATACCGCAATCCGAGCCGCCTGCCGACAGGAAGCTTTCGGCTTCCCGCAAGTCGTTAGTGAAAATTGACGAGGAAAGACCCTGCGGCACGGCATTGTGAGCGGCGATCACCGCGTCGAGATCGGTGTAGCGCATGACGTAGAGGATCGGCGCGAAGGTCTCGGTCCGGACCACCTCGGTCTGAGCCGGCATCTCCACCAGCGCCGGCCGGACGTACCAGGCGTTGCCGCCGAGATCCTGGCGGGCGCGCTCGCCGCCATGGATGACGGCGCCGTCGGCCCGCGCCTTGTCGAGCGCCGTCTGCATGCGGTCGAAGGCGGCGGCGTCGATCAACGGGCCGACCAGCATGCCCGCCTCGCGCGGATCGCCGATCGTCACCGAGGCATAAGCCCGGCGAAGACGCGGCAACAGGGCGTCGTAGACGGCTTCGTGGATGAACAGCCGCCTCAGCGTCGTGCAGCGTTGGCCGGCCGTGCCCATCGCCGCAAAGGCGACGCCGCGCACCACCAGATCGAGATCGGCGCTGGGCGCGACGATGGCGCCGTTGTTGCCGCCGAGTTCCAGGATGGCGCGGGCGAAGCGGGCGGCAAGGCGCGGCGCCACGGCGCGGCCCATGGCCGTCGAGCCGGTGGCCGACACCACAGCGACGCGGGTATCGTCGACCAGCGCCTCGCCGGCCTCGCGGCCGCCGATGATCAGCCGTGACAGGCCGAACGGCGCGCCGGCCTTCTCGGATGCCTTCTCGAACAGCGCCTCTACGGCGAGTGCCGTCAGCGGCGTCTTCTCGGACGGCTTCCAGACGACGGTGTCGCCGCAGACCAGCGCGATCGCCGCATTCCACGACCAGACGGCGACGGGAAAGTTGAAGGCCGAGATGACGCCGACCACGCCGAGCGGGTGCCACGTCTCCATCATGCGATGGCTCGGCCGCTCGGTGGCGACCGTCAGGCCATAGAGCTGACGCGACAGGCCGACCGCGAAATCGCAGATGTCGATCATCTCCTGCACCTCGCCGAGGCCCTCGGAGACGATCTTGCCGGCCTCGATGGTGACGAGCCGGCCGAGATCGGCCTTGGCGGCGCGCAGTTCCAGGCCGAACAGGCGGACCAGTTCGCCACGCCTGGGCGCCGGCACCAGTCGCCATTCCCGGAAGGCGGCATCGGCGGCGGCGATGGCGGCGTCGCGGCCAGTGGCATCGGTCTCGCGCACTTCGGCGATGCGCTCGCCTGTTATCGGCGAGGTCACGACAAGACTGCCGCCGGTGACGGCGTCGGCGGGAACGCCGAGGCGGGCTAGGAGATCGGCGGTTTCAGTGACAAGGCTGGCGGGCATCGGGCGTTCTCGCTATGGCTGGCTGCACCGAGGTTAATCGCCCGAGCCCCCTCCCCGGCAAGCGATGATTTCTGGTAAGGTCATGAGGAAAACTCATGACCGGATGCCCGCATGGCCCGCGATCTCCTGCCGTCGATCGGCGCGCTCGTCGCCTTCGAGAGTGCCGCCCGCCATCTCAGCTTCTCCCGTGCCGCCGCCGAGTTGCACCTGACGCAGGGCGCCATCAGCCGGCAGGTGCGCGAGCTGGAGACGCGGCTCGGCCTGGCGCTGTTCGAGCGGATCAACCAGCGCGTCTTCCTCACCGACGCCGGCGAAGCTTATCGGCAGGAGGTGGCACGCATCCTCGCCGATCTCGCCGCCGCGACCGAGCGACGCATGGCCAGCGCCGGCGGCGCCGAGGTGCTGCACCTTGCCGTGCTACCCACCTTCGCGGCGCGCTGGCTGGTGCCTCGCCTGCCGAAGTTCCTCGCCGGCCATTCGCAGGCGACCGTCAACTTCACGGTGCGCAACGAGCCGTTCTCCTTCGAGGGGGGACCGCTCGACGCGGCCATCCACTTCGGCGAGCCGACCTGGCCGGGCGCCGTCTGCGAGTTCCTGTGCAGCGAGGCGGTCTATCCGGTGGCTTCGCCCGCTTTCCGCGACCGGCATGGCCTGGGAACCGCCAGGGCGATCGCCGAGGCGCCGCTCCTCCACCAGTCGAGCCGGCCGACCGCCTGGGCCGACTGGTTCGCCGCCGAGGGTCTGTCGGCCGCCGGCGCCTGGCGCGGCTCGCGTTTCGACCAGTTCTCGATGATCGCCGAAGCGGCGGTCGCCGGCCTCGGCGTGGCGCTGATGCCGCGCTTCATGGTCGAAGCGGAGCTGGCCGCCGGCCGGCTGGTGCTGCTGACCGGACGGCCGCTCGACGTCGGCAAGGCCTATTGGTTCGTCTATCCCGAGGCGAAAGCCCGCTCGCGGCTGGTGCGGGCCTTCGGCGACTGGCTGAAGGCGGAGACGGCAACGCCGTCCGCGCCTCCGGCCGGCAGCTAGAGCAGTACCGGTGAAATCGGGTTCACCGGGAATGCTCTATCTCTTTGTTCAGATGCAATTCCGGACGCAAAACCGGTTCCCACTTTTGCTGGAATTGCACTAGATCACTGACTCGTGGCGCCGCCGTCCATCACCAGCGTGGTGCCGGTGCAGAAGGAGGACTCGTCGCTGGCCAGGAACAGGATGCCGTTGGCGATCTCCAGCGCCTTGGCGGCGCGCCCCATCGGCACGGTGGAGATCACCATCTTTTCGAAGTCGCTGCCCTCCGGCACCATGTCGGAGGTGGTGAGACCGGGCAGCACGGCGTTCACGCGAATGCCGGAGGTGGCATATTCGAGCGCTATCGCCTTGGTGAACTGCTTGATGGCGCCCTTGCTGGCGCAATAGGAAGCGTGGAAGGGCACGGCGGTCTCGGAAGCGATCGAGGCGATGTTGACGATGGCGCCCTTCCCGGCGGCCAGCATGTGCGGCAGCACCAGCTTGGTCAGCCGGAAATAGCTGCGGACGTTGGTCTCGAACACCGGATCGAAATCGCGCGCTTCGTCCATCTCCAGGAAATTGAAGGTCTTCAGCACGCCGGCATTGTTGATCAGGATGTCGATGCGGCCGTAGGTCTTCATCGCCGTGTCGACCAGCCGTACGAGGTCGTCGGCCTTGGTGGCGTCGGCTTGAACGAAAGTCGCCTCGCCGCCAGCCTTGCGGATCTCATCGACCAGACTGGCGCCCTGCTCGGCGCGGCGGCCGGTGACCACCACCTTGGCGCCCTCGGCTGCGAACAGCAGCGCCGTCGCCCGGCCGATGCCGGAGGTGGCGCCGGTGACGATGGCAACCTTGTCGTTCAATCTTCTGGACATTCCGAACTCCTGCTTTCCTGAACCCCAAGCCCGCGCCGTGACGGCTTAAACTTGATGGTTAGACTATAGTTAGGCAGGGAAGCGGACGGGCAGGAGCGGATGTCTACGTACAGAAAGCCGCATCCGGCGGCTGAACCGGTTGAAGCGACAGCTTAATCGTTCTCGCGGATTGCCGGAATGCCGTACGGCCGCGATGGCGGGTCAAGTCACCCCGCGCGGAACCTTTTTCATTTTCAGACGCTTATTAACCGTGGCCCCCGCCATCGCCACGCAACCCGCCGATGCGGCGGGCAGGAGCCAGCGCGGGGACCGATCACGGGCGTCTGCAATCAGCCGACGTTCGCGCGACAGGAGGACATCATGGCATCCACGTTCATTGCGACCGAAAACCCGCCTTCCGTCGAATCCTCATCGTCGGCGGTGAGCTGGGGATCGATCATCGCCGGCGCCTTCACGGCATCCACCGTCAGCTTCATTCTCATTCTTGTCGGCTCGGGGCTGGGCCTGACCATGGTCTCGCCTTGGACAAACCAGGGCGCCAGCGTCACCACCTTCGCCATTTCCGCCGCCATCTGGATGATCGTGGTGCAGGGGCTGGCCTCCGCCTTCGGTGGTTATATGACCGGCCGGCTGCGCACCAAGTGGGTCGGCCTCCATACCGACGAGACCTTCTTCCGTGATACCGCGCACGGTTTTCTCGCCTGGGCGCTGTCGACGCTGATCGTCATCTGCATCGCCACGTCCACCCTGTCGTCGGCGGTCGGCACCGGCGTGCAGGCGGCCTCCAACGTCGCTTCCGGTGCCGCCATGGGCGCCTCGGCCGGTGCTGCATCGAGCGCCGACGAAGGAAGCGGCAGCGCCGCCACCTCCTATTTCGTCGATAGTCTGTTCCGTCCGAACGATCCGGCCCGCCTCGCCGCGCCCGGCGCCGAGGGCGATGCGGCGGCGGCCGCGCAGGCGTCGCGCATCCTGATCGCCAGCGCCGCTGCCGGCGAGATCTCGCCTGCCGACAAGACCTATCTCGGCCAGCTGGTGGCCGCCCGCACCGGTCTGTCGGAGGCCGATGCCACGGCGCGCATCGACGCCGTCATCGCTCAGGCCCAGCAGGCGAAGGTGAAGGCGCAGGAAGCCGCCGACGCTGCTCGCAAGGCCGGCGCGGCCTTCGCCCTGGCGGCTGCCCTGTCGCTGCTGGTCGGCGCCTTCCTGGCGAGCGCCAGCGCCGCCTGGGGTGGCCGGCTGCGCGACAAGTAAAATGGCCCGGCGCTTCGGCGCTGCTGCCAACGGGAAACGGCCGGTGCCTCGCGGGCACCGGCCTTTCCTTTATATGAGAGGACAGACCCATGCCGGAAATTTGTGACCATCGGCTGCGGCGTCCGCTATTTCGTCCGATCGGCGAACACCGGCGGGCCGACATCAAATAGCCGGGAAAGCGTTGGATTTCCTCCAGGCAGGCGGGCCTGCGGCAAACCTGTTATGATGCTCCCTCCTTCCGATTCTTGTCCGAGCCGTCGTGACCGCCCGCCCTCTGCACATTCTGAAAACCGTCTATGGCTACGACGCCTTCCGCGGACCCCAGGCTGCAATCGTCGACCATGTGATGGCCGGCAACAACGCCTTCGTGCTCATGCCGACGGGTGGCGGCAAATCCCTCTGCTATCAGATACCGGCGATCGCCCGGCCCGGCATGGGCCTCATCGTCTCGCCGCTGATCGCCTTGATGGCCGATCAGGTGGCGGCGCTGCGGCAGGCGGGCGTCAAGGCCGCCGCGCTCAATTCCGACCTGCAGGGCGACGAGCGATACGCCCTGTGGCGGGCCATATCGAGCGGCGCGCTGGATCTCCTCTACGTCGCGCCCGAGACGCTGCTCAGGCCCGACATCCTGGACCTGCTGCACCGCACGCCGCTGTCGCTGATTGCCATCGATGAAGCGCATTGCCTGTCGCAATGGGGGCACGATTTCCGTCCCTCCTACCGCCAACTCGACGCGCTCGTCACGCAATTCCCCGACACGCCGCGCATGGCGCTGACGGCGACGGCCGACGCGCCGACCCGCGCCGAGATCCTGTCGCATCTGCACATCGCCGAAAGCGATGCCTTCGTCGCCGGCTTCGACCGCCCCAACATCCGCTACGCCATCGCGGAGAAGGACAATCCACGGGCGCAGTTGAAGCGTTTCCTGAAGGAACACGAGAGCGAAAGCGGCATCGTCTACTGCCTGTCGAAGAAAAAGACGGAGGAGACGGCGGCCTGGCTCTCCGAGCAAGGCTACACCGCGCTGCCCTACCACGGCGGCATGGACAAGGTGGAGCGCCAGAAGAACCAGACGCGCTTCCAGCGCGAGGAGGCCGTCATCATGGTGGCCACCATCGCCTTCGGCATGGGTATCGACAAGCCCGACGTGCGCTTCGTCGCCCATCTCGACCTGCCCGGCAGCATCGAGGCCTATTACCAGGAGACCGGGCGCGCCGGACGCGACGGTCTGCCGTCGGATACGCTGATGCTCTACGGCCATGAAGACATCGCGCAGCGCATCCGCTTCATCGAGGAGTCCGACGCGCCGGAGCAACGCAAGCGCATGGAGCGGCAGAAGCTCGATGCGCTTCTCGGCCTTGCCGAGACGGCGAGCTGCCGCCGCCAGGTTCTGCTGTCCTATTTCGGCGACCATTCCGAGCCTTGCGGCAACTGCGACACCTGCGCCGAGCCGCCGGAACTGTTCGACGGAACGGTGGCGACGCTGAAGGCCCTGTCCTGCATCCACAGGACCGGCGAACGCTTCGGCCAGGCCTACATCGTCGAGGTGCTGCTGGGCGGCTCGGACGAGCGCATCGTCCGGTCCGGCCACGACCGGATCTCGACCTATGGCATCGGCAAGGAGCACGACAGCCGGACCTGGCGCGCCATCCTGCGCCAATTGATCGCGCTGCGCCTCGTCGACGTCGACCTGGCCGGCCACGGCGGGCTGTCGATCTCGGAGGCCGGCCGCCGCTTCCTGCGCGAGAAGCCGACGCTCATGCTGCGCGCGCCGGCCAGAGCGCGGGCCGCGCCAACCAAAAAGGACCGCGCCCGGACGGCGATCTCCCTGCCCGAAGCCGACCGGACGCTGTTCCAGGCGCTGCGCGAGAAACGCAGCGAGCTTGCCCGCGCGCAGGCCGTGCCGCCTTATGTGATCTTCCACGACAGGACGCTGATCGAGCTGGCCGCCGCGCGCCCCGCCTCGCGATCGCAGATGGCGAAGGTCCCCGGCGTCGGCGAGGTCAAGCTGGATCGCTACGCCGCCGTCTTTCTTGCCGTGATCGCCGAGCATGTGGAATAGCCCGGAGTCGGGCGGATATCGTCGGCTGACCGCTCCGCCGAGGTTCCATCTGGCACAGGCGCGCCCGGCTCGGAAAGCGCGTGCCGCATGCCGAAATCTGTTTCATTGAGGAGGGGGATCACTTCCTGCCGGGTCAATCGAAGCGAGCGTTCGATTTCCTGGTCCGCAGCCTGGAAGTGCACGATGCCTGGCCCGCGGTGTTTCCAAGCCGCCGCAGTTTTCGCGAGATAACTATCGGCGACAATGGCGTCGGCCCCATACCGGGGTCGCGCCCGAGAAGCGTATGTTGCGGCTCATCGTTTCTTTAGCAGGTGCTCGAAGATAGTCTCCACGTCGTCGAGAAACCCGCGCCACTCGCCGTCCTCGTCAATTCCGACGATGCGCAGCAGGAACAGGCCCTCGGCCGCCAGCAGAGCGACACGGGCCGCCTGCGCGTCGTGCGTGTTTCCGCCCAGACGCTCGAACATCGAGCGGTACCACTGGCGGGTTTCGATGACATTTTGCGGGTTCTGGATGTAGGCGATCATCAGGCCGGCCATCTTGGCGTTCATCGCCGCCTGGGAGCTGCGCATGACCTTGATGTACTTTCGGACGAGATCGGCAGGCGGAAGACCGTCAATTTCACCCAGCAGTTCGTCGAATTGATGCGTCCATCTCCCGATCAGCGCCCTGACCAGATCGTCTTTCGACGAGAACGAGTACTGGACGCCACCCTTCGTAATGCCGGCCGCTTTGGCCAACGCATCGATCGTCAGGCCGGCCGCGCCTTCGCTGCGAACGATCCCTTCCGCGAGTTCGAGCAGACTCTCACGCGTGATCGTCGGTTTTCTGCCCAATCTGTCGTCCTCCATCATCCAGCGCCATTGAAATCCATACGTATGTATTTATATTAACGGGCGCAATCCTTCCTTGGGTGAATGATGTCGTCCGTTTCTGTCCCGGCCAACCGCTGGCTTGTTCTCGTCGCCGTCATGCTGGCCTTCCTCCCGGTCGTCCTCGACATGACGATCCTGCATGTCGCCGTTCCGACGCTGACGCAGTCGCTGAGCGCTTCCGGGACCGAAGTGCTGTGGATCATCGACATCTACCCGCTTCTGATGGCCGGGCTTCTGGTGCCGATGGGCACGCTCGCCGACAGGGTCGGCAACCGCAAGATTCTGCTCATCGGCCTCGTCATCTTCGGGCTGGCCTCTGCATGGGCCGCCTTCGCGCAGAGCGCCGCCATGCTGATTGCCGCGCGCGTGCTTCTGGCGTTGGGCGGCTCGATGATCATGCCCTGTGTGCTGGGCTTGATCCGCAAGACCTTCGAGGATGAGGGTGAGCGCGCCATGGCCCTCGGCCTCTGGGGCATGGTCGGAGCCGCCGGCGCGGCGGTCGGGCCGCTTGTCGGTGGCGCTCTTCTCCAGCACTTCTGGTGGGGCTCGGTATTCCTGATCAACGTGCCGGTCATGCTGATGGTGGTGCCGGCCTGCTATATCCTGTTGCCGCGCCGCGAGCAGACGACGCCCGGCAGATGGGCGATCGGTCAGGCGCTGCTGCTGATCGTTGGCATGATATCGGTCGTGTACGGGATCAAGGCCGGTTTTGGTGGCAAGCAGTCGCTGCCCGTCATTGCCCTCGTGGTGCTGATCGGGGTGACCAGCCTGACGCTGTTCGTACGCAAGCAGCTCAGGTCGCCGGAGCCGATGCTGGACCTGTCGCTTCTGTCGCACCCTGCGATCGTCGCCGGCCTGATCATGGCTATTGTCGCGTCGGGCGCGCTGGCCGGCGTCGAGCTGACGCTGGCGCAGGAACTGCAATATGTGCTCGGCAAAACGCCGCTGCAGGCCGGCGTCTTCATGATCCCGATCATGGCGGCCTCGGCCGTCGGCGGCCCGGTCGCGGGCTATCTGTCCAACCGGTTTGGATTACGGCGCGTGGCCACGCTTTCACTTGCCGGCGCGGCTGTCATGCTGGCGTTTCTCGCCCGAAGCGATTTCCATGATCCGGGCGTCCTCGTTCCGCTGGCGCTCGCCCTGCTCGGGCTGACGCTCAGCATCGGACTGACGGCATCGTCGATCGCCATCATGGGCTCCGTCGACGCGAGCAAGGGCGGCGCGGCCGGTTCGCTGGAGGCGACGGGCTACGAGCTGGGCACCGGTCTCGGGATCACCCTGTTCGGCGTATTCATGTCGAGTGTATTCAGCCGGGCCATAGATCTGCCTTCTGGACTTCCACAGGCTTCGGCCGAACAGGCGTCCCGAACGATCGGCGACGCCTACATCGTCGCGAACGAGCTTCCGTTTGACCAGGGTGCTTCCCTGATCGAGGCAAGCAAGGCCGCCTTCACCCAGACACACTCCGTTCTCCTGACGACGGCCGCCGTGGTGATCGCGGTGCTGGCGGTCGTCGTCTTCCTCGCCTTGGCCAGGTATCGCAGCCTGCCCCCTGCGCATCATTGACCGCTTTTCGAAGAGTGCCGGACATGCAGACGATTGAAACCGAGCGGCTGATCCTCAGGTCCTTTCGGGAGGGCGATGCAGCGGACCTATTCGTCTATCTGCGCGCACCCACCGCCCCATGCTTTCTCTCGCTCAAGCTGGCAGACCTGGCTGAGGCGGAGATCGAGGTCAGCAAACGCGCCCTCGACGAGGGATGCGTGGCGATTTGCCTCAAACAGACCGGTCAGGTCATCGGCGATCTGTTCGGTGGCGGCGGAGACGATGACGAAGACGAGACAGCTTCGGTCGGCTGGAATCTCAATCCGCGATTCGGCGGCCAAGGATATGCGTTCGAAGCCGCAAAGGCCTTGTTCGACCATCTTTTCCAAGCCAAGGGCTCCCGCCGGCTCTATGCCTATGTCGAGGACCACAACAAGCCTTCGCAACGCCTTTGCGAAAAGCTGGGCATGCGCCGGGAAGGCGTATTCGTCGAGTTCATATCGTTCACCAAGGACGATGCAGGCAATCCGATCTACGAAAACACCATGCAATACGCCATGCTGCGCCGCGAATGGGCGTCACAACGACCACCGGCAACATCGACGGGCGGCTGACCGATGAGGTGGCAGCAGGCTAGAAGACCGCTGAAGGCGTTATAGTGCCAACCGGTTGCGCCACATCGGAAATAACTCGCGCTCAAGATCGAGCGTCGCATGGCCCTGGTGCTATCTGCCATCGGCGCATTCACCAACCACTTCTCGCCAAACTCGCCAAAGCTCTTGGCCTTCTTCAAGCGGCGCTTCTCGCGCTGGTTTTCGATCGCGGGGTATCCGTCCCTGACCGCGCGCCCTGCATCCAGGCACAATTCCTGTGCACGAGCGACATGCCATCCCCCCATGCTTGCCGGGATAGACCGTTTCGCGTTGCCCATTCAGCCGGCAATCCAGCCTGAAAGAGATCGCTCCCGATGGCATAATGCGGGCATACATGCCGTCGCGATCTGCGGCCTTGTATACTTTGTCTTTTGGTTTCAGCGACTTAATTCCATCGTCCGTCACTATTCTTGCGCCACCTCCAAAAAAGTACTGTCACGCGGCTTTGGGCGGCTCTCAGCGAGAAAATGATAATTTCTTCAATGACTTATGCCAAAAGAAGTACCGTCACGAGCCTCAATTCTCGTGACGGTACTTTAGAAATTGTCGGGGATTAATACCGGCAAGGGTCGTCAGCTGTGACGGTACATTCCATCTCTGCCCATTGAGAGATGCCGATAGCCATCGAAAGAAAAATTACTTTATTTCAGTTGGTTATTCCGGGTTCTGGCGCGAAATCAGCGGCGTTCGGATGGCCCTGAATCATTCCCACTCGATCGTCCCCGGCGGCTTGCTGGTGACGTCGTAGACGACGCGGTTGACGCCCTTCACCTCGTTGATGATGCGGGTGGCGGTGCGGCCGAGGAAGCCCATGTCGAAGGGGTAGAAGTCGGCCGTCATGCCGTCGACCGAGGTGACGGCACGCAGCGCCAGCACCCGGTCGTAGGTGCGGCCGTCGCCCATCACGCCCACCGTCTGCACCGGCAACAGCACCGAGAATGCCTGCCAGATCTTGTCGTAGAGGCCGGCCTTGCGGATTTCCTCAAGGTAGATGGCGTCGGCCTTCCTGAGGATGTCGAGCTTCTCGCGCGTCACGCCGCCCGGCAGACGGATGGCAAGGCCCGGCCCTGGGAAGGGGTGGCGGCCGATGAAGCTCTCGGGTAGGCCAAGCTCACGGCCGAGCGCCCTGACCTCGTCCTTAAACAGCTCGCGCAGCGGCTCCACCAGCTTCATGTTCATGCGCGCCGGCAGGCCGCCGACGTTGTGATGGCTCTTGATGGTGACGCTGGGGCCGCCAGAGAAGCTGACACTCTCGATGACGTCAGGATAGAGCGTGCCCTGGGCGAGGAAGGTCGGCGCGCCGCGACCGTCGGCGGCGATCTTCTTCGCCTCGGCCTCGAATACCTCGATGAACAACCGACCGATGGTCTTGCGCTTGTTCTCCGGGTCGGCCTCGCCTTCGAGTTGGCCGATGAAAAGATCAGACGCATCAACGTGTACGAGGGGGATATTGTAGTGATCCCTGAACATGCCGACCACCTGCTCGGACTCGCCCTGGCGCATCAGGCCGTGGTCGACGTAGACGCATGTCAGCTGGTCGCCGATCGCCTCATGAATCAGCACGGCGGCCACCGATGAATCGACGCCGCCCGACAGGGCGCAGAGCACCCGCTCCTTGCCCACCTGTTCCCGGATCTTGGCGATCATCTCGGCGCGGTAGGCCGACATGGTCCAGTCGGATTTCAGGCCGACGATCGTATGCACGAAGTTGGCAAGCAGCTTTGCCCCATCCGGCGTGTGCACCACCTCCGGGTGGAACATGGTGGTGTAGTAGTGCTTGGCTTCGTTGACGAGAATGGCGAAGGGGGCGTTCTCGGAGATGCCGATCACCTCGAAGCCCTCGGGCGCCCGCGTGACGCGATCGCCATGGCTCATCCACACCGGATAGCGCTTTCCGACCTCCCACAGCCCCTCGAACAACGGCGACGCCTTGAGGATTTCCACGTCGGCGCGGCCGAATTCGGCGGCGTGGCCGCCCTCGACCTCACCGCCAAGCTGGGCGGCCAGCGTCTGCTGGCCGTAGCAGATGGCGAGAATGGGTACGCCGCTGTCGAACACCGCCTGCGGCGCCCGCGGAGAGCCCTCGCGCGTCACCGAATCCGGCCCACCGGAGAAGATCACACCCTTCGGCCGCAGCTTCTCGAAGGCCGCCGCCGCCGACTGATAGGGATGGATCTCGCAGTAGACGCCGGCTTCGCGCACCCGGCGGGCGATGAGCTGCGTGACCTGGCTGCCGAAGTCGATGATCAGCAGGCTGTCGTGGGCGGGCTTTTCCATGGGAGCTTTCCGGTAAGGGGCCAGAAGGATCAAGCGGTTCCGCTAAGCCGAATCCGGCCGCCGGGCAAGCGGAAAGTCGCGGGATACGGCGGGATTCGGCGCCCGCGGCCACAGCGCGCCGCCGCTCGTCCGGCGACGGCCGGCAAGACACAGGATATCCACAGCGCCGGATCAGGGTTTTCAACGCGTTCGGACGGTAGTTTTCCAGAGCGCGGCGCACAGCTTTTCCAGGGCCTGCCCACAGACCGTCCACAGGGTTTTCCCGGCGCCGTCCACGCTCAGGCCAGACGGTTTTCCCCAACCGTCAGTCCCGGCCAGGCGGCGGCGCCGACGCGCGTCAGGTCGCCGGTGGCGAATTCGGCAAAGCGCATGCCGCGCACGCCGCCGCCCGGCACGTCGACCAGGAGATTGCCGGTGACGACAGTGGTCTGCCCCGGCGCCAGCACCGACACGCCGACGCCGGCGCCGGCGCCGCGCACCACGTTGCCGGAGGCGACGACGTTGCCGAGCGTGGCGCCCCAGCCGAGCGACAGGCCGAGATGCGGCGCTGCTTCCACGACATTGCCGGTTACCGAGCCGTGCGTCTCCAGATGGATGCCGACGCCGGCCGGTCGGCCGCCGGCCAGCGCGCCGGGCGCGTCACCGCCGACATTGCGAACGACGTTGCCCTCGACGAGCGACAGCCGGTCGTCGGCACCGCCGAGTAACGCGATGCCGAGCGCCGCGCCATCGACGGCATTGGCGCTGACGGCGGCGCCCGAGGAGGCGGCGTCGGCGACGATGGCCGGGCCACCGATAGCACGGAGATCGTTGCCGGACAGGCGGACGCCGCCGGCCGATGACAGGCGGATGCCGGCGCCGCCCACCCGCGCGACGCGGTTGTCGCGCAGCGTCGAGCCGTCGTCGCCGGTCGTCCAGCGCCGCAGCAGGATGCCGCCGCCCGTGCAATTGCTCACGTCGTTGCCGGCGACGGTGAGCGCCCTGCCCTCGGTCGAGACGATGCCGGCACCAGCGGCGCCGGAGATGCGGCAGTCGGCAAGGCGGCCGGCCGTCCGCGTCAGCGCGATAGCGTGACCGGCGCTGCCGAGGATTTCGAGGCCGGAGACCGCGAGGTCCTCGACGAAGGCGAGCGACAACAGGCCGTCGTCTTCATCGGACAGGGCACGATTGGCACCGTCGAGCGTCAGGCCGTCGAGCGACAGCCGGTGGGCGTCGTCCGAATAGAGCAACCGGCCGCCGCCGGAATAGATCAGCCGCGTCTCGCCGGGCACGCCGACGAGGCGGGTACGATCGGGCAGGCGGATGTTGGACACCTCGTAGCGGCCGGCCGGCAGGTAAAGCGGCCGGCCGGCGGCGGCGGCGCGGTTGATGGCCGCCTGAAGCTCGGCGCTGCGGTCGCCGGTGCGGCGGGCGATGGGGCGCGGCTCGGGCACCACGAGGCTGCCGCGCAGTTCGGTGAGGCCCGTGAGCGTGCCGGAACGGGCCACGGCCGGCAGACCGAGGCTCAGAATCGTCCCGAACAGGAACGCGCGGCGGTTCATATGGCCCTCCGGCGGACAGACATGCCGTCCGCCGAGCAAGGCGCGTTCCAACCGGAGGCTTTGCCCTCACGCAGCCCCTCCGTCCGAAAAGTCTCGCAACTTTTCGGACGGATGCTAGAGCAATTCCAGCAAAAGTGGGAACCGGTTTTGCGTCCGGAATTGCGTCTGAACAATGAGAGAGAGTATTTCCGGTGAACCGGATTTCACCGGAAATGCTCTAGCGCCTGAGCAGCCGCAGCGCGTTGGCGGTGACCAGCACCGTGGCGCCGGTATCGGCCAGGATGGCCGGCCACAGACCGGTGATGCCGAGCACCGTCGTCACCAGGAACACCGCCTTCAGCCCGAGGGCGATCGAGATGTTCTGGCGGATGTTGGCCATGGCGCGGCGGGAGAGGTCGATCATCGCGGCCACATCTCCCACCCGGCCATAAAGCAGCGCCGCGTCGGCCGCCTCCAGCGCCACGTCGGTGCCGCCGCCCATGGCGATGCCGACGTCGGCCGTGGCAAGCGCCGGCGCGTCATTGATGCCGTCGCCGACCTTGGCGACAACGAGACCCCGCTCCTGCAGCAGCCGGACGGCCGTCTGCTTGTCGCCCGGCATCAGGCCGGCCCGCACGTCGTCGATGCCGAGTTCGCGGCCGACCGCGGCAGCGGCGCGCGGATTGTCGCCGGTCAGCATGACGGTGGTGACCCCGCGCCGACGCAGTTCGCCGACCGCGGCGACGGCATCCGGACGCGGCGCGTCACGCAAGGCCACAATGCCGAGAATCGTGCCGTCCGCCAGCAGCAGACAGACCGTCTTGCCCTCGGTGCCGAGCCGTTCGACGGTGACCTGCACATCGGCCGGCAGCGGCGCCCGTCCGCCGATTGCCTCGGCCGAGCCGAAGAACAGGTCGCGCTCCTCGACGCGGCCGGCAACGCCCTCGCCGGGCACCGCCCGACCGTTGGCGACCGGCGGCAACGGCGCATCGCCGGCGGCGGCCAGTACCGCCTTGGCCAGCGGATGGCTGGACGTCGCTTCCAGCGCGGCGGAAAGCCGCAGCACGGCGGCGCGATCCGCACCGAACGCCTCGACGTCGGTCACCTGCGGCGCGCCGACGGTCAGCGTGCCGGTCTTGTCGAAGGCAACGGCCGTCACGTCGCGCAGGCGCTCCAGCACGGCGCCGCCCTTGACCAGCAGGCCGGTGCGGGCGCCGGTAGCCAGCGCGGCGGCGACGGCAGCCGGCGTCGAGATGACCAGCGCGCAGGGGCAGCCGATCAGCAGGATGGCGAGGCCCTTGTAGATCCAGCCGCCCCAGTTGCCATCAAAGAGCGGCGGCAGCAGCGCCACCGCGGCAGCGACCGCCACGACGGCCGGCGTATAGTATTTGGCGAAGCGATTGATGAAGCGCTCGACTGGCGCTCGCGTCTCCTGCGCCTCGGTGACCAGGCGGACGATGCGGGCGATGGTGTTGTCGGTGGCCGGCGCCGTAACGCGGACGGTGAGCACGCCGTCGCCATTGATGGTGCCGGCATAGACGGAGGCGCCCTCGCCGCGCGTCACCGGCACGCTCTCGCCGGTCACCGTGGATTCATCGATGGAACTCGTGCCGGCGATGACCACGCCGTCGCAGGGCACGCGGTCGCCGGGGCGGACCAGTACCTCGTCGCCGACGGCGAGCGAGGACGCCGGCACCTCGCGCGCCGCGCCGCCAGAGAGGAGTTGCGCTGTCTCGGGCACCAGACTAGCCAGCGCCTGGATCGACGAGCGCGCCCGGCGGGCCGCCAGGCCCTCCAGCAACTCGCCGACCAGGAAGAAGAACACCACGGCCGCCGCTTCCTCACCGGCGTCGAGAAATACGGCGCCGACGGCGGCGATGGTCATCAGGCTTTCGATGCTGAACGGCTCTCCGACCTGTACCAGCCTGAAGGCCCGCAGGGCGATCGGGGCGAGGCCGACCAGCATCACCACCAGGAACAGCCAGCGCTCCGCCTCCGGCACCAGCCAGCCCAGCGCATAGGCGACGACGATGCCGAGGCCGACGCCGATCGCCTGAAGACCAGCCGCCGACTTCCACCATTCCCCCTCGACAGCGGCATGGACGTGACCGGCGTGACCGCCTTCGGCGCCGTCCTCGTGCGACGCATGATCGTGATCATGGTGATCGTGATCATGATGTTCGTGATCGTGATCCCCATGTCCGCTCTCGCCGTGAGCGCAGCCGCAGTCATGCCCCTTTCCGTCCTCATGACCGGCGTGACCGTCGGCGCTGATGCCATAGCCGAGGCGGCTGACCGTCCTTTCCAGCGCGGCGAGATCGGTGGCCACGCCGTGATGAACCGTCATTGCGCCGGTCATCACGGAAATGGAGACGTCCTCGACGCCGTCGAGCCGCTTGACCGCACCCTCGATGCGAGCCGCACAGGCCGCGCAATCCATGCCGTCAACTTTGAAGCGGGATTTCAGAGCCGTGTCGTTCATCGCGAATCCTTGATTTCCGGTATTCTTGCCTTTGTCGTCCAAAGGTTGCATCCTCCAGTCACTAGAGGAGCAAGTACGTAAAATGACGGAAATGCCGATCGGTGAAATCTCCCGCCGCAGCCAGGTCAAGGTGCCGACCATCCGCTACTATGAGCAGATCGGCCTGCTGCCGCCGCCGCCACGCAGCGAGGGCAATCGCCGCCTCTACGGGATGCGCGATCTCCGGCGGCTGTCGTTCATCCGGCACGCCCGCGACCTCGGCTTCGAAATCGACGCCATCCGCACGCTGCTGACCTTGCAGGACAATCCCAGCCAGCCCTGCGGTGCGGCCGACGGCATCGCCCGCGACAAGCTCGCCGAGGTCAACGCCCGCATCGACAGCCTGATGGCGCTCAAGGAAGAACTGGAAGCGATGGTCGGCGGCTGCGGCCACCGCTGCGTCGGCGAATGCCGGGTGATCGAGGTGCTGGCCGACCATCACAAGTGCCTGCACGACACCCACTGACGGTCGCCCCGGCGATCGAAGACGGTTACCATCGACCGATTGCCTTCGACCAGGAAGTATATGACTCTGGCACGGTTCACTGCGTGAACGGCTGGGGGATATCATGGGCAATTCATTGACGACGGGAGCCGCGGCGACCGCGTTGGCGGCTGTTTTGACATTCGGCAACGCCGCCGAGGCGATGGCCGGCGGCGGCGACTTCGTGGGCGGCTTGATTGTCGGCGGCGTCATCGGCACGATCATCGGCCACGAGGCCGGCAAGTCGCGGCCGGCGCCGCGGCGCGTCCATCGCCCGACCTACGACCCCGTGGTCGTCGAATACTGGCGGACCGTGCAATCGGCACTCAACGAGATAGGCATTCCGGTCGGGCGGCCCGATGGCGTGCCCGGCAACAAGACCCGGCGCGGTGTCCGTTCGTTCCAGGCATCGATCGGCGTCGAGCCGTCCGGCCAGTTGAGCCAGGACCAGTACAACGAGTTGATGCGTCAGGCCAACACGGCGCTGGCCATGGGCGGCGGCACCGTCAATCAGCCGGCCTATGCCGCCATGCCGCCCTACCCGGAGGACGTGCCGACTGCGGTGCCGCAACAGGGCGTCGTCGCCGCCGCCGTGGTGCGGCCGTTGGCCGTCGCGCCGATTTCGCCGCAGGCACCGGAACCGCAGGTCGCCGCCGCGGTACCGGCCGAGCCCGCCGACACCAAGGTGCTCGACAGCCTGCTGTCGCCGGCCAAACCGCTGTCGGACGAGGAGATCGACCGGCTGGAAGACGTCTCGACGGTGCTCGGCATCTACGTCGGCGATACCAAGGCCGCCGCACTGAAGGCGTTCAGGGACGGCATCGGCAACTGCGTGACCACCGGCGCGCTGACCGAATGCAGCAACAAGGGCGATGCCTATACCGACACGGCGAGCTTTGCGACCACCGGCAGCGGCGACTCGGAGAGCGTGTTCTATCTCGCCCGTAGCATCGACTTCACCACGCCCCTGCCGAAGGAGACCATCGTCTCCAAGCTCGGCGAGACGCTGAAGCCGATCGTCGAGGATGCCGACATGACGCTCGCCACCTCGCCGGCCTGCGACCGCTCGACGGCTACGGCCGTTGCCGAGCGTGACCGGATCATCGGCGCCTACGCCCGCAGTCCGGTGACCGGCACCACCGGCCTGTCCCGGCTGATCGGCGATTGCGTCGCCTATTTTCACGCGGCGGTTCCGCTGAAGGACGGGCAGGCTACGGGGCTGCGCGTCTATCTGTTCGACAGCCGCGCCTTGCCGCCGCTGACCGACACGGCCGCCAAGGCATTGCCCGACGAACTGAAGTTCTGATCCGTCTGGCGGGCGCCGGCGCGCCGGCACCCGGCGCCCTTCCGGGCGTCGGTTTTCGGCAAAGGGGCGGCCCGTCCGGACCGCCCCTTTTCACGTGGCCTCAGATTTCCGAGGCGGTTTTCACGACCTTGCCGACCAGGCCGTAGGCGATGCCTTCCTCGGCGCTCATCCAGTAGTCGCGGTCGGTATCCTTCTCGATCCGCTCCACCGGCTGGCCGGTGGCCTCGGCGAAGATGCGGTTGAGACGGTCGCGCATCTTGATGATCTCGCGCGCCTGGATCTCGATGTCGGTGGCCATGCCGCCGGTGCCGCCGGACGGCTGGTGCAGCAGGAAGCGGGTGTTGGGCGTGCAGAAGCGGCGCTCCCTGGGCACCGACACGTAGATCAGCGCGCCGGCGCTCGCCACCCAGCCCGTGCCGATGATGTTCACCGGCGCCGGCACGAAGCCGATCATGTCGTGGATCATGTCGCCGGACTCGACGTGGCCGCCGGGCGAGGAGACGATGACGGTGATCGGGTCGGTGGCGCTGGCTTCGGCGAGCGCCAAGAGGCGCGCCGTCACGTCCTTGGCCATCTCCTGGCTCACCTGGCCGGTGATCAGCACGGTGCGCGACTTGAAGAGATACTTGTCGACCTGCGGGGCGGGAGCCGCGTCCTTGAGCTTCTCGTCCTTCTCCTCTTCCTCGTCGTCGAGGCGGACGTATTCCTGATCCTTGGAAATCATGTGGACCTTCTCGTGGGTGGCGGCCGCGAAGGACATCGGGCCTTGGGACTCGCAATTCCTGATGGGCTTCATTCGTATCCCATCAGGGGAGCCGACGGCAACCCGACCGGACGGACAGGGTGAACGGCGCGCTCACTCCTCGAGATAGGCACGCAAGGCGACGAGCGACAGGTCCCGCGTGGCGGTTTCCCTCAGCATGCAGCCGGTCAGCGCCGTTCCGAAGCCGGTGCCGCCCTGCCAGAACGAGCTTTCCACCTCGCAGGTGGTGTCGCGCACCGTCAGCCAAGCCTTCTGGCCGGCCTTGAGCTTGTCGCGCGCCTCGCCCTCCAGCCCGTCGAGCAGCGTCTTGTAGTCGTCGTTGAGGCGCTCGTCCCACAGCGTCGACTCGCGGGCCAGGCAGGCGCCCATCATCACCGTGTTGTCGTTGTCAGGCTCGGCGAGACAGGGATCGGAGATAACGCCGATGCAGCGGAAGGCGCTGCCACCCTCCTCCTCGCCGGCCTTGGCGATGCAGTCGGCCACCGCCTGCCGGTCGGCGGCGGTCGGTTCGGCGGGATCGGCCTCATCGGCCCGCGCGGCGCCCGAACAGGCGAGCGCCGCCACCAGCGAGAGCGCGAAGACGATGCGCATTCGGTCCTCCTCCGCTTCCAGAGCAATTCCGGTTCACCGGAACCGCTCGATCTCCTTGTATGGACGCACTTCCGGACGCAGGACCGGCTCCCGCTTTTGCCGGAGTTGCTCTAGCTCCCCGGATTGAGCCGCCCCGCCAGGAAGGCGCGCCACTCGCGCACCGAGCCGTTGAACACGTTGCGATCGACCCGGCCGCGGATACCCGCCACCTTGCCGGCTTCGGTATGTTGCCAGAAGTGCCAGCGCAGGCTCGGATCGCGGACCAGCGGATGTCCCTTGTAGGAGGCGATCCACACGAAATGATCCGGGAAGGCGCCTTTGAGGCGATCGTTGTAGAAGCTGATCGAGGTGTAGATGATCGGCCGCTTGCCGTAATAGCGCTCGATGGCATCGAGCCAGGTCTTCACCTCCGGGATGATCTGCTCACGCGGCGGGTGGCCCGGACAGGTCTTGGAGTTGACCCATTCGATGTCGAGCACCGGCGGCAGCGCGTAAGGATCATAGGGCACGTGCTGGAGGAACCAGGCCACCTGCTCCATGGCCGGCCGGCAGAAATACCAGAAGTGATAGGCGCCGCGCGGCAGGCCGGCCATGGCGGCGCCGTACCAGTTGGAGCTGAACTTCGGGTCCGACCAGTCGCCGCCCTCGGTGGCCTTCAGCCAGGCGAAGGCGGTATTGTCGGCCACCACCGAACGCCAGTTGATGTCCTCCTGGAAATAGGAGACGTCGATGCCCTTCACCGGATAGTCGTCCGGCCCCGGCGGGCCGAAGTCGAACAGCGCGCAGGCCGACAGGCCCAGGGCGAGCGAGCCGAGAGCCAACGGGTTGACGAGACGAGCGGCAAGGCCGGCCCAGCGGCCCGCCCCATCCGGCGCGCCGCCGGCGCGCCACCGCTTTCTCCGAAACACCTTCTTCAGCCCAGCAAAATCCATGACGCAAGCCCGAGGAACGCCAGAAACCCCACGACGTCGGTCACCATGGTCACGAACACCCCCGAGGCGACCGCCGGATCGATGTCGAACCGCTCGAAGGCCAAGGGTATCATGATGCCGGCCGACGCCGCGGACAACAGATTGACGATCATCGCGGCGCCGATCACGCTTCCAAGGAGCGGGTCCTGGAACCAGAGCGCGGCCGCCAAGCCGACGATCACTGCAAAACTGCCGCCGTTGAGTAAACCAACGCTTAATTCTCGACCGAAAATCCGCCAAACATTGTGGGTATCGAGATCGCGGGTGGCGAGCGCCCGCACCGTCACCGTCATGGTCTGCGTCGCCGCGTTGCCGCCCATCGAGGCGACGATCGGCATCAGCACGGCCAGCGCCACCATCCTCGAGATGGATTCGGAGAACATGCCGATCACCGACGAGGCGAGGAAGGCGGTCACCATGTTGACGGCGAGCCAGACCCAGCGCGTCTTCAGCGTGTAGAACACGGAGTCGGAGATCTCCTCGTCGCCGACACCGGCCAGCGCGCGGATGTCCTCCTCCGCCTCGGCCTGAATGACGTCGACCACGTCGTCGACGGTGATGACGCCGACCAGCCGCTCCGCCTCGTCGACGACGGCTGCCGACACCAGATTGTAGCGCTCGAACATGCGCGCCACGACCTCCTGGTCGTCGGTGGCCAGCACCCGCTGCCGCTCATCGTTCATGATATCGGCCATGCGGGTGACGCGCGGCGCCCGCAGCAGGCGGTTGAGCGCCACGGCGCCGAGATAGCGGAAGCCGGCGTCGATCACGAACACTTCGTAGAATTCGTCCGGCAGGTCCTTCCGCTCGCGCAGGTAGTCGATGGTCTGCCCGGCGGTCCAGAACGGCGGCACGGCGATGAAGTCGGTCTGCATGCGCCGACCGGCCGTCTCCTCGGGAAAGTCGAGACTGCGGCGCAACGCCATGCGGTCGACGGCCGGCAACTTGGCGAGGATCTCCTCCTGGTCCTCGTCATCGAGGTCCTCCAGGATGTAGACGGCGTCGTCGGAATCGAGGTCGCGCACGCCCTCGGCCACCGCCTCCGGCGGCAACTCCTCGATCAGCTGGACGCGGACGGTCTCGTCGACCTCGGTCAGCGCCGTGAAGTCGAAGTGCTCGCCGAGAAGCTGGATGAACGGCGCGCGCTCGTCGGGCGACAGCGCCTCGATGATGTCGCCGACGTCGGCCTCGTGCAGGTCGGCGGCCAGCGCCTCGATGGTACGCGCGTCGGCCGCCTCGATCGCCGTGCGGAGAGCTTCGAGGAAGGCGGGCGAGAAGTCACCATCCTCCGTCCTGAGCGGCGGCAGGCCGTCGGGGATCGGTGTCGCAGGCGCGTTGGGCTCGGCTTCGGCCATGGCGCGTCTCCCGTAGGTCTTGAGGCGGCGGGCAGGTTGAATCGATGGCGACGGTCGGCACCGTGGCCGGGAGTTAAGGCCGACAAACCGGATGGTGCAAGGGAGAAATTACGGCCGGGCGGCGGGGTAAGACGCCGGTTTTAAGTTTACCGGCATGTCTATAGCCTTTTAAGGGAAGGCTCACATACCCTTTGTCGTTGACAGCGACTGACAATTGCTCGATAGTCAAATCATATATCTTCCGAACCATCGCCTATACTGAGTAAGATGAAGTGAAACATAAAGCCGCCCCTAAAAAGAATGTTTTATTCGTATGGAGACATAATAATGATTTTGACTCAACTCTTCCAGTCATATTTACAGCGGCAAAAAATAACTCTTTTGACCACATATATATTTTTGTATCCTCGGAAGAATTGCTATGGAGGAATGATTTTCGGATTTCTGTCCTAAGTGAGCTGCCTAATATTACAATATTTGATATATGGAAGCTGGCCGGAAAACTCATTGGCATTCCTATGCGTCGCCTCTGCGAGACAACTCGTATGACCAGAGGCCCATTGAGGAAAATTTTTCCTAGAATAGCAAGAACAATAATAAGTCGTTCTGCATGGAGAAATCAATTACTGATTACAATCAGAGAAATAGACCCGGCACTTATCGCCTTTGATTGGGTAGATTTGAGCTGGGATCGTCCCGACCAAGGCCCGTGGGGTATCAAGTCAATTGCCGACTGGGCGAAATCGAACCGACGCCCCGTAGTTGGATTGATGCATGGCCTTTCTTTGGCAAGTTTTCCAAATGGGGCGAACAGTCTATCTCATGATTTTAGCCGCTTATATATTGAGAGTGAATTTCGATATAAGCAAATGGCTGAAGCCGATTTCCCGCAGGAAAAAATCTGCGTCGCCGGCGCGCCGAGGTTCGACAAATCATGGGTCGATCTGCTTGGGAAAGCTATTGCAACTCAAAGTCTAGCAAGGCACGACCACCAAATCAAAACCATCGTCTTTTTTGCGACGAAACTTGTTTACGATTACGATTTCGAACGTGTGATAGATTGGCTTGATCGCGTCGCCACTGTGCCGGGAATTAGGCTGATCGTGCAGCCGCACCCCAGAGGACAGGGGAAAAGCAGTTTTCGACGTCTACGGCGGCATCCCGGCTGCATCATCGATATGACGACTCCAGCTCCAATTCTCATTCGAGAAGCGGACATCGTTTCGACACTTGTCTCTTCAGTGGTTTGCGAAGCTATTGTCTTGGGCCTCCCCCTCCTTTACCCTCGCTTTTTGAATTCGCTATCCACTCGTTTCGATGAAGAAGGGGCCTGTATCGTTGTCGAGAGAATGGAGGATACGGAAGCTGCGATCAGACGTTGCCTAGAAGAGAAAATCCCTTGGGAAGCGTACAAAAGATTTCTGGATCGGCATGTTTTGGGAGGGCAACAGTCCCCGATTACAGCTACCCTGAATGATATGCTGTTAATTGTCGGTCAATAGTTCACCCTGCGCCGCCTTGGAAAGGCTATAATTTACGATAAGTGTCTCTATCAAAGCGAACCACAACATTCTTTTTTAGAATGGGCCAGCTTGTCAGAACACATGACGTATATCCAAAACTCTCTCCCCAACGCCGCAATGATCCAAGGTCATCAATAGATATGATTTTCTCTTGGGACGATCGATAAATGACCTCGTCGAACAGAATATCTCGGTTGTTCGCAAATAACCTGCGTCGCCAATATCCTGGATTGCTCTGATAGACATAAATAGAATCCCCCTTAAAACTTCTAAAAATATCCGACTTGCGGGCCAAATAAACCAAGCATTTGGAGAATATGATAATATCTGGATTCCTCGCGAAAAGCTCGACAAGAATAGGATCGGTATCAAACTGATCCGCATTACCTTGAACTACATCGAGGCCTTTCGATCGACTCATTTCAACAGCCCCAGGCGACAAGTCAAACCCCGCGACCGTACACTCCTTTTTTGAGAGAGCCTGCAAGAGCGTTCCAGAGCCGCAAGCAATATCAACGATGCTCTTTCCCGGCCGAATGTCCTCTAAAATATCTCGAAATCCAGAATGGAGATGTTCATTCACATAGACATCTCGAGTACTGGTTGCCGCGACATGGTCCGCATAACTACCCACCATATCTTCCTCCACCATAAGAATCTCAGCGGGATCCATTTGCGGCTACTCGCTGGGGGCACTTTTCCCATCTCAGAGAACAGAAAGAGCCGTGCAAAACAAATTGCATCCCATAACCAGTTTAACGAAAAATTCTAAAAAAAAGCCGGGCACTTAAAGGCCCGGATTTTTTAGATGGTGCGGTCGAGAATTGTTGCATTCAATTGCAATAACAAGCACATGGCACATTGCGAGGGGATAAAGGCCCTGTTGATTTTTAAGGCGTTTTCGGCGCGCTCCCCTCGCCTGCCTGTAGCTCCACGAATCATCCAACCTTGCGCCGGAAAGCGACTTTCGGTCGCGCCTCGGCTTCGGACGGCTTCACGGCGATCGGCACCACATTACCCGGCGGATCCGGGTCTTTGAGCGTCGAGCGGATAACATAGGTGCCCTGGCGCAGGAGCAGCGTGACGCGCGGGTTTTGCTCAAGCTCCGCATCGAAGGCGGCATGGGCAGTTACAACGGACGCGCAGGCGGCGCGCGTTTCGTAGAACCGAACGCCGCCATCCGACCACATTTCAACACGGTGGCTAAGGCCCTTCAGGGGATCGGGACGCTTCACCTCGCGCACCACGTAGGCCGCCGATGGCTCAGAACCGCACACGTGACACCGCATGCGGTCGACGACCTCCTGGAAGAAGCCCAATCGCGACGACTGGATGAGGCGCTTGAGCGAGATGTGCGTGGTGGTACCGCAGGGGGTACATTCGACAGCGAGCGCCGTCCATCCGGCTTCGTCGGCCTGGCGAATGGTCAATGCAAAATGGCTCGCTATCTCGAAAACTCTGTCCATGCCGCGATGATGGCACTGGAACATTCAGAGAACAACTGTCAGAATATGTCAGGAAACGAGGAACGAAGCATGTGCAACCTCTACAGCATGACGCGCGCCCCTGCCGCCATCCGTGCCATCAGCAAGGCGATGGTCGATCACACGGGAAACCTGGAGCCCCTGCCCTCCATCTTCCCGGACCAGATGGCGCCGGTGGTTCGCCAGCACGCAGGCGAGCGGGAAATCCTGCGCATGCGCTGGGGAATGCCGGGGCCGCCGGCCTTTGGCGGCGCCCCGATCACCAACGTCCGCAATACGCAATCCGGTTGGTGGCGCCGCTGGCTTGGCCCTGAGAGCCGCTGCCTCGTTCCAGTGTCGTCCTTTTGCGAATACGCCGATACCAAGCCTCGCAAAACACCCATGTGGTTCGCCCTCAATGAGGGACGGGACCTATTCTTTTTCGCTGGCATCTGGACGACATGGCACGGCACGCGCGGCACCAAGGCCGAGCCGGTCGAGGGCGAACATAAGCTCTATGCCTTTCTGACCACCGAGCCGAACGCCGAGGTCGAACCTATCCACCCCAAGGCAATGCCGGTCATTTTGACAACGGCCGAAGAGCTCGATGTCTGGCTGCGCGCGCCGTGGTCGGAGGCAAGCGCCCTGCAACGCCCGCTACCCGATGGCACGCTGCAGATCGTCGCCAGCGGAAACAAGGAAGATCCTTAAGGAATACGAAGGGCGGCCCTGATCGCCGCCGCGATGGCATCGCCGAAGTAGGAAAAAGCGAGCCATACTCCTGAAGCCACAAGGGCACCCCCGAGGCCGACCAGCATGGCCATTCCCTGCCCCATGCTGAGGATCTTTCGCCACTCGGCAACGGCGGGCGCCACCTCCTGATCTAGCCGTTCCTCGATCGCCTTGGCATGCTCACGGGCCTGCGCGCTCACCTGCACGGAAATCGCCACATCGCCAGTCAGCTTGGCAATAAGCCCGGCCTGTTCATCGAGCCTTCTATGCACGGCCGCGCGACTTTGCGCCGCCGCATCCTTCTCGCCGGCCATCTCATCGGCAAGATATTGCAAGCCCGCCTCGATGCGACCAAGTGACCGCGAGATATCCCCGTCGGCGGCGGGTTGGCGGGCCGGTCGACGCCTAGAACGCGAGCGGACGGCAGGCTGCTTTTCGGATTCGGCCATTATGTTCCCCGGCAGGCGCGGGCGCCGGCGTCGAGCCGCTCCCACTCGGTGGCGAGCATATCGACGCGGGCGATCATGCCGGCCGCGTCGAGGCTTTCGAGTTCGGCGAGGATCGCCGCCTTCTGCTTTTCCGTCGTCGGCCGAGGGCACGCGCGCGCCAGCCCTTCACGGATCTGAGACGCCTCACCGGTCAGTGCTGGCCGTTCCGTCGCCAGTTCGGCGCAGGCGGGCAAGCACGCCAGCAGCGCCGCCGCGATCGGCTTGATCCACCGCATCTTGCTCCGCCTCCATTTCGTCAATGACATGGTCGGTGGCGGTCGCGGCGCGCGAGGCGCCGAGATCCATTTCATCCGCCCTCGCCTGCCGATCGGCAACGAGGCCGCGCAGAAAAGCCACCAGCGAGGCCCGCAGCTTTTCAACGATGAGCGCCAGAACAGCTTTCACTTCTCGACCGGCGGTTGAGGCTTGGTCAGACCGCCCACGCCGTCGCGAAGCACGTTGAGGCCGAGTTTCAGGGCGCTGATGATGCCGATCGCGATAGATAGCCACTTGGCGTCGATCGACGAACCGGAGCAATCGACGATCAACTGTGTCGTGAAATCGCCCGTACAGCCGGTGAACAGCAGCACGGCGACGAGCACGGCGAGAATGGCCGTCAGAACATTGGCGATGTTGTGAAACAGGTTGGAATTCATGATGGGTATCCTTCGCCCTTCAGGGCATTAAAAAACCCGCTCGAAAGCGGGCGGGGTCGGCGCGGAAGATGGAGTGAGCGTCAGTTGTCGGCGGTCTTGAGTGCGCCGATGACCGCCGCATAGGCCGTGGCCACTTTGACTAGCGCCGTCGACGTGGTGACCGACGCGGGGTCGGCGCAGATCGAGGCGACGCCAGCATAGGCCGCCGCTTCCTTGGTGACGGCGGCTTCCTTCACCTTCCCGGTTGCCGCCACGATCACGAACGACGCATGCGCCGTTTTGAGCGCCGCGCACGCTGTCGGCAAGTTCTTCGAAATAACGTCGTCGATCTTGGTCACGGTGGTTTGGCAGGCGGCGAGCGCCACCACGGCGAAGAGAGCGAGGCCAAAGGAAATCAAGCGCTTCATAGGTCACCTTTCCGCCCGGCATGCGGGCACTAAAAAACCCGCCAATCGGCGGGCATCACGGGAAGGACGATAAAGGCAGTGAGGATGGCAGCGAGGTAGATGAACCAGAAGACGACGAAGACCACCAACCGCCAGGGATGTTCGATCATGCGAGCTGGTAGTGCGGACCGTCGATGAAATCCGGCCCCGGATGGCGCGCCTTGTAGGCATCGACGGCGTCGGCGATACCCGGTAGCGTGTCGGGCAGTTGGGCGAGGTTGCGATCCCAGATCGAACCCCAGACGATCTTCACACCAGCCTCGATCGACGCTCGCCGCATAGCCAGCACGATCGGCCGGATCTTCTCGAACTCCCAGACCACTGAGCCGTTGACCAGGGGCGCCAGGTCGACGGCATGGCCATAGCCATCCGACTGGCGGAGGTGCTTTGACAGCATGGTCTTGCTCTTGCCGTGCGACTTGAGCACCCGCTGGCGATCGAGCGACCGCACGCCCTCCAACACGGTGAAGTCTTGCGCCGTAAGTTCAATGGCGCGCTCAACCACCTTGATAAGAGATGGATGCACGCCGACGAGGGCCGCGCGGCTGCGCGTCCCTAAAACGAAGTTTGACATTGTTTTCTCCATGAAAAAGCCCGCGCGAGGCGGGCTGCGGCACGTACATTAGGTGCGAAGGCGTCGGTATGCATGAACCAATTGGAAAGGATGCTTAGGCTATACTTGCAACATCCACAGGAGGGTGTTGTGGCAAATCAGCTGATTTTCCTCTCGCACATTCACGAAGAGCGTGAGCTAGCAGTGCTGATAAAAAACGCGGTGCAGGAGGAGTTTGGCGGATTCATTGACGTTTTTGTTTCGTCAGATGGGACGACTATACCCGCGGGGGCCAATTTCCTGAGCCGTATCGAAGATGGTTTGGCCACTTGCGCTGCAGCTATTTACTTGATTAGCCCCAAGTCAGTGAAGAGAAACTGGATCAATTTCGAACTTGGCGCTGTTTGGATCAGGAACGTTCTAAACCAGCCCTCTGCCGGAACGAAAATCCCAACCATCCCATTTTGTCATTCAGGATCTACCCCCAGTGAACTACCTGCTCCCCTCAACAATTTGAACGGCATCATCGCCACGGAATCCTCTCAACTCGAGTTTGCCTTCCGCTCATTGCAGAGTGCTTTAGGAGGTAAGGGGGCTCTCCGCACGGACTTCGATAAACTCGCAGCGGCGGCTCTAGCATTCCAGACCTCCTATACTATTGGAGCAAGCATCAGTCGTATTTGCTCGTTGGTTGGGGGGGGGACATTCAGCAACTAAAGTATTGGGCAAACAGCCAAACTGCCTACATACTCACTCTAGATTGCGGATTTCAAGATACATCCGTTATTTCTGAGATAGAAAAGCTCAGTAGTAATGAGCTAAAAGGGTTGATACAAGTTGAGATAACCGACCCAGGTCTATCGATTGGGCCCACAAAAGCAATAACCGGCGCAAATATATCAGTAAAAATTACCCGTGATATATTGGTAGCCAATCTGTGACTTGATGAAGCATCCTTTGCAAGCGCGAGACCTGCGCGCTGCTGATACTTACCCGCGTCTGGTTTTGCTATCAGCCAAGTCCAACCACGGTTATGTCTGCCATACTCACAACGTCGGAGGAAATCGACGTTTGGCTTCGCGCTCCTTGGGACGAAGCTGGGGCGCTTCAGCGCCCCCTGCCTGACGGAACTCTGCAGATCGTCTCGACTGGCAACAAGGAGATCCTTGATCTATCCACCGCGGCCTCCTGAAACGAGGGCCTAGACCCGATGACAGGCGATCTCAAACAGCGTTTGAAACTACCTTGAAAAGGAGCGAACCGCAGGCGCAGCAAAAGTCTCTCAGATCTTTCAATGCCGCGCCTGACGCATCCCGCCACTCATAAAGTCGGCGCCGTTGGCGCTGGCGAAGCGGCAATCAGGCTTGCCCTTGCCTTGCGGGTCACTGACGCGCAATCTGCGCCCGCAGCGGGTTTTCCCGCCTCCGTCGACCCAACCTCCTACCCTACGTGTCCCCGCAAATGACCCTACCATCCGGAAGATATCTTTCCACCGATCGAGAGTTTCGGACGATCATTATCCGACTCGATCAGTCGCTGGAAAACGCTCAATTATCTCTTTCGACGGAGGAACTGGATCAGTTCCTCAAAGATCTAATGGAGGTACGATTGATCATGGACCCTCCGGTCAAAACTCGACGCCGTTAGGCTGGGGATCACTGTGATAAAAGAGAAGACAGAAGCATGTGGCACGAGATTTGGAACTGGGACTCGTTGTCTTCCCAAACCGCCGAACGAATATCTACAGTAGCCAACGCTGCATTGCTCACCTCCTTATTAGTGGGAGTTGTGGCGACCTATGCAATCATCGTTTCAGCAAACACAAAAGAACGATTCCTGAGAGCAGAATTATCAGCGGCAGACGAGCGCGCATCAATGGCAAACGAAGCGGCGGCAAGGTTGGCAAAAGAGGCTGAAGAAGCACGCCTAGAGACCGAACGCATCAAGAAAGAGCTAGCGTGGCGGACCGTTTTGCAGTCGCAAGGTGATTTCATTGTTGAAAGGCTAAAAGGACTGAATGCTCAGGTTTGGTTTCAAGTAGTCACGTCAGATGCGGAGACGCGTGCGTTCGCATCCGTATTAGGTGGTGTCCTACAAGCAGCAGGGCTAGACCTTCAACTAACAGAAATGCTAAATGGACCGGATGCTGGATTGCAGGTTTCTACTAATGGAGTTGGTCCAGCTATTTTAGCGACGCTCATTGAGGCGGGGATCCCCGCTAGGCCAGCCAATGGGTACGAGACAGGATCTGCGACCGGCCAAGTTGTAATAATCGTAGGTACGAAACCACCTCCGACACTCAGCTTTTCGACGCGATAGGGTCTAGCTTTGAGAGCCGACCACCGTGCCTTCATTATCGCCGGTGATAGGGGTTGGCGCTCCGTTCTTCATTCTTAAGCGCCCTTGGGCGTCTACCCACAGGTGGTAGTTGCCCATGACGAGGTGCCCTCCGTCGAAGGTGCCCTGCACTCTAAAAGAGTCACCGACGCCCATAGTGAGACGGTCAGCCGTATCTCGGAACAATTGAACGTCTGGATCGGCCGTGCCATCGCCGAACAGGAGCCGAGGCCCGCCGGTAGACAGGATCTGAATCATAAAACAGGCATACGCATCCGCGATGCGTTGCGCCGTTATCGGATAAACGTTAGTAGCGCCACCAGGGATTATGAACTCGTCGACGCGCTGGTTAGGCGCAGCTCGAAGAGCAATCTCGATGCGTCGGCCCTGGGGAACAACGTCCTTAAACCTCCCAAAAGGATCAAGGACGTTCATTGAATCCGTACCGCCCAGACCGACAAGGAATCGGGAGTGGACATCGTGCGTGTTGGAAACAACCGAAGGCATGACGAGAATGCCCACCGCACCGTTTCCACCAGACGATATGGTGCCGCCGACAAACGTGAAGTTATTGACGTTTTTCAGACTGCTGCCGTCGCCTAGCTTTTCAGCCCGAAAAGATCCATTCGGTGAAGGATGGCTTTCAGACGTGTGACTACGTTTGAGAGCCTATGACTGTCCCCTCATGGTCACCTGTGCCAGGTGTCGGCGCCCCGTTTTTGATTCTCAGTCGACCTTCCGCGTCTACCCACAGGTGATAATTGCCCATAACGAAGTGGCCACCGTTATAAGTTCCATCTACCCTAAAGCTGTCTCCCGTCCCCATCGTGAGGCGATCGGCCACATCTCTGAACAGCTGCGTATCAAGGTCAGATGCGCCGCTGCCAAACAGAAGCCTAACGCTGTCGGATAGAACTTCGAAAAGGAAAGACCGGA
>NZ_AULH01000019.1 GCF_000425185.1 Pleomorphomonas koreensis DSM 23070
AGCGTCGGCTGGTCGCCGGTGTAGCTGTGGATGGTCGTCATGAAGCCGGTGTCGATGCCGATGACGTCGTTCAGCACCTTGGCGACGGGCGACAGGCAGTTGGTCGTGCACGAGGCGTTCGACAGGACGATGTGGTCCTTGGTGATCTTGTCGTGGTTGACGCCGTAGACGACGGTGAGGTCGGCGCCGTCAGCGGGAGCCGAGACCAGCACGCGCTTGGCGCCGGCGGTCAGGTGCATCGACGCCTTGTCCTTGGCGGTGAAGATGCCGGTGCACTCCATCGCCACGTCGACGCCGAGGTCCTTCCACGGCAGCGTCGTCGGGTCCTTGATGGCCGTGACCTTGATCTTGCCGGTGCCGACGTCGATCCAGTCGGCGCCCGTCGTCACTTCATGCGGGAAGCGGCCGTGCACGCTGTCGAAGCGGATCAGGTGGGCGTTGGTCTCGACCGGGCCGAGGTCGTTGATGCCGACCACCTCGATGTCGTTGCGACCCGACTCGACGATCGCCCGAAGAACGTTGCGACCGATGCGACCAAAGCCGTTGATGGCGACCTTTACTGCCATTGTCTGTCTCCTGATGCTGAGGCGGGCGTCTCACCCGATCCTCGTTGGGGACGGGGACGGCCCGGCGGGTTCCGGACCGTTCCCCCGATTGTCTCAGCCGAGCTTGGCGAGGGCCAGCTCGACGATGCGGGAGGCGGAGATGCCGAACTTTTCGTAGAGCAGCTCGATCGGCGCCGAGGCGCCGAAGCCGGTCATGCCGACGAAGATGCCGTCCGAGCCGATGATCTCGTCCCAGCCCATGCGCAGGGCGGCCTCGACGCCGACCTTCACCTTGGCGACGCCGATCACCTCGGCGCGGTAGGCGTCCGACTGGGCGCGGAAGGTCTCGAAGCTCGGCACCGACACGACGCGCGCCGGATGGCCGGCCGCGTCGAGCAGCTTCTTGGCGTCGAGGGCGATGGCGACCTCCGAACCGGTGGCGAAGATCGACACTTCCGGCAGGCCGTCGGCGGCGGCGACCTCATAGGCGCCCTTGGCGACCTTGTTGTCGGCGCTGACCTCGAAGCGGATGGCCGGCAGGTTCTGGCGCGACAGCGCCAGCGTCGTCGGGCCCTTCCTGTGGGTGAGCGCGAACTCCCAGGCCTCGGCCGTCTCGTAGGCGTCGGCCGGCCGGATCACCGTCATGTTGGGGATGGCGCGCAGCGACGGCAGATGCTCGATCGGCTGATGCGTCGGGCCGTCCTCGCCGAGACCGATGGAGTCATGGGTCATGACGTAGACGACGCGCTGGTGCATCAGCGCCGACAGGCGCATGGCCGGGCGGGCGTAGTCGGAGAACACCAGGAAGGTGCCGCCGTAGGGGATGAAGCCGCCGTGCAGGGCGATGCCGTTCATGGCGGCGCCCATGCCGAACTCGCGGATGCCGTAGTGGATGTAGCTGCCCTTGTAGTCGGGTGCCTTCACCGCCTGCTGACCCTTGGTCTTGGTCAGGTTGGAGCCGGTGAGGTCGGCCGAGCCGCCGGCCATCTCGGGCACCACCGGGTTGATCACCTCGAGCGCCATCTCGGACGCCTTGCGCGAGGCGACCTTCGGCAGCTCGGCGACCAGCTTGGCCTTGTAGGCGGCCATGGCGTCGAAGAATGCGGCCGGCAGGTCGCCGGCGATGCGACGGTCGAACTCGGCGCGCGTCGCGGCGTCGAGGGCCTGGTAGCGGGCGATCCAGGCGGCGCGGTCCTTGCCGGCGCGCTTGCCGGCGGCACGCCAGTCGGCGAGGATCTCGGCCGGAATCTCGAAGGGCGCATAGGGCCAGCCGAGCTTGGCGCGGGCGCCGGCGATCTCCTCGGCGCCGAGCGGGGCGCCGTGGACGGCGTGGGTGCCGGCCTTGGTCGGCGCGCCGAAGCCGATGGTCGTCTTGGCGGCGATCAGCACCGGCTTGTCGGAGGTCTTGGCGCGTTCGAGGGCGGCGAGGATGGCTGCCGGATCATGGCCGTCGACGGCGTCGGTGTTCCAGCCGGCGGCGCGGAAGCGGGCCGGGATGTCGCCGCTCTCGGACACCGAGATCGGGCCGTCGATGGAGATGCCGTTGTCGTCCCAGATCAGGCAGAGCTTGTTCAGCCTGAGATGGCCGGCCAGCGAGATCGCCTCGTGGCTGATGCCCTCCATGATGCAGCCGTCGCCGGCCAGCACGTAGGTGCGGTGATCGACCAGATCATCGCCGAACTGGGCGTTCAGCATGCGCTCGGCGAGCGCGAAGCCGACCGACATAGCAAGGCCCTGGCCGAGCGGGCCGGTGGTGGTCTCGATGCCCTGGGCGTAACCGTATTCGGGATGACCGGCGCACTTGGAGCCCCACTGACGGAAGCTCTTGAGGTCGTCCATGCTGACATCCTCGACACCGATCAGGTGGAGGACCGAATAGAGCAGCATTGAGCCGTGGCCGGCCGACAGAATGAAGCGGTCGCGGTCGGGCCAGGACGGCGCGGCAGCGTCGAACTTCAGCACGTCGCCGAAAAGAACAGTGGCGATATCGGCCGTGCCCATCGGCATGCCGGGGTGGCCGGACTTGGCCTTTTCGACAGCATCCATCGCAAGAGCGCGGATGGCGTTGGCCATATTCTTGTACCGGGCGGAGTCAGTCATTGTTATTTCCTGACGGGATTTGGCCGGAATCTCCTTGGGCGGGCCGAACGACGGACAAATACGTATCTTCCGGCAGACACGCCACGCCATTACGTCTTTCGGCTAAAGCGGCCGATCAATAGCAGGGCGGTACTATCTGTCAATGACAACCGGCCGCAGCCACGGCGCTTGCGGGCCAAAAAATGGAAAAGCTGGTATTTTCCCAGATCGCCCCCAAACGGACCGTTGTCACGTCTCACCGTTTATGGCAACCAGACCAGACAAGCGATGAGTTCTCCGGACGATTTTCCCGTCGCACCGGTGGAGCATCCGGAGGCGGTCATGGCCGGAGCGGCGTCGTTGGACGCGGCCTTTGAAAGGCTCGACCAGGCGCTCGGGCGCCTGGAACTTGCGGTGGAGCGGCGCCTTGCCGGCGAGCGCACCATTTCCGGCCTGGAGGACGAGCTGTTCCGCCTCGGGGAGGACCGGTCGCGCCTTGCCGGCGACCTCGACGACGCGCTCGCCAAGGCCGGCCGGCTGGAGGACGCCAACCGCGAGGTGTCGCGCCGTCTCGTCGCCGCCATGGAGTCGATCCGCTCCGTCCTCGATACCCACGGAGGCTGATCCCTTGTCCCAGGTGACGGTGACGATTGCCGGCAAGACCTACCGCATGGCCTGCGACGACGGCCAGGAGGAGCACCTCTACGGCCTCGCCAGCCGGCTCGACGCCATCCTCAACGAAATCCGCGGCGTGTTCGGCGAGATCGGCGACCAGCGGCTGACCGTGATGAGCGCCATCACCGTGCTCGACCAGCTGTCGGAGACCGAGCGCAAGCTGAAGGGCCTCGAAGCCGAGGTGCGGTCGCTGCGGGAGAGTCGCGACGCGCTGCTGGAGCGGCAGGGCGAGGTGGAGCGCCGCCTGGCCGAGAAGGTGGTCGAGGCGGCCGCCCGCATCGAGGCCGCGGCCGAGAAGATGATCTGAGCGAAATCCGTCGCGGCGGGGAACCGGCGGCATTGGGCTTTCGTCTACTGGTAGCGGCGGCGAAATCAGAGCACCTTCAAGGAGAAGGGGCGGTGCCCATGCGGGACGCGCAGGGCTGATGCGGCGAAAGCACCGTTGCCTCGCTACGGATAATTCCATATATGGAGCCCGACAGGATTTTTCAGGGGAGTTTCATGGCCAGTTACGAGCCGACAGCGGACAATCGCGGCCTCAGCGCCTGGGTGGTGTTGGCCGTCATGGTCGTGGTCCTGGTGATCGGCATAGGGGCGGTGGCGCTGTTCGGCTACCCCGCCCTGATCGTGCTTGCCCTGGCCGGAACGGCAGGGATGCTCGTCATCCTGGTTGCCATCTCGGCCGGACGGTAACGGCTACTGCGATCCGCGCAGCGACTGGGCGGCAGGTCTTCCTGCCGCCCTTCTTTTTTGTTCGCCGTCCGTCTGCCGACCACCGCATTTTTTGTCCGCCGGGCCCCCCTTTGCCGGAGCGGCGGTCTCGCCTATATAGGGAGCGTGGCGTGACTGCGCTTCCCGTTAGGAATCAATATCCCCGGGGCCTTAATGATCCTGAAGGGAGCTGTCCCCGCCCGGACTCGAGGGTTCGGGCAAACGGCGCCCACCTACGTTGTAGGTTTCCCGGGATCGCACTTCCGACGGTCGTTCGCGGGCGCCACACTTTCTTTCCCCCGTTCATGCAGCCGGGAGGCCGCCATTTCCATCGATGCCGCCTCCGACCTCTCCCGTGCGCTTGTCGCCGCCGAGAAGGCGCGCGTCAGGAAGCTGGCGCTCAGCCGTCGCGATGGCCTGTCCGAAGCAGTGCGCGCCGAGGGATCGGCGGCGATCTCCGGTGCCGTGCTGGCGCTCGATCTCGCCGCCAGCGCGGCGGTATCGGCCTTTCTGCCGATCCTCAGCGAGGTGGATCTCTCCGAGGCCATCGCGGCGCTCGACGGCCGCGGCCATCCGGTGGGGCTGCCGGTGATGGTGGAGGCGGGGCTGGTGTTCCGCCGCTATCGGCCGGGCGAACCGCTGGCGCCGCTCGGCTTCGGCACGCGCGGTCCGGGACCGGAGGCTCCGGAAATCCTGCCCGACGCGCTGTTGATGCCGCTCTCCGCCTTCGACCGCCAGGGCGGGCGGGCCGGCTACGGCCGCGGCTTCTACGACCGCGCTGTGGCCGGTCTCAGGGCAATGGGACGCTTTCCCCGCTTGATCGGCATTGCCTTCTCGGTGCAGGAAGTGGCGGCGGTGCCGATGGAGCCCCATGACGCGCCGCTCGACATGATCGTTACCGAGCGCGACGTCTTCCGCTTCGCCCGGTGAACCTGGACTATCGGGGAGGACGCCGGACAATGCGCCTGCTGTTCGTGGGAGACGTGGTCGGCCGCTCGGGCCGCAATGCCATTTCCGACATCCTGCCGGGGCTGATCGCCGACTACGGGCTCGACTTCGTGGTGGTCAACGGCGAGAACGCCGCCGGCGGCTTCGGCATCACCGAGGAGATCTGCCGCGACTTCCTCGACGCCGGCGCCGACGTGGTCACCAGCGGCAATCACGCCTGGGACCAGCGCGAGGCGCTGGTGTTCATCGAGCGGCAGCCGCAGCTTCTCCGTCCCGCCAACTATCCGGCCGGCACGCCGGGGCGCGGCGCCACCGTCGGCATCGCCCGCAACGGCGCCCGCGTGCTGGTGGTCAACGTCATGGGCCGCGTCTATATGGACGCGCTCGACGATCCCTTCGCCGCCGTCGATCGCGAGCTTGCCGCCTGTCCGCTCGGCGACATGGCCGACGCCGTGCTGATCGACATGCACGCCGAGGCGACATCCGAGAAGCAGGCGATGGGCCACCATCTCGACGGCCGCGCCTCGCTGGTGGTCGGCACCCACACCCACGTGCCGACCGCCGACCATCAGATCCTCGACGGCGGCACCGCCTACCTCTCCGACGCCGGCATGACCGGCGACTACGACAGCGTGCTCGGCATGGACAAGGACGAGCCGATCAACCGCTTCCTGCGCAAGATCCCGACGGCCCGCTTCCAGCCGGCGCTCGGCGAGCCGACGCTGTGCGGCGTCGCCGTCGACGTCAGCGACGTCACCGGCCTGGCCGAGGCGATCGGCCCGGTGCGGATCGGCGGCCGCCTCGCCGAGGCGCTGCCGACGTTTTGGTGACGGCCCCGGCTGGATTCGGGGCCAACAAACGCCTATAAGGCGGCCCATTCGTGGATATGTGCCGTGATCGATGGTCGCGGGAGGCGCGCCGCGCCCCGCGCCCTTTCGCGGTTGCCAAGAGGAGGCACTATGGCCGGTCATTCACAATTCAAGAACATCATGCACCGCAAGGGTGCGCAGGACGCCAAGCGGTCGAAGATCTTCGCCAAGCTGGCGCGCGAAGTCACCGTGGCGGCCAAGATCGGCGGCATGGATCCGGCGATGAACGCCCGCCTGCGTCTCGCCATCCTCAATGCCCGCGCCGAGAACATGCCCAAGGACAATATCGACCGGGCGGTCAAGAAGGCGGCCGGCGCCGACACGGAGAACTTCGACGAGGTGCGCTACGAGGGCTACGGTCCGGGCGGCACCGCCGTCATCGTCGAGGCGCTGACCGACAACCGCAACCGCACCGCCTCGGTGGTGCGCTCGATCTTCACCAAGGCCGGCGGCGCGCTGGGCGAGACCGGCTCGGTCGGCTTCATGTTCGACCGGCTCGGCGAGATCAGCTATCCGCTGTCGGCCGGTTCCAACGACGCCCTGGTGGAAGCCGCCATCGAGGCCGGCGCCGACGACGTCGAGTCCGACGAGGAAGGCCACTTCATCTACTGCGCCTTCGAGGCGCTGAACGACGTGAACAAGGCACTGGAAGCCTCGCTTGGCGCTGCCCAGTCCATCAAGATCATCTGGAAGCCGAAAACCATGTCGCCGCTCGACGAGGAGAAGGCGCAGAGCCTGATGAAGATGGTCGACCTGCTCGAAGACGACGACGACGTGCAGAACGTCTACACCAACATGGAAGTCTCCGACGAGGTGGCGGCCAAGCTGGCCGGCTGATCCCGGCTCGTCGGCGGAATTTAGCGCCCGCTGCCGCCTTCGGGGGGGGGGCGGCGGGCGTTTTCGTCTCGGCGTTGCTCCATATAAGCCTCGTGCCCTTTCGGTCCGAGATCCTACGCGGAGGCGTAGTATCCCGGGCAGGACAAGGCGAGAGGCGGATAGGGGATTTCCGAACCGAATCTCCTGGGGGCGGACGTCAGAAAGCTGCTGTCATCGTTGCTGGTGCCGCAGCGGCTTGGTTCGCACCGTGCTATCCTCTCCCAGGAGGTGCGGCATGGACGAGGGACATTCCGGCGGCTGCCAGTGCGGGCGGGTGCGCTTCCGCGTCGAGGGGGCGCTCGGGCGGGCGAGCATCTGCCATTGCCGGATGTGCCAGAAGGCTTTCGGCTCGTTCTTCGCGCCGCTGGTGTCGGCGCCGGCCGGACATCTGAGCTGGACGCGCGGCGAACCGGCCTGGTTCCATAGCTCCAACAAGGTGCGGCGCGGCTTCTGTTCGGCCTGCGGCACGCCGCTTGCCTACGACTGGGGCGGGCCGGCGCTGGAGCTCTCCATCGGCGCCTTCGACGAGCCGGAACGCATCCCGCCGACCATCCAGGTGGGGCTCGAACACCGGCTGAGCTGGTTCTCCCGCCTCGCCGGCCTGCCGACCCGGACGCCGGAGGAGCAGGCGCGGGCCGACGGCTTCTTCGCCGACATCGTTTCGCGCCAGCACCCCGACCACGACACCTGAGCGCCTTCGCCCCGACTTCACGGAAAAGTTGACCGGCCGGCCCCTAGCCAGGCCGGCCGGCCGCGGCTAGGACTGCGTGCATATACCCTGATCTCGCGATCGCCCGCCTTCGCCGCAAGGATTCCAGCCATGCCGACCCTTTTCGATCCCGTGCGCCTCGGCGCGCTCGAACTCCGCAACCGCATCGTCATGGCACCGCTGACGCGGGCGCGCGCCACCGACGGCCGCATTCCCACCGAGGTGATGCGCACGTACTACGAACAGCGGGCGTCGGCGGGCCTGATCCTCACCGAGGCGACCATCGTCACGCCGAAGGGCGCCGGCTACGCCCGCACGCCGGGCATCTACTCAGACGCCCAGGTCGAGGCATGGAAGCCGATCACCGAGACAGTGCACCGGAACGGTGGCACCATCGTCATGCAGCTCTGGCACGTCGGCCGCATCTCCGATCCGTCGCTGCTGGACGGCGATCTGCCGGTGGCGCCGAGCGCCATCCAGCCGGCCGGCCACGTCAGCCTGCTTCGGCCGATCCGCCCCTATCCGACGCCGCGCGCCCTCGATATCTCCGAGATTCCGGCCATCATCGAGGCCTATCGGAGGGGTGCCGAGAACGCCAAGAAGGCCGGTTTCGACGGCGTCGAGATTCACGGCGCCAACGGCTACCTGCTCGACCAGTTCCTGCAGGACAAGACCAACACGCGCACCGACGCCTACGGCGGCCCGATCGAGAACCGCGCCCGGCTGATGCTGGAGGCGGTGGACGCGGCGATCTCCGTGTGGGGCGCCAGCCGCGTCGGTCTGCATCTCGCCCCGCGCGGCGACAGCCACGACATGGGCGACAGCGACCCCAGGGCCACCTTCGGCCACGTCGCCCGCGAGGCGGGCCGGCGCGGCCTCGCCTTCATCTTCACCCGCGAGCATCTGGGGCCGGATCGCCTGACGCCGTACCTCAAGGAGGCGTTCGGCGGCGCGTTGATCGCCAACGAGGGCTTCTCCGTCGAGGAGGCGGCCGCCGAGGTGGCGGCCGGCCGGGCCGACGCCGTCGCCTGGGGCAAGGAATTCATCGCCAATCCCGATCTCGTCGAGCGCTTCCGGGCCGGCTCGGTTCGCAATCGGCTGGTGCCGGAGACCATCTACGCCGACGGCGCCACCGGCTACACCGACTATCCGGCGCTCGATGCCGCCGTCGCCTGATCGGGCGCTGTCAATGAAGGCGAACGCCCCGCGGCGGCACCGTCGCGGGGCGTTCGTTTCAGCCGGCGGCGGTCAGGATGGCCTGCCGATCTCCCATGCCGGCGAGATCGAGCCGGACGCTCTGCCCGTCGCGCGGCGGCCGTTTCAGCGCGTTGCCGCCGCCGGCGGCCTCAAGCCGGCCCGTGTCCATCAGGTCGCCGATGCGGCTGCGGCTGAGGCCGAGGCCGGTCGCCAGCAGGCGATCGAGACGCAGGCCGACAGGATGGGGCACCGCGAGGATGATATCGACGCCCGTCGCGCCGGCATCGCCGCCGGTCACCACCTTCTCGACATCCACCCGGCCGGATTGCAGGATCACCGGCGTCTTGCGGCGGAGGGCGGCAAGGTCGAAGGCGAGGCGGCGGACGAAGGCGGCGTCGCCCGATCTCAACGCGGCGAGATCGCCCGGCGGTACGCCGGCCGCCAGGCGGCGCTCGATGATCGGCCGGTTCCAGGTGCGGTCGCAACCGTCGCACTTGTAGATCAGCCAGGCATCGAGCCGCTTGCCGTTGGCGTTGAGGCGGATCTTGCCGCTTGAATGGAATGGACGGTCGCCGCCGCAGGCCGGGCAGGCGAAGACGGGGCGGGGACAGTCGCGCGCGACGACGGTCCAGCGGACGGACAGGCGGTCGGACATGCCGGGGTCTTCCTGTGAAGGAAGTCCAGCGGCGTGGCGGACGAGGCCCGGCGAGGCGGGCGCGGCTTGGCGGATGCGCGGATCAGGTCAGGTGGCGTGCGGCGGGGCGCCGACGGCGGCAAGGCCAGGCCGGTCTCGATCCGCCACCCGATGGACATGATAAGCCGTTCGGAAGCCGGAGCTTCCGATGAAGCGGGTGCTGCAGGACGAGACCGGCATTACGACGGCAAGGCGATGCCTCTTCATGGCCATTCAAACCGAGGGATCGATAGCATGGCCGGCGTCGGGTGCAACCGCAAAGCCGGACGGGTGTCCGTCCGGTTCGGGCCTGTTGCGCGGACGCCACGATGGGAATAGCCGTCCGATCCATCTGTACAAACCATGAACGTCTGGATAGCGTGCCGTCATGACCAATGTCACGCGAATCATCGGCATCGATCCCGGCCTCCGGCGCACCGGCTGGGGCGTCATCGACAGCCTCGGCAACTCGGTGCGCTTCGTCGCCTCGGGCTCCGTCACCTCGGACGGCGACCTCGACCTCGCCTCGCGCCTGGTGCAGATCCACGATGGCCTCGACGCCGTGCTGCACGAGTTCCAGCCCGACGAGGCGGCCATCGAACAGACCTTTGTCAACAAGGACGCCGGCGCCACGCTGAAGCTCGGCCAGGCGCGCGGCGTGGCGCTGCTGGCACCGGCCCGGCGCGGCCTGCCGGTGGCCGAATACGCGCCCAACGCGGTGAAGAAGGCGATCGTCGGCGCCGGCCACGCCGAGAAGGGGCAGATCCGCGTCATGGTCAAGGTGCTGATGCCCAAGGCGACCTTCGAGACCGACGATGCCGCCGACGCGCTGGCCATCGCGCTGACGCACGCCCATCATCGCGGCTCGGCGGTGGGGCGGTTGATGCGGGCGGCGGCCGGCTGACGGGGAGGGGATGATGATCGGCAAGCTCAAGGGCGTGGTGGACAGCTTCAGCGACGACTGGATGATCCTCGACGTCCACGGCGTCGGCTACCAGGTCTATTGCTCGGCGCGGACGCTGCAAAGGCTGCCCAAGGCCGGCGAGGCGGCGACGCTGTCCATCGAGACTATGGTGCGCGAGGACATGATCCGCCTCTACGGCTTCTCCAACGACATCGAGCGCGAGTGGTTCCGCCTGCTGATGACCGTGCAGGGCGTTGGCGCCAAGGTGGCGCTCGGCGTGCTGTCGGTGCTGGATCCGGGGCAGCTCGCCACCGCCATCGCCATGCGCGACCTCACGGCCATCTCACGAGCGCCGGGCGTCGGCAAACGCGTGGCCGAGCGCATCGCCAGCGAACTCAAGGACAAGGCGCCGGCCTTTGCCGACGCCGACCCTTCAGTGATCCGCATTGCCGCCGACGTCGCCGAGGCGCGCGTCTCCGGGCCGGTGGCCGAGGCGGTGTCGGCGCTGGTCAACCTCGGCTATGCGCAGTTGCAGGCGGCGGCGGCGGTGCAGGCGGCGGCCAAGGCGGCCGGCGCCGAGGCGACCACCACGCAGCTGATCCGCCAGGGCCTCAGGGAACTGGCGCGCTGACGCTTCCGGCGGCAGCGGCGTATCCCATATCAAGAAGAGGCCGGCCCCGTGGCCGGCAGCTACACGGCTTTCGGGGGAGGAATCCATGTCCGACGACATCATCACAACGGGCAATGTCGCGGTGATCACCGGCGCGGCGCGCGGCATCGGCCGGGCGGCGGCGCTGCGCCTTGCCGGGCGCGGCATGCGGCTGGTGCTGGCCGACGTGCTGGCGGACGAACTCGACGACGCGGCGGCGGCGGCCAGGGCGGCCGGTGCCCGCGAGGCGATCGCCGTGCCGACCGACGTTGGCGACAAGGCGGCGGTCGAGGCGCTGGCCGATGCCGCCTTCGGCCGGTTCGGCGGCGTCGACGTGCTGATGAACAACGCCGCCATCGGCACCGGCGGCGGCACCTTCGAGAACTACGGCGACTGGCGGAAGCTGTTCGACGTCAATTTCTGGGGCGTCGTCAACGGCGTTCAGACCTTCGTGCCGAGGATGGTCGAGGCCGGCCGGCCCGGCTACGTCATCAACACCGGCTCCAAGCAGGGCATCACCACGCCGCCGGGCAACGCCGCCTACAACGCTTCCAAGGCGGCGGTGAAGGTGGTGACCGAGCAACTCGCCTACGAGCTGCGCGGCCGCGGCGGTCGGCTGTCGGCGCATCTGCTGATCCCCGGCTGGACGTTCACCGGCCTCACCGCCGCCGACCCCAAGGCCGAGAAGCCGGCCGGAGCCTGGCACGCCGACGAGGTGGTCGACTTCATGCTGTCGGCGCTAGAGAAGGGCGACTTCTACATCCTCTGCCCGGACAACGAGACGCCGCGCTCCCTCGACGAGAAGCGCATGGCCTGGGCGATGGGCGACATCATCCACGACCGGCCGGCGCTGTCGCGCTGGCATCCGGATTTCAAGGACGCCTTCGACCGCTTCGTCGGGGAGTGATGCGGCTCACTTGGTCCCGGCGCGCGCTGGCGTCCATGGCGGACCATGGCCGCCGGCGACTCGCCATGACTCCGCCTGAGTCGCGATGAACCCGCATGGACTCGGTCGGGTTGCCGGACGAGGCGCGGAGGGGCGGCCGGCCGGGATCTCCTGGCCGCCGGGGAATCGTCATGACTCCACCTGAGTCACGATGACCCCGCATGGACTCGGATGAGTCGCCGGAACGAGACTGTGGCAGAGATCAGTCGGAGAGCTTCTGGCCGCCGGCGGCCAGCACCTCGACGTCGGCGTTCTCGCCGGACACCACGGTGACGACGCGCTGGAACTGGCCGTCCTCGTGGTTGGCGATGACGGTGTAGTCGCCCTCGGCCAGCACGAAGGAAGGGAAGGCGCCGACGCCGGAGGTGACGAGGTCGCCGGCCTGGGTCAGGATCGACCAGCGGGTGTCGGCGATCGCCTCGCCGCCTTCGCTGCTCACCAGCTTCAGGGTGATCTTGGCGGCCTTCTCGGTCAGCGTGACGTCGGAGAGCTTGCCGGCCTTGACGTCGATGTCGGCGGTGGTGCGGGCGTTGGCGTCGCCGTAGCTGGCCACCACGCTATAGGTCTTGGCCGGCAGGCGGACGATCTGCCCCGGCGCGACGTCGAGGGCGACCGCCTTCGGCTCACCGTGCGAATCCAGCTCCTGCGAGAAGATGTCGAAGCTGAGGTCGTCCTTGCCGATCGGCGGCCGGTCCTTGGCGGTGACGGCGCTGAGGCGGACGCCGCCGGCGTTGAGCACCACCGAATCGGCCTTGAGGCCGGTGCCAACCGTCACATGCGCGGTGGTGCCGGCATAGCCGAAGCCGCAATAGACGAAGTAGCCGCCCGGCTTCAGCGTGAAGTCGGCCGAGCCGCCGTGCCGTTCGGCCACCAGCTCGCGGCTGCCGTCCGGCCCCTGCGCCTCGGCGAAGATGCGCCAGACGACGCCGGCGCCGATCGGCGGACCGTCGGGGGTGAGGCGCGCCGTCAGCGACAGCGTCGCCGTGTCGCGCGGCGCGACGGTGGCCAGCGGCTTATTTTCGATAGCCGGCGCGGTGCTCGGGGCATAGGGCGTCGCCGCCTCGGGCAACGGCTGCGGGCCGGCGTCGGGCGGCATCAGCTGGAGCGGCCCCGATCCGGGCTGCATGAAGCCGGGCATCGGCTGGTCGCCGGGGCCGCCGGGCGGCGCGTCCTGGGCGAGGGCCGGAACGGCCATCAACGCGAGAACAACAAAGGTCCACCGGATCGAGGTGGCTTGCCGCGTCATGCCCTGCCGTCTCCCTTCGGCCATCGTCATCATGACCGCCAGTCTTGGCCGATCATCGTGTTCATTTCAAGTCCGGCGGCCCGGCGGGCCACCGGCCGTGCCATAGGTATTTCAATATACAGGGAAAGCGGATATGCCGGTCTCACCGCAACTCAGAGCGGCGGACGCCCGGAGGCATCCGGGCTGCCGCTCCCGTCTTTTGTCGACGCATCGGATCCTGCCCGTCCGATGCTTCAGTCCGGAGCCGATGCCCCATGAACCCGACGCTTGATCTGCTGCTTACCCGCCGCTCCGTAGCGGCCGCCCTGCTTGTTGCTCCCGGCCCCGATGCCGAGCAGCTTCAGACGCTGCTCACCATTGCCTCGCGGGTGCCCGACCATGGCAAGCTGGCGCCCTGGCGGTTCATCGTCTTCGAGGGCGAGAGCCGGGTGGAGGCCGGACGACGCCTTGCGGCGATCGCCGCTGCGCGCCAGCCGGACATCTCCGAGGCGCGGCTGGAGGAGGAGCGGCAGCGCTTTGCCAAGGCGCCGCTGGTAATCGCCGTGGTCGGCCGCGCCGCCGAGCACGTCAAGATCCCGGTGATCGAGCAGATTTACTCGGCCGGCGCCGTCTGCCTCAACCTGGAGATCGCCGCCCACGCCATGGGTTTCGGCGCCTGCTGGCTGACCGAATGGCCGGCCTACGACGCCGAGGCGCGCGCCGCCCTCGGCCTCACCGACGCCGAGACCATCGTCGGCTTCATTCACATCGGCACGCCCACCCTCAAGCCGGCCGATCGGCCGCGGCCGGCGCTGGAGGATATCGTCAGCCGCTTCGGCGATTGACGGCCGGCGCGGCGGGCAGGGGATGACCGCCCGCAATGGAAAACGGCGCCGCGGGGAGCCGCGACGCCGTCATCGACAAGAGCGGGGCCGGATCAGCCGACGCGGCCGGCCGTGGCCAGTGCCGAGAGGCGCGGCGCCGGCTGGGCGGCGGCGGCAGCGGCCGGCACGTAGAGGCCGCGCCGTTCGGGTGCCGGCTTGAAGGCGTCGGTGAGGCCGACCACCGTCTCGGCGGCGCCGAGCACCAGGTAGCCGTCCGGCGCCATGATCTTCGAGATGCGGCCGAGGATATCGACCTTGGTCGTCTGGTCGAAGTAGATCAGCACGTTGCGGCAGAAGACGATGTCGAACTGGCCGAAGGCGGCGAAGCTCTCCAGCAGATTGAACTTCCGCCACTGCACCATGGACCGCAGCTGCGGCGAGATGGTCCAGCTCTCGCCTTGTTGCGTGAAGTATTTCAGCAGCAGCTGGATCGGCAGGCCGCGCTGCACCTCGAACTGGGTATAGGTGCCGGACCTCGCCCGCTCCAGCACCTCGTTGGAGATGTCGGTGCCGAGGATCTCGATGCGCCAGCCGGCGAGCTTGGCCTCCATTTCCTTGAGGCACATGGCGAGCGTGTAGGGCTCCTGGCCGGTGGAAGCGGCGGCGCACCAGATGCGGATCTTCTTCTGCGAGGCGCGCGACTTCAACAGTTCCGGCATCATCACCTGGGTGAAGTGCTCGAAGGGCGTCTTGTCGCGGTAGAAGAAGCTCTCGTTGGTGGTCATCGCCTCGACGACCGCCTCGGCCAGCGCCGTCTCGCGCGGCTCCTTCAGCTTGGCGACCAGCGCGGCGATCGATTGCAGGCCGGTCTTGCGGGCGACCGGCAACAGGCGGCTCTCGATCAGATACTGCTTCTCGTTCGACAGGACGAGTCCGGACCGGCTCTTGAGGAACTGGCGCAGATAGTCGTACTCGGCCGGGTTCATGGGCGGCCTCCGAGGAGGATCTTGGACACCTTGCGGCCGATGTCGTGCAGCGGCAGAACGTCGGAGCACATCCCGGTATGGGCGGCGGCGCCGGGCATGCCCCAGACCACCGAGCTTTCCTCATCCTGGGCGATGGTGCTGCCGCCGACTTCGCCGATGCGGCGCACGCCCTCGGCGCCGTCCGCGCCCATGCCGGTGAGGACGACGGCCAGCGTCGCCGTGCCGTAGATGTCGACCACCGACTTGAACAGCGGGTCGACGGCCGGCTTGCAGAAGTTGACCGGCGGCGCGTCGCTGAGCCTCACCACCACGTCGTTGCCGTTCTTGGCCAGCAGCATGTGCTTGCCGCCGGGCGCCACGTAGATGCGGCCGGGCTGGATCACCTCGCCGTCGCGGCCCTCGGCGGCCGGCCGGCCGGCTGCCTTGGTGATGTGCTCGGCGAGAATGGCGGTGAAGGTGGGCGGCATGTGCTGGGTCAGCACCACCGGCACCATGCCGATGGCCGAGCCGATCTCGCCGAACAGCGTGTTGAGGGCCTGCGGCCCGCCGGTGGACGAACCGATGGTCAGGATGCGCGGCCGCGCCGACGAATAGGGGCGGATGGTGAAGCTCGACGGGCGGGAGGCCCGGAGCGCGCCGTGGGGGGCGGGCGGGGCACCGGCGCCCTGCGGCAGGCGCGACGCCGGCCGGCCGGCCGGCGCATGGCCGGGCAGGCCGCGGCTCCTCGCCCGCTGGCCGAGGTTGGTGACCTTCTCGATCAGCTCGCGGCGGAATTCGGCCGACGTGGTGACGCCGGAATTGGATTCGGGCTTCGGCACATAGTCGGCGGCGCCGAGCGACAGGGCCTTCAGCGAGATCTCGGCGTTGCGGCGGGTCAGCGTCGAGGCGACGACGACGACGAGGTTCTTCTTCTTCTCGATCAGGAGGGGCAGGGCGGTGAGACCGTCCATGTCCGGCATCTCGATGTCGAGGATGACCACGTCCGGGTTGGAGCGCAGCACGTCGTCGACGGCGAGGCGGCCATTGCGGTGGCTGGCCACCACGGCGAGGCCCGGCTCCTCGTCGAGCCAGCGGCCGAGAAGGCCGCGAATGACCACGGAATCATCGACGACCATCACGCGGATGGGATCGGTGACGGCTCCGGAAGAAGAAGGCGCGCGGGCGATGGCCGACATTCAATCGGTCTCCAGTTTCGCATCGATCTTTGAACGGTCAGAGCAGCCCGACTTCCTGGAACTTGGCTTCGACGATTTCGCGATCAAAGGGCTTCATGATGTATTCGTTGGCGCCGGCCCGGATGGCGCGGGCGATGTGGCCGACGTCGTTCTCCGTCGTGCAGAACACCACCTTCGGCGTGTCGCCGCCGTCGAGCTTGCGCAACTGGGCCAGGAATTCCAGCCCGTCCATCACCGGCATGTTCCAGTCGAGCAGGATGGCGTCGGGCATGGTCTCCCGGCATTTCTCAAGCGCCTGCTGGCCGTCCTCGGCCTCGAGGATGGTGAACGACAGATCCTCGAGAATGCGCCGGGCCACCTTGCGGATGACGCTCGAGTCGTCGACCACGAGACAGGTCTTCATTGTTTCACTCCTCACGGCGGTGACGCCGGCTTCAAGGGTCGTCAGGCGGCCATGTCGCCCTGCATGCGGCCGAGCACGCGCTCGACGTCGAGGATGACCATCAGCTGTCCGGACAGGCGGTGGACGCCGCCGGAAATCTCCGCCCAGCGGCCATCGAGGTTGGCCGGGTTGGCCTCGCGGCCGGAGGCGTCGAGGTTCAGCACCTCGCCGACCTCGTCGATGATCAGGCCGTAGGATTCGCCGCGATACTCGATGCCGACGGCCATGATGCCGTGGTTGCCCTCGCGCTGCGGCAGGCCGAGACGGCGGCGCATGTTGATCGCCGTGACGATGCGGCCGCGCAGGTTGAGCACGCCGGCCACTTCCGGCGCCGACAGCGGCACGCGCGTCATGCTCTCCGGCACGAAGACGTCATGCACCTTGTGGATCGGCAGGCCGAACAGCTGGCCGCCGATGAACACGGTGACATACTGGATCTGGCCGGAGTGGCTGTCGTTGGCGGCAGCACCGGGGGTATGGCTGTTGGCGGTCATGCTGCGATCCCATAGTCAGCGCTGGTGATTTCCTTGAGGGCCGCGATCAGGCCCGGGCGGTCGAACTTGGCAACGTACTCGTCGAAGCCGGACTGGCGGCCACGCTCGATCGACGCCGGCGTGCAGAGCGCCGACAGGGCGATGATCGGCGTGTGCTTGAAGCGGGCGTCGCGGCGCAGCATCTCGGCGAACTCGAAGCCGTTGACCACGGGCATCTCGATGTCGGAGACGATGACGTCGAAGGCGGCGCCTTCGCCGAGCAGGCGGAGCGCTTCGGTGGCCGAGGCGCAGACGGTGACGTCGAAGCCGGCGGCCTTCATCACCGGCCCCAGCATGTTGCGGAAGAAGGCGCTGTCGTCGATGAACAGCAGCTTGCGCGTCAGCGCGGCCGACGAGATTTCCTTGCGCTTGAACCAGTCCTCGAAGGCCAGCGGCAGGTAGTGGCCGATGTCGAGGATCTCGGTGGCCTTGCCCTTGATCACCGCCGAGCCGAGCACGCCCGGCACGTCGGAGCCGACCTGGATGTTGAGCGACTCCTCGACGATGTCGACGATCTCGTCGACGACGAGGCCCATCGAGCGGCCGGCGTCGGAGAACACCAGCATCGGCTGGGTGCCTTCCTCGCGGCGGCGGACCTCGTAGTTCGGGTAGACCAGCGGCATCAGCGAGCCGCGGTACTGCACGAGGTCGCGGCCGTTGGAATGCTCGATCTTTTCGATCTCGAACTCCTCGAGGCGGGTGACCAGCGACAGCGGCACCGCCTTCGGCTCGGGCGAGCCGGCGCGGAACAGCAGCATGGAGATCTTGGCGTCGTTGTCGATGCCGCGCGAGGCGTCGGCGTCGGCATGGCTGTCGAGCGTGTCGGTGGCGACGGCCGTGCCGATGGCGCTGGCGACGCCGTTCGGATCGACGATCATGATCACCGAGCCGTCGCCGAGGATGGTGTTGCCCGAGAACATGGTGATGTGGCGCAGCATCTTCGACATCGGCTTGACGACGATTTCCTCCGTGTGGAAGACGCCGTCGACCACCAGGCCGAAGGTGACGTTGCCGACCTGCATGACGACGATGAAGCCCTCGTCCTCGCTCTTCTCGGCCGAGACGTCCACCTTGAGGAGGCCGGCCAGCGGCACCAGCGGCAACAGCTTGTTGCGGAGACGAAGGACCGGTGTGTCCTTGATGCGCTCGATGCGGTGCTCGGAGTTGTTCTGCACCCGCACCAGTTCGACGACGGAGAGCTGCGGGATGGCGAAGCGGTCGCCGCAGCTCTCGACGATCAGCGTCGAGACGATGGCCAGCGTCAGCGGGATCTTGATGGTGAAGGTGGTGCCCTTGCCCTGCACCGACTTCAGGTCGACGGTGCCGCCGATGGTCTCGATATTGGTGCGGACGACGTCCATGCCGACGCCGCGGCCGGACACCGAGGTCACCTTGGCGGCGGTGGAGAAGCCGGGGGCGAAGATGTGCTTGTAGATCTGGCCTTCGGTCATCTTCTCGAGTTCGGTCTCGGTGGCGAGCCCGTTCTCGATGATCTTCTGGCGGATGCGGTCGAGACTGAGGCCGCGGCCGTCGTCGGCGATCTCGATGATGATGTGGCCGCCCTCGTGATAGGCGGCGAGGCGGATGGTGCCCTTCTCGATCTTGCCGGCCTTGCGGCGGTCGTCGGGACGCTCGAGGCCATGGTCGGCCGAGTTGCGCACCATGTGGGTGAGCGGATCCTTGATCAGTTCCAGCACCTGGCGGTCGAGTTCGGTCTCGGCGCCGACCATCTCCAGTTCGATCTGCTTGTTCAGTTCCTGGGCGAGGTCGCGCACGATGCGCGGCAGCTTCTGCCAGGCGTTGCCGATCGGCTGCATGCGCGTCTTCATGACGCCTTCCTGCAACTCGGCCGTGACATTGGAGAGGCGCTGCAGCGGCACCTTGAACTCGCTGTCCTCGTGGCGGCGGACGATCTCCAGGAGCTGGTTGCGGGTCAGCACCAGTTCGGACACCATGGTCATCAGGTGTTCGAGCGTCTCGACGTTGACGCGGATGGACTGGCTCGACACCGAGCCCTTGTCGGCCTTGGCCTCGCTGTCGCCGTCCTCGGCCGCCTTGGCCTTCTCGGTCTTGCCGTCCGGGCTCGCCTGCTTCATGCGCGCCTCGATCTCGGCGGCGACGCGGGCGAAATCGATGCCGGCGGGCGCGGGGGCGGGCGCCTCGACGGCCGGCTCGGCGGCGGCCGGCAGCTCGACGGCGGTCTCGCGGAAGGCGCGCTCCAGCTCATCGAGCGACACTTCGCCGGGACGCAGCTCGCGTTCAAGCACCTGCGCCACCAGCGTGCCGGCGGTTTCCTTCTTTTCCTTCTTGGGCGGCTCCTTGCGCGGCGCGGCCTCGGCCATGGACATGGCTTCGAGCAGCGAGATCAGGTCACGGTCGTCGCCCTTGGGCTCCTCGCCCTCGTTGGCTTCGAGTTCGGCCAGGATGCCCTTGATGCGATCGATGGTCTGCAGGACGAGGCTCACCGCCTCCTCGGTGACGGCGGCGCCCTCGCGGAACTTGCCCATCAGCGTCTCGGCGGCATGGGCCAGCGCCTCGAGGCGCGGCAGGCCGAGGAAACCGCAGGTGCCCTTGATGGTGTGCACGAGGCGGAAGATGTTGTCCAGAATGCGGGCGTTGTTCGGCTCTTGCTCGAACTTCACCAATTCCACGTCCACGGTATCGAGCGACTCGTTTGTCTCGGTGAGGAATTCACGCAAAAGGTCGTCCATACTTCACCCCCTCGGGAAGGTCGAACCGGAAGCGCCGCATCCTGAAAAGGCGCCCGCTCTACCAGCCGCTTTGGGGGAAGTGTCCCGTCAAACTGTTAATATTGATTGAAGTGTGGGCAATAAACGCCGGATCCCGGCGATGTGGGCCTGCCGAAAGGCATGCCGGCGGACCGTCGCGTCCCGCGGAGCGGCCGGCGGTCATCAATGCCGGACCGGCCGACGCTCGCTCGGCCTCAGAGGGCGGCGGAAAGATCGGCGGGCGCGGGCTTCGCCTCGAAGATCACCGTGTCGTTGTCCTTGGCGATGGTGATGACCAGACCGGCGGCGCGGGCCAGCTCGCCGGCGTAGTAGGGCTGGATGGCATGGGCGTCGAGGTGGTCGCCGAGGTCGCCGGCCAGCAGCTCGGCGACGCGCGGCGGAATGCGCGAGGCGGCGCCGGTGGCCTCGATGCGCTGCACCGGGTGCGGCAGGTCGCCCTCGACGCGCACCACCACCCGGCCGCCGCGCGGGATGGCCTGAAGCGAGATCAGCAGGAGGTTGAGCAGCAGCTTCACCTGGTTCTTCGGCAGCAGGCGGCGCGTCGCCTGCCAGTCGATGTCGGCCTTCTCGCTCTCCATGTAGCGCTTGGCCACGGTCTCGGCATCGCCGAGGTCGACCTCGGCGCCGACCGAGCCGGCGGCGCCGAAGGCCAGGCGGGCGAACTGCAATTTCGAGGAGGCGGTGCGGGCGCTCTTGCGGATGAGGTCGAAGGCGAAAGCCTTCATCTCCTCGTTGTTCTCCTCGTCGAGAACTTCGAGCCCGTTGGTGATGGCGCCGACCGGCGAGATGATATCATGGCAGACGCGCGAGCAGAGCAGGGCGGCAAAATCCAGGGCTTCCAGCTTGGCCAGGTCGGACATGGTCGGTTCCATTGGGTTCGGGGCCGGACGACGGGCAGGGCCTGCCGACGAATCGCACGCGAAGATGCGCCCATGGATAGCGCCCGCCGCCGACGGTCACAAGCTCGGGAAGCCGCCATGGCATCAATAGGCCAGGAGCTTCAGCACCTCCGGCCAGCGGGCGGCGGCGGCGGCGATCATCGTTTCGGGATCGGCGAGGAAGGCGCGCCGCTCGTCGTCGGAGGCGAAGAAGTAGAGGCGGTCGCGGTGGATGGCGAACAGCGTCGGGTTGCCCGGCTGGGCGACGCCGCGCGCCACCGCCGCCAGGGCATAGCCGCCAAAGCCGGGAATATAGGCGGCCGGCGCGGCGCGGAAGGCGGCGGCGTTGCCTTCGTTTGCGAAGTGCCAGTAGGTGTCGCCGTAGACTTCCTCATAGTCGGCGGAGCCGATCACGGCGCCGCCGCTGACGAAATAGGCCACCGGGTCGTAGCCGCCGATGGAGAGGCCGGTGTAGGGATCGAACACGATCCTTTCGTCCAGCGCCTGCGACGGCCCGCCGGAGATGAGGAAAAACAGCGACAAGACAATGGCGCGAGCGGTAAAACTCACCCAATCTCGCCGCGGTGATGTCTGATTCGTCGGTATGATCATGCTGTCACCGGTCGACCCTCCCGTTCATCTTGCCTTAACGGAGTGTCGGCGAGGTTAATGTTCGGATCGTCTCGCCGCCGGCCGCTCCGGTTCGCGGCGGACGACAGGCGGAGGATTGCCGATGTCGCGTCTGTCGGTGCTGAAAGCGCTGCCCTTCCTCCTGCTGGCTCTCCTGGCCGCGCCGTCGCTGCCGGCCGCCGCCCAGCAGATGCAGCAGACCTATTCCTCATCGGAACTCGTCAACACCGGCCACAAGTTCTTCGGCGAGATGTCGGGCGGGCTCGCCTCGGCCATCGAGCGGGCGGCCTCCAGCTACGGCCAGCCCAACGGCTATATCCTCGGTCAGGAGGGCTCCGGCGCCTTTCTCGGCGGCCTGCGCTACGGCGAGGGCACGCTCTACACGCGCAACGCCGGCTCGGTGCCGGTCTACTGGCAGGGCCCGACGCTCGGCCTGGACGTTGGCGGCGACGGCGCCCGCACGATGATTCTCGTCTACAACCTGCCGTCCCTGCAGTCGATCTACCGGCGGTTCGGCGGCGTCGCCGGTTCGGCCTATTTCATCGGCGGTTTCGGCCTCACCGCGCTCACCTCCGACCAGATCACCCTGGTGCCGGTGCGCACCGGCGTCGGCGCCCGGCTCGGCGTCAATGTCGGCTATCTCAAGTTCACGCCGCAGGCGACCTGGAACCCGTTCTGAGCCGCCGTTACGGCCGGAGGCAGGTCTCCCGGCGCTTTTTTCGCCACCGGACGGGGGTGACCGATCGTTCCGCCCTTGACCATTTCCGTCACCCTGCGCGACAACTGAAGGGAGGGCGGTCTCGGTGCCGCCTCGGGATGGCGTGACGTGATCGAGACGGTGCTGATCTTTCTGGCGGGCGTATTGACGGCCGGGCTCGGGGCGCTGCTGCTGATGCCGGCGATCAACGCGCGTGCCGTCCGCCTCTATCGCCGCCGGCTCGACCAGCAGTTGCCGCGCTCGGTGGCCGAGATGGCGGCGGCCAAGGATGCCGTGCGCGCCGAGATGGCCGCCCGCATGGCGCGCGTTACGGTGGAACTCGACCGGGCGCGGCAGGCGGCTGCCATCGCCGAACTCCGCAGTGCCGAGGACCGCACGCTGGCGCGGGCGCTGACGGCGGAGAAAGCCGGCTTCGAGGCGGCGATCGCCGACTACGAGAAGCGCCTCGAGGAAGCGCGCTCCATCGCCCGCTACGCCCACGAGGCGGTGGCGCGGGTCGATGCCGAGCGGCGCGAGTTGCAGCGGCAGATCGCCCTCCATGCCAGCGAGGCCGAGGAAAGCCGCGACGAGGCGGAATCGCTGGCCGCCGACATGAAGATAGCGCTGGTCGAGGCCGAGGCGCGCATCGCCGTGCTGACCGAAACCATCGCCGACCTGACGATGACGCCGCCGTCGGCGCCGGTGCCGGCGCAACCGGCGGCGCCGGTCATCCACGTCGACTTCGTCGCCAAGACCGAGCGGCCGGCGCCGGCCGCCGCCGACGAGGAGGCCCGCATCGACGATCTCGCCCATCGGCTGAAGATCCTGCGCGCCCGCAACGCCGTCGCCCGCCAGCGCATCGAATCGGCGCTGGCCAAGGGAAGCGAACCGCCGGGGCAGGGCGACGCGCCGCATTCCGGCTCATCGTCCTGACGGCCGTTTCCTGATGCGTGCGATCGGTCAGCCGGTGCGGTGGCGTGCCGGCCGCGCTCGCGCGATCAGGCCGCCTGACGGCCCGAGGGCGATGGACAGGGCGTAGATCGCACCGGCGGCGACGATGATCGCCGGTCCCGACGGCAGGTTGGCGGCGAAGGAGGCGGCGAGGCCGATGCCCGAGGCGGCGGCGGCGAAAGCCATGGCCAGCGCCGTCATGGCGCCGAGCGACCGCGTCCAGAAGCGGGCGCTGGCGGCCGGCAGCATCATCAGCCCGACCGACAGCAGCGTGCCGAGCGCCTGGAAGCCGGCGATCAGGTTGAGCACCATCACCAGCATGAACAGCACGTGGACCAGCGCGCCGTGGCCGCCGACCGCCTTCAGGAAGCCGGGATCGACGCATTCCAGCACCAGCGGCCGCCACATCACGGCGAAGGCAACGACGGTGAGAGAGGCGACGATGCCGATGAAGACCAGGGCGGTATCGTCGATGGCCAGCACCGAGCCGAACAACAGGTGCATGACGTCGACCGCCGAACCGCGCGCCGAGATCAGGATGACGCCGAGCGCCAGCGACACGAGATAGAGCGTGGCGAGCGAGGCATCCTCGCGGAGTGGCGTCAGTCGCGTCACGGCGCTGGCCAGCAGGGCGATGGCGAGGCCGGCAGCCAGGCCGCCGGCCGTCATGGCCCAGAGATTGAGGCCGGCGAGGAGGTAGCCGGCGGCGACGCCCGGCAGAATGGCGTGCGCCATGGCGTCGCCGGTCAGCGACAGCCGGCGCAGCATCAGGAACACGCCGAGCGGCGCGGCGGCCACCGACAGCACCAGACAGCCGGCGAGTGCCCGGCGCATGAAGGCGAATTCGGTGAAGGCGGACAGGAGGTCGGCGGCGGTCATGGCGTGTGCTCGGCCTCGCAGAAAGGGGCGGCCTCGTCCCAGGCTTCGACGTGGTGGCGGGCGGCGGCGAGATGGTCGGGCGTCAGCACGGCGGCGGTGTCGCCCTCGGCGATCAGCCGGCGGGCGACCAGCAGCGCGCGGGGGAAGCGCCGGCGCACCAGATCGAGATCGTGCAGTACGGCGACCACCGTGCGGCCCTCGGCATTCCAGCCGGCGACGACGTCCATCAGCTCGTGGGTGGTGCGGTCGTCGACGGCGGTGAATGGCTCGTCGAGCAGGATCAGCGGCGCGTCCTGGAGGGCGAGGCGGGCGAACAGCACCCGCTGCAGCTGGCCGCCCGACAGCGTGTCGAGGAGCCGCCCCTCGAAGCCGGCCAGACCGACGGCGGCCAGCGACCGGGCGACGTCCTCGTCGTCGGCGCGGCGGAAGCCGCCGAAGGCGCCGCGCCGGCCCCAGAGGCCCATGGCGACGAAGTCGAACACCGGCAAGGGAAAGGCGCGATCGATCTCGGCCAACTGCGGCAGGTAGGCGATCTCGTTCCGCCGGCAGCCGCTCACCGCCACCTCGCCACCGATGGGGCGGATGGCGCCGATCGCCGCCTTGAGCAGCGTCGATTTGCCGGCGCCGTTGGGTCCGACGACGGCGGTGAGCGTGCCGGGAGCGAAGGTGGCCGAGACGTGGTGCAGCGCCGGATGGCCGTCGTAGCCGATGGTGGCGTTCAGGAAGGCGAGCGTCGCGCCGTCTGGCGCCGGCTGGTGCCGGATGGCCGTCACCGCAGCACCCAGCCGATCAGCGCCCAGATGCCGGCGACGAAGGCCGCCGCGCCGGCTAGGCGGGCGCCGAGCCCCAGCCGCAGCACCGACGGCCGTACGGCGACGACCGCCGGACGACCGGCTTCGGCGGGCGGCGAGGACAGGGAACGGAGGGGATCTGGCGGCATGGCGGCCCTGGCTACTCGGCGGCGATCGGAGGTGAGCGAACCGTTATAGTATAACGTTTTGCTGGTCAACCGTCTCGTCGACCGGCTGAATACCGGCACTTTGGAATCTATCAAGGCTGCCGGCCGGCAAATATTAATCTCCCGGAAAGATCACTCTGGTTCTTTCCTGTATGTAAATTTAATTATGACACTCTTCAGGAAACAATTTTCATTCATACGGAGTTGCATAGAAACCTTCGGAAAGCCTTTGGCGGTGGAAAAGCTATTCCGTATATGTGCGATGCGCATACTTGAAATCTCTGGCCCTGTTGTATAGTAGGATAAAACCGACACGAGTCTCCCAAGGTTGTAGCAAGTGGTCTCCAGTTCCCTCCTTTCCGTCGTCCGTCAAAATGCAGGGGAGGCAGCCGTGGCGGCCAAACCCGACCTCATGAAAACCTTCCTCCTGGCCTATGAGTCGGTTATCGAGATGCTGCGACCTAGCATGAAGGCGGCCGGCCTCACCGAGCCGCAATGGCGGGTACTGCACGAGCTGCAATCGCGTTCGCCGATGATCGCCTCCGAGCTGGCTGCCAACACCTTCGTCAGGGCATCGAGCCTGTCGCGCATATTGCGCGACCTCGAGGCGCGCGACCTGATCAGCCGCGCCCAGCAGTTCGAGGATCTCAGGAAGACGCTGGTGTCGCTGACCGACTACGGCTGCAAGACCATCACGCCGATCGAGGCGGCCTATGCCGAGCTGGTCCGGCGTCTGTGCGACGCCGTCGGCGGCGAGGCGGTGGGCGCCTGCGCCGCCGCCTGCGCCGGCATCGTCGAGCAGATCGGCGCCCGGCCCGGCGACGACTGAGGGTCCCGGCAGGCTTCCGCCCGGCGGCTCCTCGCCGCCTCCCCGGCTTTCGGTTCGACCCGTGACGGCCCGCCTGCGCGGGCCGTGATGATGTTCGTGTTCCCGGAAGACACGCAGGCACCACCTCCGCCGGGGCGGCCGGTGGCGTCGGTGCCGCCGAACCGGTGGAGGCCCGATGATGGCGCCGGTCAGCCCTGCGGCGACTGCGGCGCGGTGACCAGCACCTTGTCGATGCGCCGGCCGTCCATGTCGACGATCTCGAAGGTCCAGCCGCGCCAGTCGACGACGTCGCCGGTGGCCGGGATGGCCTTGGTCACCGACAGCACGAAGCCGGCCAGCGTCTCGTAGTCGCGATCGGGATCGTTCAGTCCCTGGCAGTTGATCTTCTCGGCCACCAGATCGACGCCGAGGTCGGCGTCGATCAGCCAGCTGCCGTCGACGCGCTCGACGATCTCGCTCACCTCTTCGCTGGGCTCGCCGCCGAGGTTGCCGACGATGGCGGTCAGGATGTCGGCGGCCGTCACCATGCCCTCGACCGAGCCGTATTCGTCGATCACCATCACCATTTGCAGCGGCGAGCGGCGCAACGTGTCGAGCACGTCGAGCGCCGAGGCGGTATCGGGCACCATGTCGACCTGGCGGATGCGGCTGCGGATGTCGAGCGGCTCGCCCTTGAGGTGCTGGTCGAGGAGGTCCTTCGCCTGGATGACGCCCTGCACCATGTCGATCGAGCCGGTGAACACCGGATAGCGCGAGTGCGAGGAATTGGCGAGCGCCTCGATGATGCGGCGGTCGTCCCAATCGAGGTCGATGCCGGTGATGTCGGGGCGCGGGATCATCACGGCGCGGATGGAGCGGTCGGCGAGGCGCATGACGCCGGCCATCAGCTCCTTTTCCTCCGGCTCCAGGATGCCCGAGCTGGTGCCCTCGGCGATCACCGCCTTGATCTCCTCGTCGGTGACCGAGCTTTGGCCGGTCGCCTTGAGGCCGAGCGAGGCGATGATCAGCCGGCTCGATCGCTCCAGCACGAAGGCGGCCGGCGCGGCGATGAAGGCGATGCCGAGCATCGGCCGGGCCATCAGCGAGGCAACGGCCTCGGGGTTGGCCAGCGCGATCTGCTTGGGCACCAGTTCGCCGATGACCAGCGAGAAATAGGTGATCAGGCCGACCACCAGGGCGATCGACAGCGGCGAGGCGGCGGAGGCCGACACGCCCCAGGACAGCAGCAGGCGCGACAGCGGCTCGGACAGCGTGGCGCCCGAATAGGCGCCGGCCAGGATGCCGACCAGCGTGATGCCGATCTGCACTGACGACAGGAAGCGGCCGGGATCGGCGGCGAGCTTCAATACCGTCGCCGCGCCCTTGGAGCCCTTGGAGGCCATCGCTTCGAGGCGGGGACGGCGGGAGGACACCACCGCCAGTTCGGACATGGCGAACAGGCCGTTCAGGATGAGGAGGATGAAGATGACGCCGATTTCAAACAGGTAACCCATGGGGTGCGGGCTTCGCCCGGCTGCTCCGTCGCAAGTTGCATTGCCGCGGAAAATACAGGGAGTTCCGCGTTCCCGCTAGATTGAGGCTTCAACTTTCTTGCCGGCCGGTCAGTTCCCGGCGACGAGGAGGTGGGTGAAACCGGCGAAGGCCGGGCGGCCGTCGGGCATCAGGCTGCCGCTGCCCCGGAGATAGGCGGGCAGGCCGTGCGCCGCGGCGGCGAGCGCCACCAGACCGGCGGCGGTCAGGCGCGGGGCGTCGGCGCCGCCCGCCGCGCCGCGGCCGAAGCCTTCGAGATCGATGCCGAGCATGGCGAGCCGCCCCGGCACGGGGCTGCGGTGCGCGAGGCGCAGGGCGCCGCCGGGGCCGGCGATCTCGACGATCAGCGAGAGAGCGCCGTCCGCGAGCCCCAGTTCGGCCTCGGCTACCGACAACGTCACGGCCATCCGGTCGGCCGGCGCGAAATCGTCGGTGATCGCCATGAGAACGCCGCGAGCGCCGGCTTCGACGGCGGCGCGTGCCTTGTCCGGATCGGCGGTGGCGACGGTGAAAGCGCCGCCGGGCGGCCGGTCGTCAGCCGTCATGACCGGCCGCAGCAATGCCGGCCGGTTTGCCAAGTCTTTCCCAATGTTTCCGTCAAGTAACCGGAAGACCAGCGACATTTACCAATCCTTAACCAATGCGGCGGAAAATACTTAACAAAGGACTAATCGAGCCTGGTCAACGCCGTCTTCCCAGATCCCTGCGGATTGCCGGCCGGCCGTTGCTGGTGGAACGCCCATGAATCCGGTCTTCCAGTGGGTCTACGCGACGCCGGCGCAGAAGACGACGGCGCCGCCGACCACGTCAACAGGCATTTCGAACCGTATCGAGCAGGCGTTCGACGCGGCGAGCGACAGTACCGGCACGTCCTTTCAGTATCTCCTCGACACGGCGCGGCGCGAGTCGTCGCTGCAGCCCGATGCCAAGGCGCCGACCTCGTCGGCGACCGGCCTGTTCCAGTTCGTCGAGAGCACCTGGCTGCAGACGCTGAAGGAGGACGGGCCGTCGCTGGGGCTCGGACAGTACAGCGCCGAGATCACCAGAACCGCCAGCGGCCGCTACAAGGTGGCCGATGCCGCGGCGCGCGAGAAGATCCTGGCATTGCGCGAGGATCCGGAGATCTCCTCGCTGATGGCCGGCGCCCTGACCCGCCGCAATGCCCAATCCCTCAGGAGCGACATCGGCCGCGAAGCGACGGCCGGCGAACTCTACATCGCCCATTTCCTCGGCGCCAAGGGTGCGTCGGCGCTGATCGGCGCCGCCGGCAGCGATCCGACGTCGAGCGCCGCCGACCTGTTGCCGCAGGCGGCGCGGGCCAACCCGGCGATCTTCTACGAAAACGGCCGCGAGCGCTCGGTGGCCGAGGTCTACGCCAGCCTGACCAGCCGGCACGGCGACGCGGCGCCGGTGGCCGTCGACGCCGGTCACGTCGTCGCCCGGCTCGACCGGGCGGAGGAGCCCGTCGCCACCCGCTGGGACCCGGCGCTCGGCTACACCGACGCCGAGACCGGCGGTGGCGCGTCGCGGCGCGTCGCCGAGGCGGAATCGGCGCTGTCGGCGCTCGCCGCGTCGGGCGGCGATCCAACGTCCGGCTGGACGGCGGCGGCCCCGTCGAACGCCTTCGCGGCGATCTATCGCGCCGACGGCGCCACGGCCGCCCCCGCCGCCGCCAGCTTCTGGCAGGGCTTCAGCCTGGCGCCCAATCTGTTCCACGCCGCGCTTGCCGACGACAGCACGACGCTGTCCTCCGCGGTGTCCGACGCCGGGGAGACCAGCGCCGCGCTCAGGGCCAGCCAACCGGGCCAGATCCTCGATCGCGGCTTCAAGACGAGCGGGCCGCTCGACCTCGCCAGGTTCCTGAACGACGGCTGACGGCTTTCATCCTCTCGCCTGGCATGATCGTCGCGGCGCTGATGCGCCGGATCGGTCCGATCGAGGCAGCGTTCATTCATCCCGGACCGGGCGTCCTTGCCTTTCTCAACTCGATGAAGCTGCGGGTGACGATTGCCGGTGCCTGAGATCACTTTCCAACGCGGTGCGACGGCATGATCGACCTTGTCGTCTACACCGGCCTGTTCCTGACCGCCTTCGTCGCCGCCACTGTCCTGCCGATGCAGTCGGAGGCGGCGCTGGTCGGGCTGTTGCTGGCCGATATCCAGCCCGTCTGGGCTCTGGTCACCGTGGCCAGCATCGGCAACGTGGCCGGCTCGGCCGTCAACTGGCTGCTCGGCCGGGGCGTCGAGCGCTTCCGGGAGCGGCGCTGGTTTCCGGTGGGACCGGCGGCGATCGACCGGGCGCAGGGCTGGTACCATCGCTATGGAAAATGGTCGCTGCTCCTGAGCTGGATGCCGATCGTCGGTGATCCGCTCACCGTCGTCGCGGGGGTGGCACGGGAGCCCTTTGCCGTTTTCCTCGCCCTGGTCACCGTCGCCAAGGTCGGGCGCTATCTGGTGCTGACGGCGGCAACCCTGAGCGCGACTTAGGGTGCGCGGTATCATGCCGCTGAGGCCAGAGGCAAACCGGCGGCCCGGCCAACCGGTGGCCTCGCTCGCCGATCATGGTGAACCAATCCTTAAGGGTCGGCGTGGGAACATCCCATCCAATGTCGCCGGTGCCGTCGCGCCGGCGCCGCATCGGAACGGGATGTCACGCATGGGGCGTTTTCGGCTCATCGACTGGATGGAAAAGGCTCCGGCCCCGGCCAGGGCTTCGGCCGTGCCGGCGCTGGTCAGGAGCTACGTCCACGGCGAGCTGACGCTTGAAGGGCGGGAGGTGATCGAGGCGACGCTGACGCTGCTCGTCGACGACCCGTCGCCGGACGTGCGCCGGGCGCTCTCCGAGGCGCTGTCGATCCACGAGACGGCGCCGCGTCACCTGATCGTCGCCCTGTCGCAGGATCTGCCGGCCATCGCCGAGCCGATCTTCCGTCGCTCGCCCTGCCTGATCGACGCCGAACTCACGGCCGCGGTGGCGCTCGGCGCGCCGTCGATCCAGACGGCGATCGCCAGCCGTCCCTGGATTTCCTTCGAGGTGGCGGACGCCATCGCCGCCGAGGGCGACCGCGGCGCGGTTCTGGCCATGCTTGCCAACGACGGCGCCGATCTCGACGGCGACGCCTTCGCGACGATCGCCGCCCGGCTGGGTGGCGACGGCGACGTCCGCGAGGCGCTGTTCGCCCGCCGCGACCTGCCGCTCGCCGTGCGGCAATCGCTGATCTCGGCGCTGGGCGAAAAGCTGAACCGCTTCCTGGTCGGCCGCGCCTGGATGGCGCCGAAGCGGGCCGGCGTGGTGCTGCGCGAGGCTTGCGACAAGGCGACGGTGTTCCTGGCCGGTTCGGCCGACGAGGCGGAACTCGTCGCGCTCGTCGAGCACCTGAGGGCAGCGGGGCAGCTCACCACGGCGCTGCTCATCCGCGCCATGTGCGAGGGCCACATCCGCTTCCTGGAGGCGGCGCTCGCCCGCCTGTCCGGCCTGCCGGCGCCGCGCGTCTACGCGCTGCTGATCGACGGCCGGCCGGCGGCGCTCAGGGCGCTGTTCGGTCGTGCGGGGCTGCCCGAACGCAGCCACGCCGCCTTCCTCGCCGCCCTCGACGTCTGGCGCGACCTTGACTACGACGGCCGCGACGGCGACGAGCCGCGCTTCGGCCGGCGGATGATCGAGCGCATCCTGACGCGCTACCAGGAATTCGCGCCGGGCGAGGTGGACGACCTCCTGGCCATGCTGCGGCGGCTGGCCGCCGAGGGCGCCCGCACGGCGGCGCGCGACATGCTGGCGTCGCGGCGCCGCGACGCCGCCTGAGGCGGGAAATCGACAATCGGAAAGCGGAGCGGTCCGCGCGTCAGAGATCGCGGATGATGACGCCGTCGTCGTCTTCCTCGACGTGGCCGTGGCGGGCGAGATAGGCTTCCGTCACGTCGAGCAGCGTCTGCGTCAGCGCCGCGCCCACCCGGTTCTGCTCGTCCTTGGCGCGCTCGCGGACGATGGCGCGGATGGAGTCGACGTGCTGGTTGACGAGGTCGACCGGCACCAGGGCGCGGTCGGTGATGCGTTCGAGCAGCGAGCACAGGCTGCTGGCGACGCGGGTGGCCAGCGGAAAGCCGAGCGTCGTCGACTGGCCCTTGATGTCGTGGACGGCGCGGTGGAAGGCGCGCTTTTCCTCGCCCTCGCGATAATCGACGGCGGCCCAGGCGTCGCGCGTCTCGAACATCGACTTGACCTCGTCGAGCATCCAGTCGTCGAAATGCGCCGACAGGATCTGCAACGCCGCCTCGGCCCGCTTCACCGGATCGTCGGCCGGCGAACGACGGCGGATCTCCCGCACCTTCTTGCGAAGGTCGTTCTTGGCCTCGATGTATTCGGTGGCGTCGGAAGGTCTGGTCATCGGCGTGGGTTCCGTCGACTGCACGACCATCGGGCCGCTACAGCCGATTGTCGTCGGCGGCGCTTAAGGAAACGTTGCGTGGGGTCAGGTGCGGAACTGCTCGGTGAGGACGCGCTCCTCCCAGCCGTGGTTGCGGTCGAACAGGATCAGGCTGCGCTGGCGCACGTCGGCCTTGACGGCGACGCGCAGCACGTCGCGCACCTCCTGATGGTCGGCGGCCACCGACACCGGCCGCTTCTCGTTCTCCAGCACGTCGATGGCAATCGCGCAGCGGTCGGGGATGACGGCGCCGCGCCAGCCGCGCGGCCGGAAGGCGCTGATCGGCGTGACGGCGAGAAGCGGCACGTGGATCGGCAGGATGGGGCCGTGGGCGGAGAGATTGTAGGCGGTCGAGCCGGCCGGCGTCGACACCAGCACGCCGTCGCAGATCATCTCCTCGAGGCGCACGGTGTCGTCGATGGAGATGCGCAGCTTGGCCGCCTGGTAGGTCTGCCGCATCATCGACACTTCGTTGAAGGCGTGGGCGAGATGGATGTCGCCGGTCACCGTCGTCGCTTCCATGGCGAGCGGGTGCAGGGCGGTGACCACCGAATCGGCCAGCCGCTCCCGGAGGCCCTCGACGCGGAACTCGTTCATCAGGAAGCCGACCGAGCCGCAGTTGAGGCCGTAGATCGGCTTGTCGGTGTTGATGAAGCGGTGCAGCGTCTGCAGCATCAAGCCGTCGCCACCCAGCGCCACGATGGTGTCGGCGTCTTCGGGTGCGACGTTGCCGTACTCGGCAATGAGGCGTGCCTGAGCGTCGCGGGCCTCGGTGGTATCGCTGGCGACGAAGGCGAGGTGCTCAAAGGAGGCGCGTCTGGTCTGCGGCATCGGTTCCGTCGCGTCATGTCTGGCCGAACGTCCGGCGAGCCGGAACATTCGGGATCGCGGCCTTCCGGCCGGCGCCCGCCGCAAATGGGGGTCCACTTTCGGGGGATATGCTCTAGCATGGCCCCGTGCAAAAGGAAACGTATCGGCGCCGGCTGCGATTCCCGCCGGCCGCCGATATGCCGAGCAGCCGGAAGAGCCCCGGAGGAACCATGTCGAAATCCGTCGAGGATCTGCGTCTCGTCAACGTCACCTGCCCGGACGAGGCGACGGCGCTGGCCATCGGCCGGCTGGTCGTCGAGCGGCGGCTCGCCGCCTGCGCCAACGTCGTGCCGGGGGTGCGCAGCATCTACCGCTGGATGGGCGAGATCAACGAAGACAGCGAGGTGCTGCTCACCCTCAAGACGCGCGAGGACTTCGTGGAATCGCTCTACACGGCGATCGTCGCCAACCATCCCTACCAGCAGCCGGCGATCGAGGTGCTGGCGCTGGTCGGTGCCGGCCGCGGCGTCGCCGCCTGGATCCGCGCCGAGACCGGCGGCGAGGACAGCACGTCGCTGCCGAAGGGGTTCAAGCCGGTGGAGTAGGAGGGGTTGTTTTGCGACAAGGCCCGAACTTGAACGCTTCCCGTTTACCTTGTTAATCACTTCGTAGAAATACGCTATATTCCATGACCCGCTTCATTGCTAATGATGAATGAAACTTAGCCTAGAGTTGTGTTCTCGCGCGGCTACTCCCTATCGCTTCGTCACGATGTGACGAAGCCGTTCAGGCTGTCCGGCCCTTTTCTGAACCTATGGTTTCGATCTCAAGATCCGTGCTGATTTAAGTAATCCATGGATGAAACAGCATGTTCATGTATGTGATAGGTGTCTCCCTCATCAGTGCCGCCCTTGGTGGATGCATAGCAGCAGGGAGGGGCGGAATCCTTAGGCTTGCACTCTTGCTTTTGATTGTTTCCGGAGTAGTGATTTTTCTTTCCGGTTATGCCGGATTGCCTGCCTGGTCTACTTTCTTGATTTGGTCGTCGGCGATCATCTGTCTAAACTTGAGCTGGTTTGCCGTCATCATATTCGTCAACGTGCGTGGCTTGTTTGTCTTCTTGCGCGAACAGATTTTCCTGGAAAACAAATAGGCCCCAGTTCAACTCCGACAGATCGGTCCTTGAAAAACAAAAAGCCCCGGCGCGAAGACCGGGGCAACATGACGGACGGCGCGAAAAGGGGTGGAACGCGCCGCCGCTCGTCGATGGAAGTTCGTTCAGACCGCTTCCTGGATCTCGTCGGGCTCGCGCAGGACGTAGCCGCGACCCCAGACCGTCTCGATGTAGTTGCGGCCGTCGGTGGCGTTGGCGAGCTTCTTGCGAAGCTTGCAGATGAACACGTCGATGATCTTCAGCTCGGGCTCGTCCATGCCGCCGTAGAGATGGTTGAGGAACATCTCCTTGGTGAGCGTCGTCCCCTTGCGCAGAGAGAGCAGCTCCAGCATCTGATATTCCTTGCCGGTCAGATGCACGCGGTTGCCGTTGACCTCGACGGTCTTGGTGTCGAGGTTGACGATCAGGTCGCCGGTGACGATCACCGACTGGGCATGGCCCTTGGAGCGGCGGACGATGGCATGGATGCGGGCGATCAGCTCGTCCTTGTGGAACGGCTTGGTCATGTAGTCGTCGGCGCCGAAGCCGAGACCGCGCACCTTGTCCTCGATGTTGCCGAGGCCGGACAGGATCAGGATCGGCGTCTTGACCTTCGATACGCGCAGAGTCCTGAGCACCTCATAGCCGGACATGTCCGGAAGGTTAAGGTCCAGGAGGATGATGTCGTAGTCGTAGAGCTTGCCGAGGTCGATTCCTTCCTCGCCAAGGTCCGTCGTATAGACGTTGAAGCTCTCGGACTTCAGCATCAGCTCGATGCTCTGTGCGGTCGCGCTGTCGTCCTCGATCAGCAAAACTCGCATTCCGTTATCCCCTTTTTCTAGGGCCTTGGGCCCGACCTTCTGTCGGAAGCGCAAATCCGGTCTTCCGCCGGACATAAGCTATCGGAGCCAAGGCTAGTGCCGAATGGTTAACAAACAATGATTCTCGGCCGCAAGCCTTTTAAGGGAAATCCGACAAAAGTCCGGGCAGGCCATTCAGAATCAACGAGAAATCGGCTTCGGTTGTCCTCACCCAGCAAATTAAGAAATTTGTCTAAGCGATTCTGCCGACTCCATGAAGATTCCTTGTCCACACCCTTTTTGCCGGCGCCGGGCGCCCTTGCATCCTTAAGCAAAGTATTAACGCCGGACCTTAACGAAGCGTTACACTCTCCGGGCAAATCCGAATCATCGCGGAAACATTTGCCCGGAAACCACAGCCATGTCGCTCGACCGGCTCGCCGCCGAAATCGCCGCCCTCCGCCCGCTGGAAATCTACGGGCGCGTTTCCAGCGTGCAGGGCATGCTGGTGGAGGTGGCCGGCCCGGTGGAAGAGATGAGCGTCGGCGCCCGGCTGTCGGTCTCCGGCTTCGGCGGCGCCCAGGTGCCGGTCGAGGTGGTCGGCTTCCGCGACGGCCGGGCGCTCTGCCTGCCGTTCGCCTCGATGGAGGGCGTGCGGCTCGGCGCCAAGGCGACCATCGTCGCCGCCTCGGCGTCGGTGCGGCCGTCCGACGGCTGGCTCGGCCGGGTGGTCAACGCCTTCGGCGAGCCGATCGACGGCAAGGGGCCGCTACCGTCCGGCCCGACGGAGATGCCGCTCCGCGCCTCGCCGCCCCAGGCGGCCGAGCGGGCGCGGGTGGGAGAGCCGATCGACCTCGGCGTGCGCGTGCTCAATACTTTCGCCACCTGCTGCCGTGGCCAGCGCATGGGCATCTTCGCCGGCTCGGGCGTCGGCAAGTCGGTTCTCCTGTCGATGCTGGCCCGCTACACGGCCTGCGACGTGTCGGTGATCGGCCTGGTCGGCGAGCGCGGCCGCGAGGTGCAGGAGTTCATCGAGGACGACCTCGGCGAGGACGGCCTCGCCCGCTCGGTGGTGGTGGTCGCCACCTCCGACGAGACGGCGCTGATGCGGCGGCAGGCCGCCTATCTGACGCTGACCATCGCCGAGCACTTCCGCGACGCCGGGCAGGACGTGCTCTGCCTGATGGATTCGGTGACGCGCTTCGCCATGGCCCAGCGCGAGATCGGCCTGTCGGCCGGCGAGCCGCCGACCTCCAAGGGCTACACGCCGACGGTGTTCGCCGAACTGCCGCGCCTCCTGGAGCGCGCCGGCCCCGGTCCGGTGGGCGGCGGTACCATCACCGGCCTGTTCACCGTGCTGGTCGACGGCGACAACCACAACGAGCCGGTGGCCGACGCGGTGCGCGGCATTCTCGACGGTCACATCGTCATGGAGCGGGCGATCGCCGAGCGCGGCCGCTATCCGGCGGTCAACGTCCTGAAGACGGTGTCGCGCACCATGCCCGGCTGCGTCGAGGAGGAGATCCGGCCGATGATTCGCGATGCCAAGCGCCTGATGGCCACCTTCGCCGACATGGAGGAGCTGATCCGCCTCGGCGCCTACCGGCGCGGCAGCAACCCGGAGGTCGACCAGTCGATCGACGTCTCCGGCCCGCTCGAAGCCTTCCTGACGCAGGGAAAGGGTGAGTGCACCCGCCGGCACGACGGCTATCGCGATCTTGCTCACCTTTTGGAAAGCACTGTCGGTCTACGATACACGCATTCCGGGGAGTAAACTCACATGAAGTCGCGCAACAGTCTCATCCGGCTCAAGCGGTTCCAGGTCGACGAGAAGCGTCGGCAGGTGATGCAGATCGAAATGATGATCGCCGAGTTCGAGCGCATGGCCGCCGAGCTGGACGAGCAGATTCTCACCGAGCAGAAACGCACCGGCATCACCGACATTACCCATTTCGCCTATCCGACCTTCGCCAAGGCGGCGATGACCCGGCGCGACAACCTCATGGGGTCGGCCAATGATCTCCGCGGCCAGCTCGACGCGGCGCAGGCGGCGCTCAGCGAGGCGGTGGAGGAGATGAAGAAGATCGAACTCCTGGAAGAGCGCGACCAGTTGCGCGAGCGGACCGCCCAGGATGCCGCCGAGCAGGATGCGCTCGACGAGGTGGCGGCGCGGCGCTCCTATCACGCCTGACGCCGTCCGCTGCCGGACGGTGGCCAGGAACCCGGATTTGCGGCGGGCATGCGGGAGCATGTCCGCCTTCTTCGTTTCAGCCGGCGCGGATCGGCGGGCTCAGGGCGCCTGCCAGACGGTGGCGACGCCGGCACCGGCCGTTGCCGAGATTTCGACCGTGACGGAAAAGGCGCCCGGCCACACCCGCACCGGCAGGGTGCGGGCGGCGACAACGGTGGTCAGCGCCACCAGCGCGATGACGATCCAACTGACGAGTTTGGTTCTGCGGGCCATGGCGTGCTGCCCTTGTTCCAGTGGCGCGGCCCCTTCCGCGCCATGATGTCACCTTATTGCCGCCGGCTTGAACGGCCCCCGAACCCGCCGTTCATCCAGGGTTCATCCCGGTAAAGGAACGGTTAACGCGGTGTTTCGGTCGAAAACGCCAATGGGAGACCGAGACAAAACGCAAACGCCGCCGCGGAAGTTCCACGGCGGCGTCAGAAATGTGGCGAAGGCGGGGCGATCAGGTATTGAACTTGAACAGCATGACGTCGCCGTCTGCCACGACGTATTCCTTGCCTTCGTCACGCGCCTTGCCGAGTTCCTTGGCCTTCACCTCGCCGTAGGCGATGTAGTCCTCAAAGGCGATGGTCTGGGCGCGGATGAAGCCACGCTCGAAATCGGTGTGGATGACGCCGGCCGCCTGCGGCGCCTTGGTGCCCTTCGGAATCGTCCAGGCGCGGGCCTCCTTGGGGCCGGCAGTGAAATAGGTGATCAGGCCGAGCAGGTCGTAGCCGGCGCGGATCAGCCGGTCGAGGCCGGGCTCGTCGAGGCCGAGGGTCTCCAGGAATTCCTTCTGCTCGGCGTCGTCGAGCTGGGCGACTTCCGCCTCGATGGCCGCCGAGATGACAACGGCCTTCGCTCCCTGCTTGTCGGCCATCTCGAAGACGCGCGCCGACTGGCTGTTGCCGGTGGCGGCGGCCGCTTCCTCGACGTTGCAGACGTAGAGCACCGGCTTGGCGGTCAAAAGGTTGAGCGCCGCGAAGCCGGCTTCCGAGCCTTTGGGGACAACGGCGGTGCGGGCCGGCCGGCCGTCGCGCAGCGCCTCTAGCGCCAGGTCCATCAGCTCGACCTGCTCCTTGATGTCCTTGTCGCCGCCCTGGGCACGCTTCCTGAGCGGCACGACGCGGCGTTCGAGGCTGTCGAGGTCGGCGAGCATCAGCTCGGTTTCCACCGTTTCGGCGTCGCTGACCGGATCGATGCGGCCCTCGACATGGGTGATGTCGCCATCCTCGAAGCAGCGCAGCACGTGGACGATGGCGTCGACCTCGCGGATGTTGCCGAGGAACTGGTTGCCGAGGCCCTCGCCCTTGGAGGCGCCGCGCACCAGGCCGGCGATGTCGACGAAGGTGATGCGGGTCGGCACGATCTGCGCCGACTTGGCCTTGTCGGCCAAGGCGACAAGGCGCGGATCGGGCACCGCCACCTCGCCGGTGTTCGGCTCGATGGTGCAGAAGGGATAGTTGGCCGCCTGGGCGGCGGCGGTCTTGGTGAGCGCGTTGAAGAGCGTGGACTTGCCGACGTTGGGCAGGCCGACGATGCCGCACTTGAAACCCATGGTGATCTGACTTTCGTCTGGAGCGAGAGGTTGGCCGAGGTGTTAGGGAAGCCCGTCGCCGTCCGTCAAGGAAATTGTCCCGGAGGTCCGGTTAGCGCCGGGTCTTCTGGGCGAGCAGGCTGCGCAGCACCGCCGCCATGGCGTTCTTCGGCGGAGGTTCGGCCGGGGGTGTGTCGGCCGGCGCGGCCGGACTGCCGTCCGTCTTGGCGTCCGCCTTCGGTTTCCGCTCGGCCTTCGGCTCGGTGACGAGGTGGACGCGGTTGGCGAAGGTGTTGTCGGCGCCCTTGGTCAGCTCGCCGGCGTTGTCGGCGATGGCGTCGAGGAGGCGCACCAGCCAGTCGCGGTCGGCCTTGGCGAAATCGGAGAGCACGTGGGCGTGGACCAGCGCCTTGTCGCCGGGATGGCCGATGCCGAGGCGCATGCGGCGGTAGCCGTCGGTGATCTGCGAGGAGATCGAGCGCAGGCCGTTGTGGCCGCCGTGGCCGCCGCCGACCTTCATCCTGAGCTTGCCGGGCGGCAGGTCGAGTTCGTCGTGGATGACCACGACGTCGGACGGCGCAAGCTTGAGGAAGCGGACAGCGTCGCCCACCGAGCGGCCGCTCTCGTTCATGTAGGTCTGCGGCTTCATCAGCAGCACGCGCTCGCCGTCGATCAACCCTTCCGACACTTCGGCCTGGAAGTTCTTCCGCCAGGCGGGGAAGCGGTGGCGCGTGTGGATGACGTCGGCCGCCATGAAGCCGATGTTGTGGCGGTTCGACGCATATTTGGCGCCGGGATTGCCGAGACCCGCGATGATGAGCAAGCGCCCCTCCCGAAATGATCAGGGGTTCCGGCCGCGAGACCGGAACCCCGAACGTCAGCCCAAGGGCCGTTGCGATCAGGCCTTGGGCGCCTCGGCGGCGGCCTCGGCCGCTTCTTCCGAAGCGGAGGCGGCCGAACCGGCCACGGTGGCGACGGCGAAGTCGTCGTGGTCGACCAGCTTGGCGCCTTCCGGCAGCGCGACGGCGGAGATGTGCACGGCGTCGCCGATGTCGAGGCCGCCGACATCGACCGTCAGGAACTCGGGAATGGCGTTGGCCGAGACCTGCAGCGCCACTTCGTGGGCGGCGATGGTCAGCGCGCCGCCGCGGCGGATGCCCGGCGACTTGTCCTGGCCGACGATGTGCACCGGCACGTTGACGGTCAGCTTGGTGGTGTCGGAAACGCGGATGAAGTCGACGTGGACGAGGGTGTCGGTCACCGGGTCGAGCTGGTAGTCGCGCGGCAGGACCTTGATCTCCTGGCCGTCCACCTTGAGGGTGGCGACGTGGGTCAGGAAGCCGCCGGCGTGCAGCTTGAGGAAGGTTTCCTTGGTGTCGACCGCGATCGACAGCGGCGGCTGCTTGTCGCCATAGACGACGGCGGGCGTCTTGCCCTCACGGCGCAGGGTGCGGGCGGACCCCTTTCCCACCCGGTCGCGCAGCGAGGCGACGAGCTCGTAGGTCTGAGCCATTTCTCGTGCTTTCATAATCGGATTGCTGGCAGCGGCGGCCACGCGGCCGACGCCGATCCGGCGCTCCCTCCAGGGGGGTCGGCGCGGATGGGCGCGCTATAGCGGAAACGGCCGGAGAAGGCAAGGGAAGGCGGGGATTTCAGGGAGATATGGGCCTTGTCGGGCAGGGGCGTTGTGGGAGGCAGGTATAGCCTCGACAAAGGTCGTGGATGGATTCACCCTCTACTCCCGGTTACAAATGTCCCGCTAAAAGCGCTGCTTCCGCACGAGCCCGATATGAAATTCCTTGATGCAGCTTTTGCGCTCCTCTGTCTTTTCGCCGTCTTTCCAGCCCTCGCCAAAGACCCGCCGCCGGTACCTTCGGAGAAATTCCAGGGCTGGTCGACCACGATGCGGGAAACGGGAACCATCTTCTTCTACTGCATGTCGCCCAAGATCTGCGGGAAAGGCTCGATCGTCAGCCTGCATATGCATGACCTGCCGGCACCGACCAAAGCCGAAATCCGCGCCAGACAAAATGAGCCGCGTCTGCCGATCAAATGCCGGAGCATCGGCAGTTACGACTCCTGCGAATATCCGGCCGCCATCGATCGAAAAGGGCGGCCAACCCATTACCGGCCAACGCCGGCTGAAGGCTTCGTCGCCGATTTCTTTCATTGTGGTTTCATGTCCGAGCGCCTGCCGCCCGGTTCCGGTGGCCATTTCCTCATCACCATCGTCAGTTCGGCCATAAACTACCAGCAGGCCAGGAAGAATTACGTCCTGTTCCAGTCGGCGGTGACGCACTGAGCGGCTTCAGCCATTGCCGTAGCGGCTTTCCGGTCGGGGCTGGAAATCCATCCGAAAACGTTTAGGACGGACGGAGCGGCTGGACAGGAGCGACGAGGCGATGGCGGAAAGCGACAACGGGGCCTGGGCGACGGAAATCCGCGCCGAGCTTACCGGCAACATCCTGCCCTTCTGGCAGGGCCGGATGCGCGATCCGGAAGGCGGCTTCTTCGGCGCCGCCGGCTGCGACGGCGTCGTCGATCCGGCCGCGCCGCGCTCCTCGGTGGTCAACGCCCGCATTCTCTGGACCTTTGCCACGGCAACGCGGCTGCTCGGCGACGGCTATCGGGCGACCGCCGACTGGGCTTTCGACTATCTGAAGCGGCATTTCCTCGACGAGGCGCATGGCGGCCTCTACTGGCTGCTCGACGCCGATGGACTGCCGCTCTCCGACCGCAAGCAGATCTACGCCCAGGCCTTCGGCATCTACGCCCTGTCCGAGCACGCCCGCGCCACCGGCAGCGGCGACAGCCTCGACCTGGCCATCGGCCTCTATCGGCTGATCGAACAGCATGCCGCCGACCGGGCAGGCGGCGGCTACATCGAGGCGCTCGACCGCGCCTGGCAGCCGCTCGACGACATGCGCCTCTCCGACAAGGATCTCAACAGCCCCAAATCGATGAACACCCATCTCCACGTGATGGAAGCCTATACCAACCTCCTGCGGGTATGGCGCGATCCGGAGCTTGAGGGGCGGCAGGCGGCGCTGATCGCCGTCACGCTCGACCGCATCGTCGACAACCGCACCGACCATTTCCGGCTGTTCTTCGACAGGGACTGGCGGCCGCTCGACGGCCACGTCTCCTATGGCCACGACATCGAGGGAAGCTGGCTGCTGGTCGAGGCGGCCGAGGTGCTGGGCGACGCGGCGCTGCTCGCCCGCGTCAGGGCCGTCGCCGTGCTGATGGCCGAGCGGACGCTCGCCGAGGGCCGCGACAGCGACGGCAGCCTCTACTACGAGGCCGATCACGACGGCCGCCTCGTCGATGCCAACAAGCACTGGTGGCCGCAGGCCGAGGCGCTGGTCGGCTTCTACAATGCCTATCAGATGACCGGCGACGCGACCTTCCGAACGGCGGCGGCCGAGGTCTGGGCCTTCATCCGCGACAGGGTGGTCGATCGGCAGCACGGCGAATGGCACGCCAAGCTCAGGCCGGATGGCCGGCCCTGCACGGCGGCCGAGGATGCCGACGCCTGCCTCGCCGGTCCCTGGAAGTGCCCCTACCACAATGCCCGCGCCTGCTTCGAGATGATCGAGCGGCTTGCGGGGTGAGGGCTCCGGCTGGATATGAAAACAGCCGCAGTGACGCGGCTGTTCCGGGCGGCGTGGGGCGTGAGCGCCTCAGATGAACAGGCTCGACACCGACTGCTCCGAGGCGGTGCGCGAGATGGCCTCGCCGATCAGCGGGGCGATGGAGATCCACCTGAGCTTGGGGCTGGCCTCGAAGTCCTCGGTCGGCTGGATGGAGTTGGTGAACACCATTTCCTTGAGGTGCGAGGCGGTGATGCGGGCGATGGCGCCGCCGGTCAGCACGCCGTGCGTCGCATAGGCGGTGACCGATTTCGCGCCTTTCATCAGCAGCGCGTCGGCGGCGTTGCACAGCGTGCCGCCGGAATCGACGATGTCGTCGACCAGGATGCAGTCGCGGCCCTCGACGGCGCCGATGATGTTCATCACCTCCGATTCGCCGGGCCGCTCGCGGCGCTTGTCGACGATGGCCAGCGGCGCGTCGATGCGCTTGGCCAGCGCCCTGGCACGCACCACGCCGCCGACGTCCGGCGACACGATCACCACGTTGTCGGTGGCGTAGCGCTCCTTGATGTCGCGCACGAACACCGGGGCTGCGAACAGGTTGTCGGTGGGGATGTCGAAGAAGCCCTGGATCTGGCCGGCGTGCAGGTCGAGCGTCAGCACGCGGTCGACGCCGGCGTTGGTGATCAGATTGGCGACCAGCTTGGCGGAGATCGGCGTGCGACCCTGCGAGCGGCGGTCCTGGCGGGCATAGCCGAAATAGGGCAGCACGGCGGTGATGCGCTTGGCCGACGAGCGGCGCAGCGCGTCGGTGATGATCAGCAGTTCCATCAGGTTGTCGTTGGCCGGGTAGCTCGTCGACTGGAGGACGAAGGCGTCCTCGCCGCGTACGTTCTCCAGGATCTCGACGAAGATCTCCTGATCGGCGAAGCGCCGGACCGAGGTCTTGGTGAGCGGCCGCTCCAGATATTCGGAGACCTGCTCGGCCAGCTTCGGATTGGAGTTTCCAGCGACAAGTTTCATGAACGTCGACCTCGCGAAAAGACCTCGCCGCCCCCATGAGAGGACGGGAGCGGCGACCGGCTGGCTGGTTTCGCGCGCCTTTTAGCAGTGCCGCACCGTCGCGTAAACACGCGATGACGCGAATCCTAGCCGGCTTGCGTTCCGCAAGGCTCAGAGCGTGCCGGCGGGCAACGTTCCCACAGCGGCGCCCGCCGAGGCGGCCGGCGCTCCGGCGGCGGACGGCTGGGGCAGGCGGTTGATCCAGGCGTAGACGTCCTCGACGGTGCGGGCGGCGATGGTGTCGAGCACGCCGGCGTCGACGCTGGCCCACGGGTCGGCGTCGGCCGCCCCGGTGATCTCGATGCCGGAGAAGCGCAGCACGCGGTTGCCGGTCTGGTCGAGAATGTCCCAGACATAGGTGACGTTGGTGCCGACGTCGCCGCCGACGGCGGAGAGATAGCCCCAGACGTGGTACGTGGCGGTGGCGTCGGCGCGGCGCACCAGATGCAGGTTGCGCGTCTGGGCGTATTTGGCGATCGACCGGGCCAGTATGTCCTGCTTGTTGGTCGGCACGCCCTTGATCTGGTCGAAGGAGAAGGTGGCGACGGCGGCCGGCACGGCCGGCACGGCCGGCAGCGTCGCCCCGGGCGGCGCCGGCACGGTCGGTCCGGCGGTGGCCACCGGCTTCGAGCGGGCGGATTCGGACGACTGGCAGGCGGCGAGCACGGAGGCGAGAAGGGCGACGCAGAGCACGCCCGGCAGCCGGAACGATCCGGCGCGCTTCGTTCCGCTCAGAAAACCCATCCATCGCCTCCCGGCAAATCACATGCTATGGCGTGTGCCGTTAGAGCATTTTTCCGTCCGCCTGAAAACCGTTTTCGCGTTTCCTATCCCTTGGTTGAGGGAGGGGCGTCAGCCGCCCTCGATGGCGATCGCCGCCAGGTGCCGGCCGTAGTCGGGCTCGCGGTTGAGCGTCATGCGGCGGTAGGAGAAGAAGCGCGCCTCGTCGGAGAATGTGCAGAGGCCGAGGTCGGTGACGAGCACACCGGCCCGCTCCAGTCGGAAGACGATGTAGCCCGGCAGGTCGAACATGGCGTGGCCGGCCCGCTCAGACGGCGTAAACCAGCGGTCGATCGCCTCGCCGGCGTCGCGGAAGCGGGCGACGAACTCCGGGCCGACCTCGTAGGCGGCGGCGGAAATGGTCGGGCCGAGGCAGGCCATGATGTCGCCGCGCCGGCTGCCGAGCCGGACCATGGCGTCGACGGTCGCCTCCAGCACGCCGGTGAAGGCGCCTTTCCAGCCGGCGTGGGCGGCGCCGATGACGCGCGCTTCGGCGTCGGCGAACAGCACCGGACCGCAGTCGGCGTGGCTGGTGCCCAGCGCGATGCCGGGCCGGCGGGTGACGAGGGCGTCGGCCTCCGGGTTGTCCTGCCAGGCCCAGGGCTCGGTGACCTCGACGACGTCGGGAGAGTGTACCTGGTAGAGCGTCACCAGCCGGTCGCGGCGGACGCCGATGGCATCGGCGATGCGGCCGCGATTCTCGGTGACGTTGGCGCGGTCGTCCTGCGAGCCGTAGCCGGTGTTGAGGCTGCTGTAGGGACCGCCCGACACGCCGCCCTCGCGGGTGAACCAGCCGTGGCGAATGCCGGGGAGAGCCGAGAGGACGGGCGAGCGGACGATCATCGATGTGTTCCGGAAGGCATTCGGACGGTGGGTTCGTCGCCAAGGGACGATGCAATCTCGACCATTTTCGGGCGGGCGCCTGAAAAGAAGATGAAATCAGAACCCCGGCAGCGGCATCGGCGGATGGGTCAGCGCCATCGCCTTGAACAGCGTGCCCATTTCCTCCGGGCCGGCCAGCCGCTCGACGGCGGCGACGATGGCCTGCTGCCCGGCGGCGTCCTTGCCGGCGCCGAGCGCGCCGGCCCGCTCGGCGAGGCCGACCGCCAGCAGGAAATCGCCCTGCGTCACCGGTCCGAGCACGGCGGCGCCGCCGGCGGCGGCGGCGCGGGCGAGACGGTCGAAATCGACGTGGGCGGTGAGGTCGCATTCGCCGGGCTGGCGCAGCGGATCGGCGTAGCGATGGGCGCGCACCGCCTGCAACGTCTCGCCGAAGCCGCTCCTGAGGTGGCCGTAGTCGAAGATCAGCGCGGCGCCGCCATGCTGGACGAGGCGGTGGGCGAGCGTCTCGACGATCGCCTCGGCCGGCCGGTTGATTTCGGCTACCGCGCCTTCCGGCGCCTCGAGGGCGCCGGCCGGCAGCAGCGCCGGATCGGGCGCGGCGGCGCCGATGCCGAAGGCGAGGTTGCCGTCCGCGTCGAGGCCGACGACCCGCTCGCGCCAGCCGCGGCCGGTGCGCATGAACTGGCGGATCGGCAGGGCGTCGAAGAACTCGTTGGCGACGACGATCAGCGGTCCGGCCGGCAGGTCGTCGATGCGGTCGTGCCAAACCGGGCTGGCGAGGCCGGCGAGGCGCTCGGCCTGGCGGCGGCGCAGCTCCGGGCTGATCTCGACCAGATGCACCTCGACGGCGCGGGCGAAACCGGGATCGATGCGGCCGGCGCGCAAGAGGTCGGCCATCAGCGTGCCGCGGCCCGGCCCCAGCTCGACCAGCGTCAGCCGCTTCGGCCGGCCGAGCGCCTCGTAGGTGGCGACGCACCAGATGCCGATCAGCTCGCCGAACATCTGGCTGATCTCCGGCGCGGTGATGAAGTCGCCGTCGAGGCCGATGGCGGTACGGGTGGTGTAGTAGCCGTGCTCGGGGTCGGACAGTACCAGGCTCATGTAGTCGGCGACCGAGATCGGGCCGACGGCGGCGATCAGCCGGGCGAGCTTGCCGGCGAGGCCGCTCACGACGTCGGCTCCCGGCCGGGCGCGCTGCCGGTCCGGCCGGAGAGCGCCAGCGCGATCAGCGTTGCGGCGACGAGGGCGGTGACCAGCGACAGCAGCATGCCCATGGTGAGGAAGCCGCCGAAGAGGAAGCCGACCTGCGGGTCGGGCTCGCGCACCGTCTCGACCAGGATGCGGGCGGCGGCGTAGACGAGGCCGAAGATGCCGACGGCGAGGCCCGGCCGCCTGAGGATGCCGCCTTTCCAGACCAGCGGCGTCAACAGGGCGAACAGCAGCAGCCCTTCGAGCCCGGCCTCGTAGAGCTGGCTCGGGTGGCGGGGCAGGCCGTCGGAATTGGGAAAGACGAAGGCCCAGGGCACGTCGGTGACGCGGCCGTACAACTCGCCGTTGACGAAGTTGGCGAGGCGGCCGAAGAACAGGCCGACCGGCGCGGCGGCGGCCGTCAGGTCGAACACGGTGAGCACGTTGAGGCCGCGCCGGCGGGCGAACAGATACTGGGCGAGCGCCGTGCCGATGAAGCCGCCGTGCACCGACATGCCGCCGTGCCAGATGCGCAGGATCTCGAAGGGATTTTCGAGATAGGCGTCGAAATTGTAGAACAGGATGTAGCCGATGCGGCCGCCCAGCACGACGCCGAGCGTCATCCAGACCAGCAGGTCGTCGATGTCGGTGGCCTTCGGCCGCTTGAGGCCGTTCCACAGCCGGTCGGCCTCGACCATGCGGATGATGTACCACCAGCCGAACACCAGACCGGCGACGTAGGCGAGCCCGTACCAGCGGATCGACACCGGTCCGAGTTCGACGAGGACGGGGCTGATCGGCGGGAAGGGCAGGGCGAGAAACGGCATCGTGGTCCTTCTGGCGGGCGGCGGCGGGCGCGCCGCGAAATCCCCGCCGCCGAGGATTGATGGGCGTTCAGCCCGTCGTCAAGCTGCTATTCGTTCTCCACCTCAATCGCCGGTGGGCCTCCCGCCCGCGGCGCCGGCCCGGCAAGCCGCATTTCGGAGTTCAACCCGCCGCGAAGCGCCGCTTGCCACGCGGCGGCGCTGGCGCCGGACGCCGCGTGACGCGGCTCGTCCATTGCTCGGGCCGTTTATCTTGTGCTTGAAGGAAAAGGGACGAGGGGCCAAATAGGATATCATCACCCGCCAACGGGGAGCGACCGACATGACGACAGGCCCGCAGGGACGTATCTACGACGAATTCGCCAAGCTGATGAACGATGCCGCCGGTCTCGCCCAGTCGGCGGGCCGCGAGGTGTCCTCGGCCTTCCGCGCCCAGGGCGAGCGCTTCGCCTCCGAACTCGATCTCGTCCGCCGCGAGGATCTCGAGACGGTGCAGGAGATCGCCACGCGGGCGCTGGCCGAGGTGGAGCGCCTGTCGGCGCGCGTCGCCGACCTTGAAAAGCGGCTTGCCCACACCGAAGCCGAGGTCGAGACGGTCGAAACCCCTTGAGGACAGCCGCCGGGGGCTTCCGGTCGGGGCCGCTTCGGGCCTATTCTGATCTCAACGTGAGATTCGTGCGCCGTCGGCCGTCCGGTGGCGCATGTTCGGGTTGCTGCATTCCGGAACGGCTGTAACCGTTCCGGCGTTGCCCGAGGGGCGGTGCGTCCGTCCCGACGGCCCAAAGGTGTCGGCGTCGGCGTTTCAACGGGTGGTGTTGCCTGGTGGACGCAGTCATGGCCGGCATCGGTATCGGCAAGGCACGCTGTTCCGCAGCGGCAACCCTGGAGGTCAAAATGACCCTCATCGACGTGCACCCCGAGCGAACCGCCAATCCCGTGGACGAGATCGAACTCATCGCCGTGCAGAACGACTGGTCGTTCGAGCGCGCCGACGAGGACGAGATCGCCATCTCGATCGCCGGCGAGGCCACGGACTACCATGTCGCCGTGTCCTGGCTCGGCGAGATGGAGGCGCTGCACGTCGCCTGCGCCTTTGGCATCAAGGTGCCGGTCGCCCGCCGCAACGAGGTGATCCGCCTGCTGGCGCTGGTCAACGAGCAACTGTGGATCGGTCATTTCGACATCTGGCAGGCCGAGGGCGTGGTGATGTATCGCAACACGCTGCTGCTGGCCGGGCAGGCCGAGGCGACGGCCGAGCAGATGGAAGTGCTGATCGACACGGCGGTGGAGATCTGCGAGCGCCATCGTCTCGCCTTCGATTTCGTGATAAGCGGCGGCCGCAACGCGAAGGAAGCGCTCGACCACGCGCTCTTGGAAACGGTGGGCGAAGCCTGAGCGGTCTTCCGCCGCCGAACGAATTCCGGTCCCGGCAGGCTCTGCCGGGACCTTTCTTTTGATGATACCGCTGATGATGCCGCCATCGGCTGACGCGGCCAACGCTGATATGATGGCCGGCCTACCCCACGAATCCCGACCGAGTTCATGACCGACGACACCGACATCACGCCCGACACCGAGGACTTGCCGCCGCCGGAGATCGAGACCGCCGAGGAGGCCGGCGACATCGACCTGACGACGCCGGAGACGCGGCGCGGCGTCGAGGTGGTGCAGGCGATGGTGCGCCTCCTGCCCAACAGCCCCGGCGTCTACCGCATGCTGTCGCCGTCGGGCGACGTGCTCTACGTCGGCAAGGCCAAGAGCCTCAAGAAGCGCGTCACCAACTACACCCGGCTCGGCCAGCTTCCGACCCGCATCATCCGCATGGTGCAGGCGACGGCGTCGATGGAATTCGTCGTCACCAAGACCGAGACGGAAGCGCTGCTGCTCGAAGCCAACCTGATCAAGCAGCTCAGGCCGCGCTTCAACGTGCTGCTGCGCGACGACAAGAGCTTCCCCTACATCCTGATCACCGGCGACCATGCGTCGCCGCAGCTCGTCAAGCATCGCGGCGCCCGTTCGCGCAAGGGCAGCTTCTTCGGCCCGTTCGCGTCGGCGTCGGCGGTCACCGCCACCATCAACGCCATGCAGAAGGCGTTCCTGATCCGCACCTGCTCGGACGGCGAGTTCGAGACGCGGACGCGGCCCTGCATGCTCTACCAGATCAAGCGCTGCTCGGCGCCCTGCACCGGCGAGATCGACGCCGCCGGCTATGCCGAGCTGGTGGCCGAGGCCAAGGCCTTCCTGTCGGGCCGGAGCCGGCAGATCAAGGAGCAACTGGCTGCCGAGATGAACGCCGCCGCCGAGGCGCTGGACTTCGAGCGGGCGGCCGTCTGCCGCGACCGCCTCGCCGCGCTCTCCCACGTGCAGAGCCACCAGGGCATCAACCCGCAGGGCATCGAGGAGGCCGACGTGTTCGCCGTCCACCAGGAGGGCGGCCAGACCTGCGTCGAGGTGTTCTTCTTCCGCACCGGCCAGAACTGGGGCAACCACGCCTTCTTCCCGCGGGCTGGCGGTGCCGAGGCCGGCGAGGCGCTGTCCTCGTTCATCGCCCAGTTCTACGACGACAAGCCGTGCCCGTCGCTGGTGCTGGTCAGCCACGCCTTCGAGGACATGGCGCTGATGACCGAGGCGCTCAGCGAGAAGGCCGGCCGCCGCGTCGAGGTGCTCCGGCCGCAGCGCGGCGAGAAGAAGGACGTCGTCGACCAGGCGGTGCAGAACGCCCGCGAGGCGCTGGCCCGCCGCATGGCCGACACGTCGAGCCAGCTGAAGCTGATGGAGGGCGTCGGCCGGGTGTTCGGCCTTGCCGAGACGCCCAAGCGCATCGAGGTCTACGACAACGCCCACATCATGGGCTCCAACCCGGTGGGCGGCATGATCGTCGCCGGCCCCGGCGGCTTCGTGAAGAACCAGTATCGCAAGTTCAACATCCGCTCGACCGACATCACGCCGGGCGACGACTTCGGCATGATGCGCGAGGTGATGACGCGGCGCTTCTCCCGCCTCGTCAAGGAGCACGGCAGCCGCACCGAGGCGGCGCGCGACGAGGACGGCTTCGGGCCGTGGCCCGATCTGGTGCTGATCGACGGCGGCGCCGGCCAGCTGTCGGCGGTCAAGTCGATCATCGACGAACTCGGCCTCACCGACGTGCCGCTGGTCGGCGTCGCCAAGGGGCCGGACCGCGACGCCGGCCGCGAGCGCTTCTTCGTACCCGGCCGGCCCGACTTCATGCTGCCGACCCGCGACCCGGTGCTCTACTTCATCCAGCGCCTGCGCGACGAGGCACACCGCTTCGCCAACGGCAGCCACGCGGCGCGGCGCTCGAAGCAGATTTCCGAGGGCGGCCTGCAGGAGATCCCCGGCGTCGGCCCGACGCGCAAGCGGGCGCTGCTCAACCACTTCGGCACGCTGAAGGAGATCGAGCGGGCGGCGCTGCCCGACCTCGAGAAGGTGCCGGGCATCTCGGCCGCCACGGCAAAAGCCATCCACGACTATTTCCGCAAAGGCTGAGGCGCATTCCCGGCCGCGCCCGCTTCATTCTCTCGGCTATCGGGTGCCCAGCCAATAATCTCGTCTGCGCAACGCCTCTTGCGCCTTGCCCGTGAGGTAACGGCGCGTCGGGTCCGGCTTCGCCCCCCTTGGCGTGTTCCCTAATGGATCGCCGTGCCGTTCGGGACTAGTGTTCGTTCCACCGAACAGGATAACCGACGCATTTCAAGGGGTTCGTACTTGGTCACCACACAGACGCCGGCGATCGACAAGGCGATGGCGATTTTCGCCTTTCTGGCCGAACACGGCCGCGCCAGCTTCACCCAGATCCAGAAGGCGACGGGGCTGCCGAAAAGCACCTCGTCGTCGTTGCTGGCCTCGCTGCTGGCGCATGGGCTGGTCAGCCTGGAGGAGGGGCGCTACGCGCTCGGTCTCCGGTGGTACGAGCTTGGCAACAAGGTCGAGGAAGGTCTCGACATCAAGCGCGCCGCCATGGAGCCGCTGTCGCAGTTGCGCGACCGGACGCAGCTGACCTGCCATCTCGGCGTGCTGGAGGGATCGTCGGCGATCTACGTGCTGAAGCTGGAGAGCCCGACGGCCATCGTCATCCGCAGCTGGGTGGGGCGCCGCCTGTCGCTGCACAGCTCCGGCCTCGGCAAGGCCCTGCTCGCCTGGCTGCCGGACGACAAGCTGGACGCCATCCTGGCGGATATCCAGTTCGTGCGCCGCACCGACACCACCATCGTCAGCGCCGAGGCGTTTCGCGAGGAACTCAGGGCAACCCGCCAGCGGGGATGGGCGTTCGACAACGCCGAGGACAACGACGGCGTCTACTGCATCGCCGCGCCGGTGATCAACGCGGCCGGCGAGGTGACGGCGGCCATCAGCATGTCCGGCGTGTCGTCGCAGATCGATCTCGCCAATCTCGACGCGGTGGCCGCAACCGTGGTCGCCACCGCCGGCCGGATCGCCGCCAGCCATCGGCACTGATCATCTCAGCGGCCGGACGCGAAAAAGGCCCGCGCGGGGCGGGCCTTCCTTCGCTGTTGCCTGTGATCGGCGCCAATCCGCTATGGGGGTCAGCGGATGTAGGCGCCGGCCATCAACGAAGCTGCGTGTTGGGTGTACTGGCGATAGACGCCCTTGCGGTCGGAAAAGTCCGGAGCGGTCCAGCCGACCTTGCGCCTGGCAAAAGCGGCTTCGACCTCTTCGGCGCTGGCCGGCTTGCGATCGAGGCCGACGACATTGAGCTTGCGCGCCTTGACGTCGATTTCGATCAGGTCGCCATCCTCGATGAAGGCGATCGGCCCACCGTCGGCGGCCTCCGGCGACACGTGGCCGATGCACGGGCCGTGGGTGGCGCCGGAGAAGCGGCCGTCGGTGACCAGGGCCACCGAGCCGTTGAGACGGGCGTCGAAGACGATGGCGTCGGTCGTCATCAGCATTTCCGGCGCGCCGGAGCCGCGCGGACCCTCGTAGCGGATGATCATCACGTCGCCCGGATCGATCCGGTTGTTGATGATGGCCTCCTGGGCCGCCTCTTCGGAGCCGAACACCTTGGCCGGGCCGGTGTGCTGGTGCATCTTCGGGCTGCAGGCGGAGTATTTGATCACCGCGCCGTCGGGGGCGATGTTGCCCTTGAGCACGGCGATGGCGCCGATCTTGGACTTCTCCGGATCGCGGATCAGGTCCTGCCGCTCCAGCTTGAAGTTGGCGAGATAGCCGAGGTTGTTCTCGAAGAAGCCCGACTTCTGCAGCACCTCAAGGTTTTCGCCCAGCGTGCGGCCGGTCACCGTCATGACGTTGAGATCGAGGTGGTCGCGGATCATCCACTGCACCATCGGGATGCCGCCGGCGAACCACAGGAGTTCGGTGACGTAGCGGCCGGACGGCTGGACGTTGGTGAGATAGGGGATCTCGTGGTTGATGCGGTCGAACACGTCCGGCGTCAGCTCCCAGCCGAGCGCGTGGGCGATGGCCGGCAGGTGGATCAGCGCGTTGGTGCTGCCGGAGATGGCGGCGTGCACCTTGATGGCGTTCTCGAAGGCGGCGCGGGTCAGGATCTGCGAGGAGGTGATGCCCTTCTCGGCCAGCACCAGCGCCTGATGGCCGGCCATGCGGGCGTAGCGGGTGATCTCGGACATGGTCGACGGCGCCAGCGCGTTGCCGGGCAGGGCCATGCCGAGGGCTTCCGACATGCACTGCATGGTGCTGGCGGTGCCCATGAACTGGCAGGCGCCGGCCGTCGGGCAGCCGCAGCGCTGCAGGTTCTGGATCTTGTCGATGCCGATCTCGCCCTTCTTGAACTGGGCGGTGGCGCCGCCGAGGTCCGAAGTCGTCATGTTGGGGGCCGGCCGCATCGAGCCGCCGGGCACGTGGACCAGCGGCATGTCGAGGCGGGCGGCGGCGATCAGGTGGGCGGGGATCGACTTGTCGCAGCTCGACAGCAGCACGCCGGCGTCGTAGGGGACGACCGAGGCATGCAGCTCGACCATGTTGGCGATCATCTCGCGCGAGGCGAGGATGTAGTTCATGCCGTCGTGGCCCTGGCCCCAGCCGTCGCAGATGTCGGTGACGTGGTGGCGCACGGCGCGGCCGCCGGTTTCATGGACGCCGAGCATCGCCTCGTAGCCGAGCTTTTCGAGGTGGAAGCTGCCCGGATGGCTCTCGCCGAAGCAGTCGTCGATCAGCACCTGCGGCTTCCCGGTGTCTTCCACCGAGTAGTTCATGCCGAGCCGGAGCGCGTCGAGCTGCGACCACAGGTCGCGGGCGAAGTGACATTTCTGGGACATTTTCTAGCCGTCTCTTTCCGGGCATTTCCGGCGCATGAAATCACCGGAAATGCCCTTTTCTTTGTTCTGACGCAGTCTGGATTTCAAAACGCCGGAGGAAGGGTCAGCGCGGGGCTTTCGACGTCACCTTCGGCAGGGTGTAGAGCAGGACGGAGGCGATCACCAAGGCGCCGATCAGGAAGGACAGGCCGACGTCCTTGCTGAAGGTGGTGGTCAGGTAGCCGACCAGGAACGGGCCGATGAAGCCGCCGAGGTTGCCGAGCGCGTTGATGGTGCCACGGACGCCGCCGACCACGTTGGACGGGAACAACAGCGGCGGCAGCGTCCAGAACGGACCGGCATAGGCCTGCAGGAAGAAGCCGCACAGCACGATCATGCCGTAGGACAGCCACATGTTGCCTTCGAGCAGCACCGACAGGGTGAGGCAGATGGCGAAGCCGATCATCGGTATGGCGGTGTAGAGGCGGCGGTTCATCGTCTGGTCGCAGCGGTTGGCGATGTAGAACTGGCCGGCGATGCACAGGATGTAGGGCAGGGCGGTCAGGAAGCCGACGGTGGTCATGCCGGAACCGGTCAGCTGCTTGATGATGACCGGCATCCACAGGGCGAAGCCGTAGAAGCCGACCTGGAAGAAGAAGTAGATGGCGACCAGCTTCCACAGGTTGGCGTCGCCGACGGCGGTGCGCACCGAGACGTTCTCGACGACGACGGCCTTGGCCTTGTCCTCGGCGAAGCGGGCGTCGAGCCAGGCGCGTTCGCGCGGGTCGAGCCACTTGGCCTTCTCGGGGCTGTCGGCGACCATCGGGATCCAGATGAACAGCAGGGCCAGCGACAGCACGCCCTCGACGACGAACATCTCGCGCCAGCCCATCGACTGGATCAGCCAGCCCGACAGCGGGGCGGTGATGATGGAGGCGACGGCGAGGTTCATCTGGAAGAAGGCGATGGCGCGGGCCTTCTCCTCGTTGGGGAACCAGTGGCCGATCAGGGCCAGGATGGCCGGGTAAACGCCGCCCTCGGCGACGCCGAGCACGAAGCGGATCAGCAGCATCTCGTTCTGCGTGCGGACGAGGCCGGTGAGGGCGGCGACGCCGCCCCAGACGACGATGGTGCCGGCGATGAACTTCTTGGCGCTGAGACGCTCGGCGATCTGGCCGCCGGGGATCTGCAGGAAGATGTAGCCGACGAAGAAGATGCCCGCCGCGAGGCCGGCGAAGGAGGCGGTCATGCCGAGTTCGGCGCTCATGCCGCCGGCCATGGCGATCGCGATGTTGGTGCGATCCATGTAGGCGACGATGTAGACGATGATCACCGCCGGAATGATGCGCAGCCAGCGGGCGCGCGGGACGGCCGCAATATCGGTTGCAACGGCTTGCAGGTTTGTCACTTGGGTCTCACTCCCTTCATTCGCGCCACCCCGGTGGTCTCCCTCCCTGGGGCCGCCGGCTGGGACCGGCCATCTGGTGCGATATCGGATGGGCATTTGATGTGCCCGATTGCGGCGCCCCGCCGTCTCATTCCTGGCGGGCATGGAAAAGGCCGTCCGCCCGAAGGGCGGCGGCGGGGTTCACAGCACGTCGGCGGCCTTCAGGATGGCGGCGAGCTTCTGGATCTTCTCGGCGGACAGCGGCTGGACCGGCGCCATCACCTCGGTGGAGATGTCGAGGCCGGTGAGGCGGATCGCCTGCTTGATGACGCCGAAGAACGGGCTTTCGAGGTCGTAGACCTGCGACAGGCGCGCCAGGCGCCGCTGCAGCGCGAACATGGTCTCGTAGTCCTTGGCAACGAAGGCCCTGTAGATGCCGCAGGTGACCGAGGCCGCGAAGTTGCAGGTGGCGGGAATGCCGCCGTTGGCGCCGAGGATCAGCGCGTCCATCATGTATTCGTCGAAGCCGGCGAAGATCACGAAATCCGGCCGGGCGGGGCGGACGACGTTGATCAGCTCGCGCAGGTGGCTGGCGTTGTCGACGGTGTCCTTGATGCCGATGATGTTGGGCACGTCCTTGGCGAGGCGGGCGACCAGCTCGATGTCGAGATTCTGCTTGGTCAGCGCCGGGAAATTATAGAGCAGCACCGGCGTCTTCACCGCCTCGGCGACCGTGCGGAAGTGGTTGTAGATGTAATCGCGGGCGAGCAGCGCGTAATAGGGATTGACCAGCAGCAGGCCGTCGACGCCGAGCTTGTCGGCATGGCGGCCGTATTCGATGGCCTCCGCCGTGCTGGGGCTGGAGATGCCGATCAGCACCGGCACGCGCCCGGCGGTGTGCGCCACGACGAACTCCGCGACTTCGAAGCGCATCTCCTTGGGCATGTGGCTGAACTCGCCGCCGCTGCCGAGGAACAGCATGCCGTTGACGCCGTCGGCGATCAGCTTGTCGATCAGCGCCGCCATTCCGGCCTTGTCGAGCCGTCCCTCCCGGTCGACGATCGTCGGTACCGGCGGGAAGACGCCTCGAAACTTCTCCAAATTCATCGTCGGCTCCATGTTCTATATACGGAACTTAAGTTCTGTATGAAGATCATACACCGGGGGCCCCAACCATCAACTTGCGGGGCTTGCGGATGGTGATTGGACGTATGTCGCCGTCGCGGCGTGGCACGCGCGGGCGTTTGCCGGCTCGGGAACGGCCGGGCGGATGGGATGAGCGGAGAGGCGCGATGTCCTCCCCGGCGCTGGGCGTGAGGCGAGGGAAAGGGGCTGGGGGCTATCCGGGCCGCGGCTCGAAGGATGCGACCCCGCTGCCGCTCACAGCAGGCTGGCGCCGACGTTGATGGCCAGCGCCAGGATGGCGGTGTTGAAGAAGAAGGACAGCACCGAATGGGCGAGCGCCACGCGGCGGATGCGCGGCGAGGCGATGGCGACGTCGGCCGTCTGGGAGGCGACGCCGATGGTGAAGGCGAAATAGGCGAAGTCCCAGTAGCCCGGCTCCTTGATGTGGTCGGGGAACAGGAGGCCGGGAGAGCTGCCCTCGCGCAGGTAGTAGTCGTGGGCGTAATGCTGGGTCATGATGGTGTGGACGAACAGCCAGCTTGCCAGGATGGTGGCCGCCGCCTGGGCGACGCGCCAGATCTGCAAGGCGTCCTCCGCCTTGGCCTGGTGCAGTTCGGCGCCGATGGCGACGAGGCTCGACAGCGTCGCGGCCATGGACAACAGGATGATGGTCCATTCGCCCTCGTCGTGCTGGGCGGCGCGCTCCCGCAGCCGGTGCACGTCGGAGCGTGTCATGATCGTCCAGGTCGCGACGAGATAGAGCACGACGCCGACGTCCCAGCCGATCAGCAGGCGGCCGTGCCAGGCCAGGCTGCCGGGCAGCAGCAGGCCGGTCGCGACGCCCACGGCGATGCCGACCAGCAGCAGCGGCCGTATGCGGAAGGCGTGCAGGCTCTTGAAAAGAAAGGAACGGGACGGCTTCCGGCTTTTGTCGAGGGGCATCACGTCTGGTCCGGCGGGCTTCATGCGGAGAGAATGCAACAGCTATAGCGCATTTGCGCGACAGCGGCGCGCCTTGCGGCGGAAGACGGCTTTTCCCGTGGCGCCGGCCCTTGCCCTCGGGGGATTGGCGTGCGATGCATCGGCGGAACCACAGATGTCGATGCCATGAAATTTGTCTGGTCCCTTCCCAATATTCTGACCTATCTCCGCATCGTCGCCGTGCCGGCGGTGGTCGCCGCCTTCTACATCGAGGGCGACACCGGCCGCTGGCTGGCCTTCGGGCTGTTCGCGGCGGCGTCGATCACCGACTATTTCGACGGTTATCTGGCGCGCCTGTGGAAGCAGCAGTCGACGCTCGGGCGCATGCTCGACCCGATCGCCGACAAGCTCCTGGTGTCGGTCTGCCTGCTGGTGCTGACCGCCCACGGCACCATCGGCGGCTTCTCGCTGTGGGCGGCGGTGATCATCCTGATGCGCGAGATCTTCGTGTCGGGCCTGCGCGAGTTCCTGGCCGACCTCAAGGTGAGCGTGCCGGTCAGCCGCCTCGCCAAGTGGAAGACGACGCTGCAACTGATCGCCATTGGCATCCTGCTGCTCGGCCCGACCGGCGACAAGCTGGTCGACGGCATCACCGAACTCGGCTTGGCCATGCTGTGGACGGCGGCCATCGTCACGCTCTACACCGGCTATGATTATTTCCGCAGCGGCGTCGCCCAACTGATGGAGGAGCGCCATGAGCCGTGAGCCGGTGCTGATCCGCTATTTCGCCTGGGTGCGCGAGCGCGTCGGCCGTGCCGAGGAAAGGCTGACGCTGCCGGAGACGGTGGTGACGGCCGGCGACCTCGTCGGCTGGCTGGCCGGCCGCGGCGACAGCTATGCCCATGCCTTCGAGACGCCCGGTACCATCCGCGTCGCCGTGGACCAGCTGCATGTCGAGCAGGACGAGCCAATCGGCCAACCCCACGAGATCGCCCTGTTCCCGCCGATGACCGGCGGCTGACGCCATGACGGCCGACGCGCCTCAAATCATCGTCCGGGTCGGCATCGAGGATTTCGATATCGGCACCGAGATCGACGCCTTGCAGGCGGGCGATCCGGCTGTCGGCGCGGTGGCGAGCTTCGTCGGCTATTGCCGCGACGAGGGCGGCCGGCTGGCCGCGCTGGAGCTGGAGCATTATCCCGGCATGGCCGAGGCGGAAATCGGCCGCGTGGCGGCCGAGGCGGCCGGCCGCTGGCCGCTCCTCGGCATCACCGTGGTCCACCGCGCCGGCCGCATCCGGCCGGGCGAGCGGATCGTGCTGGTGGCGGTGTCGTCGAGCCACCGCGCCGCCGCCTTCTCGGCCTGCGAATACCTGATGGACTTCCTGAAGACCCGCGCCCCCTTCTGGAAGAAGGAGCACCCGGCCGCCGGCGCCGGCGGCTGGGTGGAGGCGAAGGCCGACGACGCGGCGCGCGCCGACCGCTGGAAGGATCAGGCACCGACCTTGCCGAGCGCCGAGGGATCGCCGAACTTGCCCGACCTGTAGTCGGCAATGGCCTGTTGAATTTCCTCGTCCGTGTTCATCACGAAGGGGCCGCGCGCCACCACCGGCGCGCCGATCGGTTCGGCGTGGCCATAGAGCAGCAGGGCGTCGTCGATGGCGCCGACCACGAAAGTGTCGTCGTCGTTGGAGAGTTCGACGAGGTGCCACTTGTCGACGGTGACGCCATCGACGTCGATCCGGCCGGCGACGACGTAGAGGAAGACGTTGCGCTCCCGTCCGACCTGCAAGGCCGTCTTGGCGCCAGCCTTCAGCTCCACCGTCGCCATGAAGACCTCGGTCAGCGGCTTGATCGGGCCGGTCTCGCCGCCGAATTCGCCGGCGATCAGGTTGAGCGTGCCGTTGCCGGCGGCGATCGACAGGGCGGGAATGTCGGCCTTCTGCAGGCCGGTATAGGCCGGCGCGGTCATCTTCAGCGGCGGCGGCAGGTTCAGCCACAGCTGCAGGATCTCCAGCGGTCCGCCGTCGCGCTTGAAGGCGTCCGGCGACAGCTCGGCGTGGACGAGGCCGGAACCGGCGGTCATCCACTGCACGCCGCCCGCCTCGATGACGCTTTCGTGGCCGCCGCTGTCATGATGGGCAAGACTGCCGGAGAGGATGAAGGTCACCGTCTCGAAGCCGCGATGCGGGTGCGGGCCGAAGGGCAGGCCGTGGTTGTCGGGCGGATAGACCTGCGGGCCGTGGTGGTTGAGGAACAGGAACGGGTCGACCTGCTCCACATCCGGCCCCGGCAGCGGCCGGCGGGTGACGAGGTCGGCGATGTCGTCGCGCTGGGCGGGGTGGACGGCGAGGACGGTGCGCATGACGGGATCCTCCGGATAATTACGCGGTTCCGCCTAATATAGCCCGCCTCGCCGCCACGACAACCGGCGGAACAGATCTCAGCCGACCACCTGCACGTCGTTACCGCCGAGGGCAAGGAGGGCGGTGCTGAAGCTACCGTGCCGGAGGTCCTCGGTATCGTGGGCATGAGCGGCGCCGACGACGATGCGGCGGGCACCGACGGCGGTCGCCAGCTCCGCCACCTTGCGCGCCGCCGCGCCGGCGGTGGCGTCGATGATCCGGCCGTCCGCCGCGATGCCGGCCGCCCTGAGCCGCGCCACGGCGGCGGCGACGATGGCCTCGGCGGTGGCGCCGTCCTCGAGATCGGCCTCCTCTTCGTCGACCACCTCGGCCATGCGGACATGGGCGACCAGCGCGGCGCCGTCCAGGTTGCGCGCGGCGCCGATGGCGCGGTCGATCACCGCCGCGTCGCTGGCGCTGCCGTCGACGGCGACCAGCAGCGGGAAGACGGGGCTGGTGGCGGCTGCAACCGGCCGTTCGAGATGGCGGCGGCGCAGGTAGAAGGTGAGCGGCGCGGCGAGGGCGGCCAGCGCCGCCAGGCCGAAGGCGGCCTCGACGCCGAGGAATTCGGCGATCTTCGGCACGGCATAGGGGGCGATGACGCCGGCGAACCAGCGCAGGAAGTTGTAGCCGGCCGAGGCGACCGGCCGCGGCGCGTCGGAGATCTCCAGCGCCAGCTCGGTGAACAGCGTGTTGCAGATGCCCATCACGGCGCCCGACAGCATGACGCAGGCGGCGACGACGCCCTTGGGCGCCAGGCCCATGACGACGAGCAGCACGGCCATCAGCGTCAGGCAGACGGTGACGACCGGGATCAGCCCGAAGCGCGCCTCGACGCGCGGCGCCACGAACACCGAGAAGATGGCGAGCAGCACGCCCCAGCCGAAGAAGATGCCGCCGACCTGCATCGCCGACATGTCGAGCACGAAGGGGGCGAAGGCCAGCACGGTGAAGAAGGCGAAATAGTAGAAGAAGGCGCCGATCGCCACGGTGAAGAGGCCGGGGTGGCCGAGCGCGCGGATGGGGGCGGAAAGGCCGGTCTTGACGGCCGGACGTGGCAGGGCCGGCAGGAACAGGGCGATGGCGAGCAGGCCGACGCCCATCAGCGTCGCCGTGCCGAAGAACGGCCAGCGCCAGGAGAACGAGCCGAGCAGGGCGCCGAGCAGCGGGCCGCCGGAGAGCCCCAAGCCCATCGCCGCCTCATAGAGCAGCACGGCGCGGCCGGTGCCGCCGCGCGTCACCGCCACCAGCACCGACAGGGCGGTGACGACGAAGAAAGCGTTGCCGAGACCCCAGCCGCCGCGGAACAGCACCAGTTCGGTGACGGAAGTGGAGCGGCCAGCCAGGGCGGCGAAGACGACGATCAGCGCGGCGCCGACCATCATGGTGGCACGGCTGCCGAGGCGGCTCGACACATAGCCGGTGACCAGCATCATCACCGAGGTGACGAAGAAATAGCTGGTGAACAGCAGCGACACCTCGGCCGGGCCGGCGTCGAGCCCCTTGGCGATCGACGTCAGGATGGGATCGACGAGGCCGATCGACATGAAGCCGACGGTGCAGGCGAAAATGGTCGCCCATACGGCCTTCGGCTGATCGAAGAAGCCTGGGGCCGGCGCGGAGGGCGCGTTAGTGTGGGACATGCAATGCTCCTGCGGCCGTCGTCCAAATCCGGATGTGCGGCCATCTGGTGTATGGTACACAAATATCGGTGTACGATACACCTATATAGAGGGAAAATGTCATGGCTGATCTGCCGGAGGATGCGATCTCGCGCCTCGAACCCGAGCTGGCGTTCCTGGTCCGGCGGCTGGAGATGAACTATCGCAAGCGCGGCTATCCCATGGAGCGCGCCCACTATCTGCTGCTCGGCCAGCTCGAAGCGGGGGAAATGAGCACCGGCGAGATCGCCGACCAGTTGGGTCTCGACCATTCGACGGTGGTGCGGCAGGTGGCGGCCGTCGAGGACCTCGGCTTTGCCGGGCGCCGGCCCAATCCGCGGGATCGGCGGTCGGTGCTGGTGGGGTTGACGGCGGCCGGCGCGGCATCGGTGGCCGCCATGCGGGAAGCGCGGCAGACGCGGCTCGGCCGCATCCTCGCCGACTGGAGCGAGGACGAGCGCGAGGGGCTGGCCACGCTGCTCGGGCGGTTCAACATGGCGCTGCTGGAGGCCGACCGGGCCGAGAATATCGTCGGCTGAGGCCGGAGCCGGTCAGCGGGCCGGCCAGCGGTCGAGAACGGCGGCGATGCGCCGTTCGAAACGCTCTACGCGTTGCCTTGGCGGATTCTCGGCCGAGTGCAGCGACAGCATGGTGAAGCGGGCGCCGCGGGCGCAGGCGCCGAAAATGGCGAGGCGGAGAATGCGCCGCACCGGCTGCCACAGCACCAGCGTGTCGATCCACCAGGGCGAGCCGAGGGTGGTCACCGCCAGCGCGTGGCGGAGCTTGAGGCGCGGCTTGATCGGCCCGAAGTCGGCGGCGTGATCGAAGGCGATGCCCGGCGCCCAGACGCGGTCGAACCAGCCCTTCAGGACGGCCGGAAAACCGTACCACCAAGTGGGAAACACCAGCACCAGCGCCTCGGCGTCAGCGAGCCGCGCCGCCTCGCCGGCGACCGCCGAGGCGTCGAAGGCGGCGGCATAGTAGCTCCGGCGCTCGGCCTCGGTGAGGGCCGGGGCAAAACCCGAGCCGTAGAGGTCCTCGATCGTCACCTCGTGGCCGGCCGCCTCCAGCCGGTCGGCGGCAAGACGGGCCAGCGACCGGCAGAGGCTGTCCGGCAGCGGATGGGCGACGACGACGAGGCATTTCATGGGGCGGGACTCGGGGGGGCATGGGCGTCGGCCGCGAACTTGGCACGTGCCGCCTGTGGCGGCTACCCGATTTCGCGCGGCGTCCGTGAAGCCAGCCGATGTTGTGATCGAAAGCCGATTCAGAGAGCTGGAACGATCGTTCCCTGGTGGAACAGCATTTGCCAACGGCCGTCGATCAGCGTCCAGATCGAGCTGCGAAGCGTGGTTCTTTCCACTGTTCCGTCGGCGCGGTGGCGGCTGCTTCGGTAGGTGACGAGAACGGCGTCCGGAGCAATGGGATGAACGGCGAAGTCATGCACCTCCGGAACAAGTGCGGCCTCCGACGGCGACTCGCTCGCCAGCGCCTCGATGATCGACGTCCGGTCGTAGACCCTGCCCGAACTGCCGAATTCGATGAACCCTTCGGCCAGGAGCGCGCCCACGGCATCCGGAGAGCGGCGAATCTCCGGGCGGTGCAGCTTCTGTTCGAGCGCGCGGAACAGCTCCGTGTCGGCGTCGGCCGCTGTCATGTTCATCCTTTCGCCGTCGTGCCTAATCCGGGCAACGGGCTACACGCCTACCGCCCCCGTCTCCCCCGCTTCCCCGCCACGGTCCCGGCCGCCGTGCTGGGGCTCGGGCGCTTGGGCGGTTCGCTGCCCATCGGCACCTCGGTGCGGCCGACGGTCATCTCGTCGAGCGAGTTCTTGCGGACGCGGGAGGGCGGCGTGTTGGCGGAGCGGCCATATTTCCGCCCGCCCGCGAAGCCGCCGCCGGCCGCGTCGACATCGCTCTGGCGGGCCATCGGGTCCTCGGCGATGGTCAGCTCGGCGGCCTGAAGGCGCTTCAGCTCGTCGCGCAGGCGAGCCGCCTCCTCGAACTCCAGATCGGCGGCCGCCTTGCGCATCCGCTGTTCCAGGTCGGCCATATAGGCCTTGAGGTTGTGGCCGATCATCTCGCCTTCCTCGGCGAGGCCGGTGTCGACGCGTACGTGGTCCTGTTCGTAGACCGAGTTCAGCACGTCGCCGATCGACCGCTTGACGCTCTCCGGCGTGATGCCGTTCTCAGTGTTGTAGGCCACCTGCTTGTCGCGGCGGCGATTGGTCTCGGCCATCGCCCGTTCCATCGAGCCGGTGACCTGGTCGGCGTAGAGGATGACCTTGCCATCGACGTTGCGGGCGGCGCGGCCGATGGTCTGGACCAGCGACGTTTCCGAACGGAGAAAACCCTCCTTGTCGGCGTCGAGAATGGCGACCAGCGCGCATTCGGGAATGTCGAGACCTTCGCGCAGCAGGTTGATGCCGACCAGCACGTCGAAGGCGCCGAGGCGCAGGTCGCGCAGGATCTCGATGCGCTCCAGCGTCTCGATGTCGGAGTGCATGTAGCGCACCTTCACGCCCTGCTCGTGCAGGTATTCAGTGAGGTCCTCGGCCATGCGCTTGGTGAGCACGGTGACCAGCGTGCGGTAGCCGGCCGCCGTCACCTGCCGCACCTCGCCGAGGAGGTCGTCGACCTGGGTGCGGGCCGGCCGGATCTCCACCGGCGGGTCGATCAGGCCGGTCGGACGGATCACCTGCTCGGCGAACACGCCGCCCGACTGATCAAGCTCCCAGCCGCCGGGTGTGGCCGACACGCAGACGGTCTGCGGCCGCATGGCGTCCCATTCCTCGAAGCGTAAGGGGCGGTTGTCCATGCAGGACGGCAGGCGGAAGCCGTATTCGGCCAGCGTCGCCTTGCGGCGGAAGTCGCCGCGATACATGGCGCCGATCTGCGGCACGGTGACGTGGCTTTCGTCGATGAACACCAGCGCGTTGTCGGGCAGGTATTCGAACAGCGTCGGCGGCGGCTCGCCGGGGGCGCGGCCGGTCAGGTAGCGCGAATAGTTCTCGATGCCGGCGCAGGCGCCGGTCGCCTCCATCATCTCCATGTCGAAGGTGCAGCGCTGTTCGAGCCGCTGCGCTTCCAGCAGGCGGCCGTGGGCGTTCAGTTCCTCCAGGCGGGCACGCAGCTCGGCCTTGATCGACTTGATGGCCTGGGCCAGCGTCGGCTTGGGCGTCACGTAGTGCGAGTTGGCGTAGATCTTGACGAACTTCATGTCCGCCGACTTGTGGCCGGTCAGCGGGTCGAACTCGGTGATCGCCTCCACCTCGTCGCCGAACAGCGAGATGCGCCAGGCGCGGTCTTCCAAGTGGGCTGGAAATACCTCGATGGTGTCGCCGCGTACCCGGAAGGTGCCGCGGGCGAAGCCGACGTCGGCGCGCTTGTATTGCAGGGCGACGAGATCGGCGAGCAACTGCCGCTGATCGATGCGGTCGCCGACCTCCAGGCCGAAGGTCATCGCCGTGTAGGTCTCGACCGAGCCGATGCCGTAGATGCAGGACACCGAGGCGACGATGATCACGTCGTCGCGTTCGAGCAGGGCGCGCGTCGCCGAGTGGCGCATGCGGTCGATCTGCTCGTTGATGGTCGATTCCTTCTCGATGTAGGTGTCGGTGCGCGGGACGTAGGCTTCCGGCTGGTAGTAGTCGTAATAGGAGACGAAATACTCGACGGCGTTGTCGGGGAAGAAGCTCTTGAACTCGGAATAGAGCTGGGCGGCCAGCGTCTTGTTGGGGGCGAGGATCAGCGCCGGCCGGTTGGTGGCGGCGATGATGTTGGCCACCGTGAAGGTCTTGCCCGAACCGGTGACGCCCAGCAGCACCTGCGTCTTGTCCTGCTGCTCGATGCCAGAGAGCAGGTCGGCGATGGCGGTCGGCTGGTCGCCCTTCGGCTCGTAGGCCGAGGACAGCCGGAAGGGAATGCCGCCCTCCGATTTCGGCGGCCGTTCCGGCCGGTGCGGCATCCAGGGCTGGCCGTCGCGGAAGATGTCGCGGCCCTTCTGGATCAGCTCTTCCAGCGCCTTCACGGTGGCGGTAACGCCGCCCTGCGGCAACGCCTCGGCCTCCTCCAGCGACAGCGCCATGCCGGATACCGGGTTGAGACCGCCGGCAGCGCGCGTCTTGGGATCGGTGGAGCCGCCGAGCGAACCGCCGCGCGACGATTTTCGAGTTGTCAACTCGGCCTTGGCCTTGCGCTTGCCCGGCTTGACGATCTTTTCCTCGACGATCTGCGGCGCCGGCCGCTCGACCGCTTCCTCGGTCACGTCCTTCAGCCAGTCCGAGAAAGAGCCTTCGAGCGGCACCGCCTCGAATGGCGCCTGCGGCCGCTCGGCGAAGCCGGGGGCCGGATCGGTGTCGGGGTCGGGCTTGCGCGGTGCCATGGCGAACTCATCGGTGTCGTGAACGAAAGGAGAGCTTATCACATCGACGATGGTCAGAGCATGGCAGCAGGGCGACAGGGGCAAGAGAGGTGGTGCAATGGAGAGGTTGTCGTTTCCCAGGCGATCGGAGTGTGATTTATGACAGGAGGGCGGTTGGTCGGCGAGTTCGTGAAATATGCGATGAAAGCGCCTCGGCCACAGGAGATTCGGCGGTGAAGAAGCTTGTTATCGACCAGGGCAGCGGACGCCTTGGCAATCAGATGATGCAACTGATGACCGCCAAGATTATGGCGCGGGCGCTTCCGGATTTTGAAGTCTTCGGCTACGACATGCCAGACTGGCGATTATCCCGACCCCTGACGCAGGGGCATCCATACTGTCCTCTGGTCCTCAGGGGCGTTCTCGCGCCTTTTGAGCTGGCTCTTCGCTTCAGTCGTCTCCGTCTGGTCAATGCGATTCTCTTGCGGGCTATTCGTGTCGATTACCGTTGGTTCTTACCGCGCGAGGAGGCAAAGGCACTTTTTCAACCCCTCCCGGAAGACGATGCCCCAGGGTTTGACGAAACGCATATTGTGATCAATATCCGAGGGCAGGAGATTTTGTTTGGAAAATCTGGAGATTACGGGCCAATTTCTATTGAATATTATAAACATATTTTGCGTGAAACGGGATTGAAGCCTGTTTTCATGGGGCAGATATTCGATGATTATTATGGCAACATGATCCGTTCGGCCTTTCCGGATGCTGTTTACGTGCAACATACGTCAGCCATCAAAGACTTCCAGATCATCAGGAATTCCAAGAACATCGTTGTAAGTCTCAGCACCTTTTCCTGGCTCGCGGCGTGGCTGTCCGAGGCTCAACGTATTTACATGCCGCTGATCGGCGGCTGGAATCCGGAACAGCGGCCGGATAGCAACTTAACTCCGGCTGATGATCGCCGCTTCCTTTATGACCTATTCCCGGTCCGCATCTGGAAGGCCACACCCGAGCAGATCGCCTCACTCAACCACGACCGCGCGTTCCGCCGGGTGACGGCCGCCGAGGTTGAAGACATACGCAGCCGGTCTGGGCGAAAGCTGCTGCCGAAGCGGATACGAAAGAGCGTGCAGCTATTTTTCTACCTGGTGCTGCATCTTGCCTGTCGACGGATTGGCTAATGCCATTCCCGTCCGGCGCCAAGCAATTGCAGCTTTTCCTCAGGCTTAGTCGTTGCGGCAGACGCCGTTGACCCATTTGCAGGGGGCGCCGGGCTTGCCGACGGCACTGCCGTATTTCGGCTTGGGACCGGCCGTCGTCGATGGCGAGGCGGCCGAGGCCGACTGGCCGGTTGTCGGGGCCGGTGGCGTCGCGGCGGCCGGCGGAACCGGCGTCGGCTGGGTGATGGCCGGCGGCGCGTTCGCCGTGGCCGGTGGCATCGAGGGCTGACCGGCGACGGGCGCCTCCGGCCTCGCGCGGTAGACGGTGATGCCCGGCGGCGCCGGCATCACCGTCACCGGCGGCCGGTAGACATAGGCCGGCGGCGGCGCGATGTAGGCGCCGTCGGGATAGGCTTCCTCGTCGTCCCAGCCGGAATCGCCATAGACCGGCGTCTCGTAGACGGGGGGCCGATAAACGGGCGGCGGATTGGCATAGACGCGCGGCTCGCGGTAGATCGGCGGCGGTTGCAGCACCGGCGGCCGCAAGATCGGACGTTCGGGATACCAGGCGCCGGCCGCTCCGAGATAGCGCGACGACAACCAGCCGCGGGCGTCGCCGTAGCCGACGTCGCACCAGCTGTTGTCGCCGAGGCAGCCGTAGACCTCCACCGGCGCGCCGGGCGGCACCGTCATGATGGTATAATACTGGGCGCCCGGGCCGGTACGGAGATTGACGGCGGCCAGCACTTCGGCCGGCGCGGCCAGCGCGCCGGTCGTGGAGGGGATCAAGCCGGCCAGGCAGAACGGCACGGCCAGATGTCGCATCCTCATCACGGTTTTCCCTTGATCATCGCCCCATGACGGAAGGCGAATCGGCTCACCGCCGGAGCGGTGAGCCAGGTTCTCATGAGCGGGCGGGGATGCAAGTCCCCGGCCGGGTCACTGCGAGCAGTTGGCGTTGGGGTTCCTCGGATCGCAGGGCGGTTGTCCCTGCATGTTCGGAGGCCGGCGCTCAAAACTCGGCGGAGTGCGGTCGCGGTTGTCCTGGCGCCCCATACCCATTGACATGCCGCCGCGGTTGTCCGGGCGTTCCATGCGAGGCGGATTGCGATCACGATCGTCCTGGCGGTCTACGCGCGGCGGATTGCGATCGTCTCTCCGGTCTCCGTCGCGCCAGTCGGGCTGGGGACGCCGATCGGGGCCAGGACGCCAGTCAGGCTCGGGGCGCGGACGATCCCTGTCGCGATTCCAGTCCGGGCCCGGCCGGCCGGGGCCGCGGTCCCAACCCGGACGCGGACGGTCCGGGCCGCGGTCCCAGTCAGGACGCGGACGGTCCGGGCCACGGTCCCAATCCGGACCCGGCCGGCCGGGGCGCGGACGGTACTGATACCACGGCCGCTTGGCGTAATGGTTGTCCCAGTAGCCGAAGTTGAAGCTGAGGAAGGGCACCGACACATAGGGCCGCGGCCGGTAGGCCTGACCGCTGTAGAAGGTGGAGAGATAGCGCGACGACACCCAGCCGCGTTCGCGGCCATAGGAGACGTCACACCAGGTATAGCCCTGCAGGCAGCCGTAAAGCTCGACCGGCGCGCCGGCCGGCAATACCAGGATTGGATAGTAGTTGGTTCCCGGACCGGTCCGAAGGTTGACGTTGGCGGTGACCTGGGCGGGCGCGGCGGACGCCACCGCCGGTGCGGCCACGGTCGCGACGGCGAGCGCGGCAATCGACAACAAGGGTTTCAACATTGGCTATCCTCCTGTGCCGGTCCGGTTGGCCGGGCATCCTATGTTCGAACTTATTGCATTGTTCCGTTGAGCGGCGGCTGAACCCGTCGTTCATAGGCCGTTCATCTGCGACTCAACGCCCGACACCGAGCTTGGGTTGCAGATGCGGCCGCGTTGCGGCAACGGCGAATTTCCTTGCCGTCGGGCGCGCCGATGCTCTAGCTCTCGCCCATGAACTACCGCCACGCCTTCCATGCTGGAAATTTCGCCGACGTGCTGAAGCACGCGCTGCTCGCCCGCGTCCTCGCCTATCTCGGCCTGAAGGACGCCGGCTACCGCGTCATCGACACGCACGCCGGCATCGGCCTCTACGACCTCGCCGCCGACGAGGCGCTCCGCACCGGCGAATGGCGCGGCGGCGTCGGCCGCATCCGGGCGGCGCGCCTGTCGCCGGCGCTCGCCGACTGGCTGGCGCCGTGGCAGGCGGCGCTCCGCGCCGTCAACGGCGGCGACGATCTCCTACTCTATCCCGGCTCGCCGGCCATCGCCACGGCGCTCGGCCGTCTCCAGGATCGCTTCCACTTCAACGAGTTGCATCCGCAGGACGCGGCAACGCTGGCGGCGCTCTACGCCGGCGACCGGCGGGTGCGCGTCGGCTCGGAGGATGGCTATGTCACCGTCCGCGCCCAGCTGCCGCCGCGCGAGCGGCGCGGCCTCGTGGTGATCGATCCGCCTTTCGAGGAGGCCGGCGAATTCGACCGCCTCGCTCGTGCCGTGCTGGACGCCCGCAAGCGCTTCGCCACCGGTTGCCTGCTGATCTGGTATCCGATCAAGGATGTCGCCGCCGTCGACGCCTTCCTGGCCGAGGCGGCCGGCGCGGGCTATCCGCGCCTCGTCGCCATCGAGCAATGGGTGCGCGCGCCGGGCGGCGAGGGGCCGCTCGCCGGCGCCGGCGTGCTGATCGCCAACCCGCCCTTCAGGCTGGCCGACGAGACCGAGGCGATCCTGCCCGAGCTGACCGGCCTCCTCGCCGAGGATGCCGGCGCCGGCGGCCGCGTCCTCCGCCTCGCCGAGGACGGCTGACCCGCCCGGATCCGCCCGCTTGACCAGCCTGCGGCGCTGGCTCACTGTCGCCGTCGATGCTGATTCCTGGGGAGAGCGATCCATGCGCCTTGCCGCTGCCGCGCTTGCGCTTTGCTGTTCGACCGTGATGGCCGCCGCCGGCCAATTGCCGGCCTGCGACGATGCCTCGGTGCTGTCCACCCTGACGAGCCGCCAGGCCTGGGCCGAGGCCAACACCTGGAGGGACGGCATCACCATCGCCGCCGTCGACCGCATCGGCGAGCGGCGGCTGGTCACCGATGGCTTCAGCTCGATCGACCGCCGCCATTGCGCGGCCCGCGCCGCGCTCACCGGCGCGCTGCCGACGAGGCTCTACTACGTGGTGTCGGCGAACGAGGGCTTTGCCGGTTCCGGCTGGAACGTCGAGTTCTGCCTGTCCGGTCACGATCCCTATCGCGTCTACGGCGCCGACTGCCAGGTCCTGAAGTGACGGGTCGATTCATCCGCCTGCTGTTGCTGCTCGTGGCGGTCTGGCCGGCCGCCGCCTGGTCGGCGCCGTTCGATTTCTACGTCCTGTCGCTCACCTGGTCGCCGAGCTACTGCGAGGCGGAGGGCGGATCGCGCGGCGACGCGCAATGCGAGAACGGCCGCCGCTTCGGCTTCCTGGTGCATGGCCTCTGGCCGCAACACGAGCGCGGCTTTCCCGAGGATTGCCCCACCGATGTCGCGCCGCGCGAGGCCGACGTGCGGGCGCTCGCCGACCTGATGCCGGCGCGCGGCCTCGTCCGCCACGAATGGCGGCGGCACGGCGCCTGCTCGGGCCTGTCGCCGGCCGACTATCTCAAGACGATCCGGGCGGCGCGCGAGGCGGTCCGCATTCCCGCCGCCTTCCAGCGGCTCGACAAGTATGTCATGGTTTCTCCCGCCGGGGTGGAAGCGGCCTTCCTTGCCGCCAATCCCGGCCTCCGGCCGAGCGGCATCGCCGTTACTTGCGACGGGCGCCGCCTCCGGGAGGTGCGCATCTGCCTGACGCGCGGCCTCGACTTCCGCGCCTGCGAGGAGGTCGACAGACGAGGCTGCCGCGCCGACCGGGTGGTGCTGCCGCCATTGAGATAAGACGATCGGGGGAGACATGTCGCGGCGGTTGGTGTTGGGTTTGGCGCTTGTGGCGATCGCCTTCTGCATAGTGGCGGATGCCTCGGCGCAGGTCGCCAAGCGCTTCGGCGGTTTCTCCGTGGTCTGCGACGACAGTCTGCACTGCGCGGCCACGGTGCAGGCAGTCAACCCCGACAAGGCCAGCGTCTTCGTGCTGTCGCGGGCGCCGGAGAGCCGGGCGCGCTGGGCGGCGTCGATCTCGACGCTCGGCGTGCTGGCCGACCGCGACCGCCCCGTGGCGCTCTCTGTCGACAACGGCGTCGACATCACGCTGCGGCCGGTGTCGGACTACGCGCCCTTCGTCAACCCGTCCGACTATTACATCGTGTCGCCGACGGCGCTCGACCGGCTGATGCTGCAGGTGCAGCGCGGCCACATGCTGCGTTTCTCCTTCATCGACATCGCCGGCGCGCCGCATTCCGACCGCTTCCCGCTCGACGGCCTGGCGCCGGCCCTCAACGAGATCGACCGCCAGCAGGGCCGCATTCCCGGCGACCGCCGGGCCGGGCCGCCGGTCGGCCTGCCGGAGGCGCCGGACGTCGACGTTGCCGCCCATCTGGTGGCGGCCGGCGTGCCGCCGCGCCTGCTGGAACTGCACCTCGCCTCCGCCGCCTGCGAGACGCCCGACGCCGCCGATATCGCCGACACGAAGCCGCTGATCGGCGCGCTGTCCGAGACGGCGACGCTCTACGCTCTTCCCTGCTTCCGCAGTGCCGAAGGTATCGCTTCCCGCCTCTACCTGATCGAAAGCGGCGAGATCGGCGGCATGACGCCGCTCCTCTTCGCCGGATTCTCCGACCGGCTGGGCTGGTATGGCGTCGATGTGCTGTTCGACGTTGCCTACGATCCCCAGAGCCGCCGGCTGGAGGGCAGGGGCGCCGACGATCACGGCTGTCCGTTCCGGGGGCGCTGGACCTTCGCCGACACCGCCTTCCGCCTCGACGCGCTGTCGGCCGGCACGGCCTGCGGCGCCGGCGCGACCGACTGGAAGGACGTCTATCCGCCGCGCTGAGCCATCGGACCGAAAGGCAGCTCCGCTTTTCGGAAGACTCCGATGCGCAGACATAAAGACCAGAGCGGCGGTCCGGACAGGTCCGGGCGTTGGCCGTGCCGAGCCACCGGAAGGACCGCCATGGCCGAGATGATCCTGCGCACCTCGCTGACTTCGCCCTTCGGGCGCAAGCCGCGCCTCGCCGCCGCCGTGCTTGGCCTCAGCGAGCGGATCGAGGTGGTGCCGGCCGACTTCTTCGACGAAGCCGACAGCCTCAGAACGCAGAATCCGCTCGGCAAGATCCCGACCTTGCTGCTCGCCGACGGCACGGCGCTCTATGACAGCCGCGTCATCCTCGAATACTTCGACCATCTGGCCGGCGGCGGCCGCCTCATTCCGGCCGGGCCGGCGGCGCGATTCGCGGCGCTGAAGCTGCAGGCGATCGGCGACGGCATCCTCGATGCCAGCGTGCTCAGGCGTCTGGAGACGCTGTTCCGCGAGGCGCCGCAGCGCTCGGAGCGCTGGCTCGCCTATCAGGCCGGCAAGATGGGTCGCGCCCTCGATCTCCTCGACGCTGCGCCGCCGTCGGAAAGCGATATCCTGGTCGGGGAGATCGCCGTCGCCTGCGGCCTCGGCTTCATCGACTTCCGCCTCGGCGACGACTGGCGGGCCGGCCGGCCGCGCCTCGCCGGCTGGTTCGAGCGTTTCGCCGGCCGCTGCCCCGGCTTCGACGCTACCGCGCCGCGCTGACGATCAATGCGAAAAGGCCCCGGAAGCAGCGCTTCCGGGGCCTTTGTCAGCCTGACCCTTGTGAAGGATCAGAACTTGTAGCCGATGCCGACGCGGACGGCATTGCCGCTGAGGTCGCCCTGGCCGCCGGCCGCACCATAGTCGCGGTCGTTGGTGCCGGTGTAGAGATACTCGGCGCGGGCCGTGACGTTGGTCGTCAGAGCCGCCTCAAGGCCGGCGCCGACCTGATAGCCGACGTGGGTGCGGGTGGTGGAGGTGCCGTTGTTCTTCATCTCGCCCTGGCCGACCAGGCCGCCGACCGTGCCGTAGACCAGGAGGTTGTCGAAGGCATAGCCGGCGCGGCCGCGCACGGCGCCCGTCCAGGTGGCCAGCGGGTCGGCGCCGCCATAGGCGACCTCGCCCTCGCCGCCGACGACGAAGTTGTTCGGCATCTGATAGTTGTAGCCGGCGAACACGCCGCCCACCACCGCGTCATGACCCTTGCCAGCCGACTCGGCCTGGTTGGCCCAGCTGTAGCCGACGTTGGCGCCGACATAGGCGCCAGTCCAGTCGAAGGCGCTGGAGGTGACCGGCGGAGCGTAGGGAGCCTGGGGGATCGGCTCGTTGAGGTCGGCGGCGAAAACCGGGGCCGACAGGAGAAGGGCTGTACCGGCGACGGCGCCAAGAAGCAGCTTGCTCATTCTTCACTCCTTACATCCGGTGCGGGGGCGCCTTCGCGCGCCTTCGCACATCCATCATCAAGGCCGTAAGCAATTGCTGTCCGGCTGTTCGATGGGCAGAAGATGATGTCCAAATGAGGCGACGTCCATGCGAGAATTTGACGAAATCTTGGCAAGGAGACGGCGACCTCTGGATGATGTATTGATGCAACAGTATGGTTATTGATCTGAAACGCCGGGGCAATCGAAATTTAATACAAATGAATATTATCACGATTCCGCGATTTCCGATCACGTTCGATTAACCATAAATGAGGGCGCCGCCGCGTCGTCAGCGCCGCGCGGATGCCCCTGCCGAATCGGAGAGGGCGATGGACCGACCGCCGGTTGCCACGGCTTTCCTGCCCGGCCGATTTGTGGCAGACCGGGAGGACGGACCGCCGCGCCCCACGCCGGGGCGGCCGGGCCGGACGGGGAGATCGTCATGCCGCTTTCGGATATCGGTTCGCTCGTGCTCGTCGGAGCCGGCAAGATGGGCGGGGCCATGCTGCACGGCTGGCTCAGGAAGGGAATGAGCCCCAGGGCGGTGGCGATCGTCGATCCGCATATCGGCTCCGAGGCCTTCTCGATGCTGATCGAGTATTCCATCGCCCATCACAAGGACGCCGCCGACATCACCGAGCCGGCCGACGTGGTGGTGCTGGCCGTCAAGCCGCAACAGATGGGCGAGGCGCTGCCGGCGCTGAGGCGCGTGGTGGGACCGGCGACGCTGGTGGTGTCGATCGCCGCCGGCACGACGCTGGCCACTCTCTCGGCGGCGCTCGGCGACGGACCGATCATCCGCGTCATGCCCAACACGCCGGCCCAGGTGGGGCAGGGCATGTCGGTGGCGGTCGGCAACGCCGCCGTCACTCCGACGCAACGGCGCCTGGTGACCGGCCTGCTCGACGCGGTCGGCAAGTCGGCCTGGATCGATGACGAGGCGCTGATCGACGCGGTCACCGGCCTGTCGGGCAGCGGGCCGGCCTATGTCTTCCTGATGGTCGAGGCAATGGCCGCCGCCGGTGAGAAGGCCGGCCTTCCCCGCGACCTCGCCATGCTCCTGGCCCGCCAGACCGTCGTCGGCGCCGGCGCGCTGATGGGCGGCGTGCCGACCGACGCCGCGACGCTCCGGAAGAACGTCACCTCGCCGGGCGGCACCACCGCTGCCGCACTGGCCGTACTGATGGGCGAGACCGGCTGGCAGGGGCTGATCGACGAAGCGGTCGCCGCCGCCGTCCGCCGCTCGCGCGAACTGGCGGGCTGAGCCATGACCGACCTGATCGGCTACGACGACTTCCTGAAGGTCGACATACGCGTCGGCCGCATCGTGGCGGCCGAGATATTCAAGGAAGCGCGGCGGCCCGCCTACAAGCTCATCATCGACTTCGGACCGGAGATCGGCGAACGGCGTTCGTCGGCGCAGATCACCGAGAACTACACGGTGGAGGAACTGGTCGGCCGGCTGGTGCTCGGCGTTGTCAACTTCCCGCCCAAGCAGATCGGGCCGATGCGTTCGGAGGTGCTGACGCTCGGCGTGCCCGACGCCGCCGGCCATGTCGTGCTGGTGGCGCCCGACAGGGACGCGGTGGTCGGCGGCCGTCTCTATTAGGTTGGGTCAGCGCGCCTCGTTCATTTCCTCGACCTGGGCGTAGAGCCATTCGACGAAGCGCGTCACCTCCGGCTTCGGCCGGAGGCGGTCGCGGCGGACAAGATAAAAGTTGTCGGCGCCGGCGGCGACGACGCGGAACGGCGCCACCAGGCGGCCGAGCGTCAGGTCGTCGTCGATCATCGACAGATCGGCGATGGCAAAGCCCCGCCCCGCCTCGGCGGCGCGCAGGGCGGTGTCCATGGTGTCGAAGATCTCGCCGTGCTCGACGTCGAGCGCGTTGTCGCCGAAGGCGCGGGCCACCCAGCGCTTCCAGTCGCCGAAGCCGGCCGAATGCAGGATCTGCCCGCGGCGCAACTGATCGATCGGCTCGAGATGGGCGATGGTCTGGTAATAGGCCGGCGAGCAGACCGGCGTCAGCCGCTCCATCAGGAAGGGCACCAGTTCCTCCGGCTGCCACAGGCGCGATTCGTAGAGGATGCCGACGTCGTTCTCGACGTCGCTTGGCTCCATGTTCTCCCACAGCACCGACACGCGCACCGTGAGATCGGGGTTGGCCGTCTCGAAGCTGCGGAGGCGCGGCAGCAGCCAGCGGGCGCCGAAGGTCGGCGGCGTGCGGACGCGGATGACGCCCGGCCGGGCGCGGATCTGCTCGACCCCGCGGCGAATCGCCTCGAAGGCGGTGCCGAGCGACAGCGCCAGCTGCTCGCCCTCCGGCGACAGGCGGACGCCGCGGTGGACGCGGCGGAACAGCTCGACGCGCAGGTCGTCCTCCAGGGCGCGGATCTGCCGGCTGACGGCGCTCTCGGTGACGTTCAGCTCCTCGGCGGCGCGGTTGAGCGCGCCGAGGCGGGCGACGCTCTCGAAGGCCTTGAGGGCGTTGAGGCTGGGCAGGCGGTGGACGGCCACGATCGGCTCCTCTATCCCGTTCCCGGTTGATTTTCACGCACGGACAACCATCGCCGCGCCGCGCGACAAGGCCGCCTCGACCAAGGTATCAGTGGGCATCCTCCTCCCACAAAACCCGTAGGCCGGCTGCCGCCAAAGGCCTGTTTTGTCGGAATTATGACGCTCGTCTACGCACTACCCCGCAAGGCGGCGGGCCGTTGAAGCGGTCGCGGCCCGCCCTTGGCAAGGATTTGTTTACAGTTGAGTTTTTGGAACGTCAAGCGGACGAAAAAGGCGTTTGAAGGGGCGGGCGGCGGCGGCCATATAGACCTCAGATGAAGACCCACGGAGTTCTATCATGATCTTCTCGATGCCTCTCCGTCAGTGGTTCGGCACGACCTTCAATCCGGGCCAGATCTACCGGCAGTGGCGCAAACGCCGCGTGCTGCGCCAGGATCTGCAGCGGCTGGTCGAGGATCCCTATCTGCTCGACGATATCGGCTTCTGCCGCGAGACGGCCGAGCGGGAGATCGACCGCGCCGTCTGGGAGCCGGTGGCCAACCTGCGCATGCCGCCGCCGCAGAAGCGCGCCGCCTGACGAAACCGCAAGCGATTGGCTTGACGACGCCCCGGTGCCGACCGCGCCGGGGCGTTTTGCATGACGACTTCACCAGAGACCGGGGACCAGCCTCCATCGCACCCGGCGGGCATAGGCGTCGTAGCCGGCAAGTTCGGCCCGCAGCAGCCGATCCTCCCAGGCGGTCCGCAGGACGAGCAGCCCCGAGGCCAGCGCGGCTGGCGCCAGAGCCCACACCGAGCCGAGCGCCAGCGCCATGCCGAAGAACAGCACGACGGCGGCGACATAGCCGGGGTGACGGACGAACCGGTAGGGACCGCTGTCGATCACCCGCTGCCGCCGCTCGGACTGGATGCGGACGCCCGGCTCGAAGAATGGGTTGACCGCCTGCGCCCAGGCGGTTGTCGCTATGCCGAGGAGCACGCCGGCATAGCCCAAGAGCACCGCCCAGAGCGGCACGGGCAACCAATGGAACCGCCCGGCATCGAGCGCCGCCACCGGCAGGATCGCCGCCATGGCCGGCAGGATGACCGAGAGCAGCGCCTTGTCCCAGCTCCTGGTGCCGGCCTGAAACCGGCTCCGTGCGCGATAGATGATCGGGTTGACTCGGGCCAGCACCAGGGCCGAGACGCTGAAGCCGGCGCTCAGCACGGCGATGAATATCCAGCCGGGCCACCAGGCGATGGTGCCGGCCGGCAGGAAGATCAACAGAAGCAGCGCCAGCGGCAGGCCGGCCGCATAGGCAATGGCGGCGCCTCGCGACATGGCGTCGGGCTCACGCGGCGGTTCGGTGTTCTCCATGTCGCGTATCCCTTGTCCGGCCGAAGGCGATTGCTCGGCCTTAGCACGACTTGCCCTCCGTTCGGGCCGCTCCGTCAGGCCGGCAGGCGCACCGTCGCCCTGAGGCCGCCGCGCGGGCTCGGATCGAGCGCGATGTCGCCGCCGTGGCTGCGGGCGACGTCGCGGGCGATGGCGAGGCCGAGGCCGGTGCCGGGGACGTCCTGGTTGCGCGCCGCGTCGAGCCGGTAGAAGGGCCGGAACACCGCCTCCAGCTCGTCGTCGGGAATGCCGGGTCCGTCGTCCTCGACGATCACCGACAGCCAGCCCTCGCGCCGCTCGGCCGTCACCCACACTGCGGAGCGGCCGTAGCGGACGGCGTTGCCGACGAGGTTGGCGATCAGCCGCCGGAAGGCGGTGGGGCGCAGCGTCACGCCGCTATTGCCGGTGAAGGCGAAATGGGCCGTCCGGCCGGCCGGGCCGGCCGCCTGGCGCAGGCAGTCGGCGAGCACCGCCTCGACGTCGAGCGGCTGCGGCGCCTCATCGGCATCGCCGCGGGCGAAATCGACGTAGGCTTCCAGCATGGCTTCCATTTCGGCGACGTCGGCGCCAAGCGCCGCCGTCTCCTCGCTCTCGGGCAACAGCGCGAGGCCGAGGCGGAAGCGGGTGAGGATGGTCTTCAGGTCGTGGCCGACGCCGGCCAGCATGGTGGTGCGCTGTTCGATCTGCCGCTCGATGCGCCGCCGCATGCCGATGAAGGCGTGCGCTGCCTGCCGCACCTCGCGGGCACCGGTGGGCGCGAAGCCCTCCACCGGCCGGCCGCGGCCGAAGGCCTCGGCGGCGGCGGCCAGCCGTTCGATCGGCTTGATCTGGTTGCGCAGGAAGATCAGCGACACCGTCACCAGGAACAGGGCGGTGGCGGCCATCCACACCAGGAAGAAGTGCCAGTTGGCGGCATAGGCGAGGCTGCGGGGGAAGTCCGCCCTGAGGATGCCGGCATGAACCACGATGCGCACCTCGACGCGGTCGCCGCCGTCGATGTCGCGGATGGAGAAGGGCATGCGCGTCCGCTTGACGATGCCGCTCGCCAGCATCTGGTGGACGATGTCGCCGGACAGCCGGCGCGTGCGGCCGACCTCGCTCGGCGGCAGGATCTCCGCCGTCAGGCCCATCGCCTGGCCGGCCGAGCGGACGATGTCGGTGCGCAGATCCTCGGGCAGCGCGGCGTCGGAGATGTTGGCAAGGCCGACGATGGAGCCGGCGACGGCATCCGACAGGCGCTGGGTGACCAGCATCCAGTGGCGATCCATGAACACGCCGGTCAGCACGCCGAGCAGGATCAGCATCGGCACCACGACGATCAGCAGCGAACGGCCGAGCAGACCCTTGGGCAGCGACTGATTGATGACGTAACCGACGCGCATCCAGGCCCGGCGCAACGGCCGCGGGCTGTAGCGGGCGATGAGATGCCTGAGGTGGCGGATCAGGCGGTCGATTCGGTCGAGGCCGGCGGCGAAGCGGCCGCGCGGCTCGAAGGGTTCGGGCGCATCGCTTGTCCGATCTCCGCTCATCGGCCGCTCACTCGAAGCGCAGGCGATAGCCGACGCCGCGCACCGTCTGGAGGAACAGGGGATTGCCGGGATCGTCCTCGATCTTGCGGCGCAGGCGGTTGATCTGCACGTCGATGGTGCGCTCGCCGACCTCGCCCGGCTCACCGGCAAGGGCCTCGCGCGACAGCGTGCCGTCCGGGCTGGCGGCGAACTGGGCGAGCAGCTGCCGCTCGCGGTCGGTGAGGCGCAGGGTCGTTTCGCCGTCGCACAGCTCCTCGCGCCTGGCGTCGAACACGAAGCGGCCGAAGCGGATTTCCTCGCGGGTGAGCGGCGCCTCCGGCAGCGGCCGGCGCTTGAGAAGGTTGTTGAGGCGCAAGAGCAGCTCGCGCGGCTCGAAGGGCTTGGTGAGATAGTCGTCGGCGCCGGCCTCGAGGCCGCGGATGCGGTCGGCGCCGTCGGACCTGGCCGTCAAGAGCAGGATGGGCACGTCCTGCGCCGCGCTGAGCGCCCGGGTGAGCGACAGGCCGTCCTCGCCCGGCATCATCACGTCGACGACGAGCACGTCGAACTCGATGGCCGAGATCTTGCGCCGCGCCTCGGCGGCGTCGGCGGCGGCGGTGACGCGATAGCCGTTGCCGCCGAGATACTTGGCGAGCAACTGGCGGATGCGGCTGTCGTCATCGACGACGAGGACGTGGCTGGCGCCGTCGGCGGGCGGCAGGGTGGACATCGTTCAGCCTTCCCGTTCGGCCGGCGCGCCGGGAGCGCGGGCGTCGATCATGTTGCCGAGAAAGTCGCGCACCAGGGCGCGGGCGCCCGACGGCAGCGTGGCGAGCGCCCGCTCGACGCGGGCATGCTGGCGGGCCGACAGGTCGTAGGCGAGGCGCTCTCCCTTCCCGGAGGCATAGAGCAGCCGCTCGCGCCGGTCGACCGGGCCGGGGCGCTGCTCGATGTAGCCGTCGTCGACGAGCTGCTTCAGCACGCGGCCGAGACTCTGCTTGGTGATCTGCAGGATGTCGAGGAGATCGGAGACGCGCAGGCCGGGATGGCGCGTCACGAAATAGACGACGCGGTGATGGGCGCGGCCGTAGCCGATCTCTTCCAGGATGTGGTCCGCTTCGCCGACGAAGTCCCGGTAGGCAAAGAACAAAAGCTCGATCAGTTCGAGGTCGAGCCCGTCGCCGCCGTTGCCGTCGGGCCGACTCACCGCGGAATCGGTGGATGGACTCGCGGCGTCGCGCTGGAAATTTATGGCAGCCATGTTGACATACTTCGATTCATTTGTTACTTGAACTCCCGTCACGACGAAACGATCGTTCGCACGACGCGGCCGCGACGGACCTCCGGCGCTGCCGGGACCATCGGTTCGCAAGCATAGCCGCTTGTCGACGCCGAGGCAAAACGCTTCGCCGGTGCATGCCGCGCCATTGCCCGAAGGTGACGGGCAGCAAAAGAGAAGAAGAGGTCTGGGAGTTCAAAATGGCCAATGTCCCGTTTGACAGCCGCGACGGTGTGATCTGGTACGACGGCAAGTTCGTCGACTGGAAGGACGCCAAGGTGCATGTTCTGACCCACGCGCTCCATTACGGCAGCGCCGTCTTCGAGGGCGAGCGCGCCTATGGCGGCGAGGTCTACAAGCTGAGGGAACACAGCCAGCGGCTGATCGACTCGGCCGAGATCCTCGGCTTCAAGCTGCCCTACAGCCTCGAGGAGATCGAGGCGGCGACCAGGGAAACGCTGGCCCGCTCCGGCCTTGTCGACGCCTACGTGCGGCCGGTCGCCTGGCGCGGCTCGGAAGCGATGGGCGTGTCGGCGCCCAACAACACCATCCACATGGCGATCGCCGTCTGGGAGTGGCCGAGCTACTTCAGCCCGGCCGAGAAGCTGAAGGGCATCCGCCTGACCTGGGCGCGCTACCGCCGGCCCGACCCGCTGACCATCCCCTGCAAGTCGAAGGCGGCCGGCCTCTACATGATCTGCACGCTGTCCAAGCATGCCGCCGAGGCCGAGGGCTACACCGACGCGCTGATGCTCGACTATCGCGGCTATGTGGCGGAATCGACCGGTGCCAACATCGTCTTCGTCCGCGACGGCGAACTCCACACGCCGGAGCCGGACTGCTTCCTCGACAGCATCACTCGCCAGTCGGTGGAGGCGATCGCCGCCCGTCACGGCATCAAGGTCAACCGCCGCCACATCCTGCCGGAGGAGCTTTCGACCTTCACCGAGGCTTTCCTGGTCGGCACCGCCGCCGAGGTGACGCCGATCTCCGAGATCGGCGATTACCGCTTCAAGCCCGGCGCGATCAGCGAATTGTTGATGCACGCCTATCTCGACGAAGTGCAGCCGAAGAAGGTCGCCGCCGCCGAATGACCAGCCGGTCCTTCTCGTCAATCATGACCCCGTCGCGCACCAGCGCGGCGGGGTTTGTGTTTTGGTAGACACCTCGATCGCGCGGTTTCGCTGGATTCCATCCCCGGATGCGGCGAACATGCCGCCGGGAGGAGGCCGCGCATGAGCCACCACGATTGCTGGGACGACGAAACCGCCAGGGACTACGACACGCCGGGTACCGGCATGTTCGCGCCGGAGGTGCTGGAGCCGGCGGTCGATCGGCTCGCCGCTCTGGCCGCTGGCGGCCGCGCGCTGGAATTCGCCATCGGAACCGGGCGGGTTGCCGTTCCGCTCAGCCGCAAGGGCGTTTCCGTCACGGGGATAGAGCTGTCGACGGCGATGGTCGCTCAGTTGCGCACCAAGGCCGACGAGGCGCGGATTCCGGTCGTCATCGGCGACATGGCGACGGCGCGGGCGCCCGGCCGCTTCGCGCTGGTCTATCTCGTCTACAACACCATATCCAACCTTCTGACGCAGGCGGAGCAGGTTGCCTGCTTCCGCAACGCGGCGCGACATCTGGACCCCGGCGGACGGTTCGTGATCGAGCTGTGGGTTCCCGAACTGCGTAAGCTGCCGCCCGGCCAGGATGCTGTCGTCTGGCAAACCGAGCCCGGATATGTCGGCCTGGACACCTACGACGTGCTGAATCAGCGCGTCGTATCGCATCACTTCCGCTTCGATGATGACGGACAGGCGGCCCTGACGCGCTCGTCCCATCGCTACGTCTGGCCGACCGAGCTGGACCTGATGGGCAGCTGGCCGGCTTCGAGCTTGAGGAGAGGTCGGCGGACTGGATCGGCACGCCGTTCACTGCCAAGTCGCGTTCACACGTGTCCGTCTATCGGCTGCCTCGCTGATCTCGGACCGTCAGGCATTCGAGCCGGCCGCCGTGGCCGGGAAAGGAGACTGGCGATGACCATCACCATCACCGCCTTCGAACGATCGCCCGATGGCGGCAAGGGGCTGGCGCGCGACACGCGCGTTCGCTGGGCGCTTGAGGAAGTGGGCCAGCCCTACGCGGTCCGTCTCGTGTCGTTCGCGGCGATGAAGGAGCCGGCGCATCTCGCGCTGCATCCTTTCGGGCAGATTCCGACTTATCAGGAGGGCGATCTCGCCCTGTTCGAGACCGGGGCGATCGTGCTGCACATCGCCGAGCGTCATGCGGGCCTGCTGCCGGACGACCCCAATGCCCGGGCGCGGGCGATCACCTGGATGTTCGCGGCGCTCAATACGGTGGAGCCGCCGATCTTCGACCTTGAAATCGTCAGGCTGCTGGAGAGCGGCAAGAGCTGGTTCGAGGCGCGGCTGCCGCTGGTCGAGGACCGCGTCCGCGACCGGCTGGTCCGGCTTTCCGCCCGCCTCGGCGATGCTGACTGGCTCGACGGCGCCTTCAGCGCCGGCGACCTGATGATGGTATCGGTGCTGCTCAGGCTGAAGTCGTCGGGCCTTCTGGACGGCTATCCCAACCTCACCGCCTATGTCGGCCGTGGCGAGGCGCGGCCCGCCTATCAGCGGGCTTTCGCGGCCCAGCTGGCGGTCTACACCGGCAAGCCGCCGGCCGGCTGATCGAGGCATGGGGGCTGCTAAGGCATATTACGTAGTGATTGTTTCGTGATATGCAGAAGCAGGGCGATGACGGCGGGCGCGATCGCCCGGTGCCGGCGCGTCCGGAGGGGAAAATCATGAAATCAGCATGGGTTGCCGCCGGCATCGGCGGGCTGCTTTTCGGCGTGCCGACGCTGGCCGCCGCCGGTGAAAAGGTCGACATGGCCGAACTCACCTGCCAGCAGTTCCTGGCCGACGAGGACGGCATCCTGCCGACTGTCGTCTGGATCGACGGCTATCTCAGCCACCAGAGCGGCAACACGGTGATCGACATGGACCAGCTCGTCGCCAACGTGAAGCAGATCGCCGACCAGTGCGCCGGCGAGCCCGACAAGAAGATCATGGAGCTGGTGCCGGAAGACGAATAAGCCGTCATCGGCAGGACATCGCGACCGCCCCCGGCCGCCGCCGGCGGGCGGTCATTTCATGGCGTCTGCCCCGAAGCCGGCGATCGTCCCGCCGGATCGACCGGCACAGCCGGCATCGCCCGGTCGGCCGTCGCAAGGCGCATGCGGGCCAGCTCTCCGCGAGCAGTTCCGGCCGGTTGCGAAGACTCCGGAAGGTTATCTTACCGATCCAGGCTCGCGCCTCTCAGGCGGCGGGAGATTTCCTGTTCTTGTCCGCGATCCGGCCCGGCACCAGAATGTGAAAATATTTGTAAACAATACCGCATGCGAAGCTGGCTTGATTTGAGATCAGCACGACAAACGTGAATAGAATTGAATTCAGGAAACCGTAACTTCCTGCTCCGCAAAAAGTCAGGCATAGTCCGAATAGGATGAACAAGTTCAGTATGAACAGATGGATCCCGAAATAGAGAGCAACAAGGGCGCCGCTTATCGTCGAATACAGATAAATAGCCGACAGGAATTCCATCACCATCCCCTATGCCTTGGTGCTGTATCTGCTCGCATAGAGGTAAAATAACCGATTCTGTTGTGCCGCGCAATGTGAGGATGGCGGTTTTTGTGCTGCTGGCCTGCCCCATATCTCAGTAGTTATTGTGAAAAATTCTTGCTAATTGAGATGTAACGCGCAGGGGGGTGCAACTTAGTTTCGGTATTTAAACCGCTTTCTTGCAGTCTACCCGTATTATATGAATCGCCATCATGGCGGATATTTTGGATAGAATAGAAAAGAAGCTTAAAGATGTAGGGCTTTCTGCTTCCGCAGCCTCGCTGGCGGCCGGTTTGAGCAAGGATGCCATCAGAAATATTAGGCGCGCGAAGTCGCAAGGCATAGACGTCGGCGTCAACATCCGCACCGTCGAAGCGCTGGCGCCCGTCCTCAAGACGTCGAAAGCCTGGCTGCTGGGGGAAGACGATTCGCCTGAGGAACGTTTCGACGGCGGCATTCCGCTGTTCGGCATCGAGGAACTGCCGGACCGGCGGCCGGAGATCCTGGCCGGGAGGGCCGATGCCGCCAGAGGCGCCCGAAACGTCCATCTTCCTCGCGTGACGGGGGCCGTCGTGGCGATCAGGCTCGCCGATCACTCGATGAGCCAGATCATTCCCAAGGACAGCATCGTCCTGGTCGACCTCTTCAGGGTGGCGCGGGAGGGGCGCGCCGTCTATGTCCTGGCGACGGGGGACGGCGGGGTGGTGCTGCGGATGTACGAGGACAATCCCGGCCGTTTCGTGCCGGCCTCGGTGGTTCCGGGCTTCCAATCCTATTTCGACCTCGACACGGTCGAGGTGATTGGCCGGGCGGTGGCGACCTTCAGGGAACTGTAGAACGCATCGCCGTTCACCGGGCGGGCGGGGAAGCCGGAGCGGCGGCCGCCGCCACCAGTTCGGCGTCGATGCCGGCGATCAGCGCCACGATGTTGGCGGTGTTGCGGCCCATGTCGTAATAGCCGATCTGGCTGCGCGAGTAGACATAGAGCAGCGAGCCGCCGCCGCGGGCCGGCGCCACCAGCACCGACAGCGTCGAGGGCGTGCGCAGCACCGGCGAGAAGACGATCGCCCGGAGGCGAGTGCTCACCGGGTTGGCGCCCACCACCTGCACCTTGCCCGGTAGATGCTTGACCACCTTTTCGACCACCGCGAACAGGGCGGCCGGCGGCAGGTCGTAACGGCGCGTCTCGATGTCGGGGATGCCCTTCTGGCAGTCGTCGGCCGGGCAGGCGAGGGTGTCGTTCAGCTTGCCGGTGCGCGAGGGCATGGCGAAATCATAGGGGCCGAGATCGGGAGAGCCGAACACCGCTTCCCAGCTCTCCTCCCGGCCGTAGGTGTTGAACGCGAGCACCAGGAGCAGGAACGCCCCCGCAAGGGCCGCGAGCACCAGACCGAGGAAACGCAAGGGGGACATGGGATACCGGGGTTACGAGCGCGAGCGATCCCAGCTTTTAACCCGATTGAACAGGGCGCGCCAGAGGTCGGCCGATACCGCGAGCCAGCCGGCCAGCACCGCCATGACGACGATCGCCGACAGGCTGCCGGATGCGCCGGCCGGCGGCTCGATAAAATAGCTGGTGTCGCGCGGCGGCGCAGCTGTGAAGGTGTGAGCCCTGCCGGCCGGCTGGACCGTCTCGACCGAGAAGGCGGCGGGGGTGATCTCGGCGGCCCGCGTCGGCGTCAGGCTGGCGAACAGCAGCGTCACCATCAGAGCCAGCGTGGCGGCGACGACGATGACGATCGAGGCGCCGGCGCCGACCGACAGCTCGTGGTGGCGTCCGGTCCTGGTGTCGAAGGGGGTATCGTCGATCCTGTCGGTCATCGCTCTCGTCCTTGCCGTTTCGGCGCCGCGCCGGTCGTCATCGTCGGCGGCGTCCGATGGGCTGAGGTATGCCGGGCGAATGGGCCGTGCCGATGCCGGGATTGAGGTGGGTGACGGGAGATGTCGTGGCGATTTCGTGGCGCGGTTAACACTTCCCCGGTGGAGCGCTGGTGGAGAAGCCGGCATTATCCGGAATTCTCCATTGTCTCAATGGCTTGCCAGATGCCAATGCACTGGTTCGGTTAATGCCGCGTAAATGGCGGCTGCCGTATTTTCGGCTTCGCCCCATCAAAAAAGGGACCGGAGTTGCCTCCGGTCCCCCTCGGCTGATGCCGATGCGCGGTTGCTTAGGACAGCGATGCCGAAAAGCGCTGGATGCGCACGCAGGCTTCTTCGAGATCCTTGGTGGCGGTGGCGTAGGAGATGCGGAAGTTGGGGCCGAGGCCGAAGGCCGAGCCCTGCACCACCGCGACGCCTTCCTGCTCCAGCAGCTCGGTGACGAAGTCGTCGTCGGAGGCGATCACCTTGCCGGCGGCCGTCTTCTTGCCGATCAGCCCGGCGCAGGACGGATAGACGTAGAAGGCGCCTTCCGGCGTCGGGCAGTGGATGCCGCGCGCCTGGTTGAGCATGGACACCACGAGGTCGCGGCGCTCCTTGAACACCTTGTTGTTCTCGGCGATGAAGTGCTGCGGGCCGGTCAGGGCCTCCAGCGCCGCATACTGCGAGATCGACGAGGGGTTGGAGGTCGACTGCGACTGGATGGTGGCGATGGCCTTGATCAGTTCGGCCGGGCCGCCGGCATAGCCGATGCGCCAGCCGGTCATGCAATAGGCCTTGGAGACGCCGTTGACGGTCAGCGTGCGCGACATCAGCGACGGCTCGATCTCTGCCGGCGTCGTGAACACGAAGTCGTCGTAGACGAGGTGCTCATACATGTCGTCGGTCATGATCCAGACGTGCGGATGGCGGACCAGCACGTCGGTCAGCGCCTTCAGCTCGTCACGGGTATAGGCGGCGCCCGACGGGTTGGACGGCGAGTTGAAGATGAACCACTTCGTCTTCGGGGTGATCGCCTTCTCCAGCGCCTCGGCGGTGAGCTTGAAGTTGGTTTCGATCGTTGCCTCGACGAAGGTCGGCGTGCCGCCGGCGAGCAGCACCATGTCCGGATAGCTCACCCAGTAGGGGGCGGCGATCAGCACCTCGTCGCCGGGGTTCAGCGTCGCCATCAGCGCGTTGTAGAGCACCTGCTTGCCGCCGGTGCCGACGGTGATCTCGGCCGGCTTGTAGACAAGGCCGTTCTCGCGCTTGAACTTGAGGGCGATTGCCGCCTTCAGTTCGGGAATGCCGTCGACCGCCGTGTATTTCGTCTTGCCGTCGCGGATCGCCTTGATCGCCGCTTCCTTGATGTTGTCCGGCGTATCGAAATCCGGCTCGCCGGCCCCGAGGCCGATGACGTCACGACCGGCGGCCTTCAGCTCGCGGGCCTTGTTGGTGACGGCGATGGTGGCGGACGGCTTCACGCGGGCAAGCGACTGGGCAAGGAAAGACATGAATGGCGTCTCCGAACGCTGGAGTGGTCAATCGTATCGGTTTAAATACGATGTTCCTGCTCTATTGCGGCGCGCGGCCTCACGCAAGGTCAAACCGCATGTCGCGTGTGCGGTACGGCCATGCGGAGACGGAATCGGCTGTCGTTCAGGTTTCGGAGGCGCCGGCGAGGCGCGACGCCAACCGCTGGGCCAGTCTGTCGGCGTCCCGGAGGTCGGTGACATCGATGACGGGCACGTCGAGCCTGACGGCCGCCTCGGCGAGGGCATCGTTCTCGCGCAGCGAGCGTTCCGTGAACTTGTCGATGGCAAGCCTCATCGGCTCGCCTTGGCGGGCGTAGCCGCTGCCCTGCCGGATTCTGGCGCGCAGCACGTCGGTCTCGACGCGAAGGCAGACGGCCAGGGCATCGCCGAACGGCCAGCCGGCAAGATACTCGGGCCGCAAGGCGGCGCCCTCCAGGACGAAGCCCCGGCCCGCCTCGCGCAGGGCCGTTATCCTGGCGCCGATCAGCGGCCGCATGTTTTCGTGGTGCACCTTCAGGAACCAGTGAACCGCGTCATCCGACAGGCGATGATAGAATTCCAGCACCGCATCGGGCACGCCGGTCCACGGACGGCCGGGATGGCGCCCCAGCGCATCGGTCGACACGACCGGCCAGCCGAGGGCCGAGCCGACGCTGCTCGCGCAGGTCGATTTGCCGACATGCGAGGTTCCGATCAGCAGCAAGCCACCCGGTTCAGGCGTCATGGCAATGGTTCCGCGGTTCCGAACTGGCCTTCTTGCCGGGCTCCGGGAAACGGCCGGCGCTCCGGCTTCCCTAGTCTGCAAATGGCCGTGGAGGAAGACAAAAAAAAGCCGGGCACCAGGCCCGGCTGTCAGTTTTGGAATGCGGATCGCAGGGACGATACCGCACCTTCCAGAGGGGAACAGCTGAAGATTCGCTTTCGCCGGGAGGATGGCGAGGGAACCAACACATCAGCTAAGGTCTATATGCACCCGGGGTCGGTGCAAAACAAGCAGGCAATCTGCAAATCTGCTATGCAATATCCCGGTTAAATTGCCCAAACCGTAACATCACCGTGAAGCATTGACGATTCATCGGTGTTTTCCGCTACGGGAAAACGCAGTCTTGGCAAAAACATCGGCCGATGCTTTGCCGGCTCAGGGATCGTCCGGAAATTGGCGTCCGGTGAGCGGCGCCAGATCGCTGCCGATGCGGAGTTGGAAGCGGTCCCTCAATAGGACCAGCGCTGCGCCTTGGACACCAGGAAATCGCGGAAGGCATGCACGCGCGCCGAATTCCTGAGTTCGTCGGGATAGACGAAGTAGGTGTCGTAGGACAGGAGGTCGACCTCGGGGATCAGCTGTTGCAGGCCGGAATCCTCCTCGACCAGATAGTCGGGCAAGAGCGCGATGCCGACGCCGCGCTGCACCGAATGCTTGATGGCGACGAGATTGTTGACGCGCAGCGCCGGCAGGCGCGGATTGTCGTAGGGCCGGCCGACCGACTCCAGCCAGTTCATGTCCCTGAGATAGTTGGGCGCGGCGACGCCGAAGGTGATGATGCGGTGCTGGTCCAGTTCCTCGATGGTCTTCGGGCTGCCGAAGCGCTTGATGTAGGCCGGCGAGGCGAACAGGTGGAAATGCACCGTGAACAGCTTGCGCTGGATCAGGTCGGGCTGCGTCGGCTGGCGCAGGCGGATGGCCACGTCGGCCTGACGCATGGCGAGGTCGAGTTCGTCGTCGTTGAGGATCAGCTGCAGCTGCACGTCGGGGTAGAGGTCGACGAACTCGTCGACGCGCGAGGTCAGCCAGGTTGAGCCGATGCCGACGGTGGTGGTGACGCGCAGCGAGCCGGACGGCCGCTCGCGGCTGTCGGTCAGCCGGCCCTGCACGTCTTCGAGCTTCAGCATGACGTCATGGGCGGCGCGGTAGAGCAACTCGCCCTGCTCGGTGAGGATCAGGCCACGGGCATGGCGGTGGAACAGCGGTACGCCGAGGTCCTGCTCCAGGGCGCTGACCTGGCGGCTGACGGCGGACTGGCTCATGTTCAGGCTGTCGCCGGCGTGGGTGAAGCTCCCGGCATGGGCGGCGGCATGGAATATTCTGAGCTTGTCCCAATCCATCGCTATCCCCTTTGCCGCCCCCGTCGTTGCCGGTGGCCGCCCGTCCGGCGCGCCGCCCGCTTCTCACAGCATCCGTCCGAAACGTGAAGCACCTTTCGGACGGATGCCGGTTTTCTGTTTGCCGCATCCGCATGGCCGAAAAGTGAAACGCTTTTCGGGCGGGTGCTCTAGGTTCGACGCTTCCACGCTCCGGCGCAAGTCCTGAATCGCGCGTTGCGCCAGTTGGTTACGCAACCTTTGTATCAGTCTCGACGACGGTAAGATAGCGTTCGGCCTCCAGCGCCGCCATGCAACCCATTCCCGCCGCCGTCACCGCCTGGCGGAAGTGCTCGTCGGTGACGTCGCCGGCCGCGAACACGCCGGGTACCGACGTAGCCGTCGAATCGGGCGCCGTCCAGATGTAGCCGGACGGCTTCAGCTGAACCTGCCCGGCGAACAGCGACACGGCCGGCGCGTGGCCGATGGCGACGAACAGGCCGTCGGCGGCGACGTCGCGCGTTTCGCCGGTCAGCGTGCTCCGCAGGCGGACGCCGGTCACCGACGGCGGGAAGCCCTCGGTGCCCAGCACCTCGTCGACGACGCTGTTCCAGATCACCTCGACCTTCGGGTTGGCGAACAGCCGCTGCTGCATCACCCGTTCGGCGCGGAATGCTTCGCGGCGGTGCACAAGCGTCACCTTGTCGGCGTGGTGGGTGAGGTAGAGCGCCTCCTCGACGGCGGTGTTGCCGCCGCCGACCACCACCACATGCTTGCCGCGATAGAAGAAGCCGTCGCAGGTGGCGCAGGCCGACACGCCGAAGCCCTGGAACTTCTGCTCCGACGGCAGGCCGAGCCAGCGCGCCTGGGCACCGGTGGCGATGACGATGGTGTCGGCCGAATAGGTATCGCCCGAATCGCAGGCCAGCGCGAACGGCCGGCGCGACAGGTCGACCGAGGTGACGATGTCGGTGACCAGGCGGGTGCCCATGTGCTCGGCCTGGGCGCGCATCTGCTCCATCAGCCACGGTCCCTGGATGGCCTCGGCGAAACCGGGATAGTTCTCGACGTCGGTGGTGATGGTGAGCTGGCCGCCCTGCTGCAGGCCGGCGATCAGCACGGGTTCGAGCATGGCGCGGGCGGCATAGATGGCGGCGGTGTAGCCGGCCGGGCCGGAGCCGATGATCAGGACCTTGGCGTGGGTGTGCGTCATGCTCGTCTCGTTTCTCGAAATCCGGGCGCCGGCTCCGCCATCAAGGCGGCCGGCGTCCCGGTCAAGTGGATGGTAGGGGCCCGGCTCCGCGGTTTCAAGGCGGCGGGGGGAAGCCCACACTTTAATAAGTGTTCGTGCAGCCGAAAGATGCTTTCGTCCGGACGACCGGAACGGTATGTTCCCGGCCGGCAGGCGCGTGGATCCTGCCGGTTCGTGGAGGCACGACATGAAGGCCCGACTCGATGCCATCGACTGGAAGATCCTGCGCGAGCTGCAAGCCGACGGCCGCATGACCAACGTCGAGCTGGCGAGCCGCGTCGGCATCTCGGCGCCGCCCTGCCTGAGGCGCGTGCGCGCGCTGGAGGAGGCCGGCGTCATCCAGGGCTACCGGGCGCTGATCGACGAGAAGACGCTCGGCTTCGACGTGACGCTGTTCGCCTTCATCTCGCTCGCCTCGCAGTCGGAGGCGGAGATCGTCGCCTTCGAGGCGCGGGTGAAGAACTGGCCGCTGGTGCGCGAGAGCTGGATGCAGTCGGGCGAGATCGACTTCATCCTGAAGTGTGTCGCTCCCGACCTCAAGACGTGCCAGAACTTCGTCATCGAGCAACTGACGGCGACGCCCAACGTCGGCCAGGTGCGGACCAGCCTGACGCTCCGGCAGATCAAGAACGAGCCGGTGGTGGTCTAGAGCAATTCCGGCGAAAGCGGGAACCGGCTTGCGCCGGACACGCTCCGGACGTTGACAGGCGCCGCCGGGCGTAGCATTTCCCGGCCGACCCGGTGCCGATCGCCGGCCAGACGTGGAGTTTCGACTTGGATTTCCTGAAGGGCCGGCTCGACGGCTTCACCGGACCGGAGCAGAAGCTCGGGCCGCTGGTGCGGCTTTTCCGCGCCAACTTCCGACCCTATGCGCGGCGCTATGCCTTCGCGGTGGTGATGATGGTGATCGCCGCGCTGGCGACGGCGGCAAGCGCCTACATCATCCGGGAGATCATCAACAAGATCTTCATTCAGAAGAACGAGGGGCTGGTGTTCACCATCGCCGGCGTCATCGTTCTCATCTATCTCGTCAAGGGCTTCGCCACCTATTTCTCGTCGGTGACGCTGACCAAGATCGGCAACAGCATGGTCGCCCGGCTGCAGCGGCAGCTCTACGACGCCGTGCTGAAGCAGGACATCTCCTTCTTCCAGCGTCATGCCCTCGGCGACATCGTGGTGCGCATCTCGCAGAACGCGGCGGCGGCACGGTCGGCGATCGACCTGATCGTGATGAGCCTCGGCCGCGACCTGTTTACGCTGATATCGCTGGTCGCCGTCATGGTGGTGCAGAACCCGTTGATGTCGCTGTTGTCGCTGGTGATCGCGCCGGTCGCCATCTACGGCATCACCCACCTGCTCGGCAAGGTGCGGACGGCGGCGCGCAAGGAGGTGGTGACGCTCGCCCAGATCATCACCATCGTGCAGGAAAGCGTGCAGGGCATCCGCGTCGTCAAGTCCTTCGGCCTGGAGGACCGGCTGCGCCGGAGCTTCGAGGCGGCGACGATCAACGTCGAGCAGCTTTCCAACCGCATCGCCACGCTGAGCGCCCGTTCGAGCCCGCTGATGGAGACGCTCGGCGGCTTCGCCATCGCCTTCGTGGTAATGTTCGGTGGCTACCAGATCGTCCACTACAATGCCGACCCCGGCGCTTTCTTCTCCTTCATCACCGCGCTGCTCCTGGCCTACGAGCCGGCCAAGCGCCTTGCCCGCTTCAATCTCGACCTGGAGAAGTCGCTGGTCGGCGTGCGCATGATGTACGAGGTGCTCGACCTCGTGCCGGTGCTGCAATCGGCGCCCGACGCCGTGGAAGCCAGGTTCGACAGCGCCACCGTGACCCTCGACCGCGTCGATTTCGCCTATGGCGAGGCGCCGGTGCTGCGCGGCCTCAGCCTGACGGCGCCGGAAAATTCGGTGGTGGCGCTGGTCGGGCCGTCGGGGGCGGGCAAGTCGACGGTGTTTTCGCTGGTCGAGCGCTTCTACGATCCGACTGGCGGCGCCGTGCTGATCAACGGCACCGACATCCGCCGCTTCACCGTCGACTCGCTGCGCCGGCACGTGGCGCTGGTGACGCAGGACACCTTCCTGTTCGACGGCACGGTGGCCGCCAACATCGCCGACGGCCGACCGGGCGCCAGCCGCGCCGAAATCGAGGCCGCGGCGCGCGACGCCAACGCCTACGACTTCATCATGGCCATGCCCGACGGCTTCGAATCGCGCGTCGGCGAAGGCGGCGGCAACCTTTCCGGCGGCCAGCGCCAGCGCATCGCCATCGCCCGCGCCATCCTGCGGCAGGCGCCGATCCTGCTGCTCGACGAAGCGACCTCGGCGCTCGACGCCCAGGCCGAACGCGACATCCAGGAAGCGCTCGGCCGCCTGATGCAGGGCCGCACCACCTTCGTCATCGCCCATCGGCTTGCCACGGTGCGCGATGCGGATATCATCTACGTGATGGACAAGGGCGAGGTGGTGCAAAAGGGCACGCACGAGGAGCTGATGGCGGAAGGCGGGCTTTACGCGCACCTGAGGGCGCTGCAGTTCAGGGAGGGAGGGGAGGGGGGGTAATGGTAGTGTCTCCATCTACCGGAATGACGCTTTCGGGCTGGTCGCCCGAAACACCATACTACCCCGTCGCCGATCTTCGACATGCCGCCTCGACTGGTTCAGGCAAAGCATGGAGCGTTCCTGCTCGCAGCCGTTACTGTTCCGGTGCATCCATGAGGAAGTCGAAGGACAGCGGTGTGCCCCGCTTGACGTCGCATCGCACCCGACGACCGAGTACCATATCGAAGTGGCGTGGCGCCAAGCCAAGGCCGGGGCGGATGGCACGGACATTCCTGTCGGTCAGCGTGTCGCCCGCCCTGATGTCCTCGCATACATACAGGGAGCGGCGAAATACCAGCGAGTCTTTTTCCGTTCCGCTCGTACCATAGCGAACCACACCGAGCGCCAAGCGAGCACGTTCGGTTTCGATTACCAGTCTCTCGAGTTCCTCGGGCTCCAGCGAGAAGGCCGAGTCAACTCCTCCATCCGAACGGGACAGAGTAAAATGCTTCTCGATCACCGTGGCGCCGACGGCCACGGCCGCCACGGCCACACCGCAGCCCATTGTGTGATCAGACAAACCGACTTCGCAGCCGAACATTTCACGGAGATGGGGAATGGTCAAAATGTTGCTGTTTTCCGGCGTTGCCGGGTAAGTACTGGTGCATTTGAGGAGCATCAGGTCACGGCAGCCGGCGGCGCGCGCCGTTGATACCATCAGTTCGAGATCGGCTAGCGAGGCCATGCCGGTCGAGATGACGAGGGGCTTGCCGGTAGCGGCTGCCTTGCGGATTAGTGCAACATCGGTGTTCTCAAAGGAGGCGATCTTGTAGCAGGGGACGTCAAGGCTTTCGAGGAAGTCAACCGACGAAGCGTCAAACGGCGTCGAGAAAGCAATCATTCCACGCGACTTCGCCCGTTCAATCAATGGCTTATGCCATTCCCACGGAGTGTGGGCCTCCTCATAGAGATCGTAGAGCGAGCGCCCTGACCACAGGCTTCCCGGGTCGGAGATCACAAACTCCCGCTCCCGTAGATCGAGCGTCATGGTGTCGGCCGTATAGGTCTGTAGCTTGATTGCCTGAACTCCCGAGGACGCAGCGGCGTCGACGATGGCTAGCGCGCGCTCCAACGACTGGTTGTGATTCCCTGACATCTCAGCGATGATGAAGGGGCGGTGTTCCCGGCTGATCTCGAAATGACCAATCTTCACAAGCGCTATCCTGCTGTTTGCTTTGACTGAGGCAGGCCTTCGGGGATAAGCCGTAAGGCCTTGAGCGATATTAAGGCCGATTGTGCCCGATACCAACCCCTGATCAAACGGCCTGATGAGTAGGGAAGACGACGTTTCTTCCCGGATCTGGCGTTAATGCCCGGGCCTAGAAGGTCCTCTGTCTGAGGAAGCCTTTGCCCTATGGCCTCGGAGCGGCATCCAATCTGATTGCTTCGATGAAGCGCTTCGTGCCGAGGCCATCGCACAAGGCGGCAGCGTTGCTGCTCATACGACGCATCGCCTCAGGCGACCGGGAAAGCGTCTGAATCATTTCGCCAAGTTTGCCTTCATAATCATTGGTCAGTCTGACCGCACGAGCAGCACCCGCTTCTACCAGTGCATCCACGGTTCTCGTCTGATTGGAAGCCAAGGCCGAAACGATCGAGGGAAGGCCCAGGCAGCATCGCTCCCACGACGTGGTTCCTCCCGCACCTAAGGCGAGGTCGGCGTCCAGCATACGCCTGGCCATATTCGGATCGTCAACCAGCACTTCCACTAGAAACGGCAGCTTGGTGGACACATCGCGAACGGCTTGGAGATGAGGCGAATGGCCGCCCATGACAGCACAAACCCTTATTGTCTCTCCAAGGCCGCAGTTGGCCAAGGCGGCCAAGGCACGCGAGGTCACGCCGAGAGCATCGATACCTCCCATGGTGATGAGAATGGATGTCAGGTCTCCTTTTGTCCGGCGCGCAATCGAAGCTTCGCGGAGTTGCCCGAATTCGGGACGCAACAATGCCCACCGCGTTCCCGCAAGAACCGTCGTTCCCTGGGAAACGAGACCCTCATAATCGCCCGCCTCGCGGCCAGCATTCTGATCGAGCAAAATGTCACAAGCGTGGGGCCTGTCAGCCAGGTCATCGACAACCGCAAGACAAGGGATCACATCGCGCAACAACGCCTCAAAGCGGCGATCCAGACCATAGTGATCTATAATTGCGAGATGGGTTTGGCCTATTTCGGCGATGATGCGTCGACATGCCTCCGCGTCGTCTTCAGGCCATGCATTTAGCCATGCTGCGTGTGGCGGAGCGTCCGTACACTCGGGATACCCTTTACGTCCAGGGCGAAGCATGTGAACGGCAAAACCGCGCGCGCTAATGAGGTCCCGCAAATGGCCAGGGTGATCGCGGCAGATGAAATGTACCTCTACACCGGCGTCTGAGAGCGCGTTGGCCAGGGTCAGGCAACGCATCACGTGGCCTATACCGATCAAAACGGAAGCATCTGCACGGATGATCGCCCGTCTCACGGCAGAATGCCTCCGGCTTTCAAGACAGAGAATATCAGCTCGGCTCTTTGCCAGTCCTCAGGGGTATCAATATCCTGCACCAGATAGCGGGGTAGCCTGATTGAGATCGAGTTTTCCGTGAACATGGGTAGATCTTGAAGGAATGCGTCTGCCTTCCCCCAATAGAATTGGCCGGCGTCATGATAGGCTTCTTCAAGATCCTGGGATCTCGTGTTCATATGCTCAGGATGGAACATATCAAGGGTGCCATCATCCTTGCGCCGAAGAGCGCGTTGTATCGGATACTCGAAGCCTGTAACCGGCACCACAAACCCATGACCTCGCATGGTCAGCAGTCGGCTCCCCTCTCGCAATGCCTCGACCGTCAGGAGAGGAGCCGTGGCGTAGATGCAGCAAACGTCTTCAAACCGCAAACCCTGACTGCGAAGCGTTGCGATAGCGTGGGCGACAACAGCATCGCTGCTGGACTGATCGTCCGCCAGATCGGCGGGGCGCATGAATGGAACCTCCGCCCCCTCTTGCAAGGCAATTCCGGCTATCTCCTCATCGTCGGTCGAGACCACAATCAGATCGAAGAGCCCCGACCTCTTTGCCGCTTCTATCGACCACCCGATGATAGGGCGACCATGGAAAGGACGGATGTTCTTGCGAGGGATACGCTTGCTACCACCCCGCGCCGGAATAATGGCCAGTTTCATGAGTGCTCCAACCGGAAAGAGGCTTTGTCGGATCAGCAGAGTGCGAGCGCGCTAAAGTTTCGTGGGGTCGCTTGCGCAAGCCGACGGCGGCTTTCGAACATCCAGGGGCGTCGATGCAGGTCATTGACCATCGCTTCTCGCAGCCCCATCCGCTAACTTCTCATCATATTCCTGAAAAATATCGTGAACCACCTTCAAGGCCACTCTGGCATCAGATGGAGACATGGTCTTTCCTACTATTTGCAATGTCGCTGGATACGAAGCGGGCGATAGATACTTCTTGAGAAAGGCAAGAGGTTTCCAGCCATAAGGCTTGTCCAGCAAAGTGAGCAGCTTGAGCTTCCACCCCTTCCGCCGGTCTTTGAAGGTCAATCGTTCAGAGTAGTCACCATGGGCATGCTCGCTAATCCGCCTGGCAATCGCTTCAGCCGCTTTTTCGCCGGCCGTGCCATTTGGAGAGGCACACCAACGCTCTAGATGCGCAGCTCGTTTCGCGGCGATTTCCGAAGGAACCGGCTTGCCAAGCGCTTCGGCGACCATGCCGGGAAGATCGGCCGGATTACGACACTGCACGAGCAAGGGCTGCAGAAGACCATGAGTTACCAGAGGATGCGGCTCCATCGGCAGCTCGATGGTCGGTTTGCCGGCGATCCAGCTCTCCAGAGCCGTCGTGCATCCATCCATCGAGATCTCAACGTCGCAGTTTAGAATAAGATCCGTAATATTCTCATTTCGTGCAATGCGGATACGGGAGCGGATGTCTTCAGGCAGACCCTGAACTTCTTTTTCATAGTAGCTGGCGTCTTCATTCGGATGAGGCCTGAGTATGATTTGGTAGGCGGGATTTTTGGCAATTTCGCTGATATAGAGCGTCAGTTTCTTGCGGTTCTCGTGAAGATGATCGATCAATCCGGTATAGTCAGCTACACTGGGCAAATTCCTGGCCCAGTCTGCAAAGAGTCGATCAGCTTCCTCGCGAGGCAAGTCTTTGTATTTCGCGAATACGTAATTTGTGCAAATCAGTATGTTAGAGGATGTGGTCTTGTTTTTTGCGCCCCGGGTGAAATGGGCTTTATAGGGGTTGAAATATAGGTCGAATCTGGGAATGCCGATGACCTCGACCCTGAGTTCCGGGGTATGCCGGACACTCCGCACGCTTTCCGCCATGGCGTTGTTCCAGCACATGTAAAGATCGACGTGGGCGTCCGAATGAGCTTTCAAAGCGACGAACTCTCGAAAGTCGTCAAGATAGATCAGACCCTCATTTGAAAGTATCGCAACCAGAACGCCCAGCTTCCTCAGCCTGTTGCTGTAGGAGGCAAGATGTGATGCGGCGAGATGGTTGAAAATTATCATGTCCGGCTTGTGGGCTGCCAATACGGCAAAGGTGGCCTCAAGCGGCTCCAGGAACACCTCGATCCCCTTCCTTTCGAGAAGGTGGGCGAGATGTGCGGCAACCATAAGGTCCCGCCGTTTGTTGTCGACCAGGATTACGACTTTTGCCATGCTTATCTTGCTCCCCAAGAGCCGGTGTATTCCGGGATTTCCATCTCTCTATTACTGATTTTCATGGCAATGGCTGATATTACTAGACACTCATATTTTCCTATGTATTTACCGATTTCAATTTTTTGTACATGTGATAAAGAAGTCATCATCGGAAAAGCCGAGATGAGTGTATGTCATCCTGTCTATGACCACATTCGCGAAGGCCGCGAAAAACTTTTGAACGTCCCCTTCCGACAGAAAGAGCATGTCGAGCCCTTCTTCAATAGTGGATGGAGCTTGCGCGGCGAGAGGGGTCAAGGATCGTGTCCCAGGGCGTGGTGTAGCTTCGGCGCTCGCCGTGCCTTCCGGACAGAGCCGGGAACGTGTCAGCTTGCCGCTGGCAGGCTGATGAGCGGATCATCGCTCATCGTGGCGATGGTCTCAAGTGTCATGTAGCGGGACCGCTGGACGGCCCACTCGTCATTTTGTTCGAGCAGCAGCGCCCCGACGAGTCTGACGATTGCGTCATCGTTGGGAAAGATGCCGACGACCTCTGTCCGTCGTTTGATCTCGCCGTTGAGACGTTCGATGGGGTTTGTGCTGTGAAGCTTGGTCCAGTGCTGCCTGGGAAAGGTCATGTAGGCGA
>NZ_AULH01000020.1 GCF_000425185.1 Pleomorphomonas koreensis DSM 23070
TGTCCTGACCGGTGGGGAGGTTTCCGACTATCTCGGCGTCGAGCCTCTTCTGGCTCTGCCGGTCGCAAAGCCCAGAAAAATGTTGGCGGACAAGGGTTTCGATGGCGACGACGTCCGTTCCAGCCTGTTGATGCGAGCCATTCTGCCGGTCATCCCGCCACGCGCAAATCGCCGCGATCCGCCATCGTGCGACTTCAAAGCCTACAAGGATCGCAACCGTATCGAGCGCATGTTCAATCGCATCAAACAGTTTCGACGCATCGCCACGCGCTACGACAAGACGAGACTTTCATACGAGAGTTTCCTCAACCTCGCCGCCGCGATGATCTGGATAACGGCTTTTGTCAACGCAACCTAGGGGGAGTGGTGGTACTACACTTTCCGCCGTGATTTTGTCTCATGACGTGACCATGCTTTGTCACGTAGGAGATAGCAGAATCTACGGCATAATGCCCGATCGCGCCGTCGAACAACTAAGTCGTGATGATACCATCAACGCTCTGCTGAGACGCCAAGAAGGAGAGGCAGAGGGACCCAAAGACTCGCGATTGTTGCAGTTCGTTGGCATGGGCGAGGAAATGGAAGCTCAGATCGCGCTCGTTCAGGGACAATTTAGTTCCATGCTGTTGACGTCCGACGGTGCGCACGATGTGCCCCATTCTGTGTTCCAGCGGGTCATTGCGGCAGCGGCGGGGGGCAATGATCTCATTCGTAAGCTTCTTACACTTTCGGAAATAACCGGTGGGCGTGACAATGCGTCCGCCATACTACTCCCTATCGGAAGACAGGCCGAAATTTTCGAGGAAAGCGCTGAGAACGAGTTGTTGGCAATACTTCCCAGCGATACTCTATCCATCCAGTTTGCAGGGCCGGAGGTATGGGAACGGCAGGACAATAAGCGCAACCATCCTTCGCCCGATTCTCAACCTAGTGAGATGAGCAAGCGGGTTGAAAATCCTCCAGGGTCCGAGAAGCCTCTCAACAGCCAGCCTGCCTCCAAGCCTCCGTCCGCCAAGGTGAACGCGAAGCCGGCGAAGGCACGCAAATCAAAGCCGCGTCGGGCTCACCCGAAAGTTGAAGCCGTTGATCGACTTCCGTTGGATGAACCTAGCAACGAAGTTGATGTTCAGTTTTCCGTTCCGGCTACCCGACCGGATGAGGACAAATAATGAAACTGCCCGCCCGTTACGAGAAAGTCGGCCAGCCTTTTTCTGGCGGGGGAATGTCGACCGCCTTCAGATGTACGGACAAGCATCTCGAACGCGATGTGCTCGTTAAGGTGTTGCAGAGCGGAGTGGATCAAAAGCGAATTCTCGACGAGGTCAGGGCCCTAAGCGCGATCCGGTCCAAGCATGTTGTACAAATTTACGACGTAATTAAAGATACCTCAGGTGCAGTGATTGCAATAGTTGAGGAGTTCATTCCCGGGCAGGACCTGAATGAAGTCATCCCCGTTGCCGAGTTCAGATGCTCCTCCGACATGTCTACGCGATAGCGTGTGGTCTAGCCGACATTCATGCGGTCGGAGTGGTTCACCGGGATATTAAGCCCAACAATATGAAGATTGACGCAGAGGGCTGCCTCCGGATTTTTGATTTTGGCTTGTCCCGCATGGGGGGCGTGAATTGTGAGACTATCGGAACGGTTGGGACGCAAGGATACATTGCGCCAGAACTTTGCGCTCCAGCGTTGCAGAAAGTGAACTTCACATCGGCAGTCGATGTTTTTGCCTTTGGCGCCACGGCGCTCAAATTGATTCGAGGAAAGCTACCTAACGATTTGCGCGCGATCCCTCCGAGTCTGCCCTGTGAAGATGCGGACTTCGGTATGCAAGCACTTACCCTCCCGTCTTCGATTGCTGCTGTACTCAATCAATGTTTATCCGAAGAACCGGCTGCCCGCCCAAGTATGGAGAATGTCCGAAATATACTCGGGCGTCATTTGTTACACGGCCGACATAAAGCGACGATGATAGTCGGTGACAAGATCCATTACCTTAGCAAAATAGACCAGTCTGTAAAACTCAGCGCGGGCGCGCTCGGGTCTGTTGATGTGAGGTACGATGGCTATGATTTTATCGCTACGAATATTGTTGGCAACGTCTATATCAACAACATGAGTATTGTTCCACCGCAGAAGCTCCCTGGCGCGTGCGTCATAACGCTCGGTGGTCCAAATCTCGGATTTAACAGGCGCTACATCACTTTTGATGTTACGCACCCGGAGGTAGTTCTTTGAGCAACGGAGTTCTGCACGCAATAGATGACTTGGTAGGAGGCCGTTATCAAGTCACTGGTTACATCGGTCAGGGGGGTATGCAAGAGGTCTATCGCGTTCGTGACCGACTGCTTGAACGCGACGCAGCCTTAAAGTCGCCCAAGAATCCCTCGGCAAAGAAACGCTTTAACAGAAGCGCTATACTGAGCGCTCGCGTCAACCATGACAACGTGGCCAAGACGCTAGACTATGTGGAAGACGGTGACCGATTCTACTTGGTAGAGGAACTCATCGAGGGCTGTGACTTAGGGCATTTTTTGAAACATCATGTAACAATGCTCGACCCGTTTGCGGCCGGCCGCGTAACGCATCATCTCGCTAAAGGGTTGGCCGCATCACACCATGTAAATGTGATCCATCGCGACCTCAAACCGACGAACATCATGGTTCTAGGTGGCCGAGACTTTGCTGGATTCAAGATTACGGACTTCGGTATTGCCAAAATGGCTCAGGAGGAGATCGGGGACGCAATAGCGGGTGATGAAGAGGGGTTGACTAGCTCTCAGACCGCACTGGGAGCATTGCCATATATGGCCCCCGAAACTATCGATGACATGAAAAACGCAGGGAAGCCTGCCGATGTTTGGGCGATTGGCGCGATAACTTTTGAGATTTTGACTGGCAAGCGACCTTTTGGTGCAGGTTACAAAGCTGTGCCGCTAATTCAGGCGGCAATAGTGCCGGCCTTGCCTCATGCTTTAGTGGGCAACACGCAGTTCGCACCGTTTGCCGACGCAATTTTTACTTTGATTACGACGTGTATGCAGAAAGATCCTTCGACGCGCCCAACGGCTGATCAACTGGTTGCAGCCTGCGAAGAACTTTACTACTCAACCCTTGCTCGCGAATTCGGCACGATAAAAAGGTTCGATAACACTAGCTGGGGTTTCGCATCAACAACGAGCAGCGACGTTTTTTGTCATATTAAATCGGTCTACGCCGCATCCGCTCTGGCTGTTGGCGATCATATTTGGATGACGGCCCATCCAGGGGCACCTTCGCGTCGAGCGTTTCCGATTGTGAAAGCCGTTTAAGATAGTTGATTCATCTTTGCTGTTCATTGGTCGGCACTCGCCTGAAAAGATTAACATTGTTCTTCAGTCTACAGCGTGGGCTGGCGCTTGCGCATGACGGTGAAACAAGTCTGAGGGTACAAACAGTCTGAAGCGCCTTGATGTGTGTCTGCTTTCCTGCAGACTAATTCAGCATTGCCAAAGCATCCCTAGCTCTAGGCAAATTGTTGTAGCGTGCCGATAGCCTCCGCAGGCGTCCCTGGGTGTGGATGAAACCATAGCTCAATGGGGAGGATTGGCTTACCCTCATTTGCGACGCATTTGATCGCGCGTTTGATCAGAGGTAGTGGAAGCCCCCCGTAGAACAAATATATCGCGCGTTTGTAGCCGATGAGTGTGCAGTATTCCGATAGCGTCCGAATATCCTTGCACACTCCGTTCAATTGCGCAGATCCGGGTTTAACCTCGATGATTGCGTGATTACCGTCCATAGAGCCAGGAGTGTGAATGAGGAGATCGGGTGACGCAACGCGGGCACCCTTAGCCTTGATTAAGGCGTGTCCCTGTTTATCAACCTCGCCGTTCAGACTGAACGGCGTTTCTTGCGGCCAAAGCCGTCGAAGTTGGTGGTACAGCTCATAACAATAGACGCGTTCGCGAAAGATTGGGTCGCTTCCATCAATAGGCAACTGGAAATACAAATGCTCGATTGATGCGGTGGCTTGGGCGAGTATTTGGTTCAGCTCCTGCACGGCTTTCTCCGGAAACGGTATCAAGGCTCATTGGCCTGCGGTCATCAGCTTCCTGACAAGCCTAGAAAGCCCTTCTTTGCTTGTGTTGCGCTTGTTTTGCGAATTTCGTCAACTGTCATCAATCGTAGCTCCCCTCCAACTGCTTCGCCAAATCCTCTGGCACCACGTCCGAGTAGTACATCTCGATCATCCGGACGGACGTTCGCATGTTGATCGCCAGAGTGTAGACGTCCGTGCCCTTCCTGAGCTGCCGGGTCGCATAGGTGTGCCGGAAACTGTAGGCGGATCGAACTTGGCCGAACACGTCGGTCTTGAGCTTGGCCGCTTCCAAGAGAGCGTTGAGGCTCTTCTTGTAAGATTGCGCTCGTTCACCGGAGGCGTTGACGAACACCGGCTCGTTGTCTCTCGGTTCCCGTCCGTGAACGGTTTTGAACGCTTCCCATAGATTGATGAAGCTTGCGAAGGCCTCGATATTTGGGACGAGCTGCTGAGGCTTCTTGCCTTTGCCATAGGCCAGGATGCGAATCCGCTGCTGGCTGATTGGCTTGTTACGTTCCTCTTTGAAACCGACGATGTGCCCCCAGTCGAGATTAAACAGCTCGGTTGGTCGCATGCCGGTTTCGAGCGCGATGCCGATGAAGCAGTAGAGCACCATCCGCTCATAGCCGACGCGGCTGACAGAGGAGACGATGTCTCTTCCGTCGGCACCCTTCCAGGTGTTCGACTGCTTGCCTCGCTTCCGGATGTCGAGAACGTCGATCATCCGTTGCTCTGCGACCTGCATGAGCTTGGCAACCTCGGCATCAGTGAAGGACGGCCGTTTGTTCCGCTCTTCAGCGACTAGGTCGATCTTGGGAATGTCCGATGCCTTGAGGTAGCCCAGCCGCACAGCGTGTTTGAACACCGACCGCATGGTGACGGCTTCTCGGCGCAACGTGCTCAGCGTTGCCTCAATATGCTGGGCAGGACGGATCACCCGGCGCCCCTTTCGCTCGTAGGCGATATGCGTCTCTTTTGCCCCAGGACCGCTCGTCCAGTAGCTTCGTCGCCATTCCATGTAGCTGTGAAGCTTCGGGACGCTGATGGCTGTTATGGGGCTTCTACCGAAGAAGGGGACCATATAGCGGTCAAGCACGCCTAGGTCGGCTGCGACCTTGGAGAGTTTGGACGGATTGCTTCCGGCTTCCAGTTGGGCGCTTTCGAGATATTGACGGGCGACCTTGTCGAACGACGTCCTTCCCGGAAGCGTGCCTTGCTCGGCGCTCCAGAGAGCGCGTTGGTATTCGATCTCGGCGCGTCGCTTGGCGTCTTCCTCGTTTGGTGTTTTGAGGCAAATGCGTTTCTGCCCTTGTCCCGGTAGGGAGAATCGAACCCAGAGGCTTGGGCTATCCACTCGGGAAAATACGACATAGGGCAGTTTGGGCTGATCCATGGGTCGCCACCAGCGAGTTACTGTGCTGCGTCGGTGTGCTAGGTGTGTGCTAATAGCACGCTGCACGCTACCGCTAACTTATTGAAAAATAATAAGCGGGACAACCTCGTGCTAACAGCGTGCTAGCCCGTTTTGTCCCGGAAACCTGCGGAATTCTCAGGAAAAGCTCAGCTATTTCAAGAGATTAATGGTGCTGCGAGAGAGGATTGAACTCTCGACCTCTCCCTTACCAAGGGAGTGCTCTACCACTGAGCTACCGCAGCATCGGGCGTCCGGATGCCGGCCGGATCGGCCGTCGGGGACGGGCGTTCTCCTGCCACAGTTCGGTGCCCCACGCAACCCCATTGCGGAGGAAATTGAGTGGCTGGAATGCCGCCGTCGCCACGCGTTGCCGCAAAGCGGCGGGAAAAGCCGGCTTTGCCGACGAAATCCCTTGAAAGGCGGGAAAAAGGATCGCAAGGAAGGCCGGAAAACAATGGCGCGGCATCATGACGGGCGACGGCGGCACGGCGAAGGGCGGCAAGGGCGGATCGAAAGCGGAGCGCGAGCGGCGGCTTGCCGAGGCGCTGCGCGACAACCTCCTGAAGCGGAAGGCGCAGGCGCGCGGCCGCCGCGCCGGCGAGGCCGACCTGCGGGTGGGGCTCGACGCGGCCCGGCCGGCCGCCGAAGACAAGCCGGACAACGGCTAGCCGCTCCGCCGCTCGGCGGGCGTCCGCCCGAAAAAAGCCGCGGGCCGCTCGCATGAAGCGCCGCGCGGGAAACCAGGGTTTGGGGCAGGGCCGGCAGCGGCCGCCGCTCCGGAGCGATTTGCCGGCTGGACCGGCCGAGGTGACTATGGACAAGATCAGGATCGTCGGCGGCAATCCACTCACCGGCACCATTCCGATTTCCGGCGCCAAGAACGCGGCGCTGCCGCTGATGATCGCCAGCCTGCTCACCGACGAGACTCTGACGCTCGAAAACGTTCCCCGTCTCGCCGACGTGCGCCAGCTCACCAACATCCTCGTCAATCATGGCGCCGACTACGGCGTCAACGGCAAGCGCCAGGGCGAGGGGCTCCTCACCGGCCAGACCGTGTCGCTGACCGCCCGCTCGATCACCGACACCACCGCGCCCTACGAGCTGGTCTCCACCATGCGGGCGAGCTTCTGGGTGATCGGTCCGCTGCTGGCCCGCATGCACGAGGCGCGCGTGTCGCTGCCCGGCGGCTGCGCCATCGGCACGCGGCCGGTCGACCTGTTCCTGATGGGTCTCGAGCGGCTGGGCGCCAGGATCGACGTCGAGAGCGGCTACGTGGTGGCTAAGGCGCCCGGCGGCCTCGTCGGCAACAGGGTGGTCTTCCCCAAGGTGTCGGTCGGCGCCACCCACGTCATCATGATGGCAGCGACGCTGGCCCGCGGCGAGACGGTGATCGAGAATGCCGCCCGCGAGCCGGAGGTGGTCGATCTTGCACGCTGCCTCACCGCCATGGGCGCCCGCATCTCCGGCGCTGGCACGTCGACCATCGTCATCGAAGGTGTCGACCGCCTGCGTGGTGCCCGCCACCGGGTGGTCGCCGACCGCATCGAAACCGGCACCTATGCCATGGCCGTGGCGATGGCCGGCGGCGACGTGCTGCTGGAAGGCGGCGATGCCTCGCTGATCGAGGCGCCGATCGACGTGCTGCGCCGCGTCGGCGCCGACATCGTCGAGACCAATTCCGGCCTGCGGGTCAGCCGCAACGGTGCCGGCATCGTCGCCGCCGACATCGTCACCGATCCCTTCCCCGGCTTCCCGACCGACCTCCAGGCGCAGTTCATGGCGCTGATGACCCGGGCGCGCGGCACCTCGCGCATCACCGAGACCATCTTCGAGAACCGCTTCATGCACGTCGCCGAACTTGCCCGCTTCGGCGCCCGCATCGGTCTCGAAGGGCAGGTGGCCACCGTCGAGGGCGTCGAGCGGCTGAAGGGCGCCCCGGTGATGGCTACCGACCTCCGCGCCTCGGTGTCGCTGGTGATCGCCGGCCTCGCCGCCGAGGGCGAGACGGTGATCAACCGCGTCTACCATCTCGACCGCGGCTTCGAGCGGCTTGAGGACAAGCTCGGCCGCTGCGGCGCGGTGATCGAGCGGATCAGCGGCTGACGCCATGGTCATCCGCATCCGCGAGGCCGAGGCGAGCGACGAGGGCGTCTGGCGCCGCCTCTGGGCCGGCTATCTCGCCCATCTCGGCGCCACCGTGCCGGAGGATGTCACCGCCCACACCTGGGCGCGCATCCTCGATCCCGTGAGTCCGGTGTTCTGCCGTCTCGCCGATCTGGACGGTGCCACCGTCGGCCTTGCGCTCTACCTGCTGCACGAGGGCAGCTGGGCGCTGACGCCGCACTGCTATCTCGAAGACCTCTACGTCGATGCGGCGTTGCGTGGCCGGGGCGTCGGCCGGGCGCTGATCGACGACCTCCGGGCGCTGGCCGGGGCGAAGGGCTGGAACCGGCTCTACTGGCACACCCACGCCGACAATCCCGCCCGCCGCCTCTATGACCGCTTTGCGCCGGCCAGCGGCCTCATCGTCTACAAGGTGCAGCCATGCGGATCGTCGTCGTCCTGAACGGCCCGATCAACGCCGGCAAGACCACCGTCGGCAAGGCTCTGGCGGCGGCGATCGACGGTGCCGCCTTCATCGACGGCGATGACAACGGCGTGCCGGACGACGCCCCGCTCGAGGTGACCATCGAGGCGAGCCTTTGCCGGCTGTCGTCGGAGATCGCCGCCAATCCGGCCGGCATGCTGGTCCTGGCCTATCCGCTGCGCGCGGCGGATCATGCCCGCCTCAAGGTCGCCGCCGACGCCGCCGGCCGGCGCCTGATGACGGTGACGCTGGCGCCGCCCATCGAGGTCGTGCTCGGCGATCGGGGCGTCCGGCGGCTGGACGACGGGGAGCGCGCCCGCATCCGCGAGATGTACGCCGAGGGCTATCACGACCGCGCCTTCAGCGACCTCACCATCACCGGCACGCCGGGCGTCGAGGCGACCGTGGACGTCATTCTCGACGGGCTCGGCGCCCTGCTTCCGGCGCGACCCATACGTAGAAGTTGATATGACGGCCGGCTCCGGCATAATGGGGGTCCGCGGCGCGAGCCGCCTTTCCGGGAGGACCGGACGCCATGATCAACATCGCCTTCAATCCCGAACTCGACCTGGTGCTGGAACGCCTCGTGCCGACGCCGCGCCGGCTGGTCTGGAAGGCCTGGACCGAGCCCGAGCAGTTGAAGAAATGGTTCTGCCCGCGGCCGTGGCTGACGGTGCACGCCGAGATCGACCTCCGCCCCGGCGGCCGCTTCGTGACGGTGATGCGCTCGCCCGAGGGCGAGGAGTTTCCCGGCTCCGGCTGCTATCTCGCCGTCGAGCCGGAAAGCCTGCTGGTCTGGACCTCGGCGCTCGGCGAGGGCTTCCGTCCCAACCCCGCTCCGACGGGAGAGGGCGACTTCCTGTTCACCGGCGCCCTGACCTTCGCCGAGGAGGCGGGCGGCACCCGCTACCGGGCGCATGCCATGCACGCCACCGCCAAGGCGCGGAAGCATCATGAGGACATGGGCTTCCACGACGGCTGGGGCGCCGCCCTCGACCAGCTGGTCGAGGCGATGGCCGGAGAGAGCTGACGGCCATCGGCATCATCCCCCGGCCAGCCTGTCCGCTGCGTGGAAAAACCGACAAAGCCTTGCTTCCGCGCGGCTTCCGCCCTATCTCAAGGCAACTCGGCGGGACGAATTCGTGTTGGTTTCCCGCCATTGGGACAGGAGCGGACAGCCCTCCATGGACATGCTGAAACTTGCGGCCCTCGACGCCGAAGACCTCAAGGTGATCGCCGCCCACGCGCAGGATGCCGTCGGCAAGGTCGGCGACATCGTCTGGCGGCCGGCCGAGCGCCGCCTGACCATCGAACTCAACCGCTACGTCTGGGAGAAGGCCGGTGGCCACGGCAAGGAGCGGCGGCGCAGCCTCCTGCACTTCGCCCGCGTCGAGGCGGTCAAGTCGGCCCACATCCGTCGCGACTTCCCTGATGCCGTCGTCAGCCTGCTCACCATCCGCTTCGAAGGCGACGACGACGATCCGTCGGGCCGGATCTTCCTGGAGTTCGCCGGCGGCGGCTCGCTGCGGCTCGACGTCGAGTGCATCGAGGCGAGCCTCACCGACCTCGGTGCGGCCTGGTCTACCGACCACCAGCCGACCCACGACCTCGCCTGACCCGTCCCGACCCCTTTCGACCTTTCCTGGAGGCCCCCGTGGCGATCCGCCTCGACGACCGCGCGCCCGACTTCGAGGCCCGCTTTGCCGCTTTTCTGACCACCAAGCGCGAGGTGTCGGCCGACGTCGACGCCGCCGTTGCCGACATCATCGCCGATGTCAGGGCGCGCGGCGACGCGGCGCTGCACGACTGGACGGTGAAGCTCGACCGCTTCGACAGCCGGGCGGCCGGCCTTCGCGTCTCCGAGGCGGAGATCGACGCCGCCGTCGCCGAGGTGAAGCCCGAGGTGATGGAGGCGCTGAAGCTCGCCCGCGACCGCATCGACAGCCATCACGCCGGCCAGAAGCCCGAGGACGACCGCTACACCGACGCCATCGGCGTCGAACTCGGCTCGCGCTGGACGGCGGTGGAGGCGGTCGGCCTCTACGTGCCGGGCGGCACGGCGAGCTATCCGTCGTCGGTGCTGATGAATGCCGTGCCGGCCAAGGTGGCCGGCGTCGACCGTCTGGTGATGGTGGTGCCGACGCCCGGCGGTGCCGTCAATCCGCTGGTGCTGTGCGCCGCCCGCCTCGCCGGCGTCGACGAGGTCTACCGCGTCGGCGGCGCCCAGGCCGTGGCGGCGCTCGCCTACGGCACCGACACCATCCGGCCGGTGGCCAAGATCGTCGGCCCCGGCAACGCCTATGTCGCCGCCGCCAAGCGGCGGGTGTTCGGCACCGTCGGCATCGACATGATCGCCGGTCCGTCGGAAGTGCTGATCATCGCCGACCGCAACAACGATGCCGACTGGCTGGCCGCCGATCTCCTGGCCCAGGCCGAACACGACAAGGCGGCGCAGTCGATCCTGATCACCGACGATGCCGGCCTCGCCGAGGCGGTGGAGCAGGCGGTGGAACGCCAGCTCGCCGAGCTGCCGCGCGGCGGCATCGCCGCCGCGTCATGGGCCGACTTCGGCGCCGTCATCCTGGTGGAACATCTCGACAACGCCGTGCCGCTCGCCGACCGCATCGCCCCCGAGCATCTGGAACTGGCCGTCGCCGATCCCGAGGCCATGCTCGGCCGCGTCCGCAATGCCGGCGCCGTCTTCGTCGGCCACCACACGCCGGAGGCGGTCGGCGACTATGTCGGCGGCTCCAACCACGTGCTGCCGACCGCCCGTTCGGCCCGCTTCTCCTCCGGCCTCGGCGTGCTCGACTTCATGAAGCGCACGTCGATCCTGAAGGTGCCGCCGGCCGCGTTGCGCCGCATCGGGCCAGCCGCCATCACGCTCGCCGAGGTCGAAGGCCTCGGCGGCCATGCGCGCAGCGTGGCGATCCGGCTCGAGTGACCGGCGTTATCTCGGCTGGCCGGTGCTGGTTCCGCTCGTCTTGCCGGTGTTGATGCCCAGAAGCGTGTAGACGTAGCAGAAGTTGAGCAGCCCGGTCGCCAGCAGGACGACGCCGACGAGGCCGACCAGCCACGCCCAGCCGCCGAGGCCGACGAAGGCCATGCCGGCCAGCGACGGCACGGCGATGATGATGAGGATGGCGCCGGCGATGAGCCGGATGAGGCGATCGGTCGAGCCGACATTCTTGATCATGACACTCTCCCTTCAGCATCTCCGGTGAACGCCGTTCGCCGGAAATGCCCCATCTCTTTGTTGAGACGCAATTCCGGACGCAGAACCTGTTCCCGCTTGTGCGGGAATTGCGCTGGACGCCGAAAAGCCCGTTTCCACGCCCCGAACCTAGACCCGCCGGAGGCGGCCGGCAACGCGCCAAAATGCGAGAAAACAATGGAAAAAGGCGCGGCCGGAGCCGCGCCTCGATCGGCAATTGCCAGGGGCGGCGATCAGGCGGATCTGAGGCCGGTCACGAAGCCGGCCACCTCGTCCTTCAGCCTGGCGGCCTGGGTCTGCAAGGCGCCGGACAGGGCCATCAACTGGGTCGCGGCCGAGCCGGTCATCTCGGCGGCGGTGCCGACACCGGCGATGTTGCCGGTGACGTCGTTGGCGCCGCTGGCCGCCCGTTGGGTGTTGCCGGCGATCTCGGTGGTTGCCGCCCCCTGTTCCTCCACCGCGCCGGCGATCGACTGCGTCACCTCCTGGATGGTGCCGATGGTCGTCACGATCAGCGAGATGCTGTCGACGGTGACCGAGGTCGCCGCCTGCATCTCCTGGATCTTGCGGGCGATCTCCTCGGTGGCCTTGGCGGTCTGGCCGGCCAGGTTCTTCACCTCCGAGGCGACGACGGCGAAGCCCTTGCCCATCTCACCGGCGCGCGCCGCCTCGATGGTGGCGTTGAGGGCGAGAAGGTTGGTCTGCTCGGCGATCGCCCGGATCAGCTCCACCACCTCGCCGATGCCCTGCGCCGAGGCGGACAGCGCCTTGACGTTGTCGTTCGAGCGTTGCGCCTCCCTGGCGGCGCTGCGGGCGATGTCGGCCGAGCGTGTCACCTGCGTGGTGATCTCGCGCACCGAGGCCGACAGCTCCTCGGTGCCGGCCGCCACCGTCTGCATGTTCTCCGAGGCGGTCTCGGCGGCGCCGCTCACCGCCTGCGCCTGCCGGCTGGTCTCCTCGGCGGTGGCGGCGAGGTTGCGGGCGGCGTCGGCCACCTCGTCGGACGACTGGACGAAGCCGCCGGCCAGCGTTCCCATGGCCGTCTCGAAATGGTCGGCGAGGGCGGCGCGCTCGGCGAGCAGCCGCTCGCGGCTGCGCGTCTCGGCCTCGGCGCCGGCCCGCCGCAGCCGCTCCGCCTCGGTGAGGCCGTCGCGGAACACCTTCAGCGTCGACGCCATCTCGCCGATTTCGTTCCTGGCGTCGGCATAGGGGATGGCGGTTGAGAGATCGCCGCCGGCCACCCCGGCCATGGCGGCTGCGATGCGGTGCAGCGGCCGCACCACGCCGTAGAAGACGAAGGCCAGCGCACCGAGCGCTAGCACGATGCCGGCGGCGATGGTGCCGACGGTGAGCGCGAAGGCCTGTCTGTAGCCGGCGACGGCCTCGGCCTGGGCGGCGGCGACGTCGGCGTCGACCTGGTCGATGCCCGACTGCAGGGCGGCGATGACGGCGTTGAACGGTGGCTGCGACGTCTTGTTGAGCAGCGTCGACGCTTCGTCGGCCTTGCCGTCGACCATCGCCCGGTAGATGTCGTTGTGCATCCCGACGTAGGTCGGCCAGTTCGCGGTGAAGGTGGCCAGCACCTCCTGCTGCTTCGGAAGGCCGCCGATCAGGCCGGCATACTCGGCCACCGCCCTGTCGACGTCGCCGATCGACTGGTCGGCGAGGCCCTTGGCCTTCTGCCGCTCGCCGGCGTCGGTGATCTGGGCGAGCCGGGCCGAGCGGACGCGCAGGCGCGTCGTCGCATAGCGGATCTCGCCGAGGCTCCTGACCAGCGGCAGCTTGTGGTCGGCGAACTCGCTGATCCGTTCGTTGGCGGCCGAAAGCTGCGACACGGCGACCCAGCCGAGACCGCAGGTCATCAGCAGAAGCGCGATGATGGTCGCCATCAGCGAAGTCTTGAGGGAAATAGTCATAAAAGCCCCCGAAGCAGACTGAAACGAGGGAATTACAGACCCGGATGGTTAAGGAAAGTTTTCGGAGAGACGACGCAGAGAAAGACTTGGACGAAAGACAGTTATTCGGATGCGGTCTTGTTTTCCGCCCCGACAAGACATGCGACAAGGAGAGGTTACATTGTCAGAAAGGGCAGGCCGGGGCGGTAGGCCGACGCCTTCCCGCCCCGCACCGGTCGTCAGGCGAGGCTCTTTTCGAGCAGGCCGGCGACCGCCGCCGCGAAGGCGGCCGGATCGCGCGGCGCTTCGCCGTCGAGGATGCGCGCCTGGCCGTAGAGAAGCGGAGCCGCCGCCGCCACGGCGCCGCCGTCGCCGGCCGCCACTTTGGCGGCCAGCGCCTTGATCAGGCTGTGGCCGGCGTTGATCTCCAGTACCGGCTTGCCGAAGGCCGCCTTGCCCTCCTGGCGGGCGACCAGCTTCTCGGTCATCCGGTCGAGGCCGAAGTCCGAGGCGACGAGGCAGACCGGGCTGGTCGACAGGCGGGCCGACGTGCGCACGTCGGCGACCTCGTCCTTCAGCGCTTCCTTCAGCGCCGCGACGAGGCCGGCCACTTCGGCGCCGGGCGTCGCGTCCGTCTTCGGTTCCAGCGGCTTGACGGCATCGAGGTCGGCCTCGCCCTGGGTCACCGACTTGAATGGCTTGCCCTCGAAGCCGAGGGCGGTGCGCACCCAGAAGGCGTCGACCGGGTCGGTGAGGATCAGCACTTCGAGGCCGCGCGCCGCATAGCCTTCGAGATGCGGCGACGCCAGCACCTGCGTCTCGTCCTCGCCGAGGGCGTAGTAGATCGCCGTCTGGTTCTCCTTGAAGTCCTTGACGACGTCGGCCAGCGACCGCCAGCCGTCGCCCGACGTGGTGGTCTTGAAGCGGACCACCTTGAACAGTTCGTCGCGGCGCTCGGGCGCCTCGTAGAGACCTTCCTTGATCACCGCGCCGAACGACGCCCACACCGTCTGGAACAGTTCGGTGTCGGTCTCCGCCAGCTTGGCCAGCTCCGACAGCACGCGGCCGGTGACGCCCTTGGCGATCGCCTCGAGCACCGGGTTCTTCTGCAGCATCTCGCGCGAGATGTTGAGCGGCAGGTCCTCGCTGTCGATGACGCCGCGCACGAAGCGCAGCCAGGCCGGCAGGATTTCCGCCTCGTCGGTGATGAACACCCGGCGGACGTAGAGCTTCACCCGGCCCTTGCGGCTGGGGTCGAACAGGTCGAACGGCTTCTCGCGCGGCACGAACAGCAGCACGTTGTATTCCTGCCGGCCCTCGGCGCGGTAGTGCAGCGTCAGCGCCGGCTCGTCCCAGGCGGTGGCGACGTGGTGATAGAATTCCTTGTATTCCTCGGCCGTCACCGCCGATTTCGGCTTCACCCAGAGGGCGGAGCCGTCGGCCAGCTCGCGCGTCTCCTCGCCGGTCCTGAACCGGATCGGCACCGGCACGTGCGCCGAATACTCGTGGACGATGCGGTCGATGGTGTGCCCGTCGGCGTAGCTCAGCGACTCCTCGTTGAGGTGCAGCTCGACCACCGTGCCGCGCCGCGGCGCCTCGGCAAGGTCGACCGGCGTCAGTTCGAAGGTGCCGGCGCCGTCCGATTCCCAGGCCCAGGCCTCCTCGCTGCCGGCCTTGCGGGAGACGACGCGGACGCGGTCCGCCACCATGAAGGCCGAATAGAAGCCGACGCCGAACTGGCCGATCAGCGCCTGTCCCTCGCCCTTGTCGGCGATGCTGTCGAGGAAGGCGCGGGTGCCCGAGCGGGCGATGGTGCCGAGGTTGTCCTTCAGCTCGTCGTGGCTCATGCCGATGCCGTTGTCGGCAACGGTCAGCGTCTTCTTGTCCTTGTCGGCGGAGATCTCGATGGCGAAGCCGTCCTCGCCGGCGAGCTGCGGCTCGGCGATGGAAAGATAGCGCAGCTTCTCGCAGGCATCGGCGGCATTCGAGATCAGCTCGCGCAGGAAGATGTCCTTGTTGGAGTAGACCGAATGCACCATGAGGTGCAGCAGGCGGGAAACTTCGGCCTCGAAGCTGTGGCGTTCCGATTGCGTCATGGTCTCGCTCGTGTGGATGAGGGGAGGGCCGGCAGGCCGGCGCGCGCCCGCTATGTGTTGCCGGCGAAAGCCGGTGTCAAGCGCCGCCTGCCGCCGGCCGGCAAGCCATGCGTAAAACTCCTGTCCGGGTCGACCTTTGCCGGCTTCGTGGGGCGGGGCGGCCGTGCTATGCGTCGTCGACCCTTTTTCGGAGGACCGTCGTGACCGACACGGCCACCAGTTCCGGACGCCTCGTCTCCGTGACGCTCGACGAGGCGTCGATCGCCAAGATCTCGCGCGAGGTCGACCACGAGCGGCAGGTGGCGATCTTCGACCTCCTGGAGCAGAATTCCTTCGCGCCGGTCGGCGCGGATGGCGGCGAGTTCTCGCTGCGCCTGTCGATGGTCTCCAACCGCCTGGTGTTGCAGATCTTCCGGGCGGACGGCGTGCCGGTCACCACCCACATCCTGTCGCTGACGCCGTTCCGCCGCATCATCCGCGACTACTATCTGGTCTGCGACAGCTATTACGAGGCGATCAAGGTGTCGACGCCGAACCAGATCGAGGCGATCGACATGGGCCGGCGCGGCCTGCACGACGAGGGGGCGGAGATCCTGCGCGACAAGCTGGCGGGCAAGATCGCCATCGACAAACTGACGGCGCGGCGGCTGTTCACCCTGATCGCCGGACTGCACTGGAAGGGCTGAACCGGGAGGCGCATGACGGACGACGGCAACACGGCGACGGAGGTGAAGCGGCCCGGTGCGGTGCTGTTCGCCTGCTCGTTCAACGCGGTGCGCTCGCCGATGGCGGCGGCCATCGCCCGTCATCTGTTTGCCGGCCGCGTCTTCATCGATTCCGCCGGCGCCCGCCGGGGCGAACTCGATCCCTTCGCCGTGGCGGTGATGGACGAGATCGGCCTCGACATCTCCCGCCACCGGCCGCAGACCTTCGAGGACCTTGAGGACACCAACTTCGATCTGATCGTGTCGCTCGCCCCGGAGGCTCACCACAAGGCGCTCGAATACACCCGCTACAATTCGGTGGAGGCCGAATACTGGCCGACCGCCGACCCGACGCTGGCCACCGGCTCGCGCGAGCACATTCTCGACGAATACCGCGCCGTTCGCGACCAGCTCACCGCCCGCATCAAGGCCCGGCTCGGCTGGGCGCCCCCCCTCGGCCAGCGCGACGAGAGCATGGTGGAGGTGGGATCGAGGGCCGCCAACGGCTGACGGATGCCGCTGCGGGCGGGACAATCGACGTCTTCGTCGCTTTTCGGCAGCCTTTTTCCGCCTTGGTGGTTTATTTTGCGGCGCGTTTCAGCTAGTTATCCGCCACCAATTCCCGAAAAACGGATCAATGCCCGCATGACCAAGGAAGAAGTCCTGGAGTTTCCAGGCGTCGTTTCGGAACTTCTGCCCAACGCGACTTTCCGCGTTCGTCTCGAGAACGACCACGAGATCATTGCCCACACCGCCGGCCGCATGCGCAAGAACCGCATCCGCGTGCTGGCCGGTGACAAGGTGCTGGTCGAGATGACGCCCTACGACCTCACCAAGGGCCGCATCACCTATCGCTTCAAGTAAGCGGCGGCAGGCGGCGGCGCGTCCGCCCGGCGTCCTCCTGCCGGGCGCCGGCAGCCGTTGCCGTGCCGATCCGCCGAGGGGTGAGCCCGATGACCAACCGTCCCGTCCTGGTCCTGGCGTCCGCCAGCCCGCGCCGCGTGGCGCTGCTCGACCAGCTCGGCATCTCGCCCGACCTCATGCTGCCGTCCGACGTCGACGAGACGCCCGGCCGCGGCGAGCTGCCGCGCCGTCTCGCCCGCCGGCTTGCCCGCGCCAAGGCCGAGGTGGCCGCCCACCGCGTGCCGCTTCAGGATTATCCGGGCCGCGAGGTGCTGGTGCTGGCCGCCGACACGGTGGTGGCGGTCGGCCGCCGCATCCTGCCGAAGGCCGAGACCTTCGCCGAGGCCGAGGGCTGCATCGCGCTCCTGTCCGGCCGTACCCATCGCGTGTTCACCGGCCTTGCCCTGGCGACGCCGTCCGGCCTGCGCGAGAAGCTGGTCGAGACGCGCATCCGCTTCAAGCGGCTGTCGCCGTCCGAGATGGCCGACTATCTCGCCTCCGGCGAATGGCAGGGCAAGGCCGGCGGCTATGCCGTGCAGGGCTTTGCCGGCGCCTTCGTCGCCGCCGTGTCCGGCTCCTATTCATCGGTGGTCGGCCTGCCGCTCCACGAGACGGCCAATCTCCTGGAATCGGCCCGCTATCCGGTGCGGGCCGGCTGGGCCGACGGAGCCCTCGCCTGATGGCCGCCGGCAAGGGCAGCCGCTGCCCCAACTGCGGCGCGCCGACCGATCCGGCCTTTCGCCCGTTCTGCAGCCAGCGCTGCAAGGATGTCGACCTCAACAGGTGGCTGAAGGGCGCCTACTCGATCCCGGTGGTCGAGGACGACGACCTGCCGACCGACGAGGACGAGACGGACGGCCGCGCCTGAGCCGATGCCTTCGGCCTTGAATCGGCTGGCTTTTCCATGTCTTGCCGGCTGAGTTGATTTTTCCCGTCAAACCCTCTGGACAGGCCGGCGCGGACTATCTATAAGGCCGATGCTTCGCCGTCGGGACGCGACCAGACGCCCGGTGGAACGCGGCAGTGCCTGAGTAGCTCAGTTGGTAGAGCATGCGACTGAAAATCGTAGTGTCGGTGGTTCAATTCCGCCCTCAGGCACCATCTCCCTGACAGTCTCCTGAAAATCTCGTCTCATCAGCCGGTCCACGGCGGATTCGCCACGTGCCGGATTTCTTGAGTATGATAGCGTAGTTTTGCCGTGACCGGTCGTTCGGGGCTGGTCGGCGGCCGCAACGGCCTTGTTGCTGCCTTCCGTTTCCCGCGTCCGCCTGACGGCCGGGGCTGGCGACAGGCCCGAACGCTGACGGAGAGCCGCGATGACGATGCCGTTTCCCCCGAGATCCCTTCTTCCCCTCCTCGGCGCGATGGCGCTGTCGGGACTGTCGGTCGCGCCGGCCGCCGCCCACGTCAAATGGTTCGCGCCCTATATCGTCGGCGCGCCGCCGCAGCCGGTATCCGCGACGCTGACCAATCCCTGGTTCTGGACCGGCATCGTCCTGGTGCTGATCTTCTTCACCGCCACCCGGCTGGTCGAGCGGTCGCCGGCCGGCGAGGTGATCCTCGGTGGCCTCGACCGCGCCACCGGTCCGCTATGGGCGCGGCTCGACGACTTCGTGCGCGTGGTCATCGGCGCCTTCTTCGTGGCGATCTTCGCCATCGGCGGCATCTACCTGACGCCCGACCTGAAGACGCCGGCCGAATGGGTGTCGTGGACGCAGTTGCTGATCGCCGCGCTGATCTTCTCCCGCCGCACCCAGTCGCTGGCCGCCGCCGGCATCATCGGCCTGTGGCTGCTGGCGCTGCGCGACTACGACGTCTTCCACCTGCTCGACTATCTGGCGCTGGGCGTCGGCGTCGCCGGTTATCTGGTGCTGGAGGCATCGTCCGATCCGGACTGGCGCAAGCACCGCTTCGAGGTGCTGCGCTGGGGCGTGGCCATCGCCCTGATGTGGTCGAGTCTGGAGAAATTCGCCTATCCCGACTGGTTCTATCCGCTGGTTGACGAGAAGCCGTTCCTGACCTTCGGCATGCCGCGCGACGTGTTCATCCCGATGGCCGGCGTCGCCGAGTTCACCATGGGCTTCGGCCTGATCTGGACGCCGCTGGTGCGGCGGCTGTCGGCCATCGCCCTGTTCGTCATCTTCAACGCCGCCGTCTACCCGTTCGGCCGCGTCGACCTGATCGGCCACGCGCTGATCATGGCAATCATCGTCGCCATCGCCGCCGACCGGACGCGCGAGGTGCGTTTCCTGCCGGCCGAGAAGAAGGCGCTCGTCGGCGTGCCGGCCGGCCTTGCGGCGGCGCTGGTCATCTTCGTCGGCGGCTACTGGGGCCTGCACATCGCCATCTACGGCGTGGCGGGCAACGTCGGCACGCCGCCGGCCGAATATCTCACCCATACGCCGAACGCCGAGCATCCGCACGGCGCCGCCGGCATGAGCGACGGCATGCCCGATGCCATGAACGCCGAGGCCGCCTATCGCGCCGCCATGGACCGCATGCACGGCCCGATGATGAGCGGCATCGCCGATCCGGACCCGGACGTCGCCTTCGTGCGCGGCATGATCCCCCACCATCAGGGAGCGATCGACATGGCGGAGACGGTGCTAAAATTCGGCCAGGACCCGCAGAACCAGCATTTCGCCCGCGAGATCATCGACACCCAGGCGCGCGAGATCGCCGAGATGCGGGCCTGGCTGCGTCAGCGCGGTCTCGCCGATCCCTAGAGCAATTCCAACAAAAGTGGGAACCGGTTTTGCGTCCGGAATTGCCTACAAACAAACAGATAGACCATTTCCGGTGAACCGGCTTTCACCGGAAATGCTCTAGGCAATCCGGCCGGCCTCACCGGGGAGCGGTGGGGCCGGCGGTCTCCTCGGTGAGAATTTCCTCGGCCAGGATCTCCTCGACGCTGTCGATACCCTCGGCGTGCGCCTCGCAGACCTCCAGCAGCGCCTCCTCGTCGAGCTTCTCGATGCCGATGAACTTGTTCTTGGCCGCCGAGGTCAGAATCAGCTCGTCGAGCTTGGCTTGCAGCGCCTTGCCGTCGCGGTTCTGCGAGTTCTGCAGCACGAACACCATCAGGAAGGTGACGATGGTCGTCGCCGTGTTGATGACGAGCTGCCATGTTTCGGAAAAGCCGAAGAATGGACCGCTGATCGCCCAGACCAGCACCAGCCCGACGGCCAGCGCAAAGGTGACCGGCCGTCCGGACAGCTCGGAGATCGCCGAAGCGAAGCGGGAAAACAGGCCAGACGGGTTGCCGCCGTTCATGATGGCCTCGCGTCGTCGGACACCGATCCCGAGGCCGTGCGCCAGTAGCCGGCGGTGCGCACCTGCGTCAGCGGCAGGCGCGCTTCGAAATGGGCGCGCAGGTCCAGCGCGGCAGTGCGTTCGGCCGCCACCCAGACAGTGGCGTCGGGCGACAACGGTGCCGTTGCCAGCGCCCGCGTCAGGCGCCGGCCGGGTGGGGCCGCGCCGCGCGGCAGGAAATGGATGGTGACGCCGGGCGGCGCGTCGAGCGGCTGGACGTCGGCTTCTTCGGGCACCTCCAGCCAGGCCGTGCCGCGCGTGGCCGGGGGCAGGGCGGCGAGAATGCCGGCGATGGCCGGCAGGCCGGTCTCGTCGGCGCCGAGCAGCACCTCGCCGGCCGGCGGCCAGTCGAGGCGGAAGCCGTCGCGAACGCCGGAGATTTCGGCGCGGTCGCCGGTCCGGGCCCGCTGCGCCCAGCCGGCGCAGAGGCCGCCATGCCGCACCATGTCGATGACGATGCGTCCGCCCACCCGCTCGCGTACCGTGTAGGCGCGGCCGTGCGATCGCCGCCCGTCGCCGGGATCGGCAAGATGGAGCTTGATCCAGCCGGCCGGCCGGGGCGGCGCGTCGGTGTCGGGCTCCAGCTCGTCCAGCACCAGGCGGCGCATGTTGGGCGTCAGGTCGAACGCCTCGACCACCGCCACCGGTCGCCGCCGGTTGGCCCGGCGGACGCGGTCGAGATGGTCGGCGATGGCGGGCGGGGTCTCGCGCATGGGACGTCTCCGGTTCGGCGGAGCAGCAGGGCGCCCGCCGGTCGCGATGGTTAACGCGTCGCGCTGGTGCGGGTTCCGGTCGCTCGCCGTTTGGATCGTCGCGTGCATCCGTGGCGCGCCTGCAACAATTTGCTTTGCAGAACCGTTGATTTGCCGCATTAATCAGATACTGTTTTCTACGTATTCGTCGCGCATCGCCTCACGGCGCATCGGCAGGATGGACGTGCATGGATCGGGAACCCAGGCCGGTAGTCATCGTCATGGTGGAGAGTGACGAGGTCGATGCCCGCCTCATAGAGACGAACATCCGGCGCGCCGGGGTGAATAACGAGATCATAATGTTCCGCAATGGCGGCAGCGCCGTCGATCAGCTGGTCGGCGCCGGGGCCGCCGGACGAGACAGCGCCGACGCCGGGCGGCTGTTTCTGCTCGATGTCGATCTGTCGGACATGAGTGGGCTGGACGTGCTGGCCAGCATCCGGACCAACCACGCGACGCGCCATTCCCCTGTCATCCTGATGGCGGCGGCCGGCGAAGAGGGCGAGAACCAGCGCCGCCCCGATCTCGGCGCCCATGTATTCATTTCCAAGCCGCTCAGCGAAGAGAGCTTCGCCCAGGCCATCCGCGACCTGGGATTGGTGATGACGGTCATCCAGGTCCCCGACATCGATTGACGTCTGCCGCCCACCCCATTTTGAGGGCGGGCGGCAAACGATCAGGACAGGACGCCGGCGTCAGAGATAGGGCCGGCGCGGCACGTCGTCGACGGTGCCGGTGTCGGGATCGAAGCCGCTCCAGCCGCTTTCGCGATAGAGACGCTCGCGCTCGACCATGTTGACGGGCGTCGTCTCGTCGAGGAGGCGGGCCACCAGCGCGTCCTGGCTGTCGTCGGCGCGTACGGTGATCATCGTGCCGCCCCGGCGGATGGCCTCGGCATAGACCTGGGCCTCTTCCGTGCTCAGGCCGGAGCTGGTGAGCGCATCGACGATGCCGCCCGCCACGCCACCGGCCACCGCGCCGGCCGCCAGACCGGCCAGCGTCGACACGAACCAGCCGGTCGCCACCACCGGGCCGAGACCGGGAATGGCCAGCAGGCCGACACCGGCCAGCGCGCCGGCGCCGCCGCCGAGCACGGCGCCGATGCCGGAGCCGGCCGCTGTCGCCTCGGCGCCGTCCTTGACCGGTACTTCCTCGTTCTTGGGCGAGATGACGGAGATGTCTTCGTCGTCGATGCCGGCGGCCTTCAGCCTGTCGACCACGGCCATGGCGTCGGACCAGCTGTCATAGAGTCGGGTGTGCGTGCTCATGGTGCTTTCCTTTTTCATTCTGTGGCTGAGGGTCTGTGACCGAGGTGCGCCCGCCGGCCTCACTCGGTGCTGATGGTGCCCTTGTAGTCGACGGCGACGGTGACGGTGGCGCCGTTGTGCTTGGCCTGACCGCGCCAGATGCCGTCGTCGGACTGCACGAGGGTGCCGACGTCGGTATAGCCGGCGTCTTCCAGCCACGAGCGCGCCTGCGCCTCGGTGAAGCTGTTGGCGCCCGGCTCCAGGGCCTTGCTGTCCTTGTTCATGTTGTCCATCTGGTCGGCCGGCGGGGCCGCCTGATCGGCCGGAGGCATGGCGGGAGCGTTCGGGTCGGGCGACGGCGCCGTCTGGGCGAAGGCGGCACCGCTGAAGGCAAGAGTGGCTGCCAGGCAGAGATAGGCGAGTTTCATCGGAGTCTCCTTCGACGTTGGAGGTCTTTGCCGGCCATGCGGGGCCGGGAGACGGCAACCGGCCGGCGACTGTCGAGAACGACGGAGACCGCGTCTGCGGCCGCTGAATTAACCATTAACGGGAGCGATAGTTCCAACCGCCTCACCGGGGCCGTCGCGGCCCGAGGTAAATCGCCGGGGCCGACGGAAAAAGCGGAACCGTTTGGCCGCTTGGGAATTCAGTTGAGGGTGTTTCGTCCGTCCAGGCCGCGTCGCTCGGGTCTGCGCCGTGCGCCTGATCCCGCATCGGCTTGAAGCTCAAAGCGAATGATGATGTCAGACGATATTCTTACCTATTTACCTGCCTTGCGCGCCTTTGCCCGTTCCTTGTGTGGCAACGCGACGGAAGCCGACGATCTGGTTCAGGAAACCCTGCTGCGGGCGATCGAGAACATTTCAGGCTACACGCCCGGCACCAACCTCCGCGCCTGGCTGTTCACCATCATGCGGAACCGCTTCTACTCCAACTGCATCAAGCGCAAGCGCGAGCCGACCGGCGACGAGGACTGCGCCTCCGAGATGCCCGTGGTGCCGGCCCAGCAGGAGTGGCAGATCCGCATGCAGGAGCTGGAGCGGGCGCTCGAGGAGCTGCCGGTCCATTATCGGGAGGCGATCGTGCTGGTGATCGTACTGGAGGAAAGCTACCTCCGCGCCGCCGAGATTCTCGAATGCGACATCGGCACCATCAAGAGCCGCATCAATCGCGGCCGGCGCATGCTGCGTGTCGCCCTGGGAGACGCGGTTTGACGACGCCGCTGATATCTCAACATTTTCCGGGCAAAGGGTTGCGGGAATGCGGCCTCCTCTTACGGCCTCTCCCGGAAATGTTCTGGAACATCTCGCGCTCCCTCCGGTTGGAGCCCGGCACGTCCAAAGAATGCACGACATCGACTTCGCACATGGGAGGCGGGTCATGTCACGTCCCACCGATCCGACCGGATGGGAGGACGACAGGCTTTGGCGGCAAGGCTGACGGCGAGAAACGCCATCGTTTCCCGCCGAACTCGACAAGAGAGGAGCGGGCCGAACGAGCGATCGGTTCCGGGATGGCAGGCGCCATCCGCCGACCGCCCGAAGCGGCTTAATCCCTACGGAGAAAGATATGCCCAGATACAACGAGACGCGCGAACGCGACGACCGTGGACGTTTTGTCAGCGACGATGATCGGGGTGGCCGCTACGAGAGCCGCGGCAATGATCGCGACCGCGACGACCGCGGCCGGTTTGTCGGCGATGATGACCGGGGCGGCCGTTACGAGAGCCGTGGCAATGATCGCGACCGCGACGATCGCGGCCGTTTCTCCGGCGGCAGCGACCATCGCGGCAACGACCGCGACCGCGACGATCGCGGACGTTCCATGAGTGACGACGACCGCGGCGGCCGCTACGAGAGCCGCGGCTACGATCGCGACCGTGACGATCGCGGCCGCTTCGCCGGCGGCAACGACGATCGTGGCAACGATCGCGACCGCGACGAGCGTGGACGCTTCACGAGCGGCGATGACTATCGCGGCGGTGGCCGCGCCTCCGAACGCCGAGACGACGACGACGACCGCCGTTACGGCTCCCGCGGCCGCGACGACGATCGCGGTCATGGCGGCTGGTTCGGCGATCACCAGGGCCATGCCGAGGCCGCCCGCCGCGGCTGGGAAAGCCGCCGAGACGACGATCGCGACGCCTGGCGTGGCCGTCGCTGACCTTTGACGTGGGGGGAGGAGAGGCTCCGGCCCCTCTTTCCCCGTCTGCCGCGCCACCTTCGGCCGAGTATCTCCGGCCCCATTCTCAGGAGGGTACGATCCATGGAAGACATCCGCGATCATTATCTGGCATGGCTTCGCGACGCCCATGCCATGGAAGAACAGGCCCTCACGATGATGCGGGGCATGCTCTCCCGTCTTGAGCACTATCCGGTGCTCTGCGCCCGCATGGAGCAGCACGTGGCCGAGACCGAGCGGCAGGCGGCGGCGCTCCGCAAGCTGCTGGAGGGCCGCGACAGCAGTTCCTCGGTGATGAAGGACACGCTCGGCAAGGCCACCGCTCTCGGGCAGGCGATGGGCGGCCTGTTCGCCGACGACGAGGTCGTCAAGGGCGCCATGGCCAGCTACACCTTCGAGCACATGGAGATTTCCGCCTACAAGGTGCTGATCTCCACCGCCGCGGTGCTGGAGGACAGCACGGCCATCCCCGTCCTCGAACAGATCCTCGCCGAGGAACAGGCGATGGCCGACTGGCTGTCCGACCACATGGACCAGACGACGCGCATCTTCCTCGCCCGCGACGAGGCCGGAATTCCGGCGCGTCGGTGACGGTGCTGCCGGTGGCAGCCGGTTGGCCCGCCGATCCGTTCCATCGTGACACGACATCCGCCGCCGCGCCCGTCGCGGCGGCAAACTGTTGGGTCAGGCTCCGCCTCTCCCGCCCAGGCGGGTCAGGGTGCCGTGGAGGAGGGTGGCGTATAGCCCCTGGCGATCAGGTTGTCCTGATAGCGCTGAAGGGCATTGCCAAGCTCGATCGCCAGATCGCGCAGCCCGTCGGGAACGGGCTCGGCCGTGATGGCCGCCATCAGATGCCGCGCGGCGCTTTGCAACTGGCCGAAGTCGTCTTCGCCGCGCCGCTCTTCGGGCGTCTTGGGGAGGGAAGGAAGATCGCTCATGTAAGTGACCACTACTATGGGTGCTACATAGGCGTATATCCCGGAAAACATATAACAAGGCTAAACGATCGCACGAAGATCGTGCAAATGGGCCATTTTTTCTGAAATGGCGTCCGGATCGCCGGGGCGACCCGGACCGCATGGCTCGTCCGGCGGCCTTCAGCCAATCCGCCCAGCTGCCGGCGCCTCCGCTCATCGCGGCCGGGGCCGATTTCTCATGCCGTTGATGCAGATGAGAAATCGGCAGGCCAGAGACCGGAAGGCCAGAGACCGGAAGCCATTCTCCACGTCTTCCGGTGTCAGCTGTCCTTGGGCTTCGCCTTGCTCGCCGTCTGGCCGCCGCCTTCGCCGCCCGTCTGCTGCTGGGAACCGGACGCATTGCGATCGCCCACGCGCAGATTGTTCTGCACATGCTTGACGCCCGAGCACGCCTCGGCGCAGTCCTCGGCGGCGCGCTTGGCGTCGCGCGAGTCGACGAAGCCGGTCAGCGTCACCTCGCCGCCCGACACCTGCACGGTGATGTCGGAGGCGTCCAGTTCGTCATCGTCGGCGAGGCGGTCGCTGACGTCCTCCTTGATCCGCTCGTCGGAACGGGTGTAGCCCTTCGGCCCCTTGCCGCGGAACAATCCGCTCGTCGTGCGTCCTTCGGCCTTGCCCTGCTGCCGGCCCTCGGAGGCGCCGCGATAGGGGTCCGGACCATAGCCGCGATCGAAGCCGCTGCTCGACCGCACGCCGTAGCCCTGCGGATCTCGGTAGCGGTCCTGCCCTTCCCAGCCGCCATAACCCTCGCGGCTGCCAGAATAGTCGCGGTCCCGTCGGGCGAAATCAAAGGCATGGCCGCCATCGCGCTCCCCGGAGGAAGAGTCGCGGTCGTCCCGCCGCCGGTCGTCGTAGTCGTAGCCCTGCGATCCGCGTTCGCGACCGCGATAGATCTCGTCGTCGTCGCGGCCGTAATCGTCGCTCTGCCGGCGGGTGTAGCCGGTGTCGTCTTCCTGAAGCCGGCCGGAGAAGCGCCGACGATCGTCGTCCTGCGCGCGATACTGGTAACTGCGGTCGTTGCGTTCATTTGCCATGGGGGAGCCTCCTCTCGCGATTTTTCCGGCGTCTCAGGCACCGGTCGCGGTCAACAACAAGCGGGGCGGCCGATTGTTCCGGCCTTTCCCGGCGGCCGCTCGCCTCAGATCAGCGGCTTGCCGCCGGTGACGGCGACGGTGGCGCCCGACACGTAGCTCGACATCGGCTCCGCCAGCATCACGTAGGCCGAGGCCAGTTCCACCGGCTGCGCCGGCCGCTTCATCGGATAGTTGGAACCGAACTTCGACGTCTTCTCGGCCGACATGCTGGCCGGGATCAGCGGCGTCCATACCGGGCCGGGAGCGACGCAATTGACGCGAATGCCCTGCTCGGCCAACAGCTGCGCCAGGCCGCCGGTGAAGTTCTGGATCGCCCCCTTGGTGGTGGCATAGGCGAGCAGGCCGGGGTTGGGCGCGTCGGCGTTGATCGAGGCGGTGTTGATGATCGACGCCCCCGGCCGCATGTGCGGCACGGCCGCCTTGGCGAGATAGAACATGGCGTGGATGTTCACGGCGAAGGTTCGCTGCCACTCCTCGTCGGTGATGTCATCGATCGTCTCGAAGGTGTCCTGATGGGCGGCGTTGTTCACCAGCACGTCGAGCCGGCCGAACTCCTCCGCCACCCGTGCCACGATGTGCCGGCAATGGGCGGGGTCGGCGATGTCGCCGGGCAGCGCCAGGCAGCGGCGGCCGGCCTCGGTGACGAGGCGGACGGTGTCGGCGGCGTCCTCGTGCTCGTTGAGGAAGGACAGCGCCACGTCGGCGCCCTCGCGGGCGAAGGCGATGGCCACAGCCCGGCCGATGCCGCTGTCGCCGCCGGTGATCAGGGTGGCCATGCCTTGAAGACGGCCGGCGCCGCGCCAACTCGTCTCGCCGTGGTCGGGCTTCGGGTCCATCTTCCGGAAGCTGCCGGGCAGCTCCTGCGTCTGCGGCGGGAAGGGCGGCTTCGGATAGTCGGGATAGCGCGGCCCATTTGCCGGGGCGTCGGCGGAAGAGGTCTTGCTCATGCTCCGTCTCCAGGTTGATCCGGGGCGATGCCCTCGGAAAGGCTGAGGAAAAGGCTCCGGGAGAATAGCCGGCGGCGCCGTTTGTTCCCGAGACGGAGGGGGCGGCGGCCGAGGATTCCACCGGCCGGGCGGAATCGGGCGGGAACAATCAGTCCCGCGGCACGTTGCAGGGGGGCAACTTTCCTTCCGATCCGAAAGGTGAAGCCATGAAGACCAAATCGCTTGATGATCTTTTCCAGGACATGCTCAAGGACGTCTATTATGCCGAACGCAAGATCCTGAAGGCATTGCCGAAAATGGCGCGTGGCGCCCAGTCGCCGGAATTGCGGGCCGCCTTCGAGAAGCATGCGGACGAGACGCAGATCCAGATCGAGCGCCTGCAGCAGGTATTCGAGCTGATCGGCAAGCCGGCGCGCGGCAAGACCTGTCCGGCCATCGAGGGCATCATCGAAGAAGGCGAGGAGATCCTCGAGTCCTTCGGCGGCACCGACGCCGTCGACGCCGGCTTGGTAGCCACCGCCCAGGCGGTCGAGCATTACGAGATCGCCCGCTACGGCACGATGTGCCGCTGGGCGGAGATGCTGGGACAGAAGCAGGCCTCCAAGCTCCTCCGGGAAACCCTGGCCGAGGAAGAGGCGACCGACAAGACCCTCACCGAGATCGCCGAGACCTCGGTCAATCAGGCCGCCCTCAAGGCTGCCTGATGGCGCATTCCCCAGGCGCGCGCTGATCCCCTCCCTCATGCAGCGCGCCCCGGCCCGGGCGGTCTCCCTCTTGGGAACCGCCCGGGTCGCCTTTCCCCCGGCCCTCGCGGTTGACGGATCCTTAACCCAAGCCCTTGTGGACATTCGTCAAAAGTTCATAGGCGCATGGTAGTTCCGCCGAGGCGAGAAGGGGGAGCGATGGCGCTCGGAAAACATCTTCAGACCGCGCAGAGCGTCAGCCGGCGCGTTTCGCTGTTCGTCGGCGCGCTCGCCGTTGCCTGCCTCGGGCTGGCGCTGGCGCTGCTGGCGGCACGCTTTGGTGCCTTGCCGCCGGTCTGGCAGTCCGGCCTGGTCGCCGGCGTTGTCTCCGGAACGATGCTGCTGCTTACCATCGTGGCCATCGGCTTTGCCTTGCTGCGAAAGAGCCTGGCCGGCCTGCAGGCCGCGGAGCTGGCCGAGAACGCGGCGCGCGTCGATCCCGTCACCCTGGCGCTGACGCGCGGCGATTTCCTCGACGAACTGCGCCGCCGGGTCCGGACGGCCGGCGACCGCCGTCATGCCTGCGTAATGCTCGACCTCGACCACCTCAAGGCGCTCAACGACACCTTCGGCCACGCCGCCGGCGACGAGGCGCTGGCCCGGCTGGTGCGCATCTGCCGCGAGGCGCTGCCCGGCGCCGTGGTCGGCCGGCTGGGCGGCGACGAGTTCGCGCTGCTCCTGTCCGACTGCGCCTCGCGCGACGAGGTGGTGCGGACGACGAGGGCGCTGCTCGACCGGCTGCGCCTGCCGGCCCAGATCAATGGCCGCACCATGCGCCTGTCGGCGACCGCCGGCCTCGCCGTGGCGCCCGACGACACCCGCATCGCCCTCGAACTGGTCAATCTCGCCGACCTCGCCCTCTACAAGGCCAAGGCGGCGCGCGGCACCGTACTCTCCTACAACGCCCGCATGCTGGTCGACGATCGCTACGCCCGCCTGCTGGCCCGCGAGCTGCGCGCCGCCATCTATCTCAACCAGCTGGACGTGCATTACCAGCCGGTCGTCGCCGAGGACGGCGTGACCCGCACCGCCTTCGAGGCGCTGATCCGCTGGCATCACCCGCTGCGCGGCAGCATCCCGCCCTCCGAGTTCATCACCGTCGCCGAGCAGTCGACACTGATCGAGGAGGTGGGCGAATGGGTGATCCGCCGCGTCGTCCGTGACGCCGTGCGCTTCGGCACCGGCCAGTTCGGCATCAACGTGTCGCCGGTCCAGTTGAAGCAGCCGGGCTTTTCGGATTTCGTGCTCGGCGAGCTGGCGGCTGCCGGTCTGCCGGCCTCCCGGCTGGTGCTGGAGATCACCGAGACGGTGTTCCTCGACTTCGGCTCGGTCGAACGGGCCAATCTCGACGGGCTGCGGCAGGCCGGCGTGATGATCGTGCTCGACGATTTCGGCGCCGGCTTCGCCTCGCTGCAATATCTCCGGAAATTCCGCTTCGACTGCCTGAAGATCGACCGGAGCTACGTCCATGCCGCCGGATCGAGCGCCGTCGACATGACCTTCGTCTCCGCGATTACCGAGCTGGCCCGCGCGCTCGGCACGCGCGTGCTGGCCGAGGGCGTCGAGACCGAGGAGCAGTATCTCCTGATGAAGGCAGCCGGCTGCCAGCGCTTCCAAGGCTACTATTTCGGCCGGCCGGCCGTCCTGCCGGACAGCGCCGCGCCATCGGTTGCCTGCATCGAGCCGCGCCGCGCCATGGGCGGCTGAGGCCGGCGAACTGCTCCGGTTCGATCAAATAGTATGACAAATGAGGCCGGCGGCTGGCCAAGTGCCGGACGCGGGGCTATTCTGGGGCGGTCCGGCCGCTCTGCCGGACCGAAGGAGGATGCCCGATGTCCAGGCCGCGCCGTCACAAGCTCTGGTTCGACAATCCCGACAACCCGTCCATGACGGCGCTCTATCTCGAGCGCTACCTCAATTTCGGCCTGACGCGCGACGAGCTGAGGTCCGATCGGCCGATCATCGGCATCGCCCAGACCGGCTCCGACCTGTCGCCCTGCAACCGCGTCCACCTGCGCCTTGCCGAGCGGGTGCGCGAAGGCATCCGGGCGGCCGGCGGCATCGCCTTCGAGTTTCCGGTGCATCCGATCCAGGAGACCGGCCGGCGGCCGACGGCGGCGCTCGACCGCAACCTCGCCTATCTCGGCCTGGTCGAGATCCTGCACGGCTATCCGCTCGACGGCGTGGTGCTGACCACCGGCTGCGACAAGACGACGCCGGCGCTGATCATGGCCGCCGCCACCGTCGACCTGCCGGCCATCGTCCTGTCGGGCGGGCCGATGCTCGACGGCTGGCACGAGGGCCGGCTGGCCGGTTCCGGCACCATCATCTGGCAGAAGCGTCTGGAGTTGGCCACCGGCAGGATCGACTACGAGGAATTCATCGATGCCGCCGCCGCCTCGGCGCCGTCCGACGGCTACTGCAACACCATGGGCACCGCCTCGACCATGAACTGCCTGGCCGAGGCGCTCGGCATGAGCCTGCCCGGCAACGCCTCCATACCCGCCCCCTATCGCGAGCGGGCGCAGATGGCCTACCATACCGGCCAGCGCATCGTCGCCATGGTCGAGGAGGATTTGCGGCCGTCGAAGATCCTGACGCGGCAGGCCATCGAGAACGCCATTGTCGTCAACTCGGCGATCGGCGGCTCCACCAACGCCCAGCCGCACATCGTCGCCATCGCCCGCCATGCCGGCGTGCCGATCGCGCCGATGGACTGGCAGTCGGTCGGCTACGACGTGCCGCTGATGGTCAACATGCAGCCGGCCGGCAGCCATCTGTCCGAGGGCTTCCACCGGGCCGGCGGTGTGCCGGTGGTCATGAAGGCGCTGCTCGACCACGGCCGCCTCAATGGCGAGGCGCTCACCGTCACCGGCCGCACGGTGGCCGACAACATCGCCGCGGCACCGGCGCCGGATGGCGAGGTGATCAAGCCCTACGACGCGCCGATGAAGGAGAAGGCCGGCTTCATCGTCCTGCACGGCAATCTCTTCGACGCCGCCATCATGAAGACCTCGGTGATATCGGAGGATTTCCGCCTTCGCTATCTGTCCAAGCCGGGATCGGAAAACGTCTTCGAGGGGCCGGTTGTGGTGTTCGACGGCTCGGAGGACTACCACCACCGCATCGAGGATCCGGCGCTCGGCATCACCGCCGAAACCATCCTGGTCATCCGCTATGCCGGCCCGGTCGGCTGGCCGGGCTCGGCCGAGGTGGTCAACATGCAGCCGCCGGCCGCCCTGATCGACAGGGGCATCGCCGCGCTGCCCTGCATGGGCGACGGCCGCCAGTCCGGCACGTCGGGTTCGCCCTCCATCCTCAACGCCTCGCCCGAGGCGGCGGTGGGCGGTGGTCTCGGCCTCCTCAGGACCGGCGACCGCATCCGCGTCGACCTCAACGCCGGCACCGCCGACGCGCTGGTCGATCCGGAGGAGTGGGAGCGCCGCCGCGCCGCCTTCGAGCCGGTCTATCCGGCCAGCCAGACGCCGTGGCAGGAACTCTACCGGACGACGGTCGGCCAGCTCGCCGACGGCGCCGTCATGGAGATGGCGGTGAAGTACCAGAAGGTCGTCGACAGCGTGCCGCGCGACAGCCACTGACGCATGGCGCCGAAAAGTTGCAGACGTTTCGGGTGACGCCACGCGCTGGAAAACAGCGTCTGGAAACGGCTCACTCGCGCGCGGCGGCCGTCACCCGCGCCGCGCCGAGGCGGATCGTCTCGACGATGGCGGCGGCCGCCGCCTCGCCGTCGCCATCGCCGATCGCCGTCACCACGGCGCGATGGGCGGCGCAGGAGATGGCCTTGGCCTTGGGGTCGTTGACCGGCACGGTGATGGTGAAGGTGGCGGCCAGCGCCACCTCGATCAGCGCCGACGCCGTGCGGAAGAACGGGTTGCCGCTCAGCCGGGCAATCGCCAGGTGGAAGTCGAGATCGGCGGCGGCGAAGCCGGCGGGCGAGGCATCCGGCGCCTCCATGCGGTCGACGATGGCATGCAGGGCGGCCACGTCCGCCTCGCCCCGCCGCCCGGCGGCCAGCGATGCCGCCACCGGCTCCAGCGCCAGGCGGACGTCGGAGAGGTGAGCGAGCAGTTCGAGGCCGATACCGCAATCGAGGTGCCAGCGCAGCATGTCCGGATCGAGCAGGTTCCAGCTGGTCCGCTCGACGACGCGGGTGCCGACGCGCGTCTTGGGCTGGATCAGTCCCTTGGCGGCCAGCGTCTTCAGCGACTCCCGGAGCACGGTGCGCGACACGCCGAAGCGCGCCATCAGCTCGGCGTCGGACGGTAGCAAGCTGCCCTCCGGCCGTTGTCCGCCGACGATCTCGTGGGCAAGCTCGCGCACGATGTCGTCCTGGCGGGCGCGTTTCACCACCGTGCGTCGTGTCATGCGTCCCTCACAGAACCGCTCGGGTGTCCGCCGCGAATCGCGGTGCGGCGACCGTTGGCGCGAAGCTGGTGCGACTATGCCACAACGGTCCCGCGTTGACAGCCGGCAGAAAGGTCAACGCCGAAAAAACCTTTTGTTTTCCGCGAACTTGAGCGAGATTGACTGATCAATCGAAAAGGCGGCTCCAACGGGGCTCGGGAGGCAGGCATGACCAATCCGGCAGACGATTTCACGACGCTCGACGGCGGCGACGGGCTGAGGGCGGTGTTCAGCCCGGCCGGCGCGCAACTGGTGGCGCTCTACGTGCCGACCCGTTCCGGCGGACCGGTGCAGACGGTGATGGGGTCGTCCGGCCGTCTCGACGCCCCCGACGGCGACAGCTGGGCCGGCACCATCTGCGGCCGCTTCGCCAACCGTATCGCCGGCGCCAGCTTCACGCTCGACGGCGTCAGCTACCACCTGCCGGCCAACGAGGGCGACAAGCAGCTCCACGGCGGCGAGGCCGGCTTCGGTCATCTGATCTGGCGGGCCGAGAAGACGGACAAGGAGGTGGTGTTCCGCCTCGATTCGCCCGACGGCGACATGGGCTATCCCGGCGCCCTCGCCGTGAAGGCGGCCTACGGCTTCGACGGCCACACGCTTTACCTCGACATGACCGCCACCACGACCAAGCCGACGGTGGTCAATCTGACGCACCACGTCTACTGGAACCTGCTCGGCAAGGGCGACATCCTCGGCCACCTCATGCAGATCCCGGCCAGCCGCTACACGCCGGTCGGCGACAATCTCATCCCGCTCGGACCCCTTGCCGAGGTGGCCGGCACCCGCTTCGATTTCCGCGACAAGCGGCCGATCGCCGGCGCCTACGACCACAATTTCGTGCTCGACGCCGGCCGCGGCGCGCTGCACCTCGGCGCCCGCGCCATCGAGCCGGTCACCGGCCGCACGCTGGAGGTCTGGACCACCGAGCCCGGCATCCAGCTCTACACCGGCGAGCATTTCTCGCCGGCGATCAAGGCGCCCTTCTCGGAGCATGTGAAGAACGCCGGCTTCGCGCTGGAGCCGCAGACCTACCCCAATGCCGCCAACGAGCCGAGCTATCCGAGCCCGGTGCTGCGGCCGGGCGAGACCTATCACCACCGCATCGAGTGGCGCTTCTCGGGCTTCTGAGGCCATTTTCCAGAAGCATCGAGGCCGCGCTCCGGGCAACCGGGGCGCGGCCTTTTTCGTGGCGCGCGCGGCGGCAACAAAAAGCCGGGACCTCGCGGCCCCGGCTCGACAGGTGGCGAGGAGGATGAAGCCTCAGCCCTTCTGCTTGTTGTAGAGGTCGAACACCACGGCCGCCAGCAGCACCATGCCCTTGACCATCTGCTGGAAGTCGATGCCGAGGCCCATGATCGACATGCCGTTGTTCAGCACGCCCATGATGAAGGCGCCGACCACCGCGCCGGTGATCTTGCCGACGCCGCCGGTCGTCGAGGCGCCGCCGATGAAGCAGGCGGCGATGACGTCGAGTTCGAAGCCGTTACCGGCCTTCGGCGTCGAGGAGTTGAGGCGGGCGGCGACGATCAGGCCGGCGAAGGCGGCGAGAACGCCCATGTTGATGAAGGTGTAGAAGGACAGGCGCTCGGTGTTGATGCCCGAGAGCCGCGTCGCCTTCTCGTTGCCGCCGAGCGCGTAGATACGGCGGCCGATGGTCGTGCGGGTGGTGACGAAGGTGTAGAAGGCGATCAGCACGCCCATGATCACCAGGATGTTCGGGAAGCCCTTGTAGGTCGAAAGCTGGTAGCCGAGGGCCAGCATCACCGCCACCAGGACGGCGTTGCGCGTGATGAAGAAGGCGAAGGGCTCCACCTCGATGCCGTGCGACTCGTTGAGCTTGCGGCCGCGCCAGGACAGGTAGACCAGCAGCGCCGGAATGGCGATCGTCAGGATGAGCGAGGTCGAGTGCAGGCCGCCCATGTCGAACAGGTCGGGCAGGAAGCCGGTGGAGAGCTTCTGGAACTCGGCCGGGAACGGGCCGATGTTCATGCCGCCCAGCAACCAGAGCGTCAGGCCGCGGAACACCAGCATGCCGGCCAGCGTGACGATGAAGGCGGGTATGTGGTGGTAGGCGATCCAGTAGCCCTGCGCCGCGCCGATGGCGCCACCGAGGATCAGGCAGACCAGCGACGTCGTCCAGGGATCGATCTTGTAGTTGACCATCATCACCGCCGCCACGGCGCCGATGATGGCGACGATGGAGCCGACGGACAGGTCGATGTGCCCGGCGACGATGACCAGCAGCATGCCGAGCGCCATGATGACGACGAAGGAATTCTGCAGCACCAGGTTGGTCAGGTTGACGGGGCGGAAGAGCACGCCGCCGGTGATGATCTGGAAGAAGACCATGATCACCACGAGCGCGATCAGGATGCCGTATTCGCGCATGTTCTGCCGAAGGAAGACGGCGAGCGACGGAGCGGCCGTCGGCGGAACGGCCGTCCTGGTGGCTTCGTTGGGCGTATTCATCAAACCTTCTCCCCCGAGCGCATGATGGCGCCCATGATGTTTTCCTGGCTTGCCTCGGCAACGGGCATTTCGGCCACGATCGCGCCTTCGTTCATGACGTAGATGCGGTCGCAGGTGCCGAGCAGTTCCGGCATTTCCGAGGAGATGAAGATGACCGCCTTGCCGGCGGCGACGAGGTCATTGACGATGGTGTAGATCTCGTACTTGGCGCCGACGTCGATGCCGCGCGTCGGCTCGTCGAGGATCAGCACGTCCGGATTGGCGAACAGCCACTTGGCCAGCACCACCTTCTGCTGGTTGCCGCCGGAGAGGTTGACGACGTCCTGATAGATCGACGGCGTGCGGATCCTGAGCTTGTCGCGGTATTCGTTGGCCGCCTTGCGCTCGATGTACTCGTCGATGATGAGGTTCTTCGAGATGCCCTTGTGGTTGGCCAGCGTGTTGTTGTGCATCACGTTGTTGATCAGCACCAGGCCAAGCTGCTTGCGATCCTCGGTGACGTAGGCGAGGCCGGACTTGATCGCCCGCTCGACGGTCGAGACGTCGGCCGGCTTGCCGTTGATCAGCACGTCGCCGGAGATCTTCTGACCGTAGGAACGGCCGAACACGCTCATGGCGAACTCGGTGCGGCCGGCGCCCATCAGGCCGGCGATGCCCACCACCTCGCCGCGGCGGACGTTGAGGTTGATGCCGTTGGAGATCTTCCGTTCGGCGTGGATCGGATGGTAGGCCGTCCAGTTGCGCACCTCGAACACGGTCTCGCCGATGTGCGGCACGCGCTTCGGGAAGCGGTCGGATAGCTCGCGGCCGACCATGCCGCGGATGATGCGCGCCTCGGAGATCTTCTCGGCGTGGCAGTCGAGCGTCTCGACGGTGGCGCCGTCGCGCAGCACGGTGATCTTGTCGGCGACGCGGGAGATCTCGTTGAGCTTGTGCGAGATGATGATCGAGGTCAGCCCCTGCTTCTTGAACTCCAGGAGGAGGTCGAGGAGGGCGTTGGAGTCGCTCTCGTTGAGCGAGGCGGTGGGCTCGTCGAGGATCAACAGCTTGACCTTCTTCGACAGCGCCTTGGCGATCTCGACCAGCTGCTGCTTGCCGACGCCGATGTGGGTGATCAGCGTCGAGGGGTTTTCCTTGAGGCCGACCTTGGCGAGCAGCTCGGACGTGCGGCGCGTCGCCTCGGCCCAGTTGATGACGCCGCCCTTGGCCACCTCGTTGCCCAGGAAGATGTTCTCGGCGATCGACAGCATCGGGATCAGCGCGAGTTCCTGGTGAATGATGATGATGCCTTCTTCCTCGGTATCCTTGATCGAGCCGAAGGTCTTGAGTTCGCCCTTGTAGTAGATCTCGCCGTCGTAGGTGCCGTGGGGATAGACGCCCGACAGCACTTTCATCAGCGTCGACTTGCCGGCGCCGTTTTCACCGCAGAGCGCGTGGATTTCGCCTTCCTCAACGGAAAAGCTGACGTCGCGCAATGCCATGACGCCGGGAAACGTCTTGGTGATGTTGCGCATCTCGAGGATCACGTTCGTGCTCACGCGAGGCTCCTTTGTCCGCCGATCTCCGATGGGCGACAGGCAGAATGGTCTTGTTGTTAGGTGTTGCCGCCAGGGGCACCAAAGGCGCACCGATCCGCACAGCGGGCAGATTGGAGACCGCGCGAGGGACATGGCCCCCCGCGCGGATCATCAGATCATCAGGACCGGATCAGAGGTCCGATTCCTTGTAGTAGCCGGAGTCGATGACGATCTCCTTGTAGTTGTCCTTGGTGACCAGCACCGGCTTCAGCAGGTAGGACGGAACGACCTTGACGCCGTTGTCGTAGGTCTTGGTGTCGTTGACTTCCACTTCCTTGCCCTCGAGGGCTTCCGACACCATCTTCACCGTCTGCTTGGCCAGCTCGCGGGTGTCCTTGAAGATCGTCGAATACTGCTCGCCGGCGATGATCGCCTTGACGGACGGCAGCTCGGCGTCCTGGCCGGACACGTACGGCATCGGCGTGCCTTCGGTGCCGTAGCCGACGCCCTTCAGCGACGAGATGATGCCGATCGAGATGCCGTCATAGGGCGACAGCACGGCGTCGACATGCTTGTCGGTGTAGTTGGCCGACAGGATGTTGTCCATGCGGGCCTGGGCGGTGGCGCCGTCCCAGCGCATGGTCGCCACCTGGGCGAAGTCCGTCTGGCCCGACTGCACGACCAGCTTGCCGCTGTCGATGTAGGGCTTCAGGACGCTCATGGCGCCATTGAAGAAGAAGGTGGCGTTGTTGTCGTCGGGCGAGCCGGCGAACAGTTCGATGTTGAACGGGCCCTTGCCGTCCTTGAGGCCGAGCGGGGCCTCGAGCGACGACGCCTGGAGCACGCCGACCTGGAAGTTGTCGAAGGTCGAGTAGTAGTCGACGTTCGGCGAGTTGCGGATCAGGCGGTCATAGGCGAACACCTTGACGCCGGCCTCGTGGGCCTTGGCCAGGATGTCGGTCAGCGTCGTGCCGTCGATCGAGGCGATGACGAGGACGTCGACGCCCTTGGTCACCATGTTCTCGATCTGGTTGAGCTGGTTCGGGATGTCGTCCTCGGCATACTGGAGGTCGGTCTCGAAGCCGGCGGCCTGGAACTGCTCGACCATGCTGTGGCCGTCGGAGATCCAGCGCGAGGACGACTGCGTCGGCATGGCGATGCCGACCTTGCCCTTCTCGGCGGCGTAAGACGCGGTGGCCAGGGCGGAAACGCCGATCACGAGCGTGGCAGCCAGAATCTTGGTAAGCTTCATTCTCTCCCCCTTCGATCCCGGATGGGCCGGCGATCTGCCGCCCCTCGGGAATTCCGTGTGAGTTGGTGACCAATTCCGTCAGGCGCGGATGGCGCCTGACGTCCTCATAAAGCAGGACGTTCCCGCCTTATTCCTCATGGGGTCCGGCGACGGGCCGCCGCCGGATCCGCTCCTTCCATCCGTGCCGATCGATGCGAGGGCAGGGGAAGGACCTCCTTGTCGCAACGGGCGGCCAACCGGCCACCGCTGCAAAGCCGCCCCGATCGAGGCGGCGAACCATTGTCTCCGGCATCCTCCCGGACAGGCGCGAGCCGAATCCGCCCGGCGGACGGCGCGCCTGCTTTCTCCGAGCGGCAGTTTCACCCAAACGGCGCCCGTGTCCAGACCTCGGCCGCACCGACCATCGACTAAGGTGGCAACGGTACGGGTCGGGCGGGCGGCGGAATATGGCGCGGCAGGGCGGAGGCCAAAGGCCGGAACGCTGCCGATGCGACGGACGAAAGAGGAAAATCCTCCCGCCACGCCGGATGCATCGCATCGGGGCATGACATCTTTGTCCGTGGACGAAACGCCTTGTCGGGTGGGGCGCGATCCTGTCATGTCGGGGCGAAGCGCCGCAAACGACCAGATAGCATCGGCCACAGGCCGCGCACTGCCGCAGGCACTACGCTCGCAACTCCCTGTCATACCTGATTTTTCCCCCGATCCGGCCGTGAACTCCGGTCCTCTTCCCAGGCGCCGGAACGACTTTATGTAATAGTTTAGCCAAGCGGCCTCGCCTCCGCAAGTCCCGCCTTTATCCGTGCAATCCCGTGCATTTTGACGATAGGGGAATATGGTGCTCTGGCAAACCGACGAAATCAAAAGGGAAAATTCGACTTTAGGAGAATTTTGAGCGTTTTTTGACGATCCAAAATTTTTAAATTCGAGAATCGAAGAAAATTTTTATAGGTAAAATACAAAATAGATGATTTTAAGTAGAATATGGAAGACATTCCTATATTTCGACGTGTGTTGTTCCCCGTCCGGCCTTTTCTCTGGCTCCGCCAAACCCCGGAAGTTTTCCCGGAGGCATGGCGTGGAGGCGAGGCTTTCCTCGTCGAATGGGAACAGGATCGTCCATGTTTTGATGAACGTTTCGGTCGAATTTCGGCCCTCAAAACGTTGTCGGGCCGGCTCAGGCGCTCCGGAGGAACCGCGGAAGCCGGCGGAACAGCCGGGAGATGGGGTGCCGGCGGCCCGTTTGCCGCCCTGTCGCGGCGCTCAGGGCCGGCCGCCTGCTGGCGCCGGACCTGGTATCGGCTCGCCCACGACCGAGGTGCGGCGCGTGATCAGAACCATCGTTTCGGGCATGGCAACTGTGGCAAAAGGGAATGAGTCCGGTCGCAGCAGGCAGCGAAGCAGTACGGCGCGGCGCGGCGCAGCCGACCCGGATCGGAAGAAATGACGAGGCGATGCCACCCGAGACGGCGAGCCGCCTCCTGAGCGGCGGAAAAGCTCGCGGCGCGGGCGGGCCTCGTCCACGCCGCGCCGGCAAGTGGACCTCAGCCGGCCGGCTTCGCCGCCTTCCTGGCGACCAGCGCCGCCTTGATGGCGGCACCCCGTCCCTCCTTCACCTCCTGGCGGGCGCGGCCGAACACCAGCGCGTCGTCGGGCACATCGGTGGTGATCACCGAGCCGGCGGCGGTCAGCGCGTTGTCGCCGATCCTGACCGGCGCCACCATCACCGTGTTGGAGCCGACGAAGACATCGGCGCCGATGGTGGTCTTGTGCTTGAACACGCCGTCGTAGTTGCAGGTGATGGTGCCGGCGCCGACGTTGGTGCGGGCGCCGATCGAGGCGTCGCCGATATAGGTGAGGTGGTTGACCTTGGCGCCGCGATCGACGCGGGCGTTCTTGATCTCGACGAAGTTGCCGACGTGGACGTTCTCGGCGAGGTCGGCGCCGGGGCGCAGCCGCGCATAGGGACCGACGATCGCCCCGGAGGCGACGCGGGCGCCTTCGAGATGGCTGAAGGCGCGGATCGTCACGCCCGACGCCACCTCGACGCCGGGCGCGAACACCACGTTGGGCTCGACGATCACGTCGCGGCCGAGCCGCGTGTCATGGGAGAAGAACACTGTTTCAGGGGCGACCAGCGTCGCGCCGGCCGCCATGGCCTCGTCACGCGCCCGCCGCTGGAAGATGGCCTCGGCGGCGGCGAGCTGGGCGCGATCGTTGACGCCGACGAACTCGCTCTCGTCGTCGCCGATCAATGCCTCGGCCCTGAGGCCGCGCGCCGTGGCGATGGCGATGGCGTCGGTCAGATAGTATTCGCCCTTGGCGTTGGCGTTGCCGATGGCGTCGAGCAGGTCCGGCAACAGGCCGGGCCGGAAGGCCATGATGCCGGAGTTGCAGAGCCGGATCGCCTTGGTTGCCGCGTCGGCGTCCTTTTCCTCGACGATGGCGACCAGCCGGCCGTCCTCGACGATCAGCCGGCCGTAGCCGGTCGGCGCGTCGGTGGCAAAGCCGAGCAGCGCGATGTCGGCGCCGGCTCCGAGCCGGCCGATCAGCGCGGCGATGGTGGCCGGCCGGACCAGCGGCGTGTCGCCGAACAGCACCAGCACCGGGCCGGCGTGGCCGGTCAGCGCTTGGCGCGCCGACAGCGCGGCGTGCGCCGTGCCGAGCCGCTCGCGCTGCTCGAATACCCGTGCATCCGGCGCCGCCTTGGCGAGATGGGCGCGCACCTTGTCGGCACCGGCGCCGATCACCACCGCCAACCGGCCGGCGCCGCCGGCGCGGGCGCTGTCCAGCACCGCGTCGATCAGCGGCCGGCCGCCGATCGGGTGCATCACCTTCGGCTGGTCGGATTTCATGCGCGTGCCTTCTCCGGCCGCGAGGACGACGGCGAGGCAGGACGGATCGGTCATGGTGAGGCTCCCAAACGATATCGCCGCATTTGGCCGAGGCGCGGGGTGGCGGTCAAGCGCCGACTGTGGCCGGCCGGCGACAGCTTCGGCCGGCCGGCATCGCTCGAGAAGCGACGCAGCGCCCGCCGCGCTGGCGGCGCCGGGGGCGGGCGGCTATCAAGGATCGCAATCAACAGAGATCGAGGAGGCTTCGCATGACCGACCGACTTCCGGAAGACCGGCTGCCGCCGGTGTCGGTCAAGGAGCGTCGCACCGTCTACGACGGCTGGCTGACGCTGGAGGTCGCCGTCCTCGAAACCACGGTGCACGGCGAGCGCCGGCTGGTCCGCCGCGAAGTGCACGACCATGGCGACGGCGCCGCGGTCCTCGCCTACGATCCCCACCGCCGCACGGCGGTGCTGGTGCGGCAGGTACGCGCCGCCGCGCTGCTCGCCGACGGCCGGGGCGTCACGCTGGAGGCGATCGCCGGCATCGTCGACGACGGCGAGGACGGCGAGACGACGGTGCGCCGCGAGGCCTGGGAGGAGGCCGGCGTCGTGGTCGGCAAGCTGGACTTTCTCGGCCGTTCCTATGTGTCGCCGGGCGCCCTCACCGAGCGGCTCTGGCTCTACCTCGGCGAGATCGACGCCGAGGCGGCGCGTGGCCAGGGCGGTGGCCTCGCCGACGAGAACGAGGAGATCGAGGTGGTGGAACTGCCGCTGTCGCTGCTGGCCGAGCTGGCCGACCGCGGCGAGCCGCTCGACCTCAAGACGCGGTTCCTGATCGAGGAACTGCGCCGCCGCCGGCCGGAGTTGTTTGCCTGAGCGCGTCGCCCGGCGACATGCGGTGGCGGCGGAGAAGGACCGGGGACGAGAGCATGACGGACCTGGAACACCTGTCGGCCAAGGAGCTGCTGCGGCTGCATGCGGGTATTCTCGACGAACTCAGGCGTCGCGAAGTCGTCCGCAGTTCGAACGGGCCTGCCGGAGACTATGCCGAACTGCTGTTCTCGCGGGCCTTCGGCTGGACGCTCGAAACCAATTCCTCGGCGGGTTATGACGCCGTCGACGACAGGCGCCTGCGCTACCAGATCAAGTGTCGGCGGGTGAGCGCGCGCAATCCGTCGCGCCAGCTCTCCGCCCTGCGAAATCTGCTGAACGACCCGTTCGACATTCTCGCGGCCGTCCTGCTGGATGAGAACTTCGATGTCTCCCGCGCCGCGCTGATCCCGATTTCGACGGTCATCGAGAAATCCGTCTACACCAGGCACGTCAACGCACACCGGTTCATGCTGCGGGATTCGGTCTGGGCGATCCCCGGCGTCGTCGACGTGACCGAAAAGGTCAGGCAGGCGCAATTGTCGCTCTGATGTTCGGCGATATTAGGGACAGTCGGCGAGGCGGCCGGCCGGCACGTCGCGGCACAGGCGGCCAGCGTCGATCCAGCCGGCGGCCAGCGCCAGGCCGAGCGCGTCGGCGGTGATGGTGAAGGGCTGGAGATGCAGCTCGTAGGTGACGCCGCCGGCGTCGCCGGCCGGCAGGGCCACGCCGAGTTCGCGCGGCGCGCGGCCCTCGGCCAGCTTCAGCGCCACCTCGGCCGCCTTGCGGGCCAGCGCCGCGTGATCCTCCCAGATGGTGGCCGCCTGCTGGCCGCGGGCGATGCGGTTGAGCGTCTGCGGATCGCCGCCCTGGCCGACCACCGCCACCTTGCCGATCAGGCCGCGCGCCTCCAGCACCGAGATCGCCTCGCCGGCGCTGGCGTCGTCCGGCGTCAGCACGGCGTCGACGGCGTTGCGTGTGTCGTCGAGGATGTTGCCGAAGGCGCGGCGGGCGTTGAGTGACAGCCCGCCCGGCGTATAGGCCTCGCCGGCGATGCGGATCAGCCCGGCGGTGATCGAGTCCCTCAGCACGCCGTACTGGCCGGCGTAGAGGCGGGCGGTCTGCGGATCGTCGAAGTCGCCCTTCAGCAGCACCCAGTCGCCGCGCGGCCGCGCCGCGTAGAGGGCGAGCGCCTGCAGTCGGCCGACTTCCTTCTGGTCGAAGCCGACCGAGAACACGCCGTCGAGGCTGATCGGCCGGTCGTAGCCGATCACCGGGATGCCGACGGCCACCGCCTCGCGGATCGCCGGCTCCAGCGCCCGCTGCTCGACAGCGGCCACCACCAGCGCGTCGACGTCGGCGGCGATCAGCCGTCGCACGTCGAGAATCTGCTTGGCGGCCGACAGCCGCGCGTCCGTTTCGACGACGGCGCCGGAAGCGGCGGCAACGCTGTCGCGGATGGTCTCCGAATCGGTCTTCCACTGGCGTGCCACGTCGCCCGGCCAACTGATGCCGACCAGCGGCGCCGCGTCGGCCGTCGTCTGGCAGCAGAGGAGAAGGGCGAGAACCGGAAGCGCTCTCCGCATGTCGAAGACGTCCCCCCGAAAGGCTTTTCCATGGGCGTGCGGACAATAGCCGCGAGACCGGGCGTTGTGAAGGCGAGCCGCCGGTGGCTCGACCCAATGATTATATTTGAAGTCCAAAAAAAGCATGGACCCGGCCGGAGGCCGTGTGTCAATATCGCGCCGACCAAAGGGACTCAGGGATTTCGGAACCGCGACCGCAGCTGCCGGCGCCGCCGTGCAGCGGATCTTGCTTGGCAAGGACGGAAAGCGGTGCCAGAGCCGTGGGGCGGGAGGCCCGCCGGCACTGGGGCAGGGGAGCCAGGCAATCGCCGTCGGGCGGTTGCCTCGGAGAAGAGGGCGGGGGAAGCCGGCGGACAGCCGTCCGGCACCGGGAGGATAGTCGTCATCATGACCGTGCGTGGAGATGGATCGCGGCGCGCCCCGACAGGCAAGGCCGACAGCGATCACGTCCGGCGACAGAACCGCTCGCTGGTGCTGTCGGCGCTGCGCCGCCGCGAGCCGATCGCCCGCGTCGACCTCGGCGCCGAGACGCGCCTGTCGCCGGCCACCATCACCGCCATCACCGCCGACCTGATCGCCGAGGGGCTGGTGGAGGCGCGCGACGACGAGGCCGAGGGCGGCGAGGCGCAGGCCGAGCCGGTGCGGCGCGGCCGGCCGCGCGTCATGCTGCGGCTCGATCCGACGGCCGGCTACGTACTGGCGGTGAAGATCTCGCGCGACAGCATCGTGCTGCAGCTCGCCGATTTCGACGGCCGCATCATCGACCGGCAGGAGCCGGTGGTATCGACCTATGAGGAGACGCGCGACAGCTTCCCGCACAAGCTCGCCGAGCTGATCGGCCGCATCGTCGCCGACAACGGCATCGACTTCCGCCAGGTGGCCGAGATCGCCATCGGCGCGCAGGGCTTCGTCGACACCAACACCGGCTCGGTGATGTGGTCGCCGGCCTTCCGCGCCCGCGACATGCGCCTCGTCGAGCCGCTCCGGGCGCTGACGGGCCGCACCTGCATTCTCTCCAACGACGCCAACATGATCGCCCAGGCCCTGCACGAGGCCAACCCGGACGTCTACAACGGCACCTTCGCGGTGATCTTCGTCGACCAGGGCGTCGGCGCCGGCCTGTTCGTCGGCGACCGGCTGCACCACGGCGCCGCCGGCTCGGCCGCCGAGTTCGGGCACATGAACCACCTGCCGGGCGGCGCCCTCTGCCAGTGCGGCCGGCGCGGCTGCCTCGAAGCCTACATCGCCGACTACGCCATCCACCGCCAGGCGCTCGGCCTGCCGGAGGATGCGCCGCCGCTCAGCGTGCGGCCGACGCAAGGGGAGCTGATCGCCCACGAGGCGGCCGCCTATGCCGGCGACGAGGCCATGCAGGCGATCTACCGGCGGGCCGGCGAGACGCTCGGCTACGGCCTCGCCCGGCTGATGGCGCTGATCAATCCCAGCCGCATCGTGCTGACCGGCGGCTCGGTGCGCGCCTACCCGCTGTTCGAGGCGGGGATGAAGACGGCGATCGAGGCGGCGCTGGTCGAGGACCTCAGCCGCTCGACGGTGATCGAGACGCTGCCCTGGCAGACCGACATGATCATGACCGGCCTCGTCTCCTACATGCTGACCCGGCTCGACCGCGAGGTGTTCTCCAACCCGGCCGAGGCGCGGCGCTTCCGCATCGCCTGAGTCATATCGCCTGAATCATCTCGCCTGAATCATCTCGCCTGAGTCATTCGGCGGCGAGTTTCGGCTCCGGCTCCGGCCGCGCCGGCTGCTCGTCCTCGGTGAGGCCCATGGCCTCGGCGGCCGAGAGTTCGCCCGACAAGAGCCGCTCGACGTGGCCGCGCGGCTTGGCGAAGCCGGCCAGCGTCAGGTAGGCGACCGGCGTCAGGAACAGCGTGAAGATCGTCGCAAAGCCGAGGCCGCCGACCAGCACCCAGCCGAGGGCGATGCGCGCCTCGGCGCCGGCGCCGAAGGCCAGCACCAGCGGCACGGCGCCGACGATGGTGGCGATCATGGTCATCACCACCGGTCTCAGGCGGATGCGGGCGGCGGTGCCGATCGCCTCGCGGACGCTCTTGCCCTCGTCGCGGAGCTGGTTGGCGAATTCGACGATCAGGATGCCGTTCTTGGCCATGATGCCGACCACCATCACGAGGCCGATCTGGCTGTAGATGTTGAGCGTGCCGCCGGTGAAGCGGATGGCGAACACCGCGGCGGCGAGGCCGAAGGGCACGGTGGCGATGATGATCAGCGCGGCGACGAAGCTCTCGAACTGGGCGGCGAGCACCAGGAGCACCACGATCAGCGCGAAGCCGAAGGTGGTGGTGAGGCCGGCCGACGTCTGGGCCAGCGCCGCCGCCTCGCCGGTCTGCTTGATGCCGTAGCCGGCCGGCAGCACCGAGGCCGCCACCTCGTCGGCCACCGCCATCGCCTGGCGGAGCGCCACGCCGGGGGCGGGATCGACGGAGATCGGCACCGCCCGCTGCTGGCCGTCGCGGGAGAGGCCCGGCGCCGTCGAGCCCTCGACCAGCGTGGCGATGGCGCTCATCGGCACCATCCGCTTGTCGGCGGTTCTGAGGAAGACGTTGCCGAGGTCGGTGGGATCGTCGATCGGGTTGGCGGTGGAGACCAGCTTGACCGGGATGATGCGGTCGCCGACCGACACGTCGACCACCTCGCGGCCGTCGAGCACGGCTTGCAGCGCCTGGGCGAGGCCGGCGACGGGGATGCCGAGGTCCTGCGCCCGGTCGCGGTCGATGCGCACGGCGAGCTGCGGCTGCGTCGGCTGGTAGTCGAGCGTGGCGCCGCGCACTTCCGGCCGGGCCTCCAGCGCCTTGATGAAGGCGTCGCCGACCTTGGACAGGCCGTCGAAGTCGGGGCCGACCAGCGACAGCCTGAGGCCCTGGCCGCCGCCGCGGATGCCGAGCGAGTTGGAGCTGAAGACGCGGGCCTGGATGGCCGGGATGGCGGCGAGCTTGCCGTTGATCTCGGCGGCGATCTCCGCCTGGCCGCGGCTGCGCTTCTCCCAGGGGGCGAGCGTCACCATCATGAAGCCGGAGTTGGTGTCGCCGCGGCCGGCGATGGCGAAGCTGGCCGTCGCCTCGCCGCTGTCGAGATAGGGCTGGACCACGGCGGCCACCTTATCCATCTGCCGGCCCATGGCGTCGATGGAAATGCCGGACGGCGCGCTGATCGACAGCGTCACCGAGCCGCGATCCTCGCGCGGCGTCAGCTCGCTCGGCAGGCCCTGGAAGACGATCCAGGCGACGGCGCCGAAGGCGACCGACAGGAGGGCGACGATCAGCGGCGCGGCCAGCGCCGCATCGAGCAGGCGGCCGTAGAGCGCGGCGAGCGGCCGGCCGGCGGCGCCGAGCAGGCGCGGCATGATCGCCCGCTTCTGCGCCTCCTCGGCCGGCAGGATGGTGGCGGCCAGCATCGGCGCGAAGGTCAGGGCGGTGAAGCCGGAGATGGTGACGGCGATGGCCAGCACGAAGCCGAATTCGCGGAACAGGCTGCCGGCGGTGCCGGGCAGGAAGGAGATCGGCACGAACACGGCGGCCAGCGTCGCCGTGGTGGCCAGCACGGCGAAGAACACTTCCTCGGTGCCGAGCACCGCCGCCGCCCGCGCCTTCATGCCCATGTGGCGGCGGCGGACGATGTTTTCGAGCACGACGATGGCGTCGTCGACCACGAGGCCGGTGGCCAGCACCAGGGCGAGCAGGGTGACGATGTTGATCGAGAAGCCGGCCAGCCACATGGCGGCCAGCGTGCCGATCAGCGACACCGGGATGGTGATGGCCGGGATCAGCGTCGCCCGCCAGTTGGCGAGGAACAGGTAGATGACGGCGATGACGATCACCACGCCGAGCCCCAGCGCCAGGATCACCTCGTGCAGGGCGCCGTTGATGAAGCGCGCCTCGTCGGAGGTGACCGCCAGCGTGACGCCGTCCGGCAGCGTCGGCTTCAGGCTCTCGACGACGCGGGCGACGTCGTTGGAGATCTGGATCGAGTTGGAGCGGGCGGCGCGGACGATGCCCATGCCGATGCCGGCCTTGCCGTTGATCTTGAGCTGCGAGGTGCCGGTGTCCGGGGCGAGCGTCACCGTCGCCACGTCGCCGAGCCGCGTCCGGGCGTCGACCAGCAGGTTGGCCATGCCGGCGGCGTCGGTGATGCGGGCGTCGGCACGCACCACGAGGCTGAGGTCGCGGCTGGCCAGCGAGCCGGCCGGGCTGTCCATCGACACGGTGGCCAGCGTCGACGTGAGGTCGGCGACGGTGAGGCCGCGGGCGGCCAGTGCCGTCTGGTCGATGTCGACGCGGAACACCGGCTCCTGGTCGCCGAACACCTGCACGTCGGCGACGCCGTCGACGGCGGCCAGCGCGTCGGCGATGTGGTCGTTGACCAGGCTGGTGAGGTCTTCGAGCGACACCCGGTCGGAGGTGACGGCCAGGCGGATGATGGCGTCGCCGTCGGCGTCGGCCTTGACGATCTGCGGCTCGTCGATGCCGTCCGGCAACTGGTTGCGGATGCGGCTCACCGCGTCGCGGGTGTCGTTGGCGGCGACGTTGAGGTCGGTGGTCTCGGAGAATTCGATGGTGACGCGCGCCCGGCCGAAGCTCGACCGGCCGGAGATCGAGGTGACGCCGGCGACGCGCGCCACCGCCGATTCGACGCGGGCGGTGACGTCGGTGTCGATGGTCTCCGGCGCGGCGCCGGTATAGCCGACGCTGACGGTGACCACCGGGCGGTCGACGTCCGGCAGTTCGCGCACCTCGACGTCGCGATAGGCGGCGAGGCCGGCGACGATGACCAGCGCGTTGACCACCAGCGCCAGCACCGGCCGGCGGACGAACAGGGCGGTGAGGGCGTGGCTGCGGCCGCTCATGGCTTCTGGCCCTCGGCGTTGCCGGCGATCCGCTCCGGCTTGTCGGCGGTCCTGACGGGCGCGCCGGCCCGCACCGCCTGCACGCCCTCGACCACCACCAGGTCGCCGGCGGAGAGATCGCCGCTGACCAGCACGGTCTCGGCGTTGCGCTCGACGATGCCGACGCCGACCCGCCTCGCCTTGCCGTCGTCGACGGCCCAGACATAGGCGCCGTCGCGGTCCCATTGCACCGACGGCGCCGGCACGGCCGTTTCAGTGACGCCGGGAAAGCGGACGGTGACGGCAAACGACATGCCGGGCCTCAGCACGTCGTCGGGGTTGGCGACGGTCGCCTGCGCCACCAGCGTGCGGCTGTCGGCCTCGATGCGGCTGCCGACGGCGGTGACCTTGCCGGCAAAGCTCCTGCCCGGCTGCGACGGCGTTGCCACCTCGATCGCCTGTCCCACGGCGAGGCGGGCGGCGAAGGCCTCGGGCACGCGGAACTCCACCTTGATCTCCGAGCGGTCGTCGAGGGTGACAAGCTCCGTGGCGTTCGACACCATGTCGCCGACCTCGACCGACGTCAGGCCGACCACGCCGGAAAACGGCGCGGCGATGGTGCGGCGGCTGAGGGCGAGTTCGGCCTCCTGGAGCGCGAGGCGGGCCTTCGACAGCTCGAAGCGGGCGGTGTCGCGCTCGGCGGCGGAAATGGCTTTGGTCTCGGCCAGCCGGTCGTTGCGCGTCGCCCGCGCGTCGGCGTCGTCGAGGGCGATCTTCGCCTGCTCCACGGCGATCTTCTCGCTGTCGTCGTCGAGGCGGACCAGCGTGGCGCCGGCTTCGACGCGCTCGCCCGGCGTGAAGGCGATCTCCGTCACCATGCCGGTGGCGCGCGGGAAGATGGCGACGGTGCGCGCCGCCTCGGCGGTGCCGATGGCGCTGACGCGGTCGGCGGTCTCGGCCATCACCACCGGCGCGGTGACGACCAGCGCCGCCCGGTTGCCGGAGGAGCCGCCGCCCGGCGGCCCGCCGGCCTGATTTCCGCCGTTGCGGTGGCCGGTGGCGGCCGGCGGAGTCGCGGCGGCCGCGCTGTCGGTGGCGAGGAATGCCCACTTGGGCAGCAGCGCTTCCGGAACGCCGGCGGCGGCGAGGCGCGGCCGTGCCCCCGGATCGACGGCGCCCCAGATGGCGACGCCGGCGAGGGCCAGCAGCAGGGCAAGCGCCAGTTGTTTCCAGAAGGCCATGAGTCCGGGCTCCGTTCGGCAATGCAGCCTCAGGGATAATCCGGAAAACTAGGGACACGAAAGCGGCGAAAGTGTACGCAAGTGTATCACACCAAAGTCTATGTCGGGGAGAATCACTCCGTGGCCCGGCGCCTCAGCCAGGGGCGCGTGCCGGCCGGCGGCTCGGGCACGGCGCCCGGCTGGTAGTGAAGGTCGGGCGAGGGGTCGCGGCCCTCGGCGAGATAGCGGCGGGTCGTCGGGTGGCTGACCTCGAAGGCGGTGAAGCCGACGCGCCGCATCAAGGCTATCTCGTCGATCAGCACGTCGCCGACGGCGCGGATCTCGCCCGAGAACCCGGCGCGGACGAGGCGGGCGGCATGGCTGAAGCCGCGGCCGTCGGCATATTTCGGGAAGTCGACGGCGATGACGGCGAGGCGACTGATGAGCGGCGCCACGTCCTCGAAGCGGTCGGCCGGCGCGTAGAGGAGGCCGAGCCGGCGGTTGCCGGGGCCGTTGCCGTCGCCATTGTCCTCAAGCGTCGCGCGGAGCGCGGCGAGCGGCAGGATCAGCCCGTCGCCGCCGCCGTCCGTCTCGAGAATCGCGAAATCGTTGGGCTCGAAGCGGCCGTTGCGGAACACGTCGGGCGTCGAGGCGCGGAGGGGGGCGGGCGATGGCGCGGCCATGGGTCAGGCTCCGGGGAGGGCCGGGTCGGGCGCCCGGCCATGATGGATGCCGCATTCGGTCTTGCCGCGGCCGCGCCAGCGGCCGGCCCGCTCGTCCTCGCCCGGCCGCACCCGGTCGGTACAAGGCAGACAACCGATCGACGGATAGCCTTCGGCGACCAGCGGATGCGGCGGCAGGCGGCGCGCCTCGCGATAGGCGTCGATGCGCGCCCGGTTCCAGCCGACCAGCGGGTTGACCTTGATGCGGCCGTCTTCGGCCTCGAACGGCGGCAGGCTGGCTCGCGTATCGGCCTGGTAGCGCTTGCGGCCGGAAATCCAGGCGGCATAGGGCGCGAGCGCGGCGGCGAGCGGCTTCACCTTGCGGGTGTCGCAGCAGGCATCGGCGTCGCTCATCCAGAGCGCGCCGGCCGGATCGGCGGCGGCGAGGTCGGCGGCGTCGGGGCGGCGGGTGACGACGCCGGTCAGGCCGAGGGCGTTGATCAGCGTGTCACGGTAGAGAAGCGTCGCCGGGAACAGCTTGCCGGTGTCGAGGAAGAGGATCGGCAGGCCGCGATCGAGGTCGGCGACCATCGCCAGCAGCACGGCGCTGTCGGCGCCGAAGCTGGAAACCAGCGCGATGCGGCCGGCGAAAAGATCGAGCGCCGCGGCGATCACCGCTTCCGCGTCCGCCCCGTCGTAGAGGGCGGCAAGGCGTTGCGCCTCGGCGTCGAGCCCGTCAGGCGCCATAGAGCGCCTCCTTGAACGGCGCCTCGCCCAGCCGGCGGTAGGCGGCGAGGAAGGTCTCGCCGGGCGACGTCCGGAGCTTCAGATAGGTATCGACGATGGTCTCGACGGCATCGACGACGCCGTCCGAGGAGAAGCCGGGGCCGACGATCTCGCCGATCGAGGCGCTTTCATCGGGGTTGCCGCCGAGGCTGATCTGGTAGAATTCCTCGCCCTTGCGGTCGACGCCGAGGATGCCGATGTGGCCGACGTGATGGTGGCCGCAGGCGTTGATGCAGCCGGAGATCTTGATCGACAGCGGCCCGATCTCGTCCTGCCGCTCCGGCGCGCCGAAGCGCTCGCTGATCTCGGAGGCGATCGGGATCGAGCGGGCGTTGGCCAGCGCGCAATAGTCGAGACCGGGGCAGGCGATGATGTCGGTGATGGCGCCGGCGTTGGCGGTGGCGAGGTCCGCCGCCTGCAATGCCGCGTAAACCGCCGGCACATCGTCGAGCGCCAGATGCGGCAGGATCAGGTTCTGCTCGTGGCTGACGCGGATCTCCGAGAAGGCCCAGCGCTCGGCAATGGCGGCGACGGCGTCCATCTGGTCGGCCGAGGCGTCGCCGGGAATGCCGCCGATCGGCTTCAGCGAGATGGTCAGCGAGGTGTAGCCCGGCGCCTTGTGGCGGTGGAGATTGGAACGGACGAAGCGATCGAGCGCCGGGTTGGCGGCGCGGGCGGCGTCGAGCTTTGCCGACACCGCCGGCCGCGCCTCGAAGGCCGGCGGCGCGAAATAGGCGCGGATGCGCTCGGCTTCCTCGGCCGGCAGGCCGAGCACGCCGCCGCGGATGGCGTCGAACTCCTCCTCCACCATGCGGCGGATCTCGTCGATGCCGGTCTCGTGGACCAGGATCTTGATGCGCGCCTTGAACTTGTTGTCGCGCCGGCCGAACAGGTTGTAGACGCGCAGGATGGCGTCGACATAGGCGAGGATGTCGGCCTCCGGCACGAAGGGATTGATCTCGCGGGCCAGCATCGGCGTCCGCCCCTGGCCGCCGCCGACGTGGACGGCGAAGCCGATGCCGCCGTCCGGCCCCCGCTTCACCTCAAGGCCGATGTCGTGCAGGCGGATGGCCGCCCGGTCGTGGGCGGCGCCGGTCACCGCGATCTTGAACTTGCGCGGCAGGAAGCTGAACTCCGGATGCAGCGACGACCACTGGCGCAGGATTTCGGCATAGGGGCGGGGATCGTCGGCCTCGTCGAAGGCGGCGCCGGCGAAATGGTCGGCGGTGACGTTGCGGATGCAGTTGCCCGAGGTCTGGATGGCGTGCATCTCCACCTCGGCCAGCTCGGCGAGGATGGCCGGCACGTCCTTGAGGGCCGGCCAGTTGAACTGCACGTTCTGCCGGGTGGTGAAGTGGCCGTAGCCCTTGTCGTAGGTGCGGGCGATATGGGCGAGGCGCCGCATCTGCCGCGACGACAGCGTGCCGTAGGGAATGGCGATCCGGAGCATGTAGGCGTGGAGCTGCAAATAGACGCCGTTCATCAGCCTGAGCGGCTTGAACTCGTCCTCGCTGATCTCGCCGGCGAGCCGCCGCTCCACCTGGTCGGCGAACTGGGTGACGCGCTGGCGCACGAAGGCGGCATCGAATTCGTCGTAGCGATACATGACGGCCTCCTTGTTCAGACGGCACCGGGCCGGTGGTCGGACTTGACGGTGGGGCCGAAGGCGCGGATGCGCTCGCGCAGCCGCTTCGGCACCACACGGCCGTCCGTCACCACGACGGCGATCGGCATGGCGTCGAGCACCTTCGAGGCGTCGACGTCGGCCTTAACGGCGATCGCCGTCGCGGCGAGATGGTCGGCGTCATCGATCACCTCGGCGGCGTCGACGTCGGCCACCCAGTCGCCGCCGGCGGTGCGGTAGACGACGTCGCCGTCGAACAGGCGGTTGGCGGTGAAGATCTCGGGCATGGGCGCTCCGGCGTCCGGCAGTGACGGTCCTGACCGAACACATAGTCGATCGCTCCGCCGAGAGCCTGCGTCATCGTTTCAAAAAGCAGGGCGGCGGCGGAAAAAACATCCCGCCGCCGGCCAAAGATTGAAAGCCTACAAAGACAATAGCCTATTTTCCGCGCAAAGACCGCCTTTCAGAGGCTGTCGAGCAGCTTGAACCAGGTCATGGCGGCGACCAGCGTCGGCCAGCGCAGCATCGGCCCGCCGGGGAAGGGCGTCACCGGCACCTTGGCGAACACGTCGAACCGGCCCATGGTTCCGGCCACCGCCTCGGCGACGACGTGGCCGACGAAGGGCGCCAGCATGACGCCCTGGCCGGAATAGCCGGCGGCGACGAAGACGTTGGGCTTCGGCCGGCGGATGAACGGCATGCGGTTGAAGGTGATGCCGAGCGTGCCGCCCCAGGCGTGGCTGATGGAGACGCCCGCGAGCTTCGGGTAGACGCGGGCGAGATGCGGCCGCACGAAAGCGGCGATATCCGCGGGAAAGTCGTGGCTGTAGGTCTCGCCGCCGCCGAACACCAGCCGCCGGTCGGGTGTCTGATGCCAGTAGTAGACGACGAAGCGGCTGTCGCTCACCGCCTCCTCGCCGGGGATCAGCACCTCGTCGAGCGGTTCGGTGGCGACGACGAAATTGTTGATCGGCAGCACGCGGGCGTCGGTCTCGGCGTCGAGGCCGCCGAGATAGCCGTTGCCGGCCATGATCACCGTGTCGACCATCGCCTCGCCAAGGGCGGTGACGACGATCGGCTTGGCGCCGTGGCGGATCAGGGTGACGCGGCTGTCCTCGTAAAGCGTCGCGCCGGCGGCGACGGCGGCACGGGCGAGGCCCAGCGCCAGCTTCAGCGGATGCAGCTTGCCGCCGGCCGGATCGAAGCTGGCGGCGTGGTAGACGTCGGTGCCGATGCGCTTGGCCGTTTCGTCGCGGTCGAGAAACTCCTTCTCGATGCCCCATTTCCGGCGGAGGTGGTCGACGTGGCGCCTCTCCGCCTCCACCTCGCGCGGCTTGTGCACGGTGTGGATCAGGCCGGGGCGGAAGTCGCAGTCGATGGCGTTCTCCGTGATCAGCCGGTCGAGATGGCCGCGTGCCTCGTCGGCAAGCCGCATGAGGTCGCGCGTCGGCCCCTCGCCGATCCGCGACGCCAGCCAGTCCGGGTCCTGCCGCTGGCCGGGGTGCACCTGGCCGCCGTTGCGGCCCGAGGCGCCCCAGCCGATCTTGTTGGCCTCGATCACCACCACCTTGTAGCCGGCTTTGGCCAGCGACAGCGCGGCCGACAGGCCGGTGTAGCCGCCGCCGACCACGGCGACGTCGGCCCGGACATGGCCTTTCAGGGCCGGGTAGGCCGGGATGTCGCCGGCCGAGGCGGCATACCAGGAGGCGACGTGCGGCGCTCGCCCTTCGGCGGGCATGAAGGTCGGCGCGGTGAGGGAGAACATGCGGGATCGGCCTCGGGAATCGTCTTTCTCGCCCGCACCATAGCTGAAATGGACGGGCTCACGTGGCCTAAGTTTGCGCAGCCTCAGCCCATCAGGCCGTCACGCTTGAGGTCGGCGTGCGTCATGTCGAGCGTCAGCGTGGCGAGGCGGATCAGTTCGTCGGCCTCGTCATGGCTGAGCACGAAGGGCGGCGCGACGACCATGGTGTCGTGGACGTGGCGCATGACGAGGCCGTTCTTGAAGGAATGCTCGCGGCATCTGAGGCCGATGCTGCCGTCGCCGGCGAAGCGCCGGCGCGACGGCTTGGCCGGCACCAGCTCCAACGCCCCCATCAGGCCGGTCATCCGCGCCTCGCCGACCAGCGGATGGTCGGCAAGCTTTAGCCACCGTTCGCGGAGATAGGGGCCGATGTCGTCGCGGACGCGCTCCACCAGCTTCTCCTCGCGCAAGATGGTGAGGTTGGCGATCGCCGCCGCCGCGCAGACCGGATGCGCCGAATAGGTGAAGCCGTGGTTGAACTCGCCGGTGTCCTCGATCACCCCGGCCACCTTGTCGGAGACCAGCACGCCGCCGATCGGCAGGTAGCCCGACGACAGGCCCTTGGCGACCGGCATCAGGTCCGGCGTCACCCCGAAATGCTGCGAGCCGAACCAGCTTCCCAGCCGGCCGAAGCCGCAGATCACCTCGTCGCTGACGAGCAGGACGTCGCGCTCGCGGCAGATGCGGGCGATCTCCGGCCAGTACGTGTCGGGGGGGATGATGACGCCGCCCGCCCCCTGGATCGGTTCGGCGATGAAGGCGGCCACCTTGCCCTCGCCGATGTCGTCGATCGCCGCTTCCAGCTCGCGCGCCGCCGCAAGACCGAATTCGGCCGGCGAGAGATCGCCGCCCTCCTCGAACCAGTAGGGTTGGCCGATGTGATGGATGCCGGGGATCGGCAGCCCGCCCTGGGCGTGCATCGGCGTCATGCCGCCGAGCGAGGCGCCGGCCACCGTCGAGCCGTGGTAGGCGTTGCGGCGGGCGATGATCACCTGCTTGTCGGGCCGGCCGAGCGTCGCCCAGTAGGTGCGCACGAGGCGCAGCACGGTGTCGTTGGCCTCCGAGCCGGAGCCGCAGAAGAACACGCGGTTGAAGCCGTCGGGGGTGACCTCGGACAAGAGGGCGGCCAGTTCGGCAGCCGGCGGATGCGTCGTCTTGAAGAAGGTGTTGTAGTAGCTGATCTCGGCCATCTGCTTCTGCACCGCCTCGGCGATCTCCGGCCGGCCGTGGCCGATGTTGACGCACCAGAGGCCGGACATTCCGTCGAGGATGCGGTTGCCGTCGCTGTCGGTCAGCCAGACGCCCTCGCCCTTGACGATGACCCGCACGCCGCCGGCGTTGAGCGACCGCGTGTCGGAGAACGGATGCAGGTGATGCGCCGCGTCGAGGGCGCGGTAGTGGGCGGTCGGATAGGCGTTGTGGGTGAGCATGGCAGCCTCGGGGTGGGCGATGATCTCGTGACGTGTGAAGGATCAAGCTTGACGTGTACGCCGGATTTCGGCGCGGAGCGCATCCAAAATGGCTTGTCCGGGCGAGACGCCGCGCCGCTCGGCCAGCCTTGTCGCCAGCGCGACGATGTCCGGGTCGTTGAGATCGAGGTCGCGACCGGTGTCGGACGACATCGATCGGCGCGGCGAATCAATCGGCGGCGGAACGCGGTCCCGGATGAAGTCCTTGACCGCGGCGAGCATGTCCGCCGACAGGTTCCGGCTTCTCGGCGCCTTGGAGAAGCGGATGCGCCCGGCGCCGTCCCTCAGCCGGTCGAGGTCCCACAACGACCACCGATGGACGATCACCAGCCGGTTGTCGCGCTCGATCCGGGGAATGACCGCCTCCGCCAGCCAGTCCTTCGCCATCCGGACCGACGGCAGGCGTTTCGCAAGGTCCCGCAACGCCCGCGGACCGGCGTCCCGTGACCGGTAGGCAACGGCATTGACCCAGGCCACCTGGCCTTCGGCGATCATATCCGCGAGGCCGGTGCCGGCATAATAGTCGGAAAGAAGGACGGGATTGCGCGTGACCGCCGCGCGCATGGCGGCGCGGTCCCGGCTGAAAGCCCTGTCCAGGCGCGCGAAATCCGCGGCGGTCGCCGTCGCGTCGAAGCCGCCGTTGTTGTAGAGGACGACAACCGGCGCCGTCGCGATGTCGCCGAAATAGGCGAACGGCGGATAGCCGAGATCGAACGGCTTGCGCGTGGCTTCGTCGCGGTCTCCATGCTCGCTTTCCCAGGCATCGAAGACCGGCCGGTCGGCGGGATGGACCGTCTCGTCGCCGATCCGGCTCCAGAATTCGACCAGCCGGTCCATGCCTCACACCGCCAGCAGCAGGTGCTGCCGCTCCCAGCTTGAGATGACGTTCATGAAGGTCTCGTATTCCTGCTGCTTGATCGCCCGGTAGGTGGCCATGAAGCGCGGGCCGAACACCTCGGCGAGGTCGTCGCTGTCCTCGAACAGGGCGAGCGCTTCGAGGAGCCCGCGCGGCAGGCCGAACGGCAGGTCGCGCGCCGAGCCGTGGATCGGCTCCTCCGGCGTGAGCTTCTGCTGCATGCCGAGCAGGCCGCAGGCCAGCGACGCGGCGATGGCGAGATAGGGATTGGCGTCGGACGACGGCACCCGGTTCTCGACGCGCCGCGAACTCGGCCCGGAATTCGGCACGCGGATGCCGACGGTGCGGTTGTCGTAGCCCCAGTGGACGTTGATCGGCGCCGCCGTGCCGCGCGTCAGCCGCCGGAACGAGTTGACGTAGGGCGCCAGGATGCACATCACCGCCGGCAGGTATTTCTGCAGGCCGGCGATGAACGAGAAGAAAGCCTCGGTCGGGTTGCCCTCGTCGTCGGAGAAGATGTTGCGGCCGGTCTCGATGTCGATCACCGACTGGTGGATGTGCATCGCCGAGCCCGGCTCGCGGCTCATCGGCTTGGCCATGAAGGTGGCGTACATCTTGTGCCGGAGCGCCGCCTCGCGGATCGTCCGCTTGAAGGTGAACACCTGGTCGCAGAGGGCGAGCGGGTCGCCGTGGCGGAGATTGATCTCCATCTGCGCCGCGCCCTCCTCGTGGATCAGCGTGTCGATCTCCAGGCCCTGCTTCTCGGAGAACTCGTAGATGTCGTCGAACAGGTCGTCGAACTCGTTGACGTGCTGGATCGAGTAGGACTGCCGGCTGGCCTCGGCGCGGCCGGAGCGGCCGATCGGCGGCTCCAGCGGATAGTCGGGGTCGAGGTTCTGCTTGACGAGGTAGAACTCGATCTCCGGCGCCACCACCGCCCTGAGCCCCTCGCGCTCGTAGAGGCCGATGATCCGCCTCAGGATCTGGCGCGGGCCGAGGTCGAAGGCGCGGCCGTCGCGGTGGAAGGCGTCGTGGATGATCTGCGCCGTCGGCTCCGACGCCCAGGGCACGGCAGTCAGCGTCGAGAAGTCCGGCTTCAGGAACACGTCGCCGTCGGAGGGGTCGTGCTGGAAGCTGTCGTCCTCCAGCGGATACTCGCCGGTGATGGTGGTGGTGAACACCGACGACGGCATGGCCATGACGGTCGAGGAGAAGAACTTGTCGGCCGGCATCAGCTTGCCGCGGGCGACGCCGGCGAGATCGGGCGTGATGCACTCGATGTCCTCGATGCCCCGCTCCTTGAGCCAGGTCCTGGCCTCGGCGAGCGTCTCGACGCCCCGCTCGGCTTTTCGTTCGCCGACCCTCGGCGCGTCCTTGGGCTCGGTCGAAATCAGACTCATGATCGCTTTCTTTCGTTGCTGGCGCGCGAAGGCGGGAGCCTCTTCCATCCCGCCCGTCCGAACGCGCGCCTTTGTGTTTCGGAAAATGCAGACCGCCTATTTGTGATGACATTTTCTGGCCCGCGCAATCGCCTTTTCGCCGGGGCGGCGGCGTTCGGCCGCGTGGGAGTGATGACGAAATGCCGCGGACCACAAAACGGGCAGCGACCAGTTGTGGTCCTTTCGCCGCTGTGCATTAATGCCGCCAGCCCAAGCGTGCGTAGAACGCCGGATCGGTCCGCGCGCTTTCTACCCGAAAGCGATTTCTGGAAAGGCCGTCCGCGAGGCATCGCGATTTCAAATGCCGCGACGGAACGGGCCAAGCAGGGGACAACGAGCATGACGAAAATGGTGAGACAGCGTCTTCTGGGTGCCGCCGCGCTGACGGTCGCGCTCGCGACGGGCGCCGTGGCCCAGGACAAGGTGGTCAACGTCTACAACTGGTCCGACTATGTCGACGAATCCGTGCTGCAGGAGTTCACCAAGGAGACCGGCATCAAGGTGGTCTACGACGTGTTCGACAATCAGGACATCGTCGAGACCAAGATGCTGGCCGGCGGCTCGGGCTACGACGTGGTGGTGGTGACCGGTCCGTTCCTGGCCCGCCAGATCGCCGCCGGCGTCTACCAGCCGCTCGACAAGTCCAAGCTGCCCAACCTTTCCAACATGTGGCCGGAGGTGACCAGCCGCGTCGCCGAATACGATCCGGGCAACCAGTATGGCGTCGACTACATGTGGGGCACCACCGGCATCGGCTACAACGTCGAGAAGATCAAGGCGATCATGCCCGACGCGCCGGTGAACAGCTGGGACATGGTGTTCAAGCCGGAGATCGTCTCCAAGTTCAAGGACTGCGGCGTGCAGTTTCTCGACGCTTCCGAGGAGCTGATTCCGGCGGCCCTCAAGTATCTCGGCAAGAACCCCGACTCCAAGAATGCCGCCGACATGGAGGAGGCCGGCAAGCTCCTGGCCTCCGTCAAGCCCTATGTCCAGAAGTTCCATTCGTCGGAATACATCAACGCGCTGGCCAACGGCGACATCTGCCTCGCCGTCGGCTATTCCGGCGACATCCTTCAGGCGCGCAACCGCGCCGCCGAGGCCAAGAACGGCGTCACCATCCAGTATGTCATTCCCAAGGAAGGCGCCAACATGTGGTTCGACATCATGGCGATCCCCAAGGATGCGCCCAACCCTGACGCCGCCCACGCCTTCATCAACTTCATGATGAAGCCGGACGTCATCGCCAAGTCGTCCAACTATGTCGCCTATGCCAACGGCAACCTCGCCTCGCAGAAGTTCATCGACCCGGCCATCCTCTCCGACGTCTCGATCTATCCGGACCAGGAGACGCTCGCCAACCTGTTCTCGACCACGCCCTATGACGCCAAGGCCCAGCGCGTGCTGACCCGCGTCTGGACCTCGGTCAAGACGGGCATGTGAGCCGGCGGCGCCGGGTGCGGCGCCCTGTTCGCTCCCCGCGCCGACAAGAACTGTCGAAAAGCGCCCGGCCGTCTGGCCGGGTGCTTGCATGTGACCGGCTGCGGTGGCACGCCAGTGGTTTGGTGAAACGAGGATTCCGACGATGATCGAGGCGGTTGGGCCGATCAAGCGCAAGTTTGCTCCCTGGGACGATCCGGCGCTGAAGCCGTTCATCCGCTTCGAGAACGTCACCAAGCGCTTCGGCGACTTCACCGCCGTGGACAATCTCACCCTCGACATCTACGAGCGCGAGTTCTTCGCCCTGCTGGGGCCGTCGGGCTGCGGCAAGACGACGCTGATGCGCATGCTGGCCGGCTTCGAGCAGCCGACCGAGGGCCGCATCCTCCTGGACGGCAAGGACCTCTCCGGCATCCCGCCCTACAAGCGGCCGGCCAACATGATGTTCCAGTCCTACGCGCTGTTCCCGCACATGACGGTGGAGGGCAACATCGCCTTCGGCCTGAAGCAGGAGGGCATGGACGCTACGAGCATCGCCACCCGCGTCGCCGAGATGCTGGAGCTGGTCAAGCTGGAGAAATTCGCCAAGCGCAAGCCGCATCAGCTCTCCGGCGGCCAGCGCCAGCGCGTGGCGCTCGCCCGCTCGCTCGCCAAGCGGCCGAAGGTGCTCCTGCTCGACGAGCCGCTCGGCGCCCTCGACAAGAAGCTGCGCGAGGAGACCCAGTTCGAGCTGATGGACATCCAGATGGAGCTGGGCATGACCTTCCTGATCGTCACCCACGATCAGGAGGAGGCGATGACCGTCTCCGACCGCATCGCCGTCATGAACCACGGCGTCATCGCCCAGATCGGCACGGCGTCGGAGATCTACGAGCAGCCAGCCTCGCGCTACGTCGCCGACTTCGTGGGCGACATCAACCTGATCGACGGCAAGGTGACGGCGGTGGCGGACGGCGTCGCCACGCTCCGCTGCGACGGCGTCGACGCCACCATCGTCGCCGAGGCCGGGCCGGGCGGCATCGCCGTCGGCGCCGAGGCCAGCTTCGCCATCCGGCCGGAGAAGGTGCAGATCGCCATGGAGCCTCCGCCCGCCGGCACGCCCAACGTGCTCGCCGGCGAGGTCTGGGACATCGGCTATCTCGGCGACATCTCGGTCTATCGCGTCCGCCTCGCCGGCGGCTCGATCGTCAAGGCCACCGTCGCCAACCTGACGCGCATCGTCGAGCGGCCGATCACCTGGGAGGACAAGGTGTTCCTGACCTGGCCGGTCGACGCCGGCGTCATCCTGGTGAAGTGAGGGGAACGGCCATGGCGGAGCGCAGGACGCGAGACGTGAAGCCCTTCCTCGGCAAGTGGGCGCTGGTGGCGGTTCCCTATCTCTGGAGCCTGCTGTTCTTTCTCGCCCCGTTCCTGATCATCTTCAAGATTTCGCTGTCCGAGACGGCGATCGCCATGCCGCCCTACACGCCGGTGATCGCCGGCGTCAGTGACCTCTGGACCAAGCTCTCCGACTTCACCTTCGACAACTACGTCTTCCTGACCGAGGACCCGCTCTACTACTCGGCCTATCTCTCCAGCCTCAGGATCGCCCTCGTTTCGACGGTGCTGCTGCTGATCGTCGGCTATCCGATCGCCTACGGCATGGCGCGCGCCCCGAAGTCGCTGCGCAACGCCCTGGTCATGGCGGTGATCCTGCCGTTCTGGACCAGCTTCCTGATCCGCGTCTACGCCTGGATCGGCATCCTGAAGCCGGAGGGCCTGCTGACCATCGCCTTGCAGGGCCTCGGCATCCTCGGGCCGAACGAGCAGGTGCACATCTACAACACCGAGATCGCCGTGTTCATCGGCATCGTCTACTCCTACCTGCCGTTCATGGTGCTGCCGCTCTATGCCGCGCTCGAAAAGCTCGACGCGACGCTGCTCGAAGCGGCCGCCGACCTCGGCTGCCCGCCGACCAAGTCCTTCTGGGTGATCACCTTCCCGCTGTCGCTGCCCGGCGTCATCGCCGGCTGCTTCCTGTGCTTCATCCCGATCGTCGGCGAATTCGTCATCCCCGACCTGCTCGGCGGCTCGGAGACGCTGATGATCGGCAAGACGCTGTGGGCCGAGTTCTTCAACAACCGCGACTGGCCGGTGTCGTCGGCGGTGGCGGTGGTGCTCCTGATCATCCTGGTGGTGCCGATCGTCATCTTCCAGAACCAGCAGAAGAAGGCCTGAGGAGCGCGCCATGAACAAGACGACGAGCTGGTTCAACGTCACCTCGCTGGTGCTCGGCTTCGCCTTCCTCTACGTGCCGATCCTCATCCTGATGGTCTATTCCTTCAACGCCTCCAAGCTGGTCACCGTCTGGGGCGGCCTGTCGGCGCGCTGGTACGTCGAGCTGGTACACGATCAGGCGATCATCGACGCCGCCTGGGTGACCATCCGCGTCGGCTTCCTGTCGGCGTCGTTCGCCACCGTGCTCGGCACCATGGCGGCGCTGGTGCTCGACCGCTACCGCAAGTTCCATGGCCGCGCGCTGTTCTCGGGCATGGTCTACGCGCCGCTGGTCATGCCGGAGGTGATCACCGGCCTGTCGCTCTTGCTGCTGTTCGTCGCCATCGGCTTCGACCGCGGCTTCTGGACGGTGGTGATCGCCCACACGACGCTCACCATGTGCTTCGTCGCCGTGGTGGTGCAGTCGCGCCTCGTCACCCTCGACCGCAGCCTCGAGGAAGCCGCCCTCGACCTCGGCTGCCCGCCGGTCAAGACCTTCTTCCTGATCACCCTGCCGCTGATCCTGCCCGGCGTCGTCGCCGGCTGGATGCTGGCCTTCACGCTGTCGCTCGACGACCTGGTGATCGCCTCCTTCACCACCGGCCCCGGCGCCACCACGCTGCCGATCAAGATCTACTCGATGGTCCGCCTCGGCGTGACGCCGGAGATCAACGCCATCTCCACCATCCTGATCTCGGTGATCGCCGTCGGCGTCATCGTGGCGTCGGTGCTGTCGCACCGCTCGCAGGTGGAGAAGGAGAAGGCCGAGCGCGCCGTGTTCCTGGCCGGCTGAGCGTTTGGGGGCGGCGCACCAACCAGCCGCGACCACATTTGTCCGGCCGCGTGGAGTGGAATTTTAAGGGCGACAGAAATACTCCGCCACTCCGACCTCGGGGCAATTGCCGGCCTAAGCCTTTTGCTCATAAAGTGCTTTCGGGTGAACCGGACGGGGGGCACCCGCGCAAAGACGGCTTGCAATTCTTCTGGCTTATCGTAAGTTAGAAGGATTCTAACCAAGGAGGTTGTCATGCGTGGGAATGAGAAAGTCATTGAACGGCTGAACGAAGCGTTGTTTCTCGAACTTGGCGCCGTCAATCAGTACTGGCTGCATTACCGTCTCCTCGACGACATGGGCATCACCAAGTTCGCCAAGAAGGAGCGCGAGGAGTCGATCGAGGAGATGCATCACGCCGACCGGCTGATCTCCCGCATCATCTTCCTCGAAGGCCACCCCAACCTCCAGACCATTCCGCCGCTCCGCATCGGCCAGACGGTTCGCGAGATCCTCGAGGCCGACCTCGCCGGCGAGATCGACGCACGCACCTCCTACCGCGCCTCGCGCCTCCTCTGCGCCGAGGAAGGCGACTACGTGTCGATGGAGCTGTTCACCGACCTCCTGAAGGACGAGGAAGGCCACATCGACTTCCTGGAATCGCAGATTTCGCTCTACGACAAGATCGGCGAGGTCGCCTACATCCAGCTCAATTCCGACAGCACCGACAAGGTCGACTGACGCCGGGGCCCGCGATTACCGGCCTGGCGACGGACGGCGGGAACGGCACGGTCGATGCGGCGGCGCCGCCGGGCATCGGAGGGAAGGCATGTCGGCCTGTTCCCGCAAGCGGAAGGATGAAGATCATACCAAGAGGCATTGAAAATGACTCTTGGTACTCCGCTTGCCGAATTCTCATGCGCCTGATGCAGATGAGAATTCGGCAATCGATTCAATGAGCGGATACGCCAGCATCTTCGCGAATTGGCATCAGGCATCGGCGGCGACGCGGCGCCGGTTCGGCATCTTGTCACGATAGGCGCGCTGCTGTTCGACGATCTGCTGCCGGCGTTCGGCAAGGTCGTCGGCGGCGAGGCGCTTCTCGATATGCGCGTTGATGATGTCGATGGCCAGCGGAAAGCAGCCGCAGCAGCGGCCGCGCGTGCCGAGCCGGCGGTAGACGAGGCCGGGGGTGATGACGCGCAGCGGCATCTCGGTCAGGAGTTCGTCGACGGCTCCCTGAATGTCTTCGACGGTCAGGACGTTGCAGTGACAGACGATCATCGACGGACTCCGGGGCGCGCCCTCGGCGGCGCCCTTGGCTCATTTGCCGGGCGGCGGCCGGTGTTCCCGACCGACTTTGTTGATAATCATTATCAAGTTCATTTGCAAGCGCGGGCAAGCCCTCGGGGCCTCATCGCAGACCTGCCGGGCGGCCGACGCAGGGCTCAAGCCACAGCGAATACGGGATTTTCCGGAGGATAGGCGTGAAAAACACCCGGCGGAGCGTGCCGCCGGGTGTGGCGTTCCGTCCGGGCGTCGCCGGCCGCTACTCGGCGAGCACGCGCGTCGACGGGAAGGTGATCTGGATCATCGTGCCCTGGCCGGGCGTCGAGTCGATCTGGAAGGCGGCGCGGTTGGCTTCGACCAGCGCCTTGGTCAGCGGCAGGCCGAGGCCGGTGCCGCCGCCGGTGCGCGAGGTCGAGAGCTGGCGGAACGGCTCCATCGCCTTGACGATATCGCCCTCGCTCATGCCCTGGCCGGTATCGCGTACCCGTAGCACCACCTCGCCGGTGTCCTCGTAGAGCGTCGAGATGATCACCTGCCCGCCGGCCGTGTTGAACTTCACGGCGTTGGACAGGAGGTTCAGCACGATCTGCCTGAGGCTGCGGCTGTCGGCCACCACTGGCGGCAGGCTGGACGACAGCGAGGTACGGATGATGATCCGCTCGCGGTTGGCCTGCGGCTGCATCAGCGCCGCGCATTCCCGCACCACGTCGTTGAGCCCGACCGCCTCGAAGGTCAGTTCGAGCTTGCCGGCCTCGATCTTCGAGAGGTCCAGGAGGTCGTTGACCAGACTCATGATGTGGGTGCCCGACACGTGGATGTCGCGCAGGTATTCCTTGTAGCGCTCGTTGCCCACCGGGCCGAAGCGCTCCTCCATCATCACCTCGGAGAAGCCGATGATGGCGTTGAGCGGCGTGCGGATCTCGTGGCTCATCTTGGCCAGGAAGTCGGACTTCTGCGACGAGGCGTTCTCGGCCGCCTTCTTGGCCGAGGTCAGTTCCTCCTCGGCCCGCTTCCACTGGGTGATGTCGCGCAGCACGGCGCAGAACTTGGTCGGCGACACCCGGCCGACGGTCATGAACAGCGGCACCAGGCCGCCGCCGGCCACCCGGCCGATGACTTCGCGGCCGTCGTTGAGCACGCTCGAGAGGGCGTTGCGGCTGAGGCCGTCGAGATAGTCGAGGGCCGAGCGGTGGCTTTCCGGCGCCAGGAGGTCGACGAAGGCCATGCCGATCATCTGCGACCGCTCGCTGCCGAACAGCGCCTCGGCCGACTTGTTGGCGCCGATCACCAGGCCCTTCTGGTCGAGCACCAGCACGCCGTCGGTGGCGGTGTCGAGGATGGCCTCCATGTCCTCCACCCGCTGCTCTGCGGTGGCGAGGCGGTCGCGGCTGGTGGTCGCCGCCGTTTCCTGCACCACCAGCAGCGAGGCGATGCCGCTGGCCATCGGCATGGAGTGGAGGCGCGCCGACACCGGGATCTCGACGCCGTCGCGCCGCCGCACGGTGGGGATGGCCGCGTCGCGGTTGAGGGCGGCGCCCTCGAACACCTGGGCGAAACCGCCGTCGGCCTCGATCGCCGCCACGTCCGGATAGCCGGAGAGGTCCAGGAAGGCGCGGTTGGCGTGAATGATGTTGCCGTCCCTCAGGATGGCCAGCGCCACCGGCAGCTTGTCGAGCAGCGCGATGTCGATCGACGGCCCGGTGTTCGGCGCCGTCTCGATCGCCCGCGGCCGGGCGATCACCGACCGGTCGGACGATTCTGAGACGATGCGCGGCCCGAAGGCATCGGCCAGCGCCTCGGCGATCTTGTCGAAGGCGTCGCGCTCAGGCTTGGACAGCCCTCGCGCCTTGTCGTCGCCGAGGCTGGCGAAGGCCGTCCGGTGCGGCGCCGGCGATTCGGGCTCTCCGGCAACCGGCGGGGCGGGGGGCTCGGGCTCTGCGGCGGCTTCGGCCGGAGCTTGCGTCTCCTCCGCGACCGATTCCTCGGCTTCGGTCAACTCGAGAATGTCGGATTCGGCTTCGATCTCGGCCGGGATTTCCGGCCGCTCCGCGACCGATTCCCCGACGGCGACATCCTCGACGACGTCGGCCGGCGCCTCCGGCTCCTCGACCGTCGGCTTCTCGGCGGTGACATCCTCGACGACGTCGGCCGGCGCTTCAGGCTCCTCGGCCGTCGGCTCCCCGGTGGCGATATCCTCGACGACATCGGCCGGCGCTTCCGGCTCCTCGGCCTTCGGCTCCTCGGTAGCGACATCCTGGGCGACGTCGGCCGGCGCTTCCGGCTCATCGGCCGTCGGCTCCCCGGCGGTGACATCCTCGACGACGTCGGCTGGCGCTTCCGGCTCCTCGGCCGTCGGCTCCCCGGTGGTGACACCCTCGACGATGTCGGCTGGCGCTTCCGGCTCCTCGGCCGTCGGCTCCTCGGCGGTTACATCCTTGACGACGTCGGCCGTCGCTTCCGGCTCATCGGCCGTCGGCTCCCCGGCGGTGACATCCTCGACGACGTCGGCTGGCGCTTCCGGCTCCTCGGCCGTCGGCTTCTCGGTGGCGATATCCTGGGCGACGTCAGCTGGCACGGGCTCGTCAGGCTCGGCTGGAGTCTTCGGCTCGTCGCCGGCCGGCTCGTCGATCGATGTCGGCTCCTCGTATGCGGCCTCGATCTCGACGGCAGCTTCGGTCCCGGCGGGTTCTTCCACCACCCCGGCGATGTCCTCGGTCGGCGCATCGATATCGGCAGGCGGGAGAAGATCGGCCCCGGCCGCGGCTTCCTGCTCCTCGGCAACCGGCTCGTCGACCGGCGTCGGTTTTTCGTGTGCGGCCTCGAAGGTCTCCTCGACGGCCACGAGGGACTGTGTCACCCCGGCGTCCGTACCGACGTCGGCGGTAGTCTCCGGCTCATCCGCGGCGATCGGTATGGGCAGAAGTGGCGCGTCCGGTTCGGAGGCGGCGATCGGCTCGGCCGGTACCGGCGCCTCGAAGGCGGCACCGGTCTTCAGCACGCCGAAGCCCCGATAGCCGAGGAACGCCCGCTCGCGGCCGAACACCGGCATGCCCGCCAGATCGGATGGCACGCGCAAGCTCTCATTCTCCACCGGCCAGTCGACGGTGAGACCGGTGAAGGTATCGCGGCGGCCGAGCGCCTCGGCAACGCGGCCCGCCGGATCGAACTCAAGACGGCCCGCCACCTCGCTCCAGGTGCGGCCGATGATGTCGGACATGCCGGGACCGACCGTCTCGGCGAGGTCGGACGACACGAAGGTGAAAGCGAGCAGCGGATCCAGCTCGAACACGAAGCGCACGGCACGGCCGTGGCGCGGGAAGGAAAACAGCGGTGCGGCAGGCTCGGGCACAGCCTCAGGTTCGGGCGCCGCCTCTTCGATCGCGGCTCCCCCGGCAGCGGTCCCGACGGTCTCTTCAGGCTCGGCGGAGACCTCTTCGCGGGGCTTTCCCGGTTCGGACGCGATCTCCTCGGCAACGGCCCTGGCAGCTTCCTCCGGCTCGGCAGCAGGTTCTTCGGCTATCTCGTCAGGTTCCGGCGCGGCGTCTTCCGGCTCTGGAGCCTCTTCCTCGGCAGTAGCGTCGACGACATCTTCAGGCTCGGCGGCGACTTCTTCGGCGGCCTCTTGCCGTTCGGGCGCGATCTCCTCGGCAACGGCCTCGGCAGCTTCCTCCGGCTCGGCAGCGGGTTCTTCGGCTATCTCGTCAGGTTCCGGCGCGGCGTCTTCCGGCTCCGAAGCCTCTTTCTCGGCAGTAGCGTCGACGATATCTTCAGGCTCGGCGGCGACTTCTTCGGCGGCCTCTTGCCGTTCGGGCGCGACCTCTTCGGCAACGGCCCCGGCAGTTCCCTCCGGCTCGGGAGCCATTTCTGCGATTGTTTCTTCCGGCTCCGGCGCGGCTCCCTCGGCAGCAGCCTCAACGGCCTCTTCAGGCTTGGCAACGGCTTCCCCGGCGGCCTCTTCCGGTTCGGGCGCGACCTTCTCGGCAGCATCGTCCGGTTCCGGAGCGGCTTCCGCGGCAACGGCCTCGGCAGCTTCCTCCGGCTTGGTTGCCATGATGGCTTCCGGCTCGGTCAGGACTTCCTCGGCGGCGACCTCGACCACTTCACCCTGCTTGGGCGTGATTTCCCCGACCAGCGGTTCCTCGGCCGGCGCCGCCAGAGCCGACGCGGGCCGCGCAGTGGCCGCCAGGGCGGCGAAGGCCGTTGCCGGATCGCCGGCCAGCGAGCCCGTGCCGTCGACGATGGTCAGCAGGATCGCCTTGACGCCGTCGATGGCGACGCGGCTCGCCTTGCACACCGTCGGGCGCGGCAGGAAGCCGCGTTGCAGCGGCAGCCGCTCGATCCGGTCCTGGCCGCTGGTCAGCGTGTCGTCAAGCGCGGCGATGCGGCGGGCAAAGGGCGAGCCGGACGCAAAGCGCAGCGCCGCCAGCTTGTCCACCGTATCAACGCCGAAGAAGGCGGCGCCGGCGGCATTGGCCCACAGAAGCCGCGTACCGGAACGATCGACCACCACGGCTGGCCGCGTGTCGGCGGCGAGCATCCTGCCGCTTTCCGTCTGGCTCAGGACTGTGAACAGATCGGCTCCCCCGGACATGCCGCTTCTCCACCTTTCCCGACCCCGAAGCGTCTGCGGCCGGCCGTGCCGGCGGCAAACGCCCGCCCGGCCATACGGGCCGGTTAATACCCGGCCCCTGCGGTATCTTCGGTCAACCATACGTTAATAGTATGGCAGCCGCTGGCGCGCCACACTCCATTGTGTCGCGATCCCGGCAACTTTCCGATAACCTTAACTTCAAAATGCTGCCGCCAATACCTGCCGCCCGGTCCCGGCGGGTACGGTGCCGCAAGCCTCCGAACAGCCTTCCCCGCCAAGGAGATGACGGACGGACGCCAGCCCGGTCGGCCTCGAATGGCGGTTTTCTCAGGAAAATGCCGCTCTTGCGTCCGGCTGAGCGGCGGCGGGGGGCGGCGCGTGCTGCCGACGGCGGATATGTCATGCTCGTTGAACAATGGCCGCTTCCCGCCACGCATTCAGTATTTCGGCAAGGTTTCTGATCAAGGATGGTCATCCGCGCCGCCTTCGGAGGAGGGCGGCGGGCCGCCACCGGTACAGCATGGGCGATAGCCATGACGGATGAGCCGATCGCAGTTGAAGGTCAAGGACGGTTGATGGCGACGGAGCCGTCGCCCGGAGCACCGGCCAGCGGCGGCCGATCGCCGTTTCCGGTGATCGAGGCGGTGGGGCGCTTCGCCGCCCGGCCGTTCATGATCGCGCTGCGGCGCGGCCTCCTGCTGTCGCTGCCGCTGGTGCTGGTCGGCGCCTTCGCCCTCTTCATCACCACCATCGCCGCATTCCCGGCTGTCGCCGAACTGCTGGGCGGCGGCGCCGACATCGTCCGCGCCGTCTGCGCCTCGATCATCGACGCCACCTTCGGCCTGGTGGCGCTGGTGGTGGTGATCGGCTTCTCCCATTCGCTGGCCGCCCTGACCGGCTCACCGGCCGACCGTTATCCGGTCAGGCCGTCCGGCGCCAGCGTGGTGGCCCTGACCTGCTTCTTCATCACCGTGGCTCCCGACACGCTCGACCAATGGAAGGCCGCCCTGTCGGCGGGACGCGGGCTGCCGGCCGCCCTGGCCGTCGCCATCAGCGCCAGCTATCTGTTCCTGTTCCTGGCCCGGCGGCCGCTGTTCCGTCTGACGCTGCGCGGCTCGGGTGGCGATCCGCTGGTCGGCGATCTGTTCTCCATCCTGCCGGCCGGCGCCGTCACCATCGCCGCCTTTGCGCTGGTCCGGCAGGCGCAGGTGGGACTGGGCGCTCCGGATCTGACCTCCGCGCTGTCGGCCGTTATCGAGGCGCCGTTTTCCGGCGCCGGTCCATCGGCGCTGTTCGCCGCTGCCTATGCGCTGGCCAGCCAGGTGATCTGGTTTCTCGGCGGCCACGGCGCCAACATCATGGCGCCGGTGCTGGAGCACATCATGTCGCCGGCGGCCCAGGCCGCCGCCGACGGGCAGGGCCGCGCCATCACCTGGAGCTTCTTCTCCGTCTACACCGCCTTCGGCGGTTCCGGCGCGAGCCTCTGCCTGATCGCCGCCTTGCTCCTCGGCGACCGCGATCCCTCCACCCGCCGCCTCGCCTGGCTGTCGCTGCTGCCGGCGCTGATCAACGTCAACGAACCGCTGGTGTTCGGCCTGCCGCTAATCCTGAACCCGGTCTATGCAGCGCCGTTCATCCTGACGCCGGTGGCGCTGGCGCTGCTCGGCTACGGTGCCACCGTCCTCGGCTTCGTGCCCCCTGCCGACCTGGCGGTCTCCTGGACCATGCCGCCGCTCTTCAGCGGCTATCTCGCCACCGGCTCGCCGGCCGGCGCCGTGGTGCAGGCGATCGGCATCGTCGGCGGCACGCTGATCTATTGGCCTTTCGTCCGCATCGCGGCGCGCCTCCGGCACGTGGCCAACGCCGAGGCGCTCAGCACGTTGCTCGTCGCCGCCGAGGCCGACGAGACGGCGCAGTCGCGCCGGCTGATCGACCTGCCCGGCACCGCCGGCCGCTTCGCCAACGCGCTCGCTCAGGACCTCGCCGAAGCGCTGAAGGCGCCTGACAAGCTCTATCTCAACTATCAGCCGCAGATCTGCGTCGAGGAGCGGCGGGTGTTCGGCGTCGAGGCGCTCCTGCGCTGGAACCACGACGTCTACGGCCCCATTCCGCCGCCGGTGACCGTGGCGCTCGCCGAGGACATGCGCATGATCGACCAGCTCGGCGAGCACGTGCTGCGCCTTGCCTGCCGCCAGCGCGCCGACTGGGGCAATGCGGTGGCCGACGACCTCGTCGTGTCGGTCAACGTGTCGCCGCGCCAGCTTCAGGAGCCCGGCTTCGACAACATGGTGCTGCGCGTCCTGGCCGAGGAGGGGCTGGAGCCGCGCCTCCTCGAACTGGAGATCACCGAATCGACCTCCCTCGCTCCGGCGTTGCAGGCGGTCGAGGCGTTGCAGCGGCTGCGCGAGGTCGGCATCCGCATCGCGCTCGACGATTTCGGCATGGGCCACACGTCGTTGCGCTACTTGCGCGAGCTGCCGCTCGACACGCTGAAGATCGACCGTTCGCTGACCTTCAGCAGTCATGGCGACCTCAACGAGCACGTCATCCGCTCGATCGTCGCGCTGAGCCGCACGCTCGGCCTGACGCCGGTCGTGGAGGGCATCGAGCAACCCGAGCAACTGCCGCGCTTCGTCGATCTCGGCTGCGCCCGCTTCCAGGGCTACCTGTTCTCGCAGCCGCTCGCCGGTGGACCCTGCCTCGACTACATCCGCGCCAACACCCGCGTCTCCTGAGACAGGGCGGGCGAGCCGTCTGGGATCGGTGGAAAAAGCGTGTTACCACCTAGCCCATCGACCGCGCGGCCGGCGGATCGCCGGAACGGTCGCACGCGCATGCGATGGGAGACAGCATGGCCATCACTTCGTCGACGGCGCTCGCCGCCATCATCGACCACACCATCCTGCGGCCGGACGCCACCGAGGCGGACGTCGAGCAGTTCTGCGCCGAGGCGCTTCAGTGGAACTTCGCGGCCGTCTGCGTCAACCCGCTCTACGTGCCGCGCGTCGCGGCGACGCTGCGCGGCTCCGCCGTCAGGGCCTGTTCGGTGGTCGGCTTTCCGCTCGGCGCCGCACCAACCGTGCTGAAGCGCCATGAGGTGGAATGGGTGGTCGCCGAGGGTGCCGCCGAGGTGGACATGGTGATTTCCATCGGCACGTTGAAAAGTGCCGGCGCCGGGCCCATCGGCGAAGAGGTCGCCACCCTCAAGGCGGCCTGCGGTGACGCGCGGCTCAAGGTGATCCTGGAAACGGCGCTGCTCACCGACGAGGAGATCGTTGCCGCCTCGCTGGCCGCCAAGGCGGCCGGCGCCGACTTCGTCAAGACCTCCACCGCCTTCACCCAGAAGGGCGCCACCGTCGAGGCGGTGGCGCTGATGCGCCGCACCGTCGGGCCGGAGATGGGCGTCAAGGCGTCCGGCGGCATCCGTTCGTTCGCCGAGGCGATGGCGATGGTGGCGGCCGGCGCCAGCCGCGTCGGCACCAGCCGCGGCGTCGCGCTGATGCGCGAAGCGCTCTTCGAGGGCTGAGACCGATCAGGGGCCCGCGCCCGCCCCGGACAAGGGCGGGCGCGGCGACTTTCGGGGAGCGGTCAGCCGCTGGCCTTGTCGAGAAGCTCGATCTCGGCCGGCGTCAGGTGCAGTGTCGCCGCGTGGGCGAAGCTCTCGACATGCGACACCTTGGTGGCGCTGGCGATCGGCGCCGTGACGCCCGGCCGGGCCATCAGCCAGGCGAGCGCCACTTCGGCCGGCTTGGCGTGATGGGCCTCGGCCACCTGGTCGAGCGCCGCCAGGATGCCGAAGCCGCGCGGGTTCATGTATTTCTCGACGCCGCCGGCCCGGCTGCTGCCCTTGAGGTCGTCGGCCGAGCGGTACTTGCCGGTAAGGAAGCCGGAGGCCAGGCTGTAATAGGGGACGACGCCGATCTCCTCGCGCATGCAGAGATCGCGCAAGTCGCCGTCGAAACGGTCGCGCTCGGCGAGGCTGTAGTTGGGCTGGAGCACCTGATAGGCGGGAAGGTGCCGGTCGCGCGACACGGCGAGCGCGGCGGCGAGCTGCTCGGCGTTGACGTTGGAGACGCCGACCGCCCTGACCTTGCCGGCGGCGATCAGCCTGTCATAGGCGCCGAGCGTCTCCTCATAGGGCGTGTCGTCCGGCCAGTGCGAGAAATAGAGGTCGACGCGGTCTATGCCGAGCCGGCCGAGCGACCGGTCGATCGCCTCGGTCACCCACCTGGCGCTGAGGCCCTTCTCGCCGGGGCGGCCGAGGTCGGAGCCGACCTTGGTGAAGATCTTCAGCTTGTCGCGGAGGCCCGGCCGCGCCTTCAGCCAGCGGCCGATGATCGTCTCGGATTCGCCGCCCTGGTTGCCGGGCTTCCAGCGGGAATAGGAATCGGCGGTATCGATGGCATCGAAGCCGTGGTCGACGAAGGCGTCGAGCACGTCGAAGCTGGCCTTCTCGTCGATGGTCCAGCCGAAGACGTTGCCGCCGAACACCAGCGGTGCGATGTCGAAGCCGGTTTTCCCGAGCGGGCGCTTTTTCATTTTCCTCTCCGGTCGTTGGCGACGGCCCTCCTCGGCCGTCCCTTTCCCGGAAGGAGTATAGGAGCCTCGTCGCCGGCCGTCATGCCCGCGCTTGGAACGATCCACGAAAGGCTGCGTCGGGATGAGAGGTCAGAACAGCACGTCGTCGAACAGCTCTTCGCCGCCCGGCGCGGCGGCGGGCACCGGCGTCGACGCCCCCGGCGGTACATGGGCCACTTTCAGGATTTTCTGGTGGATGTCGCGCTCGGCGGCCATGGTGTAGACGGCGTAGAGCCGCTCGGAGAAGCTGGCGTACCGGTCGGCATCGGCCGCCGGGGCGAGGCCGTCGTCGCCGCCGAACAGCCGGCGGCAGGCGTCGAGATGCTCGCCGAGATCGCGGCGGAAGTCGATGTCGCGGGCGATGTGAGCGATGCGCTCGGCCACCGCGTTGCCGCTCTCCGCCGCCTCGGCCAGGAAGCGGCCGGTGCGGGCGCTGGCCTCGCGCAGGGTGACGACGGCGCCGTCGATCTCGCCGACGATGTCGATGTGCCGGTCGGTCGCCTCGCCGTCGATGTGCTCGGCGGTCTCGCGCATGGCCGACAGGCGTTGCAGGATGTCCTCGGCGGCGACGCCGAGCCGGGCGGCGTAGGTGTTCATCTCCGCCGCCACCACGCCCACCGCCCGGCCCCTGGCGCCGAGCCGGTTGCTGCGGAGGTAGGCGTTGATGGCCAGACAGCGGATGTCGTCGCGCACGCTGCGGATGTTGCCGATGTTGCCCATGTTGCTGAGCAGCTCGGTGGCGACGCGCTTGGTGGCGGCATAGGCGGCGGCCGCCAGATTGCCCGACAGCTCGATGTCCTTGACGACGCCGCGGGCCAGCGCCACGCCGGCCTCGATCGTCTGCATCGCCTCGCCGCTGTCGCCGCCGGCCCGGCCGGTCAGCGCCAGCACGTGCTCGGCCTCGCCGGCCAGCCCCTCGATCGAGGCGACCACCACCCGCGTCTGCTCGGCAAAATCGGCGATCAGCGCCGAGGTCTGGGCGGCCAGCAGGCGGATGCCGACCCCGGCCAGCGCTTCGGCCTGCCGCTCGGAGCCGCAGCGGTCAAGCTCGTCGATCAGGATGGCGATGCCGGCCTGTACATGTTCGATACGCTGGCGGGCGACGTCGCCGACCTGCAACGCCGACAACACCTTGCCGACCTTGTCCTGCACCGACCGCGCCACGCCCTCGACGCCGGTGGCGAGCCGCCTCAGCTCGGCGCGGCGGTGATGGACGGCGGCCAGCGCCTCGGTCAGCATCGAGGAGACGGCCGGCACCCGCTGGGCAAGGTTGCCGCCGCCGGCGCAGGCCGCCGCCACCTGACCGCTCAGCTCGCCGACCTTCTCGGCGAACACGTCGATCTGCTCGATGGCCGAGCCGACGTATTTGTCGACGTCGTCGGCGAACTGCACGAATTCCGGCACGCCGGCGCCGGCGATGCGGGTTTCCATGGCGCAGGTGGTGAGATAGCGCAGCGAGCGCTGCATGTCGCGGATGCGCGGGGCGATCGCCTCGCCGTCGGAAAGAACGGAGGCGAGGCGCCGGCCGGCGGCGGCGTCGGCGGCGGCGAGATCGGCAAGGCCGGTCAGCGTGGCGGTCAGCCGGGCGGCGGCGGCGTCGCAGGTCTGGTCGTCGAGGGCGCCGGTGATGCCCTCGATCGCCCCCAGCAGCCGCGCCACGATGTCGTAGGCGGTCATCAGCGCCCGGCCGCCCGCGACGAAACGCTCCTCGATGCGCGATCGGGCGGCCTCAAGTTCGTCGGAAACCGCGCGGAGATCGGCCTGCCGGGCCATGCTCTCGGATGCCACTCGTCTCTCCTGTGCTCGGTTCGCAGCCTTTCAGAAAAGAATGAAATATCTGTTCACCATGAGAGTCCGGCGGATCGGGCGGCGAGAGCGCTTCCAACCCGGCCGTCAAACGTGCGATAAGCCCGTGCATCGCATCCCCGAACGGACATCGCCGACCATGATCGAAAAGCCGCCTCGCGCGGGCAAGCGCCCGACGATCGCCGACGTGGCGCGCCTCGCCGGCGTGGCGCCGGCCATCGTGTCGCGGGCGCTGTCGCCCAGCCGCCGGCCGGTGTCGCTGGAAAAGAAGGAGCGGGTGCTGAAGGCGGCGGCCGAACTCGGCTACCATCAGAACCCCCTGGCGCGCGGCCTCGCCACCAAGTCGATCGACCTCGTCGCGGTGATCATCAACCACCTTTCCGACCTCTCCGACCTCGACCTGTTCGATCCGCTCCTCGAGGGCATCCAGTCGCTCGGCAAGCAGGCGATCCTGATCCGCGTCGGCCGCACCAAGCGCATCGACGACTTCCTGCGCAATTCGCTCAGCTACCACGTGCATGCGGCGCTGGTGTTCTCCGACTTCGCCGGCGCCGGCGAGGTGCGCGCCCTGTTCCACAGCGACAACGTGCTGATGCTGAACGGCCGGTTCGACGCCGAGAGCGCCCGCATCCGCATCGACGAGGAGAGCGGTATCGCCGAGCTGGCCCGCCACGCCCGCGGCCGCGGCGTCGGGACGGCGGCGCTGGTCACCGGCCGGGCCAGTTCGCTGGTCGAGGAGGCGCGCGTTGCCGCCTACCGGACGGCCTGCAACGCCGTCGGCATCCGTCTCGTGCGCGAGGTGAGCGGCGACTATTCCTACGGCTCCGGCCGTGAGGCGGCGGCGGCGATCGCCGGCGCCCTGCCGGACGCCGTGTTCTGCACCTCCGATTCCATGGCGATGGGCGTGATGGACGGCCTCGGCCGCGACGGGCTGCGGCCGCCGGCCGACTACCTCATCTACGGCTTCGACGCCGTCGACAGGGGCAATTTCGCCGCCTACGACGTCTCCAGCGTCGGCTTCGACCGGACGGCGCTGGTAGCCGGCATCCTCGCCTACCTGAAGGTGCCGGGCGAGTTTCCGGCGACCGGGATCGACATCCCCACCCGCTTCATCGCCCGCGCCACCGGCTGAGGCATCGGCGCATCAGCCGATGCGGCGGCAATACGAAAACCCCGGCGCCGGGGATGCCGGCGCCGGGGCTTGACGGGTGGCGATCTCCGTCGGGGATTACCAGAGCGGGGTCAGCACCGGCGGGTTGGCCTTCTCGCCCCACCACTTCTTGTAGTTGGCCTCATAGGCGCCCGACTGGATGTAGTCGGAGACGAACATGTCGACCCAGCGCTGGAACTCCGGATCGCCCTGGGCGATGGCGATGCCGATCGGGTCGTTGGAGTAGAGGCCGGGCAGGGTGGTCAGCGACGGGTCCTTGGTGGCGAGGTAGTCGAGCATCGACGAATCCTCGATGCCGGCGTCGACGCGCTTCTGCTTGAGCAGCAGCACGCCGTCCGGCGAGAAGTTGTCGGTGTAGACCAGCTCGGCGGTGGGCACGGCGCGCTTCAGGAAGGTCTCGCCGGTGGTGCCGCGACCGACGACGACCTTCTTGCCGGCGAGGCCCTCGAGCGAGGTGATGCCGGCGTCGGCCTGCACGATGATGCGGAGGCCGGCCCGGTTGTAGGGGATCGAGAAGCTGACCGCCTTGGCGCGGGCCAGCGTCGCCGAGGTGTTGGCGACCACCAGGTCGAGCTGGTTGGACACCAGCATGGAGACGCGGGCGTCGCCGGAGACGTCGGTGAACTCCACCTTCACGCCGAGCTTGTCGGCCAGCATGGTGGCGACATCGACGTCATAGCCGATCGGGTTGTTCTGGTCGTCGCGGAAGCCGATCGGCTCGCCGCCCAGCGACACACCGATGCGGATGGTGCCGGCGTCGAGAATTTCCTGCAGCTTGGCGCCGGCGCTGGCGCTGCCGACCAGCGCGAGGCAGACGGCGGCGGCGGTAAGCGTTGTCTTCAGAAGCCGATGCATGTCCTGTCTCCTTGATGAATCAGAGCTGTTCCGATTGCCGCCGCTCGGGCGCGGCCATGCCGGGTTCCCAGAACCAGTAGGAAACCGGCGTGTCGCCCCGGAGCGTCACGACGCGATGCTTATTGTTTATGTCGAGCGCATGAATGACCACCTCGCCGATGAAGCCACCCCTGAGGGCGAGGAGGTCCTCGGCGGCGCGCTCCACCGCCGCATCGAGGGAAAGGCCGAATTTCAGTCCCTGCACCACGGCGTGCGAGGTGGCGCAGCGCATGGTCATCTCGCCGGTGTGGGTGCAGGCGGCGGCGCCGTAGCGGCTGTCGGCATAGAAGCCGGCGCCGGGAATCGGGCTGTCGCCGAGCCGGCCGGGATATTTCCACGCCCAGCCGGAGGTGGAGGTGGCGACGGCGGCGTTGCCGCCGGCGTCGATGCCGAGGAAGACCGTGGTGTCGCGCACCCGCTCGGGATCGGTGATGGCATTGGAAAGCGGGATCAGCGGCACGTCGGGGAAGGCGGCGCGCGCCTTCTCGTCGAGGAGGTCGTCGAGCTTTTCCCGCCAGACCCGCTTGCTGTCGGGGAACAGCACGTCGTCCTCGGTGAAACCGATTTCACTCGCGAAGCGCCGGGCACCTTCGCCGGTCAGCATGACGTGCGGCAGGCGGGCCATCACTTCGCGGGCCAGCGCGGCGACGTGCAGCGTGCGCGGCACGGCGCCGACCGCGCCGACGGCGAGCGTCGTGCCGTCCATGACGGCGCCGTCGCATTCCATGTCGCCGATCATGTTGGGCCAGCCGCCGTAGCCGACCGAGCGGACGCTCGGCGCCGCCTCGACGCGGCCGATGCCGGTCACCAGCGCGTCGAGGGCGGCGCCTCCGGCGGTGAGGATGCCGACGGCTTCGGAAAAGCCGGGCTCGGCCTCGGTATTGGCAAGGAGGATCAAGGCTCAGTCCTTCTTCAGCTTGGACAGGAACTGCCGGATGCGCGGCACGGCGAGGCCGCCCTCCTCGGCGAAGAAATCGGCGGTCGGCAGGTCGACGATCAGTTCGCCCTGTTCGAGGAAGACGATGCGGCTCGAAATGTGGCGGGCGAACTCGATCTCGTGGGTGACGAACACCATGGTGGTGCCGTCGGCGGCCAGCTCGGCGAGGATGCGCAGCACGTCGCCGGTCATCTCCGGATCGAGCGCCGAGGTCACCTCGTCGAGCAGCAGGTAGCGCGGCTGCATGGCGAGCGCCCGGCAGATGCCGACGCGCTGGCGCTGGCCGCCGGAAAGCTGCTGCGGATAGGCGTCGGCGTGGGCGGAGAGGCCGACCCGCTCGAGCAGCGCCCGGCCGCGCGCCTCGGCCTCGGCCTTCGGCAGCTTCAAGACCTCGATCGGGGCGAGGGTGATATTCCCGAGCGCCGTCATGTGCGGATAGAGGTTGAACAGCTGGAACACCGTGGCCGACGCCCGCCGGGCGGCGACGAGGCCGGCCTTGGTCGAGACGTCGTGACCGTCGACGGTGATCCTGCCGCCGGAGAGCTGTTCGAGGCCATTGATGCAGCGGATCAGCGTCGACTTGCCGGAGCCGGAGGCGCCGAGGATGGTCACCACCTCGCCGGGCGCCACCGTGAGGTTGACGCGCTTCAGCACGGGCATGTCGCCAAAGCGCTTCTCGACATTCTCGGCGACGATCATCAGATGCCTCCCCATTGGGCGGACTTGCGCAAGGCCGCCTCGATGCGGCCGCCGAAATGGGCGAGCGTCTTCGCCGCCGTATAATAGATGAGGCCGATCACCGCCCAGACGATGAAGGGTTGCAGCGTCCTGAGATTGAGGATGTTGCCGATCTTGGTCAGGTCGAACACGCCGATCACCGAGATCAGCGAGGTGACCTGCAACTGGTTGACCAGGATGCCGATCAGCGGTCCCACCGCGAAGGCGGCGGCCTGCGGCGCGATGATCAGCCGGAGGATGCGCGCGCGGGACAGGCCGAACACCTCGGCCGCCTCGATCTGCTCGCGCTCGATCGACTCGATGCCGGACCGGAAGATGACGAAGGCAAAGGCGGCGGTGTTGAGGCTGATGGTCAGCGTCGCCGCCTCGACCGGCGTCATGCGGACGTGCAGGAAGGCTGGGATGCCGAAGAACACCAGGAACAACTGCACCAGCACCGGCGAGTTCTTCAGCGCTTCGGTGACGACGACGATCACCGGCCGGCAGCCGGGGACGCGGTAGTGGTGAACGACGGCAAGCAGCAGGCCGAGGAGGAGGCCGATCACCGTCGTGCCGACGAAGAGGGCCAGCGTCACGCCGAGGCCCTGCAAGAGCAGCACGATGTCGTAGGGCGTGAAGTCGGCGTAGCGCATCAGCCCCCCGTCATGAAGCGGTTGAGGCGGCGGTGCGCCGCCGAGATGGCGAACGACATCAGCGTGGTCAGCGCGGCGTAGAGCACCAGCAGCACCGCGTAGACCTCGAACGGCTTGAAGGTGGTGGCGGCGACGATCTTGGCGGCGCCGGTCAGCTCGTTGACGGTGATGGTGGAAAGGATCGACGACGTCAGGATCAGGTTGATCAGCACCGAGCCCATCGGCCGCACCGAGACGCGCAGGGCGATCGGCAGCACGATGCGGGTGAAGATCTTGACGCGACTGAGGCCGGACACTTTGGCCGCGTCGATCACGCCGGGATCGATGGTCAGGATGCCCGAGAGGATGACGTCGGAGACGAAGGCGCCGCCGGCGATCGACAGGGCGATGACGCCGGTCTCGAAGGCGCCGATGTAGATGCCGAGTTCGGGCAGGCCGTAGAAGAAGAAGAACAGCTGCACGAGGAAGGGCACGTTGCGGAACACGTCGCCGTAGACATTGGCGATGCCGCGCACGAGGCGGTTACCCGACGAGCGCATCGAGGCGGTCAGCGCGCCGAGCAGCACCGCGCCGATGACGGCCAGCAGGCAGGCGGCCACCGTCAGCGCGAAGCCTTGCAGCAGGAAGCCGATGTAGGGCTCGATCACCCTCCAGAAGCGCAACCCTCGTTCCCCCGCCGTTTTTATTGTGAAAGCGGTTTCACTTTGTGTAGGGACAATTCCCGAGGCTGTCAAGCAAGCCGCTTGGCTCCTGCTCGCCGGCGGCCGGCGCCTCGATGAAGCGGCGGCCATGGGCGGGCAGCGGCGCGACGCGCGACCAGATAACTCTCGAACTCGATCGGCCGGTTGTCCATGACGGATCCTTGCAAGGTTGTCGGGTGGTCAGGGGATGAGCACCGAGGCGCCGCTGGTCGCCCGGCCTTCCAGCGCCCGGTGGGCGTCGGCGGCGTTGGCGAGGGCAAAGCGCTGACGCACCTCGGCCCGCACGGCGCCGGCGGCGAGGCGGGCGAACAGGTCGGCGGCGCGCGCCTCAAGTTCGGCCCGCTCCTCGATGTAATGGAACAGCATCGGCCGGCAGGCGGACAATGAGCCGCCCTGCGCCAGCATGGCCAGCGAGAATCCCTCGATCGGCCCCGACGACTGGCCGAAGGAGACGAAGGCGCCGCGTTTCCGCAAGCATCGCAGCGAGCCGGCCCAGGTGTCGCGGCCGACGCTGTCGTAGACGACGTCGCAGCCGCGGCCTTGGGTGATGTCGCGCACCACGGCAACGAAGTCGTCGCGGCGGTAGTCGATGACGTGGTCGTAGCCGTGGGCGCGGGCAAGTTCCGCCTTCTCCGGCGAGCCGGCGGTGCCGATGGCCGTGGCGCCCAGCGCCTTCAGCCATTGCCCCATCAGCAGGCCGACGCCGCCGGCCGCCGCGTGCACCAGCGCCACGTCGCCGGCCTTCACCGGAAAGGTCGAGGTGACGAGATACTGCACCGTCAGGCCCTTCAGCATGACGGTGGCGGCGATCTCGTCGGAAATGCCGTCGGGCAGCCTGATCAGCCGGTCGGCGGCGATGATGCGGCGCTCGCGATAGGCGCCGAGCGGCGTCGTATAGGCGACGCGGTCGCCGACCGCCACGCCCTCCACCTCAGGTCCGACGGCCTCCACCACGCCGGCCGCCTCGGCGCCAACTATCAGTGGCGTCTCCGGCCAGGCGTAGAGGCCGGAGCGGTAGTAGGTGTCGATGAAGTTGACGCCGATGGCGGTGTGGCGGATGGCCGCCTCGCCGGCGGCGGGCGCGCGATCGGCGACCTCCTGCCAGCGCAGCGCCTCCGGGCCGCCGGGGGCGCCGAGCACAAGGGCTTTCGACATGCCGATCTCCGTCAGGCCAGGAACTGCGGATCGACCGGCACTTGCAGCGCCTGCACGATGGCGTTGGTCTCGGAGGCCATGCCGATCACCGACAGCAGCTCGGCATGCATGCCGTCGGTCATGCCCTTGGCCTTGGCCTGTGCGGTATGGGAATGGATGCAGTAGCCGCAACCGTTCACCGTGGAGACGGCGATGTAGATCATTTCCCTGACCACCGGCGACAGCTCGCCCGGCGCCACCATCACCTCCTTCAGGCTGGCCCAGGTGCGCTCGAGGAGCTGCGGCTGGTTGGCGAGGCCGCGCCAGAAGTTGTTGACGAAGTCCGACTTGCGCGTAGCGCGGATGTCGTCGAACACCGCCTTGACGCGCGGATCGGCCTCGGCCTCGGCGTCGGTCCAGAGTTTCACGGTGGACATGATCTCTCCTCAGCGATGGGCCCAGGCCCAGTAGAGTTCGCGCGCCTTGCGGCCCTTGGGGCCGAAGGCCAGCGCCTTGTCGTCGAAGCCGATCACCGGCACCACCTTGGAGATGTTGCCGGTGGAGAAGATCTCGTCGGCGGCGCGGAAGTCGTCGAGCGTCAGCGTCACCTCGTGCACGGTCTCGCCGGCCTCGCGCAACAGGCCGATCGTCCGCCAGCGGGTGATGCCGGCGAGGAAGGTGCCGTTGGCCACCGGCGTGAAGTATTCGCCGCCCCTGACCAGGAAGACGTTGGCGGTGGCCAACTCGGCGACATTGCCGGCGAAATCCTGCACCAGGGCGTTCTGGAAGCCCTTGGCCTGCGCCTCGCGCAGCATGCGGGCGTTGTTGGGGTAGAGGCAGGCCGCCTTGGCGTCGGTCGGCATGCATTCGATGGTCGGCCGGCGGAAGCGCGTGGTGGTGATGGTGAAGCCCCTGGGCTCGACCATCGGCATCTCCTCGAGGCAGAGCGCGAAGTCGGTCGAATCGGGATCGGCGGCCACCACCGAGGCGTCGCCCGCCTCGGCCCAGTACATCGGCCGGATGTAGACGGCCGGATCGGGACCGAACTTCTTCAGGCCCTCCTCGGTCAGGCCGACGATCTCGCCGTCCGACAGCGTCGGCGCGAGGCCGAGGTTGCGGGCCGAGCGGTTGACGCGGGCGGCATGACGGTCGAGGTCCGGCGCCACGCCCTCGAAGGCGCGGGCGCCGTCGAACACCAGCGAGCCCAGCCAGGTGGCGTGGGAATTGGCGCCGAGCACGCGCACGTCGCCCTCGTGCCAGGCGCCGTGATAAAAGGTCCAGATGCGCGACATGGTCTTGGTCGTCCTCTTTGGTTTCTGGCACGCCGCCTTCGGTGGACGGCGGCGGACATGATGCGCTCCTCGCTGGCCTCGGGCGGCGAGAATTCTCCGGCCACTCGTTCCTGACGACAGACCAGGATGCGATCGCTGAGCTTCAGGATCTCGGGAAGATAGGACGAGAACGCCGCCGCGTCGACGCCACGCGTCGGCTCGTCGAAGATGCCGAGGCGGGGCTTCCGAACGAGCCTGTCGATCACCGCGAAGCCCATGCCGAAGGCATGACCTGGAGAAGTAGCTTTACATGCGAAAAAATAAAACTTGACGTGGGAAATATCGGCTGCAAGATTCGATCGGCGGGCAGCGTATTCGGCCTGCCGGCGACCGCGCGGCAAACTGCCGGTTGGCGTCCTGCCTTGCAAGCCTCTACAATGAATGGCCTGCTCAGGTTGTGGATGGAACGGGGATGGCAGAGTGACCACGACGATCCGAACGATGGAAGAGTTTTCCGACTACGTCGGCTTGTCGCGCCCGACCGTCTCCCGCTACTTCAACGATCCCAATTCCGTCCGCCGCCAGACCCGCGAGACCATCGAGAAGGCGATCAAGGAATCCGGCTTCCGGCCGAACCTCTTCGCCGTCAATCTCAACCGCCGCCGCACCAACATTCTCGGCATCATCATCCCCAACTCGACCGACGTGTTCTACATGGCGCTGACCCGCCGTATCGAGGTACTGGCCGAGGAGGCGGGCTATCTGGCCTTCGTGCTGTCGTCGGACGGCAAGCCGAAGCTGGAGGAGCGGGCGATCGAGACCTTCAAGGCGATGAACGTCGCCGGCGCCGTCATCGCGCCGCTCGGCGTGCAGTCGCACCACGACAAGCTGGCCCGGCTCGGCGCCAGCATCCCGATGATCTATGTCGACTCGCAGCTCGACGCCGAATCCGCCTTCGTCGGCACCAACAACCGCCAGAGCTTCCGGCTGATCGTCGACTATCTGTCGCGCTCGGGCGACGCGCCCTGCTATTTCGGCATGCCCTCGGTCAACCGCAACGCCATCGAGCGTCGCGAAGCCTATCGTCTGGCCATGGAGGCGCTGAAGCTGGAGCCGCGCTATGTGGCGACGCTGCCGGACACCTCCTGGGACTTCGAGCGCTTCGGCTTCACCGAGGCCGTGCGCCTCCTCGGCGAGGGCGGTTTCCCGACGCGCACCGTTCTCTGCGCCAACGACCGCATCGCCTTCGGCGTGCTGGCCGCCGCCTACCAGGCCGGCCTGAAGGTGGGACGCGGCGACGATTGCGACCTGCGTATCGCCGGCCACGACGACCATCCGCTGTCACGCTACACCTGTCCGCCGCTGACCACCGTGGCGCAGAACTACAACGAGATCGGCCGCATCGCCGTCGAACTGCTGCTGCACAAGATCAACGCCCGCTTCGACGAGGACGTCGAGCCGCACGGCAACGAGCGCGTGCTGCTCAACGCCGAGATCATGCTGCGCACCTCGGCCTGATATCAGGCGGGGCCGATACGGCAACTCCCCCCGCGCCGGGGCGCGGAGGGAGCATGGCGGCTGGCGGTCCATTGTTTTTGGATCAGGCCCGGCTCTCTGTCCGGTAGATCGGTTCGGCGTGCACGCGCGCGCCGGCGGTCGTTCCGAGCTTCCCGATTCGGGCGACGCAGGCGTCGACGGCGGTCTTGTCGGAAAGCAGGTCGAAGCGCAGGCGGAAGCGTGCCTCGGCGCCCGGTTCCAGCGTCTTGAGCCGGCCGGCCGCCCGCTCCACCGGCAGCGGATAGGGATAGTTGGAACCCGGCTCGAGGCCGGTGACATAGCCCTGCCTGTCGGTGTCGGTGTTCTTCCAGAGCGAGAAGGCCGGCAGTTCCGCCACGTGATAGGTGACGGAGAAGCCCAGCGTGCTTGAAGCGTTGACGAGCGCCACCTCGGTCTTGCCGTCGGCGCCGGCCTTCAGCTCGCAGGCGTAGAGCATCTCGTCGAAGTCGGGCGTCGGGCCGCGATAACGATCCCAGGTGGCGAGATCCGGCTTGGCGGCGTCGTTGAACGGCGCCACATGGAGGAACGGCCCGACGACGCGGGCGCCTTCGTCGAGCACCGGACGGCCGACGTTGGTGTGATAGATCACCTCGTAGGGGTGGGCGTAGTCGGCGCGGTTGGTGAGCCGGTCGTCGAGCGAGAAGCCGCTGTCGCCGGGCACGACGGTCAGCTCGGTCCAGGTCTCGAAATCGACGTTCTTGAACGCCTTTTCCTTGACGAGGCCGCGCAGCACGATGCGGTGCGGCGCCTGCCGGCCGATGCACACTTCCACCTTTGATGCCGGCGTGTTGCCGGCCCGGCCATGCAGCGTGTAGACCTTGTCGCCGTCAACGGTCGGATGGCCGCTCCACTCGTAGCCGCAGCGCACCATCAGTTCGTTGAAGCCTTCCAGCCAGCCAAGGCCGTTGCGCTCGCCGAGGCGGATGAACGAGGGATGCACCACCTCGTCGACCGGCGACGCCCAGCCGAAGCCGACGCCATCGAGGCTGGCCCTCAGGATGCCCATGCCGCGCGTCGGGATCACCGTCACCGTGAGCCGGCCGGCCCGGATGGTCACAAGCGTGCTGCCCTCCTGCCGGCCGCCGTGCAGCGTGCGCTTGACGATCTCGAACGGCGTGCCGTCGTCGAGGCCGAGTTCGGTGGAGGTCACCGCCCAATCGGCAAGCTCGATGCCGCCGGCCGTATCGGTCAGCGTGAAAATGAAGTCGTCCTGCATATTGCCTGTCCCGTATTGCCGCCTCAGAGCCCCGACGCGAAACTCTACCGGGGGTATCTGGCCTCGATTCCGGTGCTTCCGGGGCTTGCGACTCTCAAGTTCGCTCCGCACCGGTTCGCGAAACCATTGCCATCTACCTCACCCCGGAGAATTTCAAGTCAGGCCCTCAAAGGCAGGCGTTGAAATAGTCGTCGAGCACCCGGTCGACCATGGCCAGCGACAGGCCGTGCGCGGTGGGCTCGACCCGGCCGCGACGGACGCCCTCGTAGACGCCGGCCAGATACTGGCTGATCAGGGTCTCGGGGATGGCGGCATCGCCGAACAGGGCGAGAAGCTCTCCGGCGGCCTTGGCGATCTCCGGTTCGGGCCAGTAGTAGCGGATGCGGTCGGAGTAGCTGAAGTGCCGTTGCAGGCGCTGCTCGTCCGGCGTGCCGAAGTAATACTTCGCCCAGTTGTCGGGGTGGGCCAGCATCACCCGCTCGAAGGTGGCTTGCAGCGTTTCCTTGCGGCGGCCGGCGTAGAGCACCTCGGCGATATGGTCGAGGCCATAGAGCGCCTCGCGCAGGGCGAAGGTGAGGGCCGGGCCGACCTTGAGGATCGAGAAGCCGTTGTCGACCAGCGCCTTCAGCGCTTCCGGCGTCTGGTAGTCGGTCGAATGCGCCTCGAACACGAAGCCCTTGAGGTCATCGAGCACGGCCGACAGCGACGCGGCCTTCTCGGGATCGAAGGCGACGACGTTGTGGTTGCCGAACTCGACGCCCGGCTGCACCACGGCGCCGACGGCGCGGTCGAAGGCGTCGGCGATGCCGGCCTTCTCGAAGGCCGCGCGGTGGACGGCGATGGTCTCGCGTGCCGCCTCGGGCCTCGTGACTTCCAGCTCCTCGATTTCCTCCATGGCGCCGCCGGGGATCGGCACCTCGGTGCCGACGATGTAGACCGGCTTGACGGCCGCGTCCTTCGTCACCCGTTCGGCCACCGCGGCAAGGCTGGCGGCCCGCTCGGCGGTCAGCGCGTCGGCGAGCGCCACCGGCTCGCCGGCACAGCCCATGGAGGTGTCGAGGTGGAGCTTGGTGAAGCCGGCTTCGGCGAAGGCGGCGATCATCACCTTGGCCTTGTCCATGGCGTCATTGGCGGGGAGCTTCTTCCACGGATTGGGGCCGAGATGGTCGCCGCCGAGGATGACCTTCCCGAACGGGAAGCCGATGCGCTTGGCGATCGCTTCCACGAAGTCGCGGAAGTCGCGCGGCGTCATGCCGGTATAGCCGCCGTCCTGGTTGACCTGGTTGCAGGTGGCTTCGATCAGCACCGGCAGGCCGAGGCGGGCGGCATGACGCATCGCCGCCTCGATCACCACCGGATGGGCCGAGCAGATCGACGGGATGCCCCTGAGGCCGGAGGAACGGAAGCGCCAGGTGGCGATATCGGATAGCGGATTGACGGACATGTTCAGCTCCTTTGTTCGGCGATCAGCGCGTCGAGTTCGGCGCGCGTCGACGCGCCCTCCATCGGGCCGGAGCGGGTGACGGCCCGGGCGCCGGCGGCGTTGGCGTAGCGGAGCGCCGTCTCGGGATCGGCGCCGGCCAGCCAGAAGGTGACGAAGGCGGCGCCGAAGCAGTCGCCGGCGCCGGTCGGGTCGACTTCCGTCACCTTGAAGCCCGGCAGGCTGATCTGCCGGTCCTTGTCGAAATAGCTGGCGCCGGCGGCGCCGCGCTTCAGCACCACCGCCTTGATGCCGCTCTTCAGCAGGTTGGCGATCGCCTCCTGCTCGCTGCCGGCCGGCGAGAACAGGAACAGCTCCTCGCCGCTCGGCAGGAACAGGTCGGTCTCGGCCAGCACCACGGACAGCGCCTCGCGCATGCCGGGGCTGTTGAGGATCTCGGCGCGGAGGTTGGGATCGAAGGAGACGGTGCCGCCGTTCTTCTTGATGATCCGCGTCGCCTGAAGCACTGCCTCGACCACGCTCGGCGCGTAGAGCGACGAGCCCATGACATGCATGTGGGTGCAGCTTTCGGCCAGCGCCGCGGCGGCGCCTTTCAGCTCGATCGTGCCGCAGGCGCTGTGGCGGATGTTGAAGACGAAGGCGCGGCTGCCGTCGTCGCGGTAGCGGACGAAGGCGCTGCCGGTGGTGCCGAGCGGATCGACCTCGATGCCGGAGACGTCGACGCCGTCGCGCCTGAGCCGTTCGAGGTTGACGTGGCCGAAGTCGTCGTCGCCGACCCGCGAGACGATCGCCGCCGCCTGCCCGAGCTTGCCGACCTGGTCGATGAAGATGGCCGGCGCGCCCGACGGGTAGGGGCCGATCAGCCCGACCGGCTGGCGGAAGCCGTCGCCGCGTTCGGTGGCGACGATCTCCACCAGCACCTCGCCGATGGTGAGAACCTTGCTCTGACGCATTACTGTTTGGCCCGCTTGGAGCGAACGTCGAGCCAGACGGCCAGCAGGATGACCAGGCCCTTGACGATCAACTGGTAGAAGTAGGGAACGGACAGCATGTTCATGCCGTTGTTCATGATGCCGATGATCAGCGCGCCGATCAGCGTGCCGATCATCGTGCCGACGCCGCCGGCCAGGCTGGTGCCGCCGAGCACGGCCGCGGCGATGGCGTCCAGCTCGTAGCTGGTGCCGGCGTTGGTCTGCGCCGAATAGAGGCGCGACGACAAGAGGATGCCGGAGATCGCCGCCATGATGCCGGAGATCATGAAGATGGTGATCTTCACCCGGTCGACCTTGATGCCCGAGTAGACCGCCGCCTCGCGGTTGCCGCCGGTCAGATAGGCGCGGCGGCCGAAGGTGGTCTTCGACAGCAGCACGTGGTTGAAGACGAACAGCACCACCACGATCCAGATGATCACCGGCAGGCCGAGGAAGCTCTCGGCGCCGATGGAAATCCAGGTCGGGTTCTCGATCATCGCCGGCGCGCCGTTGGTCGGCAGGCTGACGAGGCCGCGGAAGATGCCCATGGTCGCCACCGTCACGATGAACGACGGCAATCCGAGCTTGGCGGTGAGCGTGCCGTTGATGCCGCCCATCACCGCGCCGGCGGCGAGCGTCAGGACAAGCGTCGGCAGGAAGCCGAAGCCGGCCAGGAAGGCCTGGGCGGCGACCATGCCGGCAACGGCGATGATCGAACCGATGGAGAGGTCGATCTCGCCGAGCAGGATCACCCAGGTCATGCCGAAGGCGGCGATGGCGATCACCGCGATCTGCTGCAACACGTTCATGAAGTTGGCGACCGTCATGAAGCGCGGGTTCATCACCGAGAAGATGATGCAGAGAACCACCAGCGAGAGGAAGATGCCGCCATACTGCCGGAACAGCTTGGCATAGGGCTTCTGGGCGAGCTTTACGTGCTTTTCATCGCTCATGACGTGATACCTGTGGCGTGGGCCATGACCGTTTCGGGAGTGGCGCCGCCGGCAAGCGTGGCGCCGAGCCGGCCCTCGTGCATGACGACCAGACGGTCGCTCATGCCGAGAACTTCCGGCAGTTCGGAGGACACCAGCAGGATCGCCGTGCCCTCGGCCGCCAGCTGGCGGATGATCTTGTAGATTTCAAACTTTGCCCCGACGTCGACGCCGCGCGTCGGCTCGTCGAGGATCAGGATGCGCGGCGCGGTGAGCAGCCACTTGGCGAGCACCGCCTTCTGCTGGTTGCCGCCCGACAGCGAGCCGACCGGCGTGTCGACCGACGCCGTCTTGATGGCGAGGCGGCCGACTTCGCTCACCGCCGACTTGCGCTCCTCGCGCCGTCGCATGAAGCCGAGCGCCGCGGCGAAGCGCTGGAGCGCCGCCATCGAGATGTTCCACTCGACGCTGTGGGCGAGCACCAGCCCCTCTTCCTTGCGGTTCTCGGTGACGAAGGCGATCCGCCGGCCGATGGCGTCAACCGGCGAGGAAATCGTCGCCGCCTTGCCGTCGATGCGGACGGTTCCGGCGGCGGCCTTCATGCCGAACAGCGCGTTCATCACCTCCGACCGGCCGGAGCCGATCAGGCCGAAGAAGCCGAGGATCTCGCCCTTCCTGACCTCGAAGGAGACGTTCTCGAACTCGCCGGCGCGGCTGAGGTCCTCGACGGCGAGCACTGGCGCCTCGCCTTCCGCCGGGGCGGGGGAGAGGCGCGGCGGGTAGATCTCGTCCATCCGGCGGCCGACCATCATGGCGATCAGCGCGTCGATGGTGACGTCCTCGCGCTGCCGCGTGGCGATGAACTCGCCGTCGCGGATGACGGTGATGTCGTCGGAAAGCCGCATGATCTCTTCCATGCGGTGCGAGATGTAGATGACGGCGACGCCCTTCGCCTTGAGGCGGCCGATGATCGAGAACAGGATTTCCGTCTCGGCTTCGGTCAGCGACGAGGTCGGCTCGTCGAGGATGACGAGGCGCGGGTCGGGGATCGACAGGCCCTTGGCGATCTCGACCAATTGGCGCTGGGCCATGGAGAGGTTGCCGACCTTCTCGGTGACGTCGACCGGCAGGCCGAGGTCGCGGACGATCTCGGCGGCGCGGCGTTCGAGCGCCTGATCGTTGATGAAGCCGTAGACCGATGGCTCGCGCGTCGCCAGGATGTTCTCGGCCACCGTCATGTTGTTGCAGAGGCTGAGTTCCTGGAAGACGATGGTCAGGCCGCGCGAGGCCGCCGCTTGCGGGTTCTCCGGCTTGTAGGGGCTGCCGCAGAACTCCACCTCGCCGGCGGTGGCGTGATAGACGCCGGCCAGGATCTTCATCAGCGTCGACTTGCCGGCGCCGTTTTCGCCGAGCAGCGTATGGACGCGGCCGGCCCGCACCTCGAGGTGCATGTTCCGGAGCGCGGCCACCGGGCCGAACAGCTTGGAGACGTTGTTGATCTTGAGAATGACGTCGCTGGCCGGGGCCGACATGCCCGCCTCCTTATCCGACGCGAAGCCCGGCGGCCGCGACGGGCGCGACCGGGGAAAGAACGGCGCGGGGCTGCTGCGAAGCGGCCCCGCGCGTCAGCTTATAGCATCACTTGCCGGTGTAGACGCCCGGCTCGATCGGCTGCTCGGCCGGCACGTCCTTGCCGGCGATCACCTCGATGGCGGTGTCGACGGCCTTCTTGCCCATCTCGCCGGGGAACTGCTGGATGACGCCGACCATCACCGGGTTGGTGTCGACCGCGTTGCGGGCCTCTTCCATGCCGTCGAAGCCGATCACCTTGACCTGGGCCTCGAGGCCGGCCGACTTCACCGCCACGGCGGCGGCCAGCGCGGCGTCGTCGCCGAAGCCGAAGATGCCCTGGATGTCGGGATTGGCCTGCAGCATGTTCTGCGCGGCGGCCAGAGCCTCGGCGCGGGTGATGCCGGTCTGCTGGGCGACGATCTCGATGTCCTTGTGCTCGGCGATGGCCTTCTTGAAGCCGTCGATGCGGTTCACCACCGACTGCACGGTCGGATAGTCGATGATCGCCACCTTGCCCTTGTCGCCGAGCACCTTGGCCATCAGCTCGCCGGCCTTGACGCCGCCGGCGTAGTTGTCGGTGCCGATGTAGGAGGTGACGTCGACGCCGTTGGCCGGCACGTCGACGGTGATCACCTTGATGCCGGCCTTCTGGGCCTTCTCGATCACCGCCTTGACGCCCTTGCTGTCGACCGGCGACAGCACGATGACGTCGACGCCCTTGACGATGAAGTCCTCGACGTCGGCAAGCTGCTTGTTGAGGTCCTGGTTGGCGATCGCCACTTCGAGCGGCACGTTCTTGGCGGTGGCCTCGGCCTTCATGGCGTCGGCCAGCTCGATGTAGAACGGATGCTGCTGGGTGAGCAGCGAGGCGCCGATGCCGTCGGCCAGCGCCGACGAGGCGAGGAAGCCGAAGGCGGCGCCGGCGAGCGCCAGGCGAGCGAGCGAACGAATAGTCATCTTGTTCCTCCCACATGGCCGGGAGCTTCGGCCCGTCCTCGGGGTCGAAAGACATGCCGGCCGTCAGTTGAACTGTCGGCGAACCGCTTCCGTGCCCCATGAGGGAACGGAGCTGCGCCCTTCGGAGCCCGATGCGGGCCTCCGCGGCGAACGGCCTCGGCGGAGACGGACGCCTCCGTTTCGGCCCGGTCAACACATCATGGAATGTTGCCGCGTGTCAACATAGATTTTTTACGCGCGTAATAATTTTGAGCGCCGTACGAAATATTCAACAAACGGTTTACCAAGCCGCCGGTTCCTCTCGCGCCGATGGCTCTCCGGCCGGATCGGCGCTATCATGGCGCCAGCAGATGCTTTCCGAACCGTCCGAGGAACCACCATGTCCGACAGCCTCAGCCAGCTCCGCAGGATCACTGGCGATCCGACGCTCAATTTCCGCCAGAAGGAGCACGCGTTGGCCGTGGCGGCCGAGAACATGCTGCCCTATCCGCCGCTCGACGTGGAGACCGCCGCCGCCCTCGACGCCCGGCTGATCTGCGACATGTACGAGGGCAACGCCCCCTACAAGCCGCGCTACGTGCTGCCGGACTATGAGGTGGTGCTGAAAAACGGTTCGGCCCATCTCGAACTGCCGCGGCCCGAGACGCTCGACGAGGCGATCAACACGCTTCAGATCGCCTATCACCACGTGCCCTCGGTGACCGGCCTGCCGGTGTTCATCGGCCATCTCGACGCGCTGCTGCTGCCGTTCTGCGACGGCGTCTCCGACGACGACCTCTATCGCAAGATCAAGCTGTTCTGGCGCTACATCGACCGCGTGCTGCCCGACGCCTTCCTGCACGCCGACATCGGCCCCACCGACAACCGGGTCGCCCGCGCCATCCTGCGCGTCGACGCCGAGCTGAAGCAGATCGCCCCCAACCTCACCTTCCTCTACGATCCCGAGGTGTCCGGCGAGGACATCCTGCGGCTCTGCACCGACAACATCGTCGCCTGCTCCAAGCCGCACATCGCCAATCATCCGCTGCACGCCGCCGTCTTCGACGCGCCCGGCTACGGCATCGTCAGCTGCTACAATGCCTTGCCGCTCGGCGGCGGCGCGGCGACGCTGTCGCGCGTCAATCTCCGCAAGGTCGCCGAGGCGAGCGACAGCGAGGCCGACTTCCTCGACGTCAAGCTGCCTCGCTACGTCGCGCTGGCCGCCCGGCTGATGCGCGCCCGCGTCGACCACCTGTTCCGCCGCTCCGGCTTCTTCGAGGGCTCGTTCCTGGTGGAGGAGGGGTGGATTTCCAGGGACCGCTTCACCGCCATGTTCGGCGTCTTCGCCATGGCCGAGGCGGTGAACCACCTTCAGGACCTCGCCGGCCGGCCCGGCCGCTACGGCCTCGATGACGCCGCCAACGCCATCGGCCACCGCGTCTCCGAGCGGCTGGCCGAACTGGTCGCCGCCGAGCCGATGGAGCACGTCTGGCGGGGCGTTGCCATGCTGCACGCCCAGGCCGGCCTCTCCAACGACGCGGGCACCACGCCGGGCGTGCGCATCCCCTACGGCAGCGAGCCGGACCCGGTGACCCATGTGCGGGCGCTGTTGCCGCACCACCGTCACTATCTCTCCGGCGTATCGGAAATCCTGACGCTCGACGAGACGGTGCGCGCCAATCCCGAGGCGGTGTTCCAGCTCGCCCGCGGCGCGCTCCGCATGGGCTTCCGCGAGTTCACCGCCAACGTCGCCGGCAACGACCTGGTGCGCGTCACCGGCTACATGATCCGTCTCTCCGACGTTCAGGCCTATAATGAAGGCAAGACGGCCCGCACCAACACCACCAGTCTCGGTGCCGAGGCAGCGGCTCAGACGCCGATCCTCAACCGTCGCCCGCGCGTCGTCGGACTGGAGCTGGCCGCCGGCGCGGGCGCCTGAGGCGATGATGCCCCTCTCCGATGGCGGCGTGGCGGCGGACGGACCGGTCGCCGTGGTCAGCCGGCTCCTGACCTGGTCAGTGGTCGACGGCCCCGGCAATCGCTTCGTGCTGTTCCTGCAAGGTTGCAACTACCGCTGCGCCGCCTGTCACAACCCGCATACCATGGGCCTCTGCGATCATTGCGGCCTCTGCGTGCCGGGTTGCCCGTCGGGCGCGCTGACGATGAAGGACGGCAAGGTGGTGCACGACCCCGACGTCTGCATCAACTGCGACGCCTGCCTCCGCGTCTGCCCGCGCCACGCCAATCCCATGGTGCGGCATCTGTCGGTGGCCGACGTGCTGGCGCTTTTGCGCGAGAATGCCGCCTTCCTCTCCGGCATCACCGTGTCGGGCGGCGAGGCGACGTTGCAGCTCGATTTCATCGCCGCCCTGTTCGCGGCCGTCAAGGCGGCGCCCGACCTCCGCCATCTCACCTGCTTCATCGACAGCAACGGCCATCTCGGCGCCGACAAATGGGCGAAGGTGCTGCCGGTGACCGACGGCGTCATGGCCGACGTCAAGGCGTTCGATCCTGTCCGCCACCGGCGGCTGACGCGGCAGGGCAACGTCCGCCCGCTCGCCTCGGCGCGGCTGCTGGCGGCGGCCGGCAAGCTCTATGAACTGCGCTTCCTGATGATTCCCGGCGAGACCGACGACGCCGACGAGATCGCCGCGCTCGCCGCCTTCGTCACCGAACTGGGGCTGAAGACGCGCGTCCGCCTCAACGCCTTCCAGCATCACGGCGTGCGTGGGACGGCGCTCGCCTGGCCGAAGATGTCGCGGCAGGGCGTCGAGGCGGCGGCGGCGGCGTTGCGCGCCGCCGGCCTGCAAACGGTGGCGCTGCCCGCCGTCTGGCTGCCTTGAAGCGAGATGCAACGCAAGGAGACGTTCGGATGGTGCTGTTGGAGTTTGCCATGTACCCGGTTGGCAAGGGCGAGAGCCTCAGCCCCTATGTCGCCCGCTCGCTCGACATCATCGACCGCAGCGGCCTCGCCTACCAGCTCACCCCGATGGGCACCATCCTCGAAGGGGAGTGGGACGAGGTGATGGCCGTGGTGACCAAATGCTTCGAGGCGATGCGCGCCGACTGCCCGCGCGTCGAGGTGGCGCTGAAGGTCGACTACCGCGCCGGCGACGGCAGCCGCCTCGCTTCCAAGGTGGTGGCGGTGGAGGAACGGCTGGGCCGCAAGCTCGCCACCGGCTGAGGCCGTCAGCGCGGCGCGGCGATTTCTGCCACCGCCGTCCAGAGATGATAGATCGAGCTGCCCGGCACCGACGGCGCGTTGAAGCGGCCGGCAAGATCGAAGCAGTCGCGCCAGGGGCCGTCGTCGCTCGGCGTGAGATAGTCGTCGGCGATGGCCGCCGCCAGCGCCCCGGCGTCCCGGCGCCGGCCGGTCACCAGATAGGCTTTCAGCAGCTCGGCCTGCAGCCACAGCCGGCGGGCATCCTTCATCTTGCCCGCCATCGTCACCTCGTCGGCGAGGAAGGGCGTGCCCGGCGCCCGGCCGATGGCCAGCGCCCGGTCGAGCAGCACCATCTTGACGTCGGCGTGGTTATCGCCGCTGAGGCCGTCG
>NZ_AULH01000021.1:0-63728 GCF_000425185.1 Pleomorphomonas koreensis DSM 23070
GACGAGCCTGGGGTCAGCCCTCCCGTCCGGAAAAAGGTGAAGGCCGTCATCGCCGAACTGGGATATCGGCGTAACGACAGCGCCCGGGTGCTTCGCATGGGCACAACCCACAGCATCGGCTTTATCTGTGAGGATCTTGGCGAACCCTTCGTCTCGCAGCTGATCAGAGCCATCGAGAGCGTGAGCCTTGAAAACAGCTCGATGCTGATCGTTGCGGCGACCGGAGGCAATCTCGAGCGAGAACAGGAAGCGGTACGGGCGCTGGCTTCCCGCCAGGTCGACGGCCTGATCATCGCCCCGACCGGCCGGGAACAACCCTACCTCGGCCGCGAATTGGGCAACGGATTGCCGGTGGTATTCGTCGACCGTCCGTCGCTGCATCATCAGGTAGACGCCGTCCTGACCGACAATCACGCCGGCGCCCAGATGGCGACACGCCAGCTGGTGAAATGCGGCCATCACCGCATCGCCTTCTTCAGCAATGTCGATCAGCTGTTCACCCAGGTCGAGCGGATCGAGGGATATCGGCAAGCCTTGACGGCCGAGAGCATTGCCTTTGATGAGGCGTTGGTCTGCTCGGCATCCGGCAACCCTGCGGCCACCTTGGCTTCCCTCAAAAAGATGCTCGCTCTCGATGAGCCGATCACCGCCGCGATTACCGGCGACTCCCTTTGCACCTACGCCTTGCTCCGGGCCTTCAAGGCCGTCGGTCTGCATCTGCCGTTCATCGGCTTCGATGATTTCCCGCTCGCTGACCTGCTGGAGCCTGGAATCAGCGTCGTCGAACAGAACCCTTACGATATCGGCCGTGTCGCAACCCAACTGCTGTTCCGCAGGATTGGCGGCGACACCTCGCCGCCCCAGACGATCAAGCTGGGCACCAGACTGATACGGCGGGGATCCGGCGAAACCGGCCTTCAATCCTCCGACGGTTCACCCCATGCGAAGTTGGAATAGTATTCTCGTCGAGAATCGATATATCCGATCCTGTCCGGAGCAAACAACGCTCGCCTTCTGACGCTAACCAGCTAGTTTTCGATTGTTGACTTCTATCGAGGTCGCTGACCGGTCTCTTGATCCTTCATGGACCGCATTGACCGGCAGGCTGATGACGTGAGCGAACAGACCATTTCTGCTGTCGCCGTCCCAGTCCGACAGCATCTCCCAGAGATCGGGCGATTCCTTCGGAAGCGCCCTCGCCCAGCTTTCATGCCGAACACCGATGGCCTCCGCCGAGGCGCTGTCGTTCAGAAGATCGAGTACGCCGCTGAATGACGGCCGGCCGTCGGCCTGATACTTGCGGCTCGGCGGCACCGACAGAGCCTGACAGCAGCCCTCCTGCGGCAGGCGACGGAGGCGATGGTTGCGCGCCCGCAGGCCGGTCGAAGCGCTCGATTACCAGGGCGGTCGTGCCGCCGAAGCCGGCCAGCTCGCATCTTTCGATGCTGGTACTATCAGGATGTATTCGAAGCATCGCGATCGCCGGATGAAGGAGAAAGCCCCTCCGGCCCGATCGGAAGGCTCTGGCTCGGGTGCTCAATCCCGTCCTGCGATGAAAGCGCGCCAGCCGCCGAAATCCGAGATGTCGCGGGCGCCATCGAGGGCGATCGGCTCCGTGAGGAAACCCTTGGCGGTGCGACCGTCCTCGAGTTCGACGTTCCCTATGGCGAGCGGCGGCGGCACATTATCGACGAAGACGCCAAAGGCGGCCGGGGCGAGGCGCCAGACTTCGACCTCGATGCCGACGCCCGAGCCGCTGGCAACGCGCCTGAGGCCGGGCTTGGCCGGGCTCTGGCCGGAAAGCTCGTAGAGCCGATAGCTGGCGCTGGTGCGGGTGGCTTCGACGAAGGTGGCGCCGAGATCGACGAGCTGGCGGTTGAGCGGCATGCCCCGGAGATGAGCGCCGACCACCACGAGATCGATGCCGTCTGGCTTGCCGGCCGGCTGCTGCCAGCCGGCGGCCCCTGGGGCGAGGCCGCTGTTCCGGTGGAGGAGATCGGCCAGGCCGGCGGTGAGACCGTCGCGGCTGGCGGCGGCGAGCAGCGTGACGCTCATCGGCCGGCCGTCGACCCGGCGGCCGGTCGGCACGGCGATGCCGCAGAGGTCGAGCAGGTTGACGAAATTGGTGTAGGTGCCCAGGCGGGAATTCTCGCGGATCGGCTCGGCGTTGAGTTCGGACCGGGTGAAATGTCGCGGCGCCGTCGGCACGCATAAGAGGTCGACCGAGGCGATCAGCGGTTCGATCCGCCGCTTGAGATCCTTGAGGGCATAGAAGCCGTCGAAGGCGTCGGCGGCCGACAGCGCCTTGGCGCCGGCGTAGATCCGGCGCGTCACCGGGTGGAAACTGTCGACGTGACTGTCGAAGAAGTCGCGGACGGCGGCGTAGCGTTCGGCCACCCAGGCGCCTTCGTAAAGCAGGTCGGCGACGCGATAGAAATCGGCGAACGGCAATTCGACGATGCGATGGCCAAGTGTCCGGAGGCGGTCGAGAGTGGCCCCGAAGCCGGCGGCCATGGCGTCGTCGCCGAAGAAGCGGCGGTCCGCCGGCGCCGGTACGCCTATGGCAAGCGCGGCCGGTGCCGCCAGTGCGCCGACTGCGATGTCGCGGCTGTAGGCATCGGCGGGATCGGGCCGGGCGGCGGCGGCGAACACCCGATAGGCATCGTCGGTGGTGAGGGCAAAAATCGACACGCAGTCGAGCGTTCGGCAGGCCGGAAGGACGCCGGTGCAGGACAGGGCGCCGAACGTCGGCTTCAGGCCGACGATGTTGTTGAGACCGGCCGGCACGCGACCGGAGCCGGCCGTGTCGGTGCCGAGCGCGAAGCTGACGATGCCCTGCGCCGTGGCGACGGCCGAACCGGAACTCGATCCGCCCGGCACCAGCGCCGGGTCGATGGCGTTGACCGGCACCGGATACGGCGTGCGTACGCCGACGAGGCCGGTGGCGAACTGGTCGAGGTTGGTCTTGCCGACAACCAGTGCGCCGGCGTCCTTGAGGAGAGCCACGACGGTGGCGTCGGCAGCGGGCACGCGGGCATAGTCGGGACAGGCGGCGGTGGTCGGCATGCCCGCCACGTCGATATTGTCCTTGACGGCGAAGGGAATGCCCCAGAGCGGCTTTGCCGCCGGGTCGAAGGCGCCGAGCGCCGTCGCCTCGGCCTTGAGGGTGGCGGGATCGGCGAGATGGAGGAAAATGCCGGGATCGGCGACCTCGGCGATGCGCGCGTACACCCGGTCGATCACGGATTCGACGCTGCCGCCGGTGGCGTAATAGGCGTGGAGCGCGGCGATGTCGAAAACGGGAACAGGCGTCATGAAGAGGTTTCCTCGAGAATGATGACCGGCGTCTGCCACTGGATCAGCACGACGCAGCCGGGGCGGCTCCAGACCGAATGCTGGCTGCCCTCGGCGTTGACGATGAAACTGCCGGGACCGTAGTCACCGGCCTCGTCGGACTGTTCGCCGTCGAGTACCAGGATGGTCTCAAGCCCGGCATGGCGGTGGCGCGGCACGCTGGCGCCGGGTTGGTAACGCAACAAGGCAACGCCCGGAGCATCGGCTGCGAAGCGGTGAATCCAGTGGATGTCGACGCCCTGCCGGAAGGGCTCGAAGGCGAGCGCGTTCCAATTGCCGGCAGAAAGAAAACGCGTCGTCTCAGGCATCGAGCGCCTCCAGGATGGCATCGACACTGGCCGTCCAGCCGACGATCGCCCCCTGCGCCCGGATCATGGCAAGGGTGGCGGCCTTGAATTCGGGGAAGTAGCTCTCGGTGGCGTCCTCGGCCAGCAGGCATTCATGGCCGCGGTCGTTGGCCTCGCGCATGGTCGTCTGGACGCAGACCTCGGTAGTGACGCCGGCGAAAATCAACTGAGTCAGCCGGCGCCTCTTGAGTTCTTCGCCAAGCGACGTCGCGTAGAAGGCGCCCTTGCCCGGCTTTTCGATCACCAGTTCGCCCGGCAGCGGCGCCAGGTCGTCGAGAATGGCCGTGCCCGGTTCGCCGGCGATCAGGATGCGGCCCATCGGCCCCGCATCGCCGATGCGCAGGCGCGGATTGCCGCGGTGGCGTTTGGCGGCCGGCAGATCGCTGAGATCGGGCTGGTGACACTCCTGCGTGTGAATGACCGGCACGCCGGCGGCGCGGCAGCCTTCGATCAGCCGCTTCACCGCCGGCACGATGGCGAACAGGCGGCTCACGTCGTTGCCAAGGCTTTCGCCAAAGCCGCCGGGCTCGACGAAGTCGCGCTGCATGTCGATGACGATCAGCGCCAGTTCGTTGCGCCGCAACGGAAAGGCGTAGGGAAGGGCTCGAATGCCGGTCATCAATGGTGTCCCGCCATGTGCGCGCCGATCACCGCCACGTCGGCGGCCTGCGCCTTGGTCTCATAGACGATGCGGCCCTCGGACATGACGAGGATGCGGTCGGAAAGCTCGAGAAGCTCGTCGAGGTCTTCGGAGATCAGCAGGACCGCCGCGCCGGCGTTACGGGCGCGCATGATCCGGGCGCGAATCTCGGCCACGGCCGAGAAATCAAGCCCGAAGCAGGGGTTGGCGACAATGAGGAGGTCGACATCGCCGGTCAGTTCGCGCGCCAGCACGGCACGCTGGACATTGCCGCCCGACAGCGCGGCGATCGGCGAATCGAGCGACGACGTCCTGACCTTGAAGTCGGCGACGAGACGGCCGGCGTATCGGCGCATGGCCGATTTCGACAACCGGAAGCTATGGCGGCCGCCGGCCCGGTCGAAGGCGCGGAAATAAAGGTTCTCGGCGACGCTCATCTTCGGAGCGCAGGCATTTTGAAGGGGCTCCTCGGGAATGAAGCGCACCCGGTGTTCGACCGTCTCGCCGCGGCTCGCCGCATAGGACCGGCCGCCCACCAGGATTCCGCCGGACGCGAGCGGCCGCTGTCCCGCCAGCATCTCGGCGAGTTCCTTCTGGCCATTGCCGGAGATGCCGGCGATGCCGACGATCTCGCCGGCGCGGACATCGAGATCGGCGATCTCCACCGCCTTGAGGCCGGAACGGTCGGGCGCCACCGCCCGGCTGATCCGCAGCACCGGCTTTGCGCCGGCGTCGGTGGGGACGCGGTCGTCGAGTTCGGCGAGCTTGACGTCGCCGATCATCATCGCCGCCATTTCGGCGGTCGGGATGCCGTCGACCCGGCCGCCGCCGACCAGCCGGCCGCGACGCAGGATGGCCACCGTGTCGGCAAATTTGCGCACCTCGTGGAACTTGTGGCTGATCATCAGCACCGTCAGTTCGCCGCGCTCCGTCATGCCGCGCACGAGGCCGAGCATTTCGTCGGCCTCGGCCGGCGTCAGCACCGACGTCGGTTCGTCGAGCACCAGGAAGCTGCGGCCGAGGTAGAGTTGCTTGACGATCTCCAGTTTCTGCTTCTGGCCGGCAGCGAGATCGCGCACCGGCCGGTCGAGCGGAATGTCGAAGGGCATGCGGTCCATGAAATCGGCGAGCGCGCGCCGTTCCTGCGCCCAGTCGATCACCGCCGGCACCTCGGCGCGGCTGATCACCAGGTTTTCGGCGCCGGTGAGCGAGGGGACCAGCGTGAAATGCTGGTAGACCATGCCGAGCCCATAAAGCGCCGCGTCGCGCGGCGAAGCGACCTCGACCTCGCGGCCGCCGACCATCAGCGAGCCGGACGTCGGCCGGTAGAAGCCCATGATGCACTTGACCAGCGTCGACTTGCCGGCGCCATTCTCGCCGAGCAGGGCGTGAAAGCCGCCGGCCGGAAAGCGCAGCGACACGTCGTCGAGGGCGGTGAAGCTGCCGAACCGCATGGTCATGCCCAGCGTTTCGACGCTCACCGCCTGGCCGGCGGCGGGCAGCGGTCGATCGCGGATAACGGCCATGGTGCGCTCCTTTCGGGATCGGGCGGCGGCGGCGTCAGCCGAGCGCTTCGATGAGAGTGGCGGAATCGGCGACGGCGCCGAACACGCCGCCCTGCATCTTGACCATCTTGATCGCCGCGAGGTGGTTGCCATGGTCGGTGGCGCCGCAGCAGTCTTCGAGCAGCAGGCATTCAAAGCCGCGGTCGTTGGCCTCGCGCATGGTGGTATGGACGCAGACGTCGGTGGTGATGCCGGTCAGCACCAGGTTGTCGATGCCCTTTTGCCTGAGGATCAGCTCCAGGTCGGTGGCGCAGAACGAGCCCTTGCCCGGCTTGTCTATGATCGTCTCGCCGGGAAGCGGCGCCAGCTCGTCGATGATCTCCCAGCCGGGCTCGCCACGCACCAGGATGCGGCCGCAAGGGCCGGCGTCGCCGATGCCGGCGCCGATGCGTCGCGAGCGCCAGCGCTTGTTGTTCGGCAGGTCGGACAGGTCGGCCCGGTGACCCTCGCGGGTGTGCAGGACGTGGTAGCCCCCGGCGCGGAAGGCGGCGAGCACCCTTGAGATCGGTTCGATCGGCGCCCGGGTGAGCGACAGGTCGTAACCCATGGCGTCGACATAGCCGCCCTTGCCGCAGAAGTCGGTCTGCATGTCGATGATGACGAGGGCGGTGTTTTCCGGCCGGAGGTCGCCGTTGTAAGGCCAGGGATAGGGATCGGCGGCGAGTGTGCGGGACGTTGCGGTCATCTTTGACTCCTCAGAACTCACGCGGATTTCTCGCCGTAGCGGCGGTTCGGCGCGGCAAAGCCGCAGGACGTGCCGTCGGTTACCCTGACGCCATCCTCCCACGGCAGCCGGTAGCGGCCGGCCGCCAGGTCGTGCATGTAGGTGTAGGGAGCGTCCCCAGCGCCGCCGGCCACCGCGACGTAGCCTCGGTGGCCGAACTGGTAGATGTTGTTCTCGACGCCCCATCCGAGACGCGCCTCGCGCACGAGGTCCGGCCGCACTTCGGCGGTGATGATCTCATTGGCCCGTCCGGCCGTGCCGTGGGCGATGATCGAGCCGTCGAAGTTGCAGATCATGCCTTCGCCCATCGAATCGAAGGTGCCGTCGGAGCCGCACATGCAGACGCTCGCCGTCACCATCAGATTGCAGAAGGCGTTGGCCTGATTGGTGAAGCGCCAGGCGTCGCGGATCGGCGCCGTGTAGCCGGCGGTGCGGATCATGATCTCGGCGCCCTTGTAGGCGCATTCGCGGGCCATCTCCGGGAACATGCCGTCATGGCAGATGATCAGCGCGAGCTTTGCGCCCTTCGGACCATCGATCACGGGAATGCCGAGATCGCCCGGTTCCCAGGGCTCGACCGGTACCCAGGGGTGCATCTTGCGATAGTAGAGGCGAAGTTCGCCGGTATCGTCGATGACGACGCCCGAATTGTAGGGGTTGCCGCTCGGGTTGAACTCCATGATGGAGAAGCAGCCCCAGATGCGGTTGGCACGGCAGGCCGCGCGGAAGGCGGCGATCTCCGGCCCGTCGAGACGGCACATGATCGCCGGGTTGGTGTCCATGGAGAGGCCGTGCAGGGCGTATTCGGGAAAGACGACGAGATCCATACCCGGCTGGTTGCGGCGCGCCTTGCCGACGAGGTCGACGATCACCTGCGTCTGACGCGCGAGGTCGTCGGGCGTCACGGTCGTCGGCAGTTGCAACTGGACGAGGCCGATCCCGACACCGTTGTCCGACTTGTTGAGACCTCCGAGGCCGTTCATGCTGGATTCCTTGGCTGAGAGATTACTTGGTGAGCGACAGAGCGCCCGGCATGCCGGGCACCGGCCGGTTCGGCGACGAGGTGGCGATCATGATGACCAGCGTCAGCGCGTAGGGGGCGGCGTAGAACAGGTAGTAGCCGGAGGTGACGCCCACCGACTGCAAGGCCGGGCCGAGAGCGCCGGCGCCGCCGAACAGCAGGGCGGCGAGAAAGCAGCCGACCGGGTTCCAACGGGCGAAGATGACGAGAGCGACGGCCATCAGGCCCTGGCCGGAGGAAATGCCCTCGTTCCAGGCACCGGGATAGTAGAGCGACAGATAGGCGCCGCCGACGGCGGCGAATGCCCCGCCGATGGCGGTAGCGACAAGGCGCACCCGGTCGGGGTTGATGCCCATGGCGCGCGCCGCGTCGGTCGAGTCGCCGACGACGCGCAGGGTGAGGCCGAGACGGGTATTTGCGAGCGCCCAGCGCAGGGCGAAGGCCAGCGCCGCTCCGGCAAGGAACAGCACGTTGATGTCGAGGGCGGCCCGGACCTGCGGCAGGCCGGACCAGAAGCCGAAGGGGATCGACGGCAGATGCGGCGCCGCCGGCTGGATGTAGGACTTGCCGAGGAAGAAGGCGAGCCCGAGGCCGAACTGCATCATGGCGATGCCGATGGCGATATCGTTGACCTTCGGCAGACGGCAGATGAAGCCATGCACCAGGCCGAACGCCGCGCCGACCACCATGGCGCCCGCGACGCCGAGCCACGGAGAGCCGGTGACGACGGCAATGGCGTAGGCGGTCATGGCGCCGAATACCAGCGTGCCTTCGAGGCCGAGGTTGATGCGGCCGGACCGCTCGGTGATGGTCTCGCCGAGACTGACGAAGATGAAGGGCGTCGACACCCGGATGGCGCCGGCGAGAATGGCAAGGGGAACGCCCCAGAGGCCGATGGCGGTGTCGTCCATCAGAGGTTCCTCCTCCAGAGTTCGGGGTTGAACAGCTTGAAACGGCCGTAGAGGGTCTCGCAGGCCAGGATGACGATGAACAGCGTTCCTTGCAGCACCAGCACCGTGGCGTCGGGCAGCCCCATGCGTCGCTGGATCAGGCCACCCGAGGCGTCGATGCCGCCGATCAGGATGGCGATGGGGATGATGGCAAGCGGGTTGTGACGGGCGAGAAAGGCGACGAGGATGCCGGTATAGCCGTAGCCGGCGATGATGGCGCCGTTGGCGCTGCCCTGCACGGCGGCCACTTCGATCATGCCGGCGAGGCCGGCACAGGCGCCGGCCAGCGCCGTGAACCCAACGATCAGCCGGCCGACCGGCAGCCCCTGCACCTCGGCGGCCCGCGTGTTGCCGCCGGCGATCCGGGCGGCGAAGCCCCAGGTGGTGGTCTCGATCAAGAGGTAGGAGACGACGCAGGCGGCGATGCCGATGGCAAAGCCCCAGTGAACGTCCATGCCGGGCAGCGCGCCGATCATGTAGTCGGCCGGCAGCGGCGGGGTCGACGGCTTGTTGAGACTGGCCGGATCGCGCAGCACGCCCTCGACCAGTTGGTTCATGACGGCGATGGCGATGTAGGACATGAGCAGCGACGAGATGGTCTCGTTGACGCCGCGATAGTGGCGCAGGGCGCCGACGCAGCCGATCCAGACACCGCCGGCCAGCATGGCGGCAAGCGCCATGCCAATCAGCGCGGGAAACGGCGACAACAGATGGGTGAGCGGCAAGGCGGCCGCGGCGGCCGCCACGCCGCCGAGGGCAAGCGCCCCCTCGCCGCCAATGACAATGAGGCCAAGGCGGGCCGGCAGCGCCACGCAAAGCGCGGTAAGCAGCAGCGGGGCCGCCCGGCTGAGGCTGTTCTGGATGGAGAACCAGCTGCCGAAGCCGCCGGTGTACATCAACTGGAACAGCATCAGCGGCGATTTGCCGAGCGCCAGGATGAACAGCGAGAACAGCATCAGGCCGATCAGGATGGCGCCGAGGCCGATAGCCACCGGTTCGAGGCGGCGGGCAGTCCATTCGGCAAGGCGCCCGGCCCAGGAGCCGGCAGCCGGGATGGCTGCTTCACTCACCTCATCCATTCCGATCGTCATCGGCGCTCTCCGTTCAGCATGTCGCGCGGGCTGGCCGGGGGCCTCAGGAGGCCGAGCCGACGACGCCCTCGACGAGATAGTCCATGCTCTCAAGCTCGATGGCGTCCTCGGGATAGGCGGCGCCGGCGGTGATCACCTCGTTGCCCTTGTTGTCCTTGAGCGGCCCCTTGAAGACCGAGTATTTGGTCTTCATGATCTCGGCGAGCGTCGCCTCGAACCTGTTGCGCGCCTCGGCGGACACGGCCGGGCCGAGCGGGCTCATCTTGACGAAGCCGTCTTTCAGGCCGCCACGCACGAAGTTGCCGAGCTTCTCGCCGGCCAGCGCCTTCTTGACGAAGTCGGTATAGACGTTGCCCCAGGCCCATTCGGCGCCGGTGAGGTATTTGTCGGGGGCGAGCGGCGACTGGTCGGCGTGATAGCCGCAGACGAAGGCGCCGCGGCCGGCAGCGGTCTGCACCACCACCTTCGGGCTGTCGACGTGGCAGGTGATGACGTCGGCGCCCTGGTCGACCAGCGCGTTGACGGCTTCGGCCTCCTTGACGGCCAGCGACCATTCGCCCGTGAAGATCACCTGACAGGTGATGGCGGGGTCGACCGAGCGCGCGCCGAGCAGGAAGGCGTTGAGGTTCTGCAGCACCTGCGGGATCGGCTTGGCGGCGACGAAGCCGATCTTCTTGGACTTGGTGGCGTAGCCGGCGGCAATGCCGTTGAGATACTGGCCCTGATGGATGTAGCCGAAGTAGGAGCCGACGTTCTCGGGATGCTTGCCCGCCTGCCAGAGACCGCCGCAATGGCGGAACTGAATGTCGGGATACTTGGCCGCCACGGCCAGGACGTGCGGGTCGAAATAGCCGAAGGACGTCGGGAACAGCAGCGTGGCGCCGTCGAGGTTGATCATCGATTCCATTGTCTTCTGGACGTCGACGGTCTCGGGTACGTTCTCTTCCTCGACGACGGTGACGCCCTCAAGCGCCTTGACGGCGGCGGCGCCTTCCGCATGGGCCTGGTTGTAGCCGTAGTCATCCTTGGGGCCGACGTAGACGAAGCCGACCGTCAGTCCACCGGCGGCAAAGGCACGTCCGGAGGCAAGGCCCGGCACCGCGCCGGCAAGCAGCCCGGTGGCTGTGGTCTGGAGGAAACGGCGGCGGTTGAGGGAAAAGCGATCGATCATCAGCAGGCACTCCCAGGTCGCGGGTCTAGCGAACAAGAAAGTGTATGCAATCGCTGTGCCATAAGTTAATATATTGAAATTATTAAATAATGCGTGCCTCCACTCAAACGGCCGCAAAAAGTGCATGCAGTTTTCCGTTTGATAGCCTAATTTATGATCGGTGATCGAAATATATGCGATCATGCATCATTCTTGAGCGAAAGGGATGATTCAACCGCTTGGTGATATGAGAAAATATCGATATATAACAGTGGTGTGAGCCGCCATTTGACTTCCCGGTCGATACTTAGCATGTGTATGCAGATGAGGAGATCCGATGTGAAGCAAGGGCGAAGCCGCGATATCATCCGGGCCGGCACCACCGTCGAGCAAATGGTGCGCGCCATCTCCGGCCTGATCGTCACCGGCAGCCTCAGGCCCGGCGACAAGCTTGACGAAGGCTCGCTGGCCGGCCGCTTCGAGGTATCGCGCACGCCGGTACGCGAAGCCCTGCGCCAGCTCGGCGCCATGGGTCTCGTCAAGCGCGAGCCAAACCGCAGCGCCGTGGTGAGCACGGTCGACGAAAACCACCTCAACTCGATGTTCGAGGCGATGGCCGAACTCGAGGGCATTTGCGCCCGCCTCGCCGCGCTGCGCATGACGGTCGACGAGCGGCGCAGCATTGAGGCCGGGCACCGGGCGTCGCACAGGTTGATCCGCGATGGCGCCGAGGACGAGTACGCTGCCCACAACACGCGCTTTCACACGGCGCTCTATCTCGGAGCCCACAACGAACACATCTACGACCTGGTGACCCAGACGCGGGCGCGTCTTGCCCCCTTCCGGCGAGCGCAGTTCCACTTGCCCGGCCGCCTCGTTCGCTCCTTTGAGGAGCATGAGGCAATCGTCACGGCCATCCTGCGCGCCGATGCCGCGACTGCCGGCAATGCCGCCTATGCGCACGTGGCGACTGTCCGGACGGCAGCGGCGAGTGTCGTCGCCAATCCGCAGGTATTCGCCGATCTCTAGCTGTCTGATCCCGGACCTTGATGGCGCAGCCTTTTCAGGGGAGCGGACCGAAGCCCTGTGGGCCATGTTCTTCACCGGGGCGCCATGACAAACGGCCCCTCGGTCGCCGAGCTACACCACCTCAGGGGACACGACCCAATAAGTCACGCTTGTTCGTCCCGGTATCGACTTGGGCTCAGCCCCATCCGCTTGCGGAACATCTTGGAGAAATGCAGCGGGTTGGCATAGCCAACCCGGATCGCCACCTGCTTGACCGGCGCGTCGGTCATCTTGAGGATGCGGCAGGCGAGCTGCATCCGGAGGTCGTCGCGCCAGCTCATGATGCTGCAGCCGTAACGGTCCTGGAACAGATGCGACAGGCGCGACACCGACAGCCGCGCGTGGTCGGCGATGACTTCGAGGCTGAGCGGCCGGTCGATGTTCTCGGCGATATAGGAGCAGATGCCGGCCAGCCGTGGATCGTAGTCGGCCACCGGCTTTTCATTGTAGCGGCTGCAAATCAGGATGGCGCGCTCCAGGAGATTGAATGACATCTCCGTGGCGAAGGCGTCGGCGTTGATCGACCAGGCGTCGATCTCGGAAAAGATGCGGTCCAGCTCGCGGCGGAAGTCATCGTCCTGTCCACGCAGCAGCGTCGCCCTGGCACCGCCGCCGCGCCAGGACAGCTAGGGCAGCCAGGTCTGGCGCGGCTGGAAATACACCCAGCGGTGCCACCACGACGAACACCCGTCGCAGCGACGGTAGCGGTGCTCCACCCTCGGCGGGATCAGCAAGACATCGCCCTCCCGGAGTTCGACCTCGCCGGGCCGATCGAGCAGCAAACCCCGACCCCGCACGGTGAGAAGCAGCGTCCAGCCGTCGAGGCCGTTCGGCCGCTCGATGGCAAAGTCCAGAAGCCCGTCGCGCTCGATCGGCGTCAGGCCCGACATCAGCCTTTGGCCAAAAGTATATCCGGGTAATAACGGAGCAACCTCCGGGTCCTGCTGTCCATCCGAAAAGTTGTTCATGAATGCAAGGCGATGGATGAGGCGATCGGCCTTGGCATCCGTCACGCCGATCCTCTCAGCAAGATCTGACATACTCATAGCCAGTTCGCCCTCTGTCGCCGGCCGTCGGATGGGACTATAGCCAAATCAAATAGCCTATAAAACCGGCTCAACCAAGCGGGATGGCGAGAATCCGCGGCCGGACGGAACGACGACCACGGAGACAGATATGCACATGTCTTCTGGGCCGTATGATCCCCTTTGAACGGCTGCGGGGATTTCTGCGCTTGCCCGGAGAGACTGCCGGACAACGGCGCTCTATTTCGTGAGTTTGGATATCTTGTTTACCTACGGTCTCTTTTACCTCGTGCGGGCAAGCCAACACCGATCCATCGGAGAGTAGTGTGAAAAAGACGTTCGATGAAAAGCTGGCGATCCTCCAGGCGGATCCGTCCGCCGATTGCTTCATCCTGGCCGACGCCAAGGACCCCGACATGGCCCGTGGCGTTGCCTCGGCCGGCCGGACGGCGGACGGCAGACTCAGGTCGATCGACGACCTCCGCCAGGACATCCGCGACATCGTCAAGGCGGAGATGGTGGACATCATGCTGATGTCGGCGAGCACATCGGCCAGGTTGACCATCGAGGAGCGCATCTTCGACGGATCGCCGGTGCTGCCGGCCGTGCGCGCCAACGACACCACCGATCTCCACGTGGTGCGCGGCGGTCGCTATGTGACGGCCCCATCGGCTCCCTTCAGCACCGCCACCATCGACCATATCCAGGCCGGCAAGCTGAACCCCTCGGCCAGGGAACGCACGCGCGGCGCCAACCTCGGCCTCTACTCGGTGACCTTCAACAACATTCCCGACGCCGATCTCCTGACGCTCGAGCGCTACAACGCCTTCCGTATCGAGGCCGAGGAGAAGGGTTTCGACCATTTCCTCGAGGTGTTCCCGCCCAACGTGTCGCCCGAACTGCACGGCCTCGCGCCGGAAGCCATCCCCGGCTTCGTCAACGACCATATCGTCCGCCTGCTGGCCGGCGTGCCGAAGTCGGCCCGGCCGCTGTTCCTGAAGCTGCCTTATATGGGTGGCCGGGCCGTCGCCGAACTCTGCCACTATGATCCCAGCATCATCGTCGGCGTGCTCGGCGGATCGGCCGGCACCAGCCATGACGCCTTCTTCCTCATCGAGGACGCCAAGAAGCATGGTGCCCGCGTCGCGCTGTTCGGCCGCAAGATCGTCGCGGCCGAGGATCAGCTCATCTTCATCGAGCACCTGAAGCGCGTCGGCGACGGCGACCTCAAGGCCGCCGACGCCGTGAAATCCTACCATGCAGCGATCGGCAAGAAGGGCCTCAAACCCCACCGCTCGCTGGCCGACGACCTCGCGCTGACCACCAATACCACGGCCTACGGCGGCTGACCGAACGAGGGAGGGACAGATGACCAAGTCGACCAATCCGGAGCGGACCACCTTCGCGCTCTATTTCGGCAATCGCGGCTTCTTTCCGGCGAACCTGATCGCCGGCGCCCGCGAGGAGGTCGCCAGGGCGGTCGGCGATGCCGGCTACGGCTATCTTCTGCCGCCGGTCGAGATGACCCGCCATGGCGCCGTCGAGACCCGCGACGAGGGTCGCGGCTATGCCGAGTGGCTCTCCGCCAATCGCGGCCGCTATGACGGCGTCATCCTGTCGATGCCGAATTTCTCCGACGAGAACGGCGCCATCGCCGCCTTGCAGGATTGCGGCGTGCCGATCCTGTTGCAGGCCTATCCCGACGAGATCGGCAAGATGGACTTCGAGCACCGCCGCGATTCCTACTGCGGCAAGTTCTCCATCGCCGACGTCTTCCACCAGTACGGCCTGCCCTTCACCATGCTGGAGCCGCATGTGGTGCATCCGCTGACGGCGGCCTTCCGGCGCAACCTCGACGACTTCGCCGCCATCTGCCGGGTGGTCAAGGGCATGCGTCGCTTCTCGATCGGCTGCATCGGCGCCCGCACCACCGCCTTCAAGACCGTCCGCTTCGACGAGATCGCCTTGCAGAAGGCCGGCATCACCGTCGAGACCTTCGACCTCTCCGACCTGTTCCGGCGCGTCGCCGGCCTCTCGGACACCGCCGCCCGCGTTACCGACAAGCGCGACCGGCTCGCCGGCTATACAAACTGCGGCAAGGTGCCGGCCGACAAGATGCTGACGCTGGCCAAGGTCGGCGTCGCCCTCGACGACTATATCGACGAATACCATCTGGACACCGTCGCCATCCGCTGCTGGACGGAGATGCAGGCCGAGCTTGGCATCGCCCCTTGCGTGCTGCTCAGCGAACTCAACGACCGGGGCGTGGTATCGAGCTGCGAGATCGACATCTGCAGCGCCGTCACCATGCGGGCGCTGAACCTTGCCAGCGGCCGGCCGGCCGCCTGTCTCGACTGGAACAACAACTATGGCGACGACCCGGACAAGGTGATCCTGTTCCATTGCGGCCCGGTGGCCCAGTCGCTGATGACCGAAAAGGGCGAGGTCACCGACCACAAGATGTTCGCCAAGAGCCAGCCGGGTTGCGGCTGGGGCAGCAACGAAGGCCGGATCGCCGCCTTCCCGACCACGCTGTCCAACTGTAAGACCGAGGACGGCAAGCTGACCGTCTACGTCACCGAGGGCGAGTTCACCGCCGACCCGATCGAGAAGGAATTCTTCGGTTGCGCCGGCGTCTGCGCCATTCCCGGCTTGCAGAAGAAGCTGATCCGTCTGGGACAGGGCGGCTTCCGCCATCACACCACCATCGGCGTCGGCCACCTGAAGACCGCCCTCGATGAGGCCTTCATCCGCTACCTCGGCTATGACGTCGTCGAACTCGGCTGATCAGCCATGACGCGCTGCCGGCGCCGACATCCCGGATGTCGGCGCCGCTGCCACATTTTCCGGAAAGCGGAGTGTATCGTGGCGTTACTCGGCATCGATGTCGGCTCGACGGCCCTCAAGGCAACGCTCTACGCGCTCGACGGCGAAAGGCTCGCCGGCGCATCCCTCGAATATGGCGCCGCCAGATCCGGCGGCGGTCTTGCTCCCGACAGCCTGTGGCGGGCGCTGACCGACGTCATCCATCGTCTGCGGGCGGCCGCTCCGGCGACGGAGATCCGGGCCGCCGCCATCTCCAGCCACGGCGAGAGCTTCGTGGCCACAGACCGGGCCGGCCGGGCCATCGGCCCGTTCATTCTCAACACGGCGCCGATCGCCGAGGGCGAGGCCGCCGCCTTCGCCGACCGTTTCGGCAAGGCGGAGATCTTCCGCCGCACCGGCCTGCCCGTCCATTCGATGTACACGCTGCCGAAGATCGCCTGGCTCCGGGCCAACCGGCCGGACATCTTCGCCGCCGCCGATCGCTTCCTGTGCGTCGAGGACTATATCCTGACGCGGCTCGGCGTCGGCCCGTTCATCAGCACCTCGCTCGCCTCGCGCACCATGGCGCTCGATCTCGAAAGCTGCGCCTGGATCGACGACTATCTCGCCTTCGCCGGCATCACCAAGGCGCAACTGGCAACGCCGGTCGCCTCCGGCACGCCGGTCGGCCGCGCCGCGCCGGACGCCTGCGACGAACTCGGCCTGCCGCGCGACGTGGAATGGGTGACCGGCGGACATGATCAGGGCTGCTGCTCGCTCGGGGCCGGCGGCATTGCCGAGGGCATCGCCGTCGACGGCACCGGCACCTTCGAATGCGTTTCCATTCCCGTCCGCGACGCCATGCCGGCACCGGCGGCGCTCGACTGCAACTTCCCGATCGAGCGCCACACCGTAGCGCCGCTCAAGCTCACCTTGTCCTACATTGCCGGCGGCGTGGCGCTGAAATGGTTCCGCGACGTGGCGAGCCGCCACACCCTGGAGCTGGCAGCCGCCAGGGGCGTCGACCCCTACGAGTTGATCCTCGCCGATCTGCCCGAGGAACCGACCGATATTCTGATGTTTCCTCATCTGATCGGCACCGGCACGCCCTGGCTCGACGCCCGGGCGCGCGGCGCCGTGGTCGGCATCGACGCCGGTACCAGCTACGAGGAGTTCGCCAAGGCGGCCATCGAGGGCATCACGCTGGAGATGGGCTGGAACCTCGAACTGCAAGCCGCGATCGGCACCGAGATCGGCCGCATCCACGCCGTCGGTGGCGGCGCACGATCGGACCGCTGGCTGCAGATGAAAGCCGATATCTTCGACCGCGAAGTGGTGGCCGTCCCCGGCGAAGCCAGTTGCGCCGGCGCTGCCATGGGCGCCAGCGTCGGCATTGGCGCCTTCGGCTCCTATGGCGAGGCGGCGGCGGCTTTCGTCCGCGAAGGCAAGGTCTTTGCGCCACGGCCGCATCAGGTGGCCGCCTATCGCCAGAAGGCGGCGCACTACCGCGACATGGCCGGCCGCCTCTATGGCTTTGTCGCGCCGATAACACGCTCGGCGGGCGACCCTCCGATGGCAACGCCTCGTCAGATTTAGCTGGTCGGCGCGTCTGCGGAATTGATCCCGCATACGAAAAGGTGCCGGTCCGGTCAGGACATCGGGCGCCCGACGCCGGCCGGAGTGTTCGGGTGGCGGATCGAAGTGTTGAGGGCCACAGAAGCGGACGGTCCGGTTGGAGCCGCCGTGGCTGAGGTTGCGCTGGCGCCGCTCCGGCCGATGCGGAGCGCCATCGCAGCCTTGTGCCTGGAGCAAGGCGTCAACTTCCTCCGCCTCGACCGGTTGCTTCCTTCGCGATTGTCTGCGCCGTTGTGGCGAAGGCGACCGGCGGCGCCATGCCCGCCATTGAGCGGCCGCGGGAAGCCGCGTATAGAGGCCGCACCTGACGTCCTTGCCTGGCGCTCCTCGTGCCCCACCGCGCTTCGACCTATCTGAGATATATCCTGCGCCGGGCAATGTCGCCCCGGCGTTACCGGGAGATCGGCCTGCTGGTGCTGGCGGCGGCGATCGGCTGTCTGGCGGGCGGCGTGGTCACGGCGATGAGCTGGATCACCAACTACGCGCACGTGCTGCTGTTTGGTCTGCCCATGCACGCGCGGCTGAGCGGGCAGGACGCTCTCGCCTCCCCCTGGCTGGCGCTGGTGCCCATGGTCGGCGGCACTCTCCTCGTTGTCCTCGGGCTTGCCGTGCGGCGTGTCATCCGGCGGTCGCCGGTCGACCCGATCGAAGCCAACGCCCTGCACGGCGGCCGCATGTCGGTCGGCGAAAGCCTCTACGTCGCCGCCCAGACCATGATCTCCAGTGGCTTCGGCGCCTCGGTCGGTCTCGAGGCCGGCTACACGCAGGCGAGTTCCGGCATCGCCTCGCATATCGCCCTGGCATTGCGGCTGCGCCGCTCCGAGGTGCGCATGCTGGTCGGCTGCGCGGCGGCCGGAGCCATCTCCGCCGCCTTCGACGCACCGATCGCCGGCGCCTTCTATGGTTTCGAGCTGATCATCGGCACCTATACGGTGACGCTGGTGGCGCCGGTGCTTGCCGCCTCGCTGACGGCAAGCCTCACCGCCGACTGGCTCGGCGCGGTCCAGACGCCGGTTCAAATGGGCACGGTCCCGCCGACAAGTGCGGTGGAGTTGTTGCCTTTCCTCGCCCTCGGCGTTCTCGGCGGCCTCGCCGCTGTCCTGGTGATGCAACTGGTCACCGGCGTCGAGCAACTGTTCCGGCTGGCCCGCTGCCCGGCCTGGCTGCGCCCCGTCACCGGCGGCGTGCTGGTCGGCGGTCTGGCGCTGATCTCGCCGCACGTGCTGTCGTCCGGCCACGGGGCCCTGCATGTCGAGCTGCAATCGTCGTCGACCTGGCAGGCGCTGATCATCCTGTTCGCCCTGAAGACGGCCGCGTCCGCCATCTCGCTCGGCTCGGGCTTTCGAGGCGGTCTTTTCTTCGCCTCGCTCTATCTCGGGGCCCTGCTCGGCAAGGCCTATGCGCTGATCCTTGTCGCGCTCGGCTGGACGACCGACCTGCCGCCGATCCTCGCCACGGTCGTCGGCATGGCGTCGATGGCGGTGGGCGTCGTCGGCGGTCCGATGACCATGACCTTTCTGGTGCTGGAGACGACGCGCGATCTCGCCATCACGGGCGCCGTGCTGGCCGCCTCGATCATGTCGGCGGTGATCGTTCGCGAAACCTTCGGCTACTCCTTCTCGACCTGGCGTCTGCATCTCCGGGGAGAAACCATCCGCAGCGCCCATGACGTCGGCTGGATGCGCAATCTCACCGTCTCCCGCATGATGCGGGCGGGCGTCCGCACCGTGTCGTCCGGACAAAGCCTCGAGACCTTCCGCAAGCAGTTCCCGCTCGGATCGACGCAGCGGGTGATCGTCGTCGACGACGACGGCCGCTACGCCGGCATCGTGGTGGTCGCCGACGCCTATGCGCTCAACGTCTCCGGCGACGACGTCGCCCGCATGACGCTGGCCAAACTGGCGCGGCACCCCGGCGTCGCCCTGGTGCCGTCGATGAACGTCACCGACGCGGCCAAGATGTTCGAGGTGACCAACAGCGAAGAGCTGGCGGTCGTCGACAGCTTGAAGACGCTGAAGGTGGTCGGCCTGCTCACCGAGCAGCACCTGCTCCGCCGCTATGCCGAAGAACTCGACAAGGCCCGCCGGGATCTGGCCGGCGAACCGTAGCCGCGGCGGGGCTAGAACCGCGGGAATACCGCGATGATGCCGGCGAAGACGATCAGCGAGGCCAGCGTGTGGACAGTCAGCACCTGCAGGACCAGCGGGCGCTCGGCAACCGCCACGGCATCATCAGGCATGAACAGCGGCACGATGAACGGCGGCGGCAATACCATCAGCGTGAACAGCGCCACCTGGAAGCGAAGCTCGAAACCGAGCATGGCACCGAGCACCAGGAAAGACACCAGCAGGGCGAGCGGGAGCTGAACGACGAGCCGAAGGCCGATGATGCGGGCAATCTTGCCGGCGTCGACCGATTCGAAGCGCAGGCCATGGCCAACGACGATCAGGACCGCCGGCACGATCATCGCCGAGAGATAATGCAGCGTCACCATCACCGCGTCGACGCCGGGTATGGCCTGGAGTGCGGCTGTCCTGAGACCCAGGACGTTGCCGACCAGCCCCAGAAGGATGGCCGCCGTCACCGGATTCCGCAGGAAACCGAGAAGGAGACCTGCCGACCTTGCCGAACCATCGCGGGCGGCGATCAGCAGCGCGAAGAACACGAACCAGATGAACAGTTCATGGCCGAGCGCCACGACGGCGATCGACGACAACGCACCGGCGCCATAGGCCCCGACGAACAGGCCGACGCCCAGCATGCCGAACTCGTACCCGCCCATCATGAACGGCGTGTAGCGGTCGGCGGGAAAGGCTCGCCGCGCCAGCCGCCAGCCGATCGCCAGCCCCACGGTACAGGTGACGAACACGATCGCCACCAGCGACAGGTAGCTTGGTGTCAGATCCATATCCAGGAAGGACAGAAACAGCACCGACGGCAGCACCATGCGGACGACGATCTGCCGCAGCCCATCCACCGCGGCATCGCTCAGCCAACCGAAGCGGTGGCCGGCAAAGCCGATGGCGATCAACAGGAAGATGGGCACAACCTGACTGGACAGCGACATGAAATGATCCGGGGATTGGCAATTCCGCCGGCACTATATGACCGGACCGGCGACGGAAAATAGTCAGATAAATGGCAGATGCCGCTTGCGAAAGCCGAACCGGAACAACTGGAAGTCCGCCGGGATCCCGATGCTCATCGACGCGGCAATGCCGTCGCCTCGGCAAAAGAGAGTTGCAGGCGGCATCGGCCGCGCCCGGCCATCGGCAACATGCCGCCGCCGGTATCTCGGCCGTTGCCGATGGACAGCCGCGGCGCGGGACGGCATGTTGTGCGCCCGATCATCGGCCGATAGTGCAAGGACAGACCGCCATGTCGTCTTGGGACGAGGAATTCTCCAAACCGGGTCACCGCTACGGCACCGAGCCCAACGGATTTCTCGTCGAGACGGCCGGACGCCTGCCGCCGGGCGCCAGGGTGATCGCCGCCGGAGATGGCGAGGGGCGCAACGGCGTCTGGCTGGCCGGACAGGGACACCATGTTCTGGCGCTCGACGCCTCGGCGGTCGGCCTTGCCAAGGCGCGGGCGCTGGCCGATCAACGCGGCGTTGCGATCGAGACCGCCGTCGTCGATCTGTCCGCCTATGACCCCCAGCCCGGCAGCGCCGATGCCGTGGTGCTGATCTACGTCCACATGCCCGCGGGCGTCCGACGCGCCGCCCACCGCAACCTGATGCACGCCCTGAAGCCGGGCGGGCTGGTCATCCTCGAAGCCTTCCATCGCAACCAGCTCGGACGCCACAGCGGCGGGCCGCCGGATGTCTCGATGCTGTTCGACCTGGCGCTGCTTGAGGAAGACTTCGGGCCTGACATCCGCGCCATCCACGCCTTCGAGGGCGATGTCGAACTCGACGAGGGACGCGGTCATCGCGGCAGAGGCGCCGTCGTCCGCTTCGTCGGCGTCAAGGTCTAGCCGCGCCACGGCTGGATTTCGTCTTCCGCCCAGGTTCGCAGGAAAGTTCCGATTTCCCGGAACGTCTTCGCCCGCCCCGACTGGCGCCGCCAGGCGAGGCCGATGCTGCGCACATTGGTTTCGCCCGACATCGGGCGGACGGCGATGTCGCCGCCGGCAATGCCGCCGGTGATCGCCAGATCGGGCAGCAGCGTCGTACCCATGCCCTCGGCCACCATGGCGACCAGCGTCGGCAGACTGGTGGCCGAAAAGGCCGCCTCGGCCACCGCCGGCACCGCTTCGAGCAGCGGCAGCGCATGGCTGTGCAGACAGTGATCGCGTTCGAGCAGCATCAGCGGCTCATCGGTGAGCTGCGCCAACTCGACGCGCGCGGACGCGGCGAGCGGGTGGCTGGCGGCGCAGGCGAACCGATAGGCGTCGTCGAACAGCATCATCGTCTCAAGGCCTTCCGTCTCATAGGGAAAGGCGATCAGCACCAGGTCGAGCCGGCCATGGGCGAGGCGATCGAGCAGCGCGCCCGTCTTGTCCTCGCGCAGCGCGAAGCGCAGCGCCGGAAAGCGCTCGCGGAGCGCCGGGATGATGCGAGGCAGCAGGTAGGGACCGATGGTCGGGATCGTACCGAGCGCGATGGTGCCTGAAAACGGCGTGGTCGACTGGGTGGCGATGTCGAGCATGTCGTCGGCCGCGCGCAACAGTCTGGCCGCCTTCTCCGCCAGTTGATGGCCGATCGGCGTCAGGATCACCGAACGCTTGGTGCGCTCGGCCACCTGAACGCCGAGGATCGTCTCGAGTTCGCGAATGCCGGCACTGAGCGTCGACTGGGTGACGGCCGACGCGGCGGCCGCCTTGCCGAAGTGCCGGTGCTCGGCCAGCGCCACCAGATAGGCGAGATGCCGAAGGTTGGGATAGGCCCGCATGCTGATCGCCATCCTCGATCACGGTGACAGGAATTATTCGTTTCCCAGTGATTTAGAGACTCCTTATGTAAGGAGCAACAGATAAACGCGGGATGGAAGCGATGAGCGAGAAAACCCGAGACGGCATGGGCAGGCCGGACGTCACCGCCTTCCCGGATCCGGACACCCACACCATCAGCTACGTCGTCGCCGACCCGGCCACCGGCGCCGCTGCCATCGTCGACAGCGTGCTCGACATCGACTACGCCGCCGGCCGTCTCTCCTATCGGTCGGCCGACGCCGTCATCGCCTTCGTCGAGGAGCGCGGCCTCGGGGTGGAATGGCTGATCGAGACGCATGTCCACGCCGACCATCTGTCCGCCGCCCCCTACATTCAGGCGCGTGTCGGCGGCCGGATCGGCATCGGCGAAAAGATCACCATCGTGCAGGACACCTTCGGCAAGGTGTTCAACGAGGGCACCGAGTTCGCCCGCGACGGCAGCCAGTTCGACCGGCTGTTCCAGGACGGCGACCGCTACGGCATCGGCGGCATCGAGGCGGTGGCCCTGTCGACTCCCGGCCACACGCCGGCCTGCATGACGCATGTGATCGGCGACGCCGCCTTCGTCGGCGACACGCTGTTCATGCCGGATGCCGGCACCGCCCGCGCCGACTTTCCCGGCGGCGACGCCCGCGCCCTCTACCGCTCCGCCCGGCGCATCCTGGCGCTGCCGGCCGAGACGCGTCTGTTCATGTGCCACGACTACGGCACGTCGACACGCGGCATGGCCTGGGAAACGACGGTGGCCGAGGAGCGCGCCCGCAACATCCACGTCGGCGACGGCATCGACGAACAGACCTTCGTCGACAAGCGCACCGCCAGGGACGCGACGCTCGACATGCCCCGCCTGATCCTGCCGTCGCTGCAGGTCAACATGAAAGCCGGCCGCCTGCCCGAGGCGGACACTTCCGGCAAACGCTTCCTCAAGGTGCCGATCGACGGCCTTTGAGATCCGAGCCCGACAACCAGGCCCAACCAAAAGGAAACATCATGAGCTGCACCGATTCCGCCCCCAAGACCGTCGCCGCGCCGACCGCCGCCGCCCCCGTGGCCGCCGCTCCGGTAGCCGCCGCTCCGGCCGCCGCCGCCGTCGTCAGCCTGCCGCGCATCAACGAGCAGGCGCCCGCCTTCTCCGCCAAGACGACCTTCGGGCCGCGTTCGCTCGCCGACTACAAGGGCAAGTGGCTGGTGCTGTTCTCCCACCCGGCCGACTTCACGCCGGTCTGCACCACCGAGTTCATGGCCTTCGCCAAGGCGGCCGGCGAGTTCAAGTCGATCAACACCGAGCTGCTCGGCCTGTCCATCGACAGCATCTTCTCGCACATCGCCTGGGTGCGGAACATCGAGGAGAAGTTCGGCGTCACCATTCCCTTCCCGATCATCGAAGACCTCAAGATGGAGGTCGCCATGGCCTACGGCATGATCCATCCGGGTGCCGGCGACACCTCGGCGGTGCGCGCCACCTTCATCATCGATCCCCAAGGCATTCTCCGGGCCATGGTCTATTATCCGATGACCAACGGCCGCTCGGTTGCCGAGATCATGCGCCTCGTCAAGGGCTTGCAGACCAGCCTCAAGAACGGCGTCGCCACCCCCGAGGGCTGGCAGCCGGGCGACAAGGTGCTGGTCGGCGCGCCTATCACCGTCGACGACGTCAAGACCCGCCTCGCCGAAGGGCTGGAGACCACCGACTGGTACTTCTCGCGCAAGGTGCTTGCCTGAGCCAGCCGACGGCCGGCACCGGCATGGACGAACCCGCGCCTCCCCCGAGGGGAGGCGCGTCTTTTCCGGGGGATGAAGCGTGATCTTCGAGGCGATTGCAGCCGTCCTGTCGGGCGCCCTGTCCGGCTTCGTGCTCGGCCTGATCGGCGGCGGCGGCTCGGTGCTGGCGACGCCGCTGCTGCTCTACTTCGTCGGTGTCGCGTCGCCGCACGTGGCGCTCGGAACCGGCGCGCTGGCCGTGTCGCTGAACGCCTTCGGCAATCTCTACGGCCACGCCCGCAAGGGCCATGTGCTCTGGCGCTGCGCCATCGTCTTCTCGGCCTTCGGCATGGCCGGCGCCTTCGCCGGCTCGACGCTCGGCAAGCTGATCGACGGCGACGCGCTGCTGTTTCTGTTCGGTCTCGCCATGGTCGCCGTCGGCGCCTCCATGCTGCGACCGCGCCGCCCGATGCCGGACGGCAATCCGCCCATCACCCGCCGCAGCTGCTATCGCGCCGCCGGCATGGCGGTGCTGGCCGGCGCCGCATCCGGCTTCTTCGGCATCGGCGGCGGCTTCCTGATCGTGCCGGCGCTGATCTTCGCCACGGGCATGGCGACGATCAACGCCGTCGGCTCGTCGCTGATGGCGGTCGGCGTGTTCGGGCTGACGACGGCGGTCAACTACGCCGCCTCCGGCCTGGTGGATTGGCGCGTCGCCGCCGAATTCCTGGCCGGCGGGCTGACCGGCGGCCTCATCGGGCTCAACCTGGCCAGCCGGCTGTCGGTCAACAAGGACGCGCTCAACCGGATCTTCGCCGCTGTCGTGTTCTGCGTTGCCGCCTACGTCCTCTACCGGGCGGGAAGCGCGCTCGTCGCCCGATGAGTCCGGCGGGATAGCTTGGATATCAGGAAAGACGTCTCGTCGAATTGCGCTCGATCAGCTTGCCCGAGAGCATGACGACGCGCGGCGCCATCTCCGGCGTCTCGATGCGCTCGAACAGCAGGCGCATCGCCGAGTGGCCGATGTCGGCCACCGGCTGTTCGATCACCGTCAGGCCGGAGCCGATCAGGCCGGTCCAGATCTCGTTGTCGAAGCCGGCAACGGCGAGATCGTCAGGCGCCCGCAGGCCAAGCTCCTGCATCGCCTGGGCGATACCGAGGAGAATGAGGCCGTTGGAGGCGATCAGCGCATCCGGACGATCCTTGCGCGACAGGATCTGGCGCGCCACGACGGCGGCGGCGTCTGGGTTGGGCGCCACGAAATCGGTGCGCGGCTTCAGACCGCGCTCCTGCATCGCCTCGGTATAGCCGCTGAGGCGGTCGCGGGCGGTGGACGAGGTGTTGCCGAACAGCCCGGCGATCGACCTGAAGCCGCGGGCATGGAGATGCTCGACCAGCGCCGCCGACGCCTGACGGTTGTCGAGCACCACCGAATCATGCTTGCCGGCCGGACCGTAGCGGTCGACCAGCACCACCGGGAAATCGAAGTTGAGCCGGTCGAGCTGCGCCGCCGTCTCGCGGGTGGGCGCATAGATGACGCCGGTCACCCGCTCTTCCTGCATCAGCCGCAGATACATCGTCTCGCGGCTGGGGTTCTCATCGGTATTGCACAGCACGACCCGCATGTTCGCCTTGTAGGCGGCGTCTTCCACGGCGCGACTCAGCGTCGTGAAGAAGGGATTGCGGATGTCGGGAACGATCAGGCCGATGGTGTTGGAATGCTGCGAGCGCAGCCGGCGCGCCGACAGGTTGGGGCGATAACCCGTCAGCCGGATGGCGGTTTCCACCCGCTCGCGCAGCTCCGGCTTGACGTGGTGGTTGGCGAGAACGCGCGAAACCGTCGCCGGCGAAACACCCGCTGCAACAGCCACATCCTTGATGCCGACGCTCATGGCTAAAATCGTTCTCCGTCTGCGGCGAAAACAATCACGTCTGGGAACTGCCTTCAATACGGGTTTTCCCAGCTTTTCAAGGAAAGATTGCCCATGATATGGGCTTGAATCAATCTGAAAAGGTTTTCAGTTTTTTGATGAGCGGGGAGAGGGAAATCTCATGTCGATCAGCACCAAACCACTGCTCGCACCGGAACTCACGCGCCTCAAGGCGGCGCCGGCCTCCAAGGAAGCGGCCATCCGCGAGGCGTGCGGCCTGCTGGCGAGCGGCGGCTACATCGATCCGGCCTATGCCGACAGCATGATGCGCCGCGAGGCGGTGGCCGAAACCTATCTCGGGCACGGCGTTGCCATTCCGCACGGCATGAATGCCGACCGCGGCCTGATCAAGCACAATGGCCTCGCCATACTGCAGGTTCCCGGCGGCCTGACCTGGAACGAGGGCCAGACCGTCAAGCTGATCGTGGCGATCGCCGCCCAGTCGGACGACCATATTGCCGTGCTGCGCCGGCTGACCCGGCTGTTCCAGGACGAGGCGGCGCTGGAGGCGCTGTTCGAGGTCGACGACCCGCTGGCCATCATCGCCGCGCTGGACGAGACGGTCGCCGCCAGCCTGACGGCCGAAACCGCCGTGCCGGCCGATCTTCCCCTGAAGGTCGAGTGGATCGTCGACTATCCCAACGGCCTGCATGCCCGTCCGGCCAGCCGCTGGGTCGATGCGGCCAAGGCCGCCGGCGTGCGCCTGCAGGTGCGGCGCGGCGCTGACGCCGCCGACCCGACGCGGCTGGTTTCCCTGCTGCAACTGGGCCTGCGCGCCGGAGAAACGCTGACGATTTCCGCCGAAGGCGACAATGCCGCGGTGGCTCTCTCCGCCTTCGTGCAGGTGATCGAGCGGTTGTCGTCCGAGGAGAAGGCCGACGCCGCCAGGGCGCCCGCCCCGACCGGCCGCAAGGGCTGGACGCCAGCCAGCAATCTGAAAACGTTTTCCGGCGTTGCTGCCGCTCCCGGCGTCGTCATCGCCCCGGTTCACGTGCTGAAGAGCGCCGCGGTGGAGATCGCCGACACGCCGATGGATCTCGTCTCGGCCTCCGCCGCCCTCGATCAGGCGATCGCCGCGACGCTCGACGACCTCAAGGCCGTTGCCAGCGAGGCCGCCGTCAAGGTGGGACCGGCGGAAGCGGCGATCTTCGAGGCGCATGCCGAGTTGCTCGCCGATCCGGAAATCCTGACCAAGGCGTCCATGCTGGTCGTCGCCGGCCACGGCCCGGCCTGGTCCTGGCGGGCCGCCGTCGACGAGGTGGCGGCATCGCTCGAGACCAACGCCAACGCGCTTTTGGCCGCCCGCGCCTCCGACGTGCGCGATGTCGGCCGCCGCGTGCTGGCCAAGCTGGCGCCGGAAGCGGTGCGCGGCTCGGCGATCACCCTGCCCTCGACGCCGTCGATCCTGGTTGCCGCCGACCTCACCCCGTCCGATACCATCGGCCTCGACACCCGGCTGATCGCCGGTCTGGCCACCGCCCAGGGCGGCCCGACCTCGCACACCGCCATCCTCGCCCGCACGCTCGGCCTGCCGGCGGTGGTCGCGCTGGGCGCCGGCCTCCTCGACGCCAGGGCGGGAACGACTGCCATTCTCGACGGCGCCGCCGGCCGGCTCTACCTCGACCCCAGCGAGGCGGACCTCGCCTCGGCGCGCGCCTACATCGAGGCCGATGTCCAGCGCGCCGCCACGGAGGCCGAGGGGCGCGCGCTCTCGGCCTCCACCACCGACGGTCACCCCATCGAGATTGGCGCCAACATCAACAAGCCCCAGGAGGTCGCCGGCGCCATCGATCAGGGCGCCGAGGGCGTCGGCCTGATGCGCACCGAGTTCCTGTTCCTCGACGGCGGCCACACGCCGAGCGAGGACGAGCAGTTCGCCACCTACAGCGCCATGGCCGAGAACCTCGGCGGCCGGCCGCTGATCGTCCGCACGCTGGATATCGGCGGCGACAAGCAGGCGCCGCACCTGAAGCTGCCGCGCGAGGAAAACCCGTTCCTCGGCGTGCGCGGCACCCGCCTGACCCTGCGCCGGCCCGACCTGATGCGGCCGCAATTGCGCGCCCTCTACCGTGTCGCCAAGGCCGGCGCCAACCTCAAGATCATGCTGCCGATGATCACCTCGCTCGACGAGATCCTGGCCGTCCGCGCGGTGGCCGAGGAGATCCGGGCCGAGGTCGGCGCGCCCGCCGTGCCGCTCGGCATCATGGTCGAGGTGCCGTCGACGGCGGTGATGGCCGACGTCTATGCCGAATATGTCGACTTCTTCTCGATCGGCACCAACGATCTCACCCAGTACACGCTGGCGATCGACCGGCAGCATCCCGAACTGGCGGCCGAGGCCGACAGCCTGCATCCGGCGGTGCTCCGCCTGATCCGGAAGACCGTCGAGGGCGCGGCGATGCACGGGCGCTGGGTCGGCGTCTGCGGCGGCATCGCCGGCGATCCGTTCGGCGCCTCGCTGCTGGCCGGCCTCGGCGTCAACGAGCTGTCGATGACGGTGCGCGACATCCCCGCCGTCAAGGTGCGCCTGCGCAGCGCCTCGATGGCCGATCTCAAGGCGCTGGCCGACAAGGCGGTCGCCGCGCGGACCGCCCGTGACGTGCGGGCGCTTGAGACCTCCTTCGGTTCGGGAGACGAGGCATGAAGCCGATCGTTACCATCACCTTCAACCCGGCGGTCGATCTGACCATCGAAGTCGACGGCCTCGTTCAGGGCGGCGTCAACCGCGCCGAGCGGGGGCAGGCCAATGCCGGCGGCAAGGGTGTCAACGTTGCCGCCTGCGCCGCCGACTGGGGCGGACAGGTAACCGTGACCGGCGTGCTGGGGCGCGCCAACGACGGCGCCTTCGTCGAGTTGTTTTCGGCGAAGGGCATCGCCGATCGCTTCATCCGCATACCCGGCGACACGCGCACCAACATCAAGATCGCCGACACCGCCTCCGGCGAGACCACCGACCTCAACACGCCGGGCCTCGTCGTCGACGCGGACAGCCTGAAGCGGGTGACCGCCGCCGCACTCGGCGCCGTGACGGCCGGCACCATCATGGTCATCGGCGGCTCGTTGCCGGCCGGCATCGAACCGGAAGCGCTGGTGTCGCTGGTGGCGACGCTGAATGGCGCCGGCGCCAAGGTGGTGGCCGACACCTCGGGCGCGCCGCTCCGGGCCTTGCTCGCCGCCGAGGGCGGATCCCTGCCCTTCGCGGTGAAGCCCAACCGGCATGAACTCGAGGAACTGGTCGGCCACCCGTTGCCGAACCTCGATGCGCTGATCGGCGCCGCCCGGGACATCGTCAAAAGCGGCGTGCGGCTGGTCGTCGTCTCCTGCGGCGAGGAAGGCGCGCTGTTCGTCACCGATGACAGGACGCTCAACGCCCGCCTGCCGGTGGTCGAGGCGCTCAGCACCGTCGGGGCCGGCGACGCCATGGTGGCCGGCATCGCCACCTCGCTCGCCGAGGACCTGCCGCTCGAGGCCCTTGCCCGGCAGGCGGTCGCCTTCGCGGCCGCCAAGCTGGCGCGCATCGGCCCCCACCTGCCGGAACGCGCCGTGGTCGTCGCGCTGGCCGGACGGGCGGACATCACCCGCCTCTAGGACCTGAAATTGGTGAGTATCCCTGAATTCTCGCGGGGGGTCTGGCGCGGGAAAAGCACTTCATCGGAGGATGACAATGGCAAAGTTAGCAGTCGTGATCGGCGTCAAGGAGACGGGGAGCAAGCCCCTGATCGCCGCCGAGGCCCTGAAGAAGGCGGCAGAGGCCGCCGGTACCTCCCTCAGCATCGAGACGCAGACGCCGGCCGGCGTCACCGCGCCGCTCGACGCGGCGACGATCGCCGCCGCCGACGCGGTGCTCATCCTCGGCGACGTGGCCGATGAGGCGCGCTTTGCCGGCAAGACCGTCCGCCGGCTGACGCTCGACGCCGCCCTGACCGATCCGGCCGGCGCGGTTGCCGCGTCGGCGGCGGTCAAGCTGATCGTCGGCATCACCTCCTGCCCGACCGGCATCGCCCATACCTTCATGGCGGCCGAGGGTGTCGAGCAGGGCGCCAAGGCGCTCGGCTACGCCGTCAAGGTGGAGACGCAGGGCTCGGTCGGCGCGCAGAACACGCTGACGGCGGAAGAAATCGCCGCCGCCGAGCTGGTGATCATCGCCGCCGACACCAACGTCGACATGTCGCGCTTCGCCGGCAAGCGCGTCTACACCACCGGCACCAAGGGCGCGATCGCCAACGGCAAGGCGCTGGTCGAGAAGGCCCTCGTCGCGGCGACGGTCCAGGGCGCGCCGGCCGCCGGCGGCAAGCGCGATCTCGCCCAGGAAGTGGCTGCCGAGAAGGCCGCCCGCGCCGCGCAGCGCTCCGGCCCTTACAAGCATCTGATGACCGGCGTGTCCTACATGCTGCCGTTCGTGGTGGCCGGCGGCCTGCTGATCGCCCTCGCCTTCGCCCTCGGCGGCATCTACGTCTACGACGACGCGCACGCCGGCACGCTCGGCCAGGCACTGTTCACCATCGGCAAGCAGGCCTTCTCGCTGATGGTGCCGATTCTGGCCGGCTTCATCGCCTATTCGATCGCCGATCGACCGGGCATCGCACCGGGCGCCGTCGGCGGCGTGATCGCCGGTACCATCGGCGCCGGCTTCCTGGGCGGCATCGTCGCCGGCTTCCTGGCCGGCTACGTGGTGCTCTACCTCAACCGCTACATCAAGCTCGGCCGAAATCTCGACGGCCTGAAGCCGGTGCTGATCCTGCCGCTGCTCGGCACGACCATCGTCGGCCTGCTGATGGTCTATGTGCTCGGCGAGCCGGTCGCGGCGGCGCTGACCTGGCTGACCGAATTCCTCAAGGGCATGCAGGGGGCCAATGCCATCGTGCTCGGTGCGATCATCGGCATGATGATGGCCTTCGACATGGGCGGCCCGGTGAACAAGGCGGCCTACACCTTCGCCACCGGTCTGATCGCCAGCCAGCTCTACGAGCCGATGGCCGCCGCCATGGTGGCCGGCATGACGCCGCCGCTCGGGCTGGCGCTGGCCACCAAGCTGTTCGCCGACCGCTTCTCGGCCGACGAGCACGAGGCGGGCAACGCCGCGGCGGTGCTGGGCATCTCCTTCATCACCGAAGGCGCCATCCCCTTCGCCGCCAAGGACCCCTTCCGCGTCATCCCCTCGCTGATGGCCGGCTCGGCCGTGGCCGGTATGATCTCGATGGCGGTCGGCGCGCAGCTGCGCGTGCCGCATGGCGGCATCTTCGTGCTGCCGATCCCCAACGCGGTCTCCAGCCTCGGCGGCTATGTCGTCGCGATGATCGCCGGCACGATCGTCACGGCGGCGCTGCTCAGGATCCTGAAGAAGCCGGCCGCCGTCTGACCGGCCGGGATTGAAACGGGGGCGGGCACCTTGGGGCGCCCGCCCTTTTTCTTTGATGAAGATGGGCCCTGAGGCAAACCTCCGGCATTTCAGCCGAGGCGAGCCGCGCCCATGCTCGCTACACATTTGCGCGATCGGACATCGACATCGATGGTTAGCGGCCGGTTTCGTCCGCCCCACAGCGCAAGCAGGATGCAGCCGACCGGGCTGCCATGTACATTTCTGATGACTTGCGCCGCGATCCGCCGCGGACGATCCGCACGGGACCGGTGACGGGCGCGGCCGGGATTTCCCCGCTTTCCTGATCGGCTACCGCGCCGGCGATGCGCCAGTCCCCGCCTTGATCGCCTCCGCATTGCGGTCCGCGGCTTCCCACGCCCCATGCAGGCAACGGTTGCCGTTGGTAGCGGTATGCATTCCATATCCGGTATTTATCGCGGGAACCAAGAACATCCGAGGTCGTTACACCCCCAACGTGCGCGATCCTGGCCTGAAAGCCGGCGCGGATTTTGTGTTTGATGTACCCGAGGATCATACCGCGATGATCGTGGTGTTTACCGGACGTGCAACGATCGAAGGAAGCCCCGAGGCTGGTGAAGCCGAGGTGACGCTGCCGGCCCGTTGCGGACCCTGTCTCAAGGTCCACGCCAGAAGCGACGGCGATCGACCGCCGTAAGCTCATCGCGACCGTGCTCTGGACAAAAGCGTCCAGCCCTTCCGACCCTTGATGCGGTTCAGGAAGGTTACGAGGTCGATAGACAGCCAACCGCGATCCACCTTTGAGAATTTCTCCTCACGCCTTGAAGTCGATACACGCGTCCAGGCGCCGGGACATTTGTCTCGGCCAGCAGGTCAATTGAATCTTCGGTGTCGTAACAGCTCCGCATCAAGTTCATCAGAGTAGTGGAGAGCGTTCATGAGTTTCTTGACTGATATCCTCAAGCAGTCTCCCGAAATCGCCTTATTCCTCTCACTGGCGATCGGCTATTGGATCGGCAAGTTTCAGTTCGGCAAGTTCCAGCTGGGCGGCGTCGCCGGTTCGCTCCTCGCCGCCGTCGCCATCAGCCAGCTCGGCGTGCCCATCGACAACGGCATCAAGGCAGTGCTGTTCGCGCTGTTCATCTATGCCGTCGGCTTCGAGAGCGGGCCGCAGTTCTTCCGGTCGCTGGGCCGCAAGTCGATCCGTGAAATCGTCATGGCCGTGGTGCTTGCCGTCAGCGGTCTGGCGACGGTGGTGATTCTGGCCAAGATCTTCTCGCTGGACAAGGGCATCGCCGCCGGCATTGCCGCCGGTGGGCTGACCCAATCCGCAATCATCGGCACCGCCGGTTCGGCGATCAGCAAGCTCGGCCTCGCGGCGGATGAAACCCAGCGCCTTCAGGCCAACGTCGCCATCGGCTATGCGGTGACCTACATCTTCGGTTCGCTGGGCGCGATCATCCTCTGCGTGAACGTCCTGCCCTGGTTCGTCGGGCGCAGCATCCGCGACGACGCAGTCAAGGCCCAGTCCGAGATGCTCAAGGGCGCCCGCATCTACGGCGTCGACGAGTCGCCGGCGATGCCCGAACTGGTCGGCCGCATCTACAGGATCGACGCGGCCTCCGGATCGACGGTCGCGGCGATCGAGTCCTCGGCACAGGGCGGCGCCATCACCATCGAGCGCATCAAGCGCAAGGGCAAGATCATCGGTGTCGACCCCGGTTTGAAGCTCCAATCCGGCGACCTGGTCCTGGTGGTCGGCAGGCGCGCCGGCGTTGTCGGGCTCGATGACAAGCTGGGCCCCGAGACACCCGACGCCGACGGCATGGACCTGGTGGTCACCACCCGCGACATCGTCATCAGCGGCAAGGACTTCGTCGGCCGCACGGTCGGCCATATCCTCAAGGCCAACCCCGATCTGCGCCACGGCATCTACGTGCTCGCCGTGACGCGCGGCGGCATCAAGCTCGACCTGAAGGACGACACCGTCATCCAGGCCGGCGACATCGTGACGGTGCATGGCGTGCAGGAAGATCTGCAGAGACTGGCCGGTCACGTCGGCCCGGCCATCGTCCCGAGCGACAAGACGGATCTCGTCTTCCACGGTCTGGGCCTGGTGGTGGGTCTGCTCATCGGTCTTCTGGTGTGGCGCATCGGCTCGATCCCGCTGACCCTCGGTTCGGGTGGCGGCGCGCTGCTGTCGGGCCTCCTGTTCGGCTGGTATCGCAGCCGGCACATGACCATGGGCAACATGCCGACCGCCGCCTCGACGCTGCTGCGCGATCTCGGTCTTGCCGGATTCGTCGCGGTCGTCGGCCTGCAGTCGGGCCAGCAGGCCGTGCATACCGTCATGCAGAGCGGCATTTCCATCTTCCTCATCGGCGTGGTGGTCACCGTCCTGCCGCTGCTGATCACCATGCTCGTCGGCCGCTACATCCTGCGTTACGACAACGTCGCCGTCTTCGCCGGTGCGCTGGCCGGCTCGCGCAGCGCCAACCCCGCCCTGGGCGAGGTCCTGGCCAAGGCCGGCAACTCCATCCCGACCACCCCGTTCGCCATCACCTATGCGCTGGCCAATGTCTTCCTGACATTGCTCGGCCCGCTGGTGGTCGCCTTCGTCTAGAGCATTTCCGGTGAAATCCGGTTCGCCGGAAATGCTCTAACTCTTTGTTCAGACGCAATTCCAGACGCAAAACCGGTTCCCACTTTTGCTGGAATTGCTCTAGCCGCATCGGAGCCATTTTTATGACCGACTACAGCAAGTACTCCAAGCTCAGCCCCTTCGAGCTGAAGGACGAACTCATCAAGCTCGCCTCGAGCAAGGCCGACAAGGTCATGCTGAACGCCGGCCGGGGAAACCCCAACTTCCTCGCCACCCTGCCGCGCCGCGCCTTCTTCCGGCTGGGCCTGTTCGCCGCCACGGAATCGGAACTGTCCTTTTCCTACATGCAGGAGGGCGTCGGCGGCCTGCCGAAGATCGAGGGTATCGAAGCCCGCTTCGAGCGGTTTACCAGCGAGAACCGCGATCAGGACGGCGTCGATTTCCTTCGGCGCGCGCTGAGCTACGTCCGCGACCAGCTTGGCCTCTCCGCCTCCGAGTTCCTGCAGGAAATCGTCGAGGGCGTTCTGGGCTGCAACTATCCCGTTCCGCCGCGCATGCTGCGCATCAGCGAGGAGATCGTCAGGCACTATCTCATGAAGGAGATGGCCGGAGGTCGCATCTCTTCCAAGAACATCGATGTCTTCCCGGTCGAGGGCGGCACCGCCGCCATGACCTACATCTTCGATTCCCTGAAGGAGAACCAGCTGGTGAAGGCCGGCGACAAGGTGGCCATCGGCATGCCCGTCTTCACCCCCTACATCGAGATCCCGCAGCTCGACTCCTACGGACTGGAGGAGGTGACGATCAACGCCGATCCCGACGCCGGGTGGCAGTATCCCGACAGCGAGCTGGAGAAGCTGAAGGATCCGGCGATCAAGATCTTCTTCTGCATCAACCCCAGCAATCCGCCGTCGGTCAAGCTCGACGAGCGCAGCCTGAACAAGATCGCCAAGATCGTGCGCGAGGACCGGCCCGACCTGATGATCCTGACCGACGACGTCTATGGCACGTTCGCCAACGACTTCCGGTCCCTGTTCGCGGTCTGCCCGAACAACACCATCCTGGTCTACTCCTACTCGAAGTATTTCGGAGCGACGGGGTGGCGCCTGGGTACGGTCGCCCTGCATCGCGACAATGTCCTCGACGCCAAGCTGGCGCAACTGCCGAAGGACGCCAAGGCGCTTCTCGACCGGCGGTACTCGTCCCTCACGACGGACGTCCCGGCGCTGAAGTTCATCGATCGCCTGGTGGCCGACAGCCGCACGGTGGCGCTGAACCACACCGCCGGCCTGTCGACGCCGCAGCAGGTGCAGATGGTGCTGTTCTCGCTGTTCGCCCTGATGGACGAGCACGACAGCTACAAGACCACCTTGAAGAAGGTGATCCGCCGTCGCCAGGCGGCGCTCTACGGCGAGCTTGGCATCGACATGCCGGACGATGAGAACTCCGTCGACTACTATACCCTTCTCGACCTCGAAAAGATCTGCGCCAAGCTCTATGGAGAGGAGTTCGCGGCCTGGGCGAAGACCAAGTTCGCCGCCAACGAGCTGCTGTTCCGGATCGCCGACGAGACCGGGATCGTGCTGTTGCCGGGGCGCGGGTTCGGGACGCAACACGCCTCGGGACGCGCGTCGCTCGCCAATCTCAACGAGTATGAATACGCCAGCATCGGGCGTTCGCTGCGCAAGCTGGCGGACGAGTATCACGCGGCCTTCGCCAAGTCGGGCAAGAAAGGCTGAGCTGCCTTGGGATCGCCGCCGCGCGCGGCGGTCATCCACGGCAGGCGGTTGCCGCCCGAGAGTTCACGCGAAGGGTGTTTGTCCCCCGCGTTTGCCGAATGAGCAATGCCACACCTCGCCGCCAGGGACGTCGCCGCAAGGCGGCGGCGTCCTCGTGCTGTCCGGGCCGGAAAGGCCGTCGCAGGGAAATCCGGCATTGCCAAGTTGAAAGGATGTCAAATGACCAAGGTGCCCTCTCTTCAGGCCGACAACAACGGCCCGTTCAAGGTCGAGAACGACGCCACCGCCGGCTACTGGGGCTACAACCCCGAAAACACCCTGCCGCCGCCGGACATGATGGGCGCCTACATGCGCAACCGGCCGGTGCCGGCCGATCAGGTTGAGGGACGCAAGGCCTGGATCATCGGCAGCGGCATCGCCGGGCTCGCCGCGGCGTTCTACATGATCCGCGACGGCGGCATGCCCGGCGAGAACATCACCGTTCTCGACGCCATGAACGTGGCGGGCGGATCGCTCGACGGCGCCGGAAACCCCGATGACGGCTACATCATCCGCGGCGGCCGCGAGATGAACTGGAACTATGACAACATCTGGGACATGTTCCAGGACGTGCAGGCGCTCGAACTGCCGAAGGGCTTCAGCGTCCTCGACGAGTATCGTCTGGTCAACGACGCCGATCCGAACTACTCGAAGGCCCGCCTGATGCACAAGCGCGGCGAGATTCGCGATTTCTCGATGCTGGGGCTCACGCGTTCGCAGCAGTGGGAGCTGGTCCGCCTGTTGCTCAAGCGCAAGGAAGACCTCGACGACATCACCATCGAGCAATATTTCAGCCCCGGCTTCCTCGAGACGAACTTCTGGTTCTTCTGGCGGACGATGTTCGCCTTCGAGAACTGGCACAGCCTGCTCGAGATGAAGCTCTACATGCACCGCCTGCTCGATGACATCGACGGGCTCAACGACATGTCGGCGCTCGTCTTCCCGAAGTACAATCAGTACGACAGCTTCGTCCGTCCGCTGATCGATCATTTGCGCCAGCGGGGCGTCAAGGTGCAGTTCAACACCCGCGTCTATGACCTGGAGATGAGGGTCGCGGGAGACACCTATACCGTGACCGCGATCAGGGCGGAGATCGGCGGCAAGGACGAGACGATCACCGTCGGGCCGAACGACGTGGTCTTCGCGCTGACCGGTTCGATGACCGAGGGCACCGCTTACGGCGACATGGATCACGCGCCGGTCCTCGAGCGGGGGCGGCACGAGCCCGGCGACGCCAGCGAGTGGGCCCTCTGGAAGAATCTTGCCAGGAAGTCGCCGATCTTCGGCAAGCCGGAGAAGTTTTACGGCGACACCGACAAGTCGATGTGGGAGTCGGTCACGCTGACCTGCAAGCCGTCGCCCTTCGTCGACAAGCTGAAGGAACTATCGGTCAACGATCCCTATTCGGGCAAGACAGTCACCGGCGGCATCATCACCTTCACGGATTCCAATTGGGTGATGAGCTTCACCTGCAATCGGCAGCCGCACTTCCCGAACCAGCCGGACGATGTCCTGGTGGTCTGGCTCTATGCCCTGCTGATGAGAGAGGACGGCAACTACATCAAGAAGCCGATGCCGGCCTGCACCGGGCGGGAGATCATCGCCGAACTCTGCTATCACCTCGGGATCGAGCAGCATCTCGACACGGTCGTCGCCAACACCAAGGCGCGACTGGCGCTGATGCCCTACATCACCTCGATGTTCATGCCGCGTGCGGCGGGTGACAGGCCGCGCGTCGTGCCGGCGGGATGCACCAACCTGGCGCTGCTCGGGCAGTTCGTCGAGACCTCGAACGACATCATCTTCACGATGGACAGTTCGGTGCGCACGGCGCGCGTCGGCGTCTACACGCTGCTGGGCTTGCGCAAGCAAGTGCCGGACATCAGCCCGGTTCAGTATGATATCCGCACGCTTCTGAAGGCGGCGCGTGCCATCAACAACAATGCCCCCTTCCCCGGCGAGCGTCTGCTCCATCGCTTGCTGGACAAGACCTACTATGCCCACATCCTGCCGCCGCTGCCGGACAAGGACTCCACCAAGCCCGGCAAACTGGAAAGCGAGATCGCCGAGTTCTTCGGCGACGGGCGGCAGACCGTCACGCGGCTTGTCGGCTGGCTGGACAAGGTGCGCGAGAACTTCAGGGGCCGCAAGCAGGACTGACATCGGGAAGTCCCGGAGAACCGTTCGTTGGCGCCCCAACGCTGTGTCACCGTTTCGGTGATCTCAGGGGATGGATGCGCGGACGAGCGGCTCTTCGGGACATCGACGCGCGCGATGCACGGCCGAGCAAGGTGGGCGATCCACTGGAAACGCCCTTCCGGTTTGGCGGCGCAAAGCACGGCATCAAGCCTGCCGGTCAAGGGGGTGCCGGCAGGCTGACCGGTCACGCGAAGGGTGGCGCACCGAGCGGAACGCTTACCGGGCGCCGATCTCTTCCACCCTGACGTCGAACACATAGCCGTGGCCGCGCTCCGTCTTGATGAAGCGCGGGCTGGTCGGGTTCGGTTCTATCTTGCGGCGAAGGCGAAGGATCAGCACGTCGATGGTGCGGTCGAAGATGTCGTCGGCCGCCCGGTGGGTGATCTCGAGAAGCTGGTCGCGCGACAGTACCCGGCCGTGGCGCTGCACCAGGGCATGCAGAAGGTCGAACTCGGCCACCGTCAGCGCCACGGGCGCGCCGCTCGGCGCCGTCAGCCGCCGCCGGTCGACGTCCATGACGTAACCCAGGAACCGGTAGCCGTTGCGGATGGGCCGGGCGGCGTCGAAATCGTTGGTCATGCGGCGACGCACCGCCTTGACGCGCGCCAGCAGTTCCCGGGCATTGAAGGGCTTCACCACATAGTCGTCGGCGCCGATCTCCAGCCCCATGATGCGATCGAGATCGCCGCCGCGCCCCGTCAGCATGATGATCGGCAGCGGGTTGGTCGCCCTGATGCCGGCGGCGATGCCGAAGCCGTCGCCGTCCGGCAGTTGCAGGTCGAGGATGATCATGTCGAGCCCTTCGGGCCGCGCCACGGCCGCGAAGAGATCGGCGGCGCAGGCGCAGGCAACCGTCTCGATGCCGTCGCTTTCCAGGGTATCGCAGACGACGTCGCGGACCGCGCGGTCGTCGTCGACGACCGCGACGCGCAGTCTCCGCGCCGCCTCGCGCACCTCGGTGTCCGGCATCAACCTCGCCTCCCGGACGGCCTTCCCCGTCTGCCGCCAATCCCGGCAAGGTTTCATGCGAGGTCAAGGGCTTCAAGTGGTTTTTCGCAGCAGCAGATCGCCTCGCCGGCGGATCGATGAACAGTATTACAAACGCACCGCCAATCGCGAAATACTGCGTTCACATGCCCCGCCAACTCTGATGCCGTTATCTGCGGTGGAGGGGACGGGGGATGTTCGCACCCTCTGTCGGCCGGTATGCCCGGACCGCAGGCGACGGAGGAGCGATCATGACAGTCCCCAGCCAGAGGCCCGCCCGGCCATTTCGAGGCCTGCCGCAGCCTGCGGTCAACGCCCCATCGATCCCCGTGCCGACAGGCCGGAGCGCCGCGGCACGGCGCTAGCCCGCCTTTGCCGTCCACCGAATGCCGTGTCCGGATTGCTTTGCTGACATAGGGATGGTGTCCGGCAATCATGGTCGGCAGGACGTTGACGCAGGAGATCGCAGGCATGGCCGTTTCGCCGCACCCAGTTTCCCTCACTCCGGCGCCTGCGCGCCAGCGAGGGCTGCGCCGAAGCCTTTTCCTGGCATCGGCGATCGTCTTCGGCGCCATCGTGCTGGTGGAGGGCGCGGCGCTGGTCGGCCTCGAACGGCTCGACGGGCTGCTGTCGGAGATGCAGCGCGAGTCGATCGCCGATGCACGGCGCATGGTGGAGCTTTCCGAGAGCACGTCCAACCTGTCGCTGGCGGCGCGCCGGTTCCGCGACATCGGCGACCGGGAAGACCTGTCGCAGGCGGAAATGGCGTTGCGGGACGAGTTGCGGCGGTTTTCGACGCTCACGCAGTCGCTGCCCGCCCTCAAGCCTGCCGAGCCGGCGTCTTCCGGCGTCCCGCCCGTCGTGCCGGCTCTCGTCCAGGCATCCGACCGGCTGAATGCCATCGTCACCGATCTGGCCGCCACCGTGGCCGAAGCGATCGACGCCGGCGCCGGCATGCGCACCGCCACCCAGGATCTGGCGCTCCTCAAGAGCGTCCTTCTCGCCGACGACGGCAGCCATCCGACCATCGCCGTCGCCCTGTCGCTGGCCAGCGCGGCGATCGCCTCCTCGGACAGCGCCGAGGTGGAACGCCAGCAGGCCGCTTTCCTGAAGCTGCTCGGCCACGACGGCCGGCCGATGGCGCTGACGCTTCTGGTGCCGCTGTTCGAGCGCCGCCTGACGGTGATCGACGTCGAGAGCCGCCAGCGTCAACTGATCGCCTCGGCCGACACCGCCGCCCGCGACATCGCCCGCCTCAGCCGGGACTATTCGGAGCTGCTGGCGGACGCCAGCGGCGCCCGGCAGGCCGAGACGGCAAGGGTTCTCCGGATCGGCAAGATCGCGGCGGCGATCATCGGCCTGGCGGTGCTCGCCGCCGCCTTCGTCGCGGCCAACGCCTTCCTGCGCGGCGCCATCGCCGACCTCACCGGCATTGCCGACGCCATGCGCCGCCTGGCGGCCGGCGACACCGCGGTCGAGGCGCCGGGCACCGGCCGCCGCGACGAGATCGGCGCGCTCGCCGCCGCCTTCGGCGTCTTCAAGGCGCAGGTCGCCGAGCGGGAGCAGTTGCAGCGGCAGTTGCACCAGGCCGAGCGGCTGGAGGCGATCGGCCGTTTCACCGGCGGCATCGCCCACGACTTCAACAACGTGCTGACGGCGATCTCCGCCAACGTCCAGCTCATCCAGGAGACCACCGACGCCGGGTCGCCCAACAACCAGCGGGCGTTGCGCGCCCTTGAAGCCACGGAAAGCGGCTCGTCGATGGTCCAGCAGTTGCTGACCTTCGGCCGCCGCCGCTCGCTCGAACCCACTCCGACCGATATCGACGCGGTCATCGAAGCGCTCGCCGATCTGCTGCACGACAATTTCGGCGGGCCGATCCGCCTGGAAACGGTCAAGGAAGGCGAACGGGCCGGACCGCTGGTGGCGCTCATCGACGCGGGGCAGCTCGAGAACGCCCTGATCAACCTGCTGTTCAACGCCCGCGACGCCATTTCCGGCGAAGGCGTCATCCGTCTGGCCGCCGGCCCGACGGCCGACGGCAAGATCCGCATCCGCGTCGAGGACAACGGATCGGGCATGACGGCCGAGGTGCTCGACCACGTCTTCGAGCCGTTCTTCACCACCAAGCCGGCGGCGCAGGGCAACGGCCTCGGCCTCGCCACCGTCTACGGCTTCGTCCACCAGTCCGGCGGACGCATCGACCTCACATCGCACCCCGGACAGGGAACGGTGGTGGAGATCGAATTGCCGCGCTACCCGCCGACCGGCGGCGCCGCGCTGGCCTGAGGGGAGCCGCCGGCGGCGCCAGCCCGCCGGACGACCGAACGACGACACCGAAGGGCGACGGCTGGCCCGCCGCCCCGACCCCATCGATGCCGGCATGGCCGAGCCGGCATCGGCATTCGACACCGAGGGGAGTTCGGCCCGCTACGGCCCGAAAAGCCGATTTTGGAGGAAACCATGAACAAGCAACTTCTCGCCGCCCTCGCCGTCCTCGCCGTCGCGGCGCCGTCCATGGCGCTCGCCGACGACGGCAAGGTCATCGTCTACACCGCCGCGCCGCAGGAGATCGTCGACAAGATCATTCCGGCCTTCGAGGCATCGTCCGGCATCAAGGTGGAGCTGATCAAGGCCGGCGCCGGCGAACTGATCAACCGCCTCAAGGCCGAGAAGAACCGCCAGACCGCCGACGTGCTGTGGTCGGTCGGCGGCGAGATCCTGCAGGCCAATCCGGACCTCTTCGGCGACTACACGCCGAAGGATGCCGACAAGATCGTCCCCGAGGTCAAGCCGAGTGGCCACTGGACGCCGTTCACCGTCGTCGCCACCAGCTTCGTCATCAATACCAACGAGCTTGCCGAAGCCGACCGCCCCAAGACCTGGGAGGATCTTGCCGATCCCAAGTACAAGGACAAGATCTCGATCGCCCGCCTCGACAAGTCGTCGTCCGCCTATATCCAGCTCGCCGCCCTGTTGCAGATCTACGGCCTCGACAAGGGCTGGGACCTCTACAGCCGCATCCTCGACAACACCCAGCTTGCCAACTCGTCCGGCGCGGTGCCGAAGTTCGTCAACGACGGCGAGGCGGCCATCGGCATCGCCAACGAGGACGTCGGCCTGCGCTTCAAGATCGGCGGCGGCCCGGTCGACGTGATCTATCCCGCCGACGGCACCACGGCGCAGGCGGACGGCATGGCCATGCTGGCGACGCCCGCCAACCCGGAGGCCGCCAAGACCTTCATGGACTTTGCCCTGTCCGAGGAAGGACAGAAGCTGGTGGCCTCCATCGGCCGCCGCCCGGTGCGCGTCGACGTGCCGTCGGCGGACATGCTGACGCCGCTGTCGTCGCTGAAGCTCATCAAGTACGACCTCGAATGGGCTGCCGGCTATCAGAAGACCGCCCTCGCCAAGTGGAATGAAGTCATCATGACCAAGTAACGCCGGACCGGGCGGCCGGCGCGGCCGGCCGCCCATCTTGCCGAATGACCCGATTATCTTCGCGGGGGGCTGCCGACATGGCGCGCGTACAAATCACCGACCTCAAGAAAAGCTATGGCGACTTCACGGCGCTGAAGAACATCTCGCTCGATATCGCCTCCGGCGCGTTCTTCACGCTGCTCGGGCCGAGCGGCTGTGGCAAGACCACGCTCCTGCGCGCCATCGCCGGCTTCCACATCCAGGACGAGGGGGGCATCCACGTCGACGGCGTGTCGATCGGCGACAAGCCGGCGCACCTGCGCGACGTCGGCATGGTGTTCCAGGACTATGCCGTCTTCCCCCATCTCAGCGTCTTCGACAACGTCGCCTTCGGGCTTCGCCAGCGCAAGGTACCGGCCGCCGAGCTGAAGGCGCGCGTCGGGCAGATGCTCGACATCGTCCAGCTCGGGCCGCTCGCCAGCCGCATGCCGCACCAGCTCTCCGGCGGCCAGCAGCAGCGCGTCGGACTGGCGCGCGCCCTGGTCATCCGGCCGAAAGTGCTGTTGATGGACGAGCCGCTCAGCAACCTCGACGCCAAGCTGCGCGTCGAGCTGAGGCGCGACATCCGCGACCTGCAACGGGAATTCGGCATCACCACCGTCTACGTCACCCACGACCAGGAGGAGGCGCTCGCCATCTCCGACCAGGTCTGCGTAATGTACGGCGGCATCGCCCAGCAGGTCGCCGCGCCCTGGGACATCTACAGCCGCGCCGCCAACCTGTTCGTCGCCTCCTTCGTCGGCTCCAACAACCGGCTGAAGGCGGTGGCCGCCGATGGCCGCCTCGAACTCGCCGGCACCTCGATGCCATGCCTGGTTCCCGGCCTCGCCGGACCGGCCATCGCGACGATCCGCCCGGAAAAGGTACGGCTCGGGGCGGGCGAACCGGATGCGGCCGTCACCCTCGGCGGCACGGTGCGCCACGCCATGTTCATCGGCCGCGAGCTTGAGATCGCCGTCGACACGGGCGACGTCGCGATCACCGCGCTGGTGGCGCCGGAGGCGAACGCGGTGCGCCTCAAGCCGGGCGACCCGATCGAGATTTCGCTGCCGCACGCCGATTTCGCGCTTTACGAGGATGCCGACAACGGGAGGCTGCTGTCATGACCGTCACAGCCGCTCCCGCTTCCCGCCGGCGACGGATCATGCCGTTGTTCAACTTCTGGAACGTCGTCTTCGCCCTCTGCCTGGCGATGATCGCCATTCTGCTGATCGCCCCGCTGTCGGAGGTGTTCGTCGTCGGCTTCGTCGATCCCGAGACGGGCGGCTACACCCTCGCCAACTACGCGACGGTGCTCAGCCATCCCTACTATCTCGGCGCGCTCGGCAACACCATGCTGGTCGGCGTCGGCGGCATGGCCGGCGCCTGCCTGATCGGCGTGCCGCTCGCCTATTTCGTCGCCCGCTTCCAGGTGAAGGCCCGCAGCCTGATCTCGACGGTGGCGGTGCTGGCGCTGGTGTCGCCGCCGTTCATCGGCGCCTATTCCTGGATCCTGGTGCTCGGCAACAACGGCTGGGTCACCAGGCCGCTGCGCGAACTCGGCCTCGCCGTGCCGTCGATCTACGGCACGCCGGGCATCATCCTGGTGTTCACGCTGAAGTTCTTCCCCTTCGTCTACCTGATGACCGAAAGCGCGCTGCGCTCGATCAACCGGTCGTTCGAGGAGGCGGCCGCCAACCTCGGCTGCTCGCCGACCTCGCGCTTCTTCCGGGTGACGCTGCCGCTGGTGTTCCCGGCGGTCAGCTCGGGCGCCATCCTCGCCTTCGTGCTGTCGATCGCCGACTTCGGCACGCCGGCGATCATCGGCCGGAACTTCCGCACGCTGTCGACCATCGCCTACAACCAGTACACCGCCGAAATGGGCGGCACGCCGTCGATCGCCGTGGCCATCTCGATGCTGATGATCTTCATTTCCATGGCGGCGGTGTTGCTGCAACGCTATTTCCTGAGCAAGCGCCGCTATGCCGGCGCGCTGACCAACCTGCCCGAACAGAAGCCGCTGTCCGGCCTGTTCGGCGTGCTGGTCCATGCCTTCTGCTATCTGGTGGTGCTGCTGGCGGCGCTGCCGATGATCGTGGTGTTCTATACCTCGATCCTGGCGACCAAGGGTCCGGTGTTCACCGGCGCCTTCGGCCTGACCAGCTATGCGCGGGTGTGGAACGAGCTGCCCAACGTCGTCGGCAACTCCTTCGCCTTCGCGCTGGCCGCGGTGGCGATGATCACCGTCACCTCCGCCTTCATCTCCTATATCGTGGTGCGCCGGGAGACCTGGCTGTCGGGCCTGCTCGACAGCCTCCTGATGGTGCCCTACGTGGTGCCCGGCGTCGTCATGGCCATCGGCTTCGCGCTGACCTTCAACCGGCCGCCGGTCGACCTGATCGGCACGGCGCTGATCATCATCCTGGTGGTGTTCATCCGCCGCCTGCCCTACGGCGTCCGCTCCACTTCGTCGATCCTCAGGCAGATCAAGCCGTCGATCGAGGAGGCGGCCGTCAACCTCGGGGCACCGCCGGCGCTGGCCTTCCTGAAGGTGACGGTGCCGATCATGATCCCCGGCATCGTCGTCGGCGCCATGATGAGCTTCATCACCGCCATCAACGAGCTGTCGTCGACGCTGCTGCTCTACACCGGCGCCACGGCGACCATGCCGATCAAGATCTACTCCGCCGTGCTCGACGGCGAGTTCGGCCTGGCGGCGGCGCTGTCGACCATCCTGCTGGTCAGTTCCGGCATCTGCGTCTTCATCGTCTTCCGCCTGTCCGAGAACCGCGAGGGCGCCTTCGTCTGACGTCTCGCCCCGGCACGCCGCCCGCCACCGAGCGGGCGGCATCCGTATGCCCGAGGATCGTTTCATGCGTATCGATTGCCTGTCCGTCTCCAAATACACGACGCCCGGAAAAGCCGGCGACGACATCCCGGTGGTGGTTCCGGGGCGCTGCTACGCCGTCTTCGACGGCGCCACCGACGTCAACGGCACGTTGGTCGCCGGCGTCGGCAGCGGACGCTTCGCCGCGTTGCAGGCCTCGGCGGCGCTGATCGACACGCTGGCCAATCACAAGCCGGGAACGAAGACGCCGGAGGAACTGGTCGCCATCCTCAATGCCCGGCTCAGCGCAGCGCTCGAGATGGAAAGCCGGTCGCGCGGCCGGCCGATATCGGCGGCCACCACCATGGCGCTGGTGGAAGAGATCGGCGACAGACTGCGCTTCACCCTGGTCGGCGACAGCGGCATCCGCGTCAATGGCACGGAGACCTTCCAGAGCCTCAAGCCGATCGACGACATCATGTCGGCCGGCCGGGTGGCGCTCTACCACCACCTGAGGCGTCGCGGCCATGCCGAAGCGGCGCTGGAGCCGGACTCGCGACGCGGCGTCTTCCACGGCTTCGACGAGGCCGTTCCGGCGCTGATGTCGGCAGACGAGGCGGCCGACGTCGTTGCCGAGGCGCGACGGATGCTCACCGGCCGGCTGGGCGACGCCCTCCTCGATTTCGTCGAGCCGATGCTGAGGGCCGGCATCGCCAAAGGGCAATACGGCTACGCCAACAAGGCCGATCATCCGCTCGGCTATGCCGTCATCGACGGCACGGTGTCGCGCGGGTTCGGGCTGATCAGTTTCGAGCGGCCGCGCGGCTCGGTGCGGTGCGTGGAAATCTTCAGCGACGGCTATCTCGAACCGCCGACGGGAACGGCGCTCGCCGACTGGGAGGCAGTGGCCGCGCGCATCGAGCGCGAGGACCCGACCAAGACCCTGAGCCACTGGGGCGTCAAGGGATCGGGACCGGAGCAGTTGTTCGACGACCGGACCGTCATCATCCTCTCGACTTGAGCCTTGCTGATCGAGCCTTGAGCGCCTTCGCCACAGGTCACGGCGTCGCCGCCCGCCGGAGAGGTTGCGGAACCGCACGTCCGATGCCGCGTTCTGGATTTGATCGTCGGTCACGGATTCCATTTCGCGGCAGTTCATGGAGGCGACCATGGCGCTCGAAACCTATCGCCAGAAGCGCGACTTCTCCGCGACGCCCGAACCCCAGGGCCGGCTCGCCCCGGCGGGCAGCATGAGCTTCGTCGTCCAGAAGCACGATGCGACCCGCCTGCACTACGACTTCCGGCTGGAGATGGACGGCGTCCTGAAAAGCTGGGCCGTCACCAAGGGGCCGAGCCTGGTGGCCGGAGAACGGCGCCTTGCGGTAGAGGTCGAGGACCATCCGCTCGATTACCGGGATTTCGAGGGCACCATCCCGAAAGGCAAATACGGCGGCGGCACGGTCATCGTCTGGGATCGCGGCACCTGGTCGCCGATCGGCGATCCACGGGAGGGCTATGAAAGGGGCCGGCTCGAATTCGAACTCGACGGCCGCAAGCTCGCCGGCCGCTGGTATCTGGTGCGGATGTCGAGACGTCCCGGCGAAAGGCGCAACAACTGGCTGCTGATCAAGGCCGAGGACCTATTCGCCCGGCCGCAGGGCGCCAAGGACATCCTGGAGGAACGGCCGGAATCGGTCAAATCCGGGCGACAGCTCGCGGACGTCGCCGGCCGGTCGCGGACGTCGCCGGGGACCGGGAAAGCACCGGGCCGCCGGCCCGCCAGACCGGCGACGGCTGGCGAGCCTGCCCTGCCGGATCTGGCGACGCTGACGGGCGCGAAGGAAGCCGCCCTGCCCGCTTTCGTCGAGCCCATGCTGGCGACGCTGGTCGCCGCCGCCCCCACCGGCCCGCAATGGCTGCACGAGATCAAGTTCGACGGCTATCGGCTGGAGGCGCGCATCGAGGCGCGCCGGGTCAAGCTGCTGACGCGCGGCGGTCTCGACTGGACGAAGAAATTCGGCAAGGCCGTCTTCACCGACCTTCAGAACCTGCCCGTCGGCGCCGCCCTCATCGACGGTGAAATGGTCGTTGAAACCGATGCCGGCGCCTCGGATTTCTCCGCCTTGCAGGCCGACCTTAGCAGCGGGCGCCACGATCGCCTCGTCTTCCATGCCTTCGACCTCATCCATCTCGACGGCTACGACCTCAGGGGCCTGCCGCTCATCGAACGCAAGGCGCTGCTCGAACGGATCGTCGCCGGTGCCGGGGGCACCGTGCGCTTCAGCCGCCATTTCGACGACAGCGGCACCATGGTGCTGCGCCACGCCTGCCGGCTGAGCCTCGAAGGCATCGTCTCGAAGCTGCGCGATGCGCCCTACCGGGCCGGCCGCGGCCGGAGCTGGGTCAAGTCCAAGTGCTCGGCGCGGCAGGAATTCGTCATCGCCGGCTACGTGCCCTCCACGGTGTCGCGCAAGCTGGTCGGCTCGCTGGTGCTCGGGATCCACGAGGGGGGCCAGCTGCATCACGTCGGCCGCGTTGGGACCGGCCTCAGCCACGCGGTGGCCGAGGATCTTGCCCACCGGCTCGAACGCCTGCGGATCGACACCTCGCCCTTCGGCTCGCCGCTGACCACCGACGAGGCGCGGCAGGTGACGTTCGTGCGACCGGAGCTGGTGACGGAGGTCGAGTTCCGCGCCTGGACGGCCGATGGCCAGCTCCGCCACGCCGCCTTTCGCGGGCTGCGCGAGGACAAGGCGGCGGAGGAGATCGTGCGGGAAAGCCCCAAGTCGGCCAAGGCACCAAGGCCGCAGCGCCGGACGGTCCGGCTCACGCATCCCGACCGCCTCTACTGGCCGGACGAGGGCGTCACCAAGGAGGGACTCGCCGACTACTATGCCGAGGTCTGGCGCCTCATCGCGCCCTTCGTGGTGGGGCGGCCGCTCGCCCTCCTGCGCTGCCCGAAGGGCATCAACGGCGCGCGGTTCTTCCAGAAGCACGCCTGGAAGGGCATCAACCCCAACATCGTGCCGGTCGATGATCCGCAGGACCCGAACGGCGAGCCGTTCCTCGCCATCAACGATCTCGACGGGCTGATGGCCCTCGTCCAGTCGGCCGTCCTGGAGATCCATCCCTGGGGCTCGACCCTGACCGACTGGGAACGGCCGGACATGATCATCCTCGACCTCGATCCGGGAGAGGACGTCGCCTGGCCGGCAGTGATCGAGGCAGCGCGAGAGGTGCGCGAACGACTTGTCCATGCCGGCCTCGCCGCCTTCGTGAAGACCTCGGGCGGCAAGGGCCTGCATGTCGTGGCGCCGCTGAAGCCGGAAGCCGAGTGGCCCGAGGCAAAGGCCCTCGCCAGCACTCTCGCCGAGGCGATGGCGGCGGACAGCCCCGAGCGGTTCGTCGCCACCATCAGCAAGTCCAGGCGGCACGGCAAGATCCTCGTCGACTACCTGCGCAACCAGCGCGGGGCGACGGCGGTCGCTCCCTATTCGACACGGGCGCGGCCGGGCGCCACCGTTTCGACGCCGTTGACCTGGGAGGAACTGGGGCCGGATATCGGCCCCGGCCATTTCACGGCCGTCAACCTGCCGGCGCGGCTGGCGGCGCTGGCCGCCGATCCGTGGGACGGCTTCCGGGCGGCGGCGGTGCCGCTCGACGCCGCCCGGCTCGACCGGCTCAGGAAGGCGTGAGCGCCGCGCCTATCGGGAAGCCCTGAGTTTGAAATACGCCCGGTACCCGGCTACCACCTTGGCGACCAGCGCCGGCCGGTCGTAGAGATCGTAGCGGCTTGCCCCTTCGACAACGACCAGATCCTTTTCGCCGGTGATCCGCTCGAAGACCCTCCGGCCTTCCTGCATCGAGCCGAACCCGCCGGGCACGCTGCCGGTGACGATCTGGACCGGCTGGGTCAGCAGGTCCTCCACCAGATGGAAGGCATCGAAGGCGAGGATCCCGGCCAGGCTGGGGAAGCGCAGCTTGTTCGGCGTGCGGGCGTTCTGGCCGCGCCGGGTTCGGTAGTCCTCGACGGCCTCGATGCCGGCCTGCCGCCGCTCGCGCCCTGGATGGAAGCGGCGAAGGCAAGGGCGCCCTCCTCGGCCAGCTTCTCGGCATAGATGCCGGCGGTCCGGCCCTTGCAGCTACGCCCCGGACGCACGCAGACGGTCGCCGCGTATCGGCGGGTCCGATCGAAACTTCGCGGCAGATGGACGGTGGCGGCCATCGCAACCGAGACAACAAGGACATTTTTGTCCTTTTAAAGGACTGGCGACAGCCGGTCGGCTGGCGAGACAGCTGGAATTGCGCGATCCACCGCTTTTTCTGCGTATATTCACGCACTCGTCATAGCCGCCAAGCCCAATGTAAGGACCGCTGACATTGACAAACGGACTCTTCTGTCTGATTTGAGACCCATGACAAAGCTCAGGAAAGACGCCGAGGAGAACCATTCGGATATCCTCGATGCGGCCGATATCATTTTCGCCAGCCAGGGAATCACCGCGCCGCTCGATCTCGTCTGCCGGAAGGCCGGCGTCGGACGGGCGACGCTCTACCGGCACTTCCCGGACCGTCACCACCTGATCGTCGCTCTCCTGGAGCGGGGAATCGAGGAGACCGCAGCCAAGGCCGACGAACTCGGCGAGCGCGACGACGCCTTCTTCGTCCTGCTGCGCTTCCATGCCGAACGCATCCATGCCCGTTCGTCGCTGATCGACTACTGGCGCGTGCTCGACCGCACCGCGCCGGAGGTACGGCGAGTGCGCGAACGCTTCCACCAGATCTTCTCGCCGCTGATCTTCCGCGCCGTCGAGGCAGGCGCCTGCCGGCCCGACATCCAGGTCGATGACGTGACGCTGCTGGTCAGCATGCTCGGCTCTGCCTTGCGCGGCCGCACCGCCGACGAGCAGGCCCGGCTCAGCCTGCGTGCCTTCGAGCTGATGATCGAGGGCCTGCGGCCGCGCGCCGGCGGCGGCGCCCGCGAGGCCGCGGCGTGAACCAGCAGCCGCTCGATCCCCTGCCCGACTGGGACCCCGAGGAACGGCCCCGCATGCCGGGCTCGCCGGCCCTCGTCAAGCACTCGCCCGGGCGCCGCCTCGCCTACGGCCTGGTCGGGCTGCTGGTCATCCCGACCAGCGGCCTCGGCACCGGTCTGGTCGCCGCCAATCTGCAGAACATCCAGGGCCATCTCGGCCTGACCCCGTCGGAGGCGGCGTGGCTGTCGGCGGTCTATGTCATGTTCAATGCCTCGGCCAACCTCGTGCTGTACAAATGCCGGCAGAGGTTCGGCATCCGGCATTTCGCCGAGGCCGGCATTGCCGCCTACGTCGTCATCTGCGTGCTGCACCTCGTGGCCGCCGATTATCCGACGGCGCTGCTGCTGCGCGCCGTGGCCGGCTTTGCCGCCGCGCCGATGAGCGCGCTCGGCATGTTCTACCTGATGCAGGCTTTCCCGCTGAAGCATCTCGGCCGCGCCCTTTGCCTTGCCCTTGGGCTGATGCAGGCCATGACGCCGCTCGCCTGGGTCCTGTCGCCGGCGCTGGCCAGTACCGGCGACTTCCGGGAGATCTACCGGCTTGAGCTGGGCATGGCGCTGCTCAGCTTCGCGGCGATCGTCGTCGTCAAGCTGCCGCAGGGCATCCGCATCCGCACCTTCGAGCCGCTCGACTTTCTGTCCTTCGCCCTGCTGGCGCCGGCCATCGCCCTGGTGGGCGCCGTGTTCGCGCAGATGCGCTATGAATGGTGGGAGGACAATCCGTGGATGGCCTATGCGGTCATTGCCGCCCTGGCGATGGCGATCGTGGCCGGACTGATCGAACACTATCGAGCCCATCCCCTTGTCATGACCCGCTGGCTCGGCACCGGTGATGCCTTCCGGTTCGGCATGGGGGCGGTCGGCATGCGCTTTCTGCTCTCCGAGCAGAGCTACATGGCGCCGGGCCTGCTGAGGACGCTCGGCATGGGCCCGGACCAGTTGCAGCCCCTCTATGCCATCATACTGGTCGGCACCATCGCCGGCGCGGCGATCTCGGCGCTGATGTTCGGTCCCAGGCGGATACTGGCCATCCTCGGCGTGTCGATCGCCCTGGTGATCGCCGGCAGCTACCTCGAGCACAGCGCCACCAACCTCACCCGGCCGCACGACGTCTACCTCAGCCAGCTGATGATCTCGCTCGCCACCGGCATGTTCATGGGGCCGCTGCTGCTTATGGGCATCACCAAGGCACTGGCGCGCGGTGCCGATCACATCGTCACCTTCTCGGTGCTGTTCAGCCTGTCGCAGGGTATCGGCGGCCTTGCCGGACCGGCGGTGCTCGGCACCTATCAGCTCTACCGGGAGCATGAGTATTCGGCGGCCCTCGTCGCCACGCTCGATCCGGCCGATCCTCAGGTGGCGCAGAGGATCAAGCTCTACCAGGGCGCTTATGCCAAAACGATCGTCGATCCGGCGCGGCGCGACATCCAGGCCCGGGCCTTGCTGGCCCAGGTGGCGACGCGCGAGGCCAACGTGCGGGCCTACAACGATGCCTCGCTTCTCAACAGCCTGATCGCTTTCGGCTTCCTGTTCTGGACCTTCGCCAGCGACATCCTCCGCGTCCTGACCGGCGGCGTCGAGAAGGCCGGCCGGCTGACCCGCCGCCGCCTGTCCGTCGCCCGCTACAGGCGATCGCGCAAACTCAGGACCCTTCCGCAATGAACCAACGCGTCCGCCCGCCCGCGCCGGAATCGACCACCGCGGTCACCGCCCATGCCCGTCGCAGCATGGATAGCGAGACCACCGATGCGGCGCCGTCCCAGCGGCCCGCGCCGCCGCCCAAGGTTGCCAAGGCCGGCGTTGCCACGGTGGTCGCCATGCTGCTGGTGGCGCTCGCCGGTGCGGCCGCCGTGTTGTGGGCCTGGCACCTCTGGCCGTTCACCAGCACCATCGAGGTGACCGAGAACGCCTATGTGCGCGGACAGGTCACGGCGCTGGCCTCGCAGGTCAGCGGCTACGTGACCGACGTGCCGGTGCGGGACTACCAGGTTGTGACGGTCGGAGAGCCGCTGGTCCGGGTCGATGACCGCATCTACCGCCAGCAGCTGGAGCAGGCCGAGGCGCAGCTCGACATCGCCAGGGCCTCGCTCGCCAACGTCGACCAGACCATGGCCCAGACCGTCGCCACCGTCGCCGTGCGCAAGGCCGCGCTCGATCAGGCGGCGGCCCAGCTCGCCCAGGCCAAGGCCAGCTACGAGCGCGTCAACTCCCTCACCCAGAAGGGGATTCGCGCCGAGACGGACCTCGACAGCGCCGTTGCCAATCTCAAGGTCGCCGAGGCCGGCGTGGCGGCGGCCGAGGCCAACGTCAGCCTGGCGGAAGCGCAGGTGCGGGCCACCGACGTGTCGCGCTCGGGGTTGGCGGCCCAGGTGCACGCCGCCGAGGCGACCGTCGACCTCGCCCGCATCAACCTCGGCAACACGGTGATCGCCGCCCCGGCCGACGGCCAGATCAGCGAAAGCTCGGTGCGCAAGGGGCAGTATGTGGCGGCGGGCACGCAGCTGATGTTCCTGGTGCCGCCGGCCCGCTGGATCGTCGCCAACTACAAGGAAACGCAGACCGCCCAGATGGCGGTGGGGCAGCAGGCGACCATCGAGGTCGACGGGCTGGACGGCGCCGCCCTGCACGGCGTGGTCGAGGACCTGGCGCCGGCCACCGGGTCCGAGTTCAGCGTGCTCAAGGCCGACAACGCCAGCGGCAACTTCACCAAGGTGGTGCAGCGCATCCCGGTGCGCATCCGCCTGCTGGAAGGCCAGCCGCTGGCGGAACGGCTGCGGCCGGGCATGTCGGTGATCGCCAGGGTCGACACCGCGCCGGCGGACGTCGCGCCAAGAAAGCCTTGAGGCGGCGGCGCGGCGGATGGAACGGCTGCCCTGAAACCCCGCTTATGCCGGACTTGCCTCAATCGTCCAGCCACAGGACCGACTGAAGATCGGGGTCCTCGAAGGTCTCGGGGGTCCGGTGCGACACGAAGGCGGTGTCGCCGAGACTGTAGAGGCTGTTCAGCACCTCGTCGATGTCCCTGGCGTAGAAGGGCTTCTTCAGGAAGAACTGCACGCCGATATGGGCAGCCGCCCGGCGGATCGCCTCGTCGCCGTTGCCCGACATCAGGACGACGTGCGTCTCGCCGGAGGAATAGAGCAGTTCGCCCGCCGCTTCGAGCCCGTTGATGCCCGGCATCTCGACGTCGATGAAGGCGATGTCGAAGCGCTGGCTGCGGACCAGGCGGATGGCTTCGGCACCGTTGGCGGCTTCCTCGATGTCGAGATTGAAGCGGCTGTGCTCGACGATCCGCCGGACCACCGTGCGGACGGTGGCGCTGTCGTCGACGATCATCACGCGCCGCCGCTGCACCATTGTCACGACCCGCAGCAGGATCATCGCCACTTCCGCCCTGTCGAAGGGCTTGGGCAACAGGGCATAGGCGCCGCGCTCCTTCAGCGCCTGCAAGGTCGGCGGCGACATGTCCGAGGAGATGGAGACGACGATCGGCGGCCGCCGGCTGCCGAGCACGGCATCGAAGCGCTTCAGGAGTTCGATGCCGTTGATGTGCGGCATGTTGAGGTCGAGGAACAGGACATCCGGCACGCTGCGCAGCAGAAAGCGCCCGGCCTCCAGCACGCCGCTGCATTCATAGACGTGGCATTCGGGCGCGACGGCGCCGATCTCGCCCCGCAACTGCGTCCGGACGATCGCCGAATCGTCGACGATCAGGGCGCTCAGATTCAGCATCGCTTGCCCTCGAACGACATGGGAACCCCCACTCGCCGGTCCGCCGGCCGGCCCCGGTCAGGCGACCAGGGCCAGTGCCGGACGACCGGTCTCGCACTCCACGGCAACTTTCTCGAAAACGCGCACCAGGTCCGGGTCGAGCTTTTGTCCGGCCATCGAACTCAGGATCGCGTAGGCCTCTTCCGGCGGCTTGGGCGGCTTGTAGGCCCGCTTCTCGGTAAGCGCCGCGAAGATGTCGCAGATGGTGATGATCCGCGTCAGATCGTCGATCCCGTCGGCCGCGATGCCGTTCGGATAGCCGGAGCCATCGAGATATTCATGATGGTCGCGGGCGACGCGGGCGATCTCGCCGGCCGTGTTCTCGTCGCGCGACAGGATGTCGTAGCTGTAGAGCACGTGCCGCTTCATGATCTCCCACTCTTCGGGCTCGAGCTGGCCGGGCTTGTCGAGGATCTCGAGCGGAATCATCGCCTTGCCGACATCGTGGAAGAAGGCGGCGCCGAACAGGCGCCCGGTCTCGCGGTCGCCGAAGCCGAGCACGCGCGCGAAGGCCAGCGCATAGCCCGAGACCAGCGAGCAATGCTGGGCGGTGCCGTCGTGATAGTTCTGGATGAGGTCGATCCACACCGACATCGGCGACAGGCCGATCAACTCGTCCATGGCCCGCCGCTGGCGGCTGGACTCCTCGATCGTCGGCGCCACCGGCCTGGCGCGCAGCCGGCTGAACAGATCGACGACCGAGCCGGCGATCCGGTTGGTCATCGACGTCCGCATGGCGACCGTCCGCGACGCCTGGTAGACGGCGTGGGCATCGATCTGCGCCACCAGGCTGACGAGGTTCTGCGTCGTCCTGGTGGTGGTCATGTTGATGCAGGAGAAGCCCTCCCGCTCGAAGGCCGCGAAGGAATCCGGCTTCATGCTGTCCAGAAACAGCACCGTCCGGGCGCGACGCTCGCCGCAGAGGGTGCGCAGCCTGCCGGGACTGTTGGCGTCGATTCCGTACTGGCCCAGGATGACGAGAACGTCGTTCCGGCCGATCTCCGAGATGTCTTCCCTGCGGGGAGGCAGTTCATTGACGGCAAATCCCAGCGCGTGAAGCCCACGCAGGAAAGGAGTGGCCTGCTCCGGCTGGTCTGCCACCAGATGGACCCTTATGCCAGAACGGCTCATTACGTCTTTTCCTGGAACCCAATTATGGGGACTGCCCGGCTCTGTGAATAAGTTTTTATAACATGATGAGGGTTTAAAATTTTCTTTTGTTAAAAGTGCTTGTTCGCATAAAATTGTACGACTTAACCGTTTCAGCCCGGGATTCAGGACACCCGGCAGCAAAGCGCCGAATCCGGAATCGCGATATCCGCAACAAGTCCTTGATGACTTGGCCATAATGCGAGAGACGCCGGCCGGGGCTGGCGTAGTTATGCCCTGCCGGCATGACCGTCCAAGAAAAAAGACCTTCCGATACCCCTTCCGTTCGATGAGCATCCGCCATCGTCACGGGCTCCAGTTCCGGCGAGTGAAACCACGGCCATGCTGTTCGCCAGGCGGCGCTGGCGGGGGCGCGGATGATCAGGGCCGGCGACGCCGAGATGGTGGTGGCCGGCGGCCGGGAAAGGAGGAAAGACTAATCGCCCTCGACGCCGCCGAGATCGCCAGGAGACGGAAAGGCCGCTGAACCACTTCCCCGCGCCAATTGGCCGCCGACCCGCCGATACCGCCCCCCTTGTCGTCGCTGTCCTCCCGCCCGGAGACCCATCGGCGGCTCGTCCTCAGGAGGCCTGTCCGCGCGTCCTCGACGACCAAGGCGCCATCATCGAGGCCTGCTGCCAAGCCTGGGCAGGAGTCCCCGAGAACCGCGACCGTATCGCCTCCCTCTGCAACCATCCATCGACCGGACAGACCGGTTGACGGGCATACCAGCATCGGCCGGGATCGAACCTACTTGACCATTCGGCTGATGTGATATAATAGGCACCTATTATACCCCTTGAGGATGGATGCAATTGGAAAAGCGCAACGATCCCGAAGACATCGAATTCGATCCGCTGGGCACGCCCTCCTTCCTCATCAAGCAGTTGGCGAAGGAGCTGACGCGTCTGGCGGAGGCCGAGCTGCGCCCTCTGGGCGTGGGGATCGGCAGTCTGCCGGTGCTGGCGGCTTTGAAGTCGGGAGCCGCGATAACGCAGGCGGATCTGGCGCGGTTGCTCCACGTCGAACAGCCGTCCATGGCGCAAACCCTCTCGCGCCTCGAACGCGACGGCCTGATCCGCCGCCGGCCCCACCCCGCCAACCGGCGCATACAGCTGATAGAACTCACCGCGGCGTGCCAGGAAATCCTGCCCCGCAGCAAGGCCATTCTTCTCAAAGGCAACGAGCGCCTTCTTGCCGGCTTCAGCGCGGACGACGCCAGCCTGTTGCTGTCCTTGCTCAAGCGCGCGTCCAGCAACCTCACTCCGAACGACACCGACACGCCCGGAGACGAACAATGACCGCCCTAACGACGAGCGGCGGGTTCGCCGCCGCATGTCACTCCCCTTTTGCCGTCCGGGGTAGATTTCATACGCCAACAACAAATCGAACTTGATCGTAACGAACACGTTCGTTATAAGGTCGACATGACACTGAAACCGCCATCCACCGCCGCCCGTCCCATCAGCCGCCGCGACCGCCCTGCCAAGGCGGCGCTGACGCGTGAGCTGATCATCGCCACAGCGCTGGCCGTGCTCAACGAGGAGGGCCTGGAGAAGGTGACGATGCGGGCCATCGCCAGTCGCCTCGATACCGGCCCGGCCTCGCTTTACGTCTACGTCCGCAACACCGAGGACCTGCACGCGCAGTTGCTCGACGCGCTGATAGCCGGCGTTCCGGAAGCCGCCACCGAACGTCCGGGTGCGGCCGTCGACGCGGCCGACTGGCGAAGACAACTGGTCCGGCTGCTGATGACCTACACCGAGCGACTCTTCAGCCATCCCGGCATTGCCCGGCTGTCGCTGTTCGCCCGATCGAATGGCCCGAATTCACTGCGGATGGCCGATGCGCTGCTGAAGCTGCTGCGGCAGGGCGGCGTTGCAGACGCCTCCGCTGCCTGGGCGATCGACCTGATGATGCATTTTGCGACCGCCACGGCGGCCGAGCAGAGTTCCGACCAGCACGAGAGCAAGATCGCCGCCACGGCGGATGCCATCGAGGCGGCGGACCCCATCCTCTATCCCAACCTCGCGGCAATCGATCCGCTGCTGCTGTTCGGCGGCGACGGCATCCAGCGCTTCGAATGGGCTGTCAACGTGCTGATCGACGGCGTGCTCGCCGCCACCCCGCCGGTACCGGGAGACCATCCGCCGATATTCCGACGAAGCTGATTGCCGGCGGCTGACGCCGACATCCGTTTTCTCCTGACCGAAATCGCCCGCCGCGGATGCCCCAGCGTCCGCGAACGCTGAAACCTTGTCGTTTTCCGGATGCCGGCCGCACACACGCCGGCGGAAAGGATAGTTCATTGTCTTCTTCCCGTCAGATCCGGGGGCCTAGCCTTGTCGCCGTCCTCGCCGTGGTGCTCGCCGCCGATATGCTCGACCTCATCGACGGCACGCTCACCAGTATCGCCGCGCCATCGATCGCCCGCGACCTCGGCGGCGGCGAGGCCTTCATCAGCTGGCTCGGCACCGCCTATGCGTTGGCGCTCGGTGTATTCCTAGTGCTGGGCGGCCGGCTCGGCGACCGCTACGGACAGCGCCGGCTGTTCCTGACGGGCATCGCCGGCTTCACTCTGGCCTCGCTCGCCTGCGGCCTTTCGACCGGCCCGGTGCCGCTGATCGCATCCCGCTTCGTACAGGGCGCCTTCGGGGCGCTGCTGATCCCGCAGGGCATGGCCATCCTGACCACCACCTTCCCGCGCGAGCAGTTGGGCATGGCCTTCAGCGCCTTCGGGCCGGTGCTCGGTCTTTCGGCCATCGCCGGGCCGATCGTCGGCGGCCTGATCATCGATGCCGATATCGCCGGCCTCGGCTGGCGGCCGATGTTCCTGATCAACATCGTCCTCGGCGGCCTCGGCTTCGTCGCCGCGCTGAAGGTGCTGCCGGAAACGCCCGCCCGGCCGGCGGTCCGCCTCGACGGCCCCGGCGCGGTGCTGCTCGGCCTGGCCATGCTGGCGGCGATCTACGGCCTGATCGACGGCGCCAGCTCGGGATGGACCGAAGCGGCCGGTCTGTCGATCGGCGCGGCGCTGGTGCTGTTTTCCGCCTTCGGCTGGCGGCAGGCGACGGCGGCCGATCCGCTGATCCTGCCGTCGCTGTTCCGCAGCCGCGGCTTCGTCTCCGGCCTCGTCGTCGGCTTCGTCTTCTTCGCGGCGGTGAACGGCCTCGTCTTCATCGTGTCGCTGTTCCTGCAAGGCACGCTCGGCGCGTCGCCCTCGGCAGCGGCGCTGCGCATGGTGCCGATGACCCTCGGCATCATCGTCGCCTCGGCGGCCGGCATGGCGCTGATCCCGCGCCTCGGCCGCCAACTGGTCACCGCCGGGCTGGTCGTCACGCTTGTCGGGGCGGCGCTGCTGGCGCTAGCTCTCCAGGACGGCAGCGGCACGTTCGGCCTCTCGGCAGCGCTGTTCGTGCTGGGGCTCGGCATGGGCAGCTGCTTCGGCACCATCTACGACATCGCGCTCGGCGACACCTCGCCGGATGAGGCCGGCAGCGCCAGCGGCTCGCTCAGCGCCATCCAGCAACTGGCGGCCAGCGCCGGCATGGCCACCATGAGTTCCGCCTTTCTGGCCGGACGGATCGCCTTCGGCGGCCCCGGCGCCCTGACAGCCTGCCTTGCGGCCATCGCCGGCCTTCTGGTGCTCAGCCTGCCGCTGGTGGCACTGATGCCGAAGGCAGCGCCGGCCGAAGCCATCCATTGACGGAGACCAACATGCAACTCCGAGCCGCCGCCCTGCTGGCGCTGATCGTTCCACTCGCCCTTGCCGCCAGCCACGACGCCGTGGCCGGCGAGCGGCCCATACTGACCGTGCGGCCGATCCACGCCGAGCAACAGAGCTGGACCGACACCATCCCGGCCGCCGGCTGGGTGGCCGCCTGGGGCGAAGCGTCGATCGCCACCGAAATCGGCGACTATCGCGTCGACGACCTCCTGGTCGACGTCGGCGACAGCGTGACCAAGGGGCAGGTGGTCGCCCGCCTCGCCGACGATCAGCTCAAGGCGGCCGTCGCCGCCGGCGTGGCGGCCGTGGACAGCGCCCACGCCGCCCTCGAACTGGCGCGGTCGGACGCACGGCGGGCGGAAATGCTCGGTTCGAGCGGCGGCCAGTCGAAACGCGAGCTGGAGGCGGCCGGCGTCAACGAGCGCATCGCCGCCGCCAACGCCACCGCGGCCGAGGCGGAGCTTTCGGCCCGCCGGCTGCGGCTCGACAAGGCGACGCTGCGCGCTCCCGACGACGGCGTCGTCTCGGCGCGGCCCGCCGTGCTCGGCGCGGTGGTTCCGGCCGGCTCGGAACTCTATCGCCTCCTCCGCCGCAACCGGGTGGAGTGGCGGGCCGAGGTGCCGGCCGATGCCGCCGCCCGCATCGAGCGCGGCATGACGGCGACGCTGGTCGAAGGCGATCGCGGCATGGCGATCGGCATGGTGCGCCTGGTGGCGCCGACGCTGAACGCCGGCTCAGGCCGGGCGACGGTCTATGTCGACCTGCCGGCCACCGGCGAGATCCGGCCCGGCTCCTATTTCGCCGGCGGCATCGAGACCGGCCGGCGCGACGTGCCGACCCTGCCGGACAGCGCGCTGCTGCTGAGAGACGGCGGCAGCTTCGTGTTCGCCGTGGCGCCGGACGGCACGGTGACGCGGCGCGCCGTCGTCACCGGCGCCCGGCGCGGCGGCCGCGTCGAGATCGTCTCCGGCCTCGATGCCGAAACGGCGGTGGCCGAGAGCGGCGTCGCCTTCCTGTTCGACGGCGCCGCCGTCACCATCGCCGCCACGGAGGTGACGCCATGAATGTCTCCGCCTGGGCCGTCCGCAATCCGGTGCCGGTCGTCCTGATGTTCGTGCTGCTGCTCACCGGCGGCCTGATCTCCTTCTCGCGGCTCGCCGTGCAGAGCTTCCCCGACCTCGACCTGCCGCTGGTGTTCATCGACTGCCGGCTGGACGGCGCGGCGCCCGACCAGCTCGAAACCGACGCGGTGCGCAAGATCGAGGACAAGGTGGCGACGCTTGGCAAGCTCAACCACATCACCACCCGCATCGACGACGGCCGCGCCTCTGTTATCGTCGAGTTCCCGATCGACAAGGACCCGCAGGCGGCGCTCGAAGAGGTCCGCAACGCCGTCGACGGCGTCCGGGCCGATCTGCCCGCCGACATGGAGACGCCGGGCGTCTCCCGCCAGACCGTGCAGGACACGCCGCTGATGGTCTTCACCGCGGCCTCCGACCGGCTCGACGAGGCGACGCTCAGCTGGTTTGTCGACAACGACCTTGCCCGCGCCCTGCGCTCGGTGCCGGGCGTCGGCGACATCGCCCGCCTCGGCGGCGTCGACCGCGAGGTGGCGGTCACCGTCGATCCGACGCGGCTCGCCGCCTTCGGCCTGACGATCGGCGAGGTGGCCGACCGGTTGCGCGCCGCGCAGATCGACGCCTCCGGCGGCCGCGTCGAGACGACGATGAGCCGCAGCACCATCCGCCTCACCGCCGCCGCCAACGGCGTGGACGCCCTCCGCGCCCTGCCTCTGCCGCTCCTCGGCGGCGCCTCGGTGCCGCTCGGCGAGGTCGCCACGGTGGAGGATGCGCACGCCGACCGCACCAGCCTCGCCTATCAGGGCGTCGAGAGGGTGATCGCCGTCGAGATCAAGCGTTCCAACGGCTATTCCGACATCGACGTCGCCGAAGGCACCCGTGCCGCCGTCGCCCGCCTCGCCGCCGACCACCCGGAGGTGCGGCTCGCCGAGGCGACGACCACCGTCGACGCCACGCTCAACGACTACCATGCCTCCATGCACATGCTCTACGAAGGCATCGGGCTGGCGGTGCTGGTGGTCTGGGCCTTCCTCGGCTCGCTTCGCGCCACGCTGGTCGCGGCGGCGGCGCTGCCGCTGGCACTGATCCCGGCCTTCATGGCGATGGAATGGTTCGGCTTCAGCCTCAATTCGGTGTCGCTGCTCGCCCTGTCGCTGGTGATCGGCGTGCTGGTCGACGACGCCATCGTCGAGGTCGAGAACATCGAGCGGCATCTCAGGAACGGCGGCACGCCGCGCGAGGCGACCATCGCCGCGACGCAGGAGATCGGCCTCGCCGTGGTCGCCACCACGTTGACGCTGGTCGCCGTGTTCCTGCCCACCGCCTTCATCGGCGACGTGCCCGGCCTGATCTTCCGCCAGTTCGGCATCACCGCCTCGGCGGCGGTGCTGGCCTCGCTGCTGGTCGCCCGCCTCCTGACGCCGATGATGGCCGCCAAGCTCTTGAAGCCGAAGGCCGATCAGGCGCCGGTCGCCGATGGTCCGATCATGCGCGCCTACCTGCGGCTGGTCCGCCTTTGTCTCGGCCATCGCGCGGCGACGCTGGTCGCCGCTGCGATGTTCGTGGCGGCTTCCTTCGCGCTGGTACCGCTTCTCGACACCGCCTTCGTGCCGCCGTCCGACATCGCCCAGACCACCGTTCAGATCACCTTGCAGCCGGGCAGCAGCCTCGCCGCCACCGACGCGACGGCACGCCAGGCGGCGAAGCTGATCGGCGCCGTGCCCGACGTCCGCTCGGTGCTGACGCGGGTCGGCACCGGCGCGGTGGCCGGCGCCGGGCCGGATGCGGTGGCGAATGCCGACGTGACCAGCGCCCTGTTCACCGTCGATCTGACGCCCTACGGGAAACGTCCGCGCTCGCAGCAGATGATCGAGCAGGACATCCGCGACGCCCTGGCCGTCCTGCCGGGCGTGCGCGTCGCCGTCGGCGGCAGCGCCGACGGCGTCAAGCTCGACGTGGTGCTGGCCGGCAACGACGCGGTGGCGCTCGGCCGCGCCGCCGGAGCCATCGAAAGCGGCATGAGGACGATACCGGGCCTCGGGGCGGTGACCTCGACGGCGGCGCTGGAGGCGCCGGAAGTCGCCGTGGCGCCGGATCTCGCCCGTGCCGGCGCCCTCGGCGTGACACCGGCCGCCATCGCCGCCGCCGTCCGCATCGCCTCGGCCGGCGACTATGCCGCCAACCTGCCCAAGCTCAACCTCGGCGAGCGGCAATTGCCGATCCGCATGCGTCTGCCCGCCAGCACAGCCAGCGCCCCGGAGGCTCTCGCCAGCCTCAGGGTCGGCGGCAAGGACGGCAGCGTCGCGCTCGGCGCCGTCGCCGACATCGCCATGCGCACCGGACCGACGGCGATCACCCGTCTCGACCGCGAGCGCAACGTCATCATCAGCGCCGAACTCAACGGCCGCAACATCGGCGCGGTGACCGAAGAGGTGACGGCGCTGCCGGCGGCGCGCGACCTGCCGGCCGGCGTGCGGCTCGTCGACCAGGGCGAGGTGGAGCGGATGGACGGCATGTTCTCCGGCTTCCTGTTCGCCTTCGTGGTCGGGGTCCTCTGCATCTACGGCGTGCTGGTGCTGCTGTTCCGCGACTTCCTGCAGCCGTTCACCATCCTGACCGCCATTCCGCTGTCGCTCGGCGGCGCGCTGCTGCCGCTGGTGGTCACCGGCACCAGCTTCTCGATAGCGACGGCGATCGGCATGCTGATGCTGGTCGGCATCGTCACCAAGAACTCCATCCTGATCGTCGAATATGCCGTCGCCGCGCGGCTGGCCGGACAAAGCCGGCTGGATGCGCTGATCGACGCCTGCCACAAGCGGGCGCGGCCGGTGGTGATGACAACGCTGGCCATGATCGGCGGCATGGCGCCGGTGGTGCTCGGCCTGTCGGGCGGCGACCCGAGCTTCCGCCGGCCGATGGGCCTGACGGTGATCGGCGGCCTCGCGCTATCGACGCTGCTCAGTCTCATCGTCGTGCCGGCGGTCTACAGCGTCGTCGACGGACTGTCGCGGCGGCTGAAGAGGGAAGAGGGGACGCAGGCGACACCGAGCATGGTGCCCGAAGCAGCGGAGGTTTCCATATAGAGAAACTGAAAGTTGCTTTCAGAAGTTGCGATTAGGCGGCGGCGGGTGCCGGGCCTATATTGAGGGCGTCAAGAGAGATGAGAGAAACGGGCCGGAAGCCTCCGGTCCAGGAAAGGAAGACCGAGATGTTCGCCACCCTCAAGCGCACCGCCAAGCTCCTCCGCGGTCCCACCCCTGCCGAGCGCGATCTGGCCTATCTCAACGAAGCCGGCGACCGCTACGACCTCGAAGCCCGCGAGCGCAACCTCAGCCGCCGCGCCAACCGGGCCTTCGATCTCTGAGGATCGGACCGCGGCGCACGCCACCGCAGGATGCAGACGACGTCGAGCGCTCGAAACCTGTCCGGTTCGGGCGCTTTGTCGTTTCCGGACGGCGGGAACTGAACGCGTGGCCGGGGCGTTGCAGCGTTGTTTGCAAGACAGGAAGCCGCATGTCCACCTCCCGCTTCACCCGCCGCTATCTCGACGAACTGCTGCCGCTCTGGCTCGACCATGCCTTCGACCGGGAGGCCGGCCAGTTCATGGAGGGGCTGGAGATCGGCGGCGGGCCGCAGCTGTCGGGCATCGTCCGCACCCGCACGGCGGCGCGGCAGATCTACACCTTCGCCCATGCCGCCCATCTCGATCTCGCGCCGGCCGGCGCACTCGCCACGGCGGAGGCCGCCTTCGATCATCTCGACGCCGTCGCCTGGGCGGCGGACGGCCGGCCGGGCTACGCCCGCGCCTTCGATCGGCGGACGCGGGCGGTCACCG
>NZ_AULH01000021.1:63738-90028 GCF_000425185.1 Pleomorphomonas koreensis DSM 23070
GCGAGCGGGCGTTGATCTCGGCGATCATCTGGCCGTTGTTGGTGGCCGTGCCGAACAGGGCGGCGTCGAAGGGGATGACGGCGGCCGGCTCGAGCTGCAACGCCTTCTGGAAGTCGGCGGGCTTGATCTCCGGCCGCTTGGGCAGGCCGACCTGGTTGATGACCAGGCGCGGCGCCTCGTCGTTGGGACGGGCGAGCTTCAGCTGGTCGACCAGGTTCTTGGCGTTCCTGAGCGAGGCGAGATCGGGCATGGCGGTGATCACCACCTCATCGGCGGTGGCCAGCAGCCGGCGGGCCCAGCCGGTCCACAGATGCGGCAAGTCGAGCACCACGGCCGGCGCGCCGATGCGGGCGGCGTCGACGATCGGGTCGAAGGCCGCCTCGTCGTGGTCGAAGGCGCGGTCGAGGGTGGCCGGCGCGGCCAGCAGGCTGAGGTTGTCGGCGCACTTGGTGAGCAGCCGGTCGAGGAAGACGTCGTCGACCCGGTCGCCGGCGGCCAGCGCGTCGGCCAGCGTCTGCGGCGGCTCCTGGTTGAAATCGAGACTGGCGGTGCCGAAGGGCAGGTCGAGGTCGGCCAGCACGACGCCGCCCTCGAAGCTGCGCGACAGGGCGAAGGCGACGTTGTGGGCGACGGTGGACGAACCGGCGCCGCCGCGGGCGCCGACGAAGGCCAGCGTGCGGCCGACCGGCTTGACGTCGGGCGACAGATAGATCTCGCCGATCTCGCGGATGACGTCGTAGAGATCGAAGGGGGCGACCATGTATTCGGAGACGCCGCGGCGCATCAGGTCGCGGTAGAGGGCGACATCGTTGTGATGGCCGATCAGCACCACCTTGGTGCCGGCATCGCAGACGCCGGCCAGCTCGTCGATCTGGCGCAGCGCCCCCTCGCGGCGTTCGCGCGTCTCGACGAACAACAGGTTGGGCGTCGGCGCGGCGGCGTAGAAGTCGAGGGCGGCGGCGACGCCGCCCTGATGCACCTTGACATGCGCCTTGGCCATGCGGCGGTCGGCGGCCGCCTCTTCCAGCACGTGGGCGACCTCCGGCGTCTCGCAGAACGCCTGGATGGCGATGCGCGGCACGGGCTTCAGTCCGTCGGCGTCGGCGGGACGGCCGGAGGCGGGCGGAGCGAGCGGATCGTCGGTGGTCATGGCCGTCAGGTCCTTGGGGTTTGTCCGGCGCGAAGCCGAGGAGACAAACGGAAGCGGGAATATGGGCGTCGCGCCGGCCCCGGAAGGCGGCGCGGTGCCGGAGGCGGCTCAGCCGCCGCTGGAGCCGTCGCCGCTGGCAAGCTTCTGCACCGCCTGCCAGCGCTGCCAGCCGCGGACGGGCGTCTCAGCCCGCGGCATCAGGAGATCGTTGGGGTTCTCCACCATGGCGGCGAGGTTGGCCTGGGTGGCGCAGCCGAATTCGGCGCCGTCGCCGCCCTTCTGGTTGTCGGGCAGGATGTCGGCGGTCCAGCGGCCGCAGGGCGGGCTGACCGCCTTGATGCGGGTGAAGCCGAGCCGGATCGGCGCGGGAACGCGGCGGTCGGCAACGGCATAGGGCTGCGATCTGAGATAGGCCGCCGCGACGCCCGACTGGCGGAGCACGGCGTGGATCTGGCGGGCGAGATAATCGGCGGCCGCCTGGTTGATCGAGCCCGCCGGCGTCATCACCACCACCGGGCCGGTGGCGTTCCGCGCCGCGTCGGCGCCGAAGTCGGCCACCACCGCCCGGAGATCGGGCGTGAGGCCGGCGGTGCCGGTGCCGACGGGGATGTCCAGCGTCTGAGGCGCCTCGGTGACGGCGATCGGATAGGCGCTGCGGTAGCCGTCGGGCGGCGCGCCCTCGGTCAGCGCCTGGCTCTGCTGGTTGCAGGCGGCGAGCGCCAGCGCCAGGAGAGCGGCCGGCAGCGGCGCGAACCGGCGGGTCGGCCGGTCGGGGCGGGGACTGGGGAACGTGACCTGCATGGCACTCCTCCGATGCGCCGGCTCATTCATAGGAGAAGCCGTAGCGGCCCTGGTAGGAACCGGAAGCGGCGCCGTTGACGCGATAGATGCGGTTGATCTGGTTCAGGAAGAAGCTCTGGGCGTCGGCCTGGATATTGAGGTTCTGGTCCGGCCGGGTCATCTCCGCGGCGGCCACCGGCTTGACGAGATAGGGGGTGACGAAGATCACCAGCTCGGTCTGCTGGCGCTGGTAGGCCTCGCTCTTGAATAGCGCGCCGAGGATCGGCAGGTCGACGAGGCCGGGCACGCCCTTGACGGTCTTCGAGACGTTGTCCTTGAGCAGGCCGCCGATGGCGATGGCACCGCCCGACGGCGTCTCCACCGTGGTCTCGGCGCTGCGCTTGGTCAGGCCGGGATAGGTGGTGCTGTAGGTGGTGTCGGGGTCGCTGACCTCGGTGTTGATCTTCAGGCTGATGCGGCCCGACGACAGCACGGTCGGCGTGAAGCCGAGGATGATGCCGTATTCCTTGAAATTGACGGTGTTGTTGTCGGTGCCGCTCGAGACGACGTAGGGGATCTCGCCGCCGACCACGAACTTGGCCGCCTGGCCGGAAACGGCGGTGAGGTTGGGCTCGGCCAGCGTGCGCACCACGCCCTGCGACTTCAGGGCGGTGATCATCGACGCGAAGTTGGAGGTGCCGATACCGAGGGCGCCGGTGGTCGTGCCGTTGGTAACGGTATAGACCTTGTCGGTGGAGCCGGAGATCACCCGGTTGGCGAAGTTGGCGAAGCTGTAGGCGGTGGCGGTGCTGGGCGTCGAGATCGGCGCGAAGGTGACGCCGCCCACCGAGGCCAGGGCGGTCATGTCAATGCCGAGATTGCGGGCCGTGTTCTTCGCCACCTCGGCGACGACCACCCGGAGGTTGACCTGGTCGGAGCCGGAGATGGCGATCGAGTTGACCACCTTGTCGCTGGAGCCGATGAACTTGGCGGCGATGTTGGCGGCCGTCGCCGCCGCCTCCGGAGAGGTGACGGTGCCGGAAAGGACGAGCGAATCGCCGAGCGACTGCGCCTTGATGTGCGAATCGGGCAGAACCCCGGCCAGCGTCGCCTCGAGGCCGACCGTGTCGCGGCCGATCACCAGCTCGAAGCGGGCGATCTCGCGGTTGCCGGCGCCGAACAGGAAGACGTTGGCCTCGCCGACACTCATGCCGATCAGGTAGACCTTGCGGTTGCTGCGCACCACCGCGTCGGCCACCGACGGGTTGGACACCAGGACGTCGCGGACGTCCTCGGGCAGGTCGATCACCATCGACTTGTTGAGGCCGAGGTTGACGACCCGGCCCTGGATATCGGCCGCCGAGCGGACCGACGCGACGTCGGCGGCGCGGGCCGGCTCGGTGAGGCCCGCGAGACCGGCGGCAAGAAGGCCGGCGAGCGGCAGGATCAGCGCGAGGCAACGGTTCATGACCGGGTTTCCTGAGATTGCGGGCGGTCGGGCGGCTTGGTTCATGGTGCCTGCTGAGCCGTGACGCGGGAGACGACGCCGAACTTGACGACGGCGATGCCAGTGGGCTTGCGCTGCTGGGCGGCCGGCTGGTCGGCATCGGCGAGCGGGCGCAGCGCCAGCGAGATCGAGCCGATCTGCTGCGCCTGGGTGACCAGCTCGGTCTGGTCGGGTGTCAGTTCCAGCGTGGCGGTGTTCTGGGCGACGATCGACGGTTGCTTGTCGTCGCCGGTCTGCTGCACCGACTGGTCGATGGCCAGCACGCGGATATCGGTGAGGATGGTCTCGGCCACCGCCTCGCCGGCATCCTTCTGGCGCACCAGCAGGATGTCGACGCGATCCTCGGGCAGGATGAAACCGCCGGCCGTCGAGGCGGCGTTGACGCGTACCGCCACGGCGCGCATGCCGACTGGCAGCACCGCCGACAGGAAGCCGCGGTCGGAGCGCACCAGCTTGGCCTTGCGAATCGGCTCGCCGGCCAGGATGGGGCCGCGGGCCAGCATGCCCTTGAGATCGCTGACCGCGTCGGGCTCGTCGGTCCGGCGGATATAGCCGTCGCTGAGGCCGTCCTTCGGCCACGGCTTCCAGACGAGATTGTCGGCATCGACGTTGCGGCCGATGCCGATGTCGGCGCTGGCGACCAGCACGTCCTCGAGATCGATCGTCGGCGGTGCCGGCGCGGCGATCACCTCGCGCGGTTCGGCCGGCTGCTGGGCGCCGATCCGGGTCGCGAGAAGGCCGGCGCCGGCGGCGGCGCCGGCGGCGACGAGCAGGATGACCAGTTGGATCGGACGCATGATCTTGCCTCGTGACGCAGGAGGGCGAGTGTTTCACTCGAGACCCGAGTACACGGGGTAAGGCTGAATTTATGGTTAATGAGGCGTTGGGAATCGTCTCGCTTTGCGCCGGCCGTTCAGGAATCGTCAGGATTTGACGGCTTTTCGCCTCACATCTGGGCGAAGATCGCGAACCACCGCGTTTCAGGGAAGACGACGAGGGCGGCGGCGGCGAGCGCCACGCCGTAGGGAACGCCGGCGCCCTTTTCGTGCAGGCGCAACGCCGGCGGCCAGCCGAGCAGGAAGCCGGGCAGCGGCAGGCTGCGGAAGCCGAGCACGGCCAGCGACAGCGCGCCGCCGTAAAGGGCGGTCAGGATCAGGAAGGGCAGGGTCTGCTCAAGGCCGAGCCAGAGGGCGATGGCCGCGGCGAGCTTGGCGTCGCCGCCGCCGAGGAAGCCGAAGGCGAACAGCGCGAAAGTGCCGGCGAGAAGGCCAAGGCCGATGAGGAGATTGAGGCCGAACGCGGCGAGCGGCAGGCCGGAGATCAGCGCCAGCGCCAGGAAGGCGACGGCGAGGGCCGCCGGGAAGCGGTTGGGAATCTGCATGGTCAGAAGGTCGTAGCAGGCAGCAACCGTGACCACGACGGGGAAGACGGCGGTGAGGAGGAGCGCGACGATGAGCAAGGCTTTCTCCGGGGCGCCTGCCGGAGCGGCGGACGGCGACCGACCCTAGCCGGACAGGGTAAACGGGGCCTGAACGGCGCCGGAAAAACGGAAAGGGAGGCCGTCCTGGCCTCCCCTTGCCAAATTGGCATCAACACGCTCGCGGTCAGGCGACGCATCCGGCGCCGCCTCGGCCCCTTTCGGGGAAACCGCCCCTGGCAGACTGTCGACCTGTGCGGCGAGACGCTCAGGTGGCAGTCTTGAGCTTGTTGGAAATCGACTGGAACGTGTTGCTGATGTTGTTGCCGAGGGTGCCAGCGGCGGTGATGATGGCAACGGCGATCAGCGAGGCGATCAGGCCGTATTCGATGGCGGTGGCGCCGGACTCGTCCTTGAGGAAGCGCGACACGAGAGCCTTCATTTGAGATACTCCTAAGCTCACTTATCTGACAGCACAGGTTCGATGGTCTAATTTTTCGCCTGACCCGTCTGAACCGCATTCAATCTAGGTCGCCAGCTATTTCCAGCGAGTTAAAGCGATCGTTGAAACCTGCTACTATCGGCAGAAGTCGCTGGATGGTTAAAGTTAACTGAACGGTCCGGCAAGAAACGCTTCCTTTACCTCGCGCCCTGCGGCGTTGCCCTCCGGCGAACGGCTGAAATCCGCCGCGCGCCGCTGGCAACCGGCGTTGACCGGCACTGGCATTCCGGGTCGATGCCGCGGCGCAGCGACGGCCCCCGGCGGGGGCGGTGGGGAAAAGCGCTGGGTCGTTGGCGGTTTGTTTACCAACTTCTGGAAGGATCGGGTGAACAGATGGTTACCGGAGCGTCCCATGTCCACGAGGCTCGTTCGTTCGATTCTTCTCGCGGTGGCGCTGGCCGCGCCGGTGCTGGCGCCCGCCGCCGGTCTTGCCGCCGACACGGTGAAGGTTGAACTCGACCAGGCCCGCATCTATCGCCTGGCGGCGCCGGCCAGCACCATCATCATCGGCAACCCGGCGATCGCCGACGCCACGCTGCAGGACGCGCAGACGCTGATCGTCACCGGACGCGCCTACGGGCAGACCAACCTGATCGTTCTCGACGAGCAGGGCGAGACCGTCACCGACGCCCAGCTCGCGGTGGTCGCCGCCTCGGAAAATCTCGTCACCGTCTACAAGGGTGCGAAGCGGCTGTCGCTGAGCTGCCTGCCGGACTGCCAGCCAACGGCGGTGCCGGGCGATGCGCCCGACCACTTCTCCGGCATTCTCGGCCAGGTCTCCGCGCACAACGGCGCCGGCAGCAGCAGCACGGCCACCGCCTCGACCGGTTCGGCCTCGGCCGGCGTTTCGGTGCCGGCGCCGCCGAACAGTCAATAGCGCGGCATCGGCTACACCGCTTGGTAAGGTATGCCGGGGCACACTCCTGCTTCGCGGGCTGCGTTGCCCGTGGGGGAGAAGCCGCCTTGCGCCCGACCTGGCCCTTCTATAGTTGCCGTCCGTCCACCGCGGCCGGTGACGCGCCGCCACGACGCGCCGGGCTTGCCGCCGACCGGCGCGGCGCGGTGGCCATCGAGTTCGCCATCGTCTCGATCCCGTTCTTCCTGCTATTGTTCGCCATCCTCGAGCTGGCGCTGATGTTCTTCGTTGGTCAGGTGCTCGACACCGCCACCGTGGCGGCCTCCCGCCTGATCCGCACCGGCGAGGCCAAGGCGCAGGCGATCACTCAGACGCAGTTCAAGACGCAGATCTGCGACGGCATGGTCAACCTGATCGACTGCGGCTCGCGTCTCTATGTCGACGTCCAGTCCTATTCCACCTTCGGCTCCTACACGCCGACCAGCCCGCTCGACAAGGACGGCAAGATCACCACCACCAAGTACACCACCGGCAACAAGAGCGAGATCATCGTCGTCCGCAGCTTCTATGCCTGGCCGGTGCTGTTCGACTTCCTGGCGCGGGACACCGTGCGGCTGTCGACCGGCGACCAGTTGCTCGGCGCCGTCGTCGCCTTCCAGACGGAGCCTTTCCCATGGTAGCCCGCCTTTGGCCATGGACGGGCCTCACGCGTACCGCCCGACGCTTCGCCGCGGAGCGCGGCGGCGTATCGGCAGTGGAGTTCGCGCTGATCCTGCCGCTGATGCTGCTGATCTATGCCGGCTGTGGCGAGCTGACGTCGGCGCTCGTTCTTGACCGCAAGGTGAGCCGGGCCGCCAGCACCATCTCCGACCTCGTGGCGCAGCAGACCTCGGTCAGCTCGTCCTCGATGGCCAATATCTTCGACGCGGCCACGGCGATCTTCGAGCCTTACAGAACGTCGACGGCAAAGCTGGTGGTCGTCGTCGTCAACGTCACCTCCTCCGGTCAGACCGTCGTCTGGTCCCAGGCGCGCAACGACACCGCCGCCCCGGCGAACACGGCGCCGCCCAGCGGCCTCACCGTGCCGGGCGCCATTGCCACCACCACCGGCCAGGTGGTGGTCGGCCGCGTCACCTATGCCTACAGCTCGCCCTTCGCCAACGTCATGAAGAGCATCACCGGCAGTGACACCTACAACCTCAGCCATGTATTTTATTTGAAACCGCGCCAGGGCACTACCATTGCGTTCACAAGCTGACGCAGGCGGCCGGAAACGGACCTTTCTGCCGCCGCCGCAGCGCCATTTTGGCGGAAATTCCAGTTAACGAGCCGGCAAGACGGGGCTGCTAGGATCGGCTCGAAAGTGGGTTCCGGTGTCCGGACCCCCGAGAGAAAGCGTCCCGTGGCATCACCGGCCTTTCACATCTCCACCATCCTGAGGCCGTCGGTGTTCGCCTTCGGCGCGGTGTTCGTTGCCCTCCTGGCCATCACCAGCTTCGTCCGCGACAACGACGCCAGCCGTTATCTCGAACGGCGCTATGCCGACGTCGGCAAGATCCTGTCGGCGGCCATCGATCCCCGCTTCCAGAGCAAGGCCGACGAGATCACCCGCGTCGCCGAGCGGCTGGTGGTGATCGGCGCCATCCGCGGCGGCGTGCTCTACGACGGTTCGGGCCACGAGCAGCAGGTATTCGGCGAGCGGATCGAGGCGACCTTCGACGCGGTGATGCGCACCGGACGCACGGTGTTCCGGCCGGCCGGCGGCGCCAAGGCCGATTTCTACTATCCGCCGGAAGTGTCGGTGACGCCGTTCCATATCTTCCTGCGCGTCGACGTCGGCGAGATCACCAGTCTCGAGACGATCCGCGACGACCGGGCGATCACCATCGCGCTCGGCGGTGGCGTGGCGGCGGCGGCGGCCACCGAACTCCTGATGCTGATGATGGTGTGGTGGCCGCTGAGGCGGGTGCGCGCGGCGGTCGATGCCATGCTGCACGATCCCGCCAAGGCCGACCGCGGCCAGCCGCTGCGCGCCTGGGGCGGCGAGGTGGGCAAGGTGAGCTTCGCCGTCGAGTGCCTGCGCTCGCTCCTGGCCGACGTCTGGCGGACGCGGGTGATGGTCGCCGACACCATCATCGAATCCTCGCCCTTCGCCGTGCTGCAGATCAACGTCGACGGCCATCCCTTCTTCGCCAACGCCGCCTGCTCGCGGCTGTTCGGCCGCGACATCCTGAGAACGCACGAGGTGTCGCCGCTGATGCTCCGCGACATCGCCAGCGGTGCGCGGCAGGGGCTGAAGGCCTATGTCGAGACCCACAAGAGCGGCGTCCGTGCCGTGGAGTTTCCGACGCCCAACGGCCCGAAGCAGGCGATGATCGCCTCGCTGGTGCTCGGCGCCGAGACGCGGGCGCCGGTCAACGTGCTGGTCGGCCTCGACGTCAGCGCCCTGCACGGCGCGCGGCTTTCGGCCGAGGCGGCGCTCAAGTCCGGCATGGAGGAGGTGGCGCGGGCGACGACGCGGACCTTCGAATACCGGCAGATGCTGGAAGCCTGCCTCGCCCTGATGGGCGGCGGCAAGAAGGCGCAGGAGCATCTGCAGATCTCCGGCTTCGCGCGCGAGTGGCTGGACACGGCGGCGGAGGTGGGGGCCATCCAGGCGTCGGAAATCGACGGGGAGGACCCCGAGGTGGCCGGCGGCAGCGACAATCTGCGCGCCGTGGTGCGCTTCGCCGCCTTCGTCGCCTACACGCGGCTCGGCACGCTGCCGGCCGACATGCGGGTCGACGTCCGGGGCATCGACTTCGAGACGGTCGGGCTGCAGGTGCAGGCGCGCGCCGCCGGCGGAGCCAAGGGTGCCGCCTGCGTCGCCGATCCCAATCTGGCGCTGGCCGCCCTGAAGGCTTCCATCGCCCGCGTCGACGGCCAGCTCGCCGAGGTGGCGGCGGACGAGCAGGGGGCGGTGGTGGTGCGGGTGATCCTGCGCGGCGCCGCCGAGCGCATGCAGACCGGAATGGCCTCGAAAACCACCGGTTAGCGGGCCGCCGCGGGATGCCCGCCCAATGGCGGACGCCAAGCGGCGATCCAGGCCGCCGTTGCCTTGCCGGACTTGCTCTAGCGGCTCAGCACCAGCCGTCCGTTCTCGACCGAGAAGGCCCGGAGGCGGCCGAGGAAGCTCATGCCGAGCAGGCTGATGGCCAGCCGCTCGTCGGACAGGACGAGGGCATCGACACCGTCGAGCCGGATGTCGCCGATCTCCACCTCCTGCAGACGGACGCGGGCCGCGCTGGCGGGGCCGCCGGCCGTGTCGACCTTCTGGGTATAGTCGCCGGGCAGCACGATCAGGCCGGCTTGCCGCGCATCGGAAGCTCGCAGCGCCACCAGCGTCGCGCCGGTATCGGCCAGGAGCGACAGCGGCCGGCCGTTGACGCGGCCGGTAAGAAGGAAGTGGCCACGGCCGTCGGCGGCGATCTCGACACGGCCGGATGGAGTGGCCGCCTGCGGCGCCGGGGCCGATGCCTCGCTGGCCGGCCGCGGGACAGTCAGCCGCTGCAATTCGGGCGCGAGGAAGCCGATCACCACCGTGGCGGCCAGCACCAGCCAAACGAGACGCGCCATCGCACCCTCCGCGCGGCCATGTGGCCACGGCGGGAAGGGTAGGCAGCGCCGGTTCCCAAAACCTTAAGATGTCGTCATCCGTTGGCGGCGAGGCTCGCCCTGGCCAGAGCCGTCCACACCGCCGCGCCCGGCGCGATGGCCGCGTCGTCGAAGTCGTAGGCCGGGTGGTGGAGGCCGGCCGACGGGCCGTTGCCCATGAAGAAATAGGCGCCCGGCACCTTCTCCAGATAGAAGGAGAAGTCCTCGGCCGCCATCATCGGCGGTGCCGCGCGGTCGATGGCGGCGCTGCCGAACAGGCTCTCGACGACGTCGCCGACCCGCGCCGCCGGGCTGGCATGGTTGACCGTCACCGGATAGCCGCGCTCGTAGGCCAGACGCGCCTCGGCGCCGAAGGCGGCGGCGGTCGCCGTGGCGATGCGGCCGACCGACGCTTCGAGTTCGGCGCGGACGGCGCCGTCGAGCGCCCGCACGGTGCCGGAGAGGCGGGCGGCCTGGGGGATGACGTTGTCGGTGTTGCCGGCGTGGAAGGTGGTGACCGACACCACCGCCGAGGCCAGCGGATCAGCGTTGCGGGCGGCGATCGATTGCAGCGCCGTGACCACATGGGCGCCGGCCAGAATGGGATCGACGGTCTCGTGCGGCCGGGCGGCGTGGCCGCCGCGGCCGAGGATGTCGAGATAGAAACGATCGGTCGAGGCCATGATGGCGCCCGGCCGCACGGCGAAGCGGCCGACCGGCAGGCCGGGCAGGTTGTGCAGGCCGTAGATCTCGTCGACGGGGAAGCGCTCGAATAGGCCGTCGTCGATCATCGCCCTGGCGCCGGCGCCGCCCTCCTCGGCCGGCTGGAAGACGAAGACGACGCTGCCGGTAAAGTCGCGTGTCGCGGCGAGGCGGCGGGCGGCGGCGAGCAGCGTCGCCGTGTGGCCGTCGTGGCCGCAGGCGTGCATGGCGCCGGGCGTCTCGGACGCCCAGGGCGCGCCGGTGATCTCCTCGATGGGCAGCGCGTCCATGTCGGCGCGCAGCGCCACGGCGCGGCCGCCCGGCCGGCCCCGCAGCACGCCGACGACGCCGCTGCCGCCGACGCCGGTCGCCACCTCGTCGAGGCCGAAGGCGCGGAGCTTGCCGGCGACGAAGGCGGCGGTCTCGTCGAGGGCGTAGAGCAATTCGGGGCGGCGGTGCAGATCGCGGCGCCAGAGGGCGGCTTCCTCGGCGACGGCGGCGATCTCTTCGAGGACGGACACGGTTGCTCCCTAAGGACAATTGCGGAGAACGGCCAGCCTAGCATGCCCTCGGCGAGCAAGGCGAGGGGCAATCGCCATTGACGGCAATACCCGGAATTTGCCGAAATTTAACCATCTGTTCGTGGTCTGCGTGGCAAACCGCCTGCCGGCCGGACGTGCCGGCCCATCTGCTGGAGATTTCGCCGTGTTCGGACGCGCCTTCGCCCTCCTGCCGCTTTGTGCGGCGCTGATCCTCGCCGCCTGCCAGAGCGCGCCGCCGCCGCCGCCCAAGCCGACCTTCTACGAGGACCTCGCCTCGCCGACGGCGCGCGTCGACGAGCAGAAGGCGCTGTCCATGCTCAACCAGTACCGCGCCCAGTCGGGGATCGCCCCGCTCGCCCTCGATCCGCGCCTCAACCGCATCGCCGAGGACTACGCGAAGAAGATGGCGGCGGCCGACAAGATGGGCCACGACGTCGACGGCCACTCGCTGCTCGGCACCCGCCTCAAGGGCTACGGCTATCCCTTCTCCAACGCCGGCGAGAACGTGGCGGCCGGCTACCACACGCTGGCCGAGGCCTTCTCCGGCTGGCGGCAGTCGCCGCCGCACGACCGCGGCATGAAGGACCCGGAAATGAGCCTGATGGGCATCGCCACCGCCTATAACCCGAACTCCAAGTACAAGGTGTTCTGGTGCCTGATCCTCGCCCATCCGCCGGTGGTCACCGCCGAGGGCACGTTGCAGGGCGCGACGACGGTGGCGGGCGTGACGATCCGCTGAGCAAGGGCTGCGGCCGGGGCGTCGATCACGCCTCGGCGGCGCCGGGCTTCTCTCCGGAGAAGGCAGCAGCCAGCGCGGCGTAAAGCTCGCGCGGAGTGAACGGCTTGCGCAGCGTCGCGGCGGCGCGCAGGTCGACCGGCATGCGCGTGGCGGCGCTGACCATGACGACAGGCGGCAGGCCGCCGGAAAGGTGGCTCTCCAGCGCGTCCAGCACGTCGGCGGCCGTCTCGGCGTGCAGCGTCCAGTCGACGATCAGCACGTCGGGCCGGCGACGGGCGGCGACGGCAAGCGCCTCGGCGCTGCCGCCGGCCTCGAACACCTCGACCTCGAAGGAATCGAGGATGCTGGCCATCAGCATGCGGGCGATCGGGCTGTCGTCGACGACGAGCGCCACCGGGCGCCGCTCGCCGCCGGCTTCGGCCGAATCATCGGCAGACAACGGCGACGCGGCGCCGCGCCGTCCGAGGAGGTTGCCGACGAGGCGCCGGCCGCTGAGAACCGCCTGGGCGCCGGTGGCGGACGGAGAGGCGGAGAGCGATCGCATGGGCATGGTCGGTTTCCTGGCGAATGGATCGACCAAGCATAGGCCGCCGGACCTTTCCGCCGTCTTAAGCGGCGACGCCTTCGCCGAAATGCTGTCCGCAAGGGGCGATCTTTCGCCGATCGCCCGTTGACGGCCGACCGGCGGCCGCTATAGTCCCGCCACCGTCGCCCCGGTGCAACCGGCGGCCAATATGCGGGCGTGGCGAAACGGTAGACGCAGCGGACTCAAAATCCGCCGGAGCAATCCATGTCGGTTCGAGTCCGACCGCCCGCACCATTCCCCAGATGACAATTTTGCCCGGCCGACCGCAACAGGCGGGGCCGCCGGCTGCAAAGCAGGGTCGTGGCGCTGGGGGCTGCTCTTTGGCCAAAAAGGAGTATATTGAACTCAACATTACGGACGTCCCGCTCCCCGGCGACGGGCCAAAGCCCGGATGGGGCTCGACTGGGCGGCCGTCTCCAACCGACCGGAGCTTGCATCATGACCGATATCGACAGTTCCGCCACCGATCAGGCCGGCCGGCAGCCGTTCACGCTGGATGCCGCCTTCGTCGCCCGCACCTTCGACCTGACGACGGCGCGCGTCCGCGCCCTGATGGCCCGCGGGCTGTTCCGCAGCCTCGTCGAAAAGGGCGAGGCCGAGGACGCCGGCAACTGGCGGCTGACCCTGCGCTGCGGCAACCGCGTCTGGCGCGGCGTCGTCGGCTCCGACGGCGCCATCCGTCAGCAGAGCATGGGGCTGGTCGCCTCGAAGTCGACGGGTTGCGGCGGCCGGTAGGCGATCGGCTGGAACCGGACTGGCCGGGGCCCCGACGAGGCGCTGCAGTTGTTCGGGGATGGCGCATATCCCTCTTCTTTTCCCTCGCAAGGGCCGGGGCTGGGGCATTGACGCCGCACTTTCCGATACGCTATTGGATAGATCGATATACCTGGCAATGTAGGCCGGGGCTGGACTGGTCGATGCCGGTGTGTTGGGAGGGAACGATCGAATGTCTGGGACCTTTCTCGGAATCGACGTCGGCACCAGTTTGATCAAGCTGGCCTTGATCGACGAGACGGCGAATTGCCTCGCCGAAGCGGAACGGCCGCTTGCCACCCACATGCCGCGTTCGGGCGTCGCCGAGCAGGACGGGGCGGCGATCGTCACCACGGTGGCCGAGCTGATGAGCGAGCTTTCCAGCCGCCAGCCCGATGCGATCCGGCGCCTGGCCGCCATTTCCGCCAGCGGCCAGTCGGCCGGTGCCATCGCCGTCGACCGCGATGGCAAGCCGCTCACGCCCTGGTATCCGTCGGCGCTCGACACGCGCTTCCGACCGCAGCTCGACGCGTTGCGGCAGCGCCTCGGGCCGCGGCTGTTCCGCGCCAACGGCGCCTGGCCCTACACGGTGCCGCGCCTCCTCTGGTGGCGGGAGACCGGCGTTGCCGACTGGTCGCGTGTCGCCTCGGTGCCGTCGCTCGCCGGCTTCGTGTTGGGATCGCTGGCCGACGATCCGCTGCCGGCCATGGCAATGGACGCCAGCGCGCTCACCTGGTACGGCGCCGCCGACCTCGAGCGTCGCCGCTGGGACGACGAACTCGTGGAGTTGATCGGCCTCGACCGCTGCCATTTGCCGCGGATCGTGCCGAGCGGCACGGTGGTCGGCCGGCTGTCGCCCGCCGTTGCCGCCACCACCGGCCTGCCGGCCGGCGTACCGCTGGTTGTCGGTCTCGGCGATACCGTCGCCTCGCTGGTCGGCGCCAACGTGCTGGAACCCGGCGACGTATTGTCGGTCAACGGCTCCTTCACCAACTACCTGGTCTGCCTCGACCGTTGCCTCAACGACGCGGCGCACGAGATGGTGCAGCCGCTGGCCAGCCCGCTCCCCGATGTCTGGTATGCGCTGCTCTACATCGGCGGCGGCGGCTTCGTGCATCGCCAGATGGCCGAGAGCCTTGCCGGTGCGGCCGATGCCGCCGCCTACGCGCGACTCGACGCCGAAGCGGCCGCCGAACCGCCGGGCTGCGGCGGCCTGACCTTTCTGCCCTATTGCCTCGGCCGCTTCTGCCCGCCCGAGCCGGGCGCGCGCGGCGGCTTCCACGGCCTTGCCATGGGGCACGGCCGCGGGGCGTTGTGGCGCGCCGTCGTCGAGGGGCTGACTTACGACCTGATCGACATGGTCGATATCGTGAAGGAGCAAATCCCGGCCTGGCGGCCGAAGCGCATCCGCATCACCGGCGGCGGTGGCAACAGCCGCCTGTGGTGCCGCGTCCAGGCCGACATGCTGGGCGTGCCGGGCGAGCGCTATCTCGCTGCTCCGAGCGCGCCGGTCGGCGCGGCGCTCCATGCCGGCGTCGCCGTCGGCGCCTGGCCCGATCTCCGGGCGGCGGCGTCGCTGATCCGCCTCGAGGCCGAGAGCATCCCGTTTGATGCCGAGGCGACCGCCACCTATGCCGATGCGGCGCGCCGTCGCCGCCGGCTGATCGAGGCGCTGCGTCCGGTCTGGGCCGAGACGGCGGCCGCTGGAGAGTGATGGATCAGCCGGCCGGCGGCACGGCGGTCGAGCCGCGCAGCATCAGGCGTGGCCGCAGGATGATCGAGCGTATCGGCGAATCCGGCTCGCCGATGCGGCGCAGCAGCATGCGCGCCGCCTCGGCGCCGAGCGTCGCCGGCGTCACCGACATGCTGGTCAGCGGCGGGTCCCAGTCCTGCGCCGAGGCGATGTCGTCGAAGCCAACCACCGACAGGTCGCGGCCCGGCACCAGGCCGCGCTTGCGGAGGCCGATGGTGACGCCGCAGGCGACGATGTCCTGATGGCAGACCACGGCGGTGAGTTCAGGCACCCGCTGCATCAGCCGGGCGATGCCGTGCGAGCCGGCGGCGATGGTCGCCTCGGTCGGCTCGTCCCAGTCGGTGCACGCGGCGATACCGGCGGCGGCGAGCGCCTGGCGCCAGCCGGCGAGGCGTTCCTCGCGCGAGCGCGAGCCCCTGAGGCCGCCGACGAAGCCGATGGCCCGGTGGCCGAGGCCGATCAGGTGGTTGGTGGCGTCGAACAGGCCGGCCGCGTTGTCGACGCCGACATAGTCGAAGGCGCCGCCGGTGGCGTGGCGAAGCACGGTGACGGTGGGCGGCAGGCCGCCGGCGCCGTTGGCCCCGGCCGACAGCGGCGCGTTGGGAGAGGGGCAGACGATCGAGCCGCCGAGCCGATGCTCCTCCAGCATGGTGATGAAGCGGGCCTGGCGGCCGGGGTCGTCCTCGGTGTTGACGATGGTGGCGAAATAGCCGGCCGCCTCCAGCACCCGGTTGGCGCCGGCCACCAGCTCGGCGAAGAAAGGGTTGGCCAGCTCGGGCACGGCGATGCCGACGGTGGTCGAGTGGCCGGCCCGGAGGTTGGCGGCCGCCCGGTTGTAGACGTAGCCGATCTCCTTCATCACCGCGAGGACGCGGTTGCGCGTCTCCGGCGAGATGCGGCCGGTACCGCGCAGCACCTGCGACACGGTGGCGCGCGATACGCCGGCGGCACTGGCCACGTCGTTGATGTTGGCCCGGTTGATCAATCGCTCATGCCCCTCCGGAACCCACAGGTCCCAGGATCCGATCCTCCATTTCCTTTGACCAGTATTTGCCGGCCTCCGCAAGCGGCGCCAGTTCCGGATACCTGACCAGCAATTCGTCGATGGAGAGCAGCGGCCAGTCGACCGACGGCAGCAGCAGGATCTTGCCGGTGAACCGGCCGTCGATGAGGGCGGCGATGCCGTCGCGCAACCCGGCGAGGCCGGTGACGGCGGCGACGTGGCGCTCGGCCCTGAGTTCGCCGCGCGCGATGCGGTCGATCACCTCGTGCTGGTCGGCCACCGTCGAGCCGCTCGACGCGGTGATCGACAGGCCGCCGGCCAGCCGGCCGAGCGGCGCCGGCACCCGGTCGCCCTTGCGCGTGCCGGCAAAGCCGACCAGCAGGCCGTCGGCCGCCACCAGATGCCGCGCCGCCGCGAAGGCCTCGGCCTCGGGAGCGACGACGATTGCCTCATCGAAGCCGCGGTCGCCACCGAACCGGGCCAGCCGGTTTGCGAAGTCGACGTCCTCGATGGCGATCGCCTCGAGAGCCCGGCCGTGCTCGTCGGCGAGCGGCCGCAACTCGTCGACGAGCCGGTCGAGCCGGTCGCGGCGGCGGGCCAGTGCCACCACGCGGGCCGGACCGGCCGGGTGCCCCAGCGCCCGTTCGAGGTGGAAGCGGCCCATGGCGCCGGACGCGCCGTAGATCAGAGTGGTACCGCCGGGCCGATAGCCGCACCGGATCGGGCGGGCCAGTGCTTCGGCAAGGCTGAGCGTCGGCGCGCCGCGCAGCACCAGCTTGCTGTAGTGGAAATGGGCGAGATCGATCGGCACGTCGGCGGCCGTCTCGCCGGGCGCCAGCCAGGTGAAGGTGCCGCGGTCGGCCAGCCGGTCGAACAGCGCGCCGATGCGGTCGGGATCGGCGGCGCCGAGCACGACGACGTCGTCGTACTGCGGCTGGAGCTCGGCCGGGTCGACGCGCAGGTCCGCCGCGCCGAGGCCGCCGGCGATGGCGCGGAAGCGGGATTCCGACAGGCCGAACAGGTCGACGCGGTCGGGCGGCGCCGGCAGGTCGAGCCGCCAGTCGCGTGTCCCCTCGCCGGCGATGACGGCGAGCCGCCCGCCTTCAAGGAGACTGCTCCGGCCCCATAGGCGAAAGGTGCCCTCGACGCAGGCGAGCGGCTCCAGCATGGCGGTGGCGGCGCGGCCGATCTCTGGCGGCACCGTGAAGGCCATGGGGCCGCCGTCGGTCTCCATGACGTTGTGGCCGAGCAGGATATAGTCGGCAAAGCCGCCGGTGACGTCGACGCCGATGCAGTGGCGGACGCCGCCGGTGTAGAGGTCGGGCTGCACGCCGAGCCGCGTTCCCGGCCCGACGCCGGCAAGGCCGGCGCGCGTCACTTCCACGGCGAGCGACAGCTCGTGGCCGAGACAGGCCGGATCGGCGGCGAGGTCGCGGTTGCCGAACAGCGGATAGTCCTCGCCGAGCCGCACCATCTTGGCATCGCTGGCGCAGAGCGTCGCCGCCTCGACCCGCGCCAGGATCTCGCCGTCGCCGACGGCCGGCAGCGGCGCGGTGACGTAGCTGCCGTCGACGCCGAAATTCTCGAGGCCGCGTCCGTGCAGCGGCCACCAGCGATTCGTCCCTTTGGTCTCCATCGTCGTGCTCGCGGCCTCATGCTGGCGGTTGAAAGGGATGACGTCATCAGGGCGTCGATTTTGGGATATTGACATTGGTTGAACGTTATATCAATAGTCTCGGCAACAACGACGGGGATGGTCGATGCGCCGGGCGGCGCGACCTGAATCCGGCAGGCCAAACGCCAGGGGCATGCCTGGGAGGAGAGCATGAAAGCGGTCCATTTCGGCGCCGGCGCGCTGGGGCGCGGCCTCGTCGTGCCACGTCTCGTCGACAGCGGCTGGACGGTGACGCTGGTCGACGCGTCGGAGCCGTTGGTCGACGGGCTGCGCCAGACCGGGCGCTACGCGCTGTCGGTACTCGATGGCGCGCATGTCGAACAGCGGGACATCGAGGTCGCCGCCGTGCTGGCGCTTGGCCGGGAAGGATCGGCCGTCGCTGCGGCCATCGCCGGGGCAGATCTGGTAACTACTTCTGTTCGCAGGGAAAATCTTCCGGGCGTCCTGAAGGTGATCGCCTCCACCTGGCAGCGGCTCGGCCGGCCAGATACGGTAACCGTGCTCGGCTGCGAGAATGTCGAGCATGTCGACAGATTGATCCGCGCCGGCTTGTTGGCGGCCGGTCTCGATGCAGCGGTCCTGCCGCGTATTCCGGCGACGCTGGTCGACCGCATCTGCGCCGCCCTGCCGCTGCCGTCGCTGGAAATCCGCACCGAGCCTTATGCTGAACTGGCTGTCGAACGGCTTGGCGACGGGGTGACGTTGCCCGGCCCGAGCGTCGAGGCGGATATCGATGCCGCCTTCGACCGCAAGCGTTATCTGGTCAATTCGGTGGCCGACGGCAGTTCCTTCCTCGGCCTGCGGCGCGGCCACGCCTGGCTCGCCGAGGCGGCCGCCGACGCGGCGATCGCCGAACTGATGCGGCCGTTCATCGAGGCACTTCTCGATCATCTTGAATTCGTTCATGGATTCTCGCGAGAGACGCTCGACGCCTATCTCGCGGTCAGTCAGCGCCGCCTCGCCAACCCGGCGATTCCGCGCCGTCTCGATACGGTGGCGCGTGACATCCTGCGCAAGCTCGGCCCGACGGAGCGCTTCATGGCGCCGCTGATCGAACTCGCCGGCCGCGGCCGGTCGATCGACGCCGCGGCGCGCACGGTGGCACTGATTGCCGAAGCTGGTCTCACGGCCGAACGGCCAGCGATCGGGCAGTCGAAAATACATAACATGATCATGGGTTTGACGACGAGAGAACCGGCCGTCGACGCGGCTTATTCGGCGGTAGCGGCGGCACTGCCGGACTGAAGCGGCGGCGGCGTTACCGGGGAATCGCCAACCGGGTCTGTCGTTTCACCTATCAGTGGATTGAATTGGTCAGGCGCTTGGTATATCGTTCTTCCAAATTCGAACGGAGGCAATTCCCTTGGCTGTCGTCGAACTGCGCAACCTCGAGAAATGGTACGGCGCCTTCCACGCCATCCGCAGCATCGATCTGAGGATCGAGGACGGCAGCTTCGTGGCGCTGGTCGGGCCGTCCGGCTGCGGCAAGTCGACGACGCTGCGGATGATCGCCGGCCTTGAGGTGCCGACCGAAGGCGAGATCCTGATCGGCGATCGCGACGTCACCGACGTGCCGTCGCGCGACCGCGGCGTCGCCATGGTGTTCCAGAGCTACGCGCTCTATCCGCACATGACGGTCGAGGAGAACATGACCTTCGGCCTGAGGATCGCCGGCACGCCGGCGCCGGAGATTCGCAGCCGGCTGGCGCATGCCTCGGGCATGCTGAAGATCGACAGCCTGCTCGGCCGCCGGCCGACCCAGCTGTCTGGCGGCCAGCGCCAGCGCGTCGCCATCGGCCGGGCGCTGGTGCGCCAGCCCGACGTCTTTCTGTTCGACGAGCCGCTGTCCAACCTCGACGCCCAACTGCGCACGGCGATGCGCATGGAGATCAAGCGGCTGCACCAGAACCTCAAGGCCACCATCGTCTTCGTGACGCACGACCAAGTCGAGGCGATGACCATGGCCGACGTCATCGTGGTGATGCGCGACGGCCGCGTCGAGCAGGTGGGCTCGCCGCTCGACCTGTTCGAGCGACCGGCCAATCTGTTCGTCGCCGGCTTCATCGGCGCGCCGGCCATGCGCTTTCTCGATGGCGTCGTTCGCGGCGATGTCGTGGCGCTCGACGGCGGTGCCGAGCTGCCGCTCGATGCGGCGTTCAGCGGGCTCGGCGACGGCCGCCCGGTGCGCATCGGCGTCCGGCCGGAGGACGTGGTGCCCGACGGCCATGGTATGCCGCCCGGCCGGGCCTGGGAGTTCACGGCGTCGGTGACGTTGTCCGAGCCGCTCGGCAACGAGACCTTGCTCCTCACCGAACTCGGTGGCCAGGAGCTTCTGAGCCGCATGTACCGGCCGCGGCCGGTGCGGGCCGGCGACACATTCCGCTTTGCGATCGACCTGGATCGCATCCACGTCTTCGACCGGGAGAGCGGCGCCAGCCTGCGCCGCTAGAGGTCCGGGGCGGGGCCGGCCACGTGCCGGCCGATGCAGGCATCGCGAGGGTGAGGGAGGACAACATGCTGAAAGCGTTCAAGACGGGCATCGCCGCGGCCGTGCTGACCGCCGCCGCGGTCGGGACGGCCGCCGCAGACGGGCCGAAACTCTATCACGACAAGTATTTCTGGCAGGAGAGCATGCAGCGGATGGCGACCTTCGCCGCCGAGAAGCAGCATCCCTTCGAGCCGACACCCTATGCCACCGACCAGTATCAGGCGTTCATCGCCACCGGCGTCCAGTCGGGCAATCCGCCCGACCTCTTCACCTGGTGGAACGGCACCAAGCTGAAGGAACTGGTCGATTCCGGCGCGCTGCAGCCGCTCGACGACCTCTGGAAGGAAGCGGTCGACGCTGGTCAGATGGACCCGTCGGCGGCCGAACTCTACAAGGTCGACGGCAAGATCTACGGCGTGCCGCTGCACCTGTCGTCCTGGGTGGTGTTCTACAACAAGAAGCTGTTCGACAAGGCCGGCGTGACGCCGCCCAAGAGCTGGGACGAGTTGCTCGCCACCGCCGACAAGCTGAAGGGCGCCGGCATCACGCCCTTCGTCGCCACCGTGCAGGACGGCTGGCGCGGCTTCATCTGGTTCGAGGAACTGCTGATCCGCACCGATCCGGAGACCTATCTGAAGCTCAACGCCGGCGAGGCTTCCTATACCAGCGACGCGGTGAAGAAGGTGTTCCAGATCTGGGGCGACCTCTATGCCAAGGGCTATTTCACGCCGGCCACCTCCAACGAGGAGGTGCTGAGCTTCGCCCGCGGCGACGCCGCCATGTATCTGATGGGCGACTGGGCCATCCAGAACATCGTCGAGGGCGGGCTGAAGCCCGGCGACGACTTCGGCGCCTTCGTCATGCCGAACATCACGCCGGACCTGCCGGCGGCGGTGATCGGCGAGGGCTCGCCGATCGTCGTCTCCAAGACCGGCGCCGCCAAGCCCGAGGTCGCTGACTTCGTGCGCTGGTGGATGACCGACGAGGCCGCCGCCGCCTGGGCCAAGGACCCCTCGCTCTACATCGGCAACGTCAAGGCGCCGAAGCCGAACGTCATCGTGAAGGACGTGTCGGAGGCGCTGGCCGCCGCCAAGGCCCGCACGCTGCCGCGCTACTGGGAGGCGTCGCCGTCCGACATCGTGCTGCCGGCCGTCGAGGAGTTCAACCGCTTCATGGTCGATCCGAAGCCCGCCGTGGCCGAGGAGGTCATGCAGAACGTCCAGAAGATCGCCGACGACTACTGGGCGCAACACAAGCAATAAGACCGCCAGTCCGCCGATTTTTCCAACATCCGCCGGGGCGGTCCCGCCCCGGCGCCTTCCGGAGATCCGAGCGATGCAGTCATCCCGGCCCAAGCCGTCGCCGCGCGAGAAGGCGGCGCAACGCGCCAACTTCCTGACCGCCCTGTGCTTCCTGGCGCCGGCCGTGCTGCTGGTCACCGTCTTCCTGCTGGTGCCGCTCATCTACAACGTCTGGATCTCGTTCACCGGCTGGGCCAAGTTCTCCGGCATCGACCGTTTCGTCGGCGTCGCCAACTACAGCCAGGCCTTCTCCAACCCGAAATTCTTCGAGGCGGCCGGCAACACGGTGAGCTGGATCGTCGCCTCGCTGGTGCTGCCGATCGGTCTCGGCCTTGGCTTCGCCCTGCTCTTGCGGGGCATCCGCGGCGCCGAGGCTTTCAAGACCGTGTTCTTCGTGCCGCGTCTTCTGGCGCCGACCGCCATCGGCACCATCTGGTATTACGTATTTGCCGACAACGGCACGCTCAACGCTATGCTGTCCGGCGTCGGCCTCGGCGACTGGACGCGGAGCTGGCTCTACGATCCGCTGATGATCACGCCGGCGATGATCATCGCCCACACCTGGCAGACCACCGGCCTGGTCATGGTGCTGCTGCTGCTCGGCCTCGCCGCGCTGCCGACCGAGCCGCTGGAAGCAGCCCAGGTGGAGGGCGCCACGCCGTTCCAGATCTTCCGCCACATCGTCTTGCCGATGCTGCTGCCGACGCTCCTCGTCGTCACCATCATCTCGGTGATCGCCGGCTTCACCACCTTCGACCTCGTCTGGGTGATGGGCCGCGACTATCCCAACCGGTCGACGCTGACGCTGGCCGTCCACCAGTATTGGGAGACCTTCCGCTCCAACCGCTGGGCCTACGGCGCCTCGGTGGCGGTGCTGATCGGCCTGATCGCCCTGCTGATCACCTGGGTGCAGACCCTGTTGCAGCAGAAGCTCGAGGACCGCGCGAAATGAGCGAGACGGCAATCGGCGCCCCGGCGGCGGCAGAGCGGCGGCGGGCGGGACGGCGGAGCAACCGGGCGGTGTTCTGGATCGCCGTGGCGGTCACCCTCCTCTGGCTGTTCCCGTTCTATTACGCGCTCGTCACCATCTTCAAGACGGGCCAGGAATACACCGCCGGCGGGCCGCTCGCCCTGCCGGCCTCGACGGCGCCGGTGGTCGCCAACATCCTCGAAGCCTGGCGGCGCACCCACATGCTGGTCGGCATGGGCAACTCGCTGCTTTACGGCGTCGTCGGGGCGGGGCTTGCGGTGTTCGTCGCCGCGCTCGCCTCCTACGGGCTCACCCGGCTCGACTACCGCGGCCGCTCCTACTGGTTCCTGCTGATCTTCAGCGGCACCATCTTCCCGTTCCAGATCTATCTGATCCCGCTGTTCCAGGGATTTGCCCGCACCGGCCTCCTCGACAGCCGGCTCGGCATGATCCTGGTCTACACGGCGATCTGCGTGCCCTTCCCGACGCTGGTGCTGAAGAATTTCATGAGCCAGATCCCGCGCGACCTCGACGAGGCGGCGCGCATGGACGGCTGCTCGGAATGGCGGATCTTCCGCTCGATCATCCTGCCCAACAGCCGCGGCCCGATGATCGCGGTGTTCCTGCTCCAGTTCAACTGGATCTGGAACGACCTGATCTTCTCGATGGTGCTGACGCTCGACGAGAGCAAGCGATCGATCATGAACAGCCTGATGGTGTTCCAGGGCAACTATGCCGGCACGACGCCCAACCTGGTGGTGACGGCGACGCTGCTCGCCAGCGTGCCGACGCTGGTCATCTTCTTCCTGCTGCGCCGCTACTTCATGCAGGGGCTGGCGTTGCAGACCTCCGACTGAGGGGGAGAGGGAAGCGGACGGCGCCGCCGGCCGCGAAAGGATCGACCGCAGCCCGGCGGCGCAGCCGCTTCGCCGGCAGGTGGAGTATTGGATATGCTTCGAGATCAAGGACTTGACGGCTGTCGGCGGGAGGCGCGACGATGAGCTACGACAGGACCCCCAGCGTGCGGTTCGACGCCGCCGACGCGCTTTCCGGCTGGCCGGCGATCGCCGCCCGCCTCAAGGCCATCTTTGACGAAGCCGGCGCGCTGGCCGTCGACTGCTATCCCGGCGTCGACGCCGCCGAGATCGAGGCGGCGCTGCCGGCCGACGCGCTGGTGGTGCGCACCGCCGCGCTCCTGCTGCCGTCCGGGCGGCTGGAGACGCTGCTCGCCCGCTTCCTCACCGACGACCGCGTCTTCGGCTACATGGCGCCGTTCCAGCTCTCCGAGTTCTTCGACGAGGCGGCGCTCGCCGAGGCGGCGGCCCAAGTGGCGGCGGCCCGCGCCGAGGGACGCAAGGTGGTGGCGATCGGCCCCGGCGCGGCGCTGGTGGCGCCGGCCGCCGCGCTCGTCTACGCCGACATGCCGCGCTGGGAGCTGCAACTCCGCCTGCGCGCCGGCCTCGCCAATCTCACCGCCGACAACCGCCACGAGGATTTCCTCGTCAAGTACAAGCGCGGCTACTTCATCGAATGGCGGGCGGCCGACCGCTGGAAGGTCAAGCTGTTCGACCGCGTCGACCTGTTCCTCGACACCACGCGGCCGGGCGATCCGAGCGCCGTCGGCGGCGCGGCGATGCGGGCGGCGCTCGCCGCCGTGGCGCGGCGGCCGTTCCGCGTCATGCCGTTCTTCGATCCGGGCGTCTGGGGCGGCCAGTGGATGCGCCGCCGCTTCCCGCTGCCGGAGGGGCCGTCCAACTACGCCTGGGGCTTCGACTGCGTGCCGGAGGAGAACAGCCTGCTCCTCGACTTCGGTCCCGTCCGCCTGGAGGTGCCGTCGATCAACGTCGTGCTCACCCATCCCGAGGCGCTGCTCGGCCCCAAGGTGTTCGCCCGCTTCGGGCCGGAATTCCCGATCCGCTTCGACTTCCTCGACACCGTCGACGGCGGCAACCTGTCGCTCCAGGTACATCCGCTGGTCGGCTATGCCCGCGACAAGTTCGGCATCGCCTATACCCAGGACGAGAGCTACTACATCCTGGAAGCCGAGCCCGACGCCTGCGTCTACCTCGGCCTCAGGACCGGCGTCGCCGCCGCCGATCTGTTCGCGGCGCTGGAGGTGGCAGCGGCCGGCGGGCCGCCGCTCGACGTCGAGGCCTTCGTCAACCGCTGGCCGGCGAAAAAGCACGATCATTTCGCCATTCCGGCCGGCACCATCCACTGCTCGGGCAAGGGCACGGTGGTGCTGGAGATCAGCGCCACGCCCTATATCTTCACCTTCAAATTGTGGGACTGGGGCCGCCTCGGGCTCGACGGCCTGCCGCGGCCGGTGCACCTCGACCACGGCCGCGCCGTGTTGCAGGAGAGCCGCGACACCGGCTGGGTGGAGCGCGAGGTGCTGAACCGCGTCGAACTGATCGCCGAGGCGGACGGCGTCAGCGAGGAGCGCACCGGCCTGCATCCGCTGGAGTTCATCGAGACGCGGCGGCACTGGTTCACCGGCCCGGTCGAGCACGACACGGCCGGCAGCGTCCACGTGCTCAACCTCGTCGAGGGCGAGGGCGCCGTGGTCGAGAGCCTTGATGGCGCCTTCGAGCCCTTCCCGGTCGGCTATGCCGAGACCTTCATCGTACCGGCCGCCGTCGGCCGCTATCTCATCCGGCCGAAGGACCCGACGCGGCCGCACGCCACCATCCGCGCCTCGGTGCGGATCTAGAGGAATTCCAGCAGAAGTGGGAACCGGCTTTGCGTTCGGAATTGTGTCTAAACAATGAGATAGAGCATTTCTGGTGAACCGGATTTCACCGGAAATGCTCTAGCGGCCGGGAACTGAAGGCGTCGCTGCGGCGTCGCTGCGGCGTCGCAGCGCTATTGGTGCCGGGAGGCGGTGAAAATGCCCCTGGTATTTCGCTTGCCGATTTCTCATGCCATTGATGCAAACGAGAAATCGTCAATGGCAGCAATGAGCGGATGCACCGGCACCTTTCCGCAAATTGGCATCAAAGACAGGAAGCCGCATGTCCACCTCCCGCTTCACCCGCCGCTATCTCGACGAACTGCTGCCGCTCTGGCTCGACCACGCCTTCGACCGGGAGGCCGGCCAGTTCATGGAGGGGCTGGAGATCGGCGGCGGGCCGCAGCTGTCGGGCATCGTCCGCACCCGCACGGCGGCGCGGCAGATCTACACCTTCGCCCATGCCGCCCATCTCGATCTCGCGCCGGCCGGCGCACTCGCCACGGCGGAGGCCGCCTTCGATCATCTCGACGCCACCGCCTGGGCGGCGGACGGCCGGCCGGGCTACGCCCGCGCCTTCGATCGGCGAACGCGGACGGTCACCGATCCGCCCGTCGATCTCTACGACCAGGCCTGCGCGCTCCTGGCGCTCGCCTGGCTCGCCAAGGCCACCGGCAACGACCGCTACCGCCACCGCGCCGACGATCTGCTCGCGGCGATCGACAGCCGTCTGGCGGCGCCGGCCGGCGGTTTCGCCGAGGACGACCGGGGCACGCTGCCGCGCCGGCAGAACCCGCACATGCACCTGTTCGAGGCCTGCCTGGCGCTCTGGGAGACCGCCGGCCCGGCCTATGCCGATCGCGCCCGCGCCCTGTTCGAGCTGTTCCGCAGCCGCCTCCTCGACGACAGCCTGACGCTGCGCGAGTTTTTCGGGCCGGAGTGGCAGCTTGACGATGCCTACGGCTCCGACCGGCTCGATCCCGGCCACATGGCCGAATGGACATGGCTGGTACACCGCTACGACAGCCTCAGCGGCGATAACCACGCCGACGTCAAGATGGTGCTGCTCGACCGGGCGCTGGCCATCGGCCGGGCGCCGGGCACGCCCTTCCTCGCCGACGAGGTGACGATGGCGGGCAAGATGAAGGATGCCCGCCGGCTGTGGCTGCAGGCCGAGCTGCTGAAAGCCTATCTGGTGACCG
>NZ_AULH01000022.1 GCF_000425185.1 Pleomorphomonas koreensis DSM 23070
GGCGTCGAGGTTGGAGAGCGGCTCGTCGAACAGGAAGATCTTCGGCTCGCGCACGATGGCGCGGCCGATGGCGACGCGCTGGCGCTGGCCGCCGGAGAGCTGGCCGGGCTTGCGGTCCAAGAGGTGCTCGATGTGCAGGATCTTGGCGGCCTTCTGCACCTTCTCGGCGATCTCGGCCTTGGAGAAGCCGGCGATCTCCAGCGCGAAGGCCATGTTGGCGTAGACCGACTTGTGCGGATAGAGCGCGTAGGACTGGAACACCATGGCGATGCCGCGGTCCTTGGGGGCGATGTCGTTGCACACCTTGTCGTCGATCAGGATCTCGCCGGAGGTGATCTCCTCCAGACCGGCGACCATCCTGAGCAGCGTCGACTTGCCGCAGCCCGACGGGCCGACGAACACCACGAACTCGCCGTCGCCAATGTCCAGATCGACGCCCTTGATGATCTCAACCCGTCCGAAGCTCTTGCGCACATCGCGCATCGTGAGACTGGCCATGCGGTACTCCCTTGTTTCCCTTGGCCCCGGCGGGTTCCGTCTTGCCGGAACCGCACGCGCGGGGCTGCTGTCCTTGTTTCAGCCGTTCACTTCACCGAGCCGGCCGTCAGGCCGCGGACGAAGTAGCGCTGGAGCGAGAAGAAGATGATCAGCGGCAGGATCATCGACACGAAGCCGCCGGCCGTCAGCAGATGCCAGTCGGAGCCGCGCGAGCCCACCATGTCGGCGAGCCGCATGGTCAGCACCTGGACGCCCGGCACGTTGCCGATGAAGATTAACGCCACCAGATAGTCGTTCCAGACCCAAAGGAACTGGAAGATGGCGAACGAGGCGAGCGCCGGCGTCGACAGCGGCAACACCAGCCGCCAGAAGATCTTGAAGTGCGACGCACCGTCGACGATCGCCGCCTCCATGATCTCGCGCGGCAGCGTCGAGATATAGTTGTAGAGGAGGAATACCGCGAGCGGCAGACCGAAGCCGGTATGCGCCAGCCAGACCGCCATGTAGGTGCCGTTCAGCCTCAGGTGCACATAGTCGGTGAGCACCGGCACCAGCGCGATCTGCAGGGGCACCACCAGGAGCGCCACCATCAGTGCGAACACCATCTTGCGGCCGGGGAAGCGCATCCAGGCGAAGCCGTAGGCGGCGAAGGCGGCCATCAGGATCGGAATGACCACGGCCGGGAAGGTGACCGCCATCGAGTTGATGAAGGCATCGGCCATGTCCTCGCCCTTGCGGGCGGCTTCCTCCTGATTGTTGGCGATGGTGACGTTCTTGCCGGCCAGCACGTCGTGGTAGTTCTGGAGCGTGGTGGCGGGCGCGCCGCTCCACTCCTTCTCCTGCACCTGCACGGTGCCGGCGCGCTTGTTGCCGATCCAGACGACGCGCTTGTCGCCGTCGGCCGATTCGACGCCCTTGCGCAGCTCCTCGAAGGTGCCGGTGGCGCCCTCGAAGGTCATGACGCCGTTGCGGTCGATCGACGGATCGGGCGTGAACTGCTCGGTGGTCACCCAGACCTTGTGCGGGATGATCGTCCACCAGCCCGACGACATGATCTCGTCGCGCGGCCGGAAGGAGGAGACGAACAGGCCGAGCGTCGGGATCAGCCACAAGAGGCAGATGACCACCAGCGTGACGTTGACGAAGACGCGCGGGAAGGGGTTGCCCTTTGACTTGGCCATCACAGGGTCTCCCTCTTGTTGAACTGGCGCAGGTTGTAGACCATCACCGGAATGACGGTCAGCAGCAGGACGATGGCGATCGCCGAGCCGAGGCCGAAATTGCGGTTGACGAAATACTGGTTGTAGAACTGGGTGGCGATGACGTCGGTGCCGAACTGGCCGCCGGTCATCACCAGCACCACGTCGAAGATCTTCAGCGTGAAGATGATGACGGTGGCCGACACCGTGACGACGGTGCCCATGATCGAGGGAATGATGATCGAGAAGAAGATCTTGAACTCGCCGGCGCCGTCGACGCGGGCCGCCTCGATGATGTCGGTCGGCACCGACTTGATGGCCGCCGAGAACAGCACCATGGCGTAGCCGGTCTGCATCCAGACGACGATGACGATCAGAAACAGATTGTTCCACGGTTGCAGCATGGCGATCCAGGCCTGCGGCTCGCCGCCGAAGGCGACGACGATGGCATTCAGCAGGCCGATCTGCACGTCGCTCGGATCGCGGACGGCATAGATGAACTTCCAGATGACGCCGGCGCCGACCAGCGAGATGGCCATCGGCATGAAGATGATCGCCTTGGCGAGGTTCTCGAACTTGCTGCGGTCGGCCAGCGCGGCCACGAGGAGGCCGAAGATGATGGTGAAGCTGGCGCCAAACACGATCCACAGCACGTTGTTGCGGAAGGTCACCAGCATGAACGGTTCGGTGAATACCGTGATGTAGTTGGCGAGCCCGACGAAGTTGCTGCCGTCGCGGTCGAACAGGCTGGCGATGAAGGTGCGCACCGCCGGCAGGGCCAGGAAGTAGACGACGAAGGCGATGGCCGGCAGCACGAAGACGATCGGCGTCAGGCGCCGCTGCCAGGCAGACGGCGTGAACTCGACCAACTGGTTGGCGATCAGGTAGAGGATCGCCATGCCGCCGCCGCCCCAGACCATGGCGAACAGGGCCACCACCAGCTTGGGCGCCTGGCTGTCGCGCAGCGCGAAGAAGCCCTCGAACAGGACGACGGCCGCGATGATGCCGCTCAGGAGGGTGAAGAGGGCGCGGTTTCGCCGTCGGCGGGCGCGCGCAAGCTCGGCGGACCGCTCGTCCGCGTCGGGATTGAGAAGCGTCATGTCTGTCCCCCGGAGCGCGACCCCATGGCGGCCGGCTCGTCCTTATGCACAGCGGCGAGTGAGAAACCGGGCAGTCCGACCGGGCCTTCCCAGCCCAGCGTCGACCCGATCGGCGGATTCAGGCGAGGCGTCCGGCGTTGCGGCCGGCGCTGCGCGGGTCGGAGAGCATCGCTCCACCCGGCGAATCCGCGTGAAAGGTCGGTTTGGATGAAGACGCTTTTGCCAAGCATCACCATGGTCCGCCCCGCCTTTTTTGGGTCGCGGCCCCCGCTCGGGCGGGGGCGCGCTTGTCGTAAGTCTTAACCGAAAGTCAACGACGTTGGCCAGTCGGATTAAGTCGAGGACTTACTTCTTCGGCCAGGAGGCGTCGATGTCCTTGAGGGCGGTGTCGAGGTCGGTGGTACCGGACACCCAGGCGGTCATCTGCTTCCAGAACGAACCGGCGCCGACTTCGCCCGGCATCAGGTCCGAACCGTCGAAGCGGACGGCGGTGGCGCCGGCCAGGATCTCGGCGACGCCCTTGTCGACGTCGTTCTTGTACCAGGCGAGATCGGCGTCCTTCTGCGGCGCGATGGCGCCGCCGACGGCGAGCCAGGCCTTCAGATGCTCGGCCTTGGCGAAGTACTGCATGACGGCGCGGACTTCCGGACGGTCGTTGAAGGCGCCCCAGATGTCGCCACCGACTTCAACCGGCTTGCCATAGGCGGGGTCGATGCCCGGCAGGTAGAAGAAGGAGTAGTCGACGCCGGCCTTGGCCTTCTCCGGGAAGAAGGCGGTGATGAAGTTGCCCTGCTTGTGCAGCCAGCACTTCGGCGGATCGGAGAACATGTTGACCGGCGAATCGCCGAAGCTGGTCGACACGATGCCCTTGCGGCCGCCGTAGACATACTTCTCGTCGAGCCAGATCTTGCCGATCAGCTCGGCGGCATGCTTCACCTCGGGCGAGGAGAACGGCAGCTTGCCCTCGGTCCAGGCATCATAGTTCTCGAGCGAGGTCGTGCGCAGCATGAACTCCTCGAGCCAGTCGGTGGCCGGCCAGCCCGTGGCGGCACCCGACTCGATGCCGACGCACCACGGCGTATCGCCGTCGGCGACGATCTGGTCCTGCAGGGCCTCGAGTTCGGCCCAGGTCGTCGGCACCTTGTAGCCGGCGGCGTCGAAGGCCTTCTTCGGATACCAGACCAGGCTCTTGACGTTGACGCGCTCCCACACGCCGTAGAGACCGGGGTTGCCGTCCTTGCCGGGCTTGGTGGCCATGTCCACCCAGCTCGGGATGTACTGCTGGAGGTAGTAGTCCTTGTTGGCGCTGAGGTCGACCAGCTTGCCGGACTTGGCGAAGTTGGCCAGCAGGCCGGGCTGCGGGAAGTCGGCGATGTCGGGCGGGTTGCCGGCGTCGGAACGCGTGGCGATCGTCGCCTCGAACTGCTTCGAGCCCTCGTACTGGATGTCGATGCCGGTGGCTTCCTCGAAGGCCTTGACCGTGTCGTTGAAGCGGACTTCGTCGCCGGCGGTGAACGGACCGAAGGCGGTGACCTTGGTGCCCTTGAACTTGCCGGCGAAGGCGTCGGCCAGCTCGGCCGGCATGTTGTCGGCCGCGGCGGCGGCCGTGACAGCGGCGAAAGCGACGAAAGCCGACGCCATCAGGCAGGCGTTAAGCGATTTCAATTTCATGCAAACCTCCCAAAAATCGGGTCTTCCTAAAGAACGATCGCGCACCTCGCGCGATCTTGACGCCACCGCTCGACGGAAAGCGGCGGCATCATCAGCGTGGCGGAGCAGTCGTCCGGCGCACGATGAGCTCGACGGGCAGCGTGTCGCAGAGCGGCGCCCGCTCGGGAGACTGCAATCTCCCGAGCAGGGCTTCGACGCTGCGGCGCCCGGATTCGAAAAGGAGCTGGCGGACCGTCGTCAGCCCCAGGAAATCGGCGGTCTCGATGTCGTCATAGCCGACCACCGACAGGTCGCCGGGCACATCAAGGCCAAGGTCTCCGGCCGCCTCGATGACTCCCAGGGCCTGCGTGTCGTTGGAAGCGAAGATCGCCGTCGGCCGGCCGGCGGAGGCCAGCATGCGGCGGGCGAGTTCGCGCGCCACCTCACGGCCGAAGCGGCCGTCGAGATGGTGCTCCGGCCGGACCGGAAGGCCGGCGCCGATCAGCGCGCGCCGATAGCCCTCGAAGCGATCCTCGCCGGCGGTGAAGTTGAAGCCGGCGACCGGCAGGTCGCCGATATAGCCGATGCCGCGGTGGCCGAGATCGATCAGATGCTGCGTCGCCAGGCGGCCGCCCTGAATATCGTTGATAACGATACGATCGAACGGCTCGCAAACGGGATTGCCGACGTCGGCGAAAACAACCGGAACGGCAGACCGCTGGAAGCGGGCGACGTCCGACGCCGAAGGGGGCAGGGAAATGATGATGACGCCGTCCACCCGGCGCGGATCGGGCACGGTGCGGAAGTAGCGGTCGCGCTTCTCGACGGCGTCGACATTATAGATGACGAGGTCGTAGCCATTGGCCGACGTCGTCTCCTCAATGCCGTGCAGCCGCTCGACGAAGGCCGATCGCGTGAAGAAAGGCGCAATGACCGCAATGCTTTGCGTCTTGCCCATCGACAGGCCGCGGGCGGCGAGGCTCGGTACGTAGTTGAGCTCGCGCACCGCGCCCAGCACCTTGGCCCGTGTCGTCTCGGACACGCGCGGGTGATCATTCAGCACCCGCGAGACGGTGCCGAGGCCGACGCCTGCTCTCTCCGCTATGTCCTTAATGGTCGGGTGCATGTGGGCGAACATCGTGTGGAAGCGTTTCCATGGAGTATCACAGGCGAGTTCGTTGAGCAATAGTCGCATCTTCGACTTATGTCCAAGGGGGCGTTGGCGGGGCTGTGCGGTCTCCTGACGGTGGTCCATTGAAAACGCGACATTCTTCGGTGAAGCCACCGAAAACGATACGACTAAAGGTCTAGGCCCATTCCGGGGTCGGATGCAAGCTCACCTTGGGTTATTACGTAGTGGCCGCCGAGGCCGACCGCTGTCGAAGCCCGATTCAAAGCGCTTTCAAGGGGAAAGGAGCGATCGCTGGGCTGCCGTTGTCACGCTGTTGCGGAGGTTCTCGCCGGGATGAGGTCGTTTTTGACGATTTGAAACGTTGCAGGGACGTAACCGGGAGGGATGACGACGGTCGCTCGCCATTTTTCGAGCCGGAGACGTCGCGGCGCCGGTCGCTGGCGTCCCGGACTCGACCCCGGCGGCGCCTCGGATTGGATCGCCACGGCTTTTCGCCTCATGGCGGCGCGCTGCCACCCGAAGCATGCGCTTTCCGGCCGCCGCTGGCGCGGACGGGGCGAAAGGACAATTGGTGGTAGAGTGGTTCGGTGATAGACAGGTTGTGGAATTGGTTGCCGAGGGTGATCCCCGGCTATCCGATGGCGGATGCGCCCGAGCCGATGCCCGGCGGGCGGTCCCCGGACGGTCGTGCATTGCTTCTCTATTCCTGTCGAACCATTCGGGAATCGGAACCGCCTACCGGGTGGACCTGACTGGCGGCGAGGGCGTCGGCCCTGAGACGGTTGTCCGGATGAGACGCCGGTTCGTCGATCGGACAGGCCTCGCGAGTGGCCTTGCGTGGGATGCGGCAAGCGGGTGGCCGTGGGAATGCCAACTGGTCAGGCGCCGCGATTGTCCGCACAATGATGTGGCTGCCGGCCGTCGGCCGCGGGCCTGTGCGGGGCGCCCGTCATGGCGGCGTCCGGCGGCTTGTGGCGGGGAGGGCGCGGCGCCTTTCGCGCGATGTCGGTATGCTGCAACGAGTGGAGGAACGTGGTGTTCAGCCAATTCAGACGCTCGCCGCGTCGTTCGGCCTGGAGCCGGGCGGACGCCGATCCGGACGATCTCCGGGAATACGATGCCTTCGGCCCCTGGCTGCTGCCGGTCAGTTCGGCGATCGACATGCCGCCCCGCTTCCGGTCGGCCTACGACGGGTTGAAGGGCGCCGACTACATCGTCAAGATCCCGCGCCCGATAGACCGGCGCGAAGCCTGTCCGGGCGCCGACCTCTACGGCGCGGTGTTTGCCGCCGATGCCCACGGCTTCACCCTGCTGTCGGCGCCGGTCGACGCCGAGGGCTTCATGGCCCGCGAGGTCGCCTGGGACGATGTCGCCGCCGTCCGGGCCGGGCACAATCTGCTGCACGCCGATTTCGCGCTGCTCCTCAAGGAGGGCGACGCGCTGAGCGTCACCTACAATTCGGTCTCCGCCGACCTGATGGCGCGCGTTCTCGCCTTCGCCCGCCAGCGCATCGCCGGGCCGGACGAGTTCCGCTCGCCGCCGGGCGGCGAGGCGGAGGAGTTCGAGGGCTTCTTCTTCAACGCCATGCTGTCCGAGGAGCGGCGCGGCGGCCAGTTCATGCTGCCGATCTATTTCGATCCGCCGGGCCGGCCCTGCCGCAACGCCCAGAACCGCCGCCGCGTCACCACCGGCACGCTGATCCTGCTGTCGGGCGGCGAACTGGTGGTCATCGACCGCGACGCGCCGATGCGGCGGCGCTTCTTCGCGCACTACGCCTACCGCCGGACTTATATCTGCCTGCCGGCGGTGAACGCCTTCCGCCTGCTGCCGCCGCCGGAAAGCGTGCCCGGCCATTTCATGGTGCTGGAGCTGATCATCGACCAGCAGCGCATCGGCATTCCCTGCTTCCGCTCGCCCGATCGCGTCATCGATCTCCTGCGCCGGCGCGGCGTCGCCCGCCTTTAGGGCAGTTCCGGCAAAAGTCGGGAACCGGTTTTGCCTCCGGAGTTGCGCCATACAAAGAGAGAGCATGTCCGATCAATCGGCTTTCATCGGACATGCTCCGGAACCGGCGGGCGGAGCCGCCGGACGCGCGGCATTCCGCTCGTTTCCCCTTGCGCGCCGCCGGCAACCGGACTATAGCGGCGCCCTCCGGGCATCATCGCCCGGCTGAAGCTGGATTTGCCGCAATGAACGACAGCCTGATCGCAGACCTCGTTTTCCCTGCCATCAGGAATCGCATTCATGCCCGCTTCCATCACGCTTTCCGGTCTCAGCTATTCTACGCCTGACGGCCGCCCCTTCTTCGATCATCTCGACATCGCCTTCGGCGCCGAGCGCACCGGCCTGGTCGGCCGCAACGGCGTCGGCAAGTCGACGCTCATCCACCTGATCGCCGGCGAACTGCAGCCGCAGGCCGGCAGCATCGCCGTCGCCGGCCGGCTCGCCGTGCTGCGCCAGATCGTCGCCCCGCCGCCGGGGATGACCGTCGCCGACCTCTATGGCGTGCGCGAGGCGCTCGCCCTGCTCGACCGCGCCGAGGCAGGGGAGGCAAGCCTGTCCGAGCTTTCCGCCGCCGACTGGACGCTGCCGGCCCGGATGGAGGCGTCGCTCGCCGGGCTCGGCCTTGCCGTTGCGCCCGAGACACCGCTCGTCGCGCTGTCGGGCGGGCAGACGACGCGGGCGGCGCTGGCCGCGCTGACCTTCGACGAACCGGACATGCTGCTGCTCGACGAGCCGACCAACAATCTCGATCGCGACGGTCGCCGGGCGGTGGCCGAACTCCTGGCCGGCTGGCGCGGCGGCGCGGTGGTGGTCAGCCACGACCGCGATCTGCTGGAAGGCATGGATGCCATCGTCGAACTGACGCCGCTCGGCGCCGGCCGCTATGGCGGCGGCTGGAGCGCCTACCGGGCACGCAAGGCGGTGGAGCTGGCCGCCGCCCGACATGATCTCGACGACGCCGAGCGGCGGCTGGCCGTCGAGCGGCAGGCGGCGCAGACGCAGGCCGAGCGGCAGGCCCGCCGGGCCGGGGCAGGGGCGCGCAAGGGCAAGAAGGGCGACATGCCGAAGATCGTCGCCGGCGGTCTCGCCCGGCGCGCCGAGGAGACGCGCGCCGCCGACGCCCGCCTTGCCGAGCGGCGGACGGCCGCCGCCACCTCGGCGGCCGACGAAGCGCGGAAGAAGCTGGAAATCCTGGTGCCTTTCTCGGTCAGCCTGCCGCCGTCCGGCCTCGTCGCCGACCGCCTGGTGCTGCGGCTCGACCGGCTGAGCGCCGGCCATGGCGGCGAAGCGCTGGTCCGCGACCTCACGCTGGAGATCAGGGGGCCTGAACGCGTTGCCGTCGCCGGCCCCAACGGCTCCGGCAAGACGACGCTGCTCCGCACGATCGTCGGCGATCTCGCGCCGCTGACCGGCACCATCGACCGCCGCGTCGACTTCGCCTTCCTCGACCAGCGGGTGTCGCTGCTCGACGACGGCGAGACCATTCGCGACGCCTGCCGCCGCCTCGACCCCGATGCCGGCGAGGAAGCCTGCCGGGCGAGTCTGGCCCGCTTCCGCTTCCGCGCCGATGCCGCGCTCCGGACGGTCGGCAGCCTGTCCGGCGGCGAACGGCTGAGGGCCGGTCTCGCCTGCGTTCTCGGACGGAGCCGGCCGCCGCAGCTCCTCATCCTGGATGAGCCGACCAACCATCTAGACATCGAATCGGTCGAGACGGTGGAGGCCGGTCTCCGTGCCTATGACGGCGCACTTCTGGTTGTAAGCCACGACGAAGCCTTCCTCGCGGCCATTGGCGTCGGCCGCCGCGTCGATCTCGGCGGCGTCCGGGAGGAAACACGTCCGGCCTGACCGAACCGCCCGGTTGGCGGTATCGGGAATCATATCGATTGAATGCCGCGATCCCGGCCTTTCGGCGAGGCGATTGCCGGCAATCGGTCCGAATTGGAATGCATTTTTACGTCTCCTAGTATAAACTACGTATTGGATACGTAATGGCACGTAGAACTTTCGGTGAAAAGGATAGCCCTCCCAAGGCGGCCATGAAAAAGCGCAGAAATTAGCCGAATTGCTGAATTGACCATCCTTTTCGTCTCTATTTTGTTCTATTTTTGTTCCAAAATTCCGATCCATCGGACGGTGATCTCGTACGGTCTTACAACGATTGATCCCTCATACTTCAGTCGGTATTGTCTTTTTCCGGAACGCTAATCCGGGCCGCTCGGTTATGGGTGCCGAGCGTTGGAGAGACTGGCAGGAGATGCGACTGTCTTGGGGTTGTCTCAAGGGTGCCGAAGGGTTCCCGGCGATGCTCTTTTATGGTGTAGCCACCACGGCAGAAGCTTCTTTCATCAGGCTGCGAACCTTACCCACCCTTGTCGGCGCTTCGTCTCATAAGTCCTCTCTCACCAATGAGACCGGAACGGGCGGCGATATGTCCATCGGAGAAAGCTGATGTCACAAGCTCCTACCAAGAATGCAAAGCTTATCGCCTGGGTCGAGGAAGTCGCCAAGCTGACGACCCCGGATCGCATCTACTGGTGCGACGGTTCGCAGGAAGAATATGATCGTCTCTGCCAGGAGCTGGTCGACGGCGGCACCTTCACGCGCCTGAACCCCGAGAAGCGCCCGAACAGCTTCCTTGCCCGTTCCAATCCGTCGGACGTCGCTCGCGTCGAGGACCGCACCTACATCTGCTCGAAGACGAAGGACGAAGCCGGCCCGACCAACAACTGGGCCGATCCGGCCGAGATGCGCGCCACCATGAACGGCCTGTTCAAGGGCTGCATGAAGGGCCGCACGATGTACGTGATCCCCTTCTCCATGGGTCCGCTCGGTTCGGACATCGCCCAGATCGGCGTTGAACTCTCCGACAGCGCCTACGTCGCCGTCCACATGCGCATCATGACCCGCATGGGTCAGAAGGTGCTCGACGTGCTCGGCAACGGCGATTTCGTGCCGTGCATCCACTCGGTCGGTGCCCCGCTCGAAGCCGGCCAGAAGGACGTCGCCTGGCCCTGCAACGACACCAAGTACATCGTCCACTTCCCCGAAACCCGCGAGATCATGTCGTTCGGTTCGGGCTACGGCGGCAACGCCCTGCTCGGCAAGAAGTGTCTCGCCCTGCGCATCGCCTCGGTCATGGCCCGCGACGAGGGCTGGCTCGCCGAGCACATGCTCATCCTCGGCGTCAAGAACCCCAAGGGTGAGAAGGCCTACGTCGCCGCCGCCTTCCCGTCGGCCTGCGGCAAGACCAACTTCGCCATGCTGATCCCGCCGCCGGCCTACAAGGGCTGGGAAGTCACCACCATCGGTGACGACATCGCCTGGATCAAGCCGGACGCCCATGGCCGCCTGCGCGCCATCAACCCCGAGAACGGCCTGTTCGGCGTCGCCCCCGGCACCAACGCCGTCTCGAACCCGAACGCGCTTGCCACCCTCAAGGCCAACTGCATCTTCACCAACGTCGCGCTGACCGACGATGGCGACGTGTGGTGGGAAGGTCTCGACGGCGAGAAGCCGGCGCACCTGATCGACTGGACCGGCCAGGACTGGACCCCGGATTGCGGCCGCGCTGCCGCCCATCCGAACAGCCGCTTCACCGCTCCGGCCTCGCAGGTGCCGTCGATCGACGCCGCCTGGGAAGATCCCGCTGGCGTGCCGATCGATGCCTTCATCGTCGGCGGCCGCGTTTCCAAGGCCTTCCCGCTGGTCATGCAGTCCTTCTCCTGGACCCACGGCGTCTATCTTGCCGCCACCATGGGTTCGGAAGCGACCGCTGCCGCCGTCGGCCAGGCCGCCATGCGCCGCGACCCGTTCGCCATGCTGCCGTTCTGCGGCTACAACATGGCCGACTATTGGGCGCACTGGCTGAACATCGGCCGCAAGCTGCCGGCCGCGCCTGGCATCTTCCGCGTCAACTGGTTCCGCAAGGACGAGAACGGCAAGTTCATGTGGCCGGGCTACGGCGAGAACATGCGCGCCCTCGAGTGGATCGTCGGCCGCGTCAAGGGCACGGCTGCCGCTGTCGAGAGCCCCTATGGCCTCGTTCCGCGCTACTCGGACCTGAACATGGAAGGCGTCGACTTCCCGAAGGCCAAGTACGACGAGATCGTCAAGGTCGAGAAGGACAAGGGTCTGGCCGAGGCCGAGGACCAGATCTCGCACTTCGCCAAGTTCGGCGATCGCCTGCCCAAGGAGATGGATCTGGAGCGTCAGCTGCTGGTCGCCCGCCTTGAGCGTTCGCCGGCCGTCTGGACCCTCGAGGACTGACCGGTTTCCGGTAAGCCCAAGGCTTCACTGACGAGATGAAGGACGGCCCCCGGCAACGGGGGCCGTTCCGCTTTCAAGGGCATCCGTCCAATTCCCGATGCGCGAAGCCTGCTGACATCTCCTGTCGCCCGGCCGACCGCAGATGACGGAACGCCGAACGCCGGGAAAGGAAAACGATGAGCAGGATCAATCGCGCCTGGCACGAGGCCAACCCCATGCCGAAGAACCCTAAGCCCGACCAGCGCATGGCCTGGCACGCCGGCCATGCCGCCAATTGCGGCTGCCGCGCCATGCCGGACGGCGTGATCAGGCTGTTCGTCGAGCGCGGTCTGCCGGTGCCCGAGCAACTGGCGCTGAAGGACGGCGCCGGCCGGAAGGGGTGACGGCGTGTTGCCGCCGCAAGGCGCGCTGGCCGGCTTGCCCGGCGATCGCCGGCAGCGGGATCATTGATCTCTCAAGGAGATGGATCGCGCGTTCGTGACCGGCCCAGGCGGGTGTTCCCCAAGGAATTCTCTGGAACCTTTTTTGATTTCGATCATATTTATGAACGGGCCGCCGACAGGCGCTGACGTCCGCCATCGGTGGACGCGGCTCCGGACCGGACTACATTTTCGTTACGACGATCCTCTACGGCCTCGGTTGCAGTTTCGTTTGGCGACATCGGATGTAGACGATTTCGGCCTTGTTGAAGACCGCAAGACCGGTGCCGCCGCGATAGCGATGGTGGGGGACCTGCCATGGTCTGGGCGGAAAATATTCTCCGCGGCTTGCTGAACAAGCTGGTGACACGCGGTTCACTTGAGGTTGAGCTTTACAACGGCACGCGCTGGGTATTCGGCGACGGCAGCGGCCAGCGCGTCGTGGTTCGCATCGCCGACAAGGCGACGGCCGGCGAACTGATCCGCGACCCGGAAGTGCGATTCGGCGAACTTTATATGGACGGCCGGCTCGACGTCGTCGAGGGCACGCTCTACGACCTCCTCAAGCTGCTGCTCCAGCACGGCACGGCCATGCGCAGCTTCACCGGCCGCAAGCTGCTGCTCGCCGCCCGCAAGGTCCGGCATGTTCTGTTCGGCCGCAACACGCTGGGCCGGTCGCGCCGCAACGTCGTCCACCACTACGATCTCGACGCCGCCTTCTACGATCTGTTCCTCGATGCCGACCGCCAGTATTCCTGTGCCTATTTCGCCTCGCCGGAGCTGACGCTCGAGGAGGCACAGCGTGCCAAGTGCCGGCACCTTGCCGCCAAGCTGCTGGTCGAGCCGGGCATGAGCGTGCTCGACATCGGCAGCGGCTGGGGCGGGCTCGGCCTCTATCTCGCCGAGGTGGGCGGGGCCGGCCAGGTCAAGGGCGTGACGCTCTCCGACGAACAGCTGGCCATTGCCCGCAAGCGCGCTGCCGACAAGGGCTACGAGCACGTGAAGTTCGAGCTGGAGGACTACCGCAACACCCGCGGCACCTTCGACCGCATCATCTCCGTCGGCATGTTCGAGCACGTCGGGCCGCAGAATTACGATACCTTCTTCCGCAAGACGGCCGACCTTCTCGCCGAGAACGGCGTGTTCATGCTGCACACCATCGGCCACACCTCGACGCCCGGCCTCACCAACGGCTGGATCACCAAGTACATCTTCCCCGGCGGCCACCTGCCGGCCCTGTCGGAAGTGGTGACCGCCGTCGAGAAGTCTGGCCTGATGATGGCCGACGTCGAGGTGCTGCGCCATCACTACGCCGACACGCTGCGCGAATGGCGCGCCCGCTTCATGGCCCAGCGCGACAAGGCGCTTGCCCTCTACGACGAGCGCTTCTGCCGCATGTGGGAATGCTATCTCGCCATGTGCGAGGCCGCCTTCCGCTTCCTCGACGTGGTGGTCTACCAGTTCCAGCTTACCCACCGGAACGACGTGGTGCCGATTACCCGCGACTACATCCCCGAGCGGGAGGCCCAGTTGCTCGCCCGAGAAAAGGCACTCGGCGAGCCGACCCCGGCCCGCTCCTGGCGCGACCGTGCCGCGGTGATCTCCGGCGGCTGAGGGGAGGGCGCCGATCTTTCCGTTGGAACAGCCATGCCCCTCTCCCCACCGGGAGAGGGGTAATCATATCAGGATCTTGCCGTCGTCCGCCGCGTCAGTTCGTAGAGCGCGATGCCGCAGGTGGTGGCCACGTTGAGGCTGTCGAAGCCGCCGGCCATGTCGATGCGCACCGTTTCGGCCGCCGCCATCTCGGCATCCGGCAGGCCCGGGCCCTCCGTGCCCAAGAGCAGCGCTACGGGACGGTCGACGGCCACCTCGCCGAGCCGCTTTTCGCCGCGCGGCGACAGGGCCAGCACCCGGTAGCCCGAGGCGGCGAGGCTTGCCGCGACGCTGGCGTCGGCCGCAAGTCGCGTGAACGGCACCCGCAGCGCGCCGCCCACCGACACCCGGATCGCTTTGCGATAGAGCGGATCGCACGAGGTGGCATCGAGCACGACCGCCCCGGCGCCGAAGGCGGCGGCGTTGCGGAAGATGCCGCCCATGTTGTCGTGATTAGCGATGCCGACCAGCCCGACCACCACGGCCGGCCGCGCGGCGAGCAGGTCGGCGAGGGCGGGCAAGGCCCCACGTCGGCCGAGGCCGATCATGCCGCGATGGATCGGAAAGCCGACGATGGCGTCCATCACGGGCTGGTCGGCGACGAAGATCGGCAGGTCGTCGCGCGGCGACAGCGCCAGCACCGCCTCCACTCGGTTGCCGGCGATCATCAACGCCTCCGGTCGGAAGCGCGAGCCCGCCGACAGGAAGACGGCGAGCACGCTCTCGCCCTCGGCGATGAAAGCGTCGCCGTGCGCCTGCCTGAGGTCGCGGTCGCGGACGTTCATGAACGGGGCGAGGCGTGGATCGGCCGGATCGGTGACCGGAATGAGCATGGCGGCGCTTTCGGCTTATCGACGGATGGATTATTACCGACACCGTTAGTAGCTGAACGGCATGGATGCCAGAGGATGATGTCATGTCCGCCCATCGACTGATCGGATTATCGGCGGGACTTGCCGGCGCGGCCGGGGTGGCGACGCTGGCCGTCGGCGCCCACGCCGTCACCGGCGCCAATCTCGACGTGGCGGGCAATGTCCTGCTGTTCCACGCCGCGGCGCTGCTGGCGCTTGCCAATGCCGAGGGACGTCGGCTGCGCGGCCTTTCGGCGCTGCTCATCGTCGCCGGCTGCCTGTTGTTCTCCGGCGAACTGGTGTTCAAGGCCGCGACGGCACGCAGCCTGTTTCCCATGGCGGCGCCGTCGGGCGGCGTGTCGCTGATCCTCGGCTGGCTCGCCATCGCCGTCGGGTCGCTGCTGCCGCGCCGGCCATGACGTCGGCTTTTCCCCGGAATCCGGCGGCCCGGCCTTGACTTTGCCGCGGCCGGATGGTCGTGTCCGGCCGAAAACCATTGAGGAAAGCCAACAGATGACCAATGCCTTCGTGTTTCCCGGCCAGGGCAGTCAGGCCATCGGCATGGGCAAGGCCCTCGCCGACCAGTATCCGGCCGCCAGGGCGGTGTTCGAGGAGGTGGACGACGCGCTCGGCGAGAAGCTGTCCGACATCGTCTTCAACGGTCCCGAGGACCAGTTGACGCTGACCGCCAACACCCAGCCGGCGCTGATGGCCGTCAGCCTCGCCGCGCTGCGCGCCCTCGAAGCCGAAGGCATCACCATCAAGCAGCATGCCGCTTACGTCGCCGGCCACTCGCTCGGCGAATACTCGGCGCTGGCCGCCGCCGGCGCGCTGACGGTGACCGACGCCGCCCGCCTGCTCAGGACGCGCGGCAACGCCATGCAGAAGGCGGTGCCGGTGGGCGAGGGCGCCATGGCCGCCCTGCTCGGGCTTGATTTCGAGACGGCGGTGGCCGTCGCCAGGGAGGCCGCCCAGGGCGATGTCTGCGAGGCCGCCAACGACAACGCCCCCGGACAGGTGGTGGTGTCGGGCAGCAAGCTCGCCGTCATCCGCGCCGTCGACATCGCCAAGGCCAAGGGCGCCAAGCGCGCCATGCTGCTCAACGTCTCGGCGCCCTTCCACTGCCAGCTGATGAAGCCGGCCGCCGAGGCGATGGCCGAGGCGCTGGCCGCGGCGACCATCGCCGCGCCGATCGTGCCGATCTTCGCCAACGTCACAGCCGCGCCGACCGACGATCCCGAGGCCATCCGCCAGCAGTTGGTGGCGCAGGTGACCGGCACCGTCCGCTGGCGCGAGAGCGTGTCGGCCATGGCCGGCGCCGGCGTCGACAAGTTCGTCGAGGTGGGCGCCGGCAAGGTGCTGTCCGGCCTGATCCGCCGCATCGCGCCGGCCGAAGGGGTGATCGACTACGGCAAGCCCTCCGACATCGCCGACGTCAAGGCGCTGCTCGGTCTCGCCTGAGGCGAGATTTATGCGGTATCATGATACCGCATGGTCTAACGCATTGATTCATATACGAAGGATGCCGTCCGTGTCGCTTGACAAACGGGCGGCATTTCCATAATGGAGACGCGACGGCGGCGCCTGGCGACGGGAGCCGCCCTTTCGCATCGGCAGCGATGCGATGGTGAGACGAACCGGCCGTGTGCTCCCGATCTTGAGGGCGGCGGCCCAACCGGAAGACGGTAACGCCCATGACGACCTATTCGGCGAAGCCGGCGGACATCGAGAAGAAGTGGGTCTTGATCGACGCCGAAGGCCTCGTGGTCGGCCGCCTCGCGACTGTGATCGCGATGCGCCTCCGCGGCAAGCACAAGGCCACCTACACCCCGCACATGGACGACGGCGACAACGTCATCGTCATCAACGCGGACAAGGTGGTGCTGACCGGCCGCAAGTACACCGACAAGACCTACTACTGGCACACCGGCTACATCGGCGGCATCAAGGAGCGCAAGGCGCGCCAGATCCTCGAAGGCCGCTTCCCGGAGCGCGTGCTCGAGAAGGCCGTCGAGCGCATGATCCCCGAGGGTCCGCTCGGCCGTCGCCAGCTTTCCAACCTCCGCGTCTACGCCGGTGCCGAGCATCCCCATGCCGCCCAGCAGCCGGAAGTCCTCGACGTCAAGTCGATGAACAAGATGAACACGAGGCCTTGATCCATGGCTGAGCTTTCCTCCCTCGCCGAACTCGGCACTGCCGACGTCGCTCCGGTGGCCGAGGCCCCGGTCCACGTCCAGAAGCTCGACAAGTTCGGCCGCGCCTATGCCACCGGCAAGCGCAAGAACGCCATCGCGCGCGTCTGGGTCAAGCCGGGCTCCGGCAAGATCACGGTCAACGGCAAGGAGTTCACGGTCTACTTCGGTCGTCCGGTGCTCCAGATGATCGTCCAGCAGCCGATCTACGCCGCCGCCCGCGACGGCCAGTTCGACATCATCGCCACCGTGTCCGGCGGCGGTCTGTCCGGCCAGGCCGGCGCGCTGCGTCACGGCATCTCCAAGGCGCTGACCTACTACGAGCCGGGCCTGCGCGGCGTGCTCAAGAAGCTCGGCTTCCTGACCCGCGACAGCCGCGTCGTCGAGCGCAAGAAGTACGGCAAGCGCAAGGCTCGCCGCAGCTTCCAGTTCTCGAAGCGCTGATCCGGCTCTCGGATCGGAATATGGAAAGGGCGGTGCCGATGGCGCCGCCCTTCTCGTTTGGGGGATTACTCCTTCACCCGCAGCCCCGGCGGATCGGGCGGCAGCGGGATGAACTCCGTCTCGCCAGCGATCTCCGGGAAGCGGCGGGCGCGCCAGTCGGCCTTGGCCGCCTCGATGCGTTCCCGCGAGGAGGAGACGAAGTTCCAGTAGATGTGCCGCTTCTCCGGGAAGGGTTCGCCGCCGATCAGCACCAGGCGCGTCGGCTCGGTGGCCGTCAGGATCACCTCGGCGCCGGGTCGGAAGATGACGAGCTGGTTGGGCGGGAACACGCCGTCCTGCCCCTCGATCGAAACGCCGCCGCTGATCACGTAGGCGCCGCGCTCGATATGGTCGGGCGGCACCTTGAAGCGCGTGCCGGCATCGAGATGGACGTCGGCATACATCAGGTCGGAATAGACCGGCACCGGCGAGCGCAGGCCGAAGCCGTCGCCGGCCACCAGCGTCAGCCGCAGGCCGGTGTCGCTGAGGGCGGGCAGGGCGTCCTTGTCGTGATGGCTGAAGCGCGGCGGGATTTCCTCGCTGGTTTTCGGCAGCGCCACCCAGATCTGCGTGCCGAACAGCCGGCCGCCGGCCGCGTGCACCTCGGTCGGAAAGCGCTCGGAGTGGACAATGCCGTTGCCGGCCGTCATCCAGTTGACCTCGCCGGCCTTGATCGTCTCCTTGTGGCCGGCGCTGTCGCGATGCACCATTTCGCCGTCGAACAGATAGGTGAGCGTCGAGAGGCCGATATGCGGGTGCGGCCGCACGTCCTCCGCCTCGCCGGCGCCGAACATCACCGGCCCCATCTGGTCGAAGAAGATGAACGGCCCGACCATGCGCCGCTGCGCCGACGGCAGCGCCCGGCGAACCTTGAAGCCGCCGAGATCGCGGACGTTCGGCAGCAGGATCTGCTCGATGCGGTCGGTTCCGCCCTTGCCGGGAATGCTCATGGCTTGTCCTTTCCTGTTTCATAGGGAAAGATACGTGGACAATGGCCTGAACGGTAGTAGCGCTTTATTGAACGGTGTTTTCAAGGTGACGACAACCGCGCCCGCCGGCAGCAACGACAGGTCTTCCGGCAAGACTAAAAATAAAAAAGCAGGGCCGAAGCCCTGCCTTTAGTTCCGCGTGTCAGCCCATAAAGCCTACAGATCGAAAGACCTCCCAGTCCATCCGCCGGCGGCAGCGATTTCCGCGCCTATATGGGTTTTCCCTCCCAAGACTCAGACCGCGATAACTGGAAAGCACTCTGTTTTGCCTGTTTCAACGGCTTCATTTACTGAAGCATTTCGTCGTTTGGCTGTGCCGTCCTTGTTTATGGCGGGTACCATACACTGGGTTTTTCGGTTTGTCATCCGTTTGTGCAGGCGTTGCATGCGTTCGCGGCAGACCGAAACACGTCGCCCGCGATTGCAGACGCACTCCGGAAATATCGCCATATCAATAACTTGTCGGAAATCTCTGGATCGGTTCCGGACTGGTCTGCTATCCGTGGTTTATATCATAGACTAAAGTCATAGCGGACGGGGGACGCGGCATTGCTTTCGTCCGGTCGGTGACCGATCGGTCTTGTTTTTTCGGGGTCGATGCGCTTTGAGTAGCGCGCTCACCCCAATGCGCGAGAGGATTCCATGCGTCTCAGCCGGTATTTCCTGCCCATTCTCAAAGAGGCACCCAAGGAGGCCGAGATCGTCTCGCACCGCCTGATGCTGCGCGCCGGCATGATGCGCCAGCAGAACGCCGGCATCTATTCCTGGCTGCCGCTCGGCCTCAAGGTGCTGAAGAAGATCGAGGAGATCGTCCGCGAGGAGCAGAACCGCTCCGGCGCCGTCGAGATCCTGATGCCGTCGATCCAGCCGGCCGATCTCTGGCGCGAGAGCGGCCGCTACGACGCCTACGGCAAGGAGATGCTGCGCATCGTCGACCGGCACGAGCGCGAGATGCTCTACGGCCCGACGGCCGAGGAGGTGGTCACCGACATCTTCCGCACCTATGTGCGCTCCTACCGCGACCTGCCGCTCAACCTCTACAATATCCAGTGGAAGTTCCGCGATGAGGTGCGTCCGCGCTTCGGCGTGATGCGCGGCCGCGAGTTCCTGATGAAGGACGCCTATTCCTTCGACGTCGACCAGGCCGGCGCGCTGCGCGCCTATCACAAGATGTTCGTCGCCTATCTCAGGACCTACAAGCGGCTCGGCCTCACCGCCATCCCGATGCGCGCCGACACCGGTCCCATCGGCGGCAAGCTCAGCCACGAGTTCATCATCCTCGCCTCGACCGGCGAGAGCGCCGTGTTCTGCGACAAGGACCTGCTCGATCTGCCGGTGCCCGGCGACGACGTCGACTTCGACGCCGATCTCTCGCCGGTCGTCGATGCCTTCACCAGCCGCTACGCCGCCACCGACGAGATGCACGACGAAGCCGCCTTCGCGGCGCTGCCCGAGGAGCGGCGCGTTTCGGCCCGCGGCATCGAGGTTGGCCACATCTTCTCCTTCGGCACCAAATATTCCGAGCCGATGGGCGCCAGGGTGGCTATGGCCGACGGCAGCGAGCAGCCGGTGATCATGGGTTCCTACGGCATCGGCGTGTCGCGGCTGATCGGTGCCATCATCGAGGCGAGCCACGACGACGCCGGCATCATCTGGCCGGAGAGCGTCGCGCCGTTCGGCGCCGGCATCGTCAGCCTGCGTTCCGATGACGCGGCCGTGACGGCGGCCTGCGAGAGCGCCTACGAGCAGCTCGCCAACGCCGGCAAGGACCCGCTCTACGACGACACCGCCGCCCGGCCGGGCGCCAAGTTCGCCTCCATGGACCTGATCGGCCTGCCATGGCAGATCATTGTCGGTCCGAAGGGCCTTGCCGACGGCGTCGTCGAACTGAAGCGGCGCGCCACCGGCGAGAAGGCGCTGGTGTCGCTGGAATCGGCGGTCGCCCGCGTCACAGAAAAGGCCTGATTGTCGCGGAAGAGGGGCGGCAAGCTGCCGCTCCTCCGACAGCGCTCCTCGATTCCGTCTGGATAACGCCGACGGGACGCCATGCCGTCGGAAGGAATTTGCTAGTCTCGCGCGGTGGCCGCGAGTCGACGGGCGACTCTGGCGGCCGCGGCGTTCCGGCGTTCGGCCGGCATTTGGAGGTCTTTGGATGAGCGAGGCGAAAGCGGGGCGTCCCTTCGCCCCCTTCGAGTGGAAACTGGCCGGCCGCTATCTGAGGTCCCGTCGCAAGGAAGCCTTCATCTCGGTGATCGCCGGCTTTTCCTTCGTCGGCATCATGCTGGGCGTCGCCACGCTGATCATCGTCATGGCGGTGATGAACGGTTTCCGCGGCCAGTTGATGGAGAAGATCCTCGGCATCAACGGCCACGCCGTCATCCAGCCGATCGACAGCCCGCTCACCGACTACGCCTCGGTGGCCGACCGCATCGCCGGCATCGACGGCGTCCGGCTGGCCATGCCGTTCGTCGAGGGCCAGGTGCTGGCCTCCGGCCCGTCCGGCGCATTCGGCGTGCTGGTGCGCGGCGTGCGCAGCGCCGATCTCCAGAAGCTGCCGCTCGTCTACGACACGGTGCAGGTCGGCACCTTCGACAAGTTCGACGACGGCATCGGCGTCGCCATCGGCCAGCGCCTTGCCGAGAGTCTCGGCGTGACGGTCGGCGACAAGATCACCCTGGTCAGCCCCAAGGGCAACGTCACGGCGCTTGGCACCACGCCGCGCGTAAAAGCCTATCCGGTGGCCGCCATCTTCAAGATCGGCATGAGCGAATACGACGGCACCTTCGTGTTCATGCCGATCGCCGAGGCGCAGAAATACTTCATGATGGAGGACAAGGTCACGGCCATCGACGTGTTCGTCGACCGGCCCGACGACATCGGCACCCTCAAGGAGAAGATGACCATCGACGCCGGCCGTCCGGTGCTGATCACCGACTGGCGGCAGCGCAACGTCACCTTCTTCTCGGCGCTGGAGGTCGAGCGCAACGTCATGTTCATGATCCTGACGCTGATCGTGCTGGTGGCGGCGCTCAACATCGTCTCCGGCATGACCATGCTGGTCAAGGACAAGAGCCACGACATCGCCATCCTCAGGACCATGGGCGCCAGCCGCGGCTCCATCCTGCGCGTGTTCCTGATCACCGGTTCGGCGATCGGCTTCGCCGGCACGGTGGCCGGCTTCGGGCTCGGCCTGCTGGTCTGCCTCAACATCGAGAAGATCCGCCAGTTCGTCTCCTGGCTGACCTCGACCGAGCTGTTCTCGCCCGAACTCTACTATCTCAGCCAGCTGCCGGCCGACATGCAGATGCACGAGACGATCAGCGTGCTGATCATGGCGCTGGTGCTGTCGTTCGCCGCCACCATCTACCCCGCCTGGAAGGCGGCCCGTCTCGATCCCGTCGACGCGCTGAGGTACGAGTGATGCCGGCCATCGAAACCCTGATCACCGGCGTGGAAGATCCGGTCCTGAAGCTGGTCGGCATCGAGAAGTCCTACAAGGAGGGCACCGGTACGCTGCCGATCCTCCGTGGCTGCGATTTCAACCTGTTCGCCGGCGAACTGACGGCGCTGGTCGCCCCGTCGGGTGCCGGCAAGTCGACGCTCTTGCACATCACCGGCCTTCTGGAGAAGCCGGACGCCGGCGACATCGTCATCGGCGGCAATGCCTGCGGCAAGCTCGACGACGCCACCCGCACCCGCCTGCGCCGCACCGAGATCGGCTTCGTCTACCAGTTTCATCATCTGCTGCCGGAGTTCACCGCGCTTGAGAACCTGATGATGCCGCAGATGATCGCCGGCCTCGACAAGAAGGAAGCGGCCAAGCGCGGCCACGATCTCCTCGCCTACATGCGGCTCGACAAGCGGGCCACGCACCTGCCGTCGCAGCTGTCCGGCGGCGAGCGGCAGCGCGTCGCCATCGCCCGCGCCGTCGCCAACGCGCCCAAGGTGCTGCTCGCCGACGAACCGACCGGCAACCTCGACCCCAAGACCTCGCATTACGTGTTCGACGCGCTGGCGGCGCTGGTCAGGGCCACCGGCCTTGCCGCCATCATCGCCACCCACAACATGGCGCTGGCCGAGCGCATGGATCGGCGCATCACCCTCGACGAGGGGCGCATCGTCGAACTCGAGTAGCGCCCAGAGCCTTTCCGGAGAAGCTTCCATGACCTCGCGCATTACCTACGTCAACGGGCGTTATGTTCCCTCGCGCGAGGCCGTCGTCAGCGTCGAGGATCGCGGCAACCAGTTCGCCGACGCCGTCTACGAGGCCTGCCAGATCAAGGACGGCGCCATCATCGACCTCAGCCGCCACCTCGACCGGCTCGACCGCTCGCTGTCCGAGCTGCGCATTGCAGCGCCGATGAGCCGGGCGGCCATGACCCACGTGCTGCGCCAGGTGGCGCGCCGCAATCGCGTCGCGAACGGCTACGTCTACTGGCAGATTTCGCGCGGCGCCGCGCCGCGCGACCATGCCTTCCCCGAGAATGCCGCGCCGACCTTCACGGCGACCGCCAAGTCGATCGATGTCGCCGCCGTGGCGGCCCGCTACGAGAAGGGCGTGCCGGTGATCACCATTCCCGACAATCGCTGGGAGCGCGTCGACATCAAGACGGTCGGCCTGTTGCCCAACGCGCTCGCCAAGCAGGCGGCGCGCGAGGCGGGCGCCTTCGAGGCGGTGTTCGTCGACGCCGACGGCCATGTGACGGAGGGATCGTCCGCCAACGTCTGGATCGTCGACGGGGAAGGGCGGCTCGTCACGCGGCCGGCCGATCGCGGCATCCTGCGCGGCATCACCCGTTCCGTGCTGATCGAGGTGGCCGCCGCCGAGGGCGTGCCGGTCGTCGAGCGGCGCTTCACGGTGGCCGAGATGAAGGCGGCGCGCGAGGTGTTCCTCACTTCGGCCGGCGCGACGCTCTGCCCGGTGATCAGCGTCGACGGCGAGACGGTGGCCAACGGCGTGCCGGGCAGCATCGCCGCCCGCCTCAGGCGGCGCTTCCACGACATCGCCGAGAAGACGCCGATCTAGGGAATGGTCCCGAGCCGCCGGCTGGCCGGCGATCGAGGTTGGACGGAAAGCGGCGATCGACGAACGCAAGCCGATTTGACGGCTTGCATCGCCGTAGGCAAAATTGTCACATGCTTTGTCAAACACGGATAGGACGAACGTACCGACCGTGACACGCGCGCGAAATGGACTGGTAATTGCCGGCGCGCCCGGCGTAACCATAAGCTGGCGACGCGCGGGTGTCGCTCAGGGCGTTTGCCCCTTAACAAAAAAACGAAGTCGAAAAGGCCGGATAAAATGGCGGACAGAGCCCAGAACCTTCAGGACACTTTTCTCAATCATGTCCGTAAGAACAAGATATCACTCACGATTTTTCTGATCAACGGCGTCAAGCTGCAAGGCGTCGTCACCTGGTTCGATAACTTCTGCGTCCTCCTCAGGCGCGACGGGCACTCCCAGCTCGTCTACAAGCACGCCATCTCGACCATCATGCCGGCGCAGCCGCTGGCCCTTTTCGAGGGGAGCGAGGAACCGAACTGAGTCCGGCTGGTTCCGTAGATGTCCGTCGGCGGCGGTTCGTGCCGCCGGCCGGCGGGCCATCCGGAACGTGCATTTCGGCCGCGCCGGACGCGGCCCGCGGGAGGTTAAGTGACCGAACAGGACCTTGAAGAGGGCGGCCGTCCTCGCAAGAAGGGTGTCGATCGCGTCGAGGAACCGGCGAGCGCCTTGGTTGTCGTCCCCGACCTGCGCCAGCGGGCGCCGCGCGACGAGGCGTCCCTCGCCGCCCAACGCGATCTCGAGGCGCGTGTCGAAGAGGCTTTTGGTCTCGCGCAAGCCATCGAACTCGACATCCGCGCCACCATTCCCGTGCCGGTCAACCAGCCGAGGCCGGCGACGCTGTTCGGAACCGGCAAGGTGGAAGAGATCGCCGGGATGGTGAAGGCCGACGAGATCGACCTGGTCATCGTCGATCATGCGCTGACGCCGATCCAGCAGCGCAATCTCGAAAAGGCCTGGAAGGCCAAGGTCATCGACCGTACCGGCCTGATCCTCGAAATCTTCGGCGAGCGTGCCCGCACCCGCGAGGGCCGGCTGCAGGTCGAGCTTGCCCATCTCAAGTACCAGAAGTCGCGCCTCGTCCGCTCCTGGACCCACCTTGAGCGCCAGCGCGGCGGCTTCGGCTTCCTCGGCGGCCCCGGCGAAACCCAGATCGAGGCCGACCGCCGGCAGCTCCAGGAAAAGATCACCCGCATCGAGGCCGATCTCGAACAGGTCAAGCGCACGCGCGACCTGCACCGGCGGCAGCGGCGCAAGGTGCCGCATCCGGTGGTGGCGCTGGTCGGCTACACCAACGCCGGCAAATCGACGCTGTTCAACCGGCTGACCGAAGCCGACGTCTTCGCCAAGGACCTGCTGTTCGCGACGCTCGACCCGACGCTGCGCCGCATCAAGCTGCCGCACGGCACCGACGCCATCCTGTCGGATACGGTGGGGTTCATCTCCAACCTGCCGACCCATCTCGTCGCCGCCTTCCGGGCGACGCTGGAAGAGGTGATCGAGGCGTCGATCATCCTCCACGTGCGCGACATCTCGCACAAGGACACCGAGGCGCAGGCCGCCGACGTCGCCGAGGTGCTGAAGCAGCTCGGCCTCGACCCCGAGGACCGCGACCGCATCATTGAGGTCTGGAACAAGATCGACCTCGTTGAGGAACCGCGTCGCGACATGCTGCTCGCCCAGGCCGCCAGCGACTCGCCCGGCGGGCAGGAGCGTCACGTGGTCTCCGCCGTCACCGGCGAAGGGTTGCCCGAACTGCTCGCCGCCATCGAGGCGCGCCTCCTCGGCAGCCGGCCGGTGCACGAGCTGACGCTCGATCCCACCGATGGAGCCGGGCTCGCCTGGCTCTACGCCCATGGCGAGGTGCTGGAGCGGCGAGAGGGTGAGGACGGCCGGCTGCATCTGGCGGTACGCGTCGCCGACAAGTCGCTGACCACCTTCCACCGGCGCTTCGGTGATGGCATCCGGCAGGCTGTTAAGGAAAACTGACGGATGAGCGACAAGTTTTGCAACCCGAATGGCGAATCGCGGGTTCATCGGGTTGACTGAACCGCCATCGGAGACTCAGCAGAAAGTGGAGATCATGAATCGACCGTCCAGGCGCGCGTTTCTCGCCGCAACGCTCCCCCTTGCGCTTGCCGCTTGCGTCACCAGCCCCGGCACGCCCGCGATGCCGCCGATCATCGATCCGTCGAAGCCGAAGCATTATCCCCGGCCGTCCGCCGACTACGTGATGATGTACGGCGAGATACACGACGGCGGCTTCATCGTGCCGGCCGTCGATCTCACCCGCGTCAACCCGTCCTTCCTGCGCCGGGAGGTCTTCTACGACACCCTGGAGCCGGCCGGCACCATCGTCGTCGACACGCCGGCCCGCTATCTCTACCTGGTGCTGGGCGACGGCCGGGCCATCCGCTACGGCATCGGCGTCGGCCGCGAGGGCTTCGCCTGGGACGGCGCCGCCGTCATCCGCCGCAAGGCCGCGTGGCCGTCCTGGCATCCGCCGGTGGAGATGCAGGCGCGCGATGCCAAGGCGCGGAAATGGGCCGGCGGCATGCCCGGCGGGCCGGACAATCCGCTCGGCGCCCGCGCCTTGTATCTCTACCAGGGCAACGTGGACACGCTCTACCGAATCCACGGCACCTCGGAGCCGTGGACGATCGGCAGCAACGTCTCCTCCGGCTGCATCCGCATGATCAACCAGGACGCCATCGACCTGTTCAATCGCGTGCCGGTCGGTACCGTCGTCGAGGTGCTGGGCGTGGCGGTGCCCCCCGTCGTCTGATCCCGGCGCGCCCCGCTTCGGCGGGGCGCTGCGGCGCTTTTCGTCAAGAGTTTGAATTCCTTCGAGAGCCGAAATAGGGGGAAGACAAATTAACCCTGCCGCGCCATAGTGCCCTCGCGTCTAGGCCATGTAAGGCGGTCGGGGGCCGGGAGATGAAGCGCCCGCCGTCCGCCTCTGGTTCCGTTCCGGGCCGGTAAAACCGGCCATGCCATCGACGGAACCGGGCCGACGGAGGACAAGCCGGGAGGACACGCATGATAGACAATTCTCACACGAATCGACGGTTGGCGCGCGAGGCGATGGCTTTCGTGCTGGCCGGTGGCCGGGGTAGTCGCCTGAAGGAGCTGACCGACCGGCGGGCCAAGCCGGCGGTCTATTTCGGCGGCAAGAGCCGCATCATCGATTTCGCGCTGTCCAACGCGCTCAACTCGGGCATCCGCCGCATTTCCGTGGCCACCCAGTACAAGGCGCACAGCCTGATCCGCCATCTGCAATACGGCTGGAACTTCTTCCGCCAGGAGCGCAACGAGAGCTTCGACATCCTGCCCGCCTCGCAGCGCGTTGCCGAGGACAAGTGGTACGTCGGCACGGCCGACGCGGTGACGCAGAACATCGACATCATCGAGGCGCACCACATCGAGTACATCATCATCCTGGCCGGCGACCATATCTACAAGCAGGACTACGAGATCATGCTCGACCAGCATGTCTCGTCCGGCGCCGACGTGACGGTGGGCTGCATCGAGGTGCCGCGCATGGAAGCCACCGGCTTCGGCGTGATGGCGATCGACGAAAACGCCCGCATCATCGATTTCGTCGAGAAGCCGGCCGATCCGCCGGCCATGCCCGGCCGTCCCGACCTGGCGCTGGCCTCGATGGGCATCTACGTCTTCCGTACCAATTTCCTGATCGACATCCTGCGCCAGGACCAGGACGACCCCAACTCCAGCCACGACTTCGGCAAGGACATCATCCCGGCCATCGTCAGGGGCGGCAAGGCGATCGCCCACAAGTTCTCCGACAGCTGCGTCCGCTCGTCGTCGGAGGCCGAGCCCTACTGGCGCGACGTCGGTACCATCGACGCCTTCTGGGAAGCCAACATCGACCTCACCGACTTCATCCCAGCGCTCGACCTCTACGACCAGAAGTGGCCGATCTGGACCTATACGGAGCTGACGCCGCCGGCCAAGTTCGTCCACGACGAGGACGGCCGGCGCGGCTCGGCCACCAGTTCGCTGGTATCGGGCGGCTGCATCATCTCCGGCGGTCGCGTCGACAAGTCGCTGCTGTTCACCGGCGTGCACGCCCACTCCTACTCGGAGGTCGAGCACTGTGTGGTGCTGCCCTACGTCAATGTCCACCGCGGCGCCCGCCTGACCAAATGCGTTGTCGACAAGGGCGTGATCATCCCGCCCGGCCTGGTGGTCGGCGAGGATCCGGAACTCGACGCCACGCGCTTCCGTCGCAGCGAGGGCGGCGTCTGCCTGATCACCCAGGACATGATCGACCGCCTGCAGATCTGACGGCGGTATCGAAACGACCCTCCGGGGCGCGTCGACCGCGCGCCCCGACCCGGTCCGGGAGACCCGCGCCGCTGCCGGCAGTCCGCCGAAGGCGGCGCCTCCATGTGAAGGACCGGGCCTGAAGCCGCTCCGCCCCCCGCGGATCAAACACCTGCCGGAGTGATCAAGTGCGCGTCCTTTTCGTTGCCTCCGAATGCTACCCGCTGATCAAGACGGGCGGCCTCGCCGACGTGGCGGGCGCGCTGCCGCTGGCGCTCGCCGGCCTCGACTGCGACGTCCGCGTGCTGATGCCGGCCTATCCGAGCGTGCTCGGCCATCTCGCCGACACCGAGGAGGTGGCCGCCTATCCGGACCTGTTCGGCGGCCCGGCCCGGCTGCTGGCCGGCCGCACCACCGACGGCCTCAAGGTGCTGGCGCTCGACGCCGCTCATCTCTACGACCGGCCGGGCAACCCCTATCTCGGGCCGGATGGCAACGACTGGTGGGACAACGTTCGCCGCTTCGCCGCCCTGTCGGCGATCGGCGCCGCCGTCGGCCGCTTCGGCGTCAGTGACTGGAAGCCGGACGTCGTGCACGGACACGACTGGCAGGCCGGCCTCGTCGCGCCCTATCTGGTGGCCGGCCCGGCCGAGGGGCGGCCGAAGACGGTGTTCACCATCCACAACGTCGCCTTCCAGGGCATCTGCGGCCGCGCCGATTTCGACACCTTCGGCCTGCCGCCGAGCTTCTACACGCCGGCCGGCCTCGAATATTACGGCTACTGCTCGTTCCTGAAGGCCGGTCTGGTGTTCTCCGACCGGCTGACCACGGTCAGCCCTACCTATGCGCGCGAGCTGCGAACGACGGAATTCGGCTTCGGCATGGAGGGCGTGCTCAACGAGCGCGCCGACGTGCTGAGCGGCATTGTCAACGGTATCGACACGGCGGTCTGGGATCCGTCGACCGATCCGCTGATCCCCGCCCAGTACGGCCCGCGCAAGATGGCCGGCAAGGCGGCCTGCAAGACCGAGCTTCAGAACCGCATGGGCCTCAGGGTGGACCCGGACGCGCCGCTGATGATCGTGGTCAGCCGCCTCACCGGCCAGAAGGGCCTCGACATGCTGTTGCCCAACATCGGCGACATCGTGCGGCGCGGCGGCCAGGTGGCCATCCTCGGCGCCGGCGAGCACGGCATGGAGCGCGCCTTCGTCGAAGCCGCCGCCGCCCATCCGGGCGCCGTCGCCGTGCACATCGGCTATAGCGAACCGCTCAGCCACGCCATGCAGGCCGGCGCCGACGCCATCCTGGTGCCCTCGCGCTTCGAGCCCTGCGGCCTGACGCAGCTCTACGCCCTGCGCTACGGCACCATTCCGGTGGTGGCGCGCACCGGCGGCCTCGCCGACACGGTGGTCGACGCCAACGACGCGGCGATCCGGGCGGGCATCGCCACCGGCATCCAGTTCGCGCCGGTCACCGCCGGCGGCCTCGGCTTCGCGCTGGAACGCCTGTTCGAGCTTTACCGCAACAAGAAGGTCTGGCGGGCGTTGCAGGCGCGGGCGATGGCCCATCCGGTCGGCTGGGAGGATTCGGCGCCCGACTACGTCTCGCTCTACCGAGACCTGATGGCCGAGGGCGTCTGAAACCGATGACGGTGTCGATCCGGTCCGGGCGACCGTATCCCCTGGGAGCGCAGTTCGACGGGGAGGGCGTCAATTTCGCCGTTTTCTCCGCCAACGCGACGCGCGTCGACGTCTGCCTGTTCGAGCCGCTCACCGGCTTCGAGCATGCGCGGCTGACGCTGCCCGAATGCACCGACGAGGTCTTTCACGGCTACGTCTCCGGCATCGGCATCGGCACCGCCTACGGCTTTCGCGTCCACGGCCCCTACGACCCCGAGCACGGCCACCGCTTCAACCCGCACAAACTGGTGATCGACCCCTATGCCAAGGTGCTGACCGGCCGCCTGCGCGCCAGCGACCTGATGGCCGGCTACCAGCCGGTGACCTTCGACGACGCCAGCTTCGACACCCGCGACAGCGCCCGCGTCGTGCCGAAGGCGCTGGTCACCGAGTCCAGGGTGCCGCCCTGCGTCGGCTTCCGTCCGGCGCGGCCCTGGCGGGATACCATCATCTACGAGGCCCACGTCCGCGGGCTGACCATGCAGTTGCCCCGCCTGCCGCGCGCCAAAGCCGGCACCTATGAGGGCCTCGGGGCGCCGGAGACCATCGAGCATCTGGTCAAGCTCGGCATCACGGCGATCGAGCTGATGCCCATCCAGGCGTTCATGGACGACGGCTTTCTCACCCGCAAGGGCCTCGTCAACTACTGGGGCTATTCGCCGCTCTGCTATTTCGCACCGGAACCGCGCTACGATCACGGCACGCGCGGCGTCTCGGTGGTCGAGCGGGTGCGCGACATGGTGCGGGCGCTGCACGAGGCGGGCATCGAGGTCATCCTCGACGTCGTCTACAACCACACCGGCGAGGTCGACCAGTTCGGCCCGACGCTGAGCTTCCGTGGCATCGACAACGCCAGCTACTACCGCCTCAACCCCGACCGTCCGCGCTGGTACATCAACGACACCGGCACCGGCAACACGCTGAACGCCGGCCATCCGCGCGTGACGCAGCTGATCCTCGATTCGCTGCGCTACTGGGTGGAGGCGATCGGCGTCGACGGCTTCCGCTTCGACCTCGCCACCTCGGTGGGGCGCGAGCCGCACGGCTTCGATCCCGATGGCCGCTTCCTGAAGGCACTTCGCCAGGACCCGCTGCTCTCCACGGTGAAGCTGATCGCCGAGCCCTGGGACATCGGCCCCGGCGGTTACCAGCTCGGCAACTTCCCGCCCGGCTTCTCCGAGTGGAACGACCGCTTTCGCGACACGGTGCGCTCCTTCTGGCGCGGCGACGAGATGGTGGCGCCCGAGCTGGCCGCCCGGCTGCTCGGCTCGCCCGACCGCTTCGACAACTGCGACCGGCAGCCGTCGGCGTCGGTCAACTTCATCACCGCCCACGACGGCTTCACGCTGAAGGATGTCGTCTCCTACGCCGCCAAGCACAACGAGGCCAACCTCGAGGACAATCGCGACGGCCATTCCAGCAATCACTCGGCCAACTACGGCGTCGAGGGACCGTCGGCCGATCCGTCAGTCATCGCCACGCGCAAGCGGCAGATGCGCAACATGCTGGCGACGCTGCTGTTGTCGCAGGGAACGCCGATGCTGCTGGCCGGCGACGAGATCGCCAACAGCCAGTTCGGCAACAACAATGCCTATTGCCAGGACAATCCGGTCGGCTGGGTGAGCTGGAACGGCGCCGACGACCTCGAACTCACCGATTTCGTCGCTCATGTCGTCCGTCTTCGGCAGGCCCATCCGGTTTTCCGCCAGACGCGATTCCTGCACGGTACGCCGCGCCCCGACGACGGGCTGCCGGACGTCGAGTGGATCGCCGTGTCCGGCCGGCCGATGGCGCCGACCGACTGGAACAGCCGCGAATGCAAGGCTTTCGGCCTGCTCCTGCGCGATTCGGCGCTGCCGCACGCCGAGGCAGAGTGCGGCGCCGTCTACCTGGTGCTCAACGCCCACCGCGGCAATCGACGCTTCCACCTGCCGGCGACGCGCGAAGGCTGCGCCTGGAAGCCGATCCTGACCTCCGACATGCCGACCGGCCGTCCCGCCGCCGCCACGCCGCGTCGCGCCTGGCAGGCAGTTGAGGTGCCGGGCCGCACCTTCCTCGCTTTCGCCGAGGTAAGAGCTTGAGTAAGATGACTTCGCCTTTCGGGGAGTGAACGGGAATGCAGATCAAGACAATCGCCACCAAGCCGATCGACGGCCAGAAGCCGGGCACCTCCGGCCTCCGGAAGAAGACCCGCGTGTTCATGGAGCCGGGCTATCTGGAGAATTATGTCGAGGCGATCTTCGCCGGCGTCGGCGGCGTCTCCGGCAAGCTGCTGGTGATCGGCGGCGACGGCCGCTTCTTCAACGACAAGGCCATTCAGGTCATCATCAAGATGGCGGTCGCCCACGGCGCCAGCAAGCTGGTGATCGGCAAGGGCGGCCTGTTCTCGACGCCGGCCGCCTCCAACGTCATCCGCAAGCTCGGCGCCTTCGGCGGCATCGTGCTGTCGGCCAGCCACAATCCCGGCGGCGAGGACGGCGACTTCGGCATCAAGTTCAATGGCGAGAACGGCGGTCCGGCACCCGAGAGCGTCACCGACGCCATCTACGATGCGACCAAGGCCATCACCGAATACAAGATCGCCGACATCGCCGACATCGATCTCGACAGGATCGGCACGTCGAAGGCCGGCGACACCGAGATCGAGGTGGTCGATCCGGTGGCCGACTATGTCGAACTGATGCAGAAGCTGTTCGACTTCGACAAGATCGCCGCCGTGATCAAGTCCGGCTTCACGCTGCGCTTCGACGCCATGCACGCCGCCACCGGTCCCTATGCCAAGGCGATCCTCGAAGACCTGCTCGGCGCCGCGCCCGGCAGCGTCGTCAACGCCGTGCCGCTGCCCGACTTCGGTGGCGGCCACCCCGACCCGAACCCGATCTACGCCAAGGATCTCTACGACTTCATGGCGTCGCCCGAGGCGACCGACTTCGGCGCTGCTTCCGACGGCGACGGCGACCGCAACATCGTCATCGGCCGCGGCGCCGTGGTGACGCCGTCCGACAGCCTGGCGCTTCTCGCCGCCAACGCCCATCTCGCCAAGGGCTATGCCAAGGGCCTGGCCGGCGTCGCCCGCTCGATGCCGACCTCCGGCGCCGTCGACCGCGTTGCCGCCAAAAAGGGCCTCGACTGCTACGAGACGCCGACCGGCTGGAAGTTCTTCGGCAACCTGCTCGACGCCGGCAAGGTGACGCTGTGCGGCGAGGAGAGCGCCGGCACCGGCTCCGACCACGTGCGCGAGAAGGACGGCCTGTGGGCGGTTCTCTTGTGGCTCAACATTCTCGCCGTGCGCGGCGAGAGCCTGAAGGACATCCAGGAGAAGCACTGGGCCGAATACGGCCGCACCTTCTACACCCGCCACGACTACGAGGCGGTGGACACCGCCGCCGCCGAGGGGCTGGTGAGCCGCCTGCGCGACATGCTGCCGACGCTGCCGGGCACCAAGGTGGCCGGCCTCGAAGTGGCCAGCGCCGACGACTTCGCCTACAACGACCCGGTCGATGGCTCGGTGACCAAAAAGCAGGGTCTGCGCATCCTGTTCAAGGGCGGCGAGCGCGTGGTTTTCCGCCTGTCCGGCACCGGCACCGAGGGCGCGACGCTGCGCGTCTACCTCGAAAGCTTCGAGCCGGATGTGGCAAGGCACGGCCTCGACGCCCAGGTGGCGCTGGCCAAGGTGATCGAGGCGGCCGATACGCTGGCCGAGATCAAGGCGCGCACCGGCCGCGCCGCGCCGGATGTCATCACCTGAGACCGGCGTTTTCTTTCCGAGGATGACAAGGCCCGGGCGTCGCTGCCCGGGCTTTTTCGTCAATGCGACAGGAAGGCGCCGTCCGTCGTGGTGATCGTCGCCGACGAGCCGTTGGGGATCGCCGTGGCATCCGGCGCGAGGTTCCAGGTCGCCTGGTTGAGGATCAGCGAGTCGGCGACGACGGTGACCTTGTCGAGCGAGGCCGTGGCGCCCGAATTCATGGTGAGCTGCCGGCTCGGCAGGTGGATCAGGCCGGACAGCGTGTGGCCGGGGCTGTCGTTCCACGGCCATTGATAGGTCCCGCTGTTGTTCGGGTTCTCGTAGATCAGGATGCCGGCATAGGTGCCGCTGGTCGGCGCCGTGAGATAGGTGGCGGCGCCGGAGTTGAACTGGAACTTGGACGTGTCGGCGAAATAGAAGGTGACGCCGGTTCCCTTCAGCGTGCCCTGGACGTTCCAGTCGCCGCCCTTGATGACGTAGAGGCCGGGGTTGAAGGTGGCCACGGTCCTGGAATTGTTGAAGTTGACGCCGCCGCAATGCACGCCCGGCTCGAAGGTGTAGGTGGCGGCTTCGATGTTGCGGCTGGTGTAGGTGCAGGCGCCCACCGTCACCGCGGGCAGGGTGCCGGCATAGGGATCGCTGGCCGGCGAGCAGCCCTTCTCAAGATTGGGATGGGTGCCACCGTTGTCGATGACGCTGGCGCTCTTGATGCAGATTTTCTTGGAATTGATCGTCGTGCCGGCATTGAACACCGCCGCGCCGCTGGCGCTGGACTGCACGTGGATCTCGCAGTCCGACGCGTTGACCACGGCGCCGGAGTTGACGAGCAGCGCCTGAGAGTTCCTGGAGGTGAGCAGGATGCAGACCGTGCCGGCCGCCGCCGTGGTGGAGGTCTTGGGCGTCGCCCTGGCGGTGACACCGACCGACGTCTCGCTCTTGCCGACGAGGCTCATGAAGGTCATCTGCACGGTGATGGTGGCCGAGGCGGAGACGCTGTTGTCGCTGTTGCGCACGAAGCTGGACCTCAGGCCCTCGTCGGCGACGCCGGTGTCGGAGAGGTTGGCAACCAGCGCGGTGCGGCCGGCGTCGGCATAACCCGACCCACTGGTCAGCGCGGCGCGGATGGTCGCCTGGTCGAGCGCCCCTTGCAGGATCTCGCGCGAACGGAGCACCTGGGCGAGGTCGACGGCGGCGCCCACCGCCACCAGCAGCACCGTCATGGCGAGCGCCATGGTAATGCCGATCGAGCCGCGGCGATTCCGGCCGAAGGCGGAAAGCCCGCTCCGGCTCCCGGATTGTCGTGCCACGCTGCCGTAAGACATCATTTCAACCTCATGCAGCCAATGGATGCGGCGTTGGGCAAGCCGCCGGATAAGTTGCGCATCGTTGCTAAAAGCGCGAGCGAAAACGCTGATATAGGCGATTTCTCCAATCTTGAACGTTACGGTATTAAGAATCTGTCGGGCAAATGGTTAAAATTCTCGGCAATGCCTGAAGACAAGGATAGAGCAGTCCGTCATCGCCATATCCGCCGATAGGCCGTGCCCGGCTTTTTCGCGGCCTGCCCGATTCTTGGGTGACAAAGCGTTTTTCGCGGCAGTAAAAGGGCGGCACCAGATAACACCGTGCTGGAGGACAGAGTGCCGCTCGAAACCGTGACCACGATCGCCGATCTCCGTCGCCGGCTTCTTGAGCCGAGGCTGGCCGGGCGGAGCATCGGTCTGGTGCCGACCATGGGGTACCTGCATCGCGGCCACGCCACGCTGGTCGATCGGGCGCGCGAGGGCAACGACGTCGTGGTGGTCACGGTGTTCGTCAATCCGTTGCAGTTCGGGCCGAACGAGGATTACGCGCGCTACCCGCGCGACCTCGACGCCGACCGCAAGCTGCTGGCCGAGCACGGCGCCGATATCGTTTTCGCGCCGTCGGTCGAGGAGATGTATCCCCGGCCGGTCGCCACGCATATCGAGGTGGAGGGTCTCTCGGCCCGCCTCGAAGGCGAGCGGCGGCCCGGCCATTTCCGCGGCGTCGCCACAGTGGTCGGCAAGCTGTTCAACCTCGTGCAGCCGACCCGCGCCTATTTCGGCGAGAAGGACTACCAGCAGCTTCAGGTGATCCGCCGCATGGTGGCCGACCTGTCTTTCCCGCTGGAGATCGTCGGCGTGCCGACGGTGCGCGATGTCGACGGCGTCGCGCTGTCCTCGCGCAACGTCTACCTCTCGCCGGCCGAGCGGGCCGCCGCGCCGGTGCTGAGCCGGTCGCTCGCCGCCGCCGCCGAGGCGATCGCCGCCGGCACCGTCGATCCCCTCGATATCGAGGCGATCATTCGCAGCACGCTCGCCGCCGAGCCGCTGGCCGAGCCCGACCTCGTCGCCATCGCCGCCGCCGACACGCTCGATTCCATAGACCCCGAGGCGCCGCCGCCGGCCATTGCCCTGATGATCGCCGTCCGCATCGGCCGCACGCGCCTGATCGACCAGCGCGTCGTGGCCGTTTCCTGACCGGATATCCCGGAGGTATTGAGATGAGCACTCCCGTCCGTTCCCGTCGCACCTCGGTCGCCGACATCAAGGCGTTGAGGGGCGTGCGCCCGATCGTCAGCCTCACCGCCTATACGGCGCCGATGGCGGCTCTCCTCGACCCGCACGTCGATTTCCTGCTGATCGGCGACTCGCTCGGCATGGTGGTCTACGGCTTCGAGACGACGCTGCCGGTGACGCTCGACATGATGATCGCCCACGGCGCCGCCGTGGTGCGCGGCTCCAAGACGTCGCTGGTGGTGGTCGACATGCCCTTCGGCTCCTACCAGGAGAGCCGCGAGCAGGCCTTCCGCTCGGCCTCGCGCGTGCTGTCCGAAACCGGCGCCCAGGCGGTGAAGCTGGAGGGCGGCGAGGAGATGGCCGAAACCATCCGCTTCCTCACCGACCGCGGCGTGCCGGTGCTCGGCCATATCGGTCTGACGCCGCAGATGGTCAACATTTACGGTGGCTACAAGACACAAGGCCGCAACCAGTTCCAGGCCGCCAAGCTGAAGTCCGACGCCCGCGCCGTGGCAGAGGCCGGCGCCTTCGGCTTCGTGCTGGAAGGCACCATGGAGCCGGTGGCGCGCGAGATCACCGGGGAATCGCCCATCCCGGTGATCGGCATCGGCGCCTCGCCGCAATGCGACGGCCAGATCCTGGTCAGCGAGGACATGCTCGGCCTCTACAACGAGTTCATTCCGCGCCACGTCAGGCGTTTCGCCGACCTCGGCGCCGAGGTGTCGAAGGCGGCCGCCGCCTATGCCGAGGAGGTCAAGGCGCGCAGCTTCCCCGGCATCGAGAACACCTTCCAGCCGAAGCTGTGAGCCTCGCCACTAGGACAAATTGATGAACAGCGATCCGGGGATCGATACCCGGATCGCTGCTGCCTGCCGACCGTCATCGCCGGGTCGCATCCGTGCCGGCACCCGTCAGTCCGCCCCTGTGCCAAGATGACCATCGTCTACGTGAAAACACGTGACGGCGCGGCGGCGTTTTTCATGAATTCGGCAGGACTGTTTTGGGGCTTCTGGGGCGCATTGCCCCAGCTGTTCTTAAGTAATCTGTCGTCTGAATAAAAAACAACCTGAGTGCCCATTTCGTAGGCGGTAGTTCGATTATCATTTGCGCATGTGTAGTTTGTGGTCATTTTGTGGCGCTTTGCGATTGACCATCGGCATAATTTGTAATCTAGTAATTGAAGAGCCTGTCGGTTCGGCAGGCGCGGGGCGATGGCCGCCGGTTTCTTCCTTCGATCTCAAGGGGTCCTGGGGAAGCCTCGGAAGTCGCTCCCAAGAACAGGCCCGGAAAGCCGGAGGCGCCTCGGCGCTGCGGCAATCGCGGTGGGTGTCGACAACAATAACACCACCCTCGCGTCGGGCCCTGGTTGGTCATCAGGGGAGACAATCATGGGTTCCAACACACTCAGCAAGCTTCTGTTCGGCGCCGCCTTCCTGGGTGCCGGCGCGGTTGCCGCCTCGGCCGGCACGCTCGACGACGTCAAGGCCAAGGGTTTCGTGCAATGCGGCGTCAACGGCGCCGGCCTTGCCGGCTTCGGCGCGCCGGACGACGCGGGCAACTGGAAGGGCCTCGACGTCGACGCCTGCCGCGCCGTCGCGGCCGCCGTCTTCGGCGATCCCACCAAGGTGAAGTTCACCGGCCTCTCCGCCAAGGAACGCTTCACGGCCCTGCAGTCGAAGGAAATCGACATGCTGGCCCGCAACTCGACCAACACCATGAGCCGCGACACGCAGCTCGGCATCACCTTCACCGGCGTCAACTACTTCGACGGCCAGGGCTTCATGGTGAAGAAATCGCTCGGCGTCTCCTCGGCCAAGGACCTCGACGGCGCCTCGGTCTGCGTGCAGTCCGGCACCACCACCGAGCTGAACCTCGCCGACTACTTCAAGTCCAACGGCATGACCTTCAACGCCGTGGTGTTCGAGAAGCAGGAGGAAGCGGACGCCGCCTATGACGCCGGCCGCTGCGACGCCTACACCACCGACGCCTCGGGCCTCTACTCGATCCGCCTCAAGATGACCAACCCGGACGACAGCATCGTGCTGCCGGAGATCATCTCCAAGGAGCCGCTCGGGCCGGCCGTCCGTCAGGGCGACGACCAGTGGGAATCGATTGTCCGCTGGACCCATTACGCCATGCTGATCGCCGAGGAATTCGGCGTCACCCAGGCCAACGTCGACGAGATGAAGACCTCGGAGAACCCGGAAGTGCAGCGCCTGCTCGGCGTCGGCGAGGGCGTCGACTTCGGCTCGCCGATCGGCCTCACCAAGGACTGGGCCTACAACATCATCAAGGGCGTCGGCAATTACGGCGAGTCCTTCGAGCGCAACGTCGGCGAGGGCTCGTCGCTGAAGATCGCCCGTGGCCTCAACGCCCTGTGGTCGAAGGGCGGCCTGCAATACGCCCCGCCGATCCGCTGATCGCCGAGGCGAGGGGAGGCGCCGATGGCGCTTCCCCATCCATCCGACGGACGGGACATCGCCCGGCGCCGGCGTGGGATACGGCCGTCCTCGCTGCGGAGGCGGCTGCCCACGCGGGCCGCGACCGTTTCCGGCCGCCTCGACTACGGTTTTCCTGACGTGAAGAAACGCGGCTCATGGCGCCGCCCGGCGCCTTCTCGCGAGGCTGGCATATGACGCTTCGAGACAAGACGGCGGAGGACTCGCCCCGATCCTGGGTCCGTGCCGCTCTTTACGACGCCCGAATTCGTGGCTGGGTGTTCCAGGCTGTGGTCCTGGTTGTACTGCTGCTGCTGACGCTCTGGATCCTGCACAACACGGCCGCCAACCTGCGCGCCGCCAATATTCCCTTCGGCTTCGACTTCCTCCACATGCGCGCCGGCTTCGACATCTCGCAGAAGCCGATCGACTACACGCTCGATTCCTCGCACGCCCAGGCCTTCAAGATCGGCCTGCTCAACACGATCATCCTGTCGGTGCTCGGCATCGTCTTCGCGACGATCATCGGCTTCATCGTCGGCATCTCGCGGCTGTCCAACAACTGGCTGCTGGCCAAGGCGGCCACCGTCTACGTCGAGACGCTGCGCAACATCCCGCTGCTGCTGCAACTCCTGTTCTGGTACAAGGCGGTGCTGTCGGTGCTGCCCGGCCCGCGCCAGGGCTACATGCTGCCGCTCGCCACCAACCTGTCCAACCGCGGCCTCACCATGCCGCGACCGATCTTCGGCCAGGGCTTCGACTTCGTCATGTGGGCCTTGCTGGTTGCCGCGGCGATCGCCTGGGGCCTGGCGCGCTGGGCGCGGACACGGCAGGCGGCCACCGGGCAGCCGTTTCCGGTGTTCTGGGCGTCGGCGGGTCTCGTCGTCGGGTTGCCGCTCCTGGTCTTCCTGGCGCTCGGGGCGCCGCTGACCTTCGAGATTCCGGTGCTGAAGGGCTTCAATTTTGTCGGCGGCATGGTCATCCATCCCGAACTGATCGCCATGGTGCTCGGCCTGTCGCTCTATACCGCCACCTTCATCGCCGAGACGGTGCGCGCCGGCATCCTCGCCGTTTCCGTCGGTCAGAGCGAGGCGGCCTTTTCGCTCGGCCTCCAGCCCGGCCAGACCATGCGGCTGATCGTCGTGCCGCAGGCGATGCGCGTCATTATCCCGCCGCTGACCAGCCAGTATCTCAACCTCACCAAGAACTCGTCGCTGGCGCTGGCCATCGGCTATCCCGACCTGGTGGCGGTGTTCGCCGGCTCGACGCTCAACATCACCGGCCACGCCATCGAGGTCATCGCCATCACCATGGCGGTCTACCTCGCGCTGAGCCTGATCACCGCTGCGGTGATGAACTGGTTCAATGCCCGCGTGGCGCTGGTCGAACGCTGAGGAGACGGTCATGAGCCGCATCGAAACCGACACCGTCTTCGTCCGCCGCGACTTTCTCTCTCCCGAACCGCCGCCGGCCTCGTTCGGCGGTTTCCCCGGCTGGGCGCGCCGCCACCTGTTCTCCTCGCCGCTCAACATCGCCATCAGCCTGCTGATGCTGCTGTTCGTCGCCTGGGCGCTGCCGCCGCTCATCCGCTGGCTGTTCGTCGATGCCGTCTGGACCGGCAGCAACCGCGAGGCCTGCCTGCCGAAGAACGGCGAGCCGATGGGCGCCTGCTGGGCCTTCGTCAACGCCAAGCTGGCGCAGTTCACCTTCGGCTCCTACCCGGCCGACCAGCGCTGGCGGCCGGCACTGGTGATGATCGTCTTCTTCCTCGGCCTCGCCGCCGTGGCCGTTCCCGGCACGCCCGGCCGGCGGCGCATCGTCTGGCTGATGCTGACCGCCTTCCCGGTCGCCGCCTTCTGGCTGCTTTACGGCGGCCTCGGCCTGCCGGTGGTCGAGACGTCCAACTGGGGCGGCCTGCTGGTGACGCTGGTGGTGGCGGTGACCGGTATCGTCGCCTCGCTGCCGCTCGGCATTCTGCTGGCGCTCGGCCGGCGCTCCAAGCTGCCGTTCATCAAGATCGTGTCGGTGGTGTTCATCGAGATCTGGCGCGGCGTGCCGCTGATCACCGTGCTGTTCATGGCCTCGGTGATGCTGCCGCTGTTCCTGCCGAACGGCGTCAACTTCGACAAGCTGCTGCGCGCCCTGATCGGCGTCGCCATGTTCACCGGCGCCTACATGGCCGAGACCATACGCGGCGGCCTGCAGGCCATTCCCAGGGGGCAGTACGAGGGCGCCGCCTCGCTCGGCCTCAGCTACTGGCAATCGATGCGGCTGGTGGTGCTGCCGCAGGCGCTGAAGATCGTCATTCCCGGCATCGTCAACAGCTTCATCTCGCTGTTCAAGGATACCTCGCTGGTGATGATCATCGGCCTCTATGACTTGCTGGGCTCGATCCAGCGCAACTTTTCCGATGCCAACTGGTCGACGCCGTCGATCGCCCCGACGGGCCTGATCTTCGCCGCCGCCGTTTTCTGGGTTTTCTGTTTCTCCATGTCACGCTATTCCATGTACATGGAGAGAAAGCTCAACACCGGGCGCAAGCGCTAGCCGCGCGCCCGGCGCTGCCCGTATTCCGCCGAAGGGACTCGAATTCATGGCCGATATTGCCTTAGCCGACACACCCGCCTCCGAGACCGCCGTCGAGATGATCGGCGTCAACAAGTGGTTCGGCGAGTTCCACGTGCTGCGCGACGTCAACCTCTCCGTCAAGCGCGGCGAACGCATCGTCATCTGCGGGCCGTCCGGCTCCGGCAAGTCGACGACCATCCGCTGCATCAACCGTCTGGAAGAGCACCAGAAGGGCAAGATCATCGTCGACGGCATCGAGCTGACCAACGACCTCAAGCGCATCGACGAGGTGCGGCGCGAGGTGGGCATGGTGTTCCAGCACTTCAACCTGTTCCCGCACCTGACCATCCTGGAGAACTGCACGCTGGCGCCGATCTGGGTGCGCAAGATGCCGAAGAAGGAGGCCGAGGAGGTGGCGATGCACTTCCTCACCCGCGTCAAGATCCCCGAGCAGGCCAACAAGTATCCGGGCCAGCTCTCCGGCGGACAGCAGCAGCGCGTCGCCATCGCCCGCTCGCTGTGCATGCGGCCGAAGATCATGCTGTTCGACGAGCCGACCTCGGCCCTCGATCCAGAGATGGTCAAGGAAGTGCTCGACACCATGGTCGGCCTCGCCGAGGAGGGCATGACCATGATCTGCGTCACCCACGAAATGGGCTTCGCCCGCCAGGTGGCCAACCGCGTCATCTTCATGGACCAGGGCCAGATCGTCGAGCAGAACGAGCCGGAGGAATTCTTCTCCAACCCCATGCACGAGCGGACCAAGCTGTTCCTCGGCCAGATCCTGCACTGACCCCAAGGCGGGCGCCGGATCGCCGGCGCCCGCCACGCATCTTCAAGCGTCGCTTTGAAGAACGGCGCGAGCGATTTGTTTCTTAAGTCTATTCCCTTTCCGGCCGATGTTGCATTCCGGCCGGTGGATATCCTGGTCGTTGCCGGCCGTTTCAGGAAACGGGCCTTTCTAAAGGCGACAAGTCGTGCCAGACAGAACGTCTGTGCAACAGGCCGGCCGTCCGGGCCGGCAAAAGACAGGAAGGACGAAGCGTGACCGAGGGGCGTCTGACGACCCATGTCCTCGACACGGCTGCGGGCCGGCCGGCCGGCGGCCTCAGGATCGAGCTTTGGGCGCTCGGCGCCGACGGCGGCCGCCAGCTTGTCGTTACGGCCAGCACCGATACCGACGGCCGCACCGGCGGTCCGCTGCTGTCGGGCGAGGCGCTGGTCGCCGGCACCTACGAGCTTGTCTTCCATGCCGGCGACTATCTGCGCGCCGCCGGGCATGTGCTGCCCGCTCCGGCCTTCCTCGATGTCGTCCCCATCCGTTTCGGCATCGCCGACGCCTCGGCCCATTATCACGTGCCGCTGCTGATCTCGCCTTACGGCTATTCAACCTATCGCGGGAGCTGAACCCATGCGCGATTCCATCCGCATCGTCCGCCGCGGGCGGATCGTCGAGATCGACGAGGTCGGCCCGACCGAGACGCTGCTCGACTATCTGCGCCTTCGCGAGCGCGCCACCGGCACCAAGGAAGGCTGCAACGAGGGCGATTGCGGCGCCTGCACCGTGGTCATCGGCGAATGGCAGGGCGGCCGGGTTCGCTACCGGCCGGTCAATTCCTGTATCCAGTTCCTCGGCGCCATGGACGGCAAGGAGATCGTCACCGTCGAGGATCTCGCCTGGCCGGACGGCCGGCTGCATCCGGTGCAGCAGGCTCTCGTCGACGCCCACGGCTCGCAATGCGGCTTCTGTACGCCCGGCGTGGTGATGAGCCTGTTCGCGCTCTATCACCGCGAGGGCCGCGACGGCCCGCCGCCGCGCGAGGAGATCGTCACGGCGCTGGCCGGCAATCTCTGCCGCTGCACCGGCTACCGGCCGATCGTCGAGGCGGCGCTCGCCGCGCTGGACGGGCCGCCGGCCGACCGATTCGTCGAGGCCATGGGCCAGACGGCCGGCCTGTTGCAGTTCCTCGCCGACGGGCAGGACGTCTTCCTCGGCTCCAACAGCGCCTTCTTCGCTGCGCCCGCCAGCCTGACGGCGCTGTCGCAACTGACGATGAAGCATCCCGAGGCGACGCTGCTGGCCGGTGGCACCGACGTCGGCCTCAAGATCACCAAGCGGATGTCGCCGATTTCGCAGGTGATCCACGTCGGCCGCGTTGCCGCGCTGAGGCAGATCGAGGACGTCGGCGACGCGCTGATCCTCGGCGCCGGCGTCACCTATGAGGACGCCGCCCCGGCCTTCGCCGCCCTCGATCCCGATCTCGGCGAACTGGTCCGCCGCCTCGGCTCGCGGCAGGTGCGCGCCGTCGGCACCATCGGCGGCAACATCGCCAACGGCTCGCCGATCGGCGACATGCCGCCGGCGTTGATCGCCCTCGGCGCCACGCTGGAGCTGGCCCATGGCGAGGACGGCCGGGCGCTGCCGCTTGAGGACTATTTCATCGCCTACGGCAAGCAGGACCGCCAGCCGGGCGAGTTCGTCGCCGGCCTGCTGGTGCCGAAGCTGATGCCCAATCAGGTGTTTCGTGCCTACAAGGTGTCCAAGCGCTTCGACCAGGACATATCGGCGGTGATGGGTGCCTTCCGCTTCACCATCGAGGACGGCGTGATCGTCGAGGCGCGCGTCGCCTTCGGCGGCATGGCGGCGACGCCGAAGCGGGCGCGCGCCGCCGAGGCCCGCCTGAGCGGCGCCGAGCCGGCGCGGGCGGCCACCTGGGGCGCCGCCATCGAGGCGCTCGTCGAGGACTTCGCGCCGATGTCCGACATGCGTGCCTCGGCCGCCTATCGCATGGAAACGGCCAAGGCGCTGCTCGCCAAGGCGCTGGTCGAGTGTGCCGGCGCGCCGTCGAGCCGCACCCGCGTCGTCGGCCGCCGCGAAGCACCGGAAGCGGAGGTGGCCTGATGAACGCGCCCGAGCCCGATGTTCCTGCCGTTGCCGCCGAACCGGCCGTCCACCGCCCGACGCCGCACGACAGCGCCGTGCTGCACGTCACCGGCCGCGCCGTCTACATCGACGACATGATCGAGCCGGTCGGCACGCTGCATCTGGCGCCCGGCTTCTGCCCGGACATGGCGGCCGGCCGCATCCGCGACATCGACCTCTCCCGCGTCCGTCAGGCGCCGGGCGTCGTCGCCGTGCTGACCGCCGCCGACATCCCCGGCCGCAACGACTGGTCGACGTCGATCGGCGGCGATCCCATTCTTGCCGACGGTGAGGTGGAGTTCTGGGGCGAGGTGCTGTTCTGCGTCGTGGCGACCAGCCGCGATGCCGCCCGCCGGGCGACCCGCCTCGCGCTGTTCGAGGGCGAGGCCGAGCCGCCGGTGCTCACCGTCGAGGAGGCGAAGGCCAAGGGCCTGCGCGTGCTCGACGACTACGGCTACGGCCGGGGCGACGTCGCCCGCTCGTTCGAGAGCGCCCAGCGTCGCTTCGACGGCCATCTGCGCACCGGCGGTCAGGAGCATTTCTATCTCGAGGGGCAGGTGGCGCTGGCCATCCCCGGCGAGGCCGGCGACATGCTGGTGCATTCCTCGACGCAGCATCCGAGCGAGGTGCAGCACTGCGTTGCCGCCATGCTCGGCCTGCCGAGCGCCATGGTGACGGTGGAAGTGCGGCGCATGGGCGGCGGCTTCGGCGGCAAGGAGAGCCAGGCGAGCCAGTGGGCCTGCCTCGCCGCGCTCGCCGCGCGCGTCACCGGCAAGCCGTGCAAGCTGCGGCTCGATCGCGACGACGACATGGTGATGACCGGCAAGCGGCACGACATGCTGACCGACTTCTCGGTGGCCTACGACAGCTCGGGCAAGATTCTGGCCGCCGACATCGCCTTCGCCGCCCGCTGCGGCTATTCGGCCGACCTCTCCGGCGGCGTCAACGACCGCACGCTGTTCCATGCCGACAACGCCTATTTCTATCCCAACGTCGCGCTGAGGTCGGAGCGGCTGAAGACCAACACGGTGACCAACACCGCCTTCCGTGGCTTCGGCGGGCCGCAGGGCGTGGTGGTCGCCGAGCGCATCATGGATACGCTGGCCGTGGTCACCGGCATCGATCCGCTGGAGATCCGCAAGCGCAATATCTACGGCCCCGGCCGCGACGTGACGCCCTATGGCCAGAAGGTCGAGGACAACATCCTGCCCGAGCTGATCGCCGACCTCGAAAAGGCCTGCGATTACGCCAAGCGCCGGCAGGAGTGCCGCGCCTTCAATTCGCGCAACCGCATTCTCAGGAAGGGCATCGCCCTGACGCCGGTGAAGTTCGGCATCGCTTTCACGCTGACCCAGCTCAACCAGGCCGGCGCGCTGGTGCACGTCTACGCCGACGGCTCGGTCCACCTCAATCACGGCGGCACCGAGATGGGGCAGGGGCTCAACATCAAGGTGGCGCAGGTAGCGGCCGATGCCTTCGGCATCCCGTTGGATCGCGTGCGCATCACCGCCACCAGCACCGCCAAGGTGCCGAACACCTCGGCGACGGCCGCGTCTTCCGGTTCCGACCTCAACGGCATGGCGGCGCTGAAGGCCTGCGACGAGATCAAGGCGCGCATGGTCGGCCACCTTGAGGCCGCCGCCAACATCGCGCCGGAGACCGTGACCTTCGCCGGCGGCCGGGTGAGCTGGCCGGGCGGCTCCATCGCCTTTTCCGAACTCGCCCGCGCCTGCCACGAGAACCGCGTGCAACTGTCGGCCGCCGGCTACTACGCGACGCCGAAAATCCACTGGAACCGGCAGAAGGCGGAGGGCCGGCCGTTCCTCTACTTCGCCTATGGCGCCGCCTGCTCGGAAGTCACCATCGACACCATGACCGGCGAAATGACCGTCGACCGCGTCGACATCCTGCACGACTGCGGCAAGTCGCTGAACCCGGCCATCGACATCGGCCAGATCGAGGGCGGCTTCGTGCAGGGCATGGGCTGGCTGACCACCGAGGAGCTGGTGTGGGACGACAAGGGCCGCCTCGCGACGCACGCCCCCTCCACCTACAAGATCCCGACCGCCTCCGACGTGCCGGCCGTCTTCAACACCCGCCTCTGGGATGGCGCCAGCCGCGAGGAGACCATCCATTCCTCGAAGGCGGTCGGCGAGCCGCCGCTGATGCTGGCCGCCTCGGTGTTCTCGGCGATCTTCGACGCCGTCGCCAGCCTGAAGCCCGGCGTGGTGCCGCCGCTCGACGCGCCGGCGACGCCCGAGGCGATCATGCGGGCGGTGTCCTTCATGCGACGGGCCGAGGCATGACATGAGGGAGACCTTCGCCCCGCTGCATCGCCTGATCGCTCGCGACGGCATCGCGGCGCTGGTGACGGTCGTGGGGGCGAGGGGATCGACGCCGCGCGAGGCTGGCGCCCGCATGCTGGTGGCGGCCGACGGCGCGCTGTCCGGCACCATCGGCGGCGGCCGGCTGGAGCTGGAGTCCGTGGAGCGGGCGCTTGCCGCCATCCGGGCCGGCCGCGACGGCAGCCTTCGCCTCGATCTGGCGCTTGGCCCGTCGATCGGCCAGTGCTGCGGCGGTGCCGTCAGCCTGCTGATCGAGACCTTTACCGCCGCCCGGCTGACGGCGGTGGCCCGGCTCGCCGCGGCCGAGGCGGCGGGACCGTTCCAGACCGTGGCGACCCTGAACGGCGAGGCGCCCGTCGACCGGCGCCTGGTGGCGACCGATTGGTGCCAGCCGACCGCCGTCATCGGCCCCGACGGCCGGCTGGCGGAGAGTTTCGGCGAACTCTGCCGCGATCTGCTGCTGTTCGGCGCCGGCCACGTCGGCCGGGCGGTGGTGCTGGCGCTGGCGCCGCTGCCCTTCCGCGTCCGCTGGATCGACGGCCGGGCGGACGTCTTCCCCGACCTGCCGCTCGCCCGTCTGGAACAGGTGGCGACCGATACGCCGGCCGCCGAGCTGAAGGCGGCGGCATCAGGCGCCTTCGTGCTGATCATGACGCACGATCATGCCCTCGATCTCGACATCCTGCATGCCGCGCTCACCGAGCAGCGGTTCCCGTATGTCGGGGTGATCGGCTCGCGCACCAAGCGCGCCCGCTTCGAGCACCGGCTGTCCGAACTGGGCCATCCCGGCCCCCGCATAAGGGCTTTCACCTGTCCGGTGGGTGTGCCGGGGATAACCTCGAAAGAACCGGCGCATATCGCCGCTTCCGTGGTGGCGGAACTGTTGATTGTCGACGAGAAACTTCGTAGGACCCCGCTCGGAGAGTCTGGCGGCGGGGAAACGACCGATCGCCCAGCAAGCGGGCAGGCTGCCCAATTATTCGAGTATCGCGGCTGAATCTTTTGGCGCGTCCGGTCGGCGAAATCGTGCTTCTATGCTGCACAGAAAATAGACAGGTCGGCGAAACGGGGACAACGGCTCTGATGAGCGAAGTGACTGGGGACAGTACCGGAGAGATGCTCCGCCGGGTGGGGGGCGACACGCCGCTGCTCGAAGTCCGCCATGTCGTCAAGCGTTTCGGCCGCTTCGCGGCCAATGACGACGTCTCGCTGAAGGTGATGCCCGGCGAGATCCACGCGCTGCTCGGCGAGAACGGCGCCGGCAAGTCGACGCTGGTCAAGATCATCTACGGCTCGCTGCAACCCACCGCCGGCGACATCCTGTGGAAGGGCGAGCCGGTGACGATCGCCTCGCCGGCCGAGGCGCGCGCCCTTGGCATCGGCATGGTGTTCCAGCACTTCTCGCTGTTCGAGGCGATGACGGTGATCGAGAACATCGCGCTGGCGCTGCCCGAGGGACGGGTGACGCGCCAACTGGCCGACACCATCTCCCGCGTGTCGGAAAGCTACGGCCTGTCGCTTGATCCCGACGCCCATATCGCCGACCTCTCGGTGGGCGAGCGGCAGCGCGTCGAGATCGTCCGCTGCCTGCTGCAAAATCCCGAACTGATCATCATGGACGAGCCGACCTCGGTGCTGACGCCCCAGGAGGCCGATCAGTTGTTCGTCACCTTGAGGCGACTCGCCGCCGAGGGCTGCGCCATTCTCTACATCTCCCACCGGCTGGAGGAGGTGCGGGCGCTCTGCCACCACGCCACCATCATGCGGCGGGCCAAGGTGGTGGCCGAGACCGATCCGGCCACCGAAACGGTTGGCACGCTCGCGCAGCTGATGGTCGGCAACGAGATCACCCGCGTCACCCGCGAGAAGGGCAAACTCGGGCCGGAAGCCATTCTCATCAAGGGGCTGACGCTGCCCTCGCAGGAGGCCTTCGGCGTGTCGCTGCAGGACATCAACCTGTCGGTGCGCGCCGGTGAGATCGTCGCCATCGCCGGCATCGCCGGCAACGGCCAGAAGGAGCTGTTCGGCGCGCTGTCGGGCGAGGAGCGGCCGGAGCGGGCGGACATGGTGATCTTCGCCGGCGAGGCGGCCGGACGGATGAGAATCAACGAGCGCCGCTTGCTCGGCGCCGCCTTCGTGCCGGAGGAGCGACTCGGCCACGGTGCCGTGCCGGGGCTGAGGTTGACCGAGAACGTCGTGCTTACCCGCCACGGCACCGGCGAGGGCATCGCCCGCCGCGGCTTCACCCGCTTCGGCAGGGCCGGCCGTATCGTCGAAAAGGTCGTCAGCCTGTTCGACGTCCGCAAGGGCGTCGTCGATCCCGAGGCGCGGTCGCTGTCAGGCGGCAATCTGCAAAAATTCGTGGTCGGCCGCGAGGTGCAGCGCACGCCGAAGATCCTGATCATCGCCCAGCCGACCTGGGGCGTCGACGCCGGCGCGGCGGCGGTGATCCGCCAGTCGCTGATCGACCTGTCGCGCCAGGGCGCCGCCATCCTGATCATCTCGCAGGACCTCGACGAGATCTTCGAGATCGCCGATCGCATCGCCGTCATCTCGCGCGGCCAGCTGTCGGCAGCCGAGGACGCTGATACGCTGACGCCGGAAAAGGTCGGCCTGCTGATGGCCGGCGGCGCCGAGAAGCACGGAGTGGCGGCGGCATGATGCGCCTTGAACTCGTCAAGAGAACCCACAAGAGCCGGCTGATGAGCGTGCTGTCGCCGTTGCTCGCCGTGGCGGCGACGGTGGTGTTCGCCGGCGTGGTCTTCGCCGCGCAGGGACAGAACCCCTTCACCGGCGTCTGGTATTTCTTCCTGGAACCGGTCTCCTCGCTGTGGGGCGTCGAGCAGCTGATCACCAAGGCGACGCCGCTCATCATCATCGCCCTCGGCCTCTCGGTCTGCTACCTGTCCAATAACTGGAACATCGGTGCCGAGGGACAGCTCACCATCGGCGCCATCGTCGGCTCGATCCCGCCGATCCTGTTCCCGAATTTCGTGAACCCGATCGTCCTGCCGCTGATGCTGGTGATGGCCATGGCCGGCGGCGCGCTCTACGCGATGATCCCCGCCAAGCTGAAGACCGTCTTCGGCACCAACGAGATCCTGACCAGCCTGATGCTGGTCTACTGCGCCAACCTGTTCCTCGACTGGATGGTGCGCGGCCCCTGGCGCAGCCCGCAGGGCTACAACTTTCCGATCACCATCGACTTCCACGAGTGGGCGGTGCTGAACCCGGTCAGCATCGGCGGCGTCTACGTCAACCTGTCGGCGCCGATCGCCCTGATCCTCGTCGCGGTGCTGGCGGTGGTGATGCGCTCGACGTTGAAGGGCTTCGAAATCCGTGTGCTCGGCCAGTCGCCGCGCGCCGGAACCTTCGCCGGCTTCTCCAACCGCCGCATGACCACCTTCGCCTTCGCGCTGTCGGGCGCGCTGGCCGGCCTCGCCGGCATGATGGTGGTGATGAGCGAGATCGGCAAGCTGCAACCGGTGATCTCGCCGGGCTACGGCTTCACGGCGATCATCGTCGCCTTCCTCGGTCGGCTCAATCCGGTCGGCATCCTGATCGCCGGCCTGGTCATCGCCTCGTCCTACCTCGGCGGCGAGGCCATCCAGACGTCGTTGCAGATGTCGTCGAAGCTCGCCACCGTCATCCAGGGCGTGCTGCTGTTCTTCGTGCTGGCTGCCGACACGCTGATCCTCTACAGGGTGCGGATCGTCGCCGGCCGCGAGGGGGAGAGCCTTCATGCTTGAGGCCATCCTCCTCACCGTCGTCACCGCCGCGACACCGCTGCTGCTCGCCGCCATCGGCGAGCTGGTGGTGGAGAAGTCGGGCGTGCTCAACCTCGGCGTCGAGGGCATGATGGTGATGGGCGCCGTCGCCGGCTTCGCCGTCACCATCACCACCGGCAGTCCCTTTCTCGGCGTCCTCGGCGGCGCGGTCGCCGGCGTGCTGGTATCGCTGATCTTCGCCTTCGTGACGCTGACGCTGGTTGCCAACCAGGTGGCCTCCGGCCTCGCCCTGACGCTGTTCGGCCTCGGCCTGTCCGGCCTGATCGGCGAGAGCTTCGTCGGCCAGCCGGGCATCAAGCTCCAGAGCCTCTACATCCCCGGCCTCACCGATCTGCCCTTTGTCGGCAAGTTGCTGTTTGGCCAGGATATCCTCGTCTACCTGTCGTTCGCGTCGGTGTTCGGCGTCTCCTGGTTCCTCAACCGGACGCGCGGCGGTCTGATCCTGCGCGCCGTCGGCGACAACCATGCCTCGGCGCACGCGCTCGGCTATCCGGTGATCGGCGTCCGCTATCTGGCGGTGATGTTCGGTGGCGCCATGGCCGGCCTCGGCGGCGCCTACATGTCGGTGGCCTATACGCCGCTCTGGGTGGAGAACATGACGGCCGGCCGCGGCTGGATCGCCCTGGCGCTGGTGGTGTTCGCCTCCTGGCTGCCCTGGCGGGCGGTGTTCGGCGCCTATCTGTTCGGCACCGTCACCGTGCTCCAATTTCATGCCCAGGCGCTCGGCATCGGCTTCCCGTCGCAGTTCCTGTCGATGCTGCCCTACCTCGCCACGATCGTCGTGCTGGTGGCTATCTCCGGCAATCGGCGGGCGACGCTGTTCAACACGCCCGCCAGCCTGGGCAAGCCCTTCGTGCCCGACCGCTGAGGCGGCCGGCCAATCGCCTTTCCAAGCGCCGGCGGTACGGTCGACCGGCGCCTCGCGGAAAGACCGTGACAGACCGTGGGGCAACCCACACCAGGGGAGAATGGACATGAAGAAACTCGCGCTTCTCGCCGGCACGGCCCTGGCGTTCGCCATCGGCGCCGTCTCGGGCGCCGCCGCCGCCGACAAGCTGAAGGCCTGCTGGGTCTACACCGGCCCGATCGGCGACTTCGGCTACTCCTACCAGCACGACCAGGGCCGCCTCGCCGTCGAGAAGGCGCTCGGCGACAAGGTGGAGACCGCCTATGTCGAGAACGTCACGGAAGGTCCGGACGCCGAGCGCGTGTTCGAGCGCTTCGCCCGTGAAGGCTGCGGCATCGTCTTCGGCACCTCCTTCGGCTTCATGGACGCCGAGCTGAAGGTGGCCAAGAAGTTCCCCGACGTGAAGTTCGAGCACGCCACCGGCTACAAGAGCGCCCCCAACATGGGCCTCTACAACGCCCGCTTCTACGAGGGCCGCTATATCCTCGGCCAGATCGCCGCCAAGGAGTCGAAGAAGGCGCTGGCCGGCTACATCGTCTCCTTCCCGATCCCGGAAGTGGTGATGGGCATCAACGCCTTCATGCTCGGCGCGCAGTCGATCAACCCCGACTTCAAGGTGAAGATCGTCTGGGTGAACTCCTGGTTCGACCCCGGCAAGGAAGCCGACGCCGCCAAGGCGCTGTTCGACCAGGGCGCCGACATCATCGTTCAGCACACCGACTCGACGGCCGCCATCCAGGTCGCCGAGGAGCGCGGCCTGAAGGGCTTCGGCCAGTCGTCGGACATGATCAAGTTCGCGCCCAAGGCGCAGATGACCGCCATCGTCGACGACTGGGGCCCGCACTACATCAAGGCGGTGCAGGCCGTTCTCGACGGCACCTGGAAGGCCGACGACGTGTGGGAAGGCATCAAGGACGGCACCGTCCACATGGCCGAATACGCCAACATGGCCGACGACACCAAGAAGCTGGCCGAGGAGACGCAGGCCAAGATCGTCGGCGGCTGGAACCCCTTCACCGGCCCGATCGTCGATCAGGACGGCAAGGAGCGCTACGCGGCCGGCGTTGTCGCCCCGGACGGCGACCTCCTGGGCATGAACTGGTACGTCAAGGGCGTCGACGACAAGCTGCCGCAGTAAGCGCCGGCCGATCGACCGCACCGAACCTGGCACGGGGTCGCCGCATGGCGGCCCCGTTTCTCCTTTACGGCATGGCCGGCCAGGGCAATCGTACCCCGGTGCCGATCTTTCGCAGGGCATGTCATGGCGGGTCTTCTCTACGCTGGCCGACGTCTGGCCGAGGACATGGTGTCCACGCTGGTGTTCGCGCTCATCTATGCCGCCAGCGGCCATCTGGCGCTGGCCATCGGCAGCGGCGTCCTCATCGGCGTCGGCCAGCTTGCCTGGGAAATCAGGGCCGGCCGCAGCGTCAGCGCCATGCAGGGCGTCAGCCTGTTCCTGGTGGCCGGCTTCGGCGCCGCCAGCCTGATCGCCGACGACCCGCGCATCGCCATGCTGAAGCCGACGGTGATCTACGCGGTCATCGGCCTTGCCATGCTGAAACCCGGCTGGATCAATCGCTACATGAGCGACCGGGCGCGCGAGCTGTCCGGCGACGTCGCCTATGTCTTCGGCTTCCTGTGGGCCGCGCTGATGCTGGCGACGGCGGCGCTCAATCTCCTGGTGTCGCGCGAAGCCAACGCGGCCACCTGGGCAGCCTTCATCGCCATCTTCCCCGTGGCATCCAAGATTGCCCTGTTCGCCGTCCACTATCTGGTGCAGCGCTCGGTGGCGCGCGCCCGCCTGCGCCGCGCCCGATCGGCCGCTGCCCCGTCGAACGCCGAGGCCTGAGCCGCTGAGTCAGGCATGGGTGGTCTGCGGAATTTATGGGCAATGGCCGCCGGAAGTTCGGCTTGTGCTGCCGGCTGTTCCCAAACTAGCCTAGGGCAAATGCGTATGAATGCGCTATGCCTGATTGTTGGGTCAGTCGGCTGGCGCATCGGGGAATCGGGCTGACATGCTGAGCTTTGCCGTCGAATGGCTGCACATCCTGATCCGCTGGTTCCATCTGGTGGTCGGCATCGGCTGGATCGGCACCAGCTTCTTCTTCATCGCCCTCGACCTCAGCCTCAGGAAGCGCGCGAAGATGAACCCCGGCGTCTACGGCACCGCCTGGCTGGTGCACGGCGGCGGCTTCTACAATGTCGAGAAATACGCGGTGGCGCCCGAGGAACTGCCGGAGGACCTCGTCTGGTATCGCTGGGAAGCCTATCTTACCTTTGTCTCCGGCTTCTTGCTGCTGACGACGGTCTACTATTTCAACGCCCGCGCCTATCTGATCGACCCCAGCGTGGCCGATCTCGCCCCCTGGCAGGCGATCGCCATTTCCGTGCTGTCGCTGCTCCTCGGCTGGCTCGCCTATGACGGGCTGATCCGCCACACCACCGACGAGTATCCCGGCCTCGTCGCCCTCTGCCTGTTCCTGCTGATCGTCGGCTTCGCGGTGCTGTTCGGAAATCTGTTCTCCGGCCGCGGCGCCTTCATCCACGTCGGCGCGCTGGTCGGCACTATCATGGCGGCCAACGTCTTCCGGGTGATCATCCCCAACCAGAAGAAGATCGCCGCCGCGCTGATGGCCGGCGAGAAGCCCGATCCGGCCCTGGGATTGCAGGGCCGGCAGCGCTCCATCCACAACAACTACCTGACGCTGCCGGTGCTGCTGATGATGGTCTCCAACCATTATCCGCTGCTCACCGGCCATCCGCACGGCTGGCTGCTGGTGGCGCTGATTCTGGTGATCGGCGGCATGGTGCGTCACCTCCTCAACCGCCACGAGGCCGGCGACCCCTTCAGGGAGTACTGGTGGGCGCTGCCCGGCGCTGCCCTGGCGCTGGCGCTGGCGATCCTCGCCACCGCACCGGCGCCGCGCACCGAGGCGGCCGGCCAGACCGCCGCCGTCAGCGATTCGGACGTGCTCCGCATCACCGCCACCCATTGCGTGATGTGCCACGCGGCGAGGCCGACCCACGAGGGCTTCTCCGAGCCGCCCAAGGGCCTGGTCTTCACCGACATCGACCACATCCGCCGCTACGCGCCGCTGATCAGGATGCAGGCAGTCGATTCGGAGGTCATGCCGCTCGGCAACGAGACCGGCATCACGCGGAGCGAGCGTGACGCGCTCGGGGCATGGATCGCCGCCAACGGCGGGTAGGGGGCGCCCCATTCTGCCCGAGATGGTCCGCCTTCGCGGACCATGACTATCCTTTTATTTTCAGTGTCATGGTCCGCGAAGGCGGACCATCCCGGACCGGAAAAGGACCCTTCGTTCCTGCCGAATCGCCGGCCGCTCAGCCATCGGTGCCGATGGTCTGCGTCGCATACATGCCGGTGGTGCGGAACTCGGTGGGGCTGGCGCCGAAGAAGCGGCGGAATACTTTGGAGAAATAGTTGGGATCGGAGAAGCCGGTCAGCGTCGCCACCTCCTTCACCGATATCTCGGTGTTGACGGCCAACAGCTTGGCGGCCCGGCGCATCCGCTCGGCCAGCACGTATTCCGACGGCGGCCGCCCCTCGGTGGCGGTGAACACGCGGCTGAAATGGGCGCGGCTGAGGCCGGCGACGCCGGCCAGCTCGTCCACGGAAAGGTCGCTTTGCAGGTTGTTGAGGATGTGCCGGATCACTGGCGCCATCGGGCTCGCCTGGGTGGCGTCGGAATAGGTGCCGGCGAACACGTCGTCGTAGAGCGCCATGGCGGCGCGGTAGGCGAGCGCCGAGGCGGCGCCGGGCGTTTCGCCTTCGCCCTCCATCATCCGCAGGCAGCAGTCGGCCAGCGTTTCCACGGTGCGCGGCTTGAGGTGCAAGACCGGTCCGGTCACCGCCATCACCGAACGATGCAGCCTCAGCGCCTCCTCGCCGTTCATGGAGATCCAGAAGAACTCCCAGCGGCCGCCGTCCTCCAGCCAGTACCGGTGGTTGTGCGGTACAAGCACCAGCATCGCCTCGCCCTCGCCGATACGATAATGCTTGTCCTCATAGCGCAAATTTCCATGCCCGGAAATTGTATGTTGCAGGACGGTGAACGGCGTCTGGCCGCGCTTCCGCCCATCCCAGGAATATTCCTTTGAAGTTTGAATATCATAGCCGGTACTTGTCGGCATGGTGTGCAACAGGTTTCGCCCGCGCGGCAATGACATGGTGGTCATTCCCGGACCGTTTTGCCGCAGTTTCTCGAGCATAGAATTACCCATCGAAGCACAATCCTCGTCTGGCCTTGCTGGCCATATTACGTCTTAATGCGCCCAACAAGAAGAACGGAACGGGCGGACCCAGGGACTTTCCCAAGGCAAGATGTGAGCTGTGCGACGACAGTGTCGGCCGCGCAACCCTTTCGTATTACCTGAAAGTATCCTTATTTCCGACCGCTTTAGGCGAGTGAACGAGGACAGCATGGCAGCCTTCAAAGTTGCGATCATCGGCGCGGGCAGCGTCGGCTTCACCAAGAAGCTATTCACCGACATCCTCTGTGTGCCGGAGTTTGCCGACGTCGAGTTCGCCCTGACCGACATTTCCGAGCACAATCTGACGATGATCGCGACGATCCTGAGAAAGGTCGTCGAAGTCAACAAGCTCCCGGCCACGATCACCGCCACCACCGACCGCCGCAAGGCGCTGGAGGGGGCGCGCTACGTCATCTCCTGCGTCCGCGTCGGCGGCCTCGACGCCTACAGGGAGGACATCCGCATCCCCCTGAAATACGGCGTCGACCAGTGCGTCGGCGACACCATCTGCGCCGGCGGCATCCTCTACGGCCAGCGCAATATCCCGGTGATCCTCGATTTCTGCAAGGACATCCGCGAGGTGGCCGAGCCCGGCGCCAAGTTCCTCAACTACGCCAACCCCATGGCCATGAACACCTGGGCGGCGATCGAATACGGCAAGGTCGACGCCATCGGCCTCTGCCACGGCGTGCAGCACGGCGGCGAGCAGATCGCCGACATCTTCGGCGTCGGCCACGACGAGATCGACTACATCTGCTCCGGCATCAACCACCAGACCTGGTTCGTCGACGTCCGCATCCGCGGCCGCAAGGTGGAGAAGGACGAGATTCTCGCCGCCTTCGAGGCACATCCGGTCTACTCCAAGCAGGAGAAGGTGCGCATCGACGTGCTGAAGCGCTTCGGCGTCTACTCCACCGAGAGCAACGGCCATCTCTCCGAATACCTGCCGTGGTATCGCAAGCGGCCGGGCGAGATCATGAACTGGATCGACATGTCCGACTGGATTCATGGCGAGACCGGCGGCTACCTGCGCTTCACCACCGAGCAGCGCAACTGGTTCGAGACCGAATATCCGGAATTCCTGAAGGAAGCCGAGGAGAAGATCGACCCCGCGCAGCGGTCGAGCGAGCACGCCAGCCGCATCATCGAGGCGCTGGAGACCGGCCGGGTCTATCGCGGCCACTTCAACCAGAAAAACAGGGGCGTGATCACCAACCTGCCGGAAGACTGCATCATCGAATCGCCCGGCTTCGTCGACCGCTTCGGCATCAACATGGCGGCGGGCATCACGCTGCCCGAGGCCTGCGCCGCCACCTGCCTCGCCTCGATCAACGTGCAGCGCATGTCGGTGCATGCGGCGGTCAGCGGCGACGTCGATCTCCTGAAGCTCGCCGTGCTGCACGACCCGCTGGTCGGCGCCATCTGCACGCCGGAGGAGGTGTGGGCGATGGTGGACGAAATGCTGGTCGCCCAGGCGCGCTGGCTGCCGCAATATGCCCATGCCATCGATGCCGCTAAGGAGAGAGTGGCAAAATCGACGGTCAAGACGGGCGACTGGCAGGGGGCTGCCCGTCGCGAGGCCCGTGGCGTCGATGAGATCCGTGCCGAGAAGGCGCGTACCAAGGTCTGAGAGGACCGAAACGGCTTCCGGCGCGGGTCATTCCGCGTCGGGCGCGGCGACTGAGGGTCGCCGCAATCGAGGAAGTCGGCCGAGGCAAGAGGAAGCTGGCCGGCTTGGGAAGAGAGAGCGGGGGGGTGCGTTCCGACGCTGCCCATCGCATCGACCGTCCGCCGGCCGGAGCCGGGGGCCGGTCTCATGAGGGAGGACATGACGGAATGACATATCGGATGAAATTGACGTCGGCTCTGATGCTCGGCGCGTCGTTCTTTGCGACCGCCGCCTTCGCGTCCGAGCTTACCGTCGTGCCGGAAGCCCCGGTATTCCAGGGCCAGGGCAAGGTCAACTACGTGAACCGCAGCGATATCTACGAGTACAAGGCGCTGCCGGCCTATCACGAGCCCGAGTACATCACCAAGAACTTCGTCGACAAGGGTCGCCTGCCGGCGGTCAAGGACCGTCTGCCGAAGGAGCCGCTGGTCTTCAAGACCGCCAACATGCCCGACGGTATCGGCGTCTACGGCGACGTGCTGCGCCATGTCATCGGCGGTCGGCCGGAAGGCTGGAACAACCAGGCCGGCCAGGTCCAGGGCTGGGGCGGCATCGACATCGGCATGTACGAGTGCCTGACGCGCACCGCGCAACTGTTCGAGGTCAAGGCCGACGACATGGAGCCGCTGCCCAACCTCGCCAAGAGCTGGGACTGGTCCGAGGACGGCCACAAGCTGACCATGCACCTCATCGAGGGTGCCAAGTGGTCGGACGGCGTGCCCTTCACCTCCGAAGACCTGATGTTCTACTGGGAGGACAACGTCCTCGATCCGAACGTCTCGCCGACCAACGGCGCCACCGCCGCCACCTTCGGCGAGGGTACGACGCTGAAGGCGATCGACGACTACACGGTGGAATGGACCTTCAAGGACGCCTTCCCCAAGCAGTATCTCTACAACATGGCCTACGGCACCTTCTGCCCCGGCCCAGCTCACATGCTGAAGCCGCAGCATCCCAAGTATTCCAAGAACACCTACGAGCAGTACAGGAACTTCTTCCCGCCGGACTTCATGAACTGGCCGGTGATGGGCGCCTGGTCGCCGGTGATCTACCGTCCGGACGACATCATCGTCCTGCGCCGCAATCCCTACTACTGGAAGGTCGACGAGAACGGCAACCAGTTGCCGTATCTGGATGAAGTCCACTTCAAGCTGTCCACCTGGGCCGATCGCGACGTCCAGGCGGTGGCCGGTTCCGGCGACATCTCCAACCTGGAGCAGCCCGAGAACTTCGTGGAATCGCTGAAGCGCGCCGCCCAGCCGACCGCTCCGGCCCGCCTTGAGTTTGGTCCGCGCCTCATCGGCTACAATCTCTACCTGAACTTCTCGGCCAACGGCTGGGGCGAGCCCGATGCCCGCGGCCAGGCGGTGCGCGAGCTGAACCGCAACGAGCACTTCCGCAAGGCCGTGACCATGGGTCTCGACCGGCAGAAGCTGGGCGAGGCGTTGGTGAAGGGGCCGTTCACGGCCATCTACCCCGGCGGCATCTCCTCCGGCTCGAGCTTCTATGACCGCGACAGCACCTTCTACTATCCCTTCGACCTCGACGGGGCCAAGAAGGAACTGGAAGCGGCCGGCCTCAAGGACACCGACGGCAACGGCGTCGTGAACTACACGGACGGCCCGATGAAGGGCAAGGACGTCGAGATCACGCTGCTGGTCAGCGCCGACTACTCCACCGACAAGAACCTCGCCGAAGGCGTGATCGGCCAGATGGAGAAGCTCGGCCTGCGCGTGGTGCTGAACGCCCTCGACGGCAAGCAGCGCGACAACGCCAACTACGGCGGCAAGTTCGACTGGACGATCAACCGTCACGGCCCGGAACTCACTGCCGTCGTGCAGAACACCGAGCAGTTGGCGCCGGTCGGTCCGAAGACCTCGTGGTTCCACCGCGCTCCGGAGAGTGGACAGCTTGACCTGATGCCGTTCGAGCAGCAGCTCGTCGACACCATCAAGAAGTTCATCTCCACCCAGGACGTGGCCGAGCGTGCCGGCCTGATGAAGGAGTACAACAAGATCGCGACGACCAACGTCAACAGCGTCGGCCTGACCGAGTATCCCGGTGCTCTGATCATCAACAAGCGCTTCGCCAACGTTCCCTCGGGAACTCCGATCTTCATGTTCAACTGGGCTGAAGACACGGTGATGCGTGAACGCCTCTACGTCCCCGCCGACAAGCAGGGCGACTACGAGCTGGCCAAGGACACGCTGCCCGGCAAGCCGGGTGAGAAGGGCGCCGTCGAGTAATCTTCCCACTCGAACGCCCAGGGCATTCGCCGGCCAGACGCAGGTCTGGCCGGCAGGCGAATGCTCCGATGTCCCTGGCTGTGCAGCCGCTTTTTGATCAGCCTTTCCAGGCTGATCGGCGGATGCCGCAGCGTCCCGGCGGTGCCCCCCGCCGCCGGGACCCCTCTTTCCGAGACCTCCGCAGAATTGTCCGGGAGTCCGAGGGAGCCTACGATCTGAAGCCGTCGGTGACGGCGATCCAAGCCAGCCCGTTTCCTCCGAGGCGGGTCCTTCAAACCCACGACAAAGAGTCAGGAAGTCTCAGACCGATGTTCCGATTCTTGGCTATCCGCATCGCCTCGGCGATCCCGGTGCTGTTCATCCTGAGCGTGGTCACCTTCGCGATCATCCAGGCGCCGCCCGGCGACTACAGCGACTTCATCCGCTCCCAGCTCATCAACCAGGGCGGTGCCTCCTTCGAGGAGGCCGACGCCCAGGCCAAGGCCTATGCCCACACCCACGGCCTCGACAAGCCGGTCCCGGTCCAGTACGTCAACTGGATCGTCGGCATGGTCACCAAGGGCGATTTCGGCCGCAGCTTCTTCTACAACCGCCCGGTGGCCGACGTGGTGGCCGAGCGTCTGCCGCGAACGCTGCTCCTGGCGCTGACCTGCCACCTGCTGGCGTCGGTGATCGGCATATCCTTCGGCATCATCGCGGCGACCAAGCAATATTCCTGGATCGACAGCCTGCTGTCCTTCATCTCCTTCCTGGGGATGACGGTGCCGCGCTTCCTGATGGCGCTGGTGATCGTCTACATCCTGGTGTTCCACTTCAACGTCAACGAGATCAATAGCTTCTTCTCGCCCAAATACGGCGGCGCGCCCTGGTCGTGGGACAAGTTCGTCAATCTCGTGCAGCACGTCTGGCCGGTGGTCGCCATCGCCACCTTCGGCGGCCTCGCCTACAACATGCGCGTCATGCGCGGCAATCTCCTCGACACGCTCAACGCCCAGTATGTCGAGACGGCCCGCGCCAAGGGCCTCTCCGAGGGCGCGGTGATCCTGCGCCACGCCGTGCCCAACGCGCTGCATCCGCTGGTCATGTACCAGGGCGTGGTGCTGCCCTACATGCTGACCGGCGAGATCGAGACCGCCATCATCTTCGCCCTGCCGACCGTCGGTCCGGCCATCGTCGGCTCGATGAGCGTCGGCGACGTCTACGTCACCGCCACCTTCATGCTGGTGCTGTCGGCGACGCTGATCGTCGGCAACATCATCGCCGACATCCTGCTTGCCCTTCTCGACCCCCGCATCCGTCTCGGCGGAGGAGCCAATTGATGCTTGTTCCTGGCGAATCCACCCTGAGCGGCACCGGCGAGATCGTCGAGACGCACGGCAGCGAGAGCTACATCGCCCTGGTCTGGCGGCGCCTCAAGCGCTCCTGGACCGGCATGGCCGGCCTCGTCATGGTCGTGCTGCTGATCTTCATCGCCCTGTTCGCCGACTTCCTGTCGCCGGTCGACCCGAAGTTCACCGACATCGCCTATTCGCAGCCGGAGACCGTCTCCTTCACCGACAAGGACGGCGGCTGGACGCTTCTGCCGCGTATCTACCCGATGGTGGAGGGCGCCGAACTCGACCCCATCACCTACCAGCCGCTGGTCGGCCCGGACTACAACAACCCGCGTCCCCTCGGCTTCTTCGTCCGGGGCGCGCCCTACAGGCTCCTCTGGCTGATCCCGGCCGAGCGGCACCTGTTCGGCGCCGTCGACGGCAAGCCGGTGCATTTCCTCGGCACCGACAAGTTCGGCCGCGACGTCTTGTCGCGCGCCCTCTACGGCTCGCGCATCTCGCTGATGATCGCGCTCACCGTGGTGTCGATCATCACCGTGGTCGGCACGACGGTCGGCATGGTCTCCGGCTATTTCGGCGGCCGCTTCGACATCTGGGTGCAGCGCTTCGTCGAACTGGTGCTGGCCTTCCCGCAACTGCCGCTCTACCTGGCGCTGACCTCGCTGATCCCGGTGACGGCGCCGACCTCGGTGTTCCTCGCCTTCGTCATCTTCGTGATGTCGGCGCTCGGCTGGGCGCAGCTGTCGCGCGAGGTGCGCGGCAAGACGCTGGCGCTCGCCCGCATCGACTACGTCAGGGCGGCGATCGCCATCGGCGCCCGCGACCGGCGCATCATCTTCCAGCACATCTTCCCCAACGTCATGAGCCACGTCATCGTCGCCGTGACGCTGGCCATCCCCACGGTGGTGCTGCTGGAGAGCTTCCTCGGCTTCCTCGGCTTCGCGGTGAAGCCGCCGCTGATCTCCTGGGGCCTGATGTTGCAGGATACCTCCAACTACTCGGCCATCGGCTCCTATCCCTGGATTCTGACGCCCGTGGCCTTCGTCTTCGCAACCGTGTTCGCCTTCAACGCCCTCGGCGACGGCCTGCGCGACGCCATCGACCCCTATTGAGGAAGCCGACCATGGACAGAGACGACAACCTCGCTCCGGACGTGCGGCTCGATCACGAAGCCCGCGTCGGCGAGCCGATCATCGACTGCCGCAACGTCGCCGTCCGCTTCAAGGTGGAAGACGGCGAGGTGGAGGCGGTGAAAGGCGTGTCGATGCAGCTCTACCGCGGCGAAACCATCGCCGTGGTGGGCGAAAGCGGCTCCGGCAAATCGGTGACCGCCCGCACCATCATGGGCCTCCTGTCGAAGCGCGCCCGCGTCTCCCCCGACGCGACCATCCGCTTCGACGGCGACGACGTGCTGAAATGGTCGCCGCACCGCCGCCGCATGCTGCGCGGCAGCCGCATCTCGATGATCTTCCAGGAGCCGCTCTCCTCGCTGAACCCGGTCTACGCGATCGGCACCCAGATCATCGAGGCGATCCGCATCCACCAGAAGCTCTCCAAGTCGAAGGCGCGGCAGAAGGCGATCGAACTCCTGCGCGAGGTGCGCATCCCCGATCCGGAGGCGCGCATCAACCAGTATCCGCACCAGCTCTCCGGCGGCCAGCGCCAGCGGGTGATGATCGCCATGGCGCTCGCCAACAACCCGGATGTACTGATCGCCGACGAGCCGACCACCGCCCTCGACGTGACGGTGCAGGCGCAGATCCTCCAGCTGATCCGCGACTTGCAGCAGCGGCACGGCATGGCGGTGATCCTGATCACTCACGACCTCACCGTGGTGCGCAAGTTCTCCGACTACGTCTACGTCATGCAGAAGGGCGAGGTGAAGGAGCACAACACCACCGAGGCGCTGTTCGGGAGTCCGCGACATCCCTACACCAAGCATCTGCTCGGCTCCGAGCCGCGCGGCCACGCCAACCCGCTGCCGGCGGAATCGCCGGTGCTGCTGGAGGGCAGGGATGTCCGCGTCGCCTTCATGCTGAAGAGGGGCGGCTTCTTCAATGCCGAGTTCCATGAGCTGGTCGCCGTCGACAACCTCAGCCTGACGCTGCGCCGGCACGAGACGCTGGGCATCGTCGGCGAGAGCGGCTCGGGCAAGACCACCTTCGGCCAGGCGCTGATCCGCCTGTCCAATCCGGACAGCGGCGAGATCTGGTTCGACGGCATGCAGATCAACGGCAAGAGCCGCGAGGAATTGCGGCCGCTGCGCTCGCGCATGCAGGTGGTGTTCCAGGATCCGTTCTCCTCGCTCAACCCGCGCATGTCGGTCTGCCAGATCATCGAGGAGGGGCTGATCGTCAACGGTCTCGGCGCCAGCAAGGCCGAACGGCTCGACCGGGTGCGCGACGCGCTGAGGGCGGCCGGCCTGCCGACCAACATCCTCTCCCGCTTTCCGCACGAGTTCTCGGGCGGCCAGCGGCAGCGCATCGCCATCGCCCGCGCCATCGCGCTGGAACCGGAGTTCATCCTGCTCGACGAGCCGACCTCGGCGCTCGACCTCTCGGTGCAGGCGCAGATCATCGATCTCCTGCGCAAGCTACAGGACGAGCGGGGGCTCAGCTATCTGTTCATCTCCCACGACCTGAAGGTCGTCCGGGCGCTCTGCCACCGCGTCATCGTCATGCAGCACGGGCGGATCGTCGAGGAAGGCCCGGTCGAGGACGTCCTGTTCAAGCCGCAGACCGCCTACACCGAAAAGCTGGTGAAGGCGGCCTTCGAGGTGGCTGCCGCCTGAGGCAGCAGGAATCCGGCTCCGCCAAGCTGTCTCCCAAGGGCGCGGCGGGGTCGAACAGGGGTCAGGGGCGGCCATGTCGGCGGTTCCGGGCTCTTGAGCACGAGAAAACATCAGAGCTCTCCCGATGGCGGGCCGGCGATGCCGGTCCGGACGGGGAATTCGTTTGCCCGGAGGAACGTTTAAAATGGCGGCCAATCCCAAGATCACCTTCATCGGTGCCGGCTCGACGGTGTTCATGAAGAACATCATCGGCGACGTGCTGCACCGGCCGGCGCTGAAGGGCGCCACCATCGCCCTGATGGACCTCAACGAGAAGCGCCTTGCCGAAAGCGAGATGGTCGTCGGCCGTCTCGTCAAGCTGCTCGACGCGCCGGCGAAGATCGAGACCTACACCGACCGCCGCAAGGCGCTGGAGGGCGCCAACTTCGTGGTGGTCGCCTTCCAGATCGGCGGCTACAAGCCGGCCACCGTCACCGACTTCGAGGTGCCGAAGAAATACGGCCTCCGGCAGACCATCGCCGACACGCTGGGCGTCGGCGGCATCATGCGCGGCGTCCGCACCGTGCCGCACCTCTGGGCCATCTGCGCCGACATGATGGAGGTCTGCCCGGACGCCGTGCTGCTCCAGTACGTCAACCCGATGGCCATCAACACCTGGGCGATCTCGGCCAAATATCCAGAGATCCGGCAGGTCGGCCTCTGCCATTCGGTGCAGGGCACCGCCGAGGAGCTGGCCCGCGATCTCGACATCCCGATCTCGGAGATCCGCTATCGGGCGGCCGGCATCAACCACATGGCCTTCTTCCTGAAGTTCGAGCACCGGCAGGCCGACGGCAGCTACGTGAACCTCTATCCCGATCTCGTCCGCGGCTACCGCGACGGCCGCTATCCCAAGCCGTCGGCCTGGAACCCGCGCTGCCCCAACAAGGTGCGCTACGAGATGCTGACGCGGCTCGGCTATTTCGTCACCGAAAGCTCCGAGCATTTCGCCGAATATACGCCGTGGTTCATCAAGGAGGGCCGCGACGACCTGATCGAGAAGTTCGGCATCCCGCTCGACGAGTATCCGAAGCGCTGCGTCGAGCAGATCGCCCGCTGGGACAAGGACCTCGCCGATCTCCAGGCCTCCGACACCGTCGAGGTGAAGGAGAGCCATGAATATGCCTCGCAGATCGTCAACTCGGTGTGGACCGGCGAGCCGTCGGTGATCTACGGCAACGTCCGCAACAACGGCTGCATCACCTCGCTGCCCGACTATTGCGCCGCCGAGGTGCCGTGCCTCGTCGACGCCTCCGGCGTGCAGCCGACCTACATCGGCGAGCTGCCGCCGCAGCTCACCGCGCTGATCCGCACCAACGTCAACGTTCAGGAACTGACGGTGGCGGCGCTGATGACCGAGAACCGCGAACACCTCTACCACGCGGCGATGATGGACCCGCACACGGCGGCCGAACTCGATCTCGACCAGATCTGGTCGCTGGTCGACGACCTCTGCCGGGCGCATGGCGACATGCTGCCGGCCTGGGCGCGCCTGTCCTGAGGCAGGGCGAACGCCGGAGCGGCGACGCCGCTTCGGTCGAGCATTTCCCTGGCGGATGCCACGCCTCCTCCCGTGGCGTCCGCCGGCTCCAGCGACGCGGGACGGCGGCATGACGGGCCGGCGGCCCGCGTCGGCATTTGCGGCCGGGGCGTTGCGATGACGGCCGCCGACATGCCCCGCATACTCCGCCGCGGCGGAAGATTCTCGTCGCGGTCCGGGCGGGCCGTTCATCTCGCGGCGGAAGGGGGCACCGGAAGCCATCGGTGGGGGATCAAGGATCGATGATCCGTCGGCAACTCCCTCCTTTCTCCCGCGCCCAGGCAAACCACAGCCGTCGTCATCGCCCCGATCCGGCCTTTTCCGGCAACGCCAGCGGATGCTCTGGCCGCCCTCGGAAGCCTTTTCATCCCTTAGTCGGGTTTGGTGCCGGCCGCCGTTTCCCCGTATTGCCAAGCCTTGAAAACAGAGCCAATCTCGGTTTCGTCGAAGCTCCGCAAGGGGAATTCGGCCCGAGTGGAAGCAATCCGCGGTCCCCGAAATCGGGGGGCTGCGGAATTGGACAGGCGAGAACATAACGGAAACATCTGTGGAGGTCAGCCATGTCAGGACATACCGGAACATCCGCCAACGGCAGAGCAGTCGGCCCCCGTTGCGTTGCCATCGTGGGGCCTCATGGCAGCGGCAAGACGACGCTTCTGGAGGCGATCCTCGAGCGTACGGGGGCAATTCCGAAGGCCGGCAACGTGGCGGCGGGCAGCAGCGTCGGCGACCGCTCCAAGGAGGCGCGAGCCCATGGCATGGGCATCGAACTCAACTATGCCGACGCCGAGTTCCTGGGTGACAATTACACCTTCCTCGATTGTCCTGGTTTCGTCGAGTTCGCCTACGAAATGCAGCCGGTGCTGGCCGTGGCCGATATCGCCGTGGTGGTCTGCGAGGCCGACGAGAAGAAGATTCCGGCCCTTCAGCTGGTGCTCCGGCAGCTCGAAACGGCGCGCGTGCCGCATGTGCTGTTCGTCAACAAGATCGACAAGGCCGACGCGACGCTGCGCGACACGCTGAAGCTGATGCAGACGGCGTCATCGACGCCGCTGGTGCTGCGCCAGATTCCCATCTGGAAGGACGGCACGGCCATCGGTACCATCGAATTGGCCCTCGAACGGGCGCTGGTCTACCGCGAGCACGCCGAAAGCCAGGAAGTTCCCATTCCCTCCGACCATCAGGCCGACGAGTTGGCCGCCCGCTACGAAATGCTGGAGCGCCTCGCCGACTACGACGACGAGCTGATGGAGGAGTTGCTGTCCGACGTGGCGCCCGACCGCAGCCAGATCTTCCAGGATCTGCGCAAGGAAATGCGCTCCGGCCAGATCACCCCGGTGTTCATCGGCTCGGCCGAGCGCGGCAACGGCGTCACCCGTCTCCTGAAGGCGCTGCGCCACGATGCCGCCGGCATCGACGAGACGCGCGCCCGCCTGGGCCTTGCCGCCGGCAGCGAAACCGTCGTCCAGGTGGCGAAGACCGTGCAGACCTCCCATGCCGGCAAGCTGTCCATCGTCCGCGTGCTCTCGGGCAAGCTGACCGACGGTCTGCCGCTCACCGGCGCCGACGGCTCGGTCGGCCGCGTCTCCGGCCTCTACGCGCTTGGCACCGGCACACCGACGAAGCTCTCCGAAGCCGGCGTCGGTGCAGTGGTCGGCATCGGCAAGGTCGATCCGGCCGAGACGGGCTCGACGCTCACCTCCGGCAAGACGCCGCCCGAGGAACTGGCGCCGCTGGCGCCGCCATCGCCGGTGTTGTCCATGGTGGTGGCGTCCAAGGAGGCCAAGGACGACGTCAAGCTGTCGACGGCGCTCGGCCGCCTCGCCGAGGAAGACCCGTCGCTCCGCGTGGTACAGGACGCCGATACGGGGGAGACGCGCATCGAGGGGCAGGGCGAGATGCACCTCCGCGTGCAGCTCGAACGCCTTCAGAACCGCTTCGGCGTTGCCGTGGTGACGCGCGAGCCGATCATTCCCTACCGGGAGACCATCAAGTCGTCGACCACGGTGCGCGGCCGCCACAAGAAGCAGTCGGGCGGCCACGGCCAGTTCGGCGACTGCGTGCTGACCATCGAGCCGCAGGAGCGCGGCAAGGGCTTCGCCTTCGCCGAGGTGGTGACCGGCGGCGCCGTGCCGAGGAACTTCTTCCCGGCCATCGAGGAAGGCATCGTCGACAGCCTGAAGCGAGGCGCCCTCGGCTTCCCGCTGGTCGACGTCAAGGTGACGCTGTCCGACGGCTCCTTCCACCCGGTCGACAGCTCCGACATGGCGTTCAAGACGGCGGCCGGCATCGGCATGCGCGAGGGCCTGCCGCAGTGCTCGCCGGTGCTACTGGAGCCGATCCTCAAGGTGAAGTTCTACGGGCCGAGCGAATTCACCGCCCGCATCAACCAGATCGTCACCGGCCGCCGCGGCCAGCTCCTCGGCTTCGACGGACGCGACGGCTGGCAGGGCTGGGACGTCACCGAGGCGCTGATCCCGCAGGCCGAGATGGGCATGCTGATCGTCGAGCTTCGGTCGGCGACGGCCGGCGTCGGCACCTTCGAGGCCGATTTCGACCATCTCCAGGAGATCACCGGCCCGGTGGCGCAGAAGGTGGTCGACAAGCGCAAGGCCGACCTCGCCGCCGCGTGAGGACGGACGTTTCGACCGTGAAAAGGGAGGGCGCTGAAACGCGCCCTTTCTTTTGTTCCCAATTTGGGATAGAAGACATCGTGCAAGTGATTGCCAAAGCGACCTTGCGGGCCTTCTGGGAACGGCATCCGCAGGCAGAAGTCCCTTTGCGGGCTTGGTTTGCCATTGCCAGCCATGCGGATTGGGGCAGCCCGTCCGATCTGAAGCGATCATTTGGCACGGGCGTCGATTTCGTCGGTGACAGCCGGGCCATCTTCGATGTCGGCGGCAACAAGTATCGGCTGATCGTGCATGTCGCCTATGGTCATCGGCGAATGCTCGTCAAGTTCGTCGGCACGCATGCGGAATACGATCGGATCGACGCGGAGACTATATGATGGACAACATTCGCCCCATCCGCACCGACGAGGACCTGGCCTGGGCACTCCGGGAGGTTGCTGTCTATTTCGATCATCCGCCGGCGCTGGGAACGGCCGACGCCGACCGCTTCGATGTGCTCTCCGACCTGATCGAGGCCTATGAGAATCGCCATTATCCGATCGAAACGATGGAACCGATCGAACTGCTGAGAGCGCATATGGACACGACGTCGCGCACGCAGGCCGATCTTGCCGCGCTGCTGGGATCAAGGTCTCGCGCCTCGGAAATTCTCAACAGAAAGCGGGCGCTGACGGTGGAGATGATCTTCAAGCTGAGTTCGGAATGGGGAATTCCCGCCGAATGCCTCGTCGCGCCCTACCGGCTGGCGGCCTGAGCCTGCCGCCGGCGAGGGCGACAGGCAATTGCCTCAGCTCGCGTTCAGGCCCTCGCTGCGGAAGATCGTCCGCACCTTTTCCACCAGCTCGCGCGACGGCGGCTCGGTGTTGGCGAGCTTGTATTCCTTGCCGCACGCTTCCCACTTGAACTCGCCGAGCTTGTGGAAGGGCAGGATGTCGACGCGTTCGACCACGCCCAGGCTGGCGGCGAAGGCGGCGAGGCCGGCGATCTCGTCGAGCTTGTCGGTGAGGCCGGGCACCAGCACGTAGCGCAGCCAGATCTTCTTGCCGAGTGCCGACAGGCGCTTGGCGAAGTCGAGCGTCGGCTGCAGCTCGACGCCGGTCACCTCGCGATAGGTCTCCTCGGTGAACGCCTTGATGTCCAGGAGCACCAGGTCGATGTCCTGAAGCATCTCGTCGGAGACGCGCTTGCCGAGGTAGCCGGAGGTGTCGAGGGCCGTGTGCAGGCCCATCGCCTTGGCGGCGTGGAAGATTTCGGCGGTGAACTCCACCTGGGTCAGCGGCTCGCCGCCGGTGATGGTGACGCCGCCCTTGGCGCGCTTCAGGAAGCCCGAATAGCTGGCGATCTCGGCCACCACCTCGCGCACCGAGGTTTCCTTGCCCTTGCGCATGTGCCAGGTGTCGGGGTTGTGGCAATACTGGCAGCGCAGCGGACAGCCCGAGACGAACAGCACGTAGCGGATGCCCGGCCCGTCGACGGCGCCGCCGGCTTCCTTGGAGTGGACGAAGCCGTGGGCGACCGGCCGGCGGGCAGGGCGCCCGCCGTCGGCGTGGGCCTCCGGGGCGCGCGGGGCGTCCCGGAAGGCGAGGAGGTTAGTTTGATGCGCCATGGAAGGTCCGGCTGATCACGTCGAGCTGCTGCTCGCGGGTGAGCTTGATGAAGTTCACCGCGTAGCCCGACACGCGGATGGTGAGCTGCGGGTAAAGCTCGGGATGCTCCATGGCATCGACCAGCGTCTCGCGGTCGAACACGTTGACGTTGATGTGGTGGCCGCCCTGCATGAAGTAGCCGCTGAGCAGGCTGTCGAGGTTGTCCACCCGGTCCCCGTCGGTCGAGCCGAGGGCCGACGGCACGATGGAGAAGGTGTAGCTGATGCCGTCCTGCGCGTGGGCGTAGGGCAGCTTGGCCACCGAGGCCATGGAGGCGACGGCACCGTTCTTGTCGCGGCCGTGCATCGGGTTGGCGCCCGGCGCGAAGGGCACGCCGGCCTTGCGGCCGTCGGGGGTGTTGCCGGTCTTCTTGCCGTAGACGACGTTCGAGGTGATGGTCAGGATCGACTGCGTCGGCATGGCGTTGCGATAGGTCTTGTGCTTGCGGATGCAGCCCATGAACGTCTCGGTCAGCCACACGGCGATGTCGTCCACCCGGTCGTCGTTGTTGCCGAAGGCCGGATAGTCGCCCTCGATCGTAAAGTCGGTGGCAAGGCCGCGCTCGTCGCGGATCACCTTCACCTTGGCGTACTTGATGGCGCTGAGGCTGTCGGCGGCCACCGACAGGCCGGCGATGCCGCAGGCCATGGTCCTGAGGATGTCGCGGTCGTGCAGCGCCATCTCGATCCGCTCGTACATGTACTTGTCGTGCATGAAGTGGATGGAGTTCAGCGCATTGACGTAGACGCGGGCGAGCCACTCCATCATCGGCAGGAACTTGGCCTTGACGTCCTCGTAGTCGAGATAGTCGCCGGTGACCGGCGCCAGCGCCGGACCGACCTGGGCGCCGCTCTTCTCGTCGCGGCCGCCGTTGATCGCGTAGAGCAGCGTCTTGGCGAGGTTGGCGCGGGCGCCGAAGAACTGCATCTGCTTGCCGATGCGCATGGCGGAGACGCAGCAGGCGATGCCGTAGTCGTCGCCCCAGTAGGGCCGCATCAGGTCGTCGTTCTCATACTGGATCGACGACGTCCTGATGGAGGTCTCGGCGCAGAAGTCGCGGAAGCCCTTCGGCAAGTGCTCGGACCAGAGGACCGTCAGGTTCGGCTCGGGGGCCGGGCCGAGGGTGTTCAGCGTGTTCAGCATGCGGAAGGACGACTTGGTCACCAGCGGCCGGCCGTCGATGGCCATGCCGCCGATGGATTCGGTCACCCAGGTCGGGTCGCCGGAGAACAGCTGGTCGTATTCCGGCGTCCTCAGGAAGCGGACGATGCGGAGCTTCATGACGAAGTGGTCGAACAGCTCCTGCGCCTCGGCTTCGTTCAGCTCGCCCTCGTTGATGTCGCGCTGGATGTAGATGTCGAGGAAGCTGGAGACGCGGCCGAGCGACATGGCGGCGCCGTTGGCCTCCTTCACGGCGGCGAGATAGCCGAGGTAGGTCCACTGCACCGCCTCGCGGCCGTTGACGGCCGGGCGGGTGAGGTCGAAGCCGTAGATCTCGCCGAGCTTGACCAGCTCCTTCAGCGCCTTGATCTGTTCGGCGGTCTCCTCGCGGGCGCGCAGCACTTCCTCATCGATGGTGGCAAGCTCGAAGCTCTTGAGCTGGGCCTGCTTGTCCTCGATCAGCCGGTTGACGCCGTAGAGGGCGACGCGGCGATAGTCGCCGATGATGCGGCCGCGACCGTAGGCGTCCGGCAGGCCGGTGATGATGCCCGACTTGCGGCAGGCCAGCATTTCCGGGGTGTAGACGTCGAACACCGCGTCATTGTGGGTCTTGCGGAGCTTGGGGAACACCTTGTCGAGCGAGGTGTCGGCCTTGAAGCCGTAGGCTTCGAGACCATTCTTGACCATGCGGTAGCCGCCGAACGGCATGATGGCGCGCTTCAGCGGTGCGTCGGTCTGCAAGCCGACGATCTGCTCCAGGTCCTCGGCGATGTAGCCGGCCTTGTGCGCGGTGATGGAGGCGGGGGTGGAGACGTCGACGTCCAGCACGCCGCCCTTGTCGCGCTCGGCCTTGAGCTGAACCTTCAGCTTCTCCCAGAGGTCGGCGGTGCGCGGCGTGATGCCGGCCAGGAAGCGGGCGTCGCCCTCGTAAGGCGTCACGTTGGCGATGATGAAGCTGCGGACGTCGATCTCGCGCGTCCAGCTGCCGGGGAGAAAGCCGCGCCAGGGGTCCTGGGCGGTCAGCTCGTCGATGGTATCGAACGGTTCGCGCGCATAGACGTTCATGACTTTCTCTCCAAGGTTCCTGTCACCGACCCGATGGCCGGAAAGTTATGCGTCCGAGAACGTATAACAGATTTTACTTACGTAGTCCTGCGAAATCCGGATGACCCGCAAGCTCGTCATGTCCTTCATGTAATATATGACTTCAAAGGTTAAGTAAGTAATCCTGCGCTATTGCCGGCCTTTCGGGCAGGGCCTGCGCCGGTGGCAAGGCAGCCCGCCAGGACATGCATACACCTTTTGATTGTATAAACGAACGATCGCATGTCGCGCATCTGCAGATGGCGAGAGCCGGTCATGAAACTGAAACCTTTTAACAAATCGCCGAATAGTGCGACTTTTGAAAATATGAAGGAAAACAGCCCCTTTTACCGGCTGCTTATGCCTCGCAACAGCGCTGGGAAAGCGGATATCGCCTCGGCTTGTCGTAATAGCAATACAACTAAAAAGAGAAGACCCCCGAAGGGGCCTTGCCTGTCGTTCCCATCCATCCTCGTCAGCCATGCAGGCCTGCGCGTCTGCCTTGCGCGACATGCAGCGCCGAACGGGCGATCAATTCCAAACGGTTATCCGTTTCGGGAAGGTCTGCCTTGCGTCCGGCGCGGTTCGCCGGCCGACAGCGGCGTCAGGCCGCCCAGCGCCTTGCGATAGACCAGCCAGTAGATGCCGCCGACGAATCCGGCGCCGCCCACGATGTTGCCAAGCGTCGCCGGGATGATGTTGTGAACGATCGCCCCGAAGGTCAGCAGCGACACGTCGACGCCTTCAGGCGCGTGGCCGGTGTGAATCAGCACCCAGGCGTAGGGCAGGATGAACATGTTGGCGACGCAGTGCTCGAAGCCGGCGGCGATGAAGGCGGTCACCGGCAGCACCATGCCGAACAGCTTGTCGGTCACCGAGCGGCCGGCATAGCTGAGCCAGACGGCAAGGCAGACCAGGATGTTGCAGAGGACGCCCTTGAAGAAGATGGTGACGGCGTCCGGCCCCACCTTGCCGACGGCCAGCTTGATCATGCCGGTGCCGAAACCGTCGCCGTTCAGCCCCGAGGTGTGCGCCATCACCACCAGGAACACCAGGCCGAGCGCGCCAACGAGGTTGCCGAGCCAGATGATCGTCCAGTTGCGGAGCACCTCGCCGGTCGAGAGCTGACGGTTGGCCCAGGCCATGACGATCAGGCAGTTGCCGGTGAACAGCTCGGCGCCGCCGATCATCACCAGCGCCAGGCCAAGCGTGAAGACGAGGCCGCCGAGCAGGCGTTGCGCGGCGAACCCCAGCGTCGGATCGGCCAGCACGATGCCGAAGAACAAGGCACCGAGGCCGATCGAGCCGCCGGCGATGACCGCCAGCGCCGCGCTGGCCAGCGCCGGCATCCGCGCCTTCTTGACGCCGAGCTTCTCGACCTTGTCCTGGATCTCGGCCGGCGCGTAGGCGTCGAGGCCGAGAATGCTGTTGGCCTGTCCGGGCGAGTTGTCCGCCATTTGAGGTATCTCCGGTTCCACTTAATTCAGGACGCCACGGATACCGGCTGTCGCACAAATGTAAAGGGGAGAACCCGCGGAAGGTTGGCGCTATCGTTTAATGTGCGTCAGGCGACGGGTTCGCCGACGGTGACGATCCGCAGCACGTTGGTCGAGCCGGGCATGCCTTCGCCCGAAGTCACCACCATCGTGTCGCCGAGGCGGGCGATGCCGAGGCTGCGGGCGAGGGCGACGGAGCTGTTCACCTTGTCCTGGAAGCGGGGCGAGGGCTGGCTGGGGATCACCAGCACGCCGTAGGCGAGCATCAGCTTGCGCGTCTTGACGAGGTCTGGCGTCATCGACAGCACCGGCACGCCCGGCCGCTCGCGGGCGACGCGCAGGGTGGTCGAGCCGGTGGCCGTGAAGGTGACGATGGCCTTGGCGCCGAGCACCATGGCGATTTCCTTGGCGGCGTGGGTGATGGCTTCCGACGAGGTCTCCGGCCCGAAGGGCAGCCGCTGCGCCTCGATGATCTGGCGGTAGAGCGGGTCGTGCTCGACGCGCTGGGCGATGCTGTCCATGATGGCGACGGCGGCCACCGGATAGGCGCCGGCGGCGGTCTCGGCCGACAGCATCACCGCATCGGCGCCGTCGAACACGGCGGTGGCGACGTCGGAGGCCTCGGCGCGGGTCGGCGCCGGATTGGTGATCATCGATTCCAGCATTTGCGTGGCGACGATCACCGGCTTGCCGGCCTGCCGCGCCTCGCGGACGATGCGCTTCTGCAAGGTCGGCACGTCCTCGGGCCGCATCTCGACGCCGAGGTCGCCGCGCGCCACCATGACGCCGTCGGCAAGCGCGATGATCTCGCCGAGGCTGTCGATCGCCTGCGGCTTCTCGATCTTGGCGAGCAGCGCCGCCCGGTCGCCGATCAGCCCGCGCGCCTCCACGAGGTCGGCGGGCCGCTGCACGAAGGAGAGCGCCACCCAGTCGACGCCGAGGTCGAGCGCGAAGGTAAGGTCGTCGCGATCCTTGGGCGTCAGGGCGGACAGCGGCAGCACCACGTCCGGCACGTTGACGCCCTTGCGGTTGGACAGCACGCGGCCGCTCACCACGCGCGTCATGGCATGATCGGCGGCGCAGCTCTCGACATGCAGGCGGACGCGGCCATCGTCGAGCAGAAGGTCGGTGCCGGGCTTGAGGGCGGCGAAGATTTCCGGATGCGGCAGGCCGACGCGCGTCACGTCGCCGGGCTCGGTGGAGAGGTCGAGGCGGAAGGTCTGTCCCTCGGTGAGTTCGACCGGGCCGTCGGCGAAGGTGGCGATGCGCAGCTTCGGACCTTGCAGGTCGGCCATCACGGCAATCGGCCGGCCGGTCTCGTTTTCCACCTGACGCAGAATGTCGAAGCGGGCGCGGTGCTCCTCGTGCACGCCGTGGCTGAAATTCAGGCGGAAGACATCGGCACCGGCTGCCACCAACTCGCGGATCACCTCGATCGTGCCGGAAGCCGGGCCGAGCGTGGCGACCACCTTGGTCTGACGCTGGCGGATCTTGGGATTGCTGCCCGTTCGCGAGGATGCCGGCGCGTTCATATCTGCTCCTTGAGTCTGTCGATGGCGGGACGGCCTGGCCGTAAAACCCCTTCGGGTTTGGTCCTTAAGGAAAACTCCGCCTCGGATTAGCCCTCGTATACACGCAAGGCGGCAGCAAGGGGAAGTGCCGCTTCCGGTGGTCTGCCGCGATGGCTCCGCAGACCGAAAAAAGACCCCGCCGTTGGGCGGGGTCCGGGAGGCTCTTAGCGGTTCGGTCTAGCTCAGAGGGTCTTGCCGATGGCGACGGCGGTGTCGGCCATGCGGTTGGAGAAGCCCCACTCGTTGTCGTACCAGGAGAGGATACGGACGAGGGTGCCGTTCATCACCTTGGTCTGGTCGAGGTGGAAGATCGACGAACGCGGGTCGTGGTTGAAGTCGCTGGAGACGTTCGGCTGGTCGGTGAAGCCGAGCACGCCCTTCAGCGGGCCGTTGGTGGC
>NZ_AULH01000023.1 GCF_000425185.1 Pleomorphomonas koreensis DSM 23070
AGCGCCGAGCAGGACGTGCTCGCCTACATGACCTTTCCCAGGCAGCACTGGACCAAGCTTCACAGCACAAACCCCATCGAACGTCTCAACGGCGAGATCAAACGACGGACAGAGGTCGTCGGCATCTTTCCCAACGATGACGCAATCGTCAGACTCGTCGGGGCGCTGCTGCTCGAACAAAATGACGAGTGGGCCGTCCAGCGGTCCCGCTACATGACACTTGAGACCATCGCCACGATGAGCGATGATCCGCTCATCAGCCTGCCAGCGGCAAGCTGACACGTTCCCGGCTCTGTCCGGAAGGCACGGCGAGCGCCGAAGCTACACCACGCCCTGGGACACGATCCCTACGGACGGCTGGCGGCCCGGCGACGAAAGGCGAACCGGAAGCGTCCGGTGCAGCTGACGATGGCCGGCGGGAAGGGCATCTTGGCGTGAGGCGCAGCCAGTTGGCGTGCCCTGGCGTCGGCTCACAGGGGCACCGACGAGGCGATCGGCAGTGGCTGGACCGGTCGATGGAGGACAAGCCGGGTTGCCTCCGGAGGCGGCGGGAGGACCGGAGGAGGGCGATCTCGGCGGGGCCCATCACAGGCGGTCGGTCGGCCGAAGCAAGCAATCGGATTCCCCGCTGATACCGCCCGGCGCAACAAAACCGTCGCCGCCGGGCTTTCGCGGCGAAGACCGGCCGACTATCATAAGCTCTCAATCAGCAAGCACGGCCGTTCCGTCTGGCGGGATCGGGCCTGTCTCTTCGTCGCGAGGATACCGCCGTTGTCCGTCAGCCCCATCTCCGTGAGCCGCCCGCTCGACGCCGTCGACCCAGTGTGGGCGCGCGTCCGTCTGGAAGCCGCCGCCGTCGTCGAGAATGAACCGGCGCTCGGCGGCTTCATGCACCTCACCGTGCTCGACCACACGCGCCTCGAGGACGCGGTGATCCAGCGCGTCGCCGACCGGCTCGGCAACACCACCGTTCTCTCGGCGATGATCGCCCAGGCCTTCCGCGAGGCGGTGGCCGACGACCCCGGCATCGCCGCCGCCTTCCGCTCCGATATCGTCGCCTTCGAGGATCGCGATCCGGCCTGCGATCGCTTCATCGAGCCGCTGCTCTATTACAAGGGCTATCACGCCATCGAGGCGCACCGGCTCGCCCACTGGCTGTGGCACCGCGGCCGGCGTGACCTGTCGCTCTACCTGCAGAGCCGGTCGTCGGAGGTGTTCCAGGTCGACATCAATCCCGGCGCCCGGCTGGGGCGCGGCCTGTTCTTCGACCATGCCACCGGCATCGTCATCGGCGAGACGGCGGTGGTGGAGGACGACGTGTCGCTGCTCCAGAACGTCACGCTCGGCGGCACCGGCAAGGAGAGCGGCGACCGCCATCCCAAGATCCGCCACGGCGTGATGATCGGCGCCGGCTCGAAGATCCTCGGCAACATCGAGGTCGGCGCCTGCTCGCGCGTCGCCGCCGGCTCGGTGGTGCTGAAGCCGGTGCCGGCCGGCACCACGGTGGCCGGCGTGCCGGCGCGGGTGATCGGCGAGGCTGGCTGCGCCGACCCGGCCCATTCCATGGAGCAGCGGCTGCCGGAGGGCGGCGAAGGCTGAGGACGGCGCGTGGACAACGGCCGGCCGCTGCAACCTCTCGCCCGTTCGCGGGTTTCCTTGCCAGGCGCTCCGTGCCAGAACAGGCCGACGCCGGCGACTCGCCGCCGATCGGCCCGCCGGCCCTCAGACTGGAGACACCACCTTGACCAAAGACGAAATCGCCCGCGTCGAAAAATTCCTGCGCAAGACGCTGCAATCGCCGACCATCAGCGTGCGGGTGCGGCCGCGCAAGACCGACTCGGCCGAGGTCTATGTCGGCGAGGAGTTTATCGGCGTCGTCTACGAGGATGACGAGGACGACGAGAAGTCGTTCAATTTCCAGATGGCGATCCTCGCCGAGGATCTCGCCGGCTGACCAGGCTTGCGCCGGCGCCTGGACGGCTCAGGCCGTGACGCCGAAGGACAGGAGCAGCACGCGCACGCCGCTCTTGATGCCCGCCCAGTCGGCGAGCAGGCCCTTGCGGAAGCGGATCTGTACCGACAGGTCATGGCCGGCGTGGATCTCGGTGAGGCAGGAGGCGGGATAGTCGCTGTCGTCTGGCGCCGTGCAATGCGTGGTGAACGGATTTGTCGACCCCGCCTCGAAGAACACCTCCTCGCCGCTGAGGCCCGATTCCTCGGACATGCGGTGGCCAACCAGACCGGCCGGCGCCGGGATCGACCCTTCCTCGAAGAAATGCTGGTAGACGTTGATCAGCCGGCCGACGCTGTCGGTCGGCGTGTCGCGCCGGCGGACGGTGAGGAAGACGACCGGCGCGTCGGCGCTCAGGTCGAGGAAGTCCTTGCGGAAGGCGCGCGTGTAGCCGGCCATTTCCGGGAAATGCACGGCAAGGTCGACCCGGTCGTGCGGGCCGACGTTCCGCTGGTCGGGAAAGCGGAACATGTTGGCGGGGATCACCAGCCGCTGGTCGCCGATGAACAGCGCCACCGGCGTCGGATCGGTCGAGCGGCCGTCGCGGCCGTCGAGATCGGCCGACAGGCCGATCAGCAGGTTCACCAGCATGACGCCGCCGGCCAGCAGGAAGGACGTCAGGATGGCGCGCAGGAACCAGGCCGTCGCGCTGGTGCGGCGGCGGGCCGGGCGCCGCGGCGGACGCAGCAGGCTTTCGTCCGGGTATGCCGCATAGTGGGTCACGACCGCCTCCCGATTTGAGACAGGGGCCTGCCGGCTGTCGCCGACCCGGCCCCGATGCACCGCCGAACCCCGCCTGTTCCGCCGCCCGGCCCGTTCCGTGCCGGCGCGGCCCGTCCCTTGCGACGCAGAAAGCGGATCCGTGCTCATTGTTTCATTTCGGATCAGGGTTAAGGCGGGGTTAACAGCGATGGACGGCGAGATTCTGGCAACCTGTTTTTCGATCATGTTGGGCTTCGTTCTGGCGGGCCTTTTGTCGTCGCTCTACCAACTGGTGACCTCGAAGCCGGCCCGCTTCGAGATGCAGGCGGAGACGATCGTCCTCGGCATCGCCCAGACCTTCCTGATCATGTTCGCCGGCCCGGCCATCCTGATGCGCAACGCCATCCGCGGCCGGCGCATCGAGCATCGCAATGTCGGCTGGCTGGTGGCCTCGACGGCGATCGCCGGCGCCTGGAGCCTCTGTTCGGGCGTGATGCTGCTGCCCTTCTTCGTCGTGGTCGCCCAGGCCATTGGCTGAGGCGATCGGACGAAGCTAAAGCTCTGTCGGCCGGGAAAGATTTCCGAAACGTTTCAGTCCTAGAGTGACGACCCGTGCTTGTTGACAGGGCGCCAGGGACATGCCGCGTTTCGGCTGGAAAAGGGCAGACGGGGGATCGAAGCGCCGCCACGAGGTGGCGGCATGAACGTCCTCGCCCTCCTGCGTTTCCGCAAAGCGGACATCCTGCGGCGGGCGGTCAATCTCCTGCCCATCCTGTTCGCCGCCATTCTGCTGGTATTCGCCGAGAACTCGGCCATCGAGGCCTACCGCACCTTCCAGCGCATCGAGGCGTCGAACGCCAGCGAGGCCATCCGGGCCGGCCGCGACATCGGCGACCAGGCCAAGCTGGTCGAGATGTCGCGCCGCAAGCTCGGCAACCGGCTGATCCTCGGTTTCACGGCGGACGACGCGAACGACATGCGCGCGGCGCTGGCCGGCCTGCTCGCCACCATCGACAACGCCCGGCCGGCCTTCATCCTGCCGGCCGACGCGGCGCTGATCTCGCAGATCGACAGCATCGCCGAGCTGGCGGCCGGGCTGGAGACCGCCTTCGCGGGCGTCCATCCCGACGACACGACCATCCTCAACGCCCTCGACGGCGATCTCCGGCGGCTGTCGGAGAAGTTCCGCCTGTTGCAGGAGAACATGAGCGAGCAGGGCACGCGCTACATCGCCTTGCAGGGTGAGACGCTGGCGGCCAGCTATTCGGCGATGCTGAAGCTGTCCATCGCCATGGTCGGCGCCATCGCCTCGATGCTGGCGCTCCTGGTGCTCAACCGTCGCGCCACCTGGCAGGCCAATTATCGCGCCGACCACGACGTCACCACCGGCGTGCTCAATCGCCGCGCCTTCGAGCGCTGGATCGAGGGCATCCACTTCGATCCGCATACATCCAAGGCGGTGATGGTGTTCGACCTCGACAACTTCAAGGAGGTCAACGACGAGCTGGGCCACATGGCCGGCGACCACGTGCTGAAGGCTTTCGTCGCCAACCTCGTCGCCTCCTTTGGTCAGGATGCGCTGGTGGTGCGCTGGGGCGGCGACGAGTTCGTGGCGGTGGTGTCCACCGACGGCCTCGTCGAGGCTGGCGCCGTGACGCTGCTGCGCGCCTCCTTCGCGCGGCTGCAGACGGCGGTGCGCTTCGGCGACACCGACATCGAGGTGCGTTGCTCGGGCGGCGCCGCCGTCTGGCCTACCGACAGCCGCGACTTCCACGAGGTGCTGCAACTCGCCGACCTCGCGCTCTACAAGGCGAAATCGCGCGGCAAGTCGCGCCTCCAGTTCTACGACACCGACATTCTCAACGAGCGCCACAAGGTGCTGGCGCTGCGCGAGCGGCTGAGGGCGGCGCTGCGCGACGGCGAACTCAGTCTGCACTGGCAGCCGCAGGTGGACGTGACGCGCGGCTACGTGCCGTCGGCCGAGGCGCTGATCCGCTGGACCGACCGGGAGACCGGCCGCATGATCCCGCCCGGCGAGTTCATCCCGGCCGCCGAGGCATCCGACCTGATCATCGAGATCGACAACTTCGTCATCGAGGAGGCGGTGCGCACCGCCGCCCGCTGGGCAACTCTCTGGCAGTATCCGCCGATCGTCGCCGTCAACGTGTCGGCGGCGCATTTTCAGCGGCGCGAGTTCGTCGGTCAGGTGCGAGACATCCTGCGCCGCCACAATCTCGGCCCCGACCGGCTGGAGCTGGAGATCACCGAGGGCGTCATTCTCGGCGACAACATCGAGGTGACGCGCAACCTCAAGGGTCTCGAAGCGCTGGGCGTCCACATCGCCCTCGACGACTTCGGCACCGGCTATTCCAACATCGCCTATCTGGCGCAACTGAAGCCGGACCGGCTGAAGATCGACCAGGCGTTCATCGCCGCGCTGTCGGGCAATCCGCAGATGGAATCGCTGGTGTCGGCGATCATCGGCATCGGCAGGGCGATCGACTGCGAGGTGGTGGCCGAGGGCGTCGAGACCGTCGAGCAGCTCGATCTGGTGCAGCGCCTCGGCTGCTGCCTGGTGCAGGGCTACTATTTCGCCAAGCCGATGCCCGACGACGATTTCCAGGCATGGCGCGAGGCCAACTATCCGGACGCCGCCGTGTCGGTGACCCATCTCCGCCGGCTCGGCGACCGGCTGGCAAGGGCCGGCGAGGCGCTGTGACGCCGGCCGCCGTACCGGTGGCGGCAGGCGGCGGCGCGATATATGCTGAGACCCCATCCCCAAGGCATTTTCGGTGAGATCAGCTTCGCCGGAGATGCTTTATCTATTTATTTCGATGCAATTCCGGACGCAAAACGGTTCCCGCTTTTGCCGGAGTTGCTCCAGACCGGAGCTGTATCATGGCCGCCTGGCCCACCGAAATCCGCCTCGCCGCCGACAAGCGGTCGCTCGCCGTGTCCTTCGAGGACGGCGCGTCCTTCTCCATCCCGGCCGAACTCCTCAGGGTGAACTCGCCGTCGGCCGAGGTGCAGGGCCACGCGCCGAGCCAGCGCGTCACGGTGGCCGGCAAGAAGGACGTCCGCATCACCGCCGTCGAGCCGGTCGGCTCCTATGCCGTGAAGCTGGTGTTCGACGACGGCCACGACAGCGGCCTCTACACCTGGAAAATCCTCTACGAGGCCGGTCGGGACCAGGAAGCGCAGTTCGCGGCCTATCTCGCCGAACTCGAGAAGAAGGGCCTCAAGCGCTGATCCTGGCCTGCTGAAAAGACGAACGCCGCCGCGGCATGCCGCGACGGCGTCTTGCGTTCCGGTCCTGATGGATCAGCGGACGACGACGACCTTGGTGCCGACGCCGACGCGCTCGTAGAGGTCGGCGACGTCGTCATTGGTCATGCGGATGCAGCCCGACGACACCGCCTGACCGATGGTCCACGGCTCAGCCGTGCCGTGGATGCGGTAGATGGTCGAGCCGATGTACATGGCGCGGGCGCCGAGCGGGTTGTCCGGGCCGCCGGGCATGAAGTAGGGCAGCTTCGGCTGGCGCTTGCGCATGGCCGGCGGCGGCGTCCAGCCGGGCCACTCGGCCTTGCGGGTGATGTGGTGCTCGCCCGACCAGGTGAAGCCGGGACGGCCGACGCCGATGCCGTATTTCATCGCCTGACCTTCGCCCACCACGTAGTAGAGGCGACGCTCGGTGGTGTTGACGATGATCGTGCCGCGGCCATAGGGGCCGGCGTAGTCGATCAGCTCCTTCTTGATCGGGCTTTCCATCGAGCGCGCCGAAGGCCGCCGGACGATGGTCTGGAAGCTGTTGGTGGCGGGGTCCCAGAAGCGGACGGTTTCCTCTTCGGCGCGGGCGATGCCCGCGTTCAGCGACCCGGCCATGAGAGCGGCGGCCGCAAGCAGAAACATCTTTCTCATCATCGTGAAAGAACCGGTGTCCAGTAGGTTGGAAGGGAGTGTCGCAACAAGACTGCCGCTCGGCCCAGAATCCCGCGCCGAACCCGAAATCGACAGAACGACGATGCAGAGTGCGCCGCCGTCCTTCAAGCGCTTATACGCGCTGCACCGTAGCCGGTTCCGCCTTCCAGCCGCTTTGTTGCCACAATGCAACGGTCGCGCTGCGGTTTTGGTTAACGGAGCATGAACACTCACACCGTGAGCTGCTGTCCCAGCTCGACGACGCGGTTGGAGGGCAGGCGATAGAAGTCGGTGGCGTTGGCCGCCATGCGGGTCAGCGAGATGAACAGGCGATTCTGCCACACCGGCATCGGCGACTGCGGGCTCGGCTTGAACGAGCGGCGGTTGAGGAAGAACGACGTCGCCATGATGTCGAACTTGATGCCCTGCCGGCGGCACTCGGCCAGCGCCCGCGGCACGTTGGGCGTCTCCATGTAGCCGAAGGTCAGCTCGACCAGCACGAAGTCGTCCGACAGCGGCTCGATCTTGACGCGCTGGTCGTCCGGATAGCGCGGCGTCGTCGCCACGTGCACGGTCATGATGATGTTCTTGGCGTGCAGGACGTTGTTGTGCTTGAGGTTGTGCAGGAGGGCGCTCGGCGCGATGTCCGGGTCGGAGGTCAGGAACACGGCCGTGCCGTTCACCCGCACCGGATGCGACTTGCCCAGCATCTTCAGGAGGTCGGAGAGCGGGATGTTCTCGCGGTGCGACTTCTCGTAGACCAGTTCGCTGCCGCGCACCCAGGTCCACATGCAGGTGGCGACGCAGACGGCCAGCGTCAGCGGCAGGTAGCCGCCGTCGAACACCTTGAGGAGGTTGGCCGACAGGAAGACGATCTCCATGGAGAGGAACGGCGCCACGATGGCGACGGCCACCCAGATCGGCCACTTCCACACCTTCCAGACCACGATGAAGGCCAGCATCGACGACATCACCATCTCGCCGGTGACCGAGATGCCGTAGGCCGAGGCCAGCGCGCTCGACGAGCGGAAGAACACCACCAGGGCGAGGATGCCGATCAGCAGCATCCAGTTGATGCGCGGCAGGTAGATCTGGCCGGCCTGCGTCTCGGAGGTATGGCGGCTTTCGATGCGGGGGATCAGGCCGAGCTGCACCGCCTGCTGGGTGAGCGAGAAGGCGCCGGTGATCACCGCCTGGCTGGCGATGATGGTGGCGATGGTGGCGAGCAGGATGAACGGGATCCGCACCGGCTGCGGCACCATCAGGAAGAACGGGTTCTCCAGCGCCGCCGGGTGGGAGAGCACCAGCGCGCCCTGGCCGAGATAGTTGAGCGCCAGCGCCGGGAACACCAGCGTCAGCCAGGCGAGCTGGATCGGCCGCCGGCCGAAGTGGCCCATGTCGGCGTAGAGCGCCTCGGCGCCGGTGACGGCGAGGAACACCGAGCCGATCACCACCAGCGCCAGGAAGCCGTGGCTGATCATGAAGCTGAGCGCCGAGGTGGGCAGGAGGGCGTAGAGGATGGCCGGATCGTCGTTGACGTGCATCAGGCCGAGCAGGCCGAGGCAGATGAACCACACAGCGGTGATCGGCCCGAACCAGGTGGCGACGCGGCCGGTGCCGAGGCTCTGGATGGCGAACAGCAGGATCAGGATGACAATCGTCAGCGGCACCACATAGTGGGAGAAGGCCGGCGCCACCACGTTCAGGCCCTCGACGGCCGACAGCACCGAGATGGCCGGGGTGATCACCGCGTCGCCGAAGAACATCGAGGCGCCGAGAATGCCGATGATCAGCGCGAAGCCGCCGCGCCGGCCGAGGGCGCCGCGCACCAGCGCCACCAGCGACAGCGTGCCGCCTTCGCCCTTGTTGTCGGCATACATCAGGAACAGGACGTATTTCAGCGTCACCACCAGCGTCAGCGTCCAGATCAGCAGCGACACCACGCCGGTCACCTCGGCGCGGGTCAGCCCGTCGGAGGCGGTGTGGTGCAGCGCCTCGCGGAAGGCGTAGAGCGGGCTGGTGCCGATGTCGCCGTAGACGACGCCGACCGAGCCGACGGCAAGGCCGAACGTCGAGCCGGCATGCGGCTGTTCTCCGGTGACCGGCTCGTCGGCTGATGGGGGATGGGCGTTCGTCTTGCTGGCTTTTGTTTTGGCGTCGTTCATGTAGAACCGTCGCGGGGATCGGACGTCGGTGACGTCGGCTCGATCCGGCGGCGTGGAGATAGCGGAATATACGCAACTCCGCAAGCACAGCCACCGGGCGAGGCCGCCGCTGATAAATGCAGGTTTTCGGGGCTTGCCTCGGGTTTCATCCGTCCATCCGCGCTGCCATTCGGTTGGCTCCGAGGCAAGCCCTTGACGCAGAACGCGCCGTGGCGAATGAGGTTCCATTTTGCCGGGCGATGCTCTAGAAAGCGCGGCATGCCCGCCGCCGGTTTGTCCTCCTCGATGTGCCGCCGGCGGGCCTTTCTCGACCGGATGCCGCCCATGTCCCTTGTCCCCATTCTGCTCGTCGCCGTCGGCGGCGCCTTCGGATCGGTCTGCCGCTATCTGGTCGGCGTCGGCGCCAGCCGGCTGCTCGGACCGGACTTCCCGTTCGGCACGATGATCGTCAACATCGTCGGCTCGTTCATCATGGGCGCATTCATCGAACTGCTGGCGCTGCGTTTCGACGGCTCGGAGGGGCTCCGGCTGTTCGTGGCGGTCGGCATCCTCGGCGGCTTCACCACGCTATCGTCCTTCTCGCTCGACACCATCGTGCTGTTCGAGCGCGGGGCCATCGCCGCCACCGCCGTCTACGTCGCCGGCTCGATCGTGCTGTCGCTGGCAGCGCTGGTCGCCGGCCTCCATCTCGTGAGGGGCTTCGCATGACAGAGGAAACGTCCGGCGGGCCACGCGTCGAGATGATCGTCGTCGCCAAGGACGAGGCCGGCATGCGCCTCGACCGCTGGTTCAAGGAGCATTTCCCCGGCCTCGGCTTCGGCCATCTCCAGAAGCTGATCCGCTCGGGGCAGGTGCGCGTCGACGGCGGCCGGTGCAAGACCGAGCAGCGGCTCGGCGCCGGCCAGACGGTGCGCGTGCCGCCGCTGCAATACGGCGACGCCGCGACCGGCGGCGCTTCCTTCTTCGATGGCGGGGAGGGCGGCGCGCCGATGGCCCGGCCCAAGCAGGTGGCCTCGGCCAACGAGGCGGACTACCTGCGCTCGCTGCTGCTCTACGAGGACGAGCACGTCTTCGTCTTCAACAAACCGGCCGGCCTCGCCGTGCAGGGCGGCTCGGGCATGACGCGCCACATCGACGGCATGCTGGAGGCGCTGCGCGACAAGAAAGGCGTCAAGCCGCGCCTCGTGCACCGGCTCGACCGCGAGACCTCCGGCTGTCTCTTGGTCGCCCGTTCGCGCCTTGCCGCCGCGACGCTCGCCCGCACCTTCCAGACCCGCTCGGCCCGCAAGATCTACTGGGCGCTGGTGTACGGCCAGCCCAAGCCGGCGCAGGGCAAGATCTCAAGCTGGCTGAGGCGCGTGGCCGGTCCGGACGGCGACATGATGACGGTGGCCAAGCACGGCGAGCCGGATGCCCAGCACGCCGTTACCTATTATTCGATCGTCGAGAACTCGGCCGGCCGGCTGTCGTGGCTGACCATGAAGCCGACCACCGGCCGTACCCATCAGTTGCGCGTCCATTGCCAGGCGATGGGCCACCCGATCATCGGCGACCCCCGCTATTTCGACATCGAGAACTGGCAGCTGCCGGGCGGCATCCAGAACCGGCTGCATCTCCTGGCCCGCCGCCTGACCATTCCGCATCCGGCCGGCGGCGCGGTGATCGACGTCACCGCGCCGTTGCCGCCGCACATGCTGCAATCGTGGAATCTCCTCGGCTTCGAGGTGAGCGACAAGGCCGAGGAGAATCCGTCGTTCCCCGAGGATTGATTGGGAACGCGGCGCGGCCTCGACCCTTGCCGGACGGGTCGAAGGCGGTTCGGAGGAGCGCCGGCATCAGGTGGGGTGCCTGAAGCCGCCGCGCCGGGAGGAAAGATGAACGCCATGCTGGACCGGATGCGCATGATCCCGCTGATCGGCGCCATTCTCGCCATCGGCTTCCTGATCACCAATACGGTCAGCTATTTCATCGCCGTCGACACGGTGCGGCAGTCGATCGTCGAGACCGAGCTGCCGCTCACCGGCTCGAACATCTATTCGGAGATCCAGACCGATCTGGTACGGCCGATCCTGGTGTCGTCGCTGATGGCCAACGACACCTTCGTGCAGGACTGGCTGCATACCGGCGAACTCGATCTTACGGCGATCACCCGCTATCTCCAGCGCATCCAGCGCCAGTACAACGCCTTCACCGCCTTCCTGGTGTCGCGCGACACGCAGGCCTACTACCACTTCCGGGCGCCGCCGCGGCACCTGAAGCGCGACGACCCGGCCGACCGCTGGTTCTTCCGGTCAATCGAGGCGACGGCGCCTTATGAGGTCAACGTCGACATCAACAAGGAGCAGGACGACGCGCTGACGGTGTTCATCAACTACCGGGTGCTCGACCACGACGGCAAGATGATCGCGCTGACCGGCATCGGCCTCGACTTCCGGGCGGTGCGCAACATCGTGGCGCGCTACCGCGACCAGTTCAACCGCAACATCTACTTCGTCAACGGAGAGGGCGACATCATCGTCGCCACCGACGCCGACACGCCGGTCGGCGGGTCGATCCGCACCGCCGAGGGCCTCGCCGGCATCGCCGACCGCATCCTCGGCGAGGACAAGGGCGAGTATTCCTTCGAGCGCGGCGGCCGCACCATCCTGCTGTCGCACCGGCTGATCCCCGACCTCGGCTGGCGCGTCATGGTCGAGCAGGACGAGGCGGCGGCCATGCGGCCGCTGTGGCTCGGCTTCCTCGGCAACCTCGCCATCGGTCTCGTGGTGATCGCGCTGGCGCTGGCCGTGGTCTCCTTCGCCCTCGGCGTCTACCAGAAGCGACTCGCCGACCTCGCCTTCCGGGACGCGGCGACCGGCCTTGCCAACCGGCCCGGCTTCGAGGCCGAGATGGAGGCGCGGCTCCGGCGTCCGGCGCCGGCCGGGCCGCTCAACCTGATCCTGATGAACCTCGACGGCTTCGGCGCCTTCAACGACCGGTTCGGCCGGGCGGCGGGCGAGGCGGCGCTCGGCAAGGTCGGCCGGATCATCGCCGAGCTGGGCGGCGATACCGCCGTGGCGGCGCGCGTCGACGGCGACGGCTTTGCCATCCTCAAGGACGGCAGTGCCGAGGCGGTCGCCCGCTTCGCCGACAGCCTCGGCAAGGTGATCGGCGCCGAGACCTTCGGTGACGGCGGGCTGGCGCGGCTGACGGCCAGCATCGGCGTCACCACCCTCGCCGCCGGCGAGGGGCACGGCGCGGCGATGGAACGCGCCCACCGGGCGCTGCGCAAGGCCAAGGCGGCGGGCGGCGATCGCGTCTGCATGGCGTGAGCCGGCTCCGGCGCTTTTCGGGTGGCGCCGCCGCCCATCCCGTTGCCTTTACGCGACGTCCGGTGGAAAAGGGCTGGCGCTTCTGCCGGGTTTGTTCCAACGCCGCCGCATCGCAACGGGATTCGTCATGTCAGCCGCCCTGTCCGCCGCCGTCGAGGGTCTCCTGCTCGGGGCCAGCCTGATCATCGCCATCGGCGCGCAGAACGCCTTCGTGTTGCGCCAGGGGCTGGCCGCCCGCCACGTCGGGCCGATCGTCGCCATCTGCGCGCTGTCCGACGCCGTCCTGATCGTTGCCGGGGCGGCCGGCATCGGCAGCCTGGTCAACGCCTCGTCGGCGCTGTTCGCGCTGCTCGCTTTCGCCGGTGCCGCCTTCCTCGCCTGGTACGGCTGGGGCGCCGCCCGGCGGGCGCTGAAGCCCGGCGTGCTGGTGGCCGGCGGCGGCCCGGCCGGCACGCGGCGGGCGGCGGTGCTGACGGCGCTGGCGCTCACCTGGGCCAATCCGCACGTCTATCTCGACACGGTGGTGCTGCTGGGCGGCGTGTCCGGCCGCTACCCGCCCGACATCCGCGCCTTCTTCGCCGGCGGCGCCATGACGGCGTCGGTGATCTGGTTCACCTCGCTCGGCTATGGCGCCCGCCTGCTGCAGCCGGTGTTCGCCCGGCCGGCCGCCTGGCGCGTCCTCGACGCGATCATCGCGCTGGTGATGGTGACGCTCGCCCTGAAGCTCGCCGCCGAAGGCTGGCGGATGGCCTGACCGGGCGGAGAGCGCGGCAGCGATCGTTGAGTCTTTCCAATTCGTTGGGAACAATTGCCCGCGTCACGGGTTTAATCACGTTTGCGTCAATAGAATCTTCGACGACGAAGCAAGCGCCATATTCTCATCGTGTCTGATACAATGGTCTTACGATTACTTGTACGTATATTCCCTTAAAATTTTAAGTATGACTTAAAGAGATATGCGAAAGATGAATGACGATTAAGTATGATGTTCCTTGAACATCTTGGTGCAAGTGATATCTTTGCGGGGAGTGTTGCGTCGAACGAATTTTGGGAGGATGTGTCATGAACGTCACCGAAGTGTCCTTCGTCGCAGCGGCCGCCGCTGCCGCGAGCGGAAAGGCTTTGCCGGCCATCGGTCAGACGCCCGCCCGCTATGCCGGCCATGCCTTCGAGACCAGCGCCGACGCGCCGGACCGTCCGGGCGTCTTCGTCCTGACGACCGAGCTGTCCGGCCGCGCGCACCCGGTGTATGTCGGCGAGAGCGAATCGATGATCGTGGCCGTTTCGGCCATTCTCGATGCCAATCCGCTCTTGAAGCGGCTCACCGCCGGCGTGTTCTGGAAGGTGTCGCCGTTTTCCCTCGACCGCAGGCTCCTGGTGGGCGAACTGGTCGAGGAGTATCAGCCGCACTTCAACCTTGCCGCCGAGACCGAGAAGGCTGCGGAGCAACGGTCGTCCGAGCGGGAGGGTTGGGTGTCGGATCCGATCGAGCTGATCGCCCGCTTCTGAGAGACCGCTGAAAACGACGAAACGAAAGGCCCCGGACCGGAAGCGGTTCGGGGCCCTTTGTCGTGTCTGTCATTGTATCCGGACGTGAGGCCGGCGGTCAGCCTTCACCCGGCTGGGCGGCGAGGCGCATGTCGAGATACTGACCGCAATTGTCGATCAGTTCCTCGATCCGCTGGTCGAAGAAGTGGTTGGCGCCGTCGATGACCTTGTGATCGATGACGATGCCCTTCTGCGCTTTCAGCTTGTCGACCAGCGCCTGCACATCCTTCTGCGGCACCACCTTGTCGATGTCGCCGTGGATGATCAGGCCCGACGACGGGCAGGGGGCGAGGAAGGAGAAATCGTTGAGGTTGGCCGGCGGGGCGATCGAGATGAAGCCCTCGATCTCCGGACGGCGCATCAAGAGCTGCATGCCGATCCAGGCGCCGAAGTCGAAGCCGGCCACCCAGCAGAAGCGCGCCTCCGGATGGATCGACTGCACCCAGTCGAGCGCCGAGGCGGCGTCCGACAGCTCGCCCGAGCCGTGGTCGAACTGGCCCTGGCTGCGGCCGACGCCGCGGAAATTGAAGCGGAGGACGGCAAAGCCCCGCTCCTTGAACATGTAGAACAGGCGGTAGACCACCTGGTTGTTCATGGTGCCGCCGAATTCCGGATGCGGATGCAGAATCATGGCGATCGGTGCATTGCGCACGCTGGCCGGCTGGTAGCGGCCCTCGATGCGCCCGGCAGGGCCGTTGAAGATCACTTCGGGCATGTCGTCCTCGGTTTCGACCTTCCACCGCTTGGCCGCCGACGGGCCACCGCTGTCGCCGGCCGGGCCCGTCATATTGACGCGGAAGCGGTCTGGTCCTAGTTTTAGAAATTCTCAAAACTGATGCGAGCGGGACGCATCGTTTCAGCTCGTGCGTTTGCACTGGACCGGCGGCCCGTGCGGCGTCAAGAAAAATCGCATCCCGAGGGTTCGTCAGGCGGTCGGGCGCCGATCTGGCAGGCAACAGGCGGATGTTGTAGTGAACGCCGGATGCGGCCGATCGTTCCGGCCCGCCACCCGCAAATGGAAGAGGACATGGCCGAGGCGCGGCTCTATTTCGACTGGAATGCCGGTGCGCCGATCAAGGCGGCTGCCCGGTCGCGTCTTGTCGAGCTGCTCGGCCGGCCGGGCAACGGCTCGTCCGTGCATGCCGAGGGCCGGGCGGCGCGCGCGGCGCTGGAGACGGCCCGCCGCTCGATCGCCCGCCTGGTCGGCGCCGAGGCCAAGGGCGTCACCTTCTGTTCGGGCGGCACCGAAGCCGCCAATGCCGTGCTGACGCCTGAGTGGACGCTGTTCGGCAAGCCGTGCCGGCTCGACCGGCTGCTCGTTTCGGCCGTCGAGCATCCGGCGGTGGCGCGCGGCGGCCGCTTTCCGGAGGGCTGCGTCGAGGTCATCCCGGTCGACCGCAACGGCGTCGTCGACCTTGCGGCGCTGGAGCGGCGGCTCGCCGCGCTGTCGGCGGCCGGGATGCGGGCGCTCGTCTCGGTGATGGCCGCCAACAATGAGACCGGGGTGATCGAGCCGGTGGCCGACATCGCGCGTATCGGCCGGGCGCACGGCGCGCTCGTCCACTCCGATGCGGTGCAGGCGGCCGGCCGGCTGCCGCTCGACATCGAGACGCTTGGGCTGGACGTCTTGACGCTGTCGGCCCACAAGATCGGCGGCGGGCAGGGGGCGGGCGCCATCGTGCGCGGCCGCAACGGCTTCGGCTTTTCGCCCCTCGTCACCGGCGGCGGCCAGGAGTCATGGATGCGGGCCGGCACCGAGAACGTCGCCGCCGTTGCCGCCTTTGGCGTCGCCGCCGACGAAGCGCTGGCCGATCTCGGCCGAGCCAGCGAGATCGCCGCCCGGCGCGACCGGCTCGCGTCGATCATCCGCGAGATGGCCCCCGACGCGGTTGTCTTCGGCGAGGGAGCCGCCCGGCTCCCCAATACGCTCGCCTTCGCCGTGCCCGGCGTTGCCGCCGAGACGGCGGTGATCGCCTTCGACCTCGCCGGCGTGGCGCTGTCGTCGGGCTCTGCCTGTTCCTCGGGCAAGGTGACGGCAAGCCCGGTGCTGACCGCCATGGGCGTCGATCCGGCACTGGTCAGGGGCGGGCTGCGCGTCTCCATCGGGCCGGAGACCATCGACGACGAAATCGAGGCGTTTGCATTGCGGGCGCGCAACGTCCTTGCCGCTATGAAGAAACAACATGGGACCGCCGCGGCCTGAGTGTCTACCGGTCGCGGGCAAAAGCGACTACATAGAGGTGAGATTCCCACGGTCCTTGAAACCGCGTGGAAGGAGTGAGAGATGGCTGCAGTCAAGGAGACGGTCGATCAGGTTCTGTCGATCGACGTCGACAAGTACAAGTATGGCTTCGTCAGCGACATCGAGTCGGAGCTGGCGCCGAAGGGATTGAACGAGGACATCGTCCGCTTCATCTCGGCCAAGAAGGACGAACCGGAGTGGCTGACCGAATGGCGCCTTGAGGCTTATCGCCGCTGGCAGACCATGGAGGAGCCGACCTGGGCGCGCGTCGACTACCCGCCCATCGACTTCCAGGACCTCCACTATTACGCCGCCCCGAAGAAGACCCAGGGCCCGAAGAGCCTCGACGAGGTCGATCCGGCGCTGCTCGACACCTACAAGAAGCTCGGCATTCCGCTCAAGGAACAGGAGATCCTGGCCGGCGTCGAGCAGGGCCAGCGGCCGGTCGCCGTCGACGCGGTGTTCGACAGCGTCTCGGTGGTCACCACCTTCAAGGCCGAGCTTGCCAAGCACGGCGTCATCTTCTGCCCGATCTCGGAAGCGGTGCGGACGCACCCCGAGCTGGTGCGGAAGTATCTCGGCTCGGTGGTGCCGATCACCGACAACTTCTATGCGACGCTGAATTCGGCGGTGTTCTCCGACGGCTCCTTCGTCTACGTGCCGAAGGGCGTCCGCTGCCCGATGGAGCTTTCGACCTATTTCCGCATCAACGAGAAGAAGACCGGCCAGTTCGAGCGGACGCTGATCATCGCCGACGAGGGCGCCTACGTCTCCTATCTCGAAGGCTGCACGGCGCCGTCGCGCGACGAGAACCAGCTCCACGCCGCCGTGGTCGAGCTGATCGCCCTCGATGACGCCGAGATCAAGTATTCCACCGTCCAGAACTGGTATCCGGGCGACTCCGAGGGGACCGGCGGCGTCTTCAACTTCGTCACCAAGCGCGGCGACTGCCGCGGCAGGAACGCCAAGATCTCCTGGACGCAGGTGGAAACCGGCTCGGCCATCACCTGGAAATACCCGAGCTGCATCCTGAGGGGTGACAACTCGCGCGGCGAGTTCTACTCGATCGCCATTTCCAACGGCCGCCAGCAGGTCGACAGCGGCACCAAGATGATCCACCTCGGCAAGAACACCACGTCGAAGATCATCTCCAAGGGCATCTCGGCCGGCCGTTCCAGCAACACCTATCGCGGCCTGGTGTCGGTCGGCCGCAAGGCGTCGGGCGCCCGCAACTTCACCAACTGCGACAGCCTGCTGATCGGCAACAAGTGCGGCGCCCACACCGTGCCCTACATCGAGAGCAAGAACGCCTCGGCCATCGTCGAGCACGAAGCCACCACGTCGAAGATCTCCGACGATCAGATGTTCTACTGCCTGCAGCGCGGCCTGCCGCAGGAAGAAGCGATCGCCCTGATCGTCAACGGCTTCGTGAAAGACGTGCTGCAACAGCTGCCCATGGAATTCATGGTGGAGACGCAGAAGCTGATCGGCATCAGCCTCGAAGGCAGCGTCGGCTGACTTCGGGCGCGCCGCGACGCGCGCCCGCCTTTTCCGAAGACCCAAAACAAAGAGCCTCCGCCCGCGCGCGTCGAGGCCAACCGGACGACAGGACAGAACCATGCTCGAGATCAAGAACCTGCATGCCAAGATCGGCGACCGCGAGATCCTGAAGGGCCTCGACCTCACCGTGCGCCCCGGCGAGGTGCATGCCATCATGGGGCCGAACGGCGCCGGCAAGTCGACGCTCTCCTACATCCTGGCCGGCAAGGACGACTACGAGGTCACCGAGGGCGAGGTGCTGCTCAACGGTGAGTCGATCCTCGACCTCGAGCCCAACGAGCGCTCGGTGGCCGGCCTGTTCCTCGCCTTCCAATATCCGATCGAGATTCCCGGCGTTGCCACCATGACCTTCCTGAAGGCGGCGCTCAACGCCCACCGCAAGGCGCGCGGCGAGGCCGAGCTGACCACGCCGGAGTTCATGAAGCGGGTGAAGACGGTGGCCGAAAAGCTGAACATCAGCTCGGAGATGCTGAAGCGGCCGGTCAACGTCGGCTTCTCCGGCGGCGAGAAGAAGCGCGCCGAGATCATGCAGATGGCGCTGTTGCAGCCGTCGATCTGCATCCTCGACGAGACCGATTCCGGCCTCGACATCGACGCGCTGAAGGTGGTGGCCGAGGGCGTCAACGCCCTGCGCTCGCCCGATCGCGCCTTCGTGGTGATCACCCACTATCAGCGCCTGCTCGACCACATCGTGCCGGATATCGTGCACGTTCTCTCCGACGGCCGCATCGTCCGCACCGGCGGTCCGGAGCTGGCGCTCGACCTCGAAAAGAACGGTTACGCCGCCTATGTGGCGGACGCGGCTGCCTGAGGGGGATGATCATGGCTGCCACCCCCGCCCGCACGCCGGCCGAACAGGCGCTTGCCGCCCGCTACCCGGCCGAGAGGACGTCGCTGCCCGGAACGGCCGACGTCATTGCCATCCGCGATGCCGCCTTCGGTGGCATCGAAAAGACCGGCCTGCCGCACCGCCGCGTCGAGGACTGGAAATACACCGACCTGCGCGCCCGGCTGAAGACCTTCCCGCCGGCCGCCGGCCCGGCCGACGTGGCGCGCGTGCTGATCGCCCGGCCGGCCATGGAGGGCGACAAGGCCCGCCGCCTGGTGGTCGCCAACGGCCGCTACCGGCCGGAGCTGTCCGACCTCGAAAACCTTGAGGACGGCCTGGCCGTGTTCTCGCTGGCCAAGGCGCTGGAGGCCGGCGATGCCGCCGTGCTCGCCGCGCTGAAGCTCGACGAGGCAACCGCCGCCAACACGGCGGTGGCGCTCAACACCGCCTTCATGACCGACGGCCTGGTCATCACCGTCGCCGACGGCGCCGTCGTCGAGCGGCCGGTGGAGATCGTCCACATCGCCGAAGGCGAGCCCGCCGCTTCGACGGCAGTGCGCCATCTCGTCACCGTCGGCAGGGGCGCCAAGCTGACGCTGATCGAGACGGTGGAATCGCTCGACACGGTGGCCCACCATTCCAACATCATGACGGTGATCGAGGCGGGCGAGGAGGCGGACGTCGACCACATCCGCCTGCAACTCGAACCGGACGAGGCGGTCAGCATGACGACGCTGGTGGCCAGGATCGGCCGTCAGGCGACGTTCGACACCTTCAACGCGGCGCTCGGCGCCGGCCTTGCCCGGGCGCAGGTGTTCGCCGAGTTCGTCGGCCGCGACGCCGAGGCCGGCTTCCGCGGCATCACCATGCTCAGTGGCCGCCGCCATGCCGACACCACGCTGTCGCTGATCCACGGCGCCGAGAACTGCCGCAGCCGCGAACTCTACAAGGCGGTGATCGACGACGAGGCCCGCTCGGCCTTCGCCGGCCGCATCGCCGTGCCGGCCTTTGCCCAGAAGACCGATGCCCGCATGATGACGGCCTCGCTGCTCCTCTCAGAGGAGGCGGAAGCCTATGCCAAGCCGGAGCTGGAAATCTTCGCCGACGACGTCCAGTGCGGCCATGGCGCCACCTGCGGCGCCATCAACGAGGACCTGCTGTTCTATCTTCTGTCGCGCGGCATTGCCAAGGCCGAGGCCGAGAGCATGCTGATCCTCGCCTTCCTCGGCGAGGCGATCGACGAAATCCAGGACCAGGCGGTTCACGACGCCCTGATCCACCGGGTGGAAGCCTGGCTGAAGACAAGAGCATCCGCCCGCAAGGCCGGGGAACCCGCGGCGTGAGCCGGCCTCGCTGTCCGGTACGCCGGGCGGCGGGACAACAGAGAAGATGACGATGTCCGCTTCCTATGACGTCGAGGCCGTGCGCCGGGACTTTCCCATCCTCGCCGAGACGGTCTACGGCAAACCGCTGGTCTATCTCGACAACGGCGCCTCGGCGCAGAAGCCGCGCGCCGTGCTCGACCGGATGATGCACGCCTATACCCACGAGTATGCCAACGTACACCGGGGCCTGCATTATCTCTCCAACGCGGCGACCGAAGCCTACGAGGACGCCCGCGAGGCGGTGCGCGCCTTCCTCAACGCGCCGTCGGTCGAGGACATCGTGTTCACCCGCTCGTCGACCGAGGCAATCAACCTGGTGGCGGCGAGCTACGGCGGCATGGTGCTGGGCGAGGGCGACGAGGTGATCCTCTCCATCCTCGAACACCACTCCAACATCGTGCCGTGGAACTTCCACCGCGAGAGGAAGGGCGTCGTCATCAAGTGGGCGCCGGTCCGCGATGACGGCAGCTTCGACTTGCAGGCGTTCGAGGCGCTGTTCACGCCGCGGACGAAGATCGTCGCCATCACCCAGATGTCCAACGTCACCGGTACCATCGTGCCGATCGCCGAGGTGACGCGCATCGCCCATGCCCACGGCGCGGTGGTGCTGGTCGACGGCAGCCAGGGCGCCGTTCACCTGCCGGTCGACGTGCAGGCGCTCGACGCCGATTTCTACGTGCTGACCGGCCACAAGCTCTATGGCCCCACCGGCATCGGCGTGCTCTATGGCAAGCGGCACCTTCTCGAAGCCATGCCGCCCTGGCAGGGCGGCGGCGAGATGATCGACACCGTCACCACCGAGGGCGTCACCTACAACGAGCCGCCGCACCGCTTCGAGGCCGGCACGCCGCCGATCGTCCAGGCGATCGGCCTCGGCGCGGCGCTGCGCTACATGGAGGGGCTCGGCCGTGAGGCCATCCTCGCCCATGAGACCGACCTCCGGGACTATGCCATGCAGCGGCTCGGCGAGATGAACTCGATCCGCATCTACGGCACCACGCCGGAGAAGGGCGCCATCGTCGCCTTCTCGATGGCCGGGGCGCACGCCCACGACGTCGCCACCGTCATCGACCGCTCCGGCGTCGCCGTGCGCGCCGGTACCCACTGCGCCATGCCGCTGCTCGCCCGCTTCGGCGTGACGTCGACCTGCCGCGCCTCCTTCGCCCTCTACAACACGCGCGCCGAAGTCGACGCGCTGGTCGCGGCCCTCCGGAAGGCCGAGACTCTGTTCGGATGACCGCCATGACCGATCAAGCTGCCCAGTCCCCCAACCAGCCCGAGACCGCCGTCGGTTCGGCCATTCCGCCGGCGGAAATCGACCGCATCACCGACGACATCATCTCGGCGCTGAAGACCGTCTACGATCCGGAGATTCCGGCCGACATCTACGAACTCGGCCTCATCTACCGCATCGACATCGACGACGATCGTCTGGTCACCATCGACATGACGCTGACCGCCCCCGGTTGCCCGGTGGCCGGCGAAATGCCCGGCTGGGTGGAGAACGCCGTCGGCGTGGTGCCCGGCGTCTACGGCGTCAAGGTCAACATGGTGTTCGATCCGCCCTGGACGCCCGACCGGATGAGCGAGGAAGCGCAGATCGCCACCGATTGGTATTGAGGGCGCCGGGCAGGATCGAATCGGGCGCAGGGCCGGGTCGCCGGCATCGCTCCCGGCACCGGTGCGGGAGTCCGGCGAGGCTGTCCTGCGGCAAGGCGCTTGTCCGGTCGGCCTTTGCTCCCTATTTTCAGTCCATCCGTCCCGGCCTTGAACCGGGTCGCTTCCGAGGTTGATGACATGGCTCTCGCCAAGTTCGCCGTGATGACGCTGACCGAATCCGCCGCCGCCCGCGTGCGCGAGATCGTCGACAATGCCGAGGACGCCATCGGCGTCCGGCTCGGCATCAAGAACGGCGGCTGCGCCGGCATGTCCTATACGCTGAATCTCGCCCGCGAGGCGCAGGCCGGCGACGAGCGCGTCGAGGCGCACGGCGTCACCGTCTTCGTCGAGGCCAAGGCGGTGCTGTTCCTGCTGGGCACCGAGATGGATTTCGAGCAGACGCCGCTGCGCACCGGCTTCGTCTTCCGCAATCCCAACCAGGTCGGCGCCTGCGGCTGCGGCGAGAGCGTCAGCCTGAAGCCGGCGGAGCAACCGGCGGAAGCATAAGCTTTTCATTCCGGAGATATCCGAACATGACAAGGGGAGCGCGACGGTCGTCGCGCTCCCCTTGTCATGTTCGGGCTCATTTCCAGAGCTTGGGGCTCACCAGTTGTTGTGGTGGGCGCCGATCTCCTCGAGGATGCGGTCGACGTCTTCCTTGCGGCAGAGCTGGGTGCCCGGCATGATCACCGAGGCGCTGCCGGAGGCGACGCCGAGGCGGAAGGCGTCCTCGGGGATGAGGCCGGAGGCGAGGCCGTAGACCATGCCGCCGACGAAGCTGTCGCCGGCGCCGGAGGCACTCTTCACCTCGACCTCGGGGGCCTTCAGGAACAGGTGGTTGTCGGCGGTGACCAGCAGCGCGCCGTCGCCGCCCATGGTGATGGCGATCATCTTCACCTTGCCGGCGGCGATCAGCTCCTTGGCGGCGGGCACCATGTCGTCGACGGTCGGCAGCGGCCGGCCGACCAGCTTGGCGAACTCGCTCTCGGACGGCTTGAACAGGGTGATGCCGCCGCGTTCAAGAGCCAGCTCCAGCGGCTTGCCCGAGGTATCGAGCACCAGGCTGCCGCCGCGCTCCAGCACCAGGTCGGCGAGCTGGACGTAGAAGTTCTCGGGAATGCCGCGCGGCAGCGAGCCCGAGCCGACACACCAGTCCCATTCGAGATCCTTCAGCGCGTAGAGGCAGCGCTTCCACTCGATCTCGCTGACCTCGGGGCCCTCGGGAATGAAGCGGTATTCGAGGCCGGTCGACCGCTCGTAGACGAGATGGGCGACGCGGGTCGACTGGGCGATCGGGATGCGGCGGCGCGGAATGTTGCGGGCCGCCAGAAGCTCGTCGAACATCTGGCCGGTGGTGCCGCCCGACATGTAAAGGGCGATCGAACTGCCACCCAACTCCTGCACCACGCGGGTGACGTTGATGCCGCCGCCGCCGGGATCGTGCTGTTCGTTGGAGATGCGGATCTTGTGGGTGTGCCGGACGACGTCGGCCTCGGCCGTGTCATCGATGGACGGATTGAGTGTGAGCGTGACGATCGGTTTCATTGGTCGCTATTTCATCGCCCGTTCGTTGTTTCGTAACGGCCCGTTTCCAGACGCTTCCTAGCTTTCCCGCCGGCCCTTCTGCGCCTTGTTCGGCGTCTTTGCCGGTCCTGTCGGCGCGGGGCTTCCCCACTACGCCTTTTGGACTGGTTGTCGGTTTAACCCGGTTTCGCTACAAAAGCCATGTCGTAGATCAACTACGCTGCGGTGAACTGCATCTGTTTTCGAGATCGTGGTTTAGACGCAAGAAAATATGCAACCCATGGTTGCTTAGGCGTCCGTTGCGCTTCGTATCAGGATCGGTCCCCGCCTGTTTTTGCCTCGCCGCCGCCCGTCTGGGCGCCGCGAGATCCAGCCCCAATTCCCAACCTCCGGCTCTCCGTCGGCGCGCTGTTCTCCTCCGCGCCGCGGCTGCCTTGAAAGGGTTTGCTAGAACCGTTTCATTTCGAGCAAGCCCGTTCTTCATAGGTCTTGGCACAGCTAAGCCTTTTGTGCAAGCGCCGCGCTCCCGCCGAAGACCGAACGGACGGTAGCGGTAGTGCGCCCTCGCCGCAAGGGCGGTGTTCACCGGGGTCCGGGGCGGACCGGATGGCGCGTAAAGGCCGGCGCCTCAATGGCTTGCGTCGGATTCGCCCTCCGAGGACGACGCCCCCGCTCGCTCCCGGTCCGGCGCGCTTTTTGGCATCAAAGGCTCAAGAAAAAGCGGCCGCTGGCCGGCCAGCGACTTGCCCGGCCGGGCGCCGCCCTGTTATCTCACGGAAAGACCAGCCGATTCCCCGACGCGGGTCGGGGCGAATCCGTGAGACGACGGGGCGCCATGGAACAGCAGCAAGACCCGGTCATCGCCCGTCATCGCGACCTGGAGCGGATCGCCAACATGGCGCTCCGGGCCGGTCGGATCATGATGGAGAGCGGCGCCTCGGTATCGGTGGTGCATGCCGGCGTCGGCATGATCGCCCGCGGCTTCGGCGTCGAGGACGTCGGCATGCGCTCGGGCTATGCCTCGCTGGAAATCACCCTCCACGCCGGCGGCAACACCATCACCCGCATGATTCAGGTCGGCCGGCTCGGCGTCAATCACCGCCTGGACCAGGCGATCCGCCAGCTCGCCGTACGAGTGGCGCAGGGCGGCATGACCGTCGACGAGGTGGAGGCCGAGATCGGCCGGCTCGCCCGCGACACGCCGCGCCATCCGGCCTGGGTGGTGGCGGTGGCGGTCGGTATCGCCTGCGCCTCGTTCGGCCGGCTGCTCGGCGTCGACTGGCCGGCCTTCGCGGCGGTGCTGGTGGCGGGAACGGTGGGGCAGTACGTGCGCCACCAACTGCTGCACCAGGGCGTCAACGTGTTCATCGTCGCCGGCCTGATCGCCTTTCTCGCCGCGACGCTCGGCGGCATCGGCTCGATCCTCATCAAAAGCAACACCGTCAGCCTCGCCATGATGGCGTCGATCCTGCTTCTGGTTCCCGGCGTGCCCTCCACCAACGCCCAGACCGACATCATGGACGGCTACCCGACCATGGGCAGCGCCCGCGCCGTCTGGGTGCTGATGATCATGGTGTTCGCCTCGGTCGGCGTCTGGTTCGCCGAGGCGCTGCTCGGCCTGAGGACGCTCTGATGCTGGAACTCCTGCCGCACCTCCTGCACCAGGCCCTGTTCGGGGCGCTCGCCGCCGCCGGCTTCGGCGTGCTGTTCAACTTCGGCTTCCGGGCGCTGCCGTGGTGCGCCGCCGCCGGCGCGCTGGCGCTCGCCGTGCGCACCGTCGGCCAGGATCTCGCCTGGAGCCTCGAAGGCGCCTCCTTCGCGGCGGCCATCGTGACGAGTTGCTCGGTATCGGCGCTGAGGCGGCAGCTCGGCCCGGCCTGCAATGCCGTGGCTCTCTCCGGCTGCATCCCGATGGTGCCGGGCGCCTTCTTCGGGCAGGCGCTGCTCGGCTTCCTGTCGGTCACCGCGCCGAACCTCGTCGACGCCGAGACGACGCTGATCGTCGCCGTGCAGTCGCTCTTGAGGGTGATCTTCACCCTCGGGGCGATCGGCGCCGGCCTGCTGATTCCGGCCCATCTCCTCCGGAATCAGGATTTCTGACCGGGCAATGGCCGGCAAACGCTGGACAAACCGCCATCCGAGTCGGTAAAGGCAACCGGTCAAATCATCGGCTTACCCGCGTCGTCTGCGGGAGTGAGCGAGAAGAGGACCGACCATGATCCATGTGACTTTCCCCGACGGTTCGCAGCGCGACTACGCTCCGGGGACCACCGGCGCCGAGATCGCCGCCCAGATTTCCAAATCGCTGTCCAAGAAAGCCGTCGCCATGACGCTCGACGGCGTGCTCAGCGACCTGAATGACCCCATCGTCACCGATGCCCGGCTCGAGATCGTGACGCGCGACGACCCGCGCGCCCTCGAACTGATCCGCCACGACGCGGCGCACGTGATGGCCGAGGCGGTGCAGGAGCTGTTCCCCGGCACGCAGGTGACCATCGGCCCGGTGATCGACAACGGCTTCTACTACGACTTCTACCGGCCGGAAGGTCCGTTCACCACCGAGGACCTGCCGAAGATCGAGGCGAAGATGCGGGAGATCATCGCCCGCGACAAGCCGTTCACCAAGGAGGTCTGGAGCCGCGACGAGGCCAAGGACTGGTTCGAGAAGAAGGGCGAGGCGTTCAAGGTCGAACTGGTCGACGCCATTCCGGCCGACCAGAAGATCAAGATGTACGCGCAGGGCGACTGGATGGACCTCTGCCGCGGCCCGCACATGACCTCGACGGCCAAGATCGGCAACGCCTTCAAGCTGATGAAGGTGGCTGGAGCCTACTGGCGCGGCGATTCCGACCGCGAGATGCTGACCCGCATCTATGCCACCGCCTGGCACACCGAGGAGGACCTCAAGGCCTACCTCACCATGCTGGAGGAGGCCGAGAAGCGCGACCACCGCCGGCTCGGCCGCGAGATGGACCTGTTCCACTTCCAGGAGGAGGGGCCGGGCGTCGTGTTCTGGCACCAGAAGGGCTGGGCGATGTTCCAGGAGCTGACCGCCTACATGCGGCGGCGGCTGAAGGGCGAGTACCAGGAGGTCAACGCGCCGCAGGTGCTCGACAAGGTGCTGTGGGAGACCTCCGGCCACTGGGGCTGGTACAAGGAGAACATGTTCGCCGTGCAGTCGGCCGGCGACGAGGCCGAGGACAAGCGCATCTTCGCGCTGAAGCCGATGAATTGCCCCGGCCACATCCAGATCTTCAAGCACGGCCTCAAATCCTACCGCGACCTGCCGATGCGCATCGCCGAGTTCGGCGTCGTGCACCGCTACGAGCCGTCGGGCGCCATGCACGGCCTGATGCGGGTGCGCGGCTTCACCCAGGACGACGCGCACATCTTCTGCACCGAGGCCGATCTCGCCGCCGAATGCCACAAGATCAACGACCTGATCCTGTCGGTCTACGAGGACTTCGGCTTCGATGAGATCACCGTCAAGCTCTCCACCCGGCCGGAGAAGCGCGTCGGCTCCGACGATCTCTGGGATCACGCCGAGGAGGTGATGACCCGCGTGCTCGGCGAGATCGCCGAACGGTCGGGCGGCCGCATCAAGACCGGCATCAATCCGGGCGAGGGCGCCTTCTACGGCCCGAAGTTCGAGTACACTTTGCGCGACGCCATCGGCCGCGAGTGGCAGTGCGGCACCACGCAGGTGGACTTCAACCTGCCGGAGCGCTTCGGCGCCTTCTACGTCGACGCCGACGGCAGCAAGAAGACGCCGGTGATGATCCACCGCGCCATCTGCGGCTCGATGGAGCGCTTCCTCGGCATCCTGATCGAGAACTTCGCCGGCCACTTCCCGCTGTGGTTCGCGCCGGCGCAGGTGATGGTCACCACCATCACCTCCGAGGCCGACGCCTATGCGCAGGAGGTCTATCGGCAGCTGATGAAGGCCGGCGTGCGCGCCGACATCGACCTCCGCAACGAGAAGATCAACTACAAGGTCCGCGAGCATTCGCTGGCCAAGATCCCGCTGATCTTCGTCTGCGGCCGCAAGGAGGCCGAGGAGACCTCGGTCAACGTCCGCACCCTCGGTTCGCAGCATCCGAAATCGATGTCGCTCGACGAGGCGCTGGCCATGGTCAAGGCGGACATCGTGCCGCCGGATGTGAAGCGGGCGCTCGCCGAGGACTGAGCGGCGCAGCGACGATCTGAACAGCGAAAGGCCCGGAGCGATCCGGGCCTTTCTCCTTTTGGAACGGCCGGCCCTACACCGCCACGCGCTTCAGGAAATCGTCGATCGTCGCTTCGAGGTCGCGGGTCTGGTCGAGCACCAGCGCGGCGGCGGTCTCGACGTGGCGGGCGGTGTCGGAGGTTTTGCCGATCGCCTCGGCTACCCGGCCGACGTTCGCCGACACGGTAACGGTGTTGTCCGAGGCCTCGCTGACGTTGCGGCTGATCTCGTTGGTGGAGGCTTCCTGCTGCTCCACCGCCGAGGCGATGCCGAGCGTGGCGCGGTTCACCTCCTCCATGGTGCCGGCGATGGCGCGGATCGATTCGACGGCGGCGGCGGTCGACGTCTGCATCTCGGAAATCTGGGCGGCGATCTCCTGGGTGGCCTTCGACGTCTGGTCGGCGAGCTGCTTGACCTCGGCGGCGACCACGGCGAAGCCGCGTCCCGCCTCGCCGGCCCGGGCCGCCTCGATGGTGGCGTTCAGCGCCAGCAGGTTGGTCTGCTCGGCGATGGAGCGGATCAGCGTTACCACCTGTCCCACCCGGCTGGCGGCGTCGGCAAGGCCGGCCACCTGCTCGTTGGTGCGGCGGGCGCCCTCGGTGGCGCCGCCGATCACCGTGGTGGTGCGGCCGACGTGACTGACCACCTCGCCGATCGACGAAGCCAGCTCCTCGGCGGCGCCGGCCACCACGGTGACCTTCTCCGACGCCCCCTGCGAGGCGGCCGAAGCGCCTTCGGCCTGCGTCCGGGCGCGGGCCGCTTCGCTCTGCAACTCGTCGGCGGCGCTCCGCATGCCGGCCATGGTGTCGGTGACGGCGCGCGTCAGGCCGCCGGCCACGGCGCGGAAGTCGCGCACCGCCGCCTCGAAGGCCTCCTGGCGGCCGAGCCGCGCTGCGGCGTCGGCGCGCTGTTCGGCTTCGAGGCGGGCCTTTTCGGCCTGATTGTCCTGGAAGACGGCCAGCGTGCGGGCCATGGCGCCGATCTCGTCGGCGCGCTCGGTGTCGGCGACCGTCGCCGCCTCGCCGCGCGACAGCACGTCCATGGTGGCGCGGATGCGGCCGAGCGGACCGGTGATCGAGCGGCTGATCTGCCAGCTGATCAGGCCGCCGGCCAGGAGCGTCAGCGGCACGACGGCGAGGATCAGCCGCAGCGCGAAGGTGCTGCCGACGGCGAAGGCGTCGGCGGTCGTCCGGTCGAGATCGGCGGCGGCGCTCTTGACGGCGCCGGTCAGCGGCTCGGCGAGGTCGAAGGACAGCGACGTCTGGTCGGCCACCTTCACCCAGCCGGCATAGACCTCGACATAGGCCGAGAAGGCGGCGGAATGGGCGGCGAGCTTCGTCTTGAGCTGGGTCTTCACGTCGTCGGCGATCGCGGTCTTGTCCAGCTCGCGAATGAGGCGGCCGGCGGCGGCGTCGAAGGCGCCGGAACTCGGCCCGTCGTGGCGCAGCATGAATTCGGCGCGCGCCTGATTGAGCTGGGCGAAGGCCTGGACGACGCGCACCGTGTCGGGGTTCTGGCCGCTCCTGGTCGCCTTGTTGAGGTCGGTGCGCAGCGCCTGGAAGGTGGTCTCCATGTCGCCGCGGATGCCGCCCGCGTCGTCGAAGCCGAGCTTGACCTGGCCGCCCTTCACCTCGCTGAACTGGCCGGCGATCTTGTCGAACAGTTGCCCGAGCTGGCCGGCTTCCGCCGTGGCGGCGCCGACGGCGCCGGCCGCCGCGCCGAGGCGGCCGATGGTCTGGCGCGCCTCGTCCATCAGGCTATCGATCTCCTTGGCCCGGTCCGGCGTCGGCGCCACCATGAACAGCCGCTCCTTGGCAGCGAGCTTGTTGGCGAGGCTCTGCGTCTGCTCCGACAGGAGCGACAGGCCGGCGGCCGCCGAGGCGGTGTCCTCCAGCGCGCGCATGGACAGGACGGCGTAGCCGCTGGTGCCGGAGACGACGGCGAGGCCGGCGAGCCAGACCAGCGACAGCGAAGCGACCTTGAGACGGATGGACAATCCGCCGCGTGCGCGGCGGGAGCCGGACGTCTTTGAGCGAAACAACATGCCGAATCCCCTGCTTGTTTTGGTTCAAGTAGACTTTCGGCCGATTAACAGACGACTAATTCAAATGACTGTGGCCGGTAAATTCTCGTTTGAATTGTTCCCTGGTTAATTGGCCCGTTCTGCTTACCGATGCGGCAGTCTGCGGCTTATTTAGTCGGCAACCCGCGCCGGGAGGGCCCCGGTTGCTCCGATCGTGAGGTAAGAACTGCGGAATTAGCGGGCAGTTCTGCAAAGCGAAACAGCAAAATTAACAAGGTTGCGTGTTCCCTGGCGGGAGGCGATGCGCGTCTAGGTATTCATACGGGCGGCACTGGACGGCTGCGGTCATGGACTTTTCGGGCGATCGTGTATATGTATATCTTAATATACAAATATATGGAGACCGAAATGATCAAGGATTGGCCCGACACCGCGAAATACCTGTCCGGCGAGCTGAAGGCGGTGCGGAGCGGCACGCCCGAGGTGATGAAGGCCTTTTCGGCCATGGCGCAGGCGGCGCTGGCGCCCAAGGCGCTCGACACCAAGACCAAGGAGCTGATCGCCCTGGCCATCGGCGTCGCCGTCCGCTGCGACGACTGCATCGCCTTCCACACCAAGGCGGCGCTCAGTGCCGGCGCCACCGACGAGGAGGTATGGGAAACGCTGGGCATGGCGATCTACATGGGCGCCGGCCCGTCGGTGATGTATGCCAACCACGCGCTCACCGCCTGGAGCCAGTTCAAGGAGCAGAAGGCACCGGGCTGACCGGCCGCTCCGCCGGCGTCGGGGTCCGCCCGCAAAAAAGGCGCGACCTCGTTGCCGGGAGCCTGTAACGTGGCGGCCCGTTTCGCACCGGATCGCCTTGCCATGAACGTCACGCTTCGCCCGGGCATCGCCCATTCCGCCTGCCCGCACGACTGTCCGTCGACCTGCGCCCTCGACGTCGAGCTGACGCCGGACGGTCGCATCGGCCGTATCCGCGGCTCGGCCGACAACAGCTACACAGCCGGCGTCATCTGCGCCAAGGTCGGCCGCTATGCCAAGCGGCTCTACCACCCCGACCGGCTGATGAAGCCGCTCCTCAACGTCGGCGCCAAGGGCGAGGGGAAGTTCCGGGAAATCTCCTGGGAGGAGGCGCTCGACCGCGTCGCCGACGCCTTCCTGACGGCCGAGCGGGAGTACGGCGCCGAGAGCGTCTGGCCCTACAAATACGCCGGCACCATGGGCCTCGTGCAGCGCGACAGCCTCGAACGGCTGCGCCACGTCAAGAAATATTCGCGCAGCCACGAAACCATCTGCACAACGCCGGCCTGGACCGGCTGGATCGCCGGCACCGGCCGCCTGGCCGGGCCCGATCCGCGCGAGATGCAGCTTTCCGACTGCATCGTCATCTGGGGCACCAACGCGGTGGCGACGCAGGTCAATGTGATGACCCACGCCGTCCGCGCCAGAAAGACGCGCGGGGCGAAGATCGTCGCCGTCGACGTCTACGAGACCGAGACGGTGCGGCAGGCCGACCTCGGGCTGGTGCTCAGGCCCGGCTCCGACGCGGCGCTGGCCTGCGCCGTCATGCACATCGCCTTCCGCGACGGCTACGCCGACCGCGCCTACATGGATAAATACGCCGACGCGCCGGCCGAGCTGGAGGCGCATCTCAGATCGCGGACGCCGGAGTGGGCGGCGGCGATCACCGGCCTCTCGGTCGAGGAGATCGAGGCGTTCGGCAAGCTGGTCGGCACCACGCCGCGCAGCTATTTCCGCCTCGGCTACGGCTTCACGCGGTCGCGCAACGGCGTCGTCTCCATGCACGCGGCGCAGTCGATCGCCACCGTGCTCGGCCTGTGGCCGCGCGAGGGCGCCGGCGCCTTCCACAGCAACGGCGCCATCTTCCGCCTCGACAAGACGATGATCGAGGGCGAGGACGCCGAGGACCGGAGTGTTCGTCATCTCGACCATTCGCGCGTCGGACCGGTGCTGGTGGGCGAGGCCGAGGCGCTGCGGGGCGGGCCGCCGGTCAAGGCGATGATCATCCAGAACTGCAACCCCATGACGGTGGCGCCCGAGCAGGACAAGGTGCGGCGCGGCTTCTCGCGCGACGACCTGTTCGTCTGTGTGCACGAGCAGTTCATGACCGACACGGCGAAGATGGCCGACATCGTGCTGCCGGCCACCATGTTCCTGGAGCATGACGACATCTACAAGGCCGGCGGCCAGCAGAGCCTGCTGTTCGGGCCGAAGCTGGTCGAGCCGCCGGACGGGCCGCGAGAAAACATCTTCGTCATCGACGAACTGGCGAAGCGGCTCGGCGCCGAGCATCCCGGCTTCGGGATGACGGCGCGTGAGCACGTCGACTGGATGCTCCGGCGCTCCGGCCTCGGCACGCTCAATGAGCTGGAGGAGAAGCGCTTCTTCGATCTGCAGCCGGACTTCGACACCGCCCATTACGTCCACGGCTTCGCCTATCCGGACGGCAAGTTCCGCTTCAAGCCGGACTGGACGAACATCAAGTCGTCCAACATCGGGCCGATGGGGCCGTGGCGGGACATGCCCTCGCTACCCGACTACTGGCCGGTGGTGGAGGAGGCCGACGAGACGCACCCCTTCCGCCTGGTCACCGCGCCGGCCCGCAACTTCCTCAACACCTCCTTCACCGAGACGCCGACCTCGATCGGCCGCGAGGGCCGGCCGACGCTGAAGGTCAGGCCCGACGACGCGGCCCGGCTCGGCATAGCGGGCGGCGACGCCGTGGAGATCGGCAATCATCGCGGCCGCGTGCAGCTTCATGCCGAGCTGTTCGAGGGGTTGAAGGCCGGCGTGGTGGTGGCCGAGGGCATCTGGGGCAATCGGGCGCATGCCGGCGGCGTCGGCATCAACACGCTGACCGGCTCGGACGAGATCGCCCCCTATGGCGGCGCCGCCTTCCACGACACCAAGGTATGGCTCAGGAAATTGTGATCATCGTGCAAACCTGCCGGCCGAAACGGCCGGCGGTGGCGGCCGTCCGTTGCGGCCGTCCGGTGTTTGACATAAGAAGCCGGCAATGTCGGGACCGCGCGGCGCGGTCCGGGGATTCTCAAAGCGAGGCCATGATGCGGGTGATTTCCAGTGCGGTTGCGGGCGTGCTGCTCGCCGTCGGCGTGATGGGTGTGCTGCCGGCGGCAGCCGATACGATTTCCCGCGACACGCTGTCGCGCAAGTTCCTCGACTATTGCGTCAACGTTCAGTACCGGGCCGAGGGCATCGACCGGAATTCGATGATTGACCGCTGCCGCAAGGCCGCTCAGACGGCCATGTCGCAGTTCGAGGGTAACAGCTTCGACGCGCCGTCGCGCTCGAAGCTCACCGCCGACCAGGACAAGGCGATCCGCGCCGCCATTGCTGCCGCCTTCGCCGGCAAGTAACCGCGCTCCGCCGATCGGAAATGTCCCCTGCCGGATGCCAGAGTATCCGGCGGGCGCTTCGTCACGCCAGGATCGCCTTGATGCCGTCGGCGACGAATTGCACGGCCAGCGCGGCCAGCAGCACGCCCAGGAGCCGCGTCAGCACGTTGCGGCCGGTGTCGCCGAGGTAGCGGTCGATGCGGTCGGCGGCGATGAAGATGGCGAAGGACAGCCCGATGATGGCGGCGATGATCAGCACCAGCATCGCCATGGTCAGCGGGTCGTGCGCCTGGGCGGACAGGAGGATGGTGGCCGAGATGGCGCCGGGGCCGGCCAGGAACGGAATGGCGATCGGGAACACCGCGAGATGGCGGATGTCCTCGCCGATCGCCTGCGGATGGCCGACGGCGACGTCGGCATGGGCGCCCTTGTCGCCGGAGCCGGATTTGGGCTTCTCGAACACCATCTCGAAGGCGATCCAGAACAACAGCAGGCCACCGGCGATGCGGAAGGCCGGCATGGAGATGCCGAGGAAGGTGAGGATGCCGGCGCCGGTGAAGGCGAAGGCGATCAGCACCAGGAAGGCGATCACCGAGGCGCGGGTCGCCACGGCGCGGCGCATGTCGGGACGGGCGCCGGCGGTCAGCGCCAGGACCAATGGCGCGAGGCCGACCGGATCGATGGTGACGAAAAGTGTCGCGAAGGCATTGAGGATATAGTCGATCGGCATGGCCTGTCCGCCGTTTCGGAAGTTGCCCGCTCATCTGACAGAAAAGCGACGGCGCCGAAAGGGGCAGGGTGGTTGCCGAGGGGCGATCAAGGGGAAAACGACGTGGCCATACCTGCCTGCAAGACAGAACTTGTCGACGCCATCAGCGCCAACTACCGGAAGCTGCGCGCCGATCTCGACAGCGTGCCGACGGCGCTCGCCCGCGAGGCGACGCTCGAAGGGCATGCCAAGGGCACGGTGATGAGCGTGCACGACCTCGTCGCCTATCTCACCGGCTGGTGCGAGCTGGTGCTGAAATGGCACGCCCGCCGCAGCGCCGGCGAGCCGGTCGACTTTCCGGACTCCGGCTACCGGTGGAACGACCTCGGCCAACTGGCGCAGAAGTTCTACGCCGACTATGCCGGCCTCGACTATCCGGCGCTGCTCGACCGCTTCGCTGCCGCCAAGGAGCGTATTCTCGCGGTGATCGACGCCACCTGTGACGACGATCTCTACGGCAAGCCATGGTACGAGGCCTACACCTTCGGCCGGATGATTCAGTTCAACACCTCCTCGCCCTTCGATAACGCCCGCAAGCGCCTGAGGCGCTGGAAGAAGGAAAAGGGTCTTCCCTGATCGGCCGGTGGAAGCGCCGTTTTCGCTGGACAAACGCGCCGTTCCGTGGTTTTTGCGCCGCCACAGCAACATCAGGACCGGCCGCCGATTTGCGGACCTGCGACGGCGCCGTCCCTGCGCCGGTCCGCGTGGGCGCGGACGCGATCCCGGAAAGACTTCCGGTCGATCCCCGGCCCGTCCAGGAGACCACGGCAGATGACCGACGATCGATCCGGTGCCCGACCCGAGCCGCGCCCGGCCAACCAGCGCGGTGCCGCCCGCCTTGCCGCCGTTCAGGCGCTCTACCAGCTTGAAATCGGCGGCGGCGACCTCCTGGAGGTGGTGCAGGAGTTCGAGGCGTTCCGGCTCGGCAAGGAAATCGACGGTTTCGAATACCGGCAGGCTGACGCCGGCTGGTTCCGTGACATCGTTGGCGGTGTCGTCACCGACCAGCGGACCATCGACCCGATGGTGCACACCGCGCTGGTCGAGGACTGGCCGCTGAAGCGCGTCGACGCGACGCTGCGCGCCATTCTGCGCTGCGGTGCCTACGAGCTGATCCGCCGCAAGGACGTGCCGGGCCGGGTGATCATTTCCGAATATATCGACGTTGCCCGCGCCTTCTTCGAGGACGACGAGCCGCGCCTCGTCAACGGCGTGCTCGACCGCATCGCCCACGAGAACCGGCCCGACGAGTTCCCGCAAGAGGGAGCGTGACATGGCGTCGGGCGGCATCGGTGAATTCGAGCTGATCGCCCGCGTTTTCGCGCCGCTGGCCGCCGACGGCGCCCTCGGCCTCACCGACGACGCCGCCTTCTACCGGCCGCGCCCCGGCCTTGATCTCGTGCTGACCAAGGACGAGGTGGTGAGCGGCGTGCATTTCTTTGCCGACGACCCCTGGAACGCGGTGGCCAGGAAGGCGCTGCGCGTCAACCTGTCCGATCTCGCCGCCAAGGGGGCGACGCCGGTCGGCTATCTCCTCGCCCTCGGCCTGCCGCAGGACTTCACGGCCGATCAGGTCGACGCGCTCGGCGCCGGCCTCGCCGCCGACCAGGCCACCTATGGCATCTCGCTCTATGGCGGCGACACGGTGCGCTCGCCGGCCGGCCTGACGCTGTCGGTAACGGCGATCGGCGAGGTCAGCGAAGGCGGCATGATCAGGCGCGGCGGCGCGCGGGCCGGCGAGACGATCGTCGTCACCGGCACGATCGGCGACGCGGCGCTCGGCCTGCGGCTGCGCCTCGATCCGGCGCTGTCCGGCCGGCTGGGGCTCTCCGACGCCCATCGCGACCACCTTCTCGACCGCTATCTGCTGCCGCGGCCGCGCGGCGCGCTGGCCTCGGCGGTGGCGGCTTGCGCTTCCGGCGGCATGGACATTTCCGACGGTCTGGTCGGCGACCTCGCCAAGATGGCGGCGGCGTCCGGCGTCGGCATCGAGATCGACGCTGACCGGGTTCCGCTGTCGGAAGCGGCGCGGGCGGCGATCGCCGCCGATCCGCGCCTGCTCGCCGTGGCGCTCACCGGCGGCGACGATTACGAGCTGGCGCTGTCAATGGCTGATGACAAGGCGGACGCCTTCCTCGCCGCCGCAGCCGTGGCCGGCATCCCGGCCGTGGCGATCGGCCGGACGCGGGCGGGGGAGGGCATCGCCGTTGAGGGCGATCATCCGGCGCTCGCCGACCTCGGCTCCGGCTCCTACCGGCATTTCTGACGCATCTGCCTTGCGTCGTCCGGGGCGAGCCGGTAGACCTCGGCGGGCCTCGCTTTCAGGCCGGCGTCATTCGTTTTCCGGAGGGCCGATGTTCCGCAAGCTCTACGACTGGACCATGTCGCTGGCCGGCAGCCGCAAGGCCGGCACATGGCTCGCCGCCGTGTCGTTCGCGGAAAGCTCGTTCTTCCCGATTCCGCCCGACGTGATGCTGGTGCCGATGGTACTGGCCCGCCGCGACAAGGCCTTCACCTACGCGCTGATCTGCACCATCGCCTCGGTGCTCGGCGGCATCCTCGGCTATTCGATCGGCCTGTTCCTGTTCGACAGCGTCGGCGCCTGGCTGATCCGCGTCTACGGCTACGGCCAGAGCTTCGAGGAGTTCCGCGCCGCCTATGCCCACTACGGCGCCTGGATCATCCTGATCAAGGGTCTGACGCCGATCCCCTTCAAGCTGGTGACCATCGCCTCGGGCTTTGCCGCCTACGACTTCCCGCTGTTCGTGGCGCTCTGCGTGGTGACGCGCGGCGCCCGCTTCTTCCTGGTCGCCTTTCTGCTGCGCCTTTTCGGCGAGCCGGTGCGCGAGTTCATCGAGCGGCGGCTCGACGCGGTGATGTGGGGCCTGTTGATCGTCATCGTCGGCGGCTTCGTGGCGGCGCGCTACGTCGTCTGAAAGCCCCGCGCCGCGCCGCTTTTCCGGCGGCGGATGGGGACAAATCCATAAAATTGTCGGCTTGGCGCTTTCACGCCCTTGACGCCGCATCCCGAGCCTATATCGGTAATCCCGCCCTCGTATCTGTCCGCAGGACGGGACCGGAGCCGCATGCCGGCACGCCTTGCAAGGCGGAGGAAAAGAGGGTCGCTCCCAAGGCGAACGGGCACGGGAACCCATGGGTTTCCTAGGGGCGTTCGCCTTCGGTTCGTGGCGCCAAGGCCGGACCCTCGAACGTCCGGCACTGCGGAGGGATCATGTACGTTCTATACATCGCGATCATCTGCGGACTGCTGGCCATCGCCTACGGCGTATGGGCGGTCAAGTCCGTCATGGCATCGGACGCGGGCAGCGCCCGCATGCAGGAAATCTCGGGGGCTGTCGCCGAGGGTGCCAAGGCCTACCTCAAGCGCCAGTACACCACCATCGGCATCGTCGGCGTGGTGATCCTGGTGGTGATCGCGTGGCTGCTGGGTCTGCCGGTCGCCATCGGCTTCGTGGTTGGCGCCGTCCTGTCGGGCCTCGCCGGCTTCATCGGCATGAACGTGTCGGTTCGCGCCAACGTCCGCACCGCCGCCGCCGCCATGCAGTCGCTGGCCGGGGGCCTCAACATCGCCTTCAAGGCGGGCGCCGTCACCGGCATGCTGGTGGCCGGCCTCGCCCTGCTCGGCGTTGCCGTCTACTTCTGGGTGCTGACCGGCCCGATGGGCTATGCGGTCAACGACCGCACGGTCATCGACGCCCTCGTCGCCCTCGGCTTCGGCGCCTCGCTGATCTCCATCTTCGCCCGTCTCGGCGGCGGCATCTTCACCAAGGGCGCCGACGTCGGCGCCGACCTCGTCGGCAAGGTCGAGGCCGGCATTCCGGAAGATGACCCGCGCAACCCGGCCACCATCGCCGACAACGTCGGCGACAACGTCGGCGACTGCGCCGGCATGGCCGCCGACCTGTTCGAGACCTACGCGGTGACTGTGGTCGCCACCATGGTGCTCGCCTCGATCTTCTTCGCCGGCAATGCCGACCTGCTGACCAAGGCGATGCTGTATCCGCTCTTGATCTGCGGCGCCTGCATCATCACCTCGATCATCGGCACCTTCTTCGTCAAGCTGGGCGCCAACAACTCGATCATGGGCGCTCTCTACAAGGGCCTGTGGGCGTCTTCGCTGTTGTCGATCATCGGCCTCGGCGGCGCCACCTCGCTGACCATCGGCTGGGGCGAAATCGTCATCGGCGACATCGTCACCTCGGGCACCAAGCTGTTCATCTGCGGCATCCTCGGCCTGGTGGTGACCGGCCTGATCGTCTGGATCACCGAGTACTACACTGGCACCGGCAAGCGTCCGGTGACGTCGATCGCCCAGGCGTCGGTCACCGGCCACGGCACCAACGTCATCCAGGGCCTCGCGGTGTCGCTCGAGTCGACCGCGCTGCCGGCGCTGGTCATCGTCGCCGGCATCATCGCCACCTACCAGCTCGGCGGCCTGTTCGGCACGGCCATCGCCGTCACCACCATGCTCGGCCTCGCCGGCATGATCGTGGCGCTCGACGCCTTCGGCCCGGTCACCGACAACGCCGGCGGTATCGCCGAGATGGCCGGCCTGCCCAAGGACGTCCGTCACACCACCGACGCGCTCGACGCCGTCGGCAACACCACCAAGGCCGTCACCAAGGGCTACGCCATCGGTTCGGCCGGCCTCGGCGCGCTGGTGCTGTTCGCCGCCTATACCAACGACATCCGTCACTTCGCGGAAAGCGGCGTGCCGTATTTCCAGGGTATCGGCAACATCGACCTGTCGCTGTCCAACCCCTACGTGGTGGCTGGCCTCCTGTTCGGCGGCCTGATCCCCTACCTGTTCGGCGGCATCGCCATGACCGCCGTCGGCCGCGCCGCCGGCTCGGTGGTGGAGGAAGTGCGCCGTCAGTTCAAGGAAAAGCCGGGCATCATGGCCGGCACCGAGCGTCCGGACTACGGCCGGGCGGTCGACATGCTGACCAAGGCGGCGATCAAGGAAATGATCATCCCGTCGCTCTTGCCGGTGCTGTCGCCGCTGGTCGTCTACTTCGGCGTACTTTTCGCCTCGGGCTCGAAGGCCAACGCCTTCGCCGCCCTCGGCGCCTCGCTGCTCGGCGTGATCGTCAACGGCCTGTTCGTCGCGATCTCGATGACCTCGGGCGGCGGCGCCTGGGACAACGCCAAGAAGAGCTTCGAGGACGGCTTCGTCGACAAGGACGGCGTCAAGCACTTCAAGGGTTCCGACGCCCACAAGGCCTCGGTGACCGGCGACACCGTCGGCGATCCCTACAAGGACACCGCCGGCCCGGCCGTCAACCCGGCCATCAAGATCACCAACATCGTGGCCCTGCTGCTGCTGGCGGTTCTCGCCCATAGCTGATAGACCACCTCAGTATTTCGACTGAACGGAGCGGCGGTCGGGCAACCGGCCGCCGCTTCGGCGTTTTCGGGTGGCGCCGTCGGGTGCCGTCAGCCATCGTCCGGAACCATGTCCATGACGACCATCAATGCCGCCGCGCCGGCCGGCCCCGGCCGCTACCGCGGCTTCGCCTTCGCCTTCTCCGCCTATCTGATGTGGGGCTTCCTGCCCTTCTACATGAAGGCCGTCGCCCACATCTCGCCCTACGAGGTGGTGGCGCACCGCGTGCTGTGGTCGGTGCCGATGACCGCGGCCATCCTCGCCATGCTGGGCGGCTTCTCAAGCTTCCTCGCGGTGTTCCGGCAGCCGCGCACGCTGGCCCTGGGCTTTCTCACCGCCAGCCTGATCTCGGTGAACTGGGCGATCTACGTCTGGGCGATCGGCAGCGGGCGGACGATCGAATCGGCGCTCGGCTATTTCATCAACCCGCTGGTCAACGTCGCTCTCGGCACCGTGTTCCTCGGCGAGCGGCTCACCCGCATGCAGATGTTCGCCGTGGCGCTCGCCGTGTTCGGCGTCGGCCTGATGACGGTGGAGAGCGGCGGCCTGCCGTGGGTGTCGCTGGCGCTGGCGCTGACCTTCGGCATCTACGGCTATCTCAAGAAGACGCTGCCGATCGGTCCGACGCAGGGCTTTCTCCTGGAAGTGGTGCTGATCTCGCCGCTGGCGCTCGCCTACATCGGCTGGCTCGCCGCGACCGGGAGCGGCCATTTCGCCGGCACCGGCGTCGCGGCCACGCCCGTCGACACGCTGCTGCTGGTCGCCGCCGGCCCCATCACGGCTGTGCCGCTGATCCTGTTCGTCTACGGGGCGCGGCTCCTGCGCTACTCGACCATCGGCCTGATGCAGTACATGGCGCCGTCGATGATCTTCATCACCGCCATCTTCGTGTTCCACGAGCCCTTCTCGGCCGGCAAGCTGGTCGCCTTCATGTTCATCTGGGCGGCGCTGGTCGTCTACACCGCGACGGTGCTGCCCGGACGCCGGCGGTGAAAAAGCAAGGGGCGCGGCCGATGCCGCGCCCCTGAGACCGTATCCGTCGTGATCGGCCGCTGTTAGTTACCGAGCGGGTTGACGCGACCGACGCCCTTGAAGATCTGGCTGATCAGATTGAGGTCGGCGCCGCTGGTGCGGGTCTTGCGCTCGATGAAGTCGAACAGCTTGCCGTCCTGCAGGCCGTAATTGGCAATCTGCTTGACCAGGCCCTTGTCGTCGAAATAAACGGCGAGCACCCGCTGGTCGGTGACCGAGCGGCCCATGATCGGGTTCTCTTCGATGGTTTGGGAGATGTAGTAGAAGGCGTCGCCGGCCAGCGCCGAGGTGGTCGACGGCGAGCCGAGCACCAAGAGCACCTGCTCGCGCGACGAGCCGACCGGCACTTGGGCCAGCGCGTCCTCGGACAGCACATAGCCGTGCTGGATGGGCGCCGTGCCGCAGGCCGACAGGGAGACGGCCGTCAGCAGGACGAGCGCCGCGCCCTTCAGACCCAACATCATGCCCGACGGGCGTTCACTCCGGCTGAACTTCACATGAGCCTCCCGGCTTATTACCCTGCCTCAGTCGCCGGCGGTGGCTCCGCCACCTTGGCTTCCGCTCCGCTTTCCGTCTTTCGGGGCTTCGCCACGAAAGACCCGCTCCGCGCGGCGCCGCTTGGCGCCGGAAGCCGCTGTCGCGGCTTCTTGTTTACCCTGCCTCAGTCGCCGGCGGTGGCTCCGCCACCTTGGCTTCCGCTCCGCTGACGCCTTGGAAGGCGATTTCGGATGCGCTCCACGCTTGGCAACTTGGTTACCTTGCGATAGGTCACGAGGCAACGTCAATTCGTGCGTCCGGCGCGGTTTCCTGTCGATCACCGCGCCGGCCTTGGTCTTCATTGAAGGAAACGGCAAAACTATGGTGTTCGGCCTCTTCCGGCGAAAGGCGCCGCCGGGCGCCGCGCCGCTCTATGACGGGCTGATGCGCGCGGCGCGCCAGCCGGCCTTCTATGCCGAGCTGGGCGTCGCCGACAGCGTCGAGGGGCGGCTGGAGATGCTGATGCTGCACGTCGGCCTGGTCGTCCATCGCCTCTCCGCCGAGGCGGCCGGCCGCGAGACGGCGCGCGGCCTCACCGAACTGTTTATCGACGACATGCAGCGCTCGCTGCGCGAGATCGGCTACGACGACAGCGGCCTCAAACGCCGCCTGAAGAAGCTGGCCGGCGCCTTCTACGGCCGCATGGAGGCGACGGCGGCGGCGCTGGCCGGCGACCGGCCGGATGCGCTCGCCGACACGCTGGCGCGCAACGTCTACGGCGGCAAGGCCGATCCCCAACACGCCGCCCGCCTCGCCGAGCACGTCCACAGCTTCGCCGACAGCCTCGCCGGAACGCCGGCCGCCGAACTGGCCGCCGGCAACCTGCCTTCCCCGCCGCTCTTTGCCGCCGCCGAGGAGACGCCATGACCGACCAAGATCCTATCCCCTTCTCCCGCCGCTTCGCCTGGGACCGGGTGCAGCCGCGCGGCACGCCGGTGAGCATCGAGGCGACGCCGGCCGAATGCAAGGCCATCGCCGATGCGCTCGGCATCCTCAAGGTAGCGAACGCCTCGGCTGAATTCCTGGTGACGCCGTTCCGCAAGACCGGCTTCAAGGTGACGGGCGAGGTGAGGGCCGAGGTCGAGCAAGCCTGCGTTGTCAGCCTCGAACCGGTGCCCGAGAGCATCTCCGAGACCGTCGATCTGCGCTTTCTGCCGGAAAGCGAGATCGAGCCGGTGGACGAGGAGATCGAGGTCGACATCGACGCCGAGGACCCGCCGGAGCCGATCGTCGGCGCCTTTGTCGATCTCGGCGTGCTCGCCACCGAGTTCATCGCCGTCGGCCTCGATCCCTACCCGCGGTCGCCGGGGGCCGAGTTCACGCCGCTGATCGAGGACGACGGCAGCGAGGACGAGGCGGAATCGCCCTTCGCCGGCCTCTCCGCGCTGAAGGACAAGCAACCCTGACGGTTGCCGTCGCGCCGCCCTCCACGGCGGCGGGCGCACATTTTGCTGTTGTGTCCGCGGGGGGAATGGTTATCTTCCCGCCGCGTTATTGTCGGCGGTCGCCGCGCATCCGAGGATTCATGGCCGAACCTCTCACCATCTCCATCGACGTCATGGGCGGCGACTTCGGGCCGTCGGTGACGCTCGCCGGCGCCGATCTCGAACTGACGCGGCGCCCCGATCTCCGTTACGAACTGTTTGGCGACGAAGCCGTGGTGCTGCCGGTGCTGGAGCAGTATCCGGCCGTCAAGGCCGCCTCGCGCTTCCACCATTGCGAAGTCACCGTGGCGATGGACGAGAAGCCGTCGAGTGCGCTGCGCCACGGCCGCTGGAAGTCGTCGATGTGGCGGGCCATCGAGGCGGTGAAGAAGGGCGAGGCGCATTTCGCCGTTTCCGCCGGCAACACCGGCGCGCTGATGGCCATGTCGAAGTTCTGCCTCAGGACCATGGCCAACATCGACCGGCCGGCGCTGGCCGCGCTTTGGCCGAACCTGAAATCGGAATCGATCGTGCTCGACGTCGGTGCCTCGATCGGCGCCGACGCGCAGCAGCTGATCGGCTTCGCGGTGATGGGGGCGGCCATGGCGCGTGCCCTGTTCCATACCGAAGTCGCCACGGTGGGGCTGCTCAACGTCGGCGTCGAGGACGTCAAGGGCAACGAGGAGGTGCGGGCGGCCGGCCAGATCCTCAAGGAGACGGCGCTCGCCAACCTCGACTATGCCGGCTTCGTCGAGGGCGACGACATCGGCCGCGGCCGGGTGGACGTCATCGTCACCGAGGGCTTTGCCGGCAATATCGCCCTCAAGACGGCGGAAGGCACGGTCAAGCAGATGACTGCTTACCTGCGTACGGCGCTCGGCCGCACCTGGATGACGCGCCTCGGCTATCTGCTGGCGCGCGGCGCCTTCCAGGGCCTCAGGGAGAAAATGGATCCGCGCAAGTACAACGGCGGCGTCTTCCTCGGCCTCAACGGCATCGTCATCAAGAGCCACGGCGGCACCGACGCCTTCGGCTTTGCGGCGGCGCTCGATCTCGGCTACGACATGGCGCGCAATGGCCTGATGGCCAAGATCGAGACCGACCTTGCCCACTACTACCGGGAGCAGGCGGCGGGTGGCGCCGTCGCCGGCGAGAAAGGAAGCTGACACCGTGATCCGAAGCGTCATTCTGGGCACGGGGAGCTACCTGCCCGCCAAGGTTCTGACCAACAAGGAACTCGCCGAGCGGGTCGACACTTCGGATGAATGGATCGTGCAGCGCACGGGCATCCGCGAGCGCCACATCGCCGCCGACGGCGAGCTGACCTCCGACCTTGCCGCGGCCGCCGCCACCGAGGCGCTGGCCGCCGCCGGCGTCAGCGCCGACGAGATCGACCTGGTGCTGCTGGCCACCGCGACGCCCGACCGCACCTTTCCGTCGTCGGCCGTCGAGGTGCAGAGGAAGCTCGGGGTTACCCACGGCTTCGCCTTCGATCTGCAGGCGGTCTGTTCGGGCTTCATCTACGCGCTCACCGTCGCCGACAGCCTGATGCGCACCGGCCTTGCCCGCAAGGCGCTGGTGATCGGCGCCGATACCTTCTCGCGCATCCTCGACTGGAACGACCGCACCACCTGCGTGCTGTTCGGCGACGGCGCCGGTGCCGTGGTGCTCGGCGTTGAGGAGGGCGAGGGCACGACGGCCGATCGCGGCCTGCTCGCCGCCAGCCTCCGCGCCGACGGTCGCCACGTCGACAAGCTCTGCACCGACGGCGGCCCGTCGATGACCGGCGCGCCCGGCCATGTGCGCATGCATGGCCAGGAGGTGTTCAAGTTCGCGGTCGGTGGCGTCGGCGACGTCATCAAGTCGGTGTTCGAGGCGACCGGTTTCGACGGCGCCAGCATCGATTGGTTCGTTCCCCATCAGGCCAACCGCCGCATCATCGAGGGATCGGCCAAGAAGCTCGGCATACGCTTGGAAAAGACGATTATCACCGTCGAGGGGCACGCCAATACTTCGGCGGCGACCATCCCGCTCGCCCTCGATTCCGGCGTGCGCACAGGCAAGGTGAAGCGCGACGACGTGCTGCTGTTCGAGGCGGTCGGCGGTGGCCTCACCTGGGGCGCTGTGATCCTACGTTGGTAGCATGGATCGGTTTTTTGTTTATTTGGAAAGACTTGCGCGGAAAAAGGATTGACCGCATCCGTATCTGGCACTACCTTCCTCGCCTGTGTCTTTTGGTCTCGACCGGCGGCTGATCCGCGGTCGACTGGAACAACGGGAGCTTGCGATCCATGGGGGGCAAAACTGTAACCCGCGCCGATCTATGCGAGGCCGTGTACCAGAAGGTCGGGCTGTCGAGGAGCGAGTCAGCCGAACTCGTGGAATCGGTGCTGCGCGAGATCGCCGATTGTCTGGTGACTGGCGAGACCGTCAAGCTGTCGTCCTTCGGAACGTTTTCGGTTCGCTCGAAGACCGAGCGCATCGGCCGCAACCCGAAGACCGGCGAGGAAGTGCCGATCCTTCCGCGCCGCGTGCTGGTGTTCAAGCCGAGCAACGTCTTGAAGACGGAAATCAACGGTGGCGACAGCTCTGCCGCCGAAGCCGACGATTGAACCGCCGGCGAGCCCTGGGCCGCGCGGAAATTATCATTGAAATACAATGGCCTGGTGGACGATCTTCGCGTTGGTGCGAGATCGGGCTTGGCATTTTTCACGTACCCCTTCTATAGTGGAGCGCTTTGCGAATCCGGTCTCATGGGATTCAGGGCGGCATCAGGTCGAGCGGCGGCGTGGAAAAGGCAACGGACGCTTTCAGGACGATCAGCGAGGTTGCGGAGGATCTTGATCTTCCGCAGCATGTGCTGCGCTTCTGGGAAACCAAATTCAGCCAGATCCGCCCGATGAAGCGCGGCGGCGGTCGCCGCTACTACCGCCCCGACGACGTCGAACTGCTGCGCGGCATCCAGTATCTCCTCTACGGTGAAGGCTACACAATCAAGGGCGTTCAGCGCATCCTGAAGGAGCAGGGCGCCCGCTTCGTGATGGAGGTCTGGCGCCACCCCGGCGAGCCGATCCCGGCGGCGCCGGAGGGGGCCGACGCGGATATGGACGATGCGGCCGAGGACGATGTCGCGCCGGGCGAGCCGGAGATGGAGCCTGCCGCCGCTCCGACGCGCGCCGATCCGTGGGTGGAACCGCGGATGGAGGCGAGGGCGGAACCGCGCGTCGAGCCGCCGCCGGTGCGTCCGTCGGAGATCGATGAGCCGCTGCCGGCCGGCATCCTGCCGGAGAACGCCAGCCGGGGTGGCGGCTTCCGCTTCATGGAGCGCTTCCGCGCCGCGCCCGAGCATGCGGCGCCGGCCGGCGGCGGTTCCGGCGCGCTGTCGCGCGAGGACATCCGTCGCCTGCAATCGACGTTGTTCGAACTCCTGGAATGCAAGCGCCTGCTCGATCAGACGCGCTGACGCCTGCCCTGGGATTTGCCGCGGCGGCCATTCGCCTCGGCTTTCCGGGCTTCCGGTGCTCGTGGAGCTGAGCGTCGGCGCCGCTTCGGTGCCGGGAAGCCGAGCCGCCGATCCCCATAGCGGGGTTGCAGAGGATCTCCGAAAGGCCGGCGGCTGGGGGTGGGCGAAATTAGCACTTGTCCCGCCGGATCGAACCGGCTAAATCCCTCCCGTCCGGCGCTTGGCGCCTGACGATGATGGAGCGGGCAGTAGCGCAGCCTGGTTAGCGCACGTGTCTGGGGGACACGGGGTCGGAGGTTCAAATCCTCTCTGCCCGACCATCTTTCCTCCTGAAATCCCAAGCGATTCCGTCCCGGCGTGCAACAGCGCGCCCCGGGCGTTTTTCTGCGCTCCCTGACGGCCGACGACCGCCGGGCCACCGGCCGTAGGTGTTCATACCGATCCGAAGTTTCGATTGAAAATGATACGAAAGAAAAATCGAACTGAAACGAAGATCAAATGAACTTTCGCCGGTTCGGGTATGGCGGGAAGGCCAGCGGCGGGCCGGCGTCCGGCTGCAATCGGGGAGCGGAGCATGAGTTCGGGGAGCGGCGCATGACGGGTACCTTCGGAGCCGGACCTTTGCCGGCCACCGCCGACGTGGTGGTGATCGGCGGCGGCGTGGTGGGCTGTGCCATTGCCCGCGAGCTGACGCGCTTCGAGCTGTCGGTGCTGCTGATCGAACGAGCGCCGGACGTCGCCACCGGTACGTCGAAGGCCAACAGCGGCATCCTGCATGCCGGCTTCGACGCCGATCCCGGCACCTGGAAGGCGAAGCTGAACGTGCGCGGCGCCAGGCTCTACGCCGATCTCGCCGAGGGGCTCGGCATTCCGCGCAAGGCGACGGGATCACTGGTGGTGGCGAAGGACGCCGGCCAGATGGACACCGTCGCCGACCTCCGGCAGCGCGGCCGCGACAACGGCGTGCCCGGCCTCGAAATCTGGAACCGCGACCGGTTGCTCGCCCACGAGCCGAATGTCTCGCCGGAGGTGGCGGGCGCTCTCTGGGCGCCGTCGGGTGCCATCGTCTGCCCGTTCCTGGCCACCGTCGGCTTCGCCGAGAACGCCATCCGGAACGGCGCGCGAATCGTCACCGAATGCGCGGTGACCGGCATCGACGTCGTCGGCGGGGCGATCACCGCGGTCTGCACGACGCGCGGCCGCGTTGCCACGCGTTTCGTCGTCAATGCCGCCGGCCTCCACTCGGGCGCGGTGGCGCGCCTTGCCGGTGACGACAGCTTCACCATCCGCCCGCGCCGCGGCGAGTACATCCTGTTCGACCGCAGCGTCGGTCAGCTCGTCAACACGGTGTTGTTTCCGACGCCCGACAAGGTGTCGAAGGGCATCCTGGTGGCGCCCACCGTGCACGGCAACGTGTTCATCGGCCCTGATGCTGTCGACATCGATGATCCCGACGACCGCGAGACGACGGCCGGCGGCCTCGCCGGCATCGTCGCCGGCGCCCGCCGCATCGTGCCGGCGCTGCCGCTCGGCACGGCGATCACCGAGTTCGCCGGTCTGCGCGCCGCCGCCGGCAAGGATTTCGTCATCGGTCCGTCGCCGGTGACGCGCGGCCTCGTGCATGCCGCCGGCATCCAGTCGCCCGGCCTGACCTCGGCGCCGGCCATCGGCGAGGCGATGGTGGAGGTGCTGGCCGAAGCCGGCCTGAAGCTCCGGCCGAGGGCGGGCTTCGTGCCGGTCAATCCGGCCAAGCCGCGCTTCCATGATCTCGATCGGCCGGCGCAGGCGGCGCTGGTCGCCGCCGATCCGCTCTACGGCCGCGTCATCTGCCGCTGCGAGACGATCACCGAGGCGGAAATCGTCGCGGCTATCCTGTCGCCCTGCGGCGCCCGCACCGTCGACGGCGTGAAACGGCGGGTGCGGGCCGGCGCCGGCCGCTGCCAGGGCGGCTTCTGCGGGCCGCGCGTCACGGCCATTCTCGCCCGCGAACTGGGTATCCCCGTCACCGCCGTCCGCAAGGACTCGGCGGATTCGTGGCTGTTCCTGCCGCGCGCCGACATCGGAGCCGCGGAGGGCATCCATGCGTGAACTGTCTTACGACGTGGTGGCGATCGGCGGCGGCCCGGCCGGCATGGCGGCGGCGTTGGCCGCCAGGGAAGCCGGCGCGGAGCGCGTGCTGATCATCGAGCGCGACCGCGAGCTTGGCGGCATCCTGCAACAATGCATCCACAACGGCTTCGGCCTCCGCCGCTTCGAGGAGGAACTGACCGGGCCCGGCTACGCCCACCGCTATATCGAGATGGTGCGGAACTCGGACATCGACGTCTGGCTCGACACGACGGTGCTCGCCGCCGAGCCGGGCGGCGTCATCACCTCGGTCAGCCCGCAGGCCGGCCTTCAGGTGGTCAGGGCGACGTCGGTGGTCTACGCCATGGGCTGCCGCGAACGGACGCGCGGCGCCATCCGCACGCCGGGCAGCCGGCCGGCCGGCGTGTTCACGGCCGGCGCCGCCCAGCGCATGGTCAACATGGAGGGCTACCTGCCGGGCAAGGAGGTGGTGATCGTCGGCTCCGGCGACATCGGCCTGATCATGGCCCGCCGCATGACCTTCGAGGGCGCCAAGGTGAAGGCGGTGTTCGAGATCATGCCCTATTCCAACGGCCTCACCCGCAACATCGTCCAGTGCCTCGAAGATTTCGGCATCCCGCTCTACCTCGGCCACTCGGTGACGGCGATCCACGGCAAGGACCGGGTGACCGGGATCACGGTGTCGCAGGTGAACGAGAAACTGGAGATCGTTCCCGATACCGCCTTCGACGTCGCCTGCGACTGCGTGCTGCTGTCGGTCGGCCTCATTCCCGAGAACGAACTCGGCCGGGCGGCCGGCCTCATGCTCGATCCGATCACCGGCGGCGCGCTGGTCGACCAGTTCCGCCAGACCTCGCTCCCCGGCTTCTTCGCCGCCGGCAACGTCTTGCATGTCCACGACCTCGTCGACTGGGTGTCCGAGGAAGCGGCGATCGCCGGCCGCTCGGCGGCCCGCCACGCCCGCGGCGAACTGCCGGAAGGCGGTGCGGCGCGGCAGGTGGCGGCGGGTGAGGGCATCCGCACGGTGGTGCCGCAGCGGCTGTCGCCCCTTGAGCCGGGCAAAATGAGTGTGCGCTTCTATTTCCGGGCGGCCAGACCGATGGGCGCGTCGCTGCTCCAGCTTTATGCGGACGGCGAACTGGCTTTCGAGCGCAAGCTCAGGATCGTCAAGCCGAGCGAGATGATCGTCGCCGATATCCCCGTGCGGAAGATCGGCGCTGCCACCAAGCTGGAATTCCGCCTGGCGCCGGCGCCCGGCAAGGCCGAGACCGAGGAAGAAATCGGGGAGGAGGCGTGATGGCCCGCGTGGTTCATGCGATCCAGTGCATCGTCTGTCCGATCGGCTGCGGCGGCGAAGTGACCGTCGAAGACGGCACGGTGACGACGCTGACCGGCTTCACCTGCAACAAGGGCCTCGCCTATGCCGCCAAGGAGGTGGTGTCGCCCAAGCGCATGGTGACGACGACGGTGCGGGTCTCCGGCGGCGGCCTGCCGCTGCTGCCGGTGGTCTCGGTGGCGCCGGTGCCGAAGGACCGCATCTTCGACTGTCTGAATCTCCTGCGCGGCGTGTCCGTGATGGCGCCGATCGCCGAGGGGGAGATCGTCGTCGCCGACGCGCTGGGGCTCGGCGTCGACTTCCGGGCGGCGCGGGATATTTCGGTCGTTCAGTAGGCGTTTTCCTGATTGAGGATGCGGATCGGCGTCAGCATGAGAATGTAGAGGTCGAACAGCACCGACCAGTTCTCGATGTAATAGAGGTCGTGCTCGACGCGCGCCTGGATCTTGTCGGGCGTGTCGACCTCGCCGCGCCAGCCGTTGATCTGCGCCCAGCCGGTGACGCCCGGCTTCACCTTGTGACGGGCGAAATAGCCGTCGACCACTTCTTCCCACAGCTTGTGCTGGGTGTGGGCGTTGACGGCGTGCGGCCGCGGCCCGACCAGCGACAGGTCGCCCTTCAGCACGTTGAACAGCTGCGGCAGTTCGTCGATCGACGTCTTGCGGATGAAGCGGCCGACCGGCGTCACGCGCGGGTCGCCGCGCGTCACCACCTTCTCCGCCTTGATGTCCGCCTGATCGGCGTACATCGAGCGGAACTTCATCACCGAGATCACCTCGTTGTTGAAGCCGTAGCGCGGCTGGCGGAACAGGATCGGTCCCCTGGAGGTGGCCTTCACCGCAATGGCGGCTCCCAGCATCACCGGCGACAGCGCCACGATGGCGAGGCTGGCCACCACCACGTCGAACAGGCGCTTCGACACCTGCGACCAGCCGGTGATCGGACGGTCGAACAGGTCGAGGAAGGGCACGCGGCCGATGTAGGAATAGGAGCGGGGCCTGAGGCGCAGCTTGCTGGAATGGGCCGACAGGCGGATGTCGACCGGCAGCACCCACAGCTTCTTGAGGAGTTGCAGGATGCGCACCTCGGCGGTCGGCGGCAGCGCCACGATCACCAGGTCGACGGCCGCGACACGGGAGAATTCCACGAGGTCGGAGGTGTCGCCGAGCTTCGGAAAGCCCTGCTGGCTCTCCGGGCTGCGGTCGTCGTTGCGGTCGTCGAAGATGCCGAGGATGGCCAGCTCGTTGCCGCCGCTCTCCTCGAGGGCGGTGATCAGGGATTCGGCCATGGCGCCGCCGCCGAGGATGACGGCGCGCTTCTGCAGCCGGCCGGCGCGGGTGAGCCGGCGCGTGACGCGCGTGGTCAGCGCCGAGGCGAGGCCGAGGACCATCACGCCGGCCACATACCAGGCCGGGAACCACAGCCGCTCGACCTGCGGCACGCCGTCGCCGACGATCAGCAGCACCGAGACGAAGCCGAACACGCTCGACCAAGCGACCAGCAGCTTGGCGAGGCGCCGGGAGTGGCGGCGCAGCATGGCCAGATCATTGGCGCCGAGCGCCGCCGCCAGCAATAGCGTCAGGACGGCGGCAGCCACCGGAATCGCCGTCGTCAGGCCGGCCAGCGAGGCGGAGAACAGCGGCAGCAGCACAAGGCCGGCCGCCGCCAGGCAGAGGCCCTCGAAGGCGGCGGCGAGGCCGCTGACCAGCGACGGGGCGATCGAGGCATCGCGATAGTGCCGGGCGACGACCTCGGCGGCCGTTGGCAGATGGGGGACAGGCCCGGAGGCCGGTTCTGTGATGCTCATGGCAATCCATCCCGGAAGGGCGAACAAGTGCCGGCATGATGGCCGGAAAATTCCTGAGGTGAAGTAAAGCGGCGGCGAATCCCAGCGCTTATGCTTTCGAGAAGGTGAACGGTCAGAACAGCCGCTGGGCGATCCTGAGCACGTCGCCGGGGCGGACCAGCGCGCTCGGCGGCAGCAGGCCGACATAGGTCTTGCCGTTCAGGCGGCGCGACACCTCGATGCGGCGCTCGTCGGCGCGGGCGGTGAAGCCGCCGGCGATGGCCACCGCCGTCTCGGCCGTCATGCCGTTGACATAGGTGTACTGGCCGGGATTGCGCACCTCGCCCATGATGAAGAAGGGGCGGTAGGTGTCGACCTCGACGGTGACGTCGGGGTTGTTGAGATAGCCCTTCATGAGGCCGCGCGTGAGGGCGCCGGCCACCTCCTGCGTGGTGAGGCCACGCGCCGCGACGTTGCCGACCAGCGGATAGGAAATGTAGCCGGCCTGATCGACGGCGAAGGTGCCGGACAGCGCGGCCTGCTCGAAGACGGTGACGCGCAGCTTGTCGCCGCTGTCGAGGCGGTAGGGACCGTCGAGCCCGTCGGGAACGGCCGGCGCGGCGACCGGCGGCCGCCGGGGCAGGCTGGTGCAGGCGCCGAGGCCGAGGAGGGCCAGACCGAGAAAGGCGCGTCGCCGCATGCGAAGGTCCCCACGAAATCAGCGCGAATACAGGAGGGGAGCCTAGGCTGCGTTGACAAAAGGGATTCCCAAATCAGCCGAGGTTTGATTCAAGGGTTCTTCTTCGGAGGAGGTTCCCTTGGGCTATCCGAGCGATGTGAGCGACGCTGCGTGGGCGATCATTGAACCTCTGTTGCCTTCCGAGCGAGGGCGGTGGGCGCGACCCGCCCAGGACAATCGTCGATATTTCAATGGGATGATGTGGATCATGCGCGCCGGCTCTCCCTGGCGATATCTTCCGCCCGAATACGGCAAGTGGAATTCGGTTTATGTCCGCTTTCGCCGTTGGGCCGAGGGTGGCGTCTGGGATGGCATCCTCGAAACGCTGGTCGAGCTGGGACTGACCGACGAC
>NZ_AULH01000024.1 GCF_000425185.1 Pleomorphomonas koreensis DSM 23070
CGTCGAACGGTTCTGGCGATCGATCAAGTACGAGGAGGTCTACCTGAGGGCCTATGAAAGCGTTCGAGACGCAAGATCGTCGATCTCGAATTACATCGGCTTTTACAATTCCGGACGGCCACATTCGAGCCTTGACGGCAGCACACCCGACGAGGCCTACTTCGGCGGGCGACAGATGGCCGAGGCCGCCTGATCGCCGCCCGCGATTTCATCACGGCTCTGGTCGGGCTACGCCCTCCCGACGCCGTGATGAAATCGCGAAGCCCCGCAGTCGACACCCCGGCGTGAGATCCACTCAAATTCCGCGGGGCGCTGTCCAAACAATCGGGGCCACCTCTGAAGAGGCAGGTCGGAGTTTCGTGACAGGTAAGGGTCGGAGAGAAGGTCTTCAGTGCCTGTCGTGGAGATTGGTCCATGAATATGCAGATGCTGGATGCCCGCCGTGCCGTGAGCGGGGGCTATAAGGTGGACGTGACACGCGGCGAACGGCTCGGCCGGGTGTCGTCAGAGTGGTTCTCCAGGCCCGATGACGAGCGCTTCCTTTCGCTCGGCGATCTGGGCCATGCGGTGCGAGATCGGACGGAACGCAGCCGGACCCGCGTGGTCGAGACCGACCTCATCCGTGTCGAGGCGAGCCGCACCGACGACGAGCGCCTGTCGTTGATTCTGCCGGGTGCCGAGGTGCCGGCCGTGCCGACACACTGGAGCTTCGGCCAACTCGCGAGCCAGGTCGGTGCACCGGCAGCCTATCTGCGCCAGCTCCCGGCGGCGCTCGCCGGCATCAATCTGCAATACGGCCTCAGCACGCACCGCGGCGAGCAGATCAAGACGCTCGAAACCGACGACGGCCGTGTCGAACTGCGCGCCGTGACCGGCCGGGACTATGGACGCATCTACGACCACGAGTTGGTCGAGTCGGTGCAGCGCATTGCCGGCAACGGCACCGGCGACACGCGCTGGAAGATCCCTGGCGTCCTCGACTGGTCGACCGGCATTTACAATCCCCGCGTCGACATTACCAAGGACACCACGACGCTCTATGCCAGCGATCGCGACGTGTTCCTGTTCCTGGTCGATGACCTCAATCCCATCGAGGCCGGCAAGCTGCCCGATGGCTCGCCCGACCTCTATTTCCGGGGCTTCTATTGCTGGAACTCGGAAGTCGGCGCCAAGACACTTGGCATGGCGAGCTTCTATCTTCGTGCCGTGTGCCAGAATCGCAATCTCTGGGGTGTGGAGGATTTCGAGGAGGTCACCATCCGCCACTCGAAATACGCCGCCTCGCGTTTTGCTCACGAGGCAGCACCGGCGCTCCTCAACTTCGCCAACTCCTCGCCGATGCCCTTCGTCAACGGCATAAAGGCGGCGCGCGAGCGGGTCGTGGCGAAGACCGATGACGACCGCAGTGACTTCCTGCGCCGGCGCGGCTTCTCGAAGACCGAGACCGCGAAGATCATCGACACCGTGTTCGCCGAGGAGGGACATCCACCAACCAGCATCTTTGATTTTGTGCAGGGGATTACCGCCGCCGCCCGCGACAAGCCGCATCAGGACGCCCGCCTCGACATGGAGGCCAAGGCGAAGAAGCTGCTCGACCGCGCTGCCTGAAACCCGCCGAACCGGAGATGCGGCTTTCTGTATCTCCGGTTCGGTGCCTTCGTGCCTTTCCGTCTTTCCGGCATTGTAACGCCGTCCTCAGAGGAAGAGGGCGGCGCTTCGCTTCGTGACGGATTTGGTTCGAGAGAGAGGCTCTCGGCGTCCGTCACGGAGTAAGTTCCATGGCAACTGCCATTCAGAAGATTACCCTCGCATCGTCGCGCGACATCCCCTTCAATAAGCTGGTGCTCAGTCAGTCGAACGTCCGGCGCGTCAAAGCTGGCGTATCGATCGAGGAACTGGCCGAATCCATCGCACGCCGCGGCCTCATTCAGTCCCTGCATGTCCGGCCCGTCCTCGACGCCGAGGGTAAGGAGACCGGCATGTTCGAGGTGCCCGCTGGTGGCCGCCGTTACTGCGCGCTGGAATTGCTCGCCAAGCAGAAGCGTCTCGCCAAGACAACGCCCGTGCCCTGTGTCGTCGGCGATGCGGCGAGCGACATCCTGGTCGACGAGGTTTCACTCTCCGAGAACATCGACCGTGCGCCGTTGCATCCCCTCGACCAGTTCCGGGCGTTTCAGGCCATGCGCGACAAGGGCATGACCGAAGAGGCGATCGCCGCCGCTTTCTTCATCGGCGTCAACGTCGTGAAGCAGCGTTTGCGCCTTGCTTCTGCCTCACCCAAGCTGCTCGGCATCTACGCCGACGACGGCATGACGCTGGAAATGCTGATGGCCTTCACCGTCTCGCCGGATCACCACCGCCAGGAACAGGTCTGGGAGACGATCGGCAATGGCTGGCAGAAGGAGCCGTGGCAGATCCGGCGCATGTTGACCGAGACGACGGTCCGCGCGTCCGACAAACGCGCCGTCTTTGTCGGCATCGATGCCTATGAAGCGGCCGGCGGCATCGTGCTGCGCGACCTGTTCCAGTCCGACGATGGCGGTTGGCTTCAGGATGTTGGTTTGCTCGACCGCCTGGTCGCAGAGAAGCTGAAGACAATCGCCGATGAGATCACCGGCGAAGGCTGGAAATGGGTCGAGGCCGCCGTCAGCATTCCCTATGGCGTCACTCACGGCCTGCGCTCACTTTCCGGCACGCCGCTCGACATGACCGAAGAGGAAAAGGCGACGCGCGCCGCCTTGCAGGCCGAATACAATCGCCTGTCCGAAGACTACGAGAGCACCGAAGAGCTGCCCGAGGACGTTGACCAGCGTCTCGGCGAGATCGAGACGGCAATGGAAGCGCTCGACACTCGACCCGTCCGCTATGACCCGGCCGAAATCGCCATCGCCGGCGCCTTCGTCACCATCGATGCAGACGGTTCGCTGTCGATCGACCGTGGCTATGTCCATCCCGAGGACGAACGGCCGGTTGAGCCCGAGGCCAGCGACATACAGAACATGATGGACGGCGAGATCGTCGAACCCGCCGCTCCCGCCATCCCGCGCGCCGTCATCTCTATCGATGGTCAACCTGCTCAGCCCGAGGAGGAGGAAGAGGATGGCACTCGGCCGCTGCCTGATCGGCTCGTCGCCGAGTTGACCGCGCATCGTACGCTGGCGCTGCGGGATGCGGTGGCAAACCATCCGCAGGTCGCCATGACAGCCCTGTTGCACAAGCTGGTGTCGGACACTTTCCTGCACCGCCCGGCGACAGGCGCGCTCGAGGCGAGTGTCCGGCACGTCTTCTTCCCCGCCCAGACGGAAGAGTTGAAGGACAGCGCCTCGGCAAAGTCCGTCGCCGATCGGTACGAACGCTGGAGCGACGCCATTCCGGCCGATGACGACGCCCTGTGGGATTGGCTTGCAGCGCTTGGTTATGACAACCGCATGGAGTTGCTCGCCCATTGCGTCAGCTATGGCGTCAACGCGCTCTACGAACGGCCGAACCCCTACGGTGGCTCCGGCGTCAGCGAGCACGGGCTGAAAATCCGTCTCTCGCAGGCCGACCGGCTGGCGCGGGCGACCAAACTCGACATGGTGGAGGCCGGATGGCGGCCGACCGTCGACAACTATCTCGGCCGCGTCACCAAGGCGCGTATCCTTCAAGCTGTCCGTGAAGGTGCCGACGAACGGGCCGCGCAACTCATCGACCACTTGAAGAAGGGCGACATGGCCAAGGAGGCGGAGCGCTTGCTGGCCGACACCGGCTGGTTGCCGGAACAGTTGCGCATCCCGGTTGCGGACTCGTCTGTCGTGGAGACGGTGGCAAGCGGCGGTGAATTGGCCATGGGCGAAGATGAGACTATGGACGAGGATGATGTGGCCGACGGAGCGCACCCAGCGCTGGCGGCCGAGTAACCCAACCCAGGAAACCCCGCGACCACTGGCCCGTCAGCAATGGCGGGCCTTTTCTTTTGGAAGTGCATCATGGTGGAGAAACCGCATGATCTGGCCCGCCTCCTTGCAGACCACGCCGAGGCAGTTTGTCGGCACTATCTCGACGCCGGCCGGCGCCAGGGCAACTACTGGCAGGTTGGCGAGGTGCGCAACACACCCGGCCGCTCGATGTTCGTGCGGCTGAAAGATTCACCCAAAGGTCCGGCTGGCAAATGGACCGACGCCGCCACCGGCGAGCGTGGCGATCTGCTCGACGTTATCCGGGAATCCCTCGGCCTCGTCGATTTCGCCGATGTCGTGGAAGAAGCCAGGCGCTTCCTCAGCTTGCCGCATCCTGAACCGGAGCTGACGCGGAGATGGCACGCCAGCACGCCGGCGTCGTCAGGCTCGGCAGAAGCGGCGCAGCGGCTGTTCGCCATGTCGCAGCCAATCGGCGGCACGCTCGTGGAAGCGTATTTGCGCCATCGCGGCATTACGGCTTTGCACGCAACCGGAAACCTCCGCTTTCATCCCCGCTGCTATTATCGGCCCGATGAGCACAGCCCGACCGAAGTCTGGCCGGCGATGATCGCCGCCGTCACCAATCTCGACGGCAGGATTACCGGCGCGCATCGCACCTGGCTCGCACCCGACGGTTCCGACAAGGCACCAATCGACACGCAGCGGAAAGCGATCGGCGATCTCCTCGGGCACGCCGTCCGCTTCGGTATGTCCGGCGAAGTCATGGCGGCGGGCGAAGGCATCGAGACCGTCCTGTCGGTTCGTCAGGTGGTTCCCGGCATAGCGATGGCGGCCGCTCTTTCCGCAGCCCATCTCGCCGCCATCCTGTTCTCAACGTCACTTCGCCGCCTCTACATCATCCGCGACAACGATCCGGCCGGCGATGGCGCGCGCGATAGCCTGATCGAACGGGCGAACGTGGCCGGGATCGAGGCGATCGTGCTTTCGCCCAAGTTCGGGGACTTCAACGAGGATCTCGTCCACCTCGGCATCGACGCCCTCCGGGCCAACATCCGGGTCCAACTCGCCCCACAGGACGTCGCCCGCTTCATGATGCAGGCAGCGTGAACGGAAACGGCGAAGGCGGTGAGAGCCGTCGCTATCATGCCCGCCCGAATGCACCAACCATTGGAGAGGACCGCGCCCCGGCCTTCGAGAGGGCGATCGGCCCACGGCCGGGCCGACCCGGCAATGGCGGCGGCCGGCTATTTTCCGGCGCGGCCTGTGGGTCGCTTTCCATCGCGAGGCAAAATAGCCGGCCTCTGCCATCCTCCGCTGACGCTTCGGCCCCAACGCTTCGCGTCCGGGTGCAAGGCCGTCCCGGCCGTGGGCTTTGTCGCCATGAAGGCCGCGACGGTCGCGGTCCATCCGATGGAGCATCCCATGAGCGAGCACGACGACTTTGAGCCTCACCACGGCTCTTCCCCGACCGACCACATTCTGCAGGAGCTTCAGCTCTACGGCTACCGCCCCTTTGAGGATGAACCCGATCCCCGGGCACTGCCCGAAGGCAATCATGTCGCCGGTGCCATCGCCGACATCTTCGACGCCCTGATCTCGACGCTCGCCGACACCCGCCTCGAGTCGGACCTCGATGATCTCCTGTGGTCGACCGTCAATCTCTTTCACCGCGCCACCGGCCGGATCGAACGCGAACTGGACGACAACGAACAGGCGCAGCGCCGCAGCCAGCACGAACAGGACGGCAGCGAGGTGAAATCGGTCGAACTGGAACGCCTGACCGCCGAGGGCCAGACTCTGATCGAACGCCGCAACGCCTTCGAACTGATGCGCGATCAAGCCGCCGATCACTTCGAGCGTCACACCGGATCAAGCTGGCGGCCGCGCACCGGCTCAATGGTCAACCATCGCAACATGACTGCGGCGATGATCGAAAGTCGCGATTTTCTCGCCGCCAAGCGCCGCGCCGAGACCGAAGTCCTATTACCGGCCGGGCCGAAGATCGCCTTCTCCGGCGGCGACAGCACCAATCACAACCTCATCTGGGCCAAGCTCGATCAGGTCCATGCCAAGCATCCCGAAATGGTCCTGCTGCACGGCGGCTCGCCGAAGGGCGCCGAGAAGATCGCTTCCCGCTGGGCCGACCATCGTAAGGTGCCTCAGGTTGCCTTCAAGCCCGACTGGACGAAACACGCCAAGGCGGCACCGTTCAAGCGCAACGACCAGATGCTGGCCGTCCTGCCGATTGGCGTCATCGTCTTCCCAGGCACCGGCATTCAGGACAACCTCGCCGACAAGGCCAAGAAGCTCGGCATTCCGGTCTACCGGTTCGGTAATGGTGGCGCGTGAGCGCCACCGACTATGGCACAGCCAGCCCAAGCTCGATCCGCTTCTTCTTCGACAATCCCTTCGAGACGATGGAATGCGACGCGCGGATATAGTCGCGCAACGCATCGTCATCGAGGCCGGGCTTGGCGAAGTGCTGGATCCACTTCATCCCCCGGGACGCAAGATAAGGCGCGGGACGCAGTCCCGGCTGCTCCTTGAGTATTTCGTAGGCGATGTCGCTCACCTTGAAGGTGAAGCCCGGTTCGTTACCCTGCCATCCGCCGATCGCGAAGACCTTCCCGCCAACCTTCCAGACATGCGATCCACCCCACTGGACCACATAGCTCGTCGCCGGCAGCGCACCGCAGAACGCGTTGTACTCTTCGTAGGTCATGCACGCTGTCTCCGCCCGAGCCACGTTCAATGGGCTCAGCATGCGCTGCCGGTAGCCGGTTCCTACGCACGCCGAGTCCGGGATCGACAATACCAACTCGCCCCATGACGGGGCAAAGGTCGTCACGGCCGGGGCAGAAACCCTTGCCGGTTTCCACTCCCGGCGATCCTGGTTTCTTGCTATGTTCTGCTTCGCGCCGCGGTGGTGGTGGAAGGCGCGACCCTCAGAACTTTTCTTGTGGGAAGGCACCACCATGATCCTTCTCGGCATTTTCATCAGCATCGCGGCCATCGGCGTTTTCTGCTGGCTGCTGTTTACGCTGGCCGTCTTCGCGCTGCCGTTCTTCGCAGGCATCAGCGCTGGCGTCTGGGCCTATCACACCGGCGCAGACTGGCTCGGCGCCATTGTCGTCGGCGTGATAGGCGGTGGCCTCATGTTGGGTATTGGCCAATTCCTGCTTCTGATGGTGCGCCCGATGTGGGCGAAGTTGGCGATCGTGCTCATCTTCGTCGCACCGGCGGCCATCGCCGGCTACCACGCCGTCCATGGCATCGTGAAGCACACCATGCCGTCCGAGACCTGGCAGATCGTCTTCTCCATCATCGGCGCGGTCGTGGTCGGCATCACGGCGTTCCTGCGGGTTGCGGGCATGGCGACGGCCCACCACTCCGGCCGAGGCCTCGCTCGCAACTGACCATCCCCCTCTGTTCCGTTGGAGAACCAGAACTGGCAGCGAGCATATCAGCTTTGTCGTAGAAGCGGTGGCTGAGCGGCGATGACATCGGAACGGGCATAACCCGAGACGCGCGGTCCTCGTGGAGTGGCCAGAACCAGTGGCCTGCCAGATCCCGGCAAAACCGCCGTGATGCAGCGGTGAGCGTTCCGGGTAGATGACGGGGCGAGGTCGATGCACATCCAAGCCTGCCGGTAGGGAAGACGATGCCAGTAATGGATCGTTCATGTCTCCTGTGCCGGGAGCGAGGCACCGCCATCATCTCCGTCCTGCCTCCGTTCAGCGAGCGCTCCAAACGGCCTCTTCATTGGGCTGATCTGGCCGAAGGCCGGCTTCGCCTCGACCGCCTATGCCGCAACGGCGCGTCCTGACTTTCTTCCCCTGCGAACGGATTCGCATTCCTTGCGAGACAAGAAAGTCCCTCTCGCGCCGTCCTCCGCTGACGCTTCGGCCCTCAAGGGTGCGGCGTCGGTCGCCTCCGGCCTGTCGATCGCCATCGAGGCCGCATGGAGCGGGCTCGGAAACGGAAAACGGAGATTTGAAAATGGCGACCATCGGCACCTTCAAGAAGACCGGCTCGAACGAGTTCACCGGCGACATCGTTACCCTCAGCGTCCAGGCCAAGGGCGTGCGCATCGTCCCCGACCTGCGCTCCACCGGCGAAAACGCCCCCAGCCACCGCGTACTGGTCGGTCGCGCCGAGATCGGAGCCGCCTGGTCCAAGCGCTCCGCCAACGAGGACCGTCCCTATCTGGGTCTCAAGCTCGACGATCCGAGCTTCAACGCCCCGATCTACGCCAACCTCGTGGACGACGAAGACGGCGAGACCTTCTCGCTGATCTGGTCCCGCCCCAACGGGCGTCGGGGCGACTGACACCCCGAGCAAGGCCCCGGCCGGAGTGGCCGGGGTCGCCGCTTTTGGCGCAGCCACAAAGGCCACCGGCGAATGTGATTAGCCTACGGGTTATCGCGGCTATCAAGTTTGGAATTGCTCTGCGGTCGCCGAAGCAATTCTGCTGCTTCGACGCCCAACACTCTCGCTAGCCGGTCGACTACGTCGATGCTTGCGTTGTACACGCTTCGCTCAAGCGCGCTGATGTAGGTGCGATCAATGTCGGCTTGATGCGCCAACTCTTCCTGCGACAGCCCCTTAGCTTGCCGCAGGGATCTCAGATTGAGCGCCAAAACCTCTCGGATCTCCATGATCGAGAGAGCAGCGCCTTGTAGAGTATTTCACCACGGAGTATTCTCGACAAAGCGCATCGCGAAACGATCGCACGCCTATGTTTGGTCCAACTACCAAGGGCGAGGTGGCGGTTGCGCTTCGCTCGTCCGAAATTCACCGACTTTCGGACGAGGCTCGATTAGTAGATTGACAGTGGCTTAATCGGTTTATCAATGTCTGTTCGTTTTCTACGGTATCCCCCATGACGCATGAAGCGCCCGCTTTCTTCGATGAACCGCCGACCAGCGAAAGCCTTACGGATTACGACCGTAAGCACATGGTGCTGTATATGCGGCTACTTGATTCCGCGCGGGATGGTGCCGATTGGAGAGAAGTCGTACAGGTACTGTTCGGCTTCGATCCTGAAGCGAACTCAGACCGCTGCCGCAAAATCTATGACACGCATCTGGCTCGTGCCCGCTGGATGACTGAACAGGGCTACCGTGAACTCGTCCAGGAAGGACAGCGGCCGCCGACCGAGTGATGCTGAGGCGGCATCACCTGATGCTGTTTACCGAACTTCCATAAAGCAACCAGTCCGGGAATCGTGTCCTCCTCTTGCAACACTTCGCTGTGTGGGGGAGTACCACCTTGATGCCCGACGCATCCCAATGGCGCTCCTCGGAGATCTATGATCGCTTCGAGGATCTGACCGCTTCCGAACTTGCCTGGGAATGGCTCCGCCGCAACGAAGCCTACGACCGGGATTTCGCGACACTTGCAGATAAGGATGTTGACCCCCAAACGTTGACGGATCGCATCCGACAGCGTTGGGGGCTGATGTTTTCCGGTCGATCCAGCGCTCGACCTTCCCGCAGCTCAGGTCTTCTGGCTTCCCGAGGAGGACAGCAGCGTCGTGGTTCTCGCGCCGGCGCCAACCCCATTGGCTGGCAGCAACGCACCAAGTATAGAGATCGCAGGTTCGCTTATCGATAGCGACGGGGTTCATGGTTTTCACGATCTCAGCCGCAGTAGCCGTATTCAGATACTACGGCTCGGTGAACCGCCATCGGCGAAGCTCGTCGCAGTCGTGCCGCTCGGTCTTGAGGGTTTTGACCGGATCGAGGCGATCCACCGCCTTCTCGCGTCGCTCCACAACCGGGCCATTCCACCGGACACGCGTCTGACCCGCCAGCAGCGGACCAGACTAAGTCGAGCGCTCCGGGCCTTCGACGGTCAGCGTGCTGGAGCGACGCACCGAGAGATCGGCGAGGTACTATTCCGTATAGGGTCCCTCGACCGTGACGCCTGGCAGGCGTCCTCGGTTCGCTATGCCGTGATGTCGCTGCTGCGGGAGGCCCATGCCATGACTGCGGGTGGCTATCGCCGTCTCCTGCGTCATCGCCGGCGGCCCTGATCCGCCGGGCGTGTTCCCCGGTGTGCGATCTTGGCCCTCCTCAAATTCGCACTGCACCTTGCCGGCTCCGCTTCGCCATCGTGGCCCTTGTCAGCCGTCGTCCGCCGACGGCTTCAGCAAACACCATGAAAGGCCGATCCATGCGACCCGATCTCGCCGTGCTCCCGCCGCGCTTCCTGCGCACCAAGGAAGCCGCCGTATTTCTCAGCCTCTCCGCCCGAACCCTTGAGAAGCATCGGACCTATGGGACCGGCCCCGCCTACAAGAAGCTAGGCGGCCGTGTCGTCTACGCCGTCGACGACCTCCAGGCCTGGGCCGAGCGCGGGGCTGTCACGTCGACCTCCGATCCGCGCGGCAGTGTCCTGCCGGCCAAGCGCCAGACGCTGCCTGCCGTGCCGCAGCCCAGCCGCTACGCGCGCTGACCGCAGGCGGATTCCCAAATGGTGGCGCGGCATCGCTCCCCCTCGGAGCGCGGACAACTTGATTTGTTCCGGGCGCTCCCCGGCGACTTCGCGCCACGAGATGCGCAGGATCTCATGGCCTATCCATTCTTCTCCCTCTCAAAGTCGCATCGCGTCGCACCGATCGATTTTGCCGCCGGCAGCGTAACGATCCGTGTCGAGGCCGTGCCCCATCACGGCATGGCGACAATCTGGGACGCCGACATCCTGATCTGGGCGGCGAGCCAGATCGTCGAGGCACGCGACGCGGGGCTCCGCACCTCGCGCCTGATGGTCGCCACGCCCTATGAAATCCTTGCGTTCATCGGCCGCGGTACCTCTTTGCGCGACTATCAGCGCCTGAAGGCCGCTCTCGACCGGCTCCAGTCCACCACCGTCTGCACCTCGATCCGGCAGCCCGCCGAAGGCCGGCGTCATCGCTTCTCCTGGATCAACGAGTGGAAGGAGCGCACTGACCGCAACGGCAAGCCAGACGGCCTCGAGATGATCGTGCCGGACTGGTTCTACCGGGCGGTGCTCGACGACGCCTTGGTCCTCACCATTGATCGCGTCTACTTCGACCTGACGGGCGGCCTCGACCGCTGGCTCTATCGGATCGTACGCAAGCATGGCGGCCGTCAGCGCGATGGCTGGCGTTTTGACTTCCGGCATCTGCACGAGAAGTCCGGCAGCCTGTCGCCCTTCCGGCGCTTTGCCTTCGAACTGCGGGACATCATTCGTCGCCAGCCGTTGCCCGGCTACACCCTGTTTCTCGAGGTGGAAATCGGCGGCCGATTGCTGCTTGCCTTCGAGCCGACGCCACCCTGTGGACAGGCTGTGAATAGTCTCGTGCTATCGGGAACGCCGAGTATCGTGCCATCGGGAACACCCGCATCGTGCTATCGGGAACGCAAACAGGGTGCAACACACGGATCTCAAAAGAAAAATCGCGCCCTTAACTTAGAGTCTAACAAAGACTCTAACTCTGTTGAGCGCGCGCGCGATGTGCAGAACCTCGAAAGAGACAAGCAGAAAGAGCCCATCAGGCAGCCCAACAACACCAGCTCCAATGCGATTTTCCGTAAAGACGGCTTTCCGGCACCTGACAGTTCTGGCGGCCCACACTTTTCTTCCGATGACCGTTCGGGAGAAGCGCCGTGATTGTCGCGCTCCTCAACCAGAAGGGTGGCGTCGGCAAGACGACGCTGGCGTTGAACCTCGCCGGCGAATGGGCCAGGAGGGGAAAGTGCGTCACTCTGATTGACGCGGATCCGCAGGGCTCAGCGCTCGACTGGTCGCAGCAGCGTGAGCACGAGGGCCTGCCGCGCCTGTTCGGCGTCGTCGGTCTGGCGCGCGACACGCTGCATCGGGAAGCGCCGGAGTTGGCGCGGGATGCCGATCATGTCGTCATCGATGGGCCGCCGCGTGTGATGGGGCTGATGCGTTCGGCACTCCTTGCCGCCGACCTCGTGCTGATCCCGGTGCAGCCGTCACCGCTCGATGGCTGGGCCTCGGCCGAGATGCTGACGCTCATCACCGAGGCGCGCATCTACCGGCCGGAGTTGGCCGCGCGCTTCGTGCTCAATCGTTGCGGCGCCCGCACTGTGCTCGCTCGCGAGACGGCGGAGACATTGGCCGAGCACGATCCGCCGGTGCTCGGCAGCACCATCGGTCAGCGCGTTGCCTTCGCGGTCGCCGCGCAGTCGGGGCGGCTGGCCTCAGAACTCGACGGCGATACGCCCGCCGCGCGCGAGATCGCGGCGCTGGTGGACGAGATCGATCGGCTCGGTATCGGGAGGACAGTCCGATGAGCGAGCGTCCGACCCGCAGGGGTTTCGCCGCTCGGCCTGCCGATCCCGAGCACTGGATCAAAGCCGCCGAGACGTCATCGCGTGATGGGCATGCCGGCGATTTCACCGCACGGCTGACCATCGACGTGACACCGGACCTGCGCGGCCGGATCAAGATCGCCGCGTTTCAGCGCGGTGTCACCGTCGCCGACATGCTGCGCGAACTGTTCGCGCGCGAATTCCCCCTGAACTCAGGAGATCCCTCATGACCGGCAACGCGGCCGCTCGCGTGCACATCGGCCCCGTGCCGATCGCCCATGCCTCCGACGACCTCACCTACGTCGAACTGACCTGGGTGGAGAAGCGCATTGAGAACTGGATCAGGTTCGGCCGCCCTGCGCGCGAACAGGTGCTCGATCGTCACCGCCGTGTTCTCTCCTTCCGTACTGGCAGCATCTTCGCCTTCGTCCGCTGGGCCGCCAACGACTTCGGCACGCTCATCTCGCGCATCGACATCGTGCGTGCCGTCGAACCCGGAGAGCCCTACCAGACGCTGCCCTTTGTGCGTCCCGGCGGCGACATCCTGCTCAAGATCGAAGGCTGGCCGAAGATCGAACAGGTGCTCCGCCACATCGACGCCGTGGAGGCCGCTGGCATCCAACCTCAGGAAGTCGCGCCCGATCACTGGCGGCACGTCGCCAATCGCCTGAGCGTCGGCGAGGTGCCGCGCGCCTATACTGTTGCGCGCCATCAGGCGTGGCTCAAGCGAAGGGAGGTGGGCCCCGGTCCGCAAAGCGGACCGAAAGCTCCGGCAGAGCTTTCGGAGGGGCGAACGCGATGAGCCGCTTCGGCTACGTCATGGTGACGTATTTCACGACGATGGGCGTCGCCATCGCCGCCTTCGTTCCGACCTCGCTTCGGTTCGTCTGGAACGTCTCTTCCAGCGTGCCGATTGGGCTCTATCGCATAGAGCCCGTGGACCGTCTCGAGATCACCGATCTCGTTGCAGTCATGCCGGATGAGCCACTTGCCGACTACATGGTGGAGCGCGGCTATATCGGCCGTGGCGTGCCGCTCTTGAAGCATGTCGCCGCCTTGCCGGGGCAGGACGTCTGCCGCACCGGCCGCACCATCACCGTTGATGCCGTGCCGTTCGGTGACGCGCTTGACCGCGACCGGTTGGGCCGAGACCTGCCGGTCTGGCAAGGATGCGAGCGCATCGCGGACGGCGACCTCTTTCTCATGAACTCCTCGGTCCGCGACAGCCTGGACGGCCGCTACTTCGGCCCGATCCCGGCACGCGCCGTCATCGGCAAGGCGACGCCGCTCTACACCGACGAAGCTGGCGACGGCCGCTTTGCCTGGCGCGCAGCGACACGCTGACCGTCTCGGATTTGGCGGGCGCGGTGCTCGCCGATTGCTCCTTTCCCATCATCTACCAGGAGGTCTCGATGCAGATCGGTCAGTTCACGCGCAGCAAATCGGGCTTCACCGGGCATGTCCGCACCATCGGCCTCGACGTCGAACTCGCCGTCGTTCCGATCGAGCCATCCGACACCGAAAACGCTCCCGACTACCGCATCCATATCGACAGCGAAGACGGTCCCGAAGCTGGCGCCGGATGGAAGCGCACTGGCGAGCGCGCCGGAGAATTCGTCGCACTGATCATCGACGATCCCACTTTGGCGCAGCCGATCCGCGCCAACCTCTTTCGTGACAACGACGGCGGCAGCGCCTGGTCGCTACACTGGAACCGGCCGCAGAAGCGCGACGGGAAGGACTGACGCCATGCGCCGAGTGGTCCTTCTTCTCCTTTCCGGCCTGTCTTTCGTCTGCGTGTTTCCGGTTTCGACCTCCGCGGAACCCTCGACCGTCAGTCGCCCCTCGCAGCGCGATGTTTTCGGCGAGCACATAGCCGAGGCGGCGCAGCGCTTCGAGCTTCCCGCTACCTGGATCAGGGCGGTGATGCGTACTGAGAGCGACGGTGATCCGCGCGCCACCTCGCCGAAGGGCGCGATGGGGCTTATGCAGATCATGCCGGAGACATGGGCGGAACTGCGCATCCGATACCGTCTTGGCGATGACGCCTATGACCCACACGACAACGTCATCGCTGGCGCCGCCTATATCCGCGAGCTATTCGACCGCTACGGATCGCCCGGCTGGATCGCCGCCTACAATGCCGGTCCCGGCCGCTACGAGGCGTCGCTGAAGGGCCGTCTGCTTCCAGCAGAAACTCGCACCTATGTTGACGCCGTCGCGCCGAACCTCGACGGCGATGGTGATGCTGGCGCCACCATCATTGCGGCAGCGGATCCGTTCGCATGGATCAGCGCGTCACTGTTCATCGTGCAGCCGGACCGCAAGCCGGTTGTCGATTCCGCGCCGGCCGGGCGTCTGCCGAACGATGCGCTGGCCACGTCAACCATGCGCGATATTTCTGCCATCGTGCCGCAGTCGGGTGATCTATTCATCGCCCGGGCCGCTGGAGGGGCAGGGCGATGAGCGCATTGGTTCTCGATCGTACCATTGCGGGCTTTGGCGTTTCATGGAGTGCGCTAAGGCGGATCACGGGCGACACGACCGGAGGATGGCGAGATAAAAGGCCGCGAGGTGCGGCGTCGGTCGGTCGTGTTGTTTCAAGGGGTTATGAGTCGATTTCGCGAGGTACGGCGTTTTCGCGCACCTCGCCGCTCCGCTGTTTTCCTTTTGATTTCTTATGCTTGATGCGATGTGCGGAGCCCGAGCCATGAGCGGCGACGACGAGTTTCGCATTCGTCCAGGCCGTATCCGCTCGTCCGGTGCACAGCGCGCGCGGCCCTTCATCGCCCAGGCGCTCGCCGCCGCTCAAAAGGCCGGCGCTCGTGTCTCGCGCTCGGGACGGATCAGCCCCGGCAACCGCTCGACCTTCGGTCGCGGACGCACGGCCAGTGTCCGCGCCAACCGCCTGCTGACAGGCCGCTCTCGTGTCGTCATCATCAAGACGCGGGTGGTGCGCCATCACGCACGCGCCACGCCGCTGACGGCGCATCTCAACTATCTGCGCCGCGAGGGCGTCACCCGTGACGGGGAGACGGCCCACCTGTTCGGGCCGGAAAACGACGACGTGGATGGTCGGGCCTTCGCCGGGCGCACCGAAGAGGACCGCCATCATTTCCGCTTCATCGTCTCGCCCGAGGACGCCGTGGATATGGCAGACCTCAAGGGCTTCGCTCGCGACTTGATGAGGCAGATGGAAACGGACCTCGGCACGAAGCTCGATTGGACCGCCGTCGATCACTGGAATACTGACAATCCGCACGTCCACATCATCTTGCGCGGCCGAACTGACGGCGGCCAGGATCTCGTGATCTCGCGCGATTACATCAAGGAAGGGATGCGCGCCCGCGCCGCCGATCTCGTCACACGGGAACTGGGACCGCGCACCGATCTCGACATCTGCCGCAATCTCGATCGCCAGGTTGAGGCCGAGCGCTGGACGCAGCTCGATCGCCAGCTCGTTCGCGACGGCCGCGAAACTGGCGTTATCGACATGGCGCCGATTGCTGGCCAACAGCCTGACGAATTCCATGCCCTGAAGGTCGGGCGACTCCGCAAGCTGGAAGCCCTAGGCCTCGCCGTCGAGGTTGGTCCTGGCCAATGGATGATCGACGACAAGGCCGAGGCGACGTTGCGCGAACTCGGCGAGCGGGGCGACATCATCAAGCGGATGCACCGGGCGTTGACCGAACGTGGCATCGAGCGCGGATCGGCAAGCTATGTGCTCGCTGCAGAGAGTCTCGATACGCCGATCATCGGCCGGCTGGTCGATCGCGGCCTCGACGACGAGTTGAAAGGGACCGCCTATGCCGTGGTCGACGGCGTTGATGGCCGCACCCACCACGTCAAACTCCTCGATCTCGATGCCGCTGGCGACAGCGCGCCGGGCTCCATCGTCGAACTGCGCAAGTTCGAGGATGCGAAGGGACAGCGCCGCGTCGCGCTCGCCGTCCGCTCCGATCTCGACATCGACCAGCAGGTAACGGCATCGGGCGCCACCTGGCTCGATCGCCAGAACATCGCCCGCGAGCCGGTCGCGCTCTCAGATGGCGGTTTCGGCGCCGAGGTGCGACAAGCGATGGACCGCCGCGCCGATCACCTCGTCGAACAGGGCTTTGCCGAACGGCACGGCCAGCGTGTCACCTTCAGCCGCAACCTGATCGGCACGTTGCGAAGTCGGGAACTGGAGGCGCTGGGCGAAAAGCTCGCCGTTGAGTCCGGACAGCAGTTCAACCGAGCGAGCGACGGCGACTATGTCGCCGGTTCCTACCGCCGGCGCTTCGCGCTGGCCTCCGGCCGCTTCGCCATGATCGACGATGGCCTTGGTTTCCAGCTCGTCCCCTGGACGCCGTCTCTCGAAAAGCAGCTCGGCCGTCATGTCTCCGGCGTCGCCCGCGACGACGGTGGTATCGACTGGAGCTTTGGCCGCAAACGCGGATTGGGTCTGTGATGCTTCGCTATACTGTTTTCGAGATGAAGCCGAGATCGGTACGACGACTTGCTTCGACCCAAACTGGTCTTGGAACGATTTCTCCCTATGCCCCGAAAGAGGAGATCGGGCGCGACAGCGCTATGTTGAATGATTGCAATTCAGTTTTTAGCATGTCCTCAAGCGTGTCCCGTTGTCGATGTCATGATATGTTACCCGGGAACTTGATCGACCAAAGCGACTGGGAACGGCTGACCTGTACGAAATACGATTGGACCGACAGAGCGAAAGTGAATGAGCGAACCGCCGGCTCTTCAAATCACGCTGAACCCGAATGGCGTTGCCGCGCCGGCTCAGCGAACGGTTATTATCGCGACCCAGGTGGTAGCGACTGCCTTGCGCGCGCTTGCGAATGACGATCTTTCGCCACCCGAAATGCAAGGCGGGCCTTTGGGTTATCAGTTCACTGGACTTGAAATGAGCGACGAAGAACGTCGCGTGACGTTCCAAAACTGGATCTTGGGTAAAGGCTTTCAGGACTTGGCACGCGGCATACGCGAGACGTTGGAGGAAGCCGTCTTTTATTTAGCGATGATAAAGCGTGAGCCGAACTTAACAATGCTTGCGGAGATCGAAGCAGAGATTGCCGCTATACGCGCTACCGCCGCAAAGCTTGTGTTCCCAAAACTACTAGAAGACGTGAACGCCGGGCTTACCGCACCTATGGTGTTCGATGCTGAATTCCTGTCGCTGCAAAAAGCGCGAAACTGCCTGGAGCATCGTGGTGGGCGCGTAGGCGCACGAGATGTGGACGATACCGGGACAATGACGCTTAGCTTTCCACGCCTCCGCATGTTCTATCGTCGTGGTGATGCTGAAATCGAGCTGTTGCCTGGCGAGGTGATTGATACGCGTGAATCGGATACCCCGTTTGGCAAGGGCGAGGATGTTCCTATCTATATTCACCGCGTCACCCGGAGCCGCACGTACGCGCTCGATGAACCCGTCGTAATATTGGCGTCAGACTTTTTTGAAATCGCGATGGCGTGCCACCTTTTCGCCAGTGATGTCGCTGCGAAGCTGCCTATTCTGCCGGCAGCCCAACCGTTACTCGAAGATGACGATACTACAGGCGGCAGCGTGACCGTGGGGTAAGTACCGTCGAACGTGAGTTGATACTTCGTTCAATACCGCTGAACCTCTCGATCTTTTTGGTCAATTTTCCGAAAGCGGATCGAGAAATAGTCGCCCATCTTTACATTATTGACGACACTTCGAAGGTCGTCTACGGCCCAACGCGACCGTCTGACCAGACACAACGCGAAGGTGTCGTCGTGCGCCATGGCCTGTTTTTGCACGCTACAGCACGAGAACCCGTTTCGTCGCGCTAGTTTTGCTTGAGTTTCACGGCATATCCCCCCGCCTTCTTCTCCAGAAGGAGAAAAAGTCGTGTCCGCTACGAAAATTCTCTGGGGTCAGGTCCTCGTCGTCCTGTCCATCGTTCTCGCCTGCGTCTGGGGTGCGACCGAATGGGTCGGCTGGCGCCTCGCCTTCCAGCCGGAACTCGGGCTGCCCTGGTTCCGGCTGTTCGGCTTTCCATTCTACCTGCCGCCGTCGTTCTTCTGGTGGTGGTATTCCTTCGACGCCTATGCGCCATCGATCTTCGTCGAAGGCGCCTACATTGCCGCGTCCGGCGGCTTCATCGCCGTGGCGGTGGCAATCGGCATGTCGGTCTGGCGGGCGCGTGAAGCGAAGAAGGTGGAAACCTACGGTTCGGCGCGCTGGGCAGCTACGGAGGAAGTGAAGTCTGCAGGGTTGCTTGGCGCCGATGGCGTCGTACTCGGCCGCTACCATCGCGACTATCTCCGCCACGACGGACCAGAGCACGTGCTGTGTTTCGCACCGACGCGATCCGGCAAGGGCGTCGGCCTTGTCGTTCCGTCGCTGCTCACCTGGCCGGGCTCGGCGATCGTCCACGATATCAAAGGAGAGAACTGGCAGCTCACTGCCGGCTTCCGCGCCCGGCACGGCCGCGTGCTGCTGTTCGATCCCACAAATGCGAAATCCTCAGCTTACAATCCGCTGCTCGAGGTGCGGCGGGGCGAGTGGGAGGTCCGCGATGTCCAGAATATCGCCGATATCCTGGTCGACCCGGAAGGTAGCCTCGAGAAGCGGAACCATTGGGAAAAGACGTCGCATGCGCTTCTCGTCGGCGCGATCCTGCATGTCCTCTACGCCGAGGCGGACAAGACGCTGGCTGGCGTCGCCGCCTTCCTCTCAGACCCAAAACGGCCGATCGAGTCCACGTTGGCCGCCATGATGAAGACAGCGCATCTCGGCGAGGCCGGACCGCATCCCGTCATCGCCAGTGCTGCGCGCGAGTTGCTCAACAAATCGGACAACGAGCGGTCGGGCGTGCTCTCCACCGCCATGTCGTTCCTCGGCCTCTACCGAGATCCCGTGGTCGCGGAGGTGACGCGCCGCTGCGACTGGCGCATCACTGATATCGTCGGCAGTAAGCAGCCGACCACGCTCTACCTCGTCGTGCCGCCGTCCGACATCAACCGCACCAAGCCGCTCATCCGCCTGATCCTCAACCAGGTCGGCCGACGCCTGACCGAGGATCTGCAGGCCAAGGGCAATCGCCACCGATTGTTGCTCATGCTTGACGAGTTTCCTGCGCTCGGCCGGCTCGATTTTTTTGAATCTGCTCTCGCCTTCATGGCGGGTTATGGTCTCAAAGCCTTCCTGATCGCACAGTCGCTGAACCAGATCGAGAAGGCCTACGGGCCGAACAACTCGATCCTCGACAACTGCCATGTCCGCGTCAGCTTCGCCACCAATGACGAGCGGACCGCCAAGCGTGTGTCCGACGCGCTCGGCACCGCGACCGAGATGAAGGCGATGAAGAACTATGCCGGGCACCGGCTGTCGCCCTGGCTCGGCCACCTGATGGTGTCGCGCTCGGAGACGGCGCGACCCCTGCTCACGCCCGGCGAAATCATGCAGCTTCCGCCGAGCGACGAAATCGTCATGCTCGCCGGCACACCGCCGATCCGAGCGAAGAAGGCGCGATACTACGAAGACACCCGCTTCAAGGGACGCATCCTGCCACCGCCTGCGCTTGCCGCACCGAAGCAAGGTCGACCCGACGACTGGACGACGTTGCCTCTGCCGCCAGGCCTGCCACTCGCCGAGGTGAAATTGGCGTCTGAGAGCAATGATGACGATCCGACCGAATCCGAGCGGCGCCGGCAGCCAGAACTCAACCGCGTGAAGCCGGTCGAGAGGAAGGTGCCGATCGACAACGAATTCGAGATCGATGTGATCGACGAAGCCGAGGATGACGCTGTCCGCAACAGCCGCCTGCGCACCATCATGCAGGGCGTAGCCCGCCAGGTTTCGCTTGATCCGGGCGATGGTATGGATCTGTGAGGCGTCGATGACGAAGTCCACCCGCAAACAGCGCCTCTCGGTCTATCTCGATCCCACTGTGATGGGCGGGCTGGCAGAACACGCCGCGCGGCGCGATCAGTCGCGTTCGCTGATCGCGGAAGCCGCGATCGAATCCTTCCTCTCGCCCGATGCGGTCGAACGGCAGGAGGCCGCCATCGCCAAGCGGCTTGACCAACTTGACCGCCGCATGACTCGCCTCGAGCGCGACGTCGGCATCTCGGTGGAGATGCTCGCTGTGTTCGTGCGCTTTTGGCTCGCCACCACGCCGACGTTACCCGAACCCGCCGCGCAGGCCGCTCGCGCTCAGGCCGGCGCGCGCTACGACGCTTTCGTCGCCGCGCTCGGCCGACGCTTGGCCAAGGGGCCGAAGCTGCGGCAGGAAATCGCCGAGGATGTTTCGACACCAAAGGAATAGGGCGAGGCGAGGGCGCTGCGACCCGATCGGCCACCGAATCGGTGATATTACATATAGCGACAGGGGCTCATGATCATGCCGATGTACAATTCTTCATGGGCGACCGGTCTTGCCCCCTTTTCTTTCGCGAAACATTGCTCTGGCGCGTAGTCAGTGGAAGATTGAGGAAGTGTCGTTTTCTTTCTCGTCTGAGTTGCGGCAACATGCGATTTCTCCTTGTCTCCGACATCCACGACAACGTAACTGCGGTTCACCAGTTGCGTAACCTTGAACAGAACCGCTTCGATGCAATCGTCGTCGCCGGTGATATCGGGTCAAAGACCGCCGCGGAGACGTTGGGACTTCTGGCAACCTTCGCGTGCCCAGTGCTCTATGTCTATGGCAACTGGGACTACCGCCTCGGTTATGATGAGAATTTCGGCGTAGGCTGCCACCACCTCCATCTGGCGTCTTTTGCGTGCGGACCGCTGTCCTTTATCGGTTTCAGCGGCTGCCCGACCCATTGGGGGCGCAACCCGATCGGTGAGTGCCTGTACAAGCAGGTCGACGACAGGCACGCGGAAATCGTCAAGTCCAAGGCAGACGCCGAGGAGGCGTTCAAGGTGGCCAAAGCGGAGATTGAGACCGAGTTCGCAAGCCTACTGGAAGAGTTGCGCGGTGGCCGAAAGCGGCCGTTGGCGCGTGCCAAGACTGAGGCGCTCGAACAGAAACGCGATGCGCGCGTGCACAAGCTTCGAGCGTCTGTCGACAAGATCGAACAGTCTGAGCCCTATCAGGATTTTGTCAACGAGCGGTGGGCTGTCAGGGCGACCATCCTCGCGGAAAACCGGCGCGCGCTTGCAGAGATGATCCAGCAGTCTGCCGCGCCAGCGTCGCAGACTATCGTCGTGACGCATGAGCGGATGCCGGCAATAGCCGACGAGTTCAAGGGGGTGCCATTATTCCTGTTTGGCCACAGGCACGTTTTTGCCGACACCATGTTCAAGGGTGTCCGGTTCATCAACATGGCGGCGCTCGACATACGCCTGCTTGTAGAGTCCAAAGGGAATGAACTACAGGGCTGGGACAGGTTCCGAAACGTGAACGTCGGCAACTACGGCGTGATGGAGTGGAGTGAGTTTGGGGGATTTGAGATCGAGCGCAAGATGCTCGATCGGTATCCATTCGAGCAGGACTGGGCGGTCGTCCAGCACATGAGCATGCCCGGAGCGCCATTCCTGATCTAGCAGGTGATGAAATATGCCTCTGCGAAGCAATACTGTTTGGTAATGGCCGTCTTCGAAACCGTTTTGGTGGTCGGGTCAGGTAGTCCAATCGCACTTCACCCTCGTCTAGAATACAGGGATGCACTTGGTGCTGGAGTTGCCTCGGCCGAGCGCTCGCTCGGGACGCGAAGCACGCCGGACTGAGTGACCGCTTGGGGCGCTTGCGAACATCGGGGCTCCAGAAGCCAGCATTCAAGGCGCCGCCGTTTTCCTGTGTTTGCACGCTACGCTACTACGCCAACAAGTCATTGTTGAATCAGTCCAAAATCCGGCTCTCTTAATCGACCCCACATGGGGAACGTCTGTTTGTCCCCGTTTTGAACTCGGGGCGACATGAACGCTTTGCATCCCAATTCTGAAGGTCTGGCGCGGGGTGCGCGGATGCTGCGCACCGCGCTCGGCCCCGCCATCACCCGGCTTTTGGAAGATGCTTCCGTCATCGAGGTGATGCTGAACCCGGATGGGCGCATCTGGATCGACCGGCTTTCCGAAGGGCTGTCCGATACCGGCGAGCTGCTATCGCCGGCCGATGGCGAGCGCATCGTGCGCCTGGTCGCCCATCATGTTGGCGTGGAGGTCCATGCCGGCGCCCCGCGTGTCTCAGCCGAACTGCCGGAAACAGGCGAACGGTTTGAGGGTTTGTTGCCACCCGTTGTCGCGGCCCCCGCCTTCGCCATCCGCAAGCCAGCCGTCGCAGTGTTTACGCTCGAAGATTACGTCGCGGCCGGCATCATGTCGGCTGGACAAGCCGAAGCGCTACGCCACGGCGTCGCCACCCGCACCAACATCCTCGTCGCCGGTGGCACGTCCACCGGCAAGACGACGCTGACCAATGCGCTGCTCGCCGAAGTGGCGAAGACCGCTGATCGCGTCGTCATCATCGAGGATACGCGCGAGTTGCAATGCGCCGCGCCGAACCTCGTCGCTATGCGCACCAAGGATGGTGTGGCCTCGCTCTCCGACCTTGTCCGCTCATCGCTCCGCCTACGCCCCGACCGCATCCCGGTCGGCGAGGTGCGCGGCGCCGAGGCCCTCGACCTCCTCAAAGCCTGGGGCACCGGCCATCCCGGCGGCATCGGTACGATCCACGCCGGCAGCGCCATCGGCGCGCTGAGAAGGATGGAGCAACTCATCCAGGAAGCAGTCGTCACCGTTCCCCGCGCGTTGATCGCCGAGACCATTGACCTCGTAGCCGTCCTCTCCGGCCGCGGTTCCGCGCGCCGGCTTTCCGAACTCGCCCGTGTCGAGGGGCTTGGCTGCGACGGCGACTACCGCGTCGTGCCCGCCGTCATCGGGGGCGACGGCGGCCTATCCTCTCATAGCCCCAGCCCCGAAGGAGAAACCCCGTGATCCAGGTCTCACATCTGGCGCGTCGTTGTATCGCCACCTCCGTTTCCATCACCGTGTTCGCCATGGTGATGGCCGCGCCTGCCCATGCTTCCGGCTCGTCAATGCCGTGGGAGCAGCCGCTGCAACAGATCCTGCAGTCGATCGAGGGCCCGGTCGCCAAGATCGTCGCCGTCATCATCATCATCGCCACGGGTCTGGGGCTGGCGTTTGGCGACACATCCGGCGGTTTCCGCCGCCTGATCCAGATCGTGTTCGGCCTGTCGATCGCCTTTGCCGCCAGTTCGTTCTTCCTCAGCTTCTTCTCGTTCGGCGGCGGGGCGCTGATCTGATGGCGGGCATCTCTGATCAGGGAAGCGAAGTTCCGGGCTTCATGGTTCCCGTCCACCGGGCACTGACCGAGCCGATCCTGCTCGGTGGCGCGCCGCGCGCCATCGCCATCATGAACGGAACACTGGCCGGTGCAATCGGCCTCGGCCTTCGCCTCTGGCTGGTCGGTATCGCCATCTGGGCGATCGGCCATGTCGCGGCGGTGTGGGCCGCCAAGCGCGACCCGTTGTTCGTCGATGTTGTGCGCCGTCATCTGCGCATTCCGGTGCATCTGTCGGTCTGAGGGAGAGGACGCGCCCATGATGAACCTCGCCGAATACCGTCGCACCTCCGCCCGTCTTGCCGATTTCCTCCCATGGGCAGCGTTGGTCGGCCAAGGTATCGTGCTGAACAAGGACGGCAGCCTCCAGCGCACGGCACGTTTCCGGGGGCCAGATCTCGACAGCGCCGTCCCTGCCGAGTTGGTCGCCATCGCCGGCCGGCTCAACAACGCCTTTCGCCGTCTCGGCTCAGGCTGGGCGATCTTCGTGGAGGCGCAGCGACATACTGCGACCGCTTATCCAGCCAGCAGCTTTCCCGACGCCGCCTCAGCCCTGGTCGACGCCGAGCGCAAGGCGGACTTCGAGGGCGAGGACGATGAGCGAACGTCCCAGTGGGAGGTTCATCGGCCGAACAGCGCACATTTCGAGTCCAGCTATTTCCTGACCTTCACGTATCTGCCACCGGCGGAGGACGCCGCACGCGCCGAAGGCTGGCTCTACGAGGGCCGCGAGACGAAGGGCATCAACCCGCGAGAGGCCCTGACGGGTTTCGCCGATCGCACCGATCGCATCCTCCAACTGGTCGAATCCTTCCTGCCGGAATGTGCTTGGCTGACGGACGGCGAGACACTGACCTACCTGCACAGCTGCGTCTCGACCAAACGCCATCGTGTCCGGGTGCCAGAGACGCCGATGTATCTCGACGCGCTTTTGGCCGATCAGCCGCTGACCGGCGGGCTGGAGCCGCGCCTTGGCCATCAGCACCTGCGCGTCCTCACCATCACCGGCTTCCCGACCGTGACGACGCCGGGCCTGCTCGATGAGTTGAACCGGCTCGCCTTTCCCTATCGCTGGTCCACCCGCGCCATCCTGCTCGATAAGACCGATGCGACCAGGCTGCTCACCAAGATCCGACGCCAGTGGTTTGCCAAACGCAAGTCGATCGCCGCGATCCTCAAGGAGGTGATGACCAACGAGCAGTCCGTGCTCGTAGACACCGATGCGTCGAACAAGGCGGCCGATGCCGACCTCGCGCTTCAGGAATTCGGCGCCGACTATGCCGGTATCGCTTATGTCACCGCGACGGTGTCGGTATGGGACACCGATCCGCGCGCCGCCGATGAGAAGCTGCGGCTGGTCGAGAAGGTCATTCAGGGCCGCGACTTCACGGCGATGATTGAGACCATCAACGCGGTGGATGCCTGGCTCGGCAGCTTGCCGGGGCATGTCTATGCCAACGTCCGCCAGCCGCCGATCAGCACCTTGAATCTCGCTCACATGATCCCCCTCAGTGCTGTGTGGGCGGGCGAGGCGTGGGACGAGCACTTTGCTGCACCGCCCCTGCTGTTCGGCAAGACCGAAGGCTCGACCCCGTTCCGGTTTTCCCTGCATGTCGGCGATGTCGGCCACACGCTGATCGTCGGTCCGACCGGTGCCGGCAAGTCGGTGCTGCTGGCGCTGATGGCGCTCCAGTTCCGTCGCTACGCGGGCGCGCAGGTCTTCGCCTTCGATTTCGGCGGCTCGATCCGCGCTGCTGCGCTCGCCATGGGTGGCGACTGGCACGATCTCGGCGGCGGCCTCACCGACGGTTCGGAATCCTCAGTCAACCTCCAGCCGCTCGCCCGTGTAAATGACGCGGCCGAACGCGCCTGGGCGGCCGACTGGATCGTCGCCATCCTGACCCGCGAAGGCGTCGCCATCACGCCAGAGGTCAAGGAGCATATCTGGACGGCGCTGACCTCGCTCGCTTCCGCGCCGGTCGACGAACGCACCATCACCGGCCTCTGCGTCCTGTTGCAGTCCAACGATCTGAAGCAGGCTCTCCGCCCGTATTGCATTGGCGGGGCATGGGGTCGGCTGCTCGACGCCGAGAGCGAACATCTTGGTGCTGCTACAGTCCAAGCGTTCGAAACCGAGGGTCTGATCGGCACCGAGGCCGCTCCCACGGTGTTGGCCTATCTGTTCCATCGTCTCGAAGACCGGCTCGACGGATCACCGACGCTCCTCATCGTTGATGAAGGCTGGCTGGCGCTCGACGACGAAGGCTTCGCCGGCCAGCTTCGCGAATGGCTGAAGACGCTCAGGAAGAAGAACGCCTCGGTTGTCTTCGCCACCCAAAGCCTGTCAGATATCGATGGCAGCGCGATCGCGCCGGCGATCATCGAGAGCTGCCAGACCCGGCTTCTGCTGCCGAATGAGCGGGCGATCGAGCCACAGATCACCGCCATATACAGGCGCTTCGGCCTGAACGATCGCCAGATCGAGATCATCGCGCGAGCCATGCCCAAGCGCGACTATTACTGCCAGTCACGACGCGGCAACCGGCTGTTCGAGCTGGGGCTCTCCGAGGTGGCGCTGGCGCTGTGCGCCGCATCCTCCAAGACCGATCAGGTCGCTCTTGCAACTGTCTTCGCCGAACATGGCCGCGACGGATTCCTCGACGCCTGGCTGCGCCGTCGAGGACTGAACTGGGCCGCCGACCTCATTCCCGACCTGACCAATCTGGAGAAAGTGCCATGACTCTGCGCCGTTCGTGCGCGGCGCGCTTCGCCGCTGCCTTGCTTTTCGCTTCCACCGCCGTCGCACCGATGCTGCCGCTGCCCGTCCATGCGATCGTCGTGTTTGATCCGACCAACTACGCGCAGAACGTCCTTCAGGCCGCCCGCGCGCTTCAGCAGATCACCAACCAGGTCACCTCACTCCAGAACGAAGCGCAGATGCTCATCAACCAGGCCCGCAATCTGGCGAGCCTGCCGTATTCCTCGCTCCAGCAGCTTCAACAGTCGGTGCAGCGTACGCAGCAGCTTCTGGGGCAGGCACAGAATATCGCCTTCGATGTCCAGCAGATCGATCAGGTCTTCCAAAAGCAGTATGGCAGCGTCTCGATGTCGGCGTCAGACGCGCAACTGGTCTCTGATGCCCGCTCGCGCTGGCAGAACACCGTCGGCGGCTTGCAGGACGCCATGCGGGTACAGGCCGGCGTCGTCGGTAACATCGACACCAACCGTGCGCAGATGTCGGAACTGGTCGGGCACAGCCAATCGGCGACGGGCGCCCTTCAAGCGACACAGGCCGGCAATCAGCTTCTCGCCCTGCAGGCACAACAACTCGCCGACCTCACAGCGGTGGTGGCCGCGAACGGCCGGGCGCAAGCGCTCAGCGACGCCGAGCGGGCGGCCGCGGCAGAGCAAGGCCGCGAACAGCGCCGCCGCTTCCTGACGCCAGGCACGGGCTATCAGCCCGGTTCGGCCAAGATGTTCTACGGCAGCAATTGAGGACAACGCGATGGACGGCAAGATCCTCGCACGCCTCTGCGCCGTCGCCTTTGTCGCGATCGCCATCGTGGCGATGGTGACCGAGATCAAGCGCTCCGATGATCGGCAGGATGGCTTCGCCGCTGAGACCAGACCGGTCAGGAAACGAGATCATCTTGATACGGAACTCAGCCGTTGCAGTTCGCTCGGCGAGGCAGGGTCGCGCGATGCGTCATGCCTGAAGGCTTGGGCCGAGAACCGTCGCCGGTTCCTTGGCCAGACGGATCCTGCCGCGTCCTCGGCGCCAGCCGCACCGACCACGTTGTTCCCGAATGCCCCTGGAGTTGCCGATCAGCCCGACCCCGTGGCGCCCATTACCTCTCAGGCCGGGGAGCACTGACCATGGGCGGCACCGGCGTCATCGACCATTTCCTTGAGGTGTTCACCCGCTACATCGACGGCGGCTTCGGCCTCTTGAGGCCTGAGGTGGCCTTCATCGCCACCACGCTGATCGTCATCGATGTGACGCTGGCGGCGCTGTTCTGGAGCTGGGGCGCCGACGATGACATCATCGCGCGCCTCGTCAAGAAGACGCTGTTCGTCGGCGTCTTCGCCTACATCATCGGCAACTGGAACAACCTTGCCCGCATTGTCTTCGAGAGTTTTGCAGGCCTGGGGCTCAAGGCGTCGGGCACAGGCTTTTCGGTCAGCGATCTCCTGCGCCCCGGCAAGGTGGCGCAGACCGGCCTCGACGCCGGCCGGCCGCTGCTCGACTCCATCTCCGACCTGATGGGCTGGATCTCGTTCTTCGAGAACTTCGTCCAGATCGCCTGCATGCTGTTCGCCTGGGCGCTGGTGCTGCTCGCCTTCTTCGTCCTAGCCGTCCAGCTCTTCGTCACCCTGATCGAGTTCAAGCTGACGACGCTGGCCGGCTTCGTGCTGATCCCCTTCGGCCTGTTCGGCAAGTCCGCCTTCATGGCCGAGCGCGTGCTGGGCAACGTCATATCCTCCGGCATCAAGGTGCTGGTGCTCGCCGTCGTCATCGGCATCGGCTCGACGCTGTTCTCCGAGTTCACCGCCGGTTTCGGAGGCAATACTCCGTCGATCGACGACGCCATGGCGATCGTGCTCGCCGCGCTGTCGCTGCTTGGGCTCGGCATCTTCGGTCCCGGCATCGCCAACGGCCTCGTTTCCGGCGGCCCGCAACTCGGGGCCGGAGCGGCCGTCGGCACCGGCCTTGCCGCCGGCGGCATGGTTGCGGCAGGCGCCGCTACGGTCGGCGCGGTCGCGTCCGGTGGCGCTGCTCTTGCCGGAGGTGTTGCCGCTGCCGCGCGAGGTGGAGCCACGCTCGTCGGCGGCGCATCCACAGCCTACAGCCTCGGCGCCGCCGGACAGTCCAGCGCATCCGGCGTTGCGTCCGGTCTCGGTGGCGTGGCGAGCGCAGGCGCACGGGCTGCCGTCTCCCCGCTGAAGAATGCCGCAGCGCGTGCGGCGGCAAGTCTGAACGACAGCGCGCAGTCGGGTGCTCGCTCTGCCTTCGAGATGACGGGCGGATCGTCCACCGCCGGTACGATTGGCGGCGATGCCTTCGAGGCTGGAACGACTTCAGCGTCCGCCGCACCGACTTCCGCCAGCGGCGGTCCGCCGGCCTGGGCCAAGCGCATGAAGCGCTCGCAACAGATGACGCACGGTGTCCAGGCGGCCGCCCATGCCGTGCGCAGCGGCGACAGCCACGGCGGTGGCTCCTCCGTCAACCTCTCCGAAAGTGACCGCTGATGTTCAGACGACCCTCCACCCATTACGGCAAGTCCCCTCAGCCTGAGACGCCCTATCAGCGCGCCGCGCAGGTTTGGGACGAACGCATCGGCTCGGCCCGCGTACAGGCGAAGAACTGGCGGCTGATGGCCTTCGGCTCGCTGGTCCTGTCGGCCGGCCTCGCCGCTGGCCTCGTCTGGCAATCGATGCGTGGCAGCGTCGTTCCCTGGGTGGTGCAGATCGACAGGCTCGGTGCGGCACAAGTCGTCGCTCCAGCCGAGGCCGACTATCAGCCAACCGATCCGCAGATTGCCTTCCACCTCGCCCGCTTCATCGAACAGGTCCGCTCGATCCCGGCCGATCCGGTCATCGTGCGGCAGAACTGGCTGCGCGCCTACGACTTCACAGCGCAGGGCGGCGCGTTGGCGCTCAACGACTACGCCCGCGCCAACGACCCCTTCACCAAGGTCGGCAAGACGCAGATTGCCGTCGATGTTTCCAGCGTCATCCGCGCCTCGCCGGACTCGTTCCGCATTGCCTGGGTTCAGCGCACCTACCAGGACGGCTCGCTTGCCGACACCTCGCGCTGGTCCGCCATCCTCACGATCATCGTGCAGCCGCCGCGCGACGCCGACAAGCTTCGGGCGAACCCGCTTGGAATCTACGTCAACGCCATCAACTGGTCGAAGGAGCTTGGGCAATGATGCCGATCTTCCGTCATGCCGGGAGTCCGGCTTACCTCACACACGTCATTCCGGGTTTCCGTTTTGGCGGCTCTCAGGCCTTCCGTAATCCCTCACTTGCGGCTCTGCTGCTTTCCGCTTCCGTGCTCACCGGCTGTGCCTCGGCCCATAAGCCACCGGAGATCTCCTATGACGACGCTGCGCCCGCCGTGCAGGCGACCGAACCGCCTCTGCCGGTCAAGGTCGTGGAGTTGCCGAAGCTACTGCCGCTTCCCGGCCAGTTGAAGCCGGTCGGCAAGGACGGCAAGGCAGAGCCTGAACCGGCCGATCCCGCCGCTCGGGTGAACCTCGCCAACGCCGCTGCGCGCGTACAGCCGGTTCGCGACGGCTTCATCAACGCGATGCAGGTCTATCCCTTCGTCGATGGCGCGCTCTATCAGGTCTATTCGTCGCCCGGCCAGATCACCGACATCGCGCTCCAGCCGGGCGAACAGCTCGTCGGCTCCGGTCCCGTCGCTGCCGGTGACACCGTGCGCTGGATCATCGGCGATACCGAGAGCGGCACGAACACCACCAAGCAGGTCCACATCCTCGTCAAACCCACCCGGCCGGACCTGATGACCAATCTCGTCATCAATACCGACCGGCGCACCTACCACATGGAACTGCGCTCCACTGAGAAGACCTACATGGCGTCGGTCTCATGGCAGTATCCGCAGGACCAGCTCATCGCGTTGCATCGTCGGAACGCCGAAGCGCAGGCGGTTCAGCCCGTCGCCACCGGTGTCGATCTGTTGAAGGTGAACTTTCGCTACGATGTATCCGGCGATCGGGCGCCATGGCGGCCGCTGCGCGCCTTCGACGACGGCAAGCAGGTGTTCATAGAGTTCCCGCGCGGCATCGGCCAGGGCGAGATGCCGCCGCTGTTCGTCGTCGGTCCCGAGGGCGACACCTCCGAGCTGGTGAACTACCGGGTGCGCGACAACTACATGATCGTCGATCGGCTGTTCGCCGCCGCCGAACTGCGCTTCGGCGCCGCCAAAGACCAGAAGCGCGTGCGCATCTCCCGCACCAATGGAAGGCCGGCATCATGAGCGAGATTGATCCCGAAAAGGGGAGGGGACCTGAGCCTGTTGGCGAGGACGACACCTTTCCGCTGACCGGCGAGCCAGCCGCGTCCATGCGGCTGCGTCCCGAGCCGCCGCGTGTCACCCGGCTGTCGCGCAAGGCGCTCGCCGGCATCAGCCTCGCCGCCAGCCTGGGGCTCGGTGGTGCGCTGATTTATGCGCTCCAGACCCGGCACGGAAACAATCAGGGTCAGGAACTCTATTCCACCGACAACCGCTCTACGCCGGATGGCCTCGCCGGACTACCGAAGGATTATTCCGGTGTGCCGAAGCTTGGTCCGCCTCTGCCCGGCGATCTCGGCCGCCCGATCCTCAATGCGCAGGAGTCTGGCAAAGCCGTGCCGACCCCGCCGATCGCCATGCCCAATCCCGGCATCAATCAGGAAGAACAGCGCCGGCTTCAGGAGACCGAATCCGCCCGAACCGCGCAACTCTTCTCGTCGACGCAAACGCGACCGGCGAACAACCCAACGCCCGCCACCACGACGACAACGGTCCCCCAACCCGACCTCTCAAGCCTCGGACTGGCACCGCAGCCGGCGACGCCCACCGCGCAGGACCGACAGCTCGCGTTCCTCAACCAAACACCAGATAAACGCACCGTCTCACCCGATCGCGTTGCCGCACCCGCGTCGCCCAATGTGCTTCAGGCCGGTGCGGTCATCGCGGCGGCGCTGATCACCGGCATTCGCTCGGATCTTCCGGGGCAGATCACCGCCCAGGTGACCGAGAATGTCTACGACAGCCCGACGGGACATATTCTCCTGATCCCGCAGGGCACACGCATCATCGGCCAATATGACAATGGCGTCGGCTTCGGTCAGCGCCGTGTGCTGCTGGCCTGGAACCGATTGATCTTCCCCAACGGCCGCTCGATCGTGCTGGAGCGACAGCCGGGTGCCGATGCCGAAGGCTATGCCGGGCTCGAGGATGGCGTCGACTATCATTGGGGTGAGTTGTTCAAGGCAGCGGGCCTCTCGACGTTGCTCAGCATCGGCACCGAGATGGGCTCCTCCAGCGAGGAGAGCGCCATCGTACGGGCCTTGCGCCGCGGTGCCGCCGACAGCGTGAGCGACATCGGGCAGCAAGTTGTCAGCCGTCAGCTCAATATCGCGCCGACACTGACCATTCGACCGGGGTTCCCGGTCCGCGTAATCGTCACTCGCGATCTCGTGCTTGAACCCTATGGAGGATAATATGGCAAAGCTGAAGCTTGGCCTCATCGCCGAGGACAAGCCCGTGAAAGTCACAGTGGAGTTGCCGGCCAGCCTGCATCGCGACCTCATCGCCTACGCCGACATCCTTGGCCGCGAGGCTGGGCAACCGCCGGCCGATCCGATCCGCCTGATCGTTCCCATGCTGGAGCGCTTCATCGCGACGGATCGGGAGTTTGCGAAAGCTCGACGGACGATTTCTTCGCCGAAGACGGAGAGTTGAGGGCTACTTTGCCCGAGCGCGCCATCGACCGAGCAAGGCTCAAAAGCCGACGACAGGCCGGATTGTCGTTTCGAGGCGACCACACCGCACTGAAAGGCAGGACTTCATCGGCTATAGGCCGATAAATGATACCGGAGAATTGCACACCTATAGCTGACTCGCTAATTGCAGTGAGTCCACACCCAATGGCCACCATTGAAAGCAGATTATCTCGCCCAACATTATGAACCTGGATCGCTGTATGGTGGCCAAAAGCGGCTAACCGTCGCAATAAATAGTCACGGATCTCCGGGCCCGGTGCCGCGTAACTAACAATAAACTTCTCATCTAGGAGTTCATGCCAATGCAGCTCTGCTTGGCCTGCTAACCGATGTTCGCTCGGCAGCGCCATGAACACCCTTTCCGTCCAAAGTCGGTCAGTTTGACAGCCGGGCCATTCGGCTGCCCCCGCCACAAAAGCCACATCCAAATGCAATCGGTGAATTGCTGCTACATGTTCTGCTGTATCACCATCGATAAACTCGACTTTGATACTGTCATACAGCTTGCAAAAGCGACTGATTAGCTCCGGAAGAAAACCCGACGCTAATGACGAAAGCAGTCCGATCCTGAGCTGACCCGCCTCATTGCGCCCAACGGCAGATACATCCCGGGCCGCGCTCTCAATCTGACGGAGCACCGTACGCGCGCTGACAAGAAAGTGCTCGCCGGCGAAGGTCAGAGTTACGCCACTGCTGTTCCGGTGAAAGAGTGACGCGCCCAGGTGATCTTCAAGGTCGCGGACACGCCGGCTGATAGCCGGCTCCTGGACGCCCAGCTTAAGAGCGGCTCTGCGAAAACTTCCACACTCGGCTGCAACGATAAAAAAGCGCAGGTGCCGAATACTTCCTTCGAATAGTGGGCGGTTCATCTATGTGCCTCAACAACGTTGGGTTGCATAAAGATTTTATAGATAAGCAACCGGGCGAATGTAACGCACTAAGAATAGAATTAGGGGGGGCGTTTGGGAGGGTTTATACGTTATTTTGAGCAAAATGCTAATGCAGCGGTCCTCGTTCTATAATATATTTTACTCCAGTCTAGGCTGGCTTATGAGTACTGCGCCGTCCTCAAGCCTGCGCCCCGGCGCGACGCGCGCGAAAAGAGGCGTCGCGTCGCGTTCACCAAAAGTGAAGTTTACCGTTGTTCGCCTGGAAGCGGGGTTCCTCTAAAAGCGTTCACGGACTTGTCCATCAAAACTTGTGCATCGGTTCCGGAGTCAAGTATTGTATTTTGAATGGATCTGTCTTCAATAAGTATATTTACAACATCAAGGGATATAAGTTTATCGGTTGACAGTAATGCTTCTACTTGCGTTGAAAAACAGGCGCTGTTGGGCGCAGAATTCACTGCCGATGCCTCAGTTGTGGCCACGATATGATTACTTGCTATGTAATTACATTTGCCTGAGGCAACACGAATTATCACAGGCTTTGCGGATGACGGTTTTAGAAATTTAGTATCGATGGACTCCGAAATATGGTTGGCGATAACCGAATTGTTGTTTCCGTTTATATGCAAAAGGCCAAATTGGTCATCTAGGCCGTTGTCATATGGTGTCATGGGCGCCCAGGGCTCCCTGTCTCGCAAGAAGTGGTTTGATGACACTAGGTTCTCGGAGCAACTACCCGAAAAAATCAACATTCCAGGATAGAAGGAATGGAACCTGTTCCCTGTGATCGAAGACCGCGCCACGTTGGAGAAATGAATGCTACTTTTGCCTCGTGGGAAAACATTATTTGCCGATACAAGGATTCCGCCGTAATTCTCCGCGTATATTGAGTGACCGGTGTATCCGGCCCCTACAAGGTTATTGGAAATTCTTGAGGCTTGCCCCATCCCTCTTAGTTCGATGCAGTTGCCGCATTCTGCAATGAAATTGCCATCGATCGTTAATGCGTCCGCATCGTACGCGATGACTCCATGCTCCAAGTATATGATGCCCATGCCAGTCATTCGGAATGAGTCATTGGCGCTGGCGATATAGATGCCCGTCTTGCCGTTTTTGTAGGAGTTTTCGGAGTCACCGTTTACCGAGGCCTTCCCGGTGAAATGCAGGCCATCGATACAGAAATCTGCAAACTCGACGGAACTAATTCGCGGATCTCCGTCGCGTCTGATGAGAAAAGCAGCTCTGCCAGCCGCATCGTCGGCCGCCTCTTCTGGGATGTCTACGAGGATGCGACTCCCCCCCGGCCACACTTCGTGCCAGTGTGCCAGCTCATGTGAAGGGGTGTTGAAGCGAATACTTGAGGACGTGAACCCATGTCCGGAGCCCATGATTTTCAAGTAACTGATATCGACAACGACTTGGCTAACCAGATGATAATCTCCCGGAGGAATATAGATCACCGCTCCGGGCTTCCCACCATCATTTATATATGGGTTCGCCTGCCTGTTCTTGACGTCCGCAATGATATTGTTAATTACCGCCCCAATATCCTCTGAAGGATTCCCCTCTGACCATTCGGTCACATCATAGTAATTTCCATTGGCCATTTCGGTACTTCCTTGAAGTTCTTATCTGCCGTTTGAGGCAAGCGGTGACATGTCGGGCGGCTTCGGGCCTGCCGCCCTCTCGGCTAGCGATCCCAGCTCGGCGAAACTTCCGACTTCCAGGGTGGGTTGGCGCCTGCACGCGAACAGGTGATAGCAGCGCAGCGGGTACCGAAGGCGAGAGCTGCAGCGAGCTCGTCGCGGCTGATGGCTTCCAGCGCTGATCGTTCGATCCGCCCTGCCTCTCGGAGTGCCACCAAAAGCGAGCCCTGGAATGTATCGCCCGCGCCGATGCTATCGACTACCTTGACGGCCGGAGCCGGGACTTCAACTTGGCCGGCCGTTGCGTGCCAGGCGGTGACACCCTCACTGCCGCGCGTGACGACAAATAGCGCAACTCCGCTAGCCAGCGCTTCATTGGCTTTATTTTGGAAATCATTGCCGCCAAAGAGAAAGTCGAAATCCAGGTCCGACATGCGGACGATATCGGCAATGGCGATGAACTCCGTCATGCGAGCAAGGTACTTAGTCTTGTTTCGAACAAGCGAAGGACGGCAGTTGGGGTCAAATGACAGTGTTGTTCTGCCCTTGGCGTCCCGGAACATCGCTAGGTACTCGGTGGCGGCAGGCTCGTTGATCAGCGTCGTCGAGCCAACGTGAAGGGCATCGATCTGGTCGAAAGAGAACGATGTGGGATCGTAAGCCCAGAGTTGCGCCGCCGTGACCTCATCGTAGAAAGCATAGTGCGGCTCGCCGTTTACGAAGCGAACAAACGCCAGCGTTGTCTCGTTGTCGGAATGGCGCGCATGACGAAGCGACACGTTGGAAGCGGCGAGGTGATCGGCCACCATCGTTCCGAACATGTCGGTCGAAATACCGCCAACGAAACCCGCCGGAGACCCGAGGCGAGACATCGCCACGGCGATATTGAGGCAGGACCCGCCGACGGCGGGAACATAGGCATCCCTGCCGTCGGCAGATTTAACGGGCACAAAATCGATCAGGGCATCGCCGCAAGATAGCAGCATGGTTTCGCTCCAGTGGGATAGGATCGCTCTCAGCCGATCAGGCCCCGAAGATCGGTTCAGCGAGGTGAAGGGCGCTCACTGTCACCTTCGCCAAAGACGAAATTCGAATGTGATCGGGAGACGTATTGGCATAGCTGCGACGTGTGCCGCAGACTCTGCCGCCGTCGGCGAAGACCTCGACGATGCCGGCATCGTAGATGACCCTGATATCATCGGCCGTATCGAGCCGGGCAGCGTACCGAATGGATCCGTCGTCCTGTTCGAGACGGACGGAAATCATGCCATCACGCACTGTCAGTTCGAACGAAAGCCGATTAGCATCTGATGCCTTGATGGTTGTTCCTTCAAGCGGACCAGATAGACGCGCTTCGAACGGATATTTCCCGATCGCATAGCCGTCGTCACGGTCAGGCGTCAGTATTTCCTTTCGGACCGCGGTTTCGAACTCTTCGGCAATTCTCATGGAGAGCCGGTTGCGCTCGTCGAGGCATAGCTGACGTGGCAAGGACAGCTCCCCCGAGTAGGGCGACACGGCTGTTTTTCGGTATTCCCAATTAAACAGCCAAGCGAAGGCGATTTGCCTGTCTTCAGCTCTGAAGCTTTGTAAGGCGTAGAAATCAGTCCCAAAATCAAGGACTTGAAGCTCAACGCTTTCGGGTATGAAGGCGTCGTTCACAAAGTTGCCGACCAGGGCGTAAAGCAAGTTATGTCGGCCCGTCGATGCTTCGGTCAGACCGACGAAGCCCATCAACAATATCCACTTACCGTTGAGTGGGAAAAAATCCGGACATTCGATAGCGCGTGCACCCGCCTCGGCATACTCCTTTGGGGCGCGGTAGAGCGGGCCTAGATACGTCCACTCAGAGAGATCGACAGACCCATAGAGAAGCACTGCCGGATCGCCATCAAGGCTTGCGCCGAGCACCATTCGATAGCCACCGGCGGCATCGTCCCACCAAACTTTCGGATCGCGAAAGTCGTGATAAACGCCCTTCGGTCGCTCTTCGATTATCGAAGTTACGCATTCCGCTTTGATCGTATTCCGATCCGGAATGGCAAGCTTTTGAACCTCACGATAACCGGTGAATAGATCATAAGCCGGCAAACGCTCCGTGTAGAAGAACACATGTTGTCCGTTCTTGCCCTCGAAGGCTGTGCCGGAGAACGCGCCACCCGTGGCACCTAGCCGCCATAGCTCCTGCTCAGGATGGAGGAAAACAGGAAGATGAAGCCAGTTGAAGAGATCCTTGCTGGTGGCATGCCCCCAATGCATCGGTCCCCAGTCGTTGCCACAGGGATGAAACTGATAAAAGACATGCCAAGTATCGCCGATTTTGCAGAGGCCGTTCGGATCGTTCATCCAATTTTTAGGCGGAGAGAAATGAAGCGACGGACGCTCCTCATCGCAGCGCATCCAGTTCGACAGTTCTTCACCGTGGCGACGCATAATTCCTGCGGTACTGAAGTCCCACATCGTGATGCCTACCGCCGCCACGGTTGCGGGCACATAAGAGTAAGCCCAGAAGACGGTGACGGTGTCATCCCACTCGAAAGTCGTCTCAGATGCTTCGCGATGGTGATAGCTGTAAGAGGCCGGCACCGCAGAAAGAGCCGGTATCTGCCACACAGTTTGGTCCCGGATGCCGATCGTGATCCTACCAGGGCCCTGGGCCCAGAACTCAATCCTTTCGCCAGATTCTAGATGGACAGATGCGCGCGTCACGGGGACCTCGGAAAGAAGAGGGCCGATGGATCCGGCCCTAAGTTGGGAAGAGAGAGATTTAGCTATCCACTCCGGAGACCACGTGTGGGCCAGCACCAAACTAGACAGATCTTGCGTTGGCAGCTGCGGACGAGCAGCCGTCGCATTGCCAACGGACAGGTAGCCTTCGGTGATACCCTGACTGGGACTTAGGGATTGGGAACGATTGCGTTCAGCGTTCCGAGATCTGTAATTTGAGCGCTCGACCCACTGTAAATTACTTTGCTTTGTGTAAGCGCGGAGCCAAGCCGGACCGCGACATACTGGAGGTTTGGAATAGCGGCGAGAACATAGTGGTTGTCGCTGATCCAATTGTAGATGCCGGATTCCGCGTTGATAACGATGATCGGGCCGTCGGCTGCCGTATAACCCTGCGGATCAACGAGGAAATGGTTATTCGAGATTTTATTGTTGTCGCCCTGAACTCGGAATATGCCGTAGGTTTCTTGCAGGCCGTTGTTATAATTCTGGAAAGGGCCATAGGTCTCATTTTGCCTGCGGACCAGATTTGCTGCGACGAGCGTCTCGTTTGTACCAATCAGTCGGATCATCCCAGGATAAAAGCCGGCCAGCCGATTTGCCGAGACGCTGCACCGTGCGCTGTTGATAAGCTCGATCAGGCTGCCACCTCTGGGAAATACGTTGTTTGCAGCAACCAATAGTCCTTCGGCCCCAGCTGCCGCTATCGACTTGCCATTGTAGCCCCCGCCGATCAGGTTGTTAGTCACCTTGCAAGATTGCGAGGCGAGGAGAAGTTCCACGCAATTGCCGCATTCAGCAATGAAGTTACCGTCAATGGTCGTCGCGTCCGCCCCTTCTAGAACCAAGGCATGTTCCAGGTACACAAACCCCATGCCTCTAATCACGAAAGAGTCGCAATCTCCCTCGACATAAATGCCTGTTTTATTATTGACGTAACTGTTGCCGTTTCCGCTGAAATGCAGTCCATCCATGCAGAAGTCGCGAAACTCTATACTTGAGAGGCGCGGCTGTGTTCCGTTACGATTGGTAACAATTGCGGGGGCGCCCGTGAGTTTGACTTTTACATGGCTACCGCCAGCGACGGTTTCCCGCCAGCCTGAGGTATCGGGCGTGTTGTCGCGAATGCTGAGAGACATAAATCCGTGCCCCTCGCCTCGAATGGTTAGATACGAGATATCAATGACGACCTGCGTCAGTAGATCGTAATCGCCCACAGGAATGTAGATATCACCACCAGGTTTCACAGTCTGGCTGGTCTGGTGGGCTTTGATATCTGCGATGATTTCATTGATGACAATCCCGATATCCTGCGAGGCGGGTACCGAACCATGAAACTTCGTTACATCGTAAGTCGTATGCTGGTTAGTCATCTGAAGTCACTCCTCTATTCGCCTACCAAAGGCTCTTGCGCGTTTGAGGGTCAAAGAAGTGCAGTTCCTCGGCCGCAATAGCGACTCGAGCGTTGTCATCGGCACGGACCGAGCTTTTCGGTGAGAACCGGGCGACAGCCGTGCGCTCATGCCCGATATCGCTTGCAGCATCTGGATCGCCGGCGTCGATCCATGGGGCGTCGATGACGAGATGCACCATCGCTTCCGAGCCAAGTGCCTCAACAAGCTTTACGTGCGCTTTGATCTCGGCTGAGGCGGGATGTAGCGTTGCGTCGTTCATGTGCTCGGGACGAATACCGACCACGAGATGCCGGCGAATTGCTCCATTAAGAGATGGACGCTGGGCAAAGACACTGGCGGGTATGTTGAATGTGTTACTTCCGAGCTTTAGTTCGGTACCGTCGAGCGTCGCCTCGTAAAGGTTCATTGACGGCGAGCCAATGAAAGCCGCGACGAACATATTTACCGGGCGCGAGTAAAGGTTCTGCGGCGTGTCAACCTGTTGCAGTACACCGCCCTTTAGGACCGCCACTCGGTCCCCCATGGTCATAGCCTCGACCTGATCATGGGTGACGTAGATCGTGGTAACCTTGAGGTTGCGCTGCAGGCTGGCGATCTCGGCACGCATCTGCACTCGCAACTTAGCGTCAAGATTGCTGAGCGGCTCGTCCATCAGAAAGGCTGCTGGTTGGCGCACGATGGCGCGCCCCATCGCCACGCGTTGGCGCTGTCCGCCCGACAGATGAGCGGGCTTTCGGTCAAGATGTGGCGTCAGTTCGAGGGTTCGGGCAGCAGCCTCAACGCGGGCGGCGATTTCGGCTTTATCAAGGCCGGCCATGAGCAGCGGAAAAGCGATGTTTTCGCGTACCGTCTTGTGCGGATAAAGAGCGTAGGACTGGAACACCATGGCGATGTCGCGATCTTTAGGATCAACATCGTTGACGATCCGTCCGCCAATGCGGAGTTCACCGCTTGAGATACTCTCCAGTCCGGCGATCATTCTAAGAGCGGTGGACTTTCCGCAGCCGGAAGGGCCGACGAAGACCATGAACTCGCCGTCTTTGATATCGAACGTGAGGTCGTGGATCGCATGAAAATTGTCGCCGTAGATTTTGTTGATTTTGTTGAGCGAGATCTCGGCCATGGCCGCGGTTTCCTTCACCCTTTGACGGCGCCGAACGTAAGGCCGCCGATGATCTGTTTTTGAAGAGCAAGCGTAATGGCGATGACGGGGAGCGAGTAGACAACCGCAGCGGCCGTCATTGGACCCCAGGCGAGGCCGAAGACCGAATTATACTCCGCAATGACTATGGGGGCGGTCTTTGAGTTCTCTGAAGTGAGAAGCAATGCGTAGAGGAATTCGTTCCAGCTGGCGATGAACGAGAACAGAGCCGTTATGGCGATGCCACTCTTCATCACGGGTAGGATGATTTTTCTGAAGGCTTGAAAGCGTGTGCAGCCATCCATCCGTGCCGCCTCCTCAAGGTCCCGCGGAATACCTTCAAAGAAGGCTGCGAGAAGCAGGAGAGCGAGCGGCACCGCTGTTGACGTGTGGGCAAGAACAAGACCGGGAACGGTGTCTAGAAGACCGAGGCTTTTCAGTAGCTGGAACAGCGGAACGCCCAGCGAAACGGCTGGCACCATTCGCGTCACCAAGGCGAACAGCAGGAAAACCACCGTCAACTTCCGTCGATATTGAGTGGCGACATAGGCGGCTGGCAGTGCCAGGATCAGCGACAGGATGGTCGTGAGAACTGCTACAATTAGTGAGTTTGCGAAAGCGTGCGGCAGCGTCGAGTTGACTAGCACTTCGCGAAAGTTCTCAAAGGAAATGCTTTCGGGGAAGAAGTGCGGTGGGATCTGTTGTACGTCCGCGGCCGGCTTCAAAGAAGTCATCAGGAGGTAGACGTATGGCAGCGCGTAGGACAGCACGAGGACAAGAGCTGCAGCGTTGATCATGGCTTTCCCAATGTCGCGTTGGTTGACATCAGTCATGAGCTGACCTCCAGATCTTCCAGTAGGCCAGAGCGGCGAGGAGGATCATGACAAAAAGAAAGAGGGTGGCTGAAGCTGAGGCTGAGCCAAGGTCGCCGTAGCGGACCATTCGTTGATAGATGTTCATTGAAAACACTTCAGAACTATGCGCCGGGCCGCCTTGAGTCTGGATCCAGATAAGGTCGAAGGTTTTGGCGGCATCGACACCACGGACGATCACCACCACGGCGATCACCGGCCGCATCATGGGTAGAGTCACATGCCAAAAGCGCCTGAGGGCATTAGCCCCGTCGATCCTGGCGGCCTCGATCAAATCCTTTGGGATGTTGGTAAGGCCGGCATAGGAGACGAGGGCGACGAATGACGTCGTTAGCCAGATATCGGCGAAGGCAACCGAATAGATTACGAGATCCTGATCGGACAGCCACTGAATGTCGCCAGGGTCGCGGATCAGCCCGATGGCGACAAGACCGTAATTGAGGATGCCAATATTCCCGATCAGCAGGAAGCGCCAAAGCAGACCCGCGACGATTGGAGGAACCATGAGGGGTAGGGCGAAAACCGTGCGATGAAGTCTCGATTTATCGGCGATCGCGTTGAACAGCAGTGCGGCGCAGAAGCCGAAAAGAAACTCGAATGCCAAGGCGAATACGGAGTACTTGATCGTTCTCGCCGCGCTCTCTGCAATACGGGGCGAGGTCAAGGCGTTGACATAGTTGGCAAGCCCGACCCATTCACGAACGTCTGGCGCAATCGTCTTGACCGCAAAGAGGGAGTTGTAGATCAGCAAGCAGATCGGGTAGGCGACCAAAAGCCCAAGAAACAATGCGGCCGGCATCAACATGCCAAGCACGAAGCGGTTTTCCGATGACATCGCCATCTCCAGCTGCGGTGAGAAGTGGGGAGCAGAAGCTCCCCGTCTTCAGTTTGAACCCAGTCTGTCAGGGATGCAGGATGTCTTGGATATTGCTCTTGGCTTCGGCCAGGACGTCGGCAACGTCGACCTTGCAGGTCAGTGCCTTTTGAACCGCCGGTAGGACGGCCTCGTCGACGATCTCCTGGAAATGCTCATTGAGCGGACGCCCCTGAGTGGCCGGCGCGCTTAGCGTTTCAAGGAGCGGTCCGAAATGTTCATAGCCGGGTTTGCCAAAATAGCTCTTGTAGGCCGAGTTGGTCGCTGCAAGACCGAGGGGCGCTTCGATGCCCAGAGCATTGTGGGCTTCGGCATAGGCGATGAACTTCTTTGCCGCTTCCTTATTCTTGGAAGTGGACGGCACAACGTTGTACCAAGGCCCGGGGATAGCGGCGACTCCAGCCTCACCGGCAAGCATCGGCGCCACACCAACCTTGCCGTTCACGACGGAATCCTTGGGAGTCATCTTGTAGGCGTGCGCCCAGAACTTCATCATGGCCGTCTTGCCTTGATAGAAGAGGTTCTGTGCCTCACCCCAGCCGATCTCGTTGACGTTCTCGGGCACGGAATGGTCGACGCAGTGCGGGGCGATATAGAACTCGAGTGCTTTGCGGTGAGCCTCGTTGTCGACGATGACGTTACCATCCTTGTCGAGGATGACGCCTGGCGATCCTGCCTGCAGCACGTGCGCCATCCACTCTTCCGCGAACGTGCCGATGGTGTCGGTACCCCAGAAGTCGATCGCGCCATCACCCTTGGTCGAGCGGGTGAAGAACTTGGCCATGTCGCGCCACTCCTGCCAGGTTTTGGGCGGAGCGAGGGGGGAGCCATACTTCGCCTGGAAATCCGCCTTTTCCTTTGGATCCTCGAACAGGTCCTTGCGATAAAAAACGATCTCGGCATTCGCCCAAGCCGGCATGCCGATCATCTTGCCGTTGACCTTGGCATCGGCGAGTAGCGTCGGCGGTAGGTCACCTCGAACTTCGTCGGTGAATAGATCGGAAAGATCCTCCACATGATCGGCGAACTTTGCGTTCCACACCACGTCTATGGTGGCGACATCGAAGCTCGACGAACCGGAGGCGATTTCGGCCGACAGTTTGTCGAAGACGCCCTGATAGGGGACGACCGTAAAGTTTACTTCTATGCCTGTGTCGGCAGTGAATTTGGCGGCAACAGCCTTCTGCAGCATTTCGCCGCCGCCCTCAACGAGCACGTTGATCCGCTCGGCTGACAACGCCGGCGCTGCAAGCAGCGTAGCTAATGCGGTCGCATACAGCAGTTTGTTCATTTCGTCCTCCCTTGAAATCACGACGCCGACGCTTCGCTCCCGAGGCCTCGTCGGTACCCCCACGTTGCGCCTGAGACAGGGCTCCCGGCGATGGATCTTGAGAGGGCGGCTCGGAACGTAGAGGCCTATGACGACGTCGTCAAGCGCATTTGACGACGTCGTCATATAAATTTGTCGACGTCGTCAGTGGTGTGCACTATGGTCCAGCCGAGATGAGGTAGATTTGATGGTCAGTATCATTGACGTCGCTCGCGCGGCAGGCGTTTCCAATAAAACAGTTTCTCGCGTCGTGAATGGGGAACCGTATGTGACACCGGAGATGCGCGAGCGAGTCGAGCGAGCCATTCGTGATTTGGGTTATGTCCCGAATATGGCTGCTCGCATGGTGCGATCCAGTAGGTCGCGAACCTTCGGCATCATCACCGACTATGTTTCGACGACGCCTTACTCCGGCGACATCGTTCGTGGCATTCAGGATTGGGCAACGGCCAACGGCAAGATAATCCTTCTTGCCAATACAGGCGGTGATCCTGAGCGCGAGCTAAGCATCTGGAACACGTTTCGCTCTCACCAAATCGAAGGCGTGCTCTATGTAACGATGTATCATCGCGTCGTTGATCCCGAAGCGGGCGACGTTGACCTTCCAACCGTCCTCATCAATTGCCATCCCGGCTCGCGTGTAGATTTGCCGTCGATCGAGCCCGACGACACACAAGGTTCCCTCGATCTGACACGATATCTGTTGGCGCGCGGTCACAGGCGAATCGGCTATATCCGTCTCAACCCAATTCTTCTTGGTGGCGAACAGCGCTACGAGGCATTCCGTCACGCCACGACTGAAGCTGGAATCCCTGAGAATGATATCATCGTGCGGCTCGGTATGGAGGGGCCGGTCGGCAAAGAAACTAACTACGTCTATTCGGCGGCACGCGACATTCTCAGTGATGAAAACCGGCCCACAGCGATCATGTGCGGGAACGATGAGATGGCCATCCAGGTTTATCTTGCAGCGCTGCACCTCGGCTTGAGAATCCCGGAGGATGTTAGCATAGCGGGGTTTGATGATTTCCAGACATTGTCACTTGCGCTAAAACCTGAGCTGACCACGGCGGCTCTTCCCTATTATGATCTGGGTTTCAAAGGAACTGAGCGCCTGAATCAGCTTATCGAGATCCCGGCGGACAGGCCGTCTCGTGTCGTCGTGCCGTGCGAATTAATTGAACGCGGTTCTGTTTCCAGTAAATAGCCGTGCGCTCCCGCGAGATAAATCAAGCAGCGAGTATTTGGGCTTGGGTGTTGGATACGTCGGTGCCTAGAGATATTTTGAGCGGTACCCCTCCTCTGGCGCTAGCCATTTTTCGATGAAATCGAGCGGATCTAGGCTTCCCATCATTGCCCTGGCTAGCGTCAGCCGCTCCAGCAGAAGTTGTCGGCAATTTTCGTCTACTGTCGCCAACCGCTCTTCCGCTTCAGAGAAAAACTGCTCAATCGCGACGGCTTTTCCCCACTTCTCGATGATCTCTGACAGTTGCTGCCTACTATCAGTGAGAGCTTGAGCGGCCTTTCGGGCGTCTTCTTGCCGCTCGTATCGTTCTCGCCGCTCCTCCCACTCCTTTTTCCTCTTCGCGGCCTCCTCATCCGCAGCTATCATCAGCCGCTGAAGCTTGTTTTCAGAGGTGGCTCCGCAAATTCGGACGGTGGCTTGAGTGGATTTTGCGCCTGAGAGCGGCGACGATGTCGCCGAGGATCAGGAGCACCCGATGACCAGACGAACCCGCCGCACCCACTCTCCGGCGTTCAAGGCAAAGGTGGCGCTGGCCGCCGTGAAGGGCGAGAAGACGCTCGCGGAGTTGGCGCAACAGCACGACGTGCATCCGAACCAGATCACGGCGTGGAAGAACCAACTCCTGGACGGCGCAGCCGGCGTGTTCGGTGGCGAGAAGGCGGAGGCCGCCGGGACGCCCGTCGACCTGAAGGCACTTCACGCGAAGATCGGAGAGCTTGCGCTGGAGAAC
>NZ_AULH01000025.1 GCF_000425185.1 Pleomorphomonas koreensis DSM 23070
ACGATCCGGCGGGACAACAAGCCCGCCGCCAAAGACCTGATCCTTAAAGCTCATGACGAGGCCAACGCCTGCCATGAGCTCTTGCCCTTCGCCGGCCTGGTGGTCATGGCGGGGAGAAATGCACCCGATCCCATCCCGAACTCGGCCGTGAAACTCCCCAGCGCCAATGGTACTCCGTCTCAAGACGCGGGAGAGTAGGTCGCCGCCAGGCCTGCAAAGGACAAGATAAAGGGATCAAACACGAACAAAACACACGACTATATCTCTTCACAACAATGCCAGAACACAGACAACTACCAACAATCCAAAGCCCCCGCTGAGCAATCCGCGGGGGTTTTGTGGTAGCTAAACGTAGAACGGTATACAGAAGAGCGAAAAGAGACAGACGAGAAGGAGAGGGAAAAAGGGAAGGGGATGGAGAGGAGGGAAACGGAAGGGGAGAAAAGGACGGAGAGGGAGGGGAGGAAGGGAGAAAGCGAGAGGGAAGGACGGAGAGGGGGGAGGACGGACAGGGAGGAAAAGATCGAGGAGACAGACTTCAAGCTGCCGAGACTTGGGGAATCGGAGGGCGGCAGCGGGAAGCTGAGGGATCGCAGATGCCGCAGATACGGTCATTCCCGGCATGCAGTGACGTCGGCGTATGACGACGGCGATGGATCGCTGAGGATCGCGGGTCGCCGTCAGCTCAACCCGGGTCAAGCAGCAGGCGTGTTGCCTTGATGGCGGCCGAGGCGCGGTTCTCCACGCCCAGTTTGACGAACACCTGTTCGAGGTGCTTGTTGACGGTGCGCGGCGATAGGCCGAGGATTTCGCCGATGTCCTTGTTGGTCTTGCCGCGGCTGATCCAGAGCAGCACCTCGGCTTCGCGGCCGGTCAGCCCGAAGGCCGATTTCAGCGTCTCCTCGGGCGCGGCGCTGGCCTCGACCCTGGACAGGCGGAGCAGGTATTCGTCGGCGTCCGACAGGCCGAGATAGCTGAATTGCAGCATCGGCGTGTCGTCGCCGGGGCTGAAGTCGACCGTCGCCGGCGCGCCGGACCGCCCGCGTCCGGCGATGAAGGCGGCCAGCATCGAAGCCAGCGCCGCCGACGGCTCGCCGACCAGTCCTTCGATGAGCCGGCCGGCCTCCGGCGTCGCCCAGGCCAGCGCGCCGCTGGCATCGACCGCCAAGAGGTGCCGTCCGGCCGCGTCGAGCGCCATGCGCGCGCCGCGGCTGGCGCGGGCGTTGGCGAGGTGGACGCGGATGCGCGCCTGAAGCTCGTCGATGTTGATCGGCTTGGTGAGATAGTCGACGCCGCCCGACGTCAGGCCGCGCACCACGTGCTCGGTGTCGGAAAGGCCGGTCATGAAGATCACCGGCACGTCGGCGACGGACGGCATGGCCTTCAGCCGGAGGCAGGTGGCAAAGCCGTCCATCTCCGGCATGACCGCGTCGAGCAGGATGACGTCCGGCGTCGCCCGCCCGGCGATGGCGAGCGCCTGCAGGCCGGAGGTGGCGACCAGGACGACGACGCCGGTGCCTTCGAGCGCGTCGGTGAGGAAGCTCAGGGTCTCCGGGCTGTCGTCGACCACGAGGACGGTATCGCGGCGCGGGGTCATGCTTGCCCCACCTCGTCCAGCAGCCGCGCGAAGGCCGGAAAGTCGAACGCCCGCGCATGCTGCCGGAGGCTGTCCACCAGCCCCCGGTTGGCCGGGTCGGCGGCGAGGGCGTCGAGCTTGGCGTCGATGCCGCGGACATAGCCGATGGCGAGCAGCGCCCTCAGGTCCTCGATGTGATCGGGCCCGGGATTGCGGAGCGGCGCGGCCGGCGGCTCGGCGGCGGGCGGCGCCCCGGCCGGCGGGTCGCAGGTGAATTCGAGATGCAGGTGGCGGCCGATCCTGTCGATCAGGTCGTCGAGCGAGAACGGCTTGGCGAGCACGTCGTCATGCCCGAGGTCGTCGGCCGGCATGGCGCCGTCGCCGATGTTGGCCGAGAGCATGACGATTGGAACGGCGAGGCCGCGCCGCCTCAGCGCGGTTACCACCTGCCAGCCGGTCATGCCCGGCATCAGGATGTCGACGAAGACCAGATCGGGCACGCCGTCCTCGATCATGGCAAGACAGTTGGCGCCGTCGGTCGCCGTCAGCACAGTGAAGCCGATCGGCTTCAGGAACTCGCCCATGAGATCGCGATGGTCGGCGTTGTCGTCGACCACCAGGATCATCCGGCGCGGCCCGGCGTAGCCGGTGACGGGCCGGGAGGCGTCGAGGCCGGCGCTGCGGCCGGTGGCGCCGAGCATCATGCGGACGTGGAACGTCGATCCGCGGCCGGGCTCGGAGCGGAGGCCGATGTCGCCGCCGAGCGTCTGCACCAGCAGGCGGGTGATGGTCAGGCCGAGCCCGAGGCCGGGCGTCGAGCCGGCCTCCCTGCCGCGCTCGAACGCCTGGAAGACGCGGGCCTGATCCTCGGGCGGAATGCCGGGGCCGGTGTCGGACACGGTGATCGTCGCCACCTGGTTGCGATAGTCGACGGCAAGGCCGACGGTGCCCTCGGCGGTGAACTTGACGGCGTTGGACAGGAGGTTGACCAGGATCTGCCTCAGGCGCTTTTCGTCCGTCCGGGCGATCGCCGGCAGCGCCGGGCTGCGCGTGTGGTGGAAGGCGAGGCCCTTGGCTTCGGCCTGCAAGCGGAACATGCCGGCGATCTGGTCGAAGAATTCGGGAAGGCGCACCTCGCCCATGCGGATCTGGAAGCGTCCGGCCTCGATGCGGGATATGTCGAGGAGGCCGTCGATCAGCCCCGACAGGTGCTCGGCCGAGCGCCGGATGACGCGCACCGCGTTGCGCCGCTCGTCGGGAATGCCGGGGTCGCGGTCCAGGATCTGGGCATAGCCGAGCACGGCGTTGAGCGGCGTCCTGAGTTCGTGGCTGAGGCCGACGACATAGCGGCTCTTGGCGTGGTTGGCCGCCTCGGCCCGTTCCTTGGCCTTCTGAAGCTCGGCGTCGGTCTTGCGGTGGGCGGCGATCTCCTGGAACAGCGCCGTGGTCTGGCGGGCCGTCTCCTCCTCGGCGACGGCCCGCGAATCGCGGGCAAGCACGAAGAACCAGACGACGATGCCGATCACCAGCGAGAAGACGACGAACACCACGGCCAGCGTTCCGCCGATCAGGCCGGCCTCGGCCGGATGGCGGCTCGTCGCCTCCCGGAACACCGCGAACACGATGGCGCCGACCGCCAGCACCCACAGCGACAGGTCGATGAGGTAGCGGCCGAGCCGGGTGCGCGTCGCCGCGAAGGCCGGGGCCGGCAGCAGCCGCTCGGCGGCGGCGGCGATCTGGCGGCCGAAGCGGGCGTGCGGCTTGCAGCGGTCGTGGCAGCGGGCGTCGAGCGAGCAGCAGAGCGAGCAGACCGGCGCCGCGTAGGCCGGGCAGTAGGCCATGTCCTCCGGCTCGAAATCGTGCTGGCAGACCGAGCAGCGGATGGTCGTCGCGTTTCTCCATGCCCGGCGCGGCTTGCGGGCGAGATAGAAGCGGCCGCCGGTGGCGATGGCGATCAGCGGCGCGGCGACGAAGGCGGTGGCAAGCGCGATGACCGGCGCGAAGGCCTGGGCGAGACCGCCGATGAGGCCGGTGTGGGCGAGAAGGCCGAGCAGCGCCGCGGCGGCCATGGCGCCGACGCCGACCGGATTGACGTCGTAGAGATGGGCGCGCTTGAACTCGATGCCGGGCGGGCTGAGGCCGAGCGGCTTGTTGACAAGGAGGTCGGCCGACAGGGTGGCGAGCCAGGCCATGGCGACGATGGCGAACACGCCGAGCGTCTGTTCGAGCGCCCGGTAGATGCCGATCTCCATCAAGAGCAGGGCGATGGAGACGTTGAACACCAGCCAGACGACGCGCCCCGGATGGCTGTGGGTGAGGCGCGAGAAGAAGTTCGACCAGGCGAGCGAGCCGGCATAGGCGTTCATCACGTTGATCTTCATCTGCGAGATGACCACGAAGGCGGCGGTCAGGAGATAGGCGGCCATGTCCGACGGCAGCACGTAGCCGAAGGCGACCGCATACATGCGCGCCGGCTCGGCGGCGTGCTCGATGGGCACGCCGTGGCCGAGCGCCAGCACGGCGAGGAACGAGCCGGCCACCATCTTCGGCGCGCCGAGCACCACCCAGCCGGGGCCGGCGAGGAACAGGGCGATCAGCCAGCGGCGGCGAGGGTCCTCGCGGCGGGCCGGCACGAAGCGCAGGAAGTCGACCTGCTCGCCGATCTGGGCGGTCAGCGCCAGGATCACCGCGCTGGCCGCGCCGAAGGCGGCAAGGTCGAAGCCGGCCGCGACCGCCGGTCCGTCGCGGCCGGCAAAGGTGAGCCACGTCTCCACCGAGCCCCAGTCGGACCAGGCGATGAAGGCGAAGGGCAGGATGTTGAGGACGATCCAGAACGGCTGCGTCAGGATCTGGAAGCGGCTGATCCAGGTGACGCCGTGGGTGACCAGCGGGATCACCAGCACCGTCGACACGATGTAGGCCAGCCAGAGCGGAATGCCCAGGGCGATCTCCAGCGCCGTCGACATGATCGACGCCTCGATGGCGAACAGGATGAAGGTGAAGCTGGCGTAGACCAGCGAGGTGACGGTCGAGCCGATGTAGCCGAAGCCGGCGCCGCGCGTCAGCAGGTCGATGTCGACGCCGTGGCGCGTCGCCGTGCGGGCGATCGGCCAGCCGAGGAAGAGCAGCACGAGGCTGGCGAAGACGATGGCCCAGAAGGCGTTGGTGGTGCCGTAGCTGAGGGTGACGGCGCCGCCGATCGCTTCGAGCGCCAGGAAGGAGATGGCGCCGATCGCCGTCTGGGCGATGCGGTCCGACGACCACCGCCGGGCCGACTTGGCCGTGAAGCGCAGCGCGTAGTCTTCCAGCGTCTGGTTGGCGACCCAGCGATTGTAGTCGCGCCGGATCGGAATGATGCGCTGCCGCTCTGCCATGCCTGTCCCCGGTGCAGTTCCCGTGCCTGTTTTCGAGGCGGATTGCCTGTGGATCGGGCTCCCGACGCCGCGCCCGGCCGGCCGGTCGTGAGTATCCCGTCCGATCCCGAGACGGCTTCTGCATGTCGCGTGCCGCTTTTCCAGACATGCCGCAAGGCTGGGCAGCCGTTACGTCAATCGACGTATAGGCGTTTGGCGGGACCGCCCCGACAGTCCTGCCAAGGCCGGCCGAACGATACCGGCGCGTCCTGCAACAAGACGGGGAACACCATGAACACCTTTGCCTCGAAAAGCCTTTGTCTCGCCGCGCTCATCGGCGCCCTTTCCGCCTCGACCGGGCTCGCCAGCGCCGAGGACACCATCAAGGTCGGCGTCCTGCATTCGCTGTCCGGCACCATGGCCATTTCCGAGACGACGCTGAAGGACACCGTCCTCTACCTGATCGACGAGCAGAACAAGAAGGGCGGCCTGCTCGGCAAGAAGCTGGAGCCGGTGGTGGTCGATCCCGCCTCCAACTGGCCGCTGTTCGCCGAGAAGGCGCGCGAGCTGATTTCGCAGGACAAGGTGTCGGTGGTGTTCGGCTGCTGGACGTCGGTCAGCCGCAAGTCGGTGCTGCCGGTGTTCAAGGAACTCAACTCGATCCTGTTCTATCCCGTCCAGTACGAGGGCGAGGAAAGCGAGCGCAATGTGTTCTACACCGGCGCCGCGCCCAACCAGCAGGCCATTCCCGCCGTCGACTACCTGATGAAGCAGGAGGGCGTCGAGCGCTGGGTGCTGGCCGGCACCGATTACGTCTACCCGCGCACGACCAACAAGATCCTCGAAGCCTACCTGAAGGCCAAGGGCGTCAAGGACGAGGACATCCTGATCAACTACACGCCGTTCGGCCATTCCGACTGGCAGTCGATCGTCTCCGACATCAAGAAGTTCGGCTCGGCCGGCAAGAAGACCGCCGTGGTCTCGACCATCAACGGCGATGCCAACGTGCCCTTCTACAAGGAACTCTCCAACCAGGGCATCAAGGCCGAGGACATCCCGGTCGTCGCCTTCTCGGTGGGCGAGGAGGAGCTGGCCGGCATCGACACCAAGCCGCTGGTCGGCCATCTCGCCGCCTGGAACTACTTCGAGAGCGTCGAGGGCGACGCCAATGCCGCCTTCATCGACGGCTGGCACACGTTCATCAAGAACGACAAGCGCACCACCAACGACCCGATGGAAGCCACCTACATCGGCTTCAACGCCTGGGTGAAGGCGGTGGAGGCGGCCGGCACCACCGACGTCGACACCGTCATCGACACGCTGGTCGGCACCACCGTGCCCAACCTGTCGGGCGGCTACGCCACCATCATGCCGAACCACCACCTGACCAAGCCGGTGCTGATCGGCGAGATCCAGGAGGACGGCCAGTTCGACATCGTGTCGCAGACGGCGCCGGTGGTCGGCGACGAGTGGTCGGACTATCTCGAGGGATCCAAGGACCTGATCGCCGATTGGCGCAAGCCGCTCGCCTGCGGCAACTTCAACGTCAAGACGGGCAAGTGCGGCGGCTGACATCCACCGCCACGGCGCCGGGGAGGGCTTCCCCGGCGCCGGAACAAGCCGACCTCGGGAAAGGTTCCATGCGACCCATCCGCCTGATCGCCGCCGTCTGCGTCTGTCTCCTCTCCGTCCTCGCCGCCTCCGCCGCCACCATCGCCGACAGTGAACTGACCGGCTTCGTACGGGCGCTCGGCCAGGGCGATTTCGACGATACGGAGCGGGCCGTCGCGGCGCTGGCCGCCACCGGCGACGAGCGCGTCGCCGGCATCCTCGACCGGCTCGGCGCCGGCGACCTCATGGTGCGCAAGGCGGACGGCGCCGTGTTCGTCGCCGCGAAAGCCGGCAAGGACGTCGCGCTCGCCGACCCGGTGACCGGCGCCGACGCCGGAACGGCGCCAAAGGCCGGCGTCGAAAAGATCAAGGTCAACAACCGGCTGAGGCGGGCCATTGCCTCGGCCGTCGGCAATCTCACGCTGATGAGCCCTGACCCTGCAACGCGCCGCGCCGCCGCCGAGGCGGTGCTGAAATCCGCCGATCCGGCCGTCCTGCCGGTGCTCGACAAGGCGATCGCCGCCGAGACCGTCGCCGACGTCAGGGCGACCATGCAGGTGGCCCGCGCCACGGCGGTGCTCGCCTCCGACGCCGGCGAGGCCGACAAGGAAGCGGCGCTGTCGGCCATCGCCGGTCTCGGAACGCGCGACGCGCTGTCGCTGATCTCGCCCTACGCCTCGGCCGAAGGCCCGCTCGGCGACGCGGCGCGCAAGGCGGCGGCCGGCATCGAGCGCTCCATGCTGCTGTGGGATGCCGCCCAGAACGTCTGGTACGGCCTGTCGCTCGGCTCGGTGCTGCTGCTCGCCGCCATCGGCCTCGCCATCACCTTCGGCGTCATGGGCGTCATCAACATGGCGCATGGCGAGATGGTGATGATCGGCGCCTATTCGACCTTCGTGGTGCAGGAGACCATCCGTGCCTATGCGCCGTCGCTCGCCGACTATGCGCTGCCGCTGTCGCTGCCGGTGGCCTTCGTCGTGGCCGGCGGCGTCGGCATCCTGATCGAGCGGTCGATCATCCGCTGGCTCTACGGCCGGCCGCTGGAGACGCTGCTCGCCACCTGGGGCGTGTCGCTGATCCTCCAGCAGGCCGTCCGCTCGCTGTTCGGCGCCAACAACCGCGAGGTCGGCACGCCGGGCTGGATGGCCGGCTCCTTCGACGTCGGCCAGATGCAGGTCACCTGGCCGCGCCTCTGGATCATCGTCTTCGCCCTTGCGGTGTTCCTGGCGCTGATCGCCGCGCTGAAGCACACGCCGCTCGGCCTTCAGATGCGGGCGGTGACGCAGAACCGCGCCATGGCCGCCTCGATGGGCATCCGCACGCCGCTGGTCGACGCGCTGACCTTCGGCCTCGGCTCCGGCATCGCCGGCCTCGCCGGCGTGGCGCTCAGCCAGATCGACAACGTCTCGCCCAACCTCGGCCGCGGCTACATCATCGACAGCTTCATGGTCGTGGTGTTCGGCGGCGTCGGCAATCTCTGGGGAACCTTCGTCGGCGCCATGACGCTGGGCATCGCCAACAAGCTGCTCGAACCCTATGCCGGCGCGGTGCTCGGCAAGATCCTGCTGCTCGTCTTCATCATCCTGTTCATCCAGAAGCGTCCGCGCGGGCTGTTCGCGCTGAAAGGCAGGGCCGTCGAACAATGATCACCGGCTTTCTCCTCTCCGGCTTCGACCGCAGGGCCCGCTGGACGGTGGCGGTGCTGGCGGCGCTCGCCCTGCTGGTGCCGGCCTCGAACCTCCTTCTGCCCGAGGATTCGCTCCTGCACGTCTCGACCTACCAGTTGACGCTGTTCGGCAAGTATCTCACCTACGCGCTGCTGGCGCTGTCGGTCGATCTCGTCTGGGGCTATTGCGGCATCCTGTCGCTCGGCCACGGCGCCTTCTTCGCGCTCGGCGGCTACGCCATGGGCATGTACCTGATGCGCCAGATCGGCGCGCGTGGCGTCTACGCCGATCCGCTGCTGCCGGACTTCATGGTGTTCCTCAGCTGGAAGGAACTGCCCTGGTTCTGGCACGGCTTCGACATGGCCTGGTTCGCCCTGTTGATGGTGATGCTGGTGCCGGGCATCCTCGCCTTCGTCATCGGCTGGTTCGCCTTCCGGAGCCGCGTCACCGGCGTCTACCTGTCGATCATCACCCAGGCGATGACCTACGCGCTGCTGCTGGCCTTCTTCCGCAACGACATGGGTTTTGGCGGCAACAACGGCCTCACCGACTTCAAGGACATCCTCGGCTTGCCGATCCAGGCGCCGGCGACGCGCGCCGCCCTGTTCGCCGCCTCGGCCCTGACGCTGGCGTTCGCCTATGTGATCGCCTCGGCGGTGACCGCCTCCAAGCTCGGCAAGGTGCTGGTCGCCGTGCGCGACGCCGAGAGCCGCACCCGCTTCATCGGCTACCGCGTCGAGCGCTACAAGCTGTTCGTCTGGACGCTCTCCGCCGTCATGGCCGGCATGGCCGGCGCCCTCTACGTGCCGCAGGTCGGCATCATCAATCCATCGGAGTTCGATCCGTCCGCCTCCATCGAGGCGGTGATCTGGGTGGCGGTCGGCGGCCGTGGCACGCTGGTCGGCGCGCTGGTCGGCGCCGTGGTCGTCAACTTCGGCAAGACCTGGTTCACCGGCGCGCTGCCCGAGGTCTGGCTGTTCGCGCTCGGCGGCCTGTTCGTCGGCGTGACGCTGTTCCTGCCGCGCGGCATCGTCGGCCTGTTCGCCCGCCTGAGGCGCGGCGACGCGGGCGGCCGGACGGCCGGAATCCCGGCTGGGGAGGCGGCGCCATGAGCGGCGTGGCGGAAGGCTCGATCCTCTATCTCGACCAGGTGTCGGTGTCCTTCGACGGCTTCAGGGCCATCAACAACCTGTCGCTGGTGCTGGAGCCGGGCGAGATGCGGGCGATCATCGGCCCCAACGGCGCCGGCAAGACGACGATGATGGACATCGTCACCGGCAAGACCCGCCCCGATACCGGCGACGTGCTGTTCGACGGCTCGATCGACCTGACGCGGCTCGACGAGGCGGCCATCGCCAATCTCGGCATCGGCCGCAAGTTCCAGAAGCCGACGGTGTTCGAGAGCCATACCGTCGAGGACAATGTCGCGCTGGCGCTGAAGGCCGGGCGCGGCGTTTTCCAGACGCTGTTCCACCGCCGCACGCCGGCCGAGCAGAGCCGCATCGACGAAATCCTCGACACCATCCGCCTGACGGCGCGGCGGTCGCATCCGGCGGCCGGCCTCAGCCACGGCCAGAAGCAATGGCTGGAGATCGGCATGCTGCTCGCCCAGGAGCCGCGCCTCTTGCTGGTCGACGAGCCGGCCGCCGGCATGACCGACGCCGAGACGGCGGAAACGGCCGAACTGCTGAAGCGCATCGCCGAGAAGCAGTCGGTGATCGTCGTCGAGCACGACATGACCTTCGTGCGCCAGCTCGGCGTCAAGGTCACCGTGCTGCACGAAGGCTCGGTGCTGGCCGAGGGCTCGCTCGACGCCGTGTCGGCCAACCCGCGGGTGGTCGAGGTCTATCTCGGGCGATGACGCCCATTGCGAGGACGGAATGCTGAACGTCGCCAACGTCGATCTCCACTACGGCGCCGCCCAGGCGCTGCGCGGCGTGTCGCTGCGGGCCGCCGCCGGCCGCGTCACCTGCGTCATGGGGCGCAACGGCGTCGGCAAGACCTCGCTGATGCGCGCCATCGCCGGCCAGCAGCCGATCTCCGGCGGCGCCATCGAGTGGAGGGGCAGGGACATCTCGGCGCTGAGGCCCTACGACCGGGCGCGGGCCGGCATCGCCGTGGTGCCGCAGGGCCGCGAGATCTTCCCGCAGCTCACCGTCGAGGAAAACCTGATGACCGGCTATGCGCCGCTGAAGCGGGCCGACCGCTACGTCCCCGACGCCGTCTACGACCTGTTTCCGGTGCTCAAAGACATGCTGCGCCGGCGCGGCGGCGATCTCTCCGGCGGCCAGCAGCAGCAGCTCGCCATCGGCCGGGCGCTGGTGACGCGGCCGAAGCTGCTGGTGCTCGACGAGCCGACCGAGGGCATCCAGCCGTCGATCATCAAGGATATCGGCCGCGCCATCGTCTTTCTGCGCCGGCAGGGCGAGATGGCGATCATCCTCGTCGAGCAGTATTTCGACTTCGCCCGCGACCTCGCCGACGATTTCCTGGTCATGGATCGCGGCGAGGTGGTGATCAGCGGCACGCGCGAGACCATGGACGAGGCGGCGGTGCGGGCGCGCATCGCGGTTTGACCCCTGCCGGGCCGTTCCGCCGCAAGGCTGGCATGGTGGTTGCTTGCTTGTGCCGGATGACCGACTTGATGACCTCCCCGCCTCGCCTCGACCAGCCGTCCGCCCCGGCCGCCCGGACGGACGAACGCCTGCCGGGCTATATCCGCGCCGCCGGCCGGATCGCCGCCGAGTTCCGGACAACGCCGCTTGGCACGCGGGCGATGCGACTTTCCGAAGGCGGCGGCTACCGGCTGATGTTTCCGCGCGGCCGGCGCTGCGAAGCCATGCTGCTCAACACGGCCGGCGGCGTGGCCGGTGGCGACCGGCTCGACGTCGATCTCGCCTTCGGCGACGGCACCGAGGCCGTCGTCTCCAGCCAGTCGGCGGAGAAGATCTACCGGGCGGACGGCGACGCCGCCCGCACCCGGATAGCGCTCGCCGTCGGGGCCGGAGCACGCCTCTCCTGGCTGCCGCTCGAAACCATCCTGTTCAACGGCGCAAGACTGGTCCGGCGCTTCGACATCGATCTTGCCGGCACCGCCCGTTTGCTGATGTGCGAGATGGCGGTGCTCGGCCGGATTGCCATGGGCGAGCGGCCGACCGACGTTCACCTCGATGACCAGTGGCGCGTCCGCCGTGCCGGCCGGCTGGTCCATGCCGAGGCGACCCGCATCGACGGCGACGCGACGCGCCTTCTGGCTGGCCGGGCGACCGGCGCCGATGCGCGGGCGATCGCCACGCTCGCCTGTTTCTCCGAGGATGCCGCCGCGCGCCTTGAACCGCTGCGCGAGCGGCTCGGCGGCATGAACCTCGATCTCGACTGGGGCGCCAGCGCCTGGAACGGCCTCATCAAGGCGCGCTTCTCGGCGGCGGACCCGGCCGAGGCGCGGCGGGCCGTGGCGGCGGCGCTGGCCGTGTTCGACGATGTGGAAATCCCCCGCGTCTGGGGGTTGTGATCGGGGGCAAGCCGCCCGGCAAAACGAGGACTGGCAATGGGAGAGGAAACCGCATCATGAATCTGATGCCCCGCGAGAAGGACAAGCTCCTGGTCGCCATGGCGGCGATGGTGGCCCGCCGGCGCCTTGAGCGCGGCGTGAAGCTCAACCACCCCGAGGCGGTGGCGCTGATCACCGACACCGTGGTGGAAGGCGCCCGCGACGGCAGGTCGGTTGCCGAGCTGATGGAACTCGGCGCCGCCGTGCTGTCGGCCGACCAGGTGATGCCCGGCATCGCCGAGATGATCCACGACGTCCAGGTGGAGGCGACCTTTCCCGACGGCACCAAGCTGGTCACCGTGCACCATCCCATCCGCGGCGCCAGCGGCGAGCTGGTGCCAGGCGCCGTCACCGCGCTGCCGGGTGACCTCGTGCTCAACGAGGGACGCGAAGCGATCACCCTGACGGTGGCCAACACCGGCGACCGGCCGATCCAGGTCGGCTCCCACTATCATTTCGCCGAGACCAACGCGGCGCTGGCCTTCGACCGTGATCGCGCTCGCGGCCTGCGGCTGGACATTCCGGCCGGCACCGCCGTCCGCTTCGAGCCGGGACAGAGCCGCGACGTGCGGCTGATCCCGCTCTCCGGCACGCGGCGGGTCTACGGCTTCCGCGGCCTCGTCATGGGCGAACTTTGAGCGAAGGGAACGGCAGGATGGCCAACAGCATTGCGCGCGCCGCCTACGCGGACATGTTCGGACCGACGACCGGCGACCGCGTCCGCCTCGCCGACACCACGCTGGTGATCGAGGTCGAGCGCGACTACACGATCTATGGCGAAGAGGTAAAATTCGGCGGCGGCAAGGTGATCCGCGACGGCATGGGCCAGTCGCAGGCGACCAACGCCGACGGCGCCGCCGACACGGTGATCACCAACGCGCTGATCGTCGACCACTGGGGCATCGTCAAGGCCGACGTCGGCCTGAAGGGCGGCCTGATCGCCGGCATCGGCAAGGCCGGCAATCCCGACATCCAGCCGGGCGTCACCATCGTCATCGGCCCCGGCACCGAGATCATCGCCGGCGAAGGGCTGATCCTGACGGCCGGCGGCTTCGACACGCACATCCACTTCATCTGCCCGCAGCAGATCGAGGAGGCGTTGATGTCCGGCGTCACCTCGATGCTGGGCGGCGGCACCGGGCCGGCGGCGGGCACCAATGCCACCACCTGCACGCCCGGCCCGTTCCATCTGGCGCGGATGATCCAGGCGGCCGACGCCTTCCCGGTCAACCTCGGCTTCGCCGGCAAGGGCAACGCGTCGCGGCCCGACGCCCTCATCGAGATGGTCGAGGCCGGCGCCTGCGCGCTCAAGCTGCACGAAGACTGGGGCACGACGCCGGCCGCCATCGACGCCTGCCTGTCGGTGGCCGACGACCACGACGTGCAGGTGATGATCCACACCGACACGCTGAACGAATCGGGCTTCGTCGAGGACACCATCGCCGCCTTCAAGGGGCGGACGATCCATGCCTTCCACACCGAGGGGGCCGGCGGCGGCCACGCGCCCGACATCATCCGCCTGGCGGGCGCCGCCAACGTGCTGCCGTCGTCGACCAACCCGACGCGGCCGTTCACCGTCAACACCATCGACGAGCATCTCGACATGCTGATGGTCTGCCACCACCTCGACGCCAGCATTCCCGAGGATCTGGCCTTCGCCGAAAGCCGCATCCGCCGCGAGACGATCGCCGCCGAAGACATCCTGCACGACCTCGGCGCCCTGTCGATGATGTCCTCGGACAGCCAGGCGATGGGCCGGCTCGGCGAGGTGATCATCCGCACCTGGCAGACCGCCGACAAGATGAAGCGCCAGCGCGGCAGCCTGCCGGGCGACCCTGCCCACAGCGACAATGCCCGCGTCAAGCGCTACATCGCCAAGTACACCATCAACCCGGCCATCGCCCACGGCGTGGCGCGGCATATCGGCTCGGTCGAGACGGGCAAGCTCGCCGATCTCGTGCTGTGGTCGCCGGCCTTCTTCGGCGTCAAGCCGAGCCTGGTGATCAAGGGCGGCTCGATCGTCGCCGCGCCGATGGGCGATCCCAACGCCTCCATCCCGACGCCGCAGCCGGTGCACTACCGGCCGATGTTCGCCGCCTTCGGGCGGTCGGTCGAGCGATCGGCGCTGGTCTTCACCTCGGCCGCCGCCGTGGCCTCGGGCCTGCGCGACCGGCTGGGTGTGGCCAAGGACTTCGTGGCGGTCGAAAACGTCCGCGGCGGTATCTCCAAGGCATCGATGATCCACAACGACGCGACGCCGCACATCACCGTCGACCCGGAAACCTATGCGGTGACCGCCGACGGCGAACTGCTGGTGTGCGAGCCGGCGACCGAACTGCCGCTCGCCCAGCGCTACTTCCTGTTCTGAGGCGCGCCATGCCGGGAGTGATTGCTGACGTCCGCCATCAAGCCGCCGAACGGAACCTCGTCGAGGTGCGGACGGCCGACCTCGACGCGCTGCTCCGCCTTGCCTGGAACATCGGTAACCGGCACAGGCCGGCCGAACTCGGTCCGGATTTCATCATCATCGAGCGCGACGATGGCCTCGAAGAGATGATCGCTAGTCTCGGCGGCGAGACGCGGCCGGTGGTCCGTCCCTTCCATCCGGAAGGCGGCGCCTATCGACGCCACGATCGTTCCGAGCCGGCGGAACAGGGCGGCGGCGATGGCTGAGCCAACTGGCATCGGCGGCGCCGACCTCCTGACGCTCACCGCCTGGCTGTCGCCGGCCTTCCCGGTCGGCGGCTTCGCCTTCTCGCACGGGCTCGAATGGGCGGTCGAATGCGGCGACCTCGCCGACGAAGCCGGCGTCCGCCAGTGGATCGGCGACCTCCTGCGCTTCGGATCGGGCCGGGACGACGCGATCCTGCTTTCTTCGGCCTGGCGGGCGGCACGGGCCGGCGACGACGCCGCTCTTCGCGACGTCGCCGAGCTGGCGCTGGCGATGCAGCCGTCGGCCGAGCGGCGGCTGGAGACGGCTTCGCTCGGCAACGCCTTCGTCAAGATCGTCCGCGCCGCCTGGCTGCCCGGCTTCTGGGACGGGCCGCCGGGCGAGGATGTCGCCTATCCGGTGGCGGTCGGCGCGGCGGCGGCCCAGCGCGGCCTGCCGCTCGAACCGACGGTGCAAGCGTTCCTGTCGGCCTTCGTCGCTTCGCTCGTCTCCTCGGCGATCCGGCTCGGGCCGATCGGCCAGACCGACGGACAGCGCATCCTCTCGGCGCTGATCCCGGTGGTGCTGGAAGTTGCGGCCGCCGCCGGCCGCCTCGGGCCGGACGATCTCGGCGGCGCCGCCTTCCGCTCCGACATCGCATCAATGCGTCACGAAACCCAGTACACGAGGCTTTTCCGATCATGACCACAACCAACGGTCCCCTGCGCGTCGGCATCGGCGGTCCCGTCGGCTCGGGCAAGACGGCGCTGATGGAAGCGCTCTGCAAGCGCATGCGCGACGATTTCGACCTCTGCGCCATCACCAACGACATCTACACCAAGGAAGACGCCCGGCTGCTGACGGTGGCTGGCGCGCTCGACGAGGAGCGCATCCTCGGTGTGGAGACCGGCGGCTGCCCGCACACGGCGATCCGCGAGGATTGCTCGCTGAACCTCGCGGCGGTCGACGAGATGCGGCGGCGCTTCCCGAACCTCGACCTGATCCTGATCGAGAGCGGCGGCGACAACCTCGCCGCCACCTTCTCGCCGGAGCTGGCCGACCTCACCATCTATGTCATCGACGTGGCCGGCGGTGAGAAGATCCCGCGCAAGGGCGGCCCCGGCATCACCCGTTCCGACCTCCTGGTGATCAACAAGATCGACCTGGCACCGCTGGTCGGCGCCAGCCTCGACGTGATGGAAAGCGATACGCGCCGCATGCGCCGCGACCGTCCCTTCGTCTTCGCCAACTGCCGCGCCGGCACCGGCGTGGACGCGGTGATGGAGTTCATCATCCGTGAAGGCGGGCTGGAGCCGCCGCCGCGCTGACGCGCCCGGACCCGCCGGCATCCGGCCGTCGCGACGGTGCGGTCAGGCGATCGGCACGTAGTTGCAGGTGAAGGCGAATGGCCTGATTGCCGCGGCCTTGCTCAGGCGGATCGCGTAGCCCTCGCGTTGCAGCATGGCGGAGAGATCGACGGCCTTGTCCACTTCGAATAGCCTGTCCTTGTGCGGCAGGCTCCAGTCCTGAATCAGGCTCAACGCCTTGGCCTTGGCGGCGGCGGCGTCTTCGGCGACGATCAGCACGTTCCGGTGTAGTTCAGTGAATTCGGCTGGGCTGTAGCCGCCGAGATTGACGAGAAACAGCTGATCGGTTGCCGATTCGCCGCCGCCGGCGACCAGCGAGACGTCGTAGCCGTCTGCCTGCTCGACCGCGCCCCAGCAGTCGAGATGCAGGCTCTCCGGATCGCCCCACCATTGCCGCCGGAGGTCAGCGTAGCAGTCCGCCACCGTCTCGCCGATCGCGAAGCGGATGTCATGCAACTCGACGTTCGAGTTCCTGAAATTGCCGCCTACCTGAAACATAAAGAGTTTCATTATCGTATCCCATATTGTCGTTGCCGCCCGGATCGCGCGGCGCCACCGTCCGGAACCTGCACCAAGCCCCAATGTCTTGTATGCCGACTCGGATACGGTTGCCGAGCGGGACTTGCCGGTGCCGGGCATTGGCCCCGATGGGTCGGCGTCCCGTCGGGCTTCGCGGGCATTTTGCCAGACGTGCCACGCGGGCTATGGCCGGCGTATGGGGTGATAAAGAAGCTTTCCGACAACCGCGTCAGTGCTGACAGCTCCTACGGTGAACGGGCTGCTGGTCCGTCGCCGCTCCGCTCCGCCATCCGCGCCGTTCCACCCCCTGCCAAAGACGCATGCCGGCCGCTTGACAGCTTTCGGCCGGCGTCCGTAATGTCAGATGTCAGACCAATTTGCCCGGCATCGTCTGGGACGGGCCGGCGACGGACAGACAGGCGGCGGACAGATGGCCGACGGCATCTCTTCCCTGGAGCGCATTCCGCGCGTCGATCGCGTCCGCAGCGTCATGAACGCGCTGGCCGACCACATCGACCGCGCCGGCATGAAGCCCGGCGACAAGCTGCCGACCGAGCGCGAGCTGTCGCTGGCGCTCGGCGTCGGGCGGTCGACGGTGCGCGAGGTGATCCGGCAGTTGCAGGCGCTCGGCGTCGCCGAGCCGCGCGTCGGCTCCGGTACCTTCCTGATCCGGACGATCTCGCCCGCCACCGTCCACATGCCGCTGTCGCTCGACATGTCGCACCTGAGGGACGCCTTGTTGCAGACGCTGGAGGTGCGGCGCGGCCTTGAGGTGGAGGCGTCGGCGGTGGCGGCGCTCCGGCACACGCCCGAGGACGTGCCGGCCATGGAGGCGGCGCTGATCGAGATGGAGCGCGTCCACATCGACAAGGGCACCGCCGGCCGCGAAGACCTCGCCTTTCACCTGTCGATCTACGATTCCACCCACAACCCGCTGTTCTCGCGGCTGATCGAGCAGATGCGCGAGGCCTTCGAGAGCTTCTTCGAGCAGCCGTTCGACCGGCCGGACTTCGCCCGCCGGTCCTTCCCGTTCCACCGCGAGCTGTTCGAGGCGATCGTCGCCCGCGACCTCGCGCTGGCCCGCGAGAAGACCTACGCGATCCTCGCCATCGTCGAGGAGGATATCAGGGACATGTCGAGATGAACGAGGATGCCGACCCGATTGCCCGGGCGAGCCTGATCGTGGCCCATGACGGGGCCAATGCCTACGACGCCGTGGTGCCGCCGATCGCCCAGACGTCGCTGTTCACCTTCCCCTCCTACGAGGAGATGAACGAGACCTACAAGGGCAACCGGGTGCGGCCGACCTACACGCGCGGCCTCAACCCGACCGTCCGCCACTTCGAGGAGATGATCGCCCGCCTGGAAGGCGGCGAGGACGCGCTCGGCTTCGCCTCCGGCATGGCCGCCATCTCCTCGACGGTGATGAGCTTCGTGCGGCCGGGCGACAGGCTCGTCTGCGTCCGCCACGTCTATCCCGACGCCTACAGGCTGTTCGAGACGCTGCTGAAATCCTACGGCGTCGAGACCGTCTACGTCGACGGCCGCGACGAGGCGGCGGTGGCGCGCGCCTTGCCCGGCGCCGCGCTGTTCTATCTGGAGAGCCCGACGAGCTGGTCGATGGATGCGCTCGACGTCGCTTCCCTCGCCACGCTGGCCCGCAAGCATGGCGTCGTCACGGCCATCGACAACAGTTGGGCGTCGCCGGTGTTCCAGCAGCCGCTGTCGCTCGGCGTCGACCTCGTGCTGCATTCGGCCTCCAAGTATATCGGCGGCCATTCCGACGTGGTGGCCGGCGTGGTCACCGGCTCGAAGGCGCTGGTCGGCCGCGTCCGCTCCACCACCTATCCCTATCTCGGCGGCAAGCTGTCGCCCTTCGACGCCTGGCTGCTGATCCGCGGCCTCAGGACGCTGCCGGCCCGCATGAAGGCGCACGAGGCGGCGGCGCTCCATATCGCCCGCAGGCTCGCCGCCCATCCGCTCGTCGAGGCGGTGCTGCACCCCGGCCTCGGCAACACGCTGCCGCCCGGCCTCTCGGGCACCTCGGGCCTGTTCTCCTTCACCTTCACCGAGGACGTCGACATTCCGACATTCGCCGACCGGCTCAGGCTGTTCAAGCTCGGCGTCAGCTGGGGTGGTCACGAGAGCCTCGTCGTGCCGGCACTCGTCGTCCACAACCAGGCTGCCGGCCCCAATTCGGCGGTCGATTTCGGCATCAGCCCGCGCATGGTGCGCCTGCATGTCGGCCTCGAAGGCGCCGAGGCGCTGTGGGCCGACCTCGGCGGCGCCATCGAGGCGGCGCGGATTTAGGAATCCCGCTCCGGCCTGGAGCGCTGGAGCGGTAGCGGCCGGATCGTCCGGCCGGACAGGGAACGGATGCAAGGCGGGACACCAACGCCGTCGGCGTCCGGCAGTTGAGGAAACCAGACCAGGAAAGGGGAACCCATGACCAGGATTTTGGCCATCGCGTCGCTCTCGACGCTGCTCATGGCCGGCACCGCGCTGGCCGATACGACGCTGAAGCTCGTCGAGGTGATCACCAGCCCCGAGCGGACCGAGACGCTGAAGGGCATCGTCAAGACCTTCGAGGACGCCAACCCCGGCACCAAGGTGGAGATCGTGTCGCTGCCGTGGAGCCAGGCCTTCGAGAAGTTCGCCACCATGGTGTCGGCCGGCGAGACGCCCGACGTCGTCGAGATGCCCGACACCTGGCTCGCCCTCTACGCCAACAACGGCGCGCTCGAAAGCCTCGAACCCTATCTCGACAAGTGGGAATACACCTCCGGCCTCACCTCGCGCGCCCTGGAGATGGGCCGCTCGGTGAAGAACACCGCCTACATGCTGCCCTACGGCTTCTATCTCCGCGCCATGTTCTACAACAAGAAGCTGTTGTCCGAGGCCGGCGTCGCCGAGCCGCCGAAGACGCTCGACGACTTCCGCGCGGCGGCCGAGAAGGTGTCGAAGCTGCCCGGCAAGTCGGGCTACTGCCTGCGCGGCGGCCCCGGCGGCCTCAACGGCTGGGTGATGTTCGGCGCCGCCATGGCCGGCGACAACGCCTTCTTCAAGGAAGACGGCACCTCGACCTTCGCCGACGAGGGCTGGACCAAGGGCGTCGCCTATCTCGTCGACCTCTACAGGTCCGGTCTCGCTCCGAAGGACAGCGTCAACTGGGGCTTCAACGAGATCGTCGGCGGCTTCTATTCGGGCACCTGCGCCTTCCTCGACCAGGACCCGGACGCCCTGATCTCCATCGCCGAGCGCATGCAGCCGGAGGACTACGGCGTCGCTCCGATGCCCAAGGGGCCGGCCGGCAAGGCCTTCCCGACCATCGGCTACGGCGGCTGGTCGATGTTTGCCAGCAGCGAGCACAAGGACCTCGCCTGGAAGCTGATCGCCACGCTCGACGCGCCGGACGGCAACATCGAGTGGAACAAGCGCATCGGCGCGCTGCCGATCCATACGGCGGCCGAGAAGGACCCGTTCTATGCCCGCGACCAGTTCAAGGGCTGGTTCGAGGAACTGGCCGATCCGGACATCGTGCCGACCGTGATGCCGATGCATCTTGAGGAATTCGCCTTCTTCAAGGATTCGCTGGTGGTCAACACCAGCCAGAAGGCGCTGCTCGGCGAGATCTCGCCCGAGGACCTCGCCAAGCAGTGGGCCGACTACCTGACGGCCGCGCAGAAGAAGTTCCTCGCCAGCAAGTAACGGGGCGGCCCCGGTCGTCCGGCGGGCATGAAGTCCGCCGGACGCGCTTCCGATCCGCCGACGCGGCTGCCCTTGCCGGCTATCCAAGCGAGTTCCAGTCCGATGACCCTTTACAATTCGGTTGCGCCGCCCGCCGGCGACCGCCGGACGGCGATGCAGAAGATCGCCGCGGCCCTCGAACCGTGGCTCTATTCGGCGCCGGTGCTGATCCTGATCGTCGCCATCATGCTGGTGCCGCTGGCGCTCGGCGTCTCCTATGCCTTCCGCGACATCCGCCTGCTCAATCCGTTCAGCGGCGGCTTCGTCGGCCTCGCCCATTTCCGCGAGCTTGCCGCCGACAGCGCCTTCCGCGGCGCGCTCGTCAACACGCTGTGGTGGACCTTCTCGTCGGTCATCCTGCAATTCCTGTTCGGCCTGATCCTGGCGCTGCTGCTCAACCGGCCGTTCCGGGGCCGGGCGCTGGCGCAGGCGCTGTGCTTCCTGCCCTGGGCGGTGCCGAGCTTCCTGTCCGGCCTCGACTGGGCCTGGATGTTCAACCCGGTGGTCGGCCCCATCCCGCACTGGCTCACCGCGCTCGGCCTGATGGCCGAACCTTCCAACATCCTCGCCGACCCCGACGTCGCCATGTGGGGGCCGATCGCCGCCAACGTCTGGTGGGGCATCCCCTTCTTCGCCATCACCATGCTGGCGGCGTTGCAGGCGATCCCCAAGGATCTCTACGAGGCGGCCGAGATCGACGGCGCCGGGCCGGTCGAGCGCTTCCGCTCGATCACCGTGCCGTTTCTGGCGCCGACCATGGCCATCTCGATCCTGCTGCGCACCGTCTGGATCGCCAATTTCGCCGACCTGATCATCGTCATGACCAACGGCGGCCCGGCCGACCGCACCCAGATCGTCGCCAGCTACATCTTCACCCAGGCCTTCCGCCGGCTCGACTTCGGCTACGCCTCGGCGATCGCCCTGGTGCTTCTCGTGCTGCTGCTCGCCTATTCGATGCTGATCGTCGCCTTGCGCCAAACCATGATGTCGAGGCAGTAACCGATGACCCGCAAGCGCCTCCTCCTCACCGTGCTGCACCGGCTGGCCGTCCTCGCCTACGTGGCCTTCGCGCTATTCCCGCTGTTCTGGCTGCTGAAGGTGTCGGTGACGCCGACCAGCCTCCTCTACACCGAGGGCATCCGGATGTGGCCGTCGCGGGCCAGCATCGAACACTATGTCTTCGTGCTGACCCATTCGAGCTTCCCGACCTTCTTCCTCAACTCGACCATCGTCTCGGCGTCGACGGCGGTGATCGTCACCCTCGTCGCCTCGCTGGCCGGCTACGCCATGTCGCGCTTCATCTTTCGCGGCAAATACTGGATCATCGGCCTGTTGCTGCTGACCCAGATGTTCCCGCTGGTCATGCTGATCGCGCCGATGTTCAAGATGCTGTCGCCGCTTGGGCTGACCAACAGCCTTTCCGGCCTCATCGTCGTCTACGTCGCCTTCAACGTGCCGTTTGCCACCTTCCTGATGCAGTCCTTCTTCGACGGCATCCCCAAGGACCTCGAAGAGGCGGCGATGATCGACGGCGCGACGCGGTTCACCGCTTTCCGCCAGATCATCCTGCCGCTGACGCTGCCCGGCATCGCCGCGACGCTCGGCTTCGTGTTCACGGCGGCCTGGAGCGAGCTGCTGTTCGCGCTGATGCTGATCTCCGACAACCGGGCCACCACCTTCCCGGTCGGGCTCCTGTCCTTCGTCTCCAAGTTCTCCGTCGACTTCGGGCAGATGATGGCCGCCGGCGTGCTGGCGCTGATCCCGGCCTGCCTGTTCTTCCTTCTGATCCAGCGCTATCTCGTGCAGGGCCTGACGGCCGGCGCGGTGAAGGGCTGAGGAGCGTTTCAATGGCCTCGATCACCATCCAGTCGGTCAGCAAGTCGTTTGGCGCCGTGTCGGTGCTGCGCGACATCGACCTTTCCATCGCCGACGGCGAGTTCGTGGTGCTGGTCGGCCCGTCCGGCTGCGGCAAGTCGACGCTGCTCAGGATGATCGCCGGCCTCGAAGACATCACCGGCGGCGAGATCCGCATCGACGGCCGGCGCGTCAACGAGGTGGCGCCCAAGGACCGCGACATCGCCATGGTGTTCCAGTCCTACGCGCTCTACCCGCACATGAGCGTCGCGGACAACATGAGCTACAGCCTGCGCCTCCGGAAGACCGCCAAGGAGAGGATCGCCGAGGCGGTGCGGGCGGCGGCCGGCAAGCTCGGCCTCGACCCGCTGCTCGAACGGCGGCCGCGGGCGCTGTCCGGCGGCCAGCGCCAGCGCGTCGCCATGGGGCGGGCGATCGTCCGCCACCCCAAGGCCTTCCTGTTCGACGAGCCGCTCTCCAACCTCGACGCCCGCCTGCGCGAGCAGATGCGCGCCGAGATCAAGCGGCTGCACAAGGCGATCGGCGCCACCTCGGTCTATGTCACCCACGACCAGATCGAGGCGATGACGCTGGCCGACCGCATCGTCGCCATGCACGGCGGCATCATCCAGCAGGTCGGCGACCCGCTCGACCTCTACGACCGGCCGGCCAACCTGTTCGTTGCCGGCTTCATCGGCTCGCCGGCCATGAACTTCATCGACGGCGCCTGCCGCGGCGGCGCCGTCGAGCCCCATGACGGCAGCCGCATTCCGCTGCCGGCCGGCCTCAAGGCCGCCGAGGGGCAGGCGGTGACGGTGGGCGTCCGGCCCGAGCACGTGCGCATCGTCGGCGCGGCCGAGCCGGGCAGCCACACGGCGCGGGTCGACCTCGTCGAACCGACCGGCTTCGGCACCATCGTGCACGTGCGCCTGCTCGGCGAAGACCTGAAGATCTACACCCTCGACCGCGCCGCCGCCCGCGTCGGCGGGCCGCTCCACATCATGCTCGACGGCGAGCGGCTGCACGTGTTCGACCGCGAGACGACGCAGCGCCTCGGCTGAGTCCCGGCCGTTTTGCGCGGATGGAAGGGCCGGAGCCGCATGATATGGTCCGGCGAGCCGCCCCGCGACGGGCGGCCCGGAGCACGGACATGCCTGGCGCGGGCGACTATCGGGCGGTGGCCTTCGACTATGACGGCACCCTCACGGACGGCGGCCGAATGAGCGCCGAGACGGCGGCGGCGCTCGCCGCGCTGCGGCACGCCGGCTATCGGCTGATCCTGGTGTCCGGCCGGCGGCTCGAAAGGATCAGGGCGGCGTGCAGCCGGCTCGACCTGTTCGACGAGATCATCCTTGAAAACGGCGCCGTTTCCTTCTGCCCGGCGACCGGCAGGGAGGAACTGATCGCCCCGCCGCTCGATGCCGGCTTCCTGGCCGAACTCTGCCGCGAAATCCCTCAAGCGGAGCTGTTCACCGGACGCTCGATGCTGGCGACCGGCGCCGAACACGCCGACCGGATCAGGGCGGCGATGGGGCGCGGCGGCTATCGGCTCGACATCATCGGCTGCGGCGAGCGGGTGCTGGTTCTGCCGGAAGGCGTCGACAAGGGCAGCGGCCTTGCCCATGCCCTTGAACGCCTCGGGCTGCGCGGCGATCAGGTGATCGTCGTCGGCGACGAGGCCAACGATCTGGCGCTGTTCGGGCTCGGCGGCCTCGGCGTCGCCGTCGGCAACGCGGCGCCGCAGCTGAAGGCCGCCGCCGATCTGGTGATGTCCGGCGAGGGCGGCCAGAGCGTGCGGAAGCTGATCGGCCTGTTGCTGGCCGGCCGGCTCTGACCGGTGGATCAGCCGCCCAGCACCGACATCGGCCGTTCGAGAGCCGGGCCGAGGTCGCGGACAATGCGGAAGTCGTGCCCCCTCGGCTTGCGGGAGATCGCCCTGTCGATGGCCGCGTTGAGGCCGTCGTCGTCGGCCGAGCCCCGCAAGGCCGCCCGGAGGTCGGTACCCCGCTCCTGGCCGAGGCAGGTATAGAGCAGGCCGGTGGCGCTGACGCGGACGCGGTTGCAACCGTCGCAGAAGCTGTGGCTCATCGGCGTGATGAAACCGATCCGGCCGCCCGTTTCGGCGACGCGCACGTAGCGGGCCGGCCCGCCGGTGCGGTCGGCGGTGTCGAGAAGCGTCCAGCGCCGCTCGATGTGGCGGCGCAACTGATCGAGCGGCAGATACTGGTCGACCCGCTCGACGTCGAGGCGGCCGAGCGGCATGGTTTCGATCAGCGTCAGGTCCATGCCCCGGCCATGGGCGAAGGCGATCAGCCGGTCGACCTCCGGCTCGATGACGCCCTTCAGCGCCACGGCGTTGAGCTTGACCTTCAGGCCGGCCGCCGCGGCGGCGGCGATGCCGTCGAGGACGTCGGACAGCGCGCCATGACGGGTGATGCCGGCGTAACGGGCGGTATCGAGCGTATCGAGCGACACGTTGACGCGGCGGACGCCGGCCGCCGCCAGATCCTCGGCGAAGCGGGCGAGCCGGATGCCGTTGGTGGTCAGCGTCAGCTCGCGCAGCCTGCCGCCGGCGAGGTGGCGCGACAGCCGGCGGAACAGGCTCAGCACATCCTTGCGCACCAGCGGCTCGCCGCCGGTGATGCGGATCTTGTCGATGCCGCGGGCGACGAAGGCCGACGACAGCCGGTCGAGTTCCTCGAAGGACAGGAGGTCTTTCCGGGAGACGAAGGTGACGTCGTCGGTCATGCAATAGCCGCAGCGCAGATTGCAGCGGTCGGTCACCGACAGGCGAAGATAGCGGATGGAACGGCCGAAGCCGTCGGTCAGGGAAGCGGTCATGATCGTCGCGGGAGCGGCCGTCAGCGCAGCACCCGCAGTTCCTCCCTGAGGCTGTCGATGTCCGGGATGACGAAGGTGCGCGGCGCCGGCTTGCGGATGTCGCCCGAGCGGATCAGCTCGGCGAGCACCGTCGACACCGACTGGCGGGCGGCGCCGATCGCCATGGCGAGATCGTCGCCGTGCGGCGCCGATTCGATGACGACGCCGTCCGGCATCGGCCGGCCGTCGTGCTCAGCCATCTCGCAGAGATAGCGGATCAGCCGGTAGCGGACGCTGCGGAAGGCGATCTCGCCGACCATGGTCAGCGACCGGTTCAGCATCTTCTCGACCGCCGGCAGGATGCACAGGCTGAATTCGGGATGGGTGCGGGTGAGCCGGCGGAAGACGGTGCGCGGGATCACCGCCGCCTCGCCCTCCTTGCGCACCTCGACGACCATCTCCGGCTGGAGCGGCACGGCATCGCCCGGTCCGAGCATGAACAGCGTCAGCTCCTTGCCCTCGTGCGAGGCGAAGCAGCGGTACTGGCCGGAGGCGGCGATGAAGATGGCCTCGCCCGTCTCGTCCATCAGATTGACGCCGTAGATCAGATGGCCGGCCTTCATCCGGGACAGCCGCGGGCCGCCGTCGCCTTGCAGCGTCTCGAGCACCACATGCGGCAGCGCCTCGGCGCCGGCCGGCTCGGCGACCGCCGGCCGTGCCGCCTCGCCGTCGAGCGTCCTCTTCGCCTCGCTGTCGGCCAGCGGCTTCGGCGGCATCTGCAGGCGCGCGAAGAAGGTCGAGCCCTGCATCGACTGCACCACGCATTCGTCGGCCGAAGCCTGCCGCGTGACGGTGGCGTGCTGCACTGAGAACAGCTGCCGGAAATGCATGACGCCGATCACCGACCAGCTGAGGCCGATCAGCTCGATGGCGGCGCGGTTGGCGCCGACCAGCCGGTCGCTGTCGAAGGCGAGCAGCCCCTCGTGCGGGCTGCCGAGCAGACGCGGATTGGAATGGAGGTGCATCTGCTCGCAGCGGCCGTAGCGCCGCTCGAACAGGCGGCGTTCGATCTCGCTGGCCGCCCGCTTCAGGAGCGGCAGCGAATAGTCGTGGCCGACGGTGACCGAGGTCGACAGATCGAGGGCACCGACCAGAATGCCGCAGGGATCGACGATCGGCACGGCCGAGCAACTGATGGTGGTGTTGAGGTTGCAGAAATGCTCGGCGCCGATCACCGACAGGGCGAAACGCTCCGACAGGGCGGTGCCGATGGCGTTGGTGCCGATCGACTGCTCCGACCAGTCGCCGCCGACGGTGAGGCCGAGCTTGTCGGCCTCGTCGCTGAACGCGCTGTCGCCGAGTCTCAGCAGCACGACGCCGTTGGGGTCGGTGAGAACCACCACCCCGCTGAATCCCTGCGTCTCCCGGCAGAGCGACACCACTTCGCCCCAGGCCGCGACGATCAGCTCCTCGTTGCGTTGCAGGAGTTCCTTGAGGGCGGTTTCCGCCAGCCGGCTGTCGCGAACCCGCGACAGGCTGTGGGCGAGACCATGCTGGCCGCTGCGCTGCCAGGACCTGAGGATGGGCAGGGGAATGCCGTCCGGTACGGTGCCGTCCGACATGAATTTCGATCTGAGGGCCAGGATGTTGTCCTGGTTGGGCAGGGGGCCGCGGTGCGCAGTTCGCTCGTGCCGTCCCGGCAGATGCCGGCAATGGCCGCAATGAACCTGCCCGTCGATCAGGTTGGCGCAGGGCTCGCTGTCAATTCGCTGCGGCAGGACCATCGTCATGCCCTCCCCAGTGCCCGGATTTGATAGATTGCGCATAGCCCCATGGCCCGGATCGCCGTGATCCGGGGCGGGCGTGCACGGGCTGCCGACATGGCAAAGGCGGCAAAACGGATCGCGCGGGACGGATTTCCGAGCAGTCGCCGGATGAAGGCCGGACACCGGACAGAGTTGGCCTCGCCCGTTATGAAAATGATCATAGGCACCGGCGGGGCTAAATCGTTATGATCCATCAGTCGATATAACCTTCAACTATATAACGCTGCCGGTCTTGTTGGTTCCGGGCCGTCGGGAGAGGGCGAGCCCGGCGCCCGAAGCCGCCGTTTCCGGCAGATCGGCCAGGCCGCTCCGGCCGCCTCGGCGATGTCGAGGACGAGATCGCCCGCCGCGAGCGCCGCGGCGATGTCCGTCCGGCCGGCCAGGGCCGCCCGCACCTTCGGCACGGCCGAGGGAGCGCCGGCGACGATGTCGAGGCGCAGCCTCACCGGCGGTCCGGCAGTCGCTGTTGCCATGAAGTCGATGACGCCGGCCGCCGAGAACACGGCGTCGTCGATGATGTCGATGTCGAGGCTGTGGCCAGATCTCAGCACGATCTTCCCGGCGGCATGACCCTTGAGGTTTTTCAGCCGCCGCAGCACCGAGCCGCAGCGGCACGGCCGCGGATCGATGGCGGCGAGGTCGCCGGTGCGATAGCGGATGAGCGGCTGTCCGGCCCGCGTCAGCGTGGTGAGGACGATCTCGCCTGTCGTTCCGTCGAGGACGGGCCGGCCGGTCAGGGGATCGACGATCTCGACGTGCAGATCGGTTTCGCGGATGTGCAGGCCGTCGTGGGCGTGGCAGGCGAGCGCCCCGCCGTAGCCGGTTTCGGTCATCCCCCAGTGATCGAACACCTCGCAGCCCCAGAGGTCGGCCAGCGCCAGCCGCAGGCTCGGCGAGATGGTATCGGCGCTGACCAGCGCCGTCTCGATCCGGAGCGGCGAGCCGCCGTCGCTCGCCGAGCGCCTGACAGCCGCGCCGAGCGTCACCGGCATGCCGGCGATCGCCGTCGGGCGGGCGGCGCGCAACGCCGCGACGACGGCGTCGATGGTGCCGTCGACCGGCAGCGCCAGCGGCTCGGCGTCGAGGCGGGTGAGACCGCGCATCAGGAGGTCGCCGACGCTGCCGGGCGTCCGCGTCGGAAAGGCGACGGCCACCGTCTCGCCCGGCCGCACCAGGGTCGCCATGCCCCGGCGGAAATAGTCGATGGTCGCCTCGATGTCCGCCTCGGTGAAGAAGATGCGCTTCGGCGCGCCCGAAGTGCCGGAGGTCGGGATGGTCACCAGCCGGGCGGCATCGCGCAGCGGCAGGGCGGTCAGCGTCGGGTCGGCCCGGCCGAGATCGTCGGGGCAGGTGAACGGCAGGCGGCCGAGGTCGGCCAGCGTCGCGAGACGGTCGTCGGCCGGCCAGTCGCGCCGCGACCGGTAGAACGGGCTCCTCGCCCGCGCCTCGGCGATGACGGCGTTGAGTCGGTCGAGCCGGTAGGTCTCGACCTCGGCGCGGCTCGGCGCGTGGCCGAGCGCCATCCGCCGGCCGGCCCAGGCGTCGAGCGTGCCGGCGCCCGTCATGCCACGGGATCCCGGTAGAGCGAGCGGCCGTGGCGGTCGGTGAGGTTGAAGGCGCAGAAGGGAATGACGCGGCCGTCGCCTCGCGCGACGTGGATGTAGCACTGGCGCAGCCGGTCAAGGTCGAGCGTCCAGGCATCCTGGAAGGCCATGCCGGAGAGGCTCAGCCGCCGCGCCTGCCGGTCGAGGAAGGCGTCGAACGCCTCAAGGCCGGCCACAGGCGCCGGGTCGGCCGGGCGCGTCCACTGGCCGGCCACGTAGCGCTGGGCGCGGATGACGTCCGGCGAGGTGGGGGCCGGGGAACAGCAGTTGCCGTCGTCGGGCAGTCCGCCGCAGCAGTTCGCTGCCTTGTCCGGATCGGAGGTCAGCCGTCCCGATGCATCGACAGCGAACCGGCCGCTGAACGAGCAGAACGGGTTCTCGGCCGAGCCGGGCCGGAAGTCGGCGAGCCGGATCGAACCGCCGCCATGGGCGATCAGCGCCGCCATCACCTCCGGCAGCGTGAGGCGGCCGGCGTCACCGGGCGCTTCGGGATGGCGGCCGAAATAGGACACCGGCTGGAAATGCACGGCCCGGACGGTCGGCATCTCGGCGATGGCGAAATCGACGATGGCGCCGATCTCCTGGCTGTTGACGCCGGGCACCAGCGTCGGCACCAGCACGACGCCGAGGCCGGCGGCGCGGGCGCTGTCGATGGCGCGGCGCTTGGCGGCCCTGAGGTCGCGGCCGCGCAGGGCCCGGTGGGCCGCCTCGCTGACGCCGTCGAATTGCAGGAAGACACAGTCGAGCCCGGCGTCGCGGAGCGCCAGGAGATAGCCGGGCTCGCGGCCGATGCGGAGGCCGTTGGTGTTGAGCTGGACGAAGTCGAAGCCCTTGGCGCGGGCGAGCGCCACGATGGCCGGCAGATCGTCGCGTACCGTCGGCTCGCCGCCGGACAGCTGGATATGCGCCTTGCCGCCGCGCCGCAGGACGTCGAGCGTCGCCGCGATGTCGGCGAGTGGCACGTCCTCGCCCGAACGACCGGCCGAAGCGAAGCACAGCGGGCAGACGAGATCGCAGCGCGACGTCACCTCGATCAGCACGCAGCAGCTCTGCTGGCGGTGGTCGGGGCAGAGGCCGCAGTCATGGGGACAGCCCTTGTCCACGGCGGTGGCGATGACGGTCGGACGGGCCTGGCTGCGGAGGCTCTTCGCCCAGATCTCGTAGCTTTCGAGCCCGCGCCAGACCGGCACGACGAAACGGCCATGCTCGGGACAGGTCTTGTCGAGATAGACGGTGTCGCCGACGGCATAGCGCTCGGCCGGAATGGTGGCGAGGCACTCCGGGCAGACGCTGCGGGTGCGGCCGAGAGCGAGGCGCGGGGCGGACGGCGCCGGGACCGCCTTGTCCGAGCCGACCGGCCCGATCAGTGCCTCGACATCAGTGAGCAGGGCGGCGACCGTGGCGTGCTTGCGCCGCGCGCCGGCCAGCGCCGGCGGATCACCGGCGAAGCGGGCGAAGGCCGGCGCGAAGCGCTCGGCCAAGCCGACCTGCCGCTCGCCGGCGATCAGCTTGTCGGCCAGGAACACCACGAGGCGCTCGTCGATCCGATCATCAGGCGCAAAAGTCGCTTCCATGTGGCCGGCGACGACGACCGCCGCCTCGGAAAAGCCGAAGCCGGCCACATGGCGGGCACCGGCCGCCGCATGGTCGGCCTCGCCCTTGGCGATGTCGTGCAGGAGGGCGCCGGCTCGCACGAGGTCGGGATCGAGGCTGACGCCCTTTTCGGCGAGCCGCCCGGCAAGGGCTACGGCCAGCCGCGCCACGGCGCGGGCATGCCGCCGCACCGGTTCGGGCGTGCCGGCCGCCTCCAGCATGGCCTCGCATTCGGCCTCGTCGGGATGATGGCGGCGGGCTGTTGCCGCGGCGAGGCGGCGGTAGTCCTCGGGATAGTCCATGTCGGTGAGGATGCCGCTGTCGATCACCGGCACCTCGACGGTCTCGCGACGGTGGCCGGCGAGAATGTCGCGCAGGCTGGCATCGGCAGGACTTGCCAGAATTTCGGCGAACAGCCGCCGGGAAATGACGGGCGGATGGCCGGCCCGGCCGCCAAAGGTCGGGCGCAGCACGGCGGCGTCGCCCGCTGCCGACAGGCCGGCGAGCCGGGCGAGCGTTTCCGGCCGGACCAGCGGGATGTCGACCGGCAGGATCATCGCCGCCACCACGCTGTCCGGCAGCGCGGCGATGCCGGCCCTGACGCTGGTGATCATGCCCTCGGCGAAATCCGGGTTGACGACCACCGTGGCGCCGCGCGCTTCGACGGCTGGCGCAAGGCGGGCCGCCTCGTGGCCGGCCACCACCAGCACGCGGCCGATGCCGGCCGCCGTCAGGCTGGCGATCACCCGCCCGACCACCGTGTCGCCGGCAAACGGCAGCAGCGGCTTGAAGGCGCCCATGCGCGACGACCAGCCGGCGGCCAGCACCACCGCCGCCACTTCGCCGGGATGAAGGCCGGGCGCCTCCGTCATGGCTCGTCTCCCGCCATCGCCGGCGCCTCGGCGGCGATGTCGACGCCGTGCGCTTCCAGCGTCTCCCGGATCTTCTCCCAGCTCGCGGCGATCAGCACCGGGCAGCGCCGTTGCTTCAGGCCCTCGTCGAACCGCATGATGGCGGCGCAGTCGATGCCGCCGTAATCGCCGGTCATGGCGGTGTTGAACCAGCCGGAGAAGTCGTCGAGCATGGCGCCGAACGCCGGATGCAGGCTCTCGGCGTCGGTGCCGCGGCCGGCATAGTAGCCGATGACGCAGCAGCCGGCCGACAGCGCGCCGCAGTTGAAGCCCTGGCCCATGCCGTTGGCGAGGCCCGACATGGCGCGGACGAGATCGGGGGCCTCTCGCCCCTGGGCATCGAGGGCGAGCTGCATCAGCACGTTGCCGCAGGTGTGTCCTTCGATCAGCAGTTCGGCGATGCGGAAGGTGGCGTCGGTCACGGCGAGGAACTCCTGGTCGGGGCGGCGATCAGCAGGCGGTAGCGGGGTTTTTCCCCCTGCTTCGGGCGGCCGCCGCCCCACAGGGCGTCGAGCGAGCCGTGCTGGAAGACGAAGCGGGCGGCGAAGCCGGCGAGCACCTCCGACCGGTCCGCCTCGTCAAGAATGTCAAAGCCGGCCGCCGCGACGTCGTCGCGGAAGGGATCGCCGCCAGGCGCCGGCCAGTCGATGTCGGCGACCAGCAGCCGGCCGCCGGGCTTCAGCACGCGCCGCCATTCGGCGAGTGCCGCGCGGCGATCGGCCATCAGCGACAGGCTGCACTCGGCGAGTACCGCGTCCACCTCGCCGTCGGGGAGCGGCAGTCGCGCCGCGTCGGCGGTGAGCAGCGTTGATGCCGACTTCGACGCGGCGAGCGCCAGGCTCGTCCGGTCGCGGTCGACGCCGACGCCGATGAAGCCGCGCCGCTCCAGCCAGGCGAGGCTGTCGCCGCCGCCGCAGCCGACGTCGAGCACGCGGGCGCCAGTCCTGAGGCCGGCCAGCCCGATCAGCTCGGCAACGATGGCGCCGCCGCCCGGCCTGAGCGGTTCGCCCGCCGCGTCGGTGAGGCGGCCGCAGCCGGCGAGCCCGGCGGGGGGGTGCAAGGCCATCACTTGTCCTCCAGGGCCTGCTCGACCTTCAGCATGCGGCCGGCGGCGATTTCCTCGGAGACGTAGACGAAGCCGCAGGTCGGGCAGGCGGGCAGCTCGACCGGAAAGGTCTGGCCGAGATAGCTCGCCTCGACCTTCAGCATTTCCAGCGGCCGGTCGCAGCGGGCGCAGACGAGGTCGGAGGCGTCGGGGTCGCCGAACGGGGTGCTCACGGCTTGGCCTCCACCTGCATGCGGTGGCCGTAGATGCGGTGGACGACGAAGCCGGCGGCGCCCGCCTCGTATTCCACCCAGGTGGTGACCGTGCCGATGCGGCCGGAGGCGGTGAGGCGGCCGGTCGTGCGGTCCTTGAGCTTGCGCCCCGTCCGTTCGGCCTCGGCGATCACCTCGGCGATGTCGTCGACGAGCAGCAGCTTGCGTTCGATGTCGGCGCGCACGGCGTCGGCGATGACGAGGGTGACGGGCGGAACCGGATCGCTCATGCTTTCTCCCCAGAGTTCGCGCAACAGGCGCCGACGCAGCCGCAGGCGGTTGTCGCGTCGCCCGGAGAACCCCGGATCCGGGCGTGCCGCCGGATCGTCGGCATCGGGGAAGATCAGGTCCATCAGATGCAGGGCGCGCTTGCCGCGACGGGCGAAATTGTCGCGGCACATGGCGCAATAGGCAAGATAGTCGTCGTCGCTTTCGGTGATCCGCCGGTCGGCGAAGGCGTTGCCGACCTCGGGATGGGCGAAGGAGACGAGGCCGCCATAGCCGCAGCAGGTGGTCTTCTCGGCGCCGCCGAGTTCGCGGACCTCGGCGCCGAGGGACGTGGCGATCGACCGCACCGCCGCCTGGACGTCGACGGCGTGGCGCGCCGTGCAGGGATCGTGGATGGCGAGCGGGCCTTTCGGCGCCGGCCGCTTGGCGCCGTCCGGCAAGCCGATCCGCTCAAGCTCGGTCCACAGCGAACTGGTCGGCACGTCCGGCAGGAACTCGCCGAATAGCTTGAGACAGGTCGAGCAGGCGGTAACGAGGCGCGGCCGGCCGAACTCCTCCCAGACGGTGCGGATGCGGTGCACGGCCTCTCCGTGCAGCGCCGTCCGCCCCGACCAGTGGGCCGGCGCGGCGCAGCAGTCGAGCATGAAGCCGACGCCGCCGCCGATACGCTCCGTGAGATGGCGATAGACCGCCGCCACCTGACCGGGGGCCGATGCCGCCAACTGGCAGCCGGGGAAGAACAGCACGGCGCTGCGCTCGTGTCCCGGCTGGTGGCGGGCGAAGGCCACTTCGTCGGAACGGCTGAAGGCCATGTCGCGCAAGGCGAAATCGTGGTGCGAGGCCGGCATGTGGCCGCGCTCCACCATCGACTGTCGCGCTTCGAGGCAGACCTCGCCCATGGCGAGGTCGTTGGGGCAAAGCTCGGTGCAGAGGCCGCACAGGGTGCAGCTGTCGATCATCCGGTTGGACTTGCGGTTGCCCATGACGATCGAGTCGTTGTTGTAGATCTCCCGCACCGCCCGCTTGGGGTAGGTGTTGTAATGGGCGAGATAGGGGCAGGCCCTGACGCATTCGAGGCAGTGGCAGGGGAAGCAGCGCGCCGCCTCGGCCGTCGCCTCGGCGTGGCCGTAGCCGGCGGCCGGATCGGCCGCTTCGACCGGCGGCACGGCGGTGTGGCTTTCGACGTTGACGTAGAGGCAGGTTCCCGCCCTCTCGTCGCCGCGGCTGGCGGTGAGCGAGGCGCCTTGCAGGAAGCGGTCGATCGAGCCGGCCGCCCGGCGGCCATCCGCCGCCGAGCCGATTGCCGACCAGGCTTCCTCCGTGCCGTCGTGGAGGCCGCCGGCGAACACCTTGGGGTGCGAGGTGGCGCGCGTCTGGCGGTCGACGTCGATGCGGCCGGCGGCGTTGAGCAGGAGCGTGCCGGAAAAGGCGGCCGCCGGCCCCGGCCCGACCGCCATCAGCACGGCGTCGTGGCCGGCGATCAGCGCATCGAGCGACGGCGGATCGATCCGCTGCCGGCAGCGGATGTCGACGCCGAGCTTCATCAGCGCGCCGACGTCGGCGGCGATCGCCGAGGGCGGCAGCACCGCCGGCAGGTAGTCGCGATGGAGCCGGTCGAGCGGCTGGGCGTCCGCCTCGAACACGGTGACGGCATGGCCCTTCATCACCAGGTCGAAGGCGGCGGTCAGCCCGGCGAGGCCGGCGCCGACCACCGCGATGGTCTTCGGCTTGCGCGCCCGCTGGGCGGCGCGGCGGATGGAGGGATAGGCTTCCTCGACCAGCGCCCGTTCGAGCGCGCCGATGCGGACGGCACCGCCGGCCTCGGCCCGCCGGCAGACGGCCTCGCAAGGGTGCTCGCAGATGTGGGCGAGGATGGCCGGAAAGGGAACCGCACGGGCGTAGACGGCCATGGCGGCGACGAAATCGCCGGCCGCCATCTTCTCGGCCATGGCCCGGGCGTCGACGCGCAAGGGGCAGGCGGCGGCGCAGGCCGGCGGCTGCTCCTCGATGCAGAGCGCTTCCCAGGCCTTGATCTTGTCGCCGTCCATGTCGGCCTCGCTACGCCCCGGCGGAAGGACGCGGGCGGCCCGAAAGCTTCGGGTCGCCCGCAGTTTCGGGGAGGGGGCTAGCCTCCCCGGTTGTCAGGCCTCAGCTATGCTGCAGTTCGGCCGCGGCGGCCGTGCCAGCCTTCGCCTCCAGCCCCATGCGGATCACCTCCGGCAGGGCGGGCACGCGGAACACCCGCACGCCGCAGGCGTTGTAGACGGCGTTGAGGATGGCCGGATGCGGCGCGGTGAGCGGCGCCTCGCCGACGCCGGCCGCCCCGAACGGCCCCAGTTCGCGCGGCGTTTCGAGATAGAGGATCTCGATGTCGTCCGGCACGTCGCGCGGATAGGGGATGCCGCAGTCCTTGAGGGTGGTGTGCAGCTCCAGGTCCTCGAAGTCCTCGGTGAGGGCAAGGCCGATGCCCTGGGCGAGGCCGCCGTAGATCTGGCCGTCCACCGTCGCCTTGTTGATGATGGTGCCGACGTCGACCGACGTCGTGAACTTCACCACCCTGGTCTCGCCGGTTTCCAGCTCGACCTCGACCTCCGGCATGAACACCTCGTACATGTAGACCGGGAACGGGTTGCCTTGGGCGGTGTCGGGCGAGCAGTCGGTGCAGGCCGCCGCCACCCACTTGCCGTTGTAGGCGAGCGGGATATTGCCGTCGACCATCTCCTGGTAGGTCCGGTAGCTGCCGTCCGGCTTCTTCATGGCGGCGAGCATCATCTCGGCGGAGACGCGGATGGCGTTGCCGGAGAAGACGTTGGAGCGGCTGCCGCCGGCCGGGCCGCTGTTCGGGCCGAAGGTGTCGGCCATCACCAGCCTGATGTCCTCCGGCCTGGCGCCGGCGGCGCGCAGCACCTCGTGGGCCATGGTCCTCGCGCCGAGGTCGGCGCCCTGGCCGTGGTCCTCCCAGCCCGAATGCACGACGAAGCCGGTCGGCGTCATCTCGACGCGGGCTTCCGAGCTGTCGGGGCCGTCGAGGCCGCAGCCGTAGATGCCGAGCGACAGGCCGACGCCGCGCTTGCGCTCGGTGTTGGCGGCGTTGAAGTCGGCGCAGCGCTGCTTCGCCTCCTGGTACTTGGGACGCAGCATGTCGAACAGCTGCGGCAGCACCAGCACCTCCGGCTTCTGGCCGGTCGGCGTGGTCGAGGTCTCGTTGTAGAGGTTCTTGTAGCGGAACTCGAACGGGTCCTCGCCCATCTTCTCGGCCAGCATGTCGATGGCGATTTCCGAGGCGAGGAAGGACTGCGGCGAGCCGTAGGCGCGGAAAGCCGAGCCCCAGGCATGGTTGGTCGCCACCGTCCGGCCGTGGCCGCGGATGTTTTCGAGATGGTAGCCGGCGCCGGTGAACTGGGCCTGGCGCAAGGTCACGAGATCGCCGAATTCCGAATAGGGGCCGTGATCGAGCCACCAGTCGGTTTCCATGGCGGTGAGCTTGCCGGTCTTGTCGCAGGCGAGGCGGATGTTGATGTTGGCCGGGCTGCGTTTCCCCGTGTAGGTGATGTTCTGGTACTGGTCGTAGACCAGCGATACCGGCTTCCTGGTCACCAGCGCGGCGACGCCGAGCAGCGCCTCCATGGTCGGCGAGAACTTGTAGCCGAAGGTGCCGCCGGCCGGGTTCTGGATCAGCCGGAGCTTTTCGGGCGGGATGCCGAGGCCGGGGCAGATCATGGCGTGGTGGAGATGCACGCCGATCGACTTCGACAGGATGGTCAGCACGCCGTCGTCGTCGACGAAGGCCTCGCCGCAGTCCGGCTCGAGGTGCAGGTGCGGCTGGCGCGAGCAGTAGGTGGTGATGTCGACGACAGCGGCGGCGCTGGCCATCAGCGGCGCGGTGTCGGCGCCCTTGACGACGCCCTGCTCGTAATAGGCGTTGGGCACGCCGGGATGGATCTCCATGGCATCGGGGGCCAGCGCCGCGAAGCCGGACATGTAGGCCGGCAGCACGTCCAGCTCGACCTTGACCTTCCTGGCGGCGGCGCGGGCATGCTCGTCGGTATCGGCGGCGATGATGGCGATGGCGTCGCCGAACTGGAAGATCTTCTCCTTGCAGAGGATCGGCCGGTCCCAGCCGTCGCCCTTGTTGGTCGGGAAGGTGATCAGGCCGGTGATGGCGTTCTTGCCGCCGACGTCCTTCCAGGTGATGACCTTCTCGACGCCCGGCATCGCCTCGGCTTCCGAGGTGTCGATGCCCTTGATCAGCGCGTGGCTGACTTCGGCCTGCACCAGCGCGAGGCGCAGCGTGCCCTCGGGCATCTTCAGCGCCACGTCGGCGCCGAAGTCCCAGGCGCCGGTCACCTTGGCGACGGCCGACGGACGGATGTATTCGGTGCCGAGGATCGAGCCGTCGTCCTTGGGCTTTGGCATGATGTCGTGGACGGTCTTGTCGCCGCGCATGACGGCGGCGGCGTCCATCACCGCGTCGATCAGCGGCTTGTAGCCGGTGCAGCGGCAGAGGTTGCGGTTGCGATGGAACCAGGCGCGCACCTCCTCGCGGGTCGGGCTGAGGGTCCTGTCGAGCAGTGCCTTGGCCGACATGATGAAACCGGGCGTGCAGACGCCGCACTGGGCGCCGCCGCGCGCCATCCAGGCGATCTGCAGCGGGTGCAGGTTGTCGGGCGTGCCGATGCCTTCGATGGTGGTGATCTTCGCGTCGGCGGCGAGCTTTTCCAGCGGCGTCACGCAGGCGCGCACCGGCTTGCCGTCGATCACCACGGTGCAGGAGCCGCACTGGCCGTCCTCGCAGCAGACCTTGCAGCCGGTCATCATCATCTGCTCGCGCAGCACGTCGGCGAGCGACCGCCTGGGATCGGCGACGACCCAGCGCTGGACGCCATTCACGTTGAGGGAAATGCGTTTCATGTCTTCCTCCTGGAATTGTACCGTTTCCTCACGCCACGCTCAGCCGGCGGCCGCCCGGAGCGCCGCCTCCTTTGGTTGTTCGCCCTCGCCCATGATGCGGGTGAGCGGCCGGACTCTCACGGCGGCGCCCCTGATGTGGGCGATCATTTCGGCGGTCACCGCGACGGCGATCTCCTCCGGCCCCTCCGCCCCGATATCGAGGCCGACCGGCGCGCGGACGCGGGCGAAGGCTTCGGCGTCGAAGCCCATCGCGGTGAGGTTCTTGCAGACGGTCAGCACCTTGCGCCTGGAGCCGATCATGCCGATGTAGCCGGCCGGCGTGCCGAGCGCCCAGGCGAGCGCCTCCTGATCGAGGGCATGGCCGCGCATGGCGATGAACACCAGCGACGACGCATTGGGCGAAAGCGGCGCCGTCGCCTCGCTGAGCGGGCCGGCATGGGTGGAAACGGCGGCCGGGAAGCGCTCGGGGTTGGCGAACTCCGGCCGGTCGTCGATCACCACGGTTTCGAGGCCCAGCGTCCGGCAGAGCTGCTCGGTGACGAAGCCGACATGGCCGCCGCCGAAGATGTAGACCGTGCGGTTGGGCATGATCGCCTCGATATGGAACTGCAGATGGCCGCCGCAGATCATGCCGAGATCGAGCGTCGGGTTCTCGTGCAGGTCGATGGCCAGCATCTGCGACTGGCCGGTGGCGATCACCTCGCGCGCCACCATGATCGCCCGACCCTCGGCGGCGCCGCCGCCGACGGTGCCGGCGATCGAGCCGTCGGCGCGCACCAGCATCCGGGCGGCGGTCGCCGAGGGCGTCGAGCCGGACTGGGTGATGATGGAAACCAGCGCCGACGGCCGGCCGGCATCACGCTCGCGGACGATTTCCTTGAAGATATCCATGCTCTCCTCCGGCGCTGCCGGAAGGCGTGCCCGCGGCCTCTCCTCCTCGGGGGCATGGGGTTGAGCCTTCCACGCCTGCCACGATCGGCCTCAACCGGCACCAATTCTGTCCGATGGAGGACTCAATCGCAGAAAAAGCCTGTCGCCCGGGTGACAGCCGTCCCGGCGTCACCCTGCGGCGTGCGCCGCGGCGATGTCGTCGGCCAGCCGGTCGAGATCGGCGAAGGCGGCCTCGCGCGGCAGGCCCTTGACCATCACCGGCTCGAAGAAGCGGGCGCCGAGCTTCGGCAGCATGTCCCTGACGATCTCCGGCAGGTTGCCCTCCCAGCCGAAGGAGCCGACGACGGCGGCGTATTTCGCCTTGGGATTGAGAACGTTGGCGAGCAGCGCCGCGTAGGCGACGTCCGGATGCGGCCCCGACAGCACGGTCGGCGAGGCGAAGACAATCGTCGAGGCATCGACGAGGCTCATTGCGTAGTCGCCGGTGTCGAGGCCGACGACGTTGATCGGCCGGACGCCGAGCCCCCGCTCGATCAGGCGGTCGGTGAGGTAGGCGACCATCCGCGCGGTGCTCTCGTACATCGACACGTAGGGAATGACCACGTAGGGCTTCGGCTCGTCGGCCGTCCAGGCGCGGTAGAGATCGAGGATGAACGATGGCCTGGCGTAGACCGGTCCGTGGCTGGGGGCGATGAAGTCGAGATCGAGCGCGCCGACCTTGTCCACCGCCTCCCTGGAGAAGCCGCGGTAGGGCATCATGATCTCGGCATAGTAGCGCTTGGCGGCCGTCTCGACCCGCGCCTCGTCGTCGGCGAACGCCTCGGTGGTGGCAAGATGGGCGCCGAGGAAGTCGCAGGTGAAGGCGATCTTCGCTTCCGGAACGCAGGTGGTCATGGTGTCCGGCCAGTGCACCCAGGGCGTCATCAGGAATTGCAGCGTCCGGCCGCCGAGCGGCAGGCTGTGTCCTTCGCCGACGGTGATGAAGGCGTCGCGCGCCACCGGCAGCGTGTCCATGATGAACCGCTTGCACTTGGCGTTGGTCACCACCCTGGCGTCGGGAAACAGCTCGAGGACGGCCGGGATCGATCCCGAATGGTCCTGTTCGGCGTGGTTGGCGACGATGTAGTCGATGCGCCTGACGCCGGCCCTCCGGAGCGCCGCGATGAATTCGTCGGTCTTCGGCGGATAGACGGTGTCGATCAGCGCCGTCTTGTCGCTGCCGGTCACCAGATAGGCGTTGTAGGTGGTGCCCTCGGGCAGCGGCACCAGTTCGTCGAACAGTTCGCGGTCCCAGTCGATCGCCCTGAAACAGTCGATGCCGTCGGTCACCTTGAAGGGAATCATTTGAAGTGCCTCCTCGCTGGGGGGCGGCCGCTCAGCAGCAGCAACCGCCGGCGTCCGTCGTCGCCGGCGCCGCGCCCGAGCAATCGAAGGTGCCGAAATGGGTGGAGCGGTTGCCGTCGACGCGGAAATGCCGGCCGAAGCGGCCGGCGCCGACCAGCGCCGCCGTGTTGCCGCAGACCAGCATCGGCTTGCCGGTGATGAAGGTGTGGTGGTCGTCGAGCAGGAAGGCGTTGGGGGCGTCGGGCAGGCTGCCGAGATAGGTCGCCACCTGGCCGTAGTCCTCGCAGGCGTCCTCGAGGCCGCCGACCTTGAGGGCGCGCACCTTCATCGACCAGAAGACGGTCGGACCGACCAGCAGCTCGGCATAGGGATGGCCGATGGCGACTTTCTGCCGCCTGAGGATGCGGTAGTCGGGCCAGCCGACATCGCGCATCAGCCGGCGGAAGTCCTCGACGTAGAGCGCGCCGCCCAGGCACTCGCCGATCAAGAGCGGATCGGCCGCCACGTCGGGCGGCAGGCGGCGGCTGGCGAACACATCGGAAAACAGCAACTCGCCGCCCGGCTTCAGCACGCGGTGGATCTCCGAGAACACCCGGTGCTTGTCGATGGAGAGGTTGAGGGCGCAGTTGGAGATCACCACGTCGATCGAGGCGTCGGCGATGCCGAGCGCCGCGAGGTCTTCAAAGCGGCCTTCCACGAAGCTGACGTTGGAGGCGGTGTGGCCGAAGACGCGTGCCTGCCCGGCCTGGTGGGCCCTGCCGACGGCAAGTTGCTCGGGCGTCATGTCGACGCCGATCACCCGGCCGGCCTCGCCGACCAGCGCCGAGACGAGGAACACGTCGCGCCCGGTGCCGCAGCCGAGGTCGAGCACCGTCAGTCCCTCGACGTCGTCGGGGATCGGCGAGCCGCAGCCGTAGAAACGGCTCGACACCTCGGGGTGGATGCTGTCGAGGATCGCCCGCTGCCGGGCGGGCAGCGCCTCGCTGGAGCAGCAGGCGCCGGTCTTGAGGGCGGACTGTCCGGCCAGCTGGTTGCCGTAGTAGTCGCGGATGATTTCGCTCGTCCGGTCCGACATCTCCACCCTCCCAAGCCTTTGTCAGGAGAGTGCGGCGCCGGGGCGGGGCGGTCTGTCGCGCATTGGACAGAACGAGAAATAAGCCGTGACGACGGTCAGGCCGTTGCTTCCGCCTTCGCCGTCCGCCGCACCGCCAGAACGAAGGCGACGACGAAGGCGAGGGCCATCAGGAGGACGATGGTCGGGGCCGGCGCGCTGTCGAGGAAGAAGGACAGGTAGACGCCCGAGAACGAGGTCGCCACGGCGATGGCCATGGCGACCGCAAGCATGCTGCTGAAGCGCCGGCTGACCAGGAAGGCGATGGCACCCGGCGCGATCAGCATGGCGACCGACAGGATGATGCCGGCCGCCTGCAAGGCGCCGACGATGGTCAGCGAGATCAGGGCGAGCAGGCCGTAGTGCATCAGGCCGACCGGCAGCCCGCAGGCCCTTGCCTGGGCGGGATCGAAAGCGTGCAGCAGCAGGTCCTTCCACTTGAGGCCGATGATGCCGGCGGTCAGCGCGGCGATGGCGCCGGTCAGCGCGATGTCCTGGCCGGAGACGCCGAGCATGTCGCCGAACAGGATGTGGTCGAGATGCACCTCGGACCGGATCTTGACGTAGAGGACGAGGCCGAGGCCGAACATGCCGGAGAACACCACGCCCATCACCGTGTCCTGCTTGATGCGGCTGTTGTCCCTGAGGAAGCCGGTGGCGAGCGCCGAGGCCATGCCGGCCGCGAAAGCGCCGACCGCATGGGGCAGGCCGGCGATATAGGCGATGACGACGCCGGGAAAGACGGCGTGCGACAGCGCGTCGCCGATCAGCGACCAGCCCTTCAGCATCAGGTAGCAGGACAGGAAGGCGCAGACGCCGCCGACCAGCGCCGACACCCACATGGCATTGACCATGTAGCCTTAGGAGAAGGGTTCGAGGAGCGCCGCCATCAGACCCGCCTTTCCGCCGGAGGCAGGCGCGTCGCCTTGCCGCCACGCAGCACCAGCGCCCGTTCGTCGTCGGTGACGACGCCGAGCGTCTGCGCGTCGCCGTTCGGCGGCCCGCTGAGGACGAAATGCCGGAGCGCGCCGCCGAAGGCGATTTCGAGGTTTTCCTGGGTGAAGACCTCGGCGGTCGGACCGTGGGCCAGCACCGTGCCCTTGACCAGCACCGTGCGGTCGCAGAACTCCGGCACGCTGCCGAGGTCGTGGGTGGAGACCAGCATCAGCCGGCCCTCGTCGCGCAGATCCCTCAGCAGGTCGACGATGGCCGCCTCGGTCTTGAGATCGACGCCGGTAAACGGCTCGTCGAGCAGGATGACGCGGCTGTCCTGGGCGAGCGCCCGCGCCGGGAACACCCGCTTGCGCTGGCCGCCGGACAATTCGCCGATCTGGCGCCGGCGGAAGTCGGCCATGCCGACGCGGACGAGCGCCGCCGTCACCGCCTCGCGGTCGGCCGGACGCGGGATGCGCAGGAAGCCCATGCGGCCGTAGCGGCCCATCATCACCACGTCGTCGACCAGAACGGGGAAGTTCCAGTCGACCTCCTCGCTCTGCGGCACGTAGGCGACGAGGTTGCGCCTGAGCGCCTCGGAAGACAGCAGGCCGAACACGGTGATGCCGCCGCGGGCCAGCCGGACGAAGCCCATGATCGCCTTGAACAGCGTCGACTTGCCCGAGCCGTTGACGCCGACCAGCGCGGTGATCGATCCGGCCGGCACCTCGAAGCTGGCGTCGCGCATGGCGGTGTGGCCGTTGCGGTAGCTCACCGTCGCCCGTTCGACCTGGATTCCCTGAGCCGGGGCGGGCAGCGTCATTGCCCGGCTCCCGCCGCCAGGCCCTTGGCGATCGTTGCCGAGGTGACCGTCAGGAGGTCGAGATAGGTCGGCACCGGGCCGTCGGCCTCGCTCAGCGAATCGACGTAGAGGACGCCGCCGTAGCGGGCGCCGGTCTCGCGCGCCACCTGCTCGGCCGGCTTGGACGAGACCGTGCTTTTGGAGAAGACGACGCCGACGCCGTGCTCGCGCACCGCGTCGATCACCTTGCGCACCTGCTGCGGCGTGCCCTGGCTGTCGGCGTTGATCGGCCAGAGATAGAGTTCCCTGAGGCCGAAATCGCGCGCCAGATAGGAAAAGGCGCCCTCGCTGGTCACCAGTCAGCGCTGGCCGGGGGGAACGGCGTCGAGGTCCGCCTTGATCGGACCGACGGCGGCGGCGATCTTCGCCTTGTAGGCTTCGGCGTTGGACCGGTAGGTCGCGGCGTTAGCCGGGTCGTATTTGGCCAGGGCGTCGCGGATGTTATCGACGTAGATCAGCGCCGAGGTCGGCGACATCCAGGCATGCGGGTTGGGCTTGCCGGCGTAGGGACCTTCGGCGATGCCGATCGGCTCGACGCCGTCCGACACCACGACGCCCGGCACATCCCGGAGGTTGGCGAAGAACTTCTCGAACCAGCGCTCGAGATCGAGGCCGTTCCAGAGGATGAGCCGGGCATCCTGCGCCCGGCGAATATCGCCGGGCGTCGGCTGGTAGTCGTGGATCTCCGCTCCCGGCTTGGTGATCGACTCGACGACGGCGGCGTCGCCGGCGACGTTGCGGGCGATGTCGGCGATCACCGTGAAGGTGGTCACGGCCTTGAACTTCTCCGCCGCCATGGCTGGTCCGGCCAGAAGCGCCGAGGCCAGGACGGCCACAAACCACATGGGCTGCTTGCGGATCGCCAGGGGACGCATGGAGGGTTCCTCCCGTAGTGAAGTCGCAAATATGTAGCCTCGGCGTCATATGAGAATGTGAGGCATTTGCAAATATAATTTGTAGACGGTTTACCTCGGCCGACTGCCGGCCGGTGGTCTGGCAAAATGCACGGGCGTCGCGGGCGGCATCCGACACCGTTGCCGCGACGCTGTCGGTGACGCTGCCGGCGGTACGGTCTCAACCGGCTACCTACCGCCATCGGGCGCCCGCACGGCCGCTAATGCCCTGAAATTGAATGAAAACGTCGCTTCCTGCATTCGATCATACTGGAAATATGCGCCTTTCAGTTGTATGGAATACGCCATTCCTGAGCCTGGTTAGCAAGTTCTGGCTATGCCCTTTTGGCCAGTCGTTTGGGACGTATGGCATAGCGGCATCAGGTGGCGCAGCATTCATGCAGACAAATGCATGGAGAGTATAAATGCGCTTGAACACCCCCAACCCCGACTCTACAGACTATGTCGTTGGCGTCCTTCAGTTCTGCGAATGGGCGCTGAGTGCGCAGCAGCCTGACCTGGCAAACATGATCGGCTATGCCGCAATTGAGTTGAGGAAGCGCCGCGGCATCGACGCACGTTCGATGCGGGAAAGCCTGGAAAGCACGAATGTTATCAGATCCGGATCGGCTCGGTAGTCTCATCGACAAGATCGGAGATGTCAGAGCAGGGCGGTTTTCCGCCGAACCGTTGCACGCAATAGCCGAGAGCTATGGGTTCTCCCAGGTTGCTTATCTCGGACTGCACCTGCCACAGCTGACCAGAGAGGGGCCCTTTGTCTACGTGACCTACCCGGAAAGCTGGGTAGATCACTACAAGGAGCTGGATTTCGTAACGACGGACCCTGTGGTGGCATCGACGGCCAACGCGTTGCTGCCGGTGAACTGGGACAGCCTGGAAGTCCGTCACCCCAAGGCCCGTCAAATGTTCGGCGAAGCGCGGGAGTTCGGCATCGGCGCCCGCGGCCTGACGATGACGATCCGCGGCACGCACGGCGAACGTGCGCTGCTGTCCCTCACCTCCGATCTTCCTGCCGCCGAATGGCAGGACTTCTGTCGTGAGAACGTCGGAGACTTTCAGATACTTGCCTATCACATTCACAAGATGGTTCTTGCCGCCCATGGCATAAGCCCGGCTGCTCCACATCTTTCAGCAAGAGAATTTGAAGTTCTGAAGTGGGCGTCGGCGGGATCGTGTCCCAGGGCGTGGTGTAGCAGGGTAGCGGTGGTCACCAGTGTTTTCCGGTAGGGTCGGGTTGTTCAAGACCAACCTGAAGGACACCACCGATGACCGACGACATGATGAACCTGCGCTCACTCGTTGAGAAGAGCGCCGACGCCGATTTGCTGCGCGAGATGATCGGCTTTGCTGCCGAGAAGTTGATGATGCTGGAGGTCGGCACGAAGACCGGCGCGGGCTATGGCGAGAAGAATGGCTTCCGACTAGCCCAGCGCAACGGCTATCGCGACCGGGACTGGGAGACACGTGCTGGCACAGTCGAGCTTCGTATCCCGAAGCTGCG
>NZ_AULH01000026.1 GCF_000425185.1 Pleomorphomonas koreensis DSM 23070
GCATCCACGGGGACGCCCTGGCCCTTCGCCAGCATCAAGCCGAGGTTGAGCTTGCCGGTCGTGTTGCCCGCATCGGCGGCTTTCTGGAACAGCTCTGCCGCCTTGGCGCCATCGGCGGCCACCACGGTGCCGTCGCGATAAAGCTCGCCCAGGCGGACGTAGCCACTCACATTGCCGGCATCCGCCGCCCGCTGCAGAAGGTCGATCGCCTTCGGCCCGTCAATGGCGATCGGACCGCCGCGCGTATAAAGGTCGCCCAGCTGATAGAGAGCGTTGGCATTGCCGCTGTCGGCAACCTGCTCGAGTTGATGTAGCGCATCGGCCGCTTTTGACGAGGAGGACGACGCCTTGATGACATCGACCAACCCTTTGACATCAATCGCGGGGGGAGCTTTCGGATTGTCCTGGGCAAAGCCGTTTGCCGCGAACAAAAGGGCGGAAGATGCGAGGAGGATTGCAAGGCTGCGCATGGGGCCTCCAGTCTCAAAATAGGTCAAATAAATTAGCCGGAAACGGCGGATCGGAAAAACACTGACCCAAAGGCTAACGCTGTTGCCTATGGTTAGCAACCCGACTGAGAGATCGTTCCGACAAAGACGCCCTCGGAAGCAGAGACGAGGATGGCTCCGTCCGGAGACAGGAATGTACAGGTAGTTGATCTGCCTCGGGAAACCGGTTGCGACGACCCGAGGTCATGCGCTGTATAAACTTTGTTGTGAAATGCCCTCGGCGCCGATCGGCATCCTGTGATCCGATGATCCACGGTATCAAGGTTGACGACGTCAGAACCCGAAGCTGGGAACGCGGCTGGCCCGAAGCCTATTCCTGCGGAGGCACCGAGCGAGGCGAAACTGCCGTGAGCAGGACAATGGCGGAGAAGGAGGGATTCGAACCCTCGATAGAGTTGCCCCTATACACGCGTTCCAGGCGTGCGCCTTAAACCACTCGGCCACCTCTCCATACGGCCGGCGCCCCGGCTCGTGGCCGCGCACTATAGCGATGTTCAAAGCGAGCGCAAGGGGGGTGATGAAGGGCATTTTGAAAGTCGGCTGAGCCGGATCGGACTGTCGCATCAGCCCCTTGCCGATGGACGGTCCATGACGCCGCAAGGAGCCGGTTTCGGCCGGGAGACGAGACGAGATACACCCTCCCAGACTGGGGAAAATCGACCGCGGGCGATGGTTGCCGGCGGCCAGTCCGCTCATGCCCACAGCCGCGAGGTCGGCGGATTCTCGCCGTCGATCGCCTGGCGGACGCTTTCGATGCGCCGCACCAGCTCGCCGGAGATGCGCGTCTCAAGCGCGTTGAGCACCGTCTCGGTGACGGCGCGGCGCTCGGCCTTGCGCTCGACCAGCGCCGGATCGCGCAGCGGCCAGCGCAGCGTCGCGTATTCGGCGAGGCGGGCGCAGTCGGGCTCGGTCCAGGTGACGGTGGCGAGGTCGACGACGATGTGCGGCCTCAGGCCGCCCGGCAGGGCGAAGATCGTCCAGGACTTGGGCTCGAGGCCGTCGGTGGGGATCGCCCGCTGGCCGAGCGCCTGCCGGGCTTCCGGCAGCAACGTCGCAGCCAGGCGGCTGCCGGCGCTGAAGGCGCGGACGCGCGTGTCGCCGCGCTGATTGAGCAGCGCCTCGGCCATCAGGCTGGTGGCACTGTTGGTTTCGCACAGAAACAACACATCGACGGTCTGCATCCTGAACCAGTCCCTGACGCTCGGAGGTGTTGCCAATGTCATCGTACCGCCTCTTTCCGCCCCACCCACAGGGAAAGCGCCGTCTCCCCCAACTCGGCCGCCGCTCCCCGAACTCCTCTGCGCCATGCCGATGGATTATCCATGGCGTTTCCAAGACAGGCCGATGACGCCCCTCGGACAACCCAAAAGCATAATCCGCGCCATCCCGCCGCCGCCCTGACTCAAAACGCCTAGACCAAAGTCTAAGTATTTAATTTGCAAGGCGGAATCGGCATGACGCCGGCCGGCGCATGGCAGGTATAGTGTCCGGGCCGGTCCGACAAGACCGCCGAAGGGCGAAGCGCCGCGGAAGGTCGCACGGAGACGCCGGCCGGCGGCAGGGTACCGGCGGCGCAATTGACGGCTTTCTGAGCAAGGTTCAGCCGCCGGCGCGAGCAGCGGACCGGCGGCTTCGGGAACTGTGGCGGGCGTCTTTTCCGGCGTCGGCAAGCAGCGGTCAGATATGACGCTCGACCAGCATCTTCTTGATCTCGGCGATCGCCTTGGCCGGATTGAGACCCTTGGGGCAGGTCTGGGTGCAGTTCATGATGGTGTGGCAGCGGTAGAGGCGGAACGGGTCCTCGAGGTTGTCGAGGCGTTCGCCGGTCGCCTCGTCGCGGCTGTCGATCAGCCAGCGATAGGCCTGCAGCAGGATGGCTGGGCCGAGGTAGCGGTCGCCGTTCCACCAGTAGCTCGGGCAGGAGGTGGAGCAGCAGGCGCAGAGGATGCACTCGTAGAGGCCGTCGAGCTTCTCGCGGTCGGCGTGGCTCTGCCGCCACTCGGTGGGCGGCTCGGGCGACACGGTGTGCAGCCACGGCTCGATCGACTTGTGCTGCGCATAGAAGTGGGTGAGGTCGGGCACCAGGTCCTTCACCACATTGAGGTGCGGCAGCGGGTAAATCTTGATCGGGCCGTCGATCTCGTCCATGCCCTTGGTGCAGGCCAGCGTGTTCATGCCGTCGATGTTCATGGCGCAGGAGCCGCAGATGCCCTCGCGGCAGGAGCGGCGCAGCGCCAGCGTCGGATCGACCTTGTTCTTGATCCAGAGAAGCGCGTCGAGCACCATCGGCCCGCAATCATCGAGATCGACGAAGAAGGTGTCGAGGCGCGGGTTGCGGCCGTCCTCGGGGTCCCAGCGGTAGACGCGGATCTCGCGGACGTGGGCGGCGCCCTCCGGCTTCGGCCAGACCTTGCCGGCCTTGATCTTCGAGTTCTTCGGCAGCGTGAGCTGGACCATGGAGCTGTTCCCTCGGAAGCTTTCGTTTGCCGGCCGATTTGCGGCGGGACTTTCGCGAGCCTCAGTACACCCGCGCCTTCGGCTTGATGTAGTCGATCTCGGAGGTCATCGTGTAGGCATGCACCGGCCGGTAATCGAGGCCGACCGTCCGCGTCCCCTGGTCGATCGAGGCGAGCGTGTGCTTCATCCACCCGGCGTCGTCGCGATTGGGGAAATCCTCGCGGGCATGCGCCCCACGGCTTTCCTGGCGGTTGAGCGCGCCTTCCATGGTGACGACGGCCTGGACGATCAGGTTCTCGTATTCGAGCGCCTCGGTCAGGTCGGTGTTCCAGATCAGCGAGCGGTCGGTGGTGCGGAGGTCGTCGCCGGCCGCCCAGCAGCCGTGGATCAGCCTGACGCCTTCCTCCAGCACCTCGCCGGTGCGGAACACGGCGCAGTTGGACTGCATGGTCTTCTGCATATTGAGGCGCAGCTCGGCGGTCGGCGTCGCGCCGGCGGCGTAGCGGACGCGGTCGAGCCGGTCGAGGGCGCTTGCGCCGGCGTCCTTCGGCAGGTCGGCGATGCGGCCGCCCTTGTCGATGATCTCGGCGCAGCGGTGGCCGACGGCGCGGCCGAACACCACGAGATCGATCAGCGAATTGGAGCCGAGGCGGTTGGCGCCGTGCACCGAGACGCAGGCCGCCTCGCCGACGGCCATCAGGCCGGGCACGACGCTGTCGGCGTTGTCGCCGACCTTGGTCAGCACCTCGCCGTGGTAGTTGGTGGGAATGCCGCCCATGTTGTAGTGGACGGTCGGCAGCACCGGGATCGGCTCGCGCGTCACGTCGACGCCGGCGAAGATCTTGGCGCTTTCCGAGATGCCCGGCAGCCGCTCGGCCAGGATCGCCGGGTCGAGGTGGTCGAGGTGCAAGTGGATGTGGTCCTTGTTCTTGCCGACGCCGCGCCCCTCGCGGATTTCCATGGTCATCGAGCGGGAGACGACGTCGCGGCTGGCCAGATCCTTGGCCGACGGCGCGTAGCGCTCCATGAAGCGTTCGCCCTCGGAATTGGTGAGGTAGCCGCCCTCGCCGCGGGCGCCCTCGGTGATCAGGCAGCCGGCACCGTAGATGCCGGTCGGGTGGAACTGCACGAACTCCATGTCCTGCAGCGGCAGGCCGGCCCTGAGCACCATGGCGTTGCCGTCGCCGGTGCAGGTGTGGGCCGAGGTGCAGGAGAAATAGGCGCGGCCGTAGCCGCCGGTGGCCAGCACCGTCTGGTGGGCGCGGAAGCGGTGGAGGAGGCCGGTCTCCATTTCGAGCGCCACCACGCCGCGGCAGGCGCCGTTTTCCATGATCAGGTCGATGGCGAAATACTCGACGAAGAACTCGGCCGAATGCCGGAGCGCCTGGCCGTACATGGTGTGCAGCATCGCGTGGCCGGTGCGGTCGGCGGCGGCGCAGGTGCGCTGGGCGATGCCTTCGCCGAAATTGGTGGTCATGCCGCCGAACGGCCGCTGGTAGATCTTGCCTTCCTCGGTGCGCGAGAAGGGCACGCCCCAGTGCTCCAGCTCGTAGACGGCGGCCGGCGCGTTGCGGACGAGATATTCGATGGCGTCCTGGTCGCCGAGCCAGTCGGAGCCCTTGACGGTGTCGTACATGTGCCAGCGCCAGTCGTCCGGCCCCATGTTGCCGAGCGAGGCGGCGACGCCGCCCTGCGCCGCCACGGTATGCGAGCGGGTCGGGAACACCTTGGTGATGCAGGCGGTGGAGAGGCCCGCCTCCGAGGCGCCGACGACGGCCCGAAGGCCGGCGCCGCCGGCGCCCACCACCACCACGTCGAAGGTGTGGTCGATGAAGGTGTAGGCGCGGCCGCCGACGCTGAAGGCGGCCTTGCCGCCGGCATTTTGCTCTGCAACGGCCATGATCAGGCTCCGAAGGCGATCTTGAGAAGCGCCACGGCCGAGGCAATGCCGACCAGCGCCGAGAAGAAGGAATTGGCCATCAGCGACAGCACCCTGAGGAACGGCTGATTGACGTAGTCCTCGATGATCACCTGCATGCCGATCTTCATGTGCCAGACGCTGACGCCGAGGAAGGCCAGCATCAGCACGGCGATGAAGGGGTTGCCGAGCGTGGCGAGCACCGTGGGATAGTCGTCGCCCTGCAGCTTGATCAGCAGCGCGACGTAGACGAGCGACAACAGCAGCGCGGCGACGCCGGTCACCCGCTGCTGCCAGAAATGCCCGGTGCCGGTCTTGCCCGAGCCAAAGCCGCGGGCGCGCTTCAGCGGCGTCTCGATCTGGAACTTGGTCATGGCGACCTCAGCCGAACAGAGTGGCGACAACGACGACCAGCGCCGTCAGCACGAGGCCGGCCACCAGGTTGAACAGGGCCATGCGGTCGGCGGTCTTCTTCTCGAAGCCGTAGCCGAGGTCCCAGATGAAGTGGCGGATGCCGCCGATGGCGTGATGGATCAGCGACCAGACGAGGCCGATGAGGATCAGCCGGCCGATCCAGGTCTGGTAGAGACCGTCGACGCGGGCGAACCAGACGGGACCGCTCGCCGCCGCCACCAGCCAGACGGCGACGAACACGGTGCCGACGTAGAGGAAGCCGCCGGTCATGCGGTGGACGATCGACATCGCCATGGTCAGGATGAAGCGGAAGACCATGAGATGCGGCGAGAGCGGACGGGAAGCCGAGAGGCGGGCGTCGGCCATCGGATGAGGTTCCCTCGTGAGGCGGGAGACGGGCGCTCCCTTGGAGCGGCTCCTTACGCTGACGTTAGCGTCAAGGGGTCGGAATAGCGTGAGTCGTAAGTACCTTCTCGGAGGGGAGGCGTCAAAGCCAAATCGCCGTCCGGACGGTGCAAAACGATAAAGTGTACGCAGAAATGCGACTATATGCCTAGACCGACGGCGATACGGCATCAAGCCGGTCGATCGCATCGGTCAACTCGGCGAGATAGTCGCCGCCTTCGAGGCAGTGCGAGGCGTCCGGCAGCAGGCGGAAGAGCGGCGGCGACGGCAGCCGCCCGACCAGTTCGCGGACGTTCTCCGGCGGCGCCACGATGTCCTTGCCGCCGGCGAATATGGCGACCGGCAGCGTCAGGCGATCGACGACGGCGAACACGTCGTGGCGCGGCCATTCGTCGAGGGCGCGCGGCACCTCGCGCCGGAGGTTGGCGATACCATCAGGATGATATTTCTCGCGCGCTTCGATCTGGCGGACGCCGGAGGTGAAGGGCGACACCAGCAGCAGATGGCCGACCTTGCCGAGATAGTCGCCGGCGGCAAGGCGCATGACGGCATAGGCGCCCATCGAGTGGCCGCACAGGGCGAGATGGCCGCCGCTCCAGCCGATGTCGGCGGCATGGGCGACGGCCCAATCCGCGGCCCGGCGCACGTCGCGGACGTGGTTTTCGAGGAGGAAGTCGGCTTCGGCGCCGGCGCTGTCGTTCCAGGCCGAGGCGCAGCAGTCGGGCGACACGACGATGTAGCCGCGCGCCCGATAGGCGTCGATCAGCTTCAGCATGTGCGGCGCCCGCGCCGCGCCGTTGCGGCCATGGGCGGTGACGGCGAGACGGGGCGAGGGCGCGTTGCGCCACACCTCGATACTGATACGCGCGTCGGGCGAGAAGGGGTCGTCGGAAGCGCCGAGCGGCACGACGTCGGGCGTCATGCCACCGACGCCCGGTCGATGTGCGGGCTGGCAAAGCCGAGCCGGGCGAGGCCGGCCAGCACCTCGGGCGCCGTCATGAACAGCGTCCAGATCAGGCCGGAGCGGTGGTTCTCGATCATCACGACGATCGGCCCCTGGTCGATGGCGAGATGGCTCGATGCCTGCCAGTGGCGGCCGGGCGAGAAGGCGTCGGCCAGCCCGCGCGGCCCGAACAGCCGGCCATCCATGGCGGTGAGGAAGCCGCGCAGCGCCGCCATCGCTTCGGCCGGCACGTAGGGCATCGAGGCGAGCGCCGCCGTCGGCGTGATGACGCCGGTGTCGTTGACCGGCGAGTGGGCGTTGTAGCCGTCGAAGGTGTCCGACGCCGTGAGGCCCCAGCAGTCCGGCCCGTAGCCGGCAAAGCCGTGGGGATTGGTCAGGCAGTGGGCGCGGTTGATCAGCGCATGCGCGGTGTTCTGGACGAAATAGTCGGCATAGGCGTCGACGAGGCCGCGCGGGTCGAGGCCGAGGAAGGAGTAATGGGCGAAGAACAGCGGCCCGCCATAGTCCGGGCCGAGCGGCAGCGTCACGCCGCCGTAGTCGCGACCGTTCAGGAAGTCGCGGCCCCTGGCCCAGGAGCCGTGATAGGTCGAGGCCGGCACCGGATGGGTCGGCGAGGCGGCGGCCAGCACGTGGGTGATCAGGCACTCGTTCCAGCCGGTGATGGCGTGGTTCATGGCAAAGCCGTGCAGCGGGCTGAAGTGCCAGAGGAGAGCGCCGTCGTCGCGCAGGTGATGGCTCCACTCGACATGGCGCCACAGGCGGTCGATGCGGGCGGCAAGGTCAGGCCGCACCGGAATCAGCCACTGGCGGGCGGTGAGGAGGCCGGCCATCAGGAACGAGGTCTCGACGAGGTCGCCGCCGTCGTCCCGCTCGCCGAAGGGAATCGTCTTGCCGGTCGCCCCGTTCATGAAATGCGGGAACACGCCGTGGAAGCGGTCGGCCGCCTCCAGGAAGCCGACGATGCGACAGATGCGCTCGATCACCTCGTCCTTCGGCAGGAAGCCGCGCTCGACGCCTGATATCAGCGCCATGACGCCGAAGCCGGTGCCGCCGGTGGTGACGGTGTCCTCGGGCGAATAGCCGAAGGCGTCGTTGTCGCGCTCGCGCGCCATGCCGCTCACCGGATGGCCGTAATCCCAGAAATAGCTGAGCGTCGCCTGCTGCACGAGATCGAGCAGCGCCTCGTCATCCATGGCCGCGACGTCGGCCGGCGAAAGGATCATGACCGGTCTCCCTGGGTGTCCGGCATCTCCCAGACGACGCGCACCGTCTGGGTGTCGCGCGAGTTGGGGCCGACGTGGATGTCGAAGGCGCCGGCCTCCCAGCGCCGGCGGGTGTCGGTGACGGTCTCGGCCACCGAGAAGTCGAGGTCGGCCGCCGCGAGGGCAAAGGTGACGGTCTCCGCGGCGCGCGGGGAGAGCACGATCTTGCGGAAGCCCTTCAGCTCCTTGACCGGCCGGCTGACGCTGGCGAGCGGATCGCCGACGTAGAGCTGCACCGTCTCGAATGTCGGGAGGTCGCCGAGGTTGGTGACGGTCACCGTGACCTTCAGGCGGTCGTCGCCGCTGAGCGCCGTGCGGTCGGCGCGCGGCGGACCGTAGGCGACGCGGCCGTAGCCGAGGCCGAAGCCGAACGGATAGAGGCCGTCGTTCTGCGGCACCTCGTCGGGCAGGTCGACGTAGCCGGAGGTGAACTTCTGGAAGCGGCCGGGCGTCGGCCGGCCGGTCGGCCGATGGGCATAGGTCACCGGCACCTGGCCGAGGCAATAGGGGAAGGTGGCCGGCAGGCGTCCGGACGGCTCGGCCTTGCCGAACAGCACGTCGGCGAGGCCGTGGCCGATCTCGGTGCCGCCGAACCAGGCGATGAGAAGCGCGTCGGCCAGCGCCGCCTCCTCGGCGAGCACCAGCGGCCGGCCGGTCATCACCACCACGACCAGCGGCTTGCCCGTCGCCTTCAGCGCCCTGAGGAGCTTCTTCTGCGGCTCGGGCAGGGCGAGGTCGCTGCGCGAGGAGGATTCGCCGGAATATTCGCGCGCTTCGCCGACCACGGCGACGACGACGTCGGCGCTGCCGGCTGCCTCGACCGCCTCGGCGATCATCGCCGCCGGCGGCCGCTCGTCGATGACGACGGAGAGGTCCTTCCAGTCGTGGACGTTGAGGCGCTCGGCGAGCCACGGCTCGTCGACGATGTTGGTGCCCTTGGCGGTGATGAGGCGGACGGCATCACCCAGCGCCTCGCTGACGCCGTCGGCGATCGGCACGACGGTGGAGGGCGAGGCGGCAACGGCCCAGGTGCCGTTCATGTTGACGCGGTCGTGGACGAAGGGACCGACCAGGGCGATGGCGCCGAGCCGGCCGCTCTCTGGCGCCGGCAGCGGCAGCAGGTTGCCGTCGTTCTTCAGCAGCACCGTGGCGGCGGCCACCGCCTGACGGGCGAGCTGGCGGTTGGCGGCCGTCAGGATCGGCTGCGCGGCGCGGCCCCAGTCGAGCCGGTGGTAGGGATCGTCGAACAGGCCGAGCTTCAGCTTGGCCTCCAGCACGCGGCGGCAGGCGGCGGTGATCAGCGCCTCGTCGACAAGGCCGGCCTCGACGCTTGCCGCCAGCGTGTCGAGATAGGCCTCCGACACCATGTCCATGTCGACGCCGGCCGTGAGGCCGAGGCGGGCGGCGTCGGCCCGGTCGGCGGCGACGCCGTGGGCGATCAGCTCCAGGATGCCGGTGTAGTCGGCGACGACGAGGCCGTCGTAGCCGAGCCGGTCGCGGAAGAGGTCGGTGATCACCGCGCGGTTGGCGTGCATCGGCACGCCGTTCAGCGTGTTGAAGGAGGCCATGACGGCGCCGGCGCCGGCCCGCATGCCGGCGACGAAGGGCGGCAGCACCACGTCGTGCAGCGTCATGGGCGACAGGTCGACCGCGTCGTAGTCGCGGCCGCCCATGCCGCCGCCGTAGCCGCAGAAATGCTTGAGGCAGGCCATCACCGCGTCGGGGCGGGAGAGGTCGCCGCCCTGGTAGCCGCGCACCATGGCCTCGGCGAAGCGGGCGGCGAGATAGGGGTCCTCGCCGGGGCTCTCGGCGATGCGTCCCCAGCGGGGATCGCGGCAGACGTCGACCATCGGCGAGTAGACCTGATCGATGCCGATCGACGCCGCCTCCTGCGCCGCGACGCGGGCGCTGGCGCGGACCAGCTCCATGTCCCAGCTGGCGGAGAGCGCCAGCGGCAGCGGAAAGACGGTCTTCTGGCCGTGGATGACGTCCTCGGCGAACATCAGCGGGATCCTGAGCCGCGTCTCCTGGGCGAGGTCCTGGAACACCCGCACCGCCTCGGCCGACTTGACGCCGAAGATGCCGCCGATGCGGCCCTCGCGGATCTTGTCGGCGACGTCGGTGTTGACCACCGTGCCGGTCAGCGTCTCGCCGCCCGGCGTGACGAGGTTGAGCTGGCCGATCTTCTCGCCGAGCGTCATGCCGGCGATCAGCCTGTCGATGAAATCCCTGTCCTTGGTCATGTCGATCGTCCGTTGCGGCCCCGAAGGATCACGAGAGATGGGGCTCACGAGAGATGGCGCATCGCCGACAGCATCGAGCGCAGGCCGCCGCGCGTGTCGCGGATCGGCGGCGGCGCCGGCACCACCACCGGCTCCAGGCCGGCGCGGCCGTTCTCGATGTTGAGGATGGCGTGGTAGAAGGGGCGGCCGAGGCTGTCGGTGGGCGGCGTCTGCTCGTGCATCACCGACAGCACCGTCGCCTTGGGGCAGTATTGCTTGACGAGGCGGTGGAACTCGCTGCGCGCCTCAGGGTCGAGGGCGGCGGTGGCCTCGTCGAGGAACAGCACGTCGGGCGTGTGCAGCAGGATGCGCGCCAGCACCACCTTCTGCTTCTGGCCGCCCGACAGCACGTCGTCCCAGCGCCGGCCGCGATAGGAGGGATTGCCCATCGACGGGATGAAGTCGCCGAGGCCGACCGCGCTCATGATGGCCGCTACCTCGAGGTCGCGGTGCTCGTGCTCGTCCTCGGGCATGGAGATCAGCTGCTTGAGGCTGGCCTGCGGCAGGCGGGTGTCCTGGCAGGCATAGAGCGATTTGACGCCCTCGGGCATCACCACCCGGCCGCGGCCATAGGGCCACAGGCCGTTGAGCGCCTTGATCAGGCAGGATTTGCCCGAGCCGGAGGGGCCGCGCACGAACACCCACTGGCCCGGCTTGACGTTGAGGCGGGCGACGCGCAGGAACGGCTGCGCCTCCTTGCCGGCGAACATCAGTTCGAGCCCCTGCACGGAGAGGCCGCGCTCGGCCGGCTGCGCCTCGTAGCGGAACTCGGAAATGCCGCTCTCGCGGTAGAAGGCCTGGGCGTCCTGCACCCGCTCGATGGCGTCGGCCAGCTCGACCACCCGGTAGACGTTGGCCCTGAGGTTGGCGATGTCCGGCATCACCTGGATCACCCAGGAGCAGTCGCTGATCAGCTCGCTGACCAGCTCCGAGCCGGTGACGTAGGTCTTGAAGGAGATGCTGCCCTGCATGTAGGCGGGCATGTTCGGCAGGTAGGCCACCACCCTCTGCGTGATGTAGGTGTAGCTGCCGTTGAACGACAGGAACAGCGCCGACACCTTGTTCTGCAGGCCCCAGGTGCGGTCGATCGACTGGTACTGGCGGCGGTGGATCGCCGCCTGCACCTTCTCGCCGCGGGCGGCGGCGATCGGCAGCACGCGGCGGACCAGCGTGGCGAGTTCGGCGCGGTAGCTGCCTTCGTAGCGCAGCATGGCCATGTTCAGCGCCTGGATGGCCTTGCCGATCCTGAGCGCGATGGCCGTCGACACCGGCACGTAGGTGACGGCGAGGGCGAACACCAGCGCGGCGCTGGCGTAGGAGCCGAGGAACTCGAGGCCATGCACGGAGACCGAGGTGGAGATCAGCATCTCGCCGACGAAATAGACCGAGGTCACCACCGAGATCAGGCCCATGGCCATGCCGAGCGCGTTGCCGGTCATCGCCTTGATCGACTCCTGGATGCGCTGGTCGATGTTGTCGGGCACCTCGGCGCCCTCGTCGGCGGCGCCCATCACCAGGAGGTGGTAGTAGGGCCGGCGGTCGGAGAGCAGCGCCGCATTGAACCGGCCATCGAGCCACTGGCGCCACCGGCGATGCAGCGTGGTCGAGAAATAGTGGCGGAAGCCGATGAACACCGCGAACTTCAGCACGGCAAGGCCGACCAGCACGCCGGCCGCCGTCAGCACGTCGGCGATGCCGGAGGCGCCAAGGTCGGGAAACGAGGCGATGGTGGAGATGAAGGCGCCGGAGGCCTGCGCCAGCCAGACGCCACTCTTGCTGGCCGCCGCCGACAAGAGTGCCACGGCGGCGGTCAACGCCCAGGCCTCGCGCCACTTTTCCGAGACCCAATAGGCCCTGAGCAGCCCCCAGAAGCTACGCATGGACGAGACAGGGGTAGCCAGCAGCGTCACTCCCGGTTGGTCGCCCCGGCCGGGCGATCGCATCGCGGCGAACATCGGGGGGACCTTCAGATAGATAAAACCTGCCGCGCAAACTTTAACGCCGCTTTAAGTCTGTCTTGCGCCGGCATCGCCAAAAAGGATGAGCGGTGCATGCGTACCCCGGCGGCGCCCGATCGCCTTGACAAGGCGGCGGCGGACGGACCTATTCGGGCGATTTTCCGAAAGGACCCCGCCCATGAAGCTCTACCGTTTCCTGACCGGCCCGGACGACGCCGCCTTCTGCCATCGCGTCAGCGCGGCGCTGAACAATGGCTGGCAGCTTGCCGGCTCGCCGGCGCTGACCTTCGATCCCGTGCAAGGGCGGGTCATTTGCGGCCAGCCGGTGGTGAAGGACGTCGAGGGCGTCGACTACACGCCGGACATCAAGCTCGGCGAGTGGTGAGATGAGCATCGAGAGCGTCAAGGCCTTTTTCGCCGCCCATGCGCCCGACATCGAGGTGATCGAGACGACCGCCTCGTCGGCCACCGTGGCGGAAGCCGCCGCCGCCCACGCCGTCGAGCCGGCGCAGATCGCCAAGACCATCTGCCTCCGGGTCGGCGACCGGGCCATGCTGGTGGTGGCCGGCGGCACCGCCCGGCTCGACAACCGCAAGGCGCGCGAGGCATTCGGCGGCAAGGCGCGCATGCTGGGTCTCGACGAGGTGGTGGAGCTGACCGGCCACCCGATCGGCGGCGTCTGCCCCTTCGGCCTCAAGTCGCCGCTGCCGGTCTATTGCGACCAGTCCCTCCGGCGCTTTGCCGAGGTGCTGCCGGCCGCCGGCGCTACCAACGCGGCGGTGCGCATCGGTACCGAGCGTCTCGCCGACCTCGTCGGCGCCACCTGGATCGACGTCTGCCAGTGAGCGGACGGCCGGGCGGCGACGCTCGACGCATCTCCGGAAGCATCGTGCCTTGACGAAGATGTGACGCCTCCGGCCTCCGTCTTCCCGCCGCTGTGACCGGCCGGCCGCTAGGGTCGGCGACGACTGGCCGCCAGCCGTTGCCGAAGGACAAGTCCCCGGCAACCCCAGGCTTTGGCCGTCTCCGCTTGTTGAATCACCGGTGGCGGCAAAGGCGCCTGATCAGCGCGCTGCCGGCCGCTGCCCGTATTTTCACATATAATTGGTTTCAAAAGCAATTTTTTCTGTTAACCAGATTTTAACTCTTTCATACCGGCCGCCCGGGGTTTGTGATAGTGAAAACAACAAAATGCACGCGTCACTAGTGGGTCGGTGCTATGAAAATGGGTGTTGAGTATTCGGACGGCTCGGCCGGCGAGGCCAGCCTTGCCGACGATCTGCGGCTGCTTGCGCGGGCCTTCGCCTGCCGCTGGCGGCTGATGGTGCTGATCGTCCTGCTGTTCGTGCTCGGCGGCCTGGCCTTCGTCTGGCTGTCGCCCAAGGCCTACACCTCCGGCGTTTCCATCTTCATCGACCCGCGCGAGCGCGGCCTCGTCAACCTCGGCGTGGCGCCGACCGGCCTGGGCTCGTCGTCGCAGGGCGCCGACGGCGCGCTGGTCGACAGCCAGATGGCCATCCTCACCTCGCGCTCGGTGCTCGGCGCGCTGGTCGAGCGGCAGCACCTCGATCAGGACCCCGGCTTCACCGCCGTCGCCTCCGGACCGATCGCCGATCTGCGCGCTCTGGTGGCAACAGCCCTCTACGGGCCGGGCCAGGGCCGCGCCGCCGACGTGCCGCCTTTCGAGCGGGCGCTTGCCAGGCTGCAGAAGGCGGTGGAGGTGAAGCGCGTCGACAACACCTACGTTCTCGACATATCCGTGACCACCGGCGAGCCCACCCGTTCGGCCGATCTCGCCAACGCGCTGGCCGCCATCTATCTCAGCGACGGCCAGACCGTCATCGACGACAGCGCCCGCGAATCGGCGGCGAGCCTCGAAGCGCGCCTCGCCGAGCTTGGCCGGACCACCGAGGAAGCCGAGCGGGCGGTCGCCGACTACCGCCGCCAGAACGGACTGATGGGCGCCGACGGCGTGCCGCTGGCCGAGCGACAGGTGAACGAACTGAGCAGCCAGCTGGTCAGCGCCTCGGTGGCGGCGGAAGCGGCGCGCACGGCGCTCGAGACGCTGCGCGGCGGCGTCGGCACGTCGGCGTCGGATACCGCCAACCAGCTTCGCGTGCAGATCGGTCAGGCGCGGGCCGAGGAGAGCGTGCTCGCCGACACCTACGGCCCCCGCTATCCGCGCCTTGTCCGGGCCGCCGAGCAGCGCAAGGCGCTCGAGCGGGCGCTCGACGCCGAACTTGCCCGCCTGCTGGCCAAGGCCGAGGCCGACGAGCGCACCGCCACGCGGCAGGAGGCGGCCCTCAAGCAACGGCTCGCCGCCGCGCAGGAGGATCTCTCCCGCACCAACGCCGCGTCGGTCAAGCTCAAGGAACTCGAGCAGGTGGCCCGGCAGAACCGCGACATCTTCGACAGCTTCGCCACCAAGGCCAAGCAGGCGCGCGAGCAGGTGTCGCTGCCGACCACCACCGCCCGCATCATCTCGCCGGCCCGGCCGGTCCTGAAGCCCAGCGCGCCGCGTGCGCCGGTGGTGCTGGCCGCCAGCGCCTTCCTCGGCTGCGTCGCCGGCTTCGGCACGGCCTGGCTCCTCTATCTCCTGTCAGGGCCGCCCAGGCGGCGACGCGCTCCTCCCGCTCCGTCGTTGCCCAAGCGTCATCTCGCCGCCGCCGAGTGAACGCCCCGACAGACTTGCCAACAAGGTTGTAGCCGACAATGCATTCACCCCATCAGAAGACGGTGCTCGTGACAGGCGGAGCCGGATTCCTGGGCAGTCATCTCTGCGATCGCCTGCTCCGGGACGGCGCCAAGGTCATCAGCCTCGACAACTTCCAGACCGGCAGCCGCCTCAATCACCGGCAACAGGCCGCCAACCCGGATTTCCGGCTGATCGAGGCCGACGTCGCCGATCCGCTGCCCGACCTCGAGGTCGACGAGATTTACCATCTCGCCTGCCCCGCCTCGCCGGTACACTACCAGGAAAGCCCGATCGCCACGCTGAGGACCAACCTCCTCGGGGCAATGAACGTGCTGGAGCTGGCGGCGCGCGCCGGCGCGACGGTGCTGCTCGCCTCGACCAGCGAGGTCTATGGCGATCCGCTGGTCCATCCCCAGCCCGAGGACTATTTCGGCAACGTCAACCCGTTTGGCGAGCGCGCCTGCTACGACGAAGGCAAGCGGGCGGCCGAGGCGCTGTTCTACGCCCATGCCGAGGAGAAGGGCGCCGACATCCGCATCGCCCGCATCTTCAACACCTACGGTCCGCGCATGCAGCCCGACGACGGCCGCGTCGTCTCCAACTTCGTGGTGGAGGCCCTGCTCGACCGCCCCCTCACCGTCCATGGCGATGGCTCGCAGACGCGCTCCTTCTGCTATGTCGACGACCTCGTCGACGGCCTCGTCCGCCTGATGGCCAGCGACGTCCGCACGCCGGTCAACCTCGGCAATCCCGGCGAATTCAGCGTCGCCGAGCTGGCCGACATGGTGGTGGCGATGACCGGCTCGCACTCGGCGCTGGCTCACCTGCCGCTGCCGGCCGACGATCCCCGCCGCCGCCGGCCGGATATCGCCAAGGCCGAGCGGCTGCTCGGCTGGACGCCGGCAGTGCCGCTTGCTGCGGGTCTCGCGTCGACCATCGCCTATTTCCGGGAGGCCGTCCTCGATCCCGCGTCCGACGACCGGCCGTCGCATCTTCTGCCGATGGAATAGATGTCCCTCAGCCGCCGCACCCTTCTCGCCGCCTGTGCCGGCCTGCCATTCGCAACGTTGGACCCGGCTTCCGCCCGGTCGGCCGGGCAGGATGCCGGGCTTGGCGCCCTGGCCGCCCGCTCCGGCCGCTATTTCGGAGCGGCGGTGTCGAGCATCGATTTCGCCGGCGACAACGCCTATGCGCGCCTTCTCGACACCGACTGCTCGGTCTGGGTGGCGAGCTGGGAGATGAAATGGGGCGCGCTGATGCCGACACTCGGCGGAGCGATCGATTTCCGGGCCGCCGACGTCATCGTCGCGGCGGCGGCGCGCCATGGCAAGCGGCTGCGCGGCCACACGCTCCTCTGGCACGAGCATCTGCCGGCCGGCGCCGAGCGCCTGTCGACGCCGGCCGACTGGCAGCGCTTCGTCGCCCCCCACATCGCCACGGTGGCCGGCCGCTATCGCGACGCGGTGTTCGAGTGGGACGTCGTCAACGAGGCGATCGAGCCCTATGACGGCGGCGCCGACCTGATGCGCCGCACGCCCTTCTACGCCATGCTCGGCCCCGATTATGTCGCCGAGGCCTTCCGTCTTGCCGCCGAGGCGGCGCCATCGGCGCGCCTCTATCTCAACGACGACCACGTCTACTATGCCGAGGACTGGCAGGAGCAGCGGCGCACCGGCCTCTTGCGTCTCCTCGAACGGCTGGTCAAGGCCGGCGTACCGGTGCACGGCCTCGGCATGCAGGGCCATCTCGACACCCGCCGGCGCTTCGACGAGCAGGTGTTCCGCCGGTTCCTGCAAAGCCTCGAGGACCTCGGCCTGACGCTCGCCGTCACCGAACTCGACGTCACCGAGGCGCCGGACGCCAGCGGCCGGTCGCTCGACGCGCGTCGCCGCCGAGCCGCCGAGGAGGTGCGGAAGGTGCTCGCCGTGGCGCTCGACAGCCCGGCGCTCGTCGGCGTCGTCACCTGGGGCCTTTCCGACGCCGACAGCTGGCTGCGCAAACGCGGTCCCGACATGTTCGACAACCAGGGCCTGCCCTACGACGACGCCCTGCAGCCGACGCCCTTCCGGGAAACGCTGGCCTCGCTGTTCGCCTCGACCCGGAGCCGGCACGCATCATGACCGAAACCACCGACGATCGTGCCGCCCACATCCTGGTCGAAACGCCGGCCGCCGCCCGCTCCGCCACGAAGCGTGCCCTCGACGTCGCCGGCGCTGGCGCCGGCCTCCTGCTGCTGGCGCCGCTGCTCCTGTTCGTCGCCCTGCTGATCCGGCTCGACAGCCGCGGACCGGTGCTGTTCCCGCAGGATCGCCACGGCCTCGGCGGTCGCGTCTTCCGCATCTACAAGTTCCGCACCATGACGGCGGCGGCCAGCCGCGAGGCCTTCCGCCAGGCCACCGCCGGCGATGCCCGCATCACCCGCATCGGCGACATCCTGCGCCGGACCAGCATCGACGAACTGCCGCAGCTCTTCAACGTGCTCATCGGCGATATGTCGCTGATTGGGCCGCGGCCGCATCCGCTCGCCCTCGACGCGCATTATCGCGAGCTGATCCCCCGCTACATGGACCGCTACGCCGTCCGCCCCGGCATGAGCGGCCTCGCTCAGGTCAGCGGCCATCGCGGCCCGACGCCGACCACCGCCGACATGGCGGCGCGGGTCGAGTACGACCTCCGCTACATCGAGGACTGGTCGTTCGGCCTCGACCTCCGCATCCTCCTGAAGACGGTCATTCCCTGGTGGAGGGAGGTGCGCCGTGGCGGCTGAGCGGGCCAAGGCACGGTTCGGAGCGCGCTTCGAACTGGTCGTCGGCGTGCACGACCTCGCCGAGACGCCGGACGCGCGCGACGACGAACTCGCCTCCTGGATGCCGTTCTCCGAGGCCGAGCCGGTCCTCGGCCGACTGCTGGCGGCCAGCCGCCGTACCGGAACGCCGCTGCGGGTGACCAGCGACGACGCCTTCCGCTCCGACCTCCATCTGCTCGCCCCCTGGCTGGTGCGGCACGGCGTCGCCGGCGCCATCTTCGTGCCGACCCGCTTCCTCGGCCGGCCCGGCCGCCTCACGGCTGACGACGTCAGGGTGCTCGCCGGCCTCGGCCTGGAGATCGGCGTCCACGGTGCCCGCCACGTCGACTGGACGGCGCTGTCCGAACGCGAGTTCATTGACGACGTGACCGAGGGCCGGCGCGCGCTGGAGCAAATCCTTGGCCGTCCGGTCGATCTGGCGGCGGTGCCGTTCGGCCGCTTTGACGCTCGCGTTCTCGACCGGCTGCTCGCCATGGGCTTCCGCGAGGTGCACACCAGCCGGCCGGGCCTCGCGCTGGCGTCGGTGCCGATCAAGCCGCGCAACATGCTGAAATCCGGCAGCCTGCCGGCCGTGCTCGCCCTCGGCGACCGCCGGGGCGATTGGCGCGACGCCGCCCGCTGCCGCCTGCGCCGCCTGTCGACGCGCTTCCGATCGATCGGCGGCGCGCCATGAAGCGAACCATGCTGATCTCGCTGGTCGACCAGGCGCTGAACAGCGCCTTCAGCCTGCTGCTCAACCTCGCCTTCATCGCCTTCGCCACGCCGGCCGAGTTCGGCCGCTTCGCCTTCGTGCTGGCCGGCAGCTTCTTCGCGGCCTCGGCGCAGAACGCGCTGATCGTCATGCCGCTCAACTACCTGCTGCCGGGCCGGCCGTCGGCCGAGGCCGCCGCCGAGCTGTCCATGCTGACCTCGGCCAACCTGGCGCTGACGCTGCTGGTGCTGCCGGTCAGCCTCGGCCTTGGCGCCGTCATCGGTGCCGATACCGCCCTCTCCCTCGCCATCCTCGCCTATTTCCTGACGTTGATGGCGCGCGAATACCTGCGCAACGTGCTGGTCGTGCAGGGCCGCATGGCGCGGACGCTCGTCTACGACGCGGCGGCGCTCGCCGCGGCGGCGGTCTTCGCCACCGTCTTCTGGCAGGGGCTGGCGCCGGAGGCGGCGGTGCTGGCCGGCCTCGCCGCCGGCAACGCCCTTGCCTTCCTGGTCTGCCGCGTCGACCTCAACGCCGATCTCCGCCGCCTGCCGGCCCACCTCTCGGCCTATCGGCAGGTGTGGAGGGATACCCGCTGGGCGTTGCAGGGCGCGTTGCAGAACGAGGTCGTCATGCGCAGCTACGTCTTCCTGGTGGAGCGGATGCGCGACGCGGCGGCGCTCGGCAGGCTCAACGCCGGCCGGGTCGTGCTGTCGCCGCTCCTGCTCGTCGGCGCCGCCTGGTGCCGCGTCGCCCGGCCGCGCATGGTGGAAGACCTGAGGGCCGGCCGGTCGGCGGCGGTCGTCGGGCTGTTGCGGTCGGGCGCGGCGATCGTCGCCGGCGCGGCGCTCCTCTACGGCCTCTGCCTGGCTCTCGCCTGGCCCTATGTCGAGACCTACGCCTTTCGCGGCCGCTACGGCGACATGGCCGGCATCGTGTTCTGCTGGTGGCTCTATGCGCTGGTCGCCGGCCTGACCTCGGTGATGGCGACGCTGATGGAAGCGCGACGGCAGTTCCGGGCGCTGGCCGTGGTCGGGCTGGCCGGCGCGGTGCTGGTGCCAGTTTCCCTGTTCGCGCTGCTTTTCGCCGGCTTCGACGCGTCGGCCGTCGTGCTCGGCCTTGCCGGCGTGTCGCTGCTCGAATGCGCCATCTTCGCCACGCTGACGCTGCGCGACCTGATGGCGCCGGCCGCCGGTCCGGACCGGCAGGCGGATGCGCCATGAGCGAGACGATCGCCTTCAGCGGCCTCGGACAGGGCTATCGCCGGCGCCTCGCCGTGCTGTTGCCGGCCGTCGACCTCGCCTATTTCATGATCCTGTGGCCGCTGGTCTATGCCAAGGACTACGTGCCGGCCGACCTCGCCACCGGCGGCGCGGTGGCCGAGGTGCAGCCCGGCCTCCTGAACCGGCTGTTCTTCCCCGGTCTCGCCGCCCTCTCGGTGATCCTGATGATCGCCGAACGCCACCGGCTCGGCCGCTTCCGGCTGTTCGGCTTCTGCCTGATCGTCGCCTTCTTCGGCTATCTCGGCCTCACGGCGGCCTGGGCGCTGGTTCCCATGACGACGCTGACCCGCCTCACGCTGCACATCCTGCTGCTGATCGGCCTCATGCCGGCGCTGCTGCTCGCCGAGCGGATGGACGACATCCTCCTGCCGATGGTCTGGGTGGCGGTGGCCGCCGTCGCCATCAACGTCCTGTCGGTCGCCGTCGTGCCGACGACGCCGATCGGCTTTCCCGGCATCTACCCGCACAAGAACACGCTCGGCGCCAATGCCGCCATCGCCGGCCTGTTCGCCATCTACGCGCTGACCCGCGCCGATCACCGCATGCGGCTCGTCGGCTTCCTGACCTTGCCCGCCGTCGCCTTTTTGCTGCTGATCAGCGAGTCCAAGACCTCGCTCGGCATCCTGCTGCTGGCGCCGCCGGCCGCCATCCTCGCCGCGGCGATCCGCCGCCGCCTCAGAATCGCCCTGCCGATCCTGATGGTGGTGCTGACGATACCGGCCGCCTTCCTGCTGGGTGGCGGCCTGCCGGGCCTCGACTACCGCGACGTGTCGCGTCTGGTCAGCGGCGACCCCACCTTCACCGGCCGCACCGACCTCTGGAAGTTCTCGGTCGCTCACATCGCCGAGCGGCCGCTGACCGGCTGGGGCTTCCAGTCCTTCTGGGGCATCGGCCCGGCCTCGCCGGCCGCCCGCATGACCGACACCTTCATCGCCCACACGCCGCACTCCCACAACGGCTACCTCGACATGGCGCTCGAGGGCGGCATCATCGCCCTGGTACTGTTCCTGATGATCATCCTGATGATCGCCCGCTGGATCGACCGGCTGGTCGACCGGGATGTCGGCGCCGGCATCCTCATGGCGTCCTGTCTGCTCTATCTGCTATGGCAAAACCTTCTCGAGACCGACTGGCTGCACGGCATGACCACCGCCAACGTCCTGCTGCTGATGCTGATGCTGTCGGCCGCCGTCGCACCGCGCCGGAGGCCGCCGTGATCTCCGTCCTGATCGCCAGCATGGGCCGTCCCTTCCTCCTGTCGACGATCGACAGCGTCGCCGCCGCCCGTGTGCCGGCCGGCGAGAGCGTCGAGGTGATCGTCGCCGACGACAGCGTCGACGGCGCGGCGGCGCGGCTGCTTGACGGCCGCGATGTCGGCCTGCCGCTCCGCGTGCTGCCGGCCGGCGCCGGCAACGTGTCGATCGCCCGCAACGCCTGCCTCGACGCGGCGGCCGGCGACTGGCTGATCTTCGTCGACGACGACGAGACCGTCGAGCCCGGCTGGCTGGAGGGCCACCTTTCCGCCGCCCGCGACTTTGCCGCCGACGCGGTGTTCGGGCCGGTGTTCCCGCGCTATCCCGCGGGGACACCGGCCTGGTTCGTCGCCGCCGATCCGCTGTTCCAGGACTGGCGCTGGGACGAGGACGGCCGGCCGCATCCGCACGGCCGCACCGGCAACACGCTGATCCGCCGGTCGGCGCTCGGCGGCCTGCGCTTCGATCCGGCCTTTGGACGGACGGGCGGCGAGGACCATGACTTCTTCCTGCGCTTTGCCGCCGCCGGCCGCCGCATGGTGGTGACCTGCCGGGCGCGGGCGCACGAGGACATTCCCGCCGCCCGCGCCACGCCGGCCTATGCGCTCGCCCGCGCCGTCCGGTCGGGCGAGATCTACGCCCGCACCCGGCTCGTCGGACGCGGCCGGGAGGCGGCGTTGGCATTCTCCGTTGACGCCGCCATCAAGCTGGCGGCCGGCGCCGTCCTGTGGCTGGCGCTCCGGCCATTCGACCGGCCGCGGGCGTTCGGCTACGGCCGGCGCGCCGCCGTCAACCTCGGCAAGCTCAGGGGCGTCGTCGGCTCGCGGCCGCTGGCGGCCTGGCGATGAGCGACATCGCCGCCACCGGTGAGACGCGCCGGCCGCTGATCCTGCACATCTCCTCCGACTATCTCGACCCGATCCGGCCGCCACCGATCACCGATGCCGTGGTGCGGCTGGTCGACCGCATGACCGATCATCCCGAGATCGTCGTGTCGTTGCAGCGCGTCGTCGATCCGGCCCGCGTCGCCTGGCGCGACTTCGGCGACGTCGATGGACGGCGGCTGATCGTCTACCGCTATTTCGCGCCGCCCTTCGGCCTCGCCATGGTCGCCTGCCAGTGGGTGGTGGCGCGGCGGATCGGCCGCTTCCTCGCCGCCGATGGCCTCTGGCCGGATATCGTGCACAGCCACCGCTTCACCTTCGAGGGCATCGCCGGCTGGCTGCTCGCCCGTCGCCTGGACGCGGCTTTTTTCGCATCCATGCGCGGCGAGGTGGAACGCAAGGTGTTCCGCTCCAAGCCGACCTATCGGCCGCTGTTCCGCCGCATCGCCCGCGACGCCGCCCGCATCTTCTGCGTCTCGGCCTGGTATCGCCAGGGTTTCGAGCGCTACACCGGCGTCGATCCGGCGAAGATCGCCTTGCTGCCGAACATCGTCTACAACGCCCGGCCGCGGATCGTACCCCGCGCGCCCCGGCCAGTGATCGTATCGCCGATGTCGCTCAGGGCGATCGACAAGAAGGGCCTGCCCGAGCTGATCGCCGCCTTTGCCAGCGTCCGTGACCGGCTCGACGGCGTGACGCTGGAAGTGATCGGCGAGGGGCCGCCGGAGGCGCTCGCCCGCGTGCGATCGCTGATCGCCGCCCACGACCTCGAAGGCCGCGTGCTGCTCCGCGACTTCATGCCGCACGAGGCGCTGCTCGACCATCTCGGAGAGGCGCTCGCCATGGCGCTGCCCTCGCACGCCGAGACCTTCGGCATGGTCTATCCGGAGGCGCTGTTCGCCGGCACGCCGATCCTCCACACCCTGGGTTCGGGCATCGACGGCTATCTCGACGGCCTCGACGTCGGCATCGGCGTCCGGCCGGGCAACGTCGGCGACATCGCCACCGGCCTGGTGCGTCTTGTCGAGGACAACGCCGCCTTCCGGGCGGCGATCGCCGCCGCTTCGCCGGTCCTCTACGAGCGTCTGGCGCCGGAGCGGACGCTGGCCCGCTACCGGGCGGCGGTGGCGGAAGTCGTCAGGGATCGCCGGCGCGACGACGTCGCAGATAGATGAGAAACACCTTCGGCCCGTCGACGAGATAGCGGCGCCACAGGCGGCGCGGCTCGGACAGCAGGCGATGCAGCCATTCGAGGCCGAGGCGCTGCCAGCCGTCGGGGGCGCGCGGCAGCGTGCCGCTCAGGAAATCGACGGCGGCGCCGGCGCAGAGGATGACGCCGCCCTTCTGCCGTCGCGCCGTCCGCACGTCGGCGGCATAAAGCTCCTGCTTGGGGAAGGACAGGCAGGACAGCAGCACCTGCCAGTCGGCCGCCGCCGCTGCCTCGACGGTCGCCCGCCATTCGGCGGTGCCGGGCGTCAGCCGGTCCGGCGTGTCGATCAGCGTGAAGCGCCAGCCGGGGAAGCGGGCGCCGAGCGCCTCGGCCTGTTGCGGCGTCGGGCCGGCCAGCGCGATGACGAGGTCGCGGTTCTCCGGCGTCGCCAAGAGGTCGGCTATCCGGTCGGTGCCGGTGCGCGGTGTCAGGCTGAGACCGCTCCAGCGGCCGAGGCGGGCGAGCACCTTGCTGTCGCAGAGGAAGAGGTCGGCCGAGCGGTAGACGGCGACGGTTTCCGCCGGCAGCTGCCGGTCGAGCGCCACCACGTGGTGGACGTTGGGCGTCACCAGCATGGTGGTCGTCTCCCCACGCGCCGCGCCGGCGATCAGGCCGACGATGTCGGCGATCGGGCCGGTGCTGAAGGGGATGCCGAGGAAGCGGACCATCTCAGTCATGCCTGCCGCCGGCAAGATGCTCGGCGAGCCGCACCGCGAAGGCGGCGATGGAAAGTGTCGGGTTGCACTGGCCGGAGGTCGGGAAGGTCGCCGAACTCGCCACGTAGAGATTGTCGATGCCGAAGCAGCGCAGGTTCTCATCGACTACGCCATCCTCCGGCCGCGCCGCCATGCGCGCCGTGCCGATCTGGTGCGTGCCGTGGGCGGCCAGCGCCAGGATGGCGTCGACCGTCTCCTCCTGCGGCTGGCGGTATTCGAGGCAGCCGACGCCGGTGCGCGTCAGCCAGTCTGCAAGAACCGCGTGGGCGCGCGCCACCGCCTCGGCGTCGGCGCGGGCGAAGCGGTAGTCGATCCTGAGCTTCGGCACGCCCAGCCGGTCGCGATCGTCCGACAGCGTGACGCGGCTGTCCGGCTGCGGGCTCTGCTCGGCGTGATAGGAGAGGCCGTAGCGCCGCGCCGCGTTGCGGGCGAAGAAACCGGGCATCGGCGGCCGGGCGAGATAGCGCTTGTAGAGGAAGGCGGCGATGCTGAGCCCGGCGCGCGGCAGGTCGCGGAGAATGTTGACGATGTGCGGCCAGACGGCGAGATCGTCGGGGATGTGCCGCTTGCGGATCGCCTCGGCGATCACCAGCCGGCCGAACGGCGGGATGGCGAAGGCGAGGCAGACCATCGACAGCAGGCCGCTCCGGTGGCGCGGGTCGGCGACCGGCGGCACCACCGGCCAGAAGGAGACGTTGAGGAGGTGCCGGTCGATCTGCGCGGCGTCCGAGGGGATCAGCCGCCGCCGGGCGTAGGAGCCGTGCCCGTCGAGGTAGAAGTCGTAGGCGGCGTCGATGGTATCGGAGTTGAAGACGATGTCGGCGATCTCGCCGATCACATGGCCCATGTAATAGCGGCCGAGTGGTCCGTCCTCGCCGCCGAACAGTCCGGGGTGCTTCCGCTGGAGCACCAGAAGCTGGCGGGTGCTTTCGAGGCCGCCGGCCGCCAGCACCACCGTCCTGACCGGCAGGTCGCGGCGGGTGCCGTCGCGGTCGGCCACCGTCAGGCCGGAAATGCGGCCGTTCTCGAAGGTCATGTCGACGACGGTGGCGTTGAGGCGGACGTCGATCCGCGACGATCGCTCTATCTCCCTTCGGTGCGCCGTCTGCACGGCGGCGACGGCCGAGAAGCGTTCGAGCCGGGTGTAGTCGATCGTATCGTCGGTGATGTCGACACCGGCGATGGGCGACCGGAAGACGTTGGCGCCGGCGGTGAGATAGTCGACGGCCGCGTCGTAGTAGGGAAGGATGTCGGCGTAGCGGAGCGGCCAGGCGGCGTCGACGAGGCCGGGCCGCGGCTCGAGGTCGATCGGGTCGAACGGCTGGCAGCGCACCGCCCAGAGGTTGGAGGTGCCGCCGAGCCGCCGGGAAACGGCGATCGACATGTCGTCGTGCCGCAAGGGATCGACGATGTCGGCATCCGACAGCGCCTGCTGCAGGCGGTCGGCATGATTGGAGCCCGATTCCAGCACCAGCACCCGCTGGCCGCGCCGCGCCGCTTCGAGCGCCAGGACGAGACCGGCCGGGCCGGAGCCCACCACGCAGATGTCGTGATCGGCGATGGCCGGTTCGGTAAGGGAGGCTGAGATCAACTGAAGTCCTCTGTTTTCCCGAGCTAAAGGCCGTGGGCGGGCGGCGTCAAGGGGCCGACAGGATATGCTCGGCGAGGCGTGCCGCCGCCGGGTCGGGCGGTTCGGCGGCGAGCCTGAGATTGCCCGTGAGATGGCCGGTCGAAAACATCGACGACAGCACCACGCCGTCCGGATTGACGGCGAAGGCCCGCCGCATCAAGAGCGTCGTCGCGATCCTCTCCGGCGGACCGGCATAGCCGGCGGCGGCCGCCTCGGCGGCAAGGTCGGGCCGGCTCCTCAGCCGGCTGATCATCCGGTCGCGGGCGCCGCCGACGCCGAGCACCGAATGGACGACGAAGCCGGCGGGCCGGGCCAGCGCCTGGCGCAGCGCCGAGAGCTGGCGGCCTTCGGGATCGTCGGCGATCTGGAAGAAGGTGAACATCGGCAGCGCCGCCGCCGTCAGCGCCGCGTCGAGCGAGCCGGCCATCGACAGGTGGCGGGCGTCGCCGCGCGCCAGAATCCGTTCGAGGGCGCGGAGCACGTCGTCGCGGTCGAGGTCGGCCGGGTCCGGATCGTGCAGGGCGAAGACGTCGAGCCGGTTGGTGCCGAGGCGCCTCAGCGAGGCGGCGATCGAGGCTTCGAGGAAGTCGCCGGTGAGCGCCACGCGCCGGTTGCGCGTCGCCTTGATCGTCCGGAAGCGGCGCATCAGGCCGCGCGCCACCTTCACCACCGGCCGGCCGAGATCGTAGGCAAGCCGGATCAGGCCGTTGTTGTTCGGCGGCACCAGGCCGGCCTTCGAGCAGATGCAGAGGTGATCGCGATGGGCGGCGAGGAAGGGGGCGAGGATTTCCTCGGCCCGGCCGGCGCCATAGGACGGGGCGACGTCATACCAGCTGACGCCCTGCTCGAAGGCCGCCTCCAGCATGCGCCGGCCCTGCCGGGGCGAGATGCGCGAGCCGAGCGAGGCGCAGCCGAGGCCGATCGGCGATGTCCTGATCTCCGTCCCCGGAATGGCAACCATCCGCATCGCCTGAACCTCCACGATCAGCCGCGTCGAGCGGCGTGTCCTCAACCGGCCTTGCCGCCCTTGCCGCCCTTGCGGTTGGCGGCTCTCGTCTCGGCGATGGTCTTCATGCGGGCGCGCAGGGCGATCTTCAGCCGCCACAGGAGATAATAGCCCCAGCCGGCCGGTGTCTTGGCAAACAGCGCGTCATAGAGCCCGACCTCCTGGCAACCGAACCGGCGCTTGTAGTCCATGTCGCCGATGGAGAGGTCGAAGCAGTCGTAGCCCTCGGCACGGAAATGCTCGATGACGTCGGAGAACAGCTGCAAGCCCGGCGAATAGGGCCGCCATGGGCCGAGCTTGGCGGCCGGCAGCATCGCCACCGCCCGCCGGCCGTCGGTGATGCCGAACAGGTAGGCGATCGGTTCGTCGTCGACCGCCAGCCTGGCGAGCCAGCCCCGGCAGTCGCCGCCCTCTTGGCGCATGAGGTCGAGATAGACGGCCGACCAGTCGTCCTCTTCGAGGATGTTGCCGCGGGCCTTTTCCTCGCTGCTCGTGACGCGCAGCGCCCGGAAGGCGGCAAGGTCGGCCTCGTCGATCGCCCCGCCCATGGCGATGGAGAATTGCCGCCGGTGCGCCTTTGCCAGATTCTGGGTGGCGCGGCGCAGGTTGCCGCGGAAGTTGGCCGGCCGGGCGGCGGCGATGTCGCTGGCGCTGCGGCCGGCGAGCGGCAACACCCAGGCCGACAGCCTGAGCCGGCCGGCGTTCGGCAGGCGGATGAGCGGATCGGGCATCTCGCCGAAGCGGTCCGGCATGCGGTTGCAGTAGAGAAGGTCGACCCCCGGCACGGCGGCGAGCACCGCCTTGACGAGGCCCGGCAGGTCGCCGACGGACAGCGAGGCGTCGAGCAGCGGCGCGCAATAGTCGACCGGCCGGATGTCGGTGCTGAGCCAGTCGAGGCCGTGCTTCCGCGTCCGCTGCATCGGGAACAGGGCGACCGGCCGGCCGTCCGGCGCCCGGACCAGCGCCACCACCGGCGTGGCGAGATGGTTGACGGCGAGCGCCCGGAAGACCAGGCGCAGAAAGCCGTGGCTCTGGAACGGCGTGGCGTTGTGCGGCCCGGCGAGCGCCGCCCACTCGCTTGCGAGATGATCGACGCCGTCGTGGATCTCGACACGCCAGCCGTCGCCTGAACGCCCCATTGCACCCTCGGTCTGCCCCGGACGGCGCCACTATAGCCATATCCCCGGCCGTTCGGAAACCGGCAGGTGTCAGGCGGCTCGCGCCCCGCCAGCGAAGCGGAACACCAGGTAGCCGCCGCCGATCAACGCCGCGAACAGTCCGAGCGGCAGCTGGTAGGGGAAGGCGACCATGCGGGCCAGCCAGTCGGCGGCGACGGTGAGCGCGGCGCCGGCCAGCATCGCGCCGACCAGCTGGGCGACCGGCCGTTGCAGGCCGAGCGTGCGCGCCAGATGGGGGGCGATCAGGCCGATGAACGACATCGGGCCGATGGCCAGCGTCGAGGCGGCGGTGGCGCCGCCGGCGATCAGCACCAGGCCGGCGCGCGTCCGCGCCGTGGCAAGGCCGAGCGAGCGGGCCACCGTCTCGCCGAGCGGCAGCAGGGCGAGCGCCCGCGCGTGGAGGAGGGCGAGCGGCGCGAGGGCCGCGAGCACCGCCGCCGTGCCGACGGCCGCTTCGATCGACGGCTCGACCGCCGCGCCGGCGATCCAGCCGAGCAGCAGGAAGCCGGCCGGGCTGCCGGTGGCGATCACCGACGTCAGCACCGAGGAGAGCAGGGCGCCGAGCGCGATGCCGGCGATCAGCAGCCGCTCGGCGCCGAAGCCGTGGCGGCGGACGAAGGCTAGGAGGAGGGCAAGCGTCAGCACGGCGCCGGCCATCATGCCGGCCGCCTGCGCTGCGACGCCGGCCAGCGGCAGGGCGAGCAGCACCGCCGCCAGGCCGACGCCCGCCCCGACGCCGACGCCCAGCACCTCGGGGCTGGCCAGCGGGTTGGCGGTGAGGCGCTGGATCACCGCGCCGGCCATGCCGATCAGCCCGCCGGCCGCCGCGAGAAGGGCGACGCGGGCGAAGCGCCAGGGGGCGGCGTCGAGAGACAGGCGCCAGCCGATGGCGTCGCGACCGGCGGTGAGCGCCAGGAGGAGGGTGACGGCGAGGATGCCGGTCAGCAGGAGAAGCACGCGACCGGCCGGACGGCGCGGCAGCAAGGCCGCTTTCGGCAGCACGTCGGGCCGGGTGAGGGTGGCGATGCGCGGCACCAGGGCGAGAATCAGCGGCCCGCCGATCAGCGCCGTCGCCGCGCCGGTGGGAATGCGGAGGCCGGTGAGATGGCCGGCCAGTTGCACGGCGCCGTCGGCGAGCAACAGCAGCAGCGCTCCGGCCAGCGGTGCCGCCAGCAGCCGGCCGGCCGACGAGCGGACGCCGGTCAGGCGGGCGATGAGCGGCGCGGCAAGACCGATGAAGCCGACGATGCCGATCTCGGCGGTGGTGGCGGCAGCGAGCCAGACGGCGAGCGCGATGATCATGAGACGCAGGACGCCGGCCGACAGCCCGGCCGCCTTCGCCTCGGCGTCGCCGAGCGACAAGAGGGCGAGCGGCCTCAGCGCCGCCGCCGCGCCGACGGCGACGACGGCGAAGCTGGCGGCGAGCCGCAGCACCGGCGCCCAGCCGTCCTGCGTGAGATCGCCGCCGCCCCAGATGAACAGGCCGGTCATGTAGTCGCCGCTGGCCAGGATGACGGCCGCCGCCGCCGCCGTGGCGGTCAGCGACACCATCATGCCCGTGAGAATCACCGACAGCGGCTCGAAACGGCGGCGGGCGGTGGCCGCGAGCACCAGCCCCGCGGCGGCGCCCGCGCCGAGGAAGGCGACGGCGACGGGATAATCGGCCGCCGCCGGCAGCGCCACGGCGACGACGACCAGGGCGAGGTGGGCGCCGGCGGAGAGGCCGAGCGTCGCCGGCTCGGCGAGAGGGTTGCGCAGCACCCGCTGCAGCAGCGCCGAGGCAAGGCCGAGTGCCGCGCCGGCGATCAGCGCCATGGCGAGGCGCGGCAGCTCGGCGCGGGCGACGAACACGGCGGCGAAGGCGCGGTTGCCGGCCGCCTCGCCCGACACGGCGGCGAGCAGCAGATGGTGATTGAGAAGCGCCAGCGCTGCCAGGATGGCGACAGCGGCAACGATGAGCGTAAGCCGTAGCAAGGCGTTCATCGCTCCGGCGCTCCCCCGGCGAGCAGCGCGGCGAAGCGCGTCGCCGTCGGCAGCCCGCCGAAATGGTCGAGCGGCGGCAGCAGGCGGACGCGCCCGGCCGCCACCTGCGGCAGGGCCTGCCAGAGGGCGTTGCCGGCCAGCGCCGCTTTGCCGCCCGGCGGCAGCGGGCCGACGACGAAAAGCTCGGCCTCCGCCTCGCGCGCCAGCGCTTCGAGGCCGACCGGCGCCGTCATGGAATAGCGGGTGTCCGAAAAGGCGTTGCGGTAGCCGGCCGCCGTCAGCACGCCGCCGAACAGCGTGTCGTCGCCGAAAAGCCGGACATGCCGCCGGTCGCCGAGGTTGACGGCGATCGCCGGCCGGCCGCCGGGCCGGCGGGCCTCGCGGAGCGTCGCGATGGCCGCGTCGAAGGCGGCGAGGAGGGCGTTCGCCGCGTCCACCCGGTCGAGGCGCCGGCCGAGCGCCTGCGTCGATTGGCGCAACAGCGGCAGGCACGGCTCGCCGGCGAGATAGACCGGCAGCGACAGCACCTCGGCGATGCGCTCGAAGCCGGGGCGGCGATATTCGTAGAAATTGGAGATGACGACGAGGTCGGGCGCCAGAGTCGACAGCAGTTCGAGGTTGGGGTTGCCGCGCAGGCCGATGTCGACGACGCCCTCGGGCACCGCCGGTTCGCCGACCACGCGGGCATATTGCCTGAGTTCGGCGGCGGCCACCGGCACGACGCCGAGGGCCAGCGTTGTTTCGAGAAGCGCCCAGTCGACGACGGCGACGCCGCCGGCGGCGCGGGCCGGAAAGGCGGCAAGCATCGCCATCAGGGCGAGGAAGCGGCGGCGTGTCGGCTGCATCCGGATCCTCAGCGCAGGAAGGCGAGGGCGGGGCGCGGCCCCTCGGCGGGCAGCACGTCGATCCGGGGGCCGAACAGCGGCCTCAGCACGTCCGGCCGCATCACCCCGGCCGGCGGCCCACGGAACACCAGACGGCCGCCGTCAAGCGCCAGAATCTCGTCGGCGACCCGCGCGGCCATGTTGATGTCGTGCAGCACGGCGACGACGCCGACGCCGCGCTCGCGGACGAGCGCGGCGATCAGGTCGAGGATGTCGGCCTGATGGCCGGCGTCGAGCGCCGAGGTCGGCTCGTCGAGCAGCAGCCAGCGGCTTTCCTGGGCCAGCATCATGGCGATCCAGGCGCGCTGGCGCTCGCCGCCGGAGAGTTCATCGACCGGCCGCCCGGCAAGGGTGGCGAGATCGCAGCGGTCGATCGCCTCGGCCACCGCCGTCCGGTCCTCCGGCGTGGCGCGGCCGAGCGCGCCATGCCAGGCGAAGCGGCCGAGCGCCACCAGCTCCCCGACGGTCATGCCGTCGGTCGCCGGTGTGAACTGCGGCATGAAGGCCACCTGGCGGGCGAAGGCGCGGGCACCGAAGGTCGAAAGGGCACTGTCGCCGAGCCGGATGCTGCCGGCGTCGGGGACAAGCTGGCGGGCGAGGAGCTTCAGCAAGGTGCTCTTGCCCGAGCCGTTGGCACCGACCAGGGCATGGAAGCGGCCGGCGGCGAGGCGGAGGCTCAGCCGGGCGACGATCGGCCGGCCGCCGGCCGAGAAACCGGCGTCGTCGACGAGGAAATCCGGTCCGCTGTGATCCATGCCCTGTCGCCTCTCCTTACCAGCTGAAGCGGCCGGTGAGCTTGATCACCCGCCCCTCGCCGTAGCCGCAGGAATAGGCGGTCTGGCAGGAGGCGACGTAATCGGTGTCGAAGACGTTGTTGACGTTGAGGTCGATGCCCCAGTTGTCGCGGCTGTAGCCGATCCTGGCGTCGGCGAGCAGCACGTCGGGCACCTTCAGCGTGTTCTCGTTGTCGGCCCAGGACGAGCCGACGTAGCGCAGGCCGCCGCCCACCGTGAAGCCCTCGAAGGCGCCGGTGGAGAAGGTGTAGTCGAGCCAGGCCGAGGCCATGATCTCGGGAATGACATAGGGCGTCTTGCCGATGATGGCGGCGTCGGCGTCCCTGGTGATGTCGACGTCCATGAAGGCGGCCGAGGCGGTGAGCTTCCAGGTGTCGGTGAGGTTGACCTTGGCCTCCAGCTCGACGCCCCTGGAATTGACCTCGCCGATCTGCGACTGGGCGTTCCACGGGCCGGTCAGCACGTTCTGCTTGGTCAGGTCGAACAGCGCCAGCGTGAAGAGACCGTCGATCCAGTCCGGCCGGTACTTGAGGCCGGCTTCGTACTGGTGGCCGCTTTCGGGCAGGAACACGCCGCTGCCGTTGGCGCCGAGCACCGGGCTGAAGAAGGTCGAGACGCTGGCATAGGGCGTGAGGCCGTTGTCGAACTGATAGGCGAGGCCGGCGCGGCCGCTCCACTTGCCGTCGTCGCCGGAATAGGCCGGCGTGCCGACGGCGTCGGTCCAGACGTGGTCGTAGCGGCCGTTCAGCGTGGCGAGCCAGCCGCCGCCGAAGGCGATCTGGTCCTGGGCGTAGATGCCGAGCTGCTGCTGGGTGAGCGTCTGGTCGATGTAGGGAACCGGCGCCGGCTGGGGCAAGCCGTAGACCGGGTTGGTGGCCGAGATGTCGGTGCCGGTCGACGACGCCTGCATCTGGTCGAGGTCAAAGAGGCGATAGTCGAGGCCGAACAGCAGCTTGTGGGCGAGCGGGCCGGTGTCCGCCTCGCCCTCGATGCGGTTGTCGGCGTTGATGGCGAAGGTCTTGCTGTGGTGGGCGAAATTGATGCGGGTCAGCGTGTCGGTGCCGGCGGCCGGCGAAAGGAGATAGCCGGAATAGCCGTAGGGATAGAGCGAGGCCTCCTTGACGTCGCTGTAGGCGATCCGCGCCGCCTGCATCGCCTTCCAGCCGTTGCCGAAGTTGTGCTTCAGCTCGTAGCCGAGGGCGCCCTGCTCGCGGTTGTAGTCGTCGATATCCGGCTCGGTGAAATTGGCGTCGCGGGAGATGTAGCCGAACGGGGCGGCCACCACGGTGCCGACATAGGGCAGGAAGGCGCCGCCGTTGTGCACGCCGTCGAGGTGGGTGTAGTTGGCGAGCACCGTCAGCTCGGTGGTGTCGCTGAGGTCGATCTTCAGGGACGGCGACACCGTGCCGCGGAACTTCTCCTCGAAGTCGGTGTAGCCGTCGCCGCCGGCGATGCGGCCGCTGATGCGGGCCGCCACCGTGTCGCTGAGCGTGTCGCCGATGTCGAAGCCGAACGAGGCGGTGCCGTTGTTGTCGATGCCGGCCTCGATCTTGCGGATGCGCTCGCCGGTCGGCCGCTTGGAGACCATGTTGATCAGGCCGCCGGGATTGCTGCCGCCGTAGAGCACCGAGGAGGCGCCGCGCAGCGTCTCGATGCGCTCGAGGTCGTTGCTGTCGGTGAGGAAGCCGCCGAAGGCGTAGCTGTAGTTCTGCAGCCCGTCGAGGTAGATGCCGCTCTGGGTGGCCTGGAAGCCGCGGATGAACAGCCAGTTGGTATCGGCATCCGGGCCGAACGGCTGGGCGAATACGCCGGGCGTGTAGCGCAGCGCCTCGTCGACCTGATCGGCGCCGCGGGCGTCGATCTCCTCGCGGCCCGTCACCGACACCGACTGCGGCACCTTGTCGATCGCCAGGTCGGTCTTGGCGCCGGCCGTGGTGGCCTTGGCGACATAGCCCTTGACCGGTGCCGTGCCGGAGGCGCCGGCCTCGCCCTTGACGACGATCTCGTCGATCTCGACGGCGGGTGCCGTCGATTGGGCGCGGGCGGCGCCGGCGAGCGGCAGGGCGGCGAGCGTCAGCATGAGGGCGCGGGTGAGGTTGGTGCGGTCGGACGGCATCGATCGGTTCTCCGGTGACGTCGACCGCGGCGCCTCGCGCCGGTCGGGCGGAAGCGCCGCGGTCGTTCCTGAACCGTCTGGATAGGTCAAGTCGCCAGTCGTCGATTGAACGAAGCCGGGGCGTTTGGAATGAAAGCGGGATCGAATCCTGTTCTTTCCACGGAGGATTTCCGCGCCGGGCCGTGCTGGGCGCGCTGCTCGCGCCGCCACAGCGCCGGCGTCTGGCCGGTCAGCCGGCGGAAGACGCGCGTGAAATGCGCCTGGTCGGAAAAGCCCATGTCGACGGCGATCGCCGACAGGCTGGCCTCGCCGCGCGCCAGCATCTCCTTGGCCGTCTCGACGCGGCAATGCAGCAGGTACTGATGCGGCGTCTTGCCGGCCGCCGCGCGGAAGGCGGCGCCGAAATGATCCGGCGACAGGCCGATCAGCGCCGCCAGTTCGGCGAGCGACAGGTTGCGGACGATGTTGGCGCGCATGTAGTCGACGACGCGGGCCATCTGCCGCCGCGACAGGCCGGCCTCCGGCGGCGGGTTCGCCTGGCGGAGGTCGAGGAGGTCGGTGAGGAGCGCCAGCACCAGGCTCTCGCCGTAGAGGTCGTCGCGGCGCCCTTCGGCGCAGTCGTCGGCGATCAGCCCGGCGAGGGCGGCAAGGCCCGGCGCCGAGAAGCCGAGCCGCGGCGACAGGAACTGGCAGGGATGGATGCGGCCGCCCGACTGGGCGGCCAGCGTGGCGATGTCGAAATGCAGGTCGAGGTGCCGCAATGCGTCGAGCCGGTCGACGAAGCTCTCGATCGGATAGCCGGCCGGCACGAAGCAGAACCGCCGCTCGCCGTCGAGCCGGTGCCGCCGCCCGGCCGCGTCGCGGATGTCGAGGCCGCCGTCGCCGATCTCGCCGAGCAGCGCGAACAGCCGCGGCGAGCGCGACACATAGGCGCCGCGGGCGCCGCTGTCGCAGCTGACGTCCCAGAGATCGGCGATGCAGCCGTTCCAGGCGCGCCAGCGCAGATCGCCCCTGACGGTGATGCCGGAGATGCTGCTGGTCATCTCCGGCCGAAAGTCGGTCCCCATGGGCTTTTCCCCGTTCCCTCTGCACGTGGTGATCACACGCTAAAAAATATGACTACGCAAATCAAGTTTATAGGTTTGAATACCGATGTCGCCGGAAATGCGCTGACAGTGAGAAGCGTTTGCAATAAGTCCGACACCGTTGTCTTTGAGGCAGATCACGTCGGGGCGTCATACCGGAGGCAGGCGCGGCCGCGGGATCGGCCTTTCGGACCGGACGACGGAGCGCCGGTCCGGCGGTCGTCCCGCCGCCGTCGCGGCCGTGGACGACGGCCGGACTCGACAAGCCGGCGCCTTCCGAAGAAAATATGTATGTGATACTCATGAAATCGCCGGCCGACGTCGATGCCGGCTCGCAGCGCGGAGTCCGAGGGCCATGCCGATGACCGTTTTCCTGTCCGTGCCGTATCGGCGCGCCGTCGCCGGCCTGCTGGCGCTCGCCGTTTCGGCCCCCTGTTCCTTCGCTCAATCGACCCCTCCTTCCACCGGCACCTTTTCCCTTGAGCTGAACCGGCTGGACGGCTTTGACGGCGGTTGCCGCGTGACGCTGGTGGAGAACAACGGCACGTCCTCGGCCTTCGCCTCGCTGAAGCTGGACCTGGTGGTGTTCGGCGGCGACGGCATCGTCGGGAAGCGGGTCGGCGTCGAGGCGGGGCCGCTGAAGGCCGGCCGTACCTCGGTCCGCACCTTCGACCTCAAGGGCCTTGCCTGCGACGGCGTCGGCCGCCTGTTGATCAACGACGTGCTGTCCTGCGAGGCGGAGGGGCTCGCCACTGATGCCGCCGATGTCCCCGGCGCCTGCCTCGACGCGCTGGAGCCGCGCTCGCGCGTCTCGGCCGCCTTCGACAAGTGAGGGCCGGATGAACCCCGATCCGGTCGCCGCCACCGCCGCCGTCGCCGCGCTGCCGCACGACCTCACCCCGCTCGGCATGTTCATGGCCGCCGATCTCGTCGTAAAGGCGGTGATGGCCGGCCTGCTGCTGGCCTCGCTCGTCACCTGGATCATCCTGTTCGGCAAGGTGGCGGAACTCGCCGCCCTCGGCCGGGCCGCCCGGCGCGGCGTGGCGGCGGTGGCGAGGGAGCCCGGCATCGCCGGCCTCGCCCGCCGGCCCCGGCTGCCGCGACCGCTCGCCCTGATGCTCGGCGAGATCGGCGAGGAGATCGCCCAGACCGGCATCGGTCCCGGCGCCGCCCCGGCCTCCGGCCTGGTCGAGCGGGTGCGCTCGCGCCTTGCCCGCCTGGAGGCGGCCGCCTCCCGTCGCGCCATGGCCGGCACCGGCCTTCTCGCCACCATCGGCTCCACCGCCCCGTTCATCGGCCTGTTCGGCACCGTCTGGGGCATCATGAACGCCTTCGTCGGCATCTCCGAAAGCCAGACCACCAACCTCGCCGTGGTGGCGCCGGGCATCGCCGAGGCGCTCTTGGCCACCGCCACCGGCCTCGTC
>NZ_AULH01000027.1 GCF_000425185.1 Pleomorphomonas koreensis DSM 23070
GCGACCGGCACCAGGCGGACGATCGCCTCGACGAGATCGCCGACATAGGTGAAGTCGCGCTGCATGTTGCCCTCGCCGTAGACGTCGATCGGCGCGCCCGTCTCGATGGCCTCGACGAACTTGAACAGCGCCATGTCCGGCCGGCCCCACGGGCCGTAGACGGTGAAGAAGCGGAAGGCGGTGGTGGGGATCTTCCAGAGATGGGCGTAGGCGTGGCCCATCGCCTCCATCGCCTTCTTGCTGGCGGCGTAGAGCGTCAGCGGCTCGTCGGTCTTGTCGCTTTCGGCGAAGGGAACCTTGTCGTTGGCGCCGTAGACCGACGAGGTCGAGGCGAGCATCAGGTGCCTGACCTCGCAGGCCTTGGCCAGTTCCAGCACGTTCCAGCTGCCGACGAGGTTGGCGTCGACATAGGCGCGGGGGTTCTCCAGGCTGTAGCGGACGCCGGCCTGGGCGGCGAGGTGGACGATCACCTCGGGCTCGGCCAGGTCGGCCGCCTGCCTGAGCGTCGCGGCGTCCTCCAGCTGGCCGATCACCGCCCGGAAGCCGTTCGAGCGTTCGAGGAGGGCGTGGCGCGCCTCCTTCAGGCGGACGTCGTAATAGGGCGTCATCCCGTCGAAGCCGACCACGAAGTGGCCGTCGTCGAGGAGGCGTCTGGCCAGATGGAAGCCGATGAAGCCGGCGGTGCCGGTGATCAGGAAGCGCATGTCCGTCCCCCGTTCAGGCTCCCGTTCAGGCCCGTCCGACGCTGGTGTAGCTGAAGCCGTGGCGTTCGACCTCGTCGCGGCGGTAGATATTGCGGAGATCGACCAGCACCGGGGCGGCCATCAGCGCCTTGAGGCGGTCGAAGTCGAGCGCCCGGAAGGCGTTCCACTCGGTGACGATGCACAGCGCGTCGGCGCCGCTCGCCGCGTCATAGGCGTCGCTCGCCAGGGCGATGCCGTCGATGGCCGCGCGGGCGTTGGCCATGCCCTCGGGGTCGTAGCCGACCACCCTGGCGCCGGCGTCCTGCAAGGCCTGGATGATCGAGATGGCCGGGCTGTCGCGCATGTCGTCGGTCATCGGCTTGAAGGTCAGGCCGAGCACGGCCACCGTCTTGCCGCGGGCGTCGCCGCCCAGCGCCTGGATCACCTTCCTCGCCATCGCCCGCTTGCGCGTGTCGTTGACGGCAACGGTGGTCTCGATCAGCCGCACCGGGCTGTCATGGTCCTGCGCCGTCTTGACGAGGGCCAGCGTGTCCTTGGGAAAGCACGAGCCGCCGTAGCCGGGGCCGGCGTGCAGGAACTTGGCGCCGATGCGGCCGTCGAGGCCGATGCCGCGCGCCACCTGCTGCACGTCCGCCCCCACCTTCTCGCAGAGGTCGGCGATCTCGTTGATGAAGGTGATCTTCATGGCCAGGAAGGCGTTGCCGGCATATTTGATCAGTTCGCTCGTGCGGCGCGAGGTGAAGAGAAGCGGCGCCTGGTTGAGGTAGAGCGGCCGGTAGACCTCGGTCATCACCGCCTTCGCCCGTTCGTCCTCGTAGCCGACGACGATGCGGTCGGGCCGCTTGAAGTCGTCGATGGCGGCGCCCTCGCGCAGGAACTCCGGGTTGGAGACCACGGCGACGTCGGCCTCGGGATTGGTGTCGCGGATGATGCGCTCGACCTCGTCGCCCGTCCCCACCGGTACCGTCGACTTGGTGACGACGACGGTGAAGCCCTTGACCGCCGCGGCGATCTCGCGGGCGGCGGCGTAGACGTAGCTGAGATCGGCGTGGCCGTCGCCGCGCCGCGACGGCGTGCCGACGGCGATGAACACCACGTCGGCCTCGGCCACCGGGCCGGCGAGATCGGTGGTGAAGGTCAGGCGCCCCGCCTTGACGTTGCTCTCCACCAGCGCGTCGAGGCCGGGCTCGTAGATCGGGATCTCGCCGCGCTCCAGCGCCGCGATCTTCTCCACCGCCTTGTCCATGCACACCACGTCATGGCCGAAATCGGCAAAGCATGTGCCTGAAACAAGGCCGACGTAGCCAGAACCGATCATCACGATTTTCATGGGGCGAACTCTCCCGAAGCGGCATATCGTTCCGGCCGTCATTTCACGGCCGGCGGCGGTTGTCGAGGGGGCGCCGGGGCGGCGGGCCTGATCACGCCCCCTTGGCTGCCGACGCTGGAAAAGGCTAGACAACGGTCATGGCAAGACGGTCCTGGCACAAGAGCGCCGACACGCGCGCGGAAATCCTCGACGAGGCGGAACGCCAGCTCGAGGCCATCGGCTATACCGACATGACGATCGGCTCGATCGCCCGGGCGCTCGGCATGTCGCCAGCCAACATATTCAAGAATTTCGGCAACAAGGCCGGCCTGATCGACGCGGTGGCGCTGCGCTGGGTGCTGCTGCTCGACGCGGCGCTCGACACCACGGCCGATATCGCGCCGGCCTCGCAGCGCCTCAGGGCAATGGCCCGTCTCATCCTTGAAACGCATGTTGCCCATGGCGAGACGCCGGCCCGCATCGCCATCCTCGTCGGCCTCGACTTTCGGCCGCCGCCCAGCGCCCTCGCCTTCTTCGATCGCCTGCTGAAGCGCTTCGAGACGCTGATCGACGACGGCATCGCCGCCGGCGAGTTCGCGCCTTGCGACGACAGGCCGGCCGCCGCCGCCGTCGTCTGCGACTGCCTGATGACCATTCTCGATCCGGCCGCCGTGCTGCGCGGCCGCAGCCTGTTCACGGTGAAGGAGATGACGGAGAAGTGTGACCGGCTGGTCAATTTCGTGATCAAGGGTCTGGCTGTGCACGCTTGAAAAGTGATCTTTCGCCAAATATGGTACTTTTATCGCTTCGCGGAGAACGGCAGTTCGCCGCGGATTGGTTCGCCTGTTCACATCGTCGTTGCATGGCTGTTCACGGATTGACTTTGCAACCCGTGGAACGTCATCGTCCGATGGTGCCTGCGATAGGGGTGGCCGATGCGGCCAGTCGCGGGCGAGTATAACTGCACGCGGCGGACTGTCGCGTATTTGACCATTCGGGCGCGTAATCCTGCCGGATGTTCGGTCTTCATGGGGTGGGGGCGTTGATGACACCGGCTCGGTTCGTTTCTTTTCTTCTGTCGGTGACCATGCTCGCCGGCTGCGCCGTCGGTCCCGATTTCGAACGCCCCGGTCTCGATCGAGGTGCCGGCTATCTCGGCGGCGCCGGCGATGCGGCGGCCAGCAAGGCGACCGGCATCAAGCTCGCCTACGGCGCCGACGTGCCCGGCCGCTGGTGGGAGCTGTTCCGCAACAGGGATCTCGACGCGCTGATGAAGCAGGCGATCGAGAACAATCCCGACCTCGACGCGGCGCGGGCGACGCTGAAGCAGGCCAACGAGCTGGCGCTCGCCCAGGGCGGCAGCCTGTTCCCCAGCCTGTCGCTGTCGGGTTCGGCGACGCGGTCGGACTGGAGCGGCTCCAAGTCGATCGGCGTCTACAATCTGTTCGCCGTCACGCCCAGCGCCAGTTATCCGCTCGACATCTTCGGCGGCACCCGCCGCTCGGTGGAGGCGGCGCAGGCGACCGCCGAGGCGCAAGGCTTCGTCGCCGAGGCGACCTACCTGACGGTGACGGCCAGCCTTGCCCGGGCGGTGATCCAGGAGGCGTCCTACCGCGAACAGATCGCCGCCTCGCAGGAGGTGATCGCCTCCTACAGGGAACTGCTCGGCGTTCTGGAGAACCAGGTCAACGTCGGCACCGCGGCGCGCGCCAACCTCCTGCAGCAGCAGGCGGCGCTCGCCCAGGCCCAGGCGTCGCTGCCGGCGTTGCAGAAGGCGCTGGCCCTGCAGCAGAACACCATCGCCGCGCTGGTCGGCGACTTCCCCAATCAATATGCCTCGCGCAAGTTCCGCATCGCCGGCCTCGGCCTGCCGCACGCACTGCCGCTCAGCGTGCCGTCGGCGCTGGTCGAGCAGCGGCCGGACATCCGGGCGGCGGAAGCGCGGCTGCACAAGGCGTCGGCGGAGATCGGCGTCGCCACCGCCGCCATGCTGCCGCAGCTGACGCTCAGCGCCGCGCTGCCGACCTCGGCCGCCGATCTCGGCGACCTGTTTGCCTCGGGCACGACGGGCTGGTCCATCGCCGCCGGTCTCGCCCAGCCGATCTTCAAGGGCGGCACGCTCATCCACAACAAGCGGGCGTCGGAGGCGGCCTTCGAGGCGGCGGTCGCCGACTATCGCTCGACGGTGCTCGGCGCCTTCAAGGATGTCGCCAACGCGCTGCGTGCCCTCCAGCACGACCGGCAGGCGCTGGCCGGCTATCTCGCCGCCGAGAGGGCGGCCAAAGAGAGCTTCGACCTGACGCAGACGCTGTTCAAGGCCGGCACCGTTCCCTACACAAACGTGCTGACGGCGCAGACCACCTACCAGTCGGCGCGGCTCGCCCGCGCCTCGGCGGCGGCCTCGCGCTACCTCGACGCGGTGGCGCTGTTCGAGGCGCTGGGCGGCGGCTGGTGGAACCGGCCGGACAACCTCGTGGCGCTCGCCAACACCGATCCCCAGAAGACCATGACGACGACGCCGGCATCCGGAGAGAAGAATTGACGAAATTGTACAAACTCGGCGGTGCGCTGCTGATCGCCCTGGCGCTGCCGCTCTCCGGCTGCGAGCAGGTGGGCGCCGTGCTGCACAAGGCCGGCGACATGCTCGGCGCCAAGAGCGGCGGCGGCGCGCCGGCCGGGGCGCCCGGCGGCGGCATGCCCGGCATGCAGATGCCGACGCCGGAAGTCGGCTTCATCGTCGTCCACCCCACCTCGGCGCCGATCGTCGAGGACGTGGCCGGCCGTACGGCTGCCTCGGCGGTGGCGGAGATCCGGCCGCAGGTCGGCGGCATCATCGAGAAGCGGGTGTTCGAGGAAGGCTCGCGGGTGAATGCCGGCGACGTGCTCTACCGCATCGATGCCCGTCCCTATCAGGCGGCGCTCGACGCTGCCAAGGCCGACCAGCAGCGGAGCGAGGCCAGCGTGCCGAGCGCCCAGGCGAAATTCGACCGCTACCAGGAACTCGCCAACGTCAACGGCGTCTCCAAGCAGGATATCGACGAGGCGCGCTCGGCCCTCTTGCAGGCCAAGGCCGTCGCCGCCGCCGCCGCCTCGGCGGTGCGCACGGCCGAGATCAACCTCGGCTATACCGAGGTGAAGGCGCCGATCTCCGGCCTGATCGGCCGTTCGTCGGTGACCGAGGGCGCGCTGGTCACCGCCGGACAGGCGACGGCGCTGGCCACCATCCGCCAGATCGATCCGATCTACGTCGATCTCAGCGCCTCGAGCACCAGCATGAGCCGCATGCGGCAGGTGATCGAACGCGACGGCGTCGCCACCGGCGGCAGCGGGCCGAAGGTCACCATCCGGCTCGACGACGGCTCGACCTATGCCGAGACCGGCCGCATCATCTCGACCGAGGCCAACGTCGACGAGACCACCGATACGGTGACCATCCGTTCGAGCTTCGCCAACCCGAAGATGGAGCTGCTGCCCGGCATGTACGTGCGCGCCTCCGTCGAGATCGGCACCGAGGAGAACGTCTTCCTGTTGCCGCAGCGGGCGGTGAGCCGCAACGTCACCGGCCAGGCGACGGCCTATTTCCTCGGCGCCGACAACAAGGTCGAAGCGCGCACGCTGACCGCTGACCGCGCCCACGGCTTCAGCTGGGTGGTGGAGACGGGCGTCGCCGACGGCGACCGGCTGATCATCGAGGGCGTGCAGAAGATCCGGCCCGGCATGGAGGTCAAGTCCGCCGAGGTGGAACTCGGCGCCGACGGCCTCGTCAAGCAGAAGGCAGCGCCGGCCGCCGCCAAGGCGCCCTGACAGGACGCGACGCGGCCGGCGGGCTTCGCCGGCCTTCCCGCGGCGCAATCGCAATGCGCCGACCGATTTTTCGTTTCCCGATTCGCCCTGACGCGGCGGACCGACCTCGTCGAGGCAAGGCATGGCCCAGTTCTTCATCAACCGTCCCGTCTTCGCCTGGGTGATCGCCATCACCATCATGCTGGCGGGCATCCTTGCCATATCGACGCTGTCGATCTCGCAATATCCGGAAATCGCTCCGCCGACGGTGCGCATCTCCGCCACCTATCCCGGCGCCAGCGCCGAGACCGTCGAGAATGCCGTGACCAAGGTCATCGAGCAGAACATGAACGGCCTCGACAACCTGATCTACATGGAATCGTCGTCGACCTCGGACGGCTCGTCGTCGATCACCCTGACGTTTGCCAACAAGACCGACGGCGACATCGCCCAGATGCAGGTGCAGAACAAGCTGCAGCTCGTCGAATCGCTGCTGCCCCAGGCGGTGATCGATCAGGGCATCCGCGTCACCAAGTCGACCAGTTCCTTCCTGATGGCGGTGGCGCTGGTGTCCACCGACGGCAAGCTGAACGGCACCGATCTCGCCGATGTCGTCTCCACCCGCATCGAGGACCAGATGCGCCGCGTCGAGGGCGTCGGCGACCTGATGACCTTCGGCGGCGGCTATGCCATGCGCATCTGGCTCGACCCCGACCAGCTCAACAAGTTCACGCTGACGCCGAGCGACGTCAGCATTGCCGTCCGCGCCCAGAACGCCCAGGTATCGGCCGGCGCGCTCGGCGGCCGGCCGGCGGCGGCCGGCGCGCAGCTCAGCGCCACCATCACCGCCCAGAGCCAGTTGCAGACGCCCGAGCAGTTCCGCAACATCATCCTGAAGACGCAGAGCGACGGCTCGATCGTCCGGCTCGGCGACGTGGCGCGCGTCGAGATCGGCTCCAAGAGCTATGCCGCCGACGCCTATTTCGACGGCAAGCCGGCATCCGGCTTCGGCATCAACCTGCAGAGCGGCGCCAACGCGCTGAGCACGGCCACGGCGGTGCGCGCCACGCTCGACCGGCTGAAGCCGTCGCTGCCGCAGAATGTCGAATACGTCTACGCCTACGACACCACGCCCTTCGTGCAGCTGTCCATCGAGAAGGTGGTGGAGACGCTGATCGAGGCGGTCGTGCTGGTGTTCCTGGTGATGTACCTGTTCCTGCAGAACTTCCGGGCGACGCTGATTCCGGTGATCGCCGTGCCGGTGGTGCTGCTCGGCACCTTCGGCGTGCTGGCGGCGATGGGCTACTCGATCAATACATTGACCATGTTCGCCATGGTGCTGGCGATCGGCCTCCTCGTCGACGACGCCATCGTCGTCGTCGAGAACGTCGAGCGCATCATGACCGAGGAGAAGCTGTCGCCCAAGGCGGCGACGCAGAAATCGATGCGCGAGATCACCGGCGCGCTGGTCGGCATCGCGCTGGTGCTCTCCGCCGTGTTCGTGCCGATGGCCTTCATGGGCGGTTCGACCGGCATCATCTACCGGCAGTTCTCGGTGACCATCGTGTCCGCCATGCTGCTGTCGGTGATCGTCGCGCTGGTGCTGACGCCGGCCCTCTGCGCCACCATGCTGAAGCCGAGCCACGGCGGCCATCGCGGCTTCTTCGGCTGGTTCAACCGCCGCTTCGACGATTCGTCGTCGCTGTTCCAGCGGACGGTGCGCGGCATCGTGCGGCGGCCGGTCCGCATGATCGTGGTCTTCCTCGGCCTGGTCGGCGGCGCCGCCTTCATGTTCGACAAGCTGCCGACCTCGTTCATTCCGACCGAGGATCAGGGCGTGCTGCTGGCCATGATCCAGCTGCCCTCCGGCGCCACCATGGACCGCACCAAGCAGGTCATCGACCAGATGACCGACTATTACATCAAGAACGAGCCGGAGGCGGTGCAGAGCGTGATGGCGGTGGCCGGCTTCTCCTTTGCCGGCTCCGGACAGAATGCGGCGCTGGCCTTCATCCGCCTCAAGGACTTCAAGGAGCGCACCGACCCCAGGCTGTCGGCGCAGGCGGTGCTCGGCCGGGCGATGATGGCGACCTCGCAGATCAAGGACGCGATGATCTTCACGCTGCTGCCCCCGGCCATGCCCGGCCTCGGCATTTCCGGCGGCTTCGACATGTATCTTCAGGACAATGCCGGCAACGGCCGCGCCGCCCTCGAAGCGGCCCGCGACCAGATCCTGATGCAGGCCAACCAGGATCCCAGGCTGATGGCGGTGCGCGAGAATGCCCAGCCCAACCAGGTGCAGCTGCACGTCAACATCGACCAGGAGAAGGCGACGGCGCTCGGCATCAATCTCAGCGATATCAACGCCATCATCACCACCGCCTGGGCCGGCTCCTACGTCAACGACTTCATCGATCGCGGCGAGATCAAGCCGGTCTACATGCAGGGCGACGCGCCCTTCCGCATGACGCCCGACGACTTCAATCGCTGGTATGCCCGCAACAACAAGGGCGAGATGGTGCCCTTCTCGTCCTTCGTGGAGACCAGCTGGTCGTTCGGCGCGCCGAAGCTCTCCCGCTTCAACGGCGTGTCGGCGGTGGAACTCCAGGGCTCGGCCGGCTTCGGCACCTCATCGGGCGATGCGATGAACGAGATGGAGAACCTGGTCGCCAAGCAGGGCGCCGGCTACACCGCCGGCTGGACCGGCCTCTCCTACCAGGAGCGACTGTCGGGCGCCCAGGCAAGCATGCTCTATGCCGTGTCCTTCCTGGTGGTCTTCCTCTGCCTCGCCGCCCTCTACGAGAGCTGGACGATCCCCTTCGCGGTGATGCTGTCGGTGCCGATCTCGGTGCTCGGCACGCTGCTCGCCGCCTATTTCTTCGGCCAGTCGAACGACGTCTACCTGAAGGTCGGCCTGCTCACCACCATCGGCCTTGCCGCCAAGAACGCCATCCTGATCGTCGAGTTCGCCCGCGATCTGCAACGGCAGGGCGAGGGGCTGATCGAGGCGACGCTGCACGCCGCCCGCATCCGCCTGAGGCCGATCATCATGACCTCGATGGCCTTCATCCTCGGCGTATTGCCGCTGGCCATCGCCACCGGCGCCGGCTCGGCGGCGCGCAACGCCATCGGCATCGGCGTGATGGGCGGCATGATCGCCTCCACCACCGTCGGCCTGTTCTTCGTGCCGCTGCTGTTCTACGTGGTGATGAAGACGAGCGAGCGGCTCGGCTGGACCAACAAGCCACCGGAGGACCAGGCGGCGGCGGAAATCTGACCCCGCCCAGCGGCGATCGGGTCGTGGTTGAAAGGCAAGGCCCCGGCATCGTCCGGGGTCTTTTCGTTGGCGTCACGGCGCCCGGCGGACTTCCGAAGCCCGACTTTTATATGATAAATTGCCGCGACGCGGATCGCGCGAGGCGATCCGGCCGACCCTCCGGAGGAGATCCATGGATTATCGCAAGCTCGGCCCAAGCGGCACCATTGTTTCGGTTCATTGCCTCGGTACCATGACCTTCGGCTCGGAGGCCGACGAGGCGACATCCTTCCGCCTTCTCGACGACTTCGTGGCGGCCGGCGGCAATTTCATCGATACCGCCGACGTCTATTCGGCCGGCGTCTCGGAGGAGATCGTCGGCCGCTGGCTGAAGGCGCGGCCGACCGAGGCACGGCAGATGGTCGTCGCCACCAAGGGCCGCTTCCCGATGGGGCCGGGGCCGAACGACCTCGGCCTGTCCCGTCGCCATCTCGGCGACGCGCTCGACGCCTCGCTGTGCCGGCTGGGCGTCGAGCGCGTCGACCTCTATCAGATGCACGCCTGGGACGCCCTGACGCCGATCGAGGAGACGCTGCGCTTCCTCGACGACGCGGTCAGCGCCGGCAAGATCGCCTATTACGGCTTCTCCAACTATGTCGGCTGGCATATCGCCAAGGCCACGGAGATCGCCAAGGCGCGCGGCTACAGCCGGCCGGTGACCTTGCAGCCGCAGTACAGCCTGCTGGTGCGCGACATCGAGCTGGAAATCGTCGACGCCTGCCTCGACGCCGGCCTGGGCCTCCTGCCCTGGTCGCCGCTCGGCGGCGGCTGGCTCAGCGGCAAGTACAAGCGCGACCAGATGCCGTCGGGCACCACCCGACTCGGCGAGAATCCCAACCGCGGCATGGAGGCCTATGGCCCGCGCAACGCCGAGGCGCGCACCTGGGCGATCATCGAGGCGGTCGAGGAGGTGGCGAAGAGCCATGGCGTGTCGATGGCGCAGGTGGCGCTGGCCTGGGTGGCGGCGCGGCCGGCCGTCACCTCGGTCATCCTGGGCGCCCGCACGCCGGCCCAGCTCGCCGACAATCTCGGCGCGGCGGATCTGAGGCTGGAGGCGGAGGAGATGGAGCGGCTGACGGCGATCAGCGCGCCGATGCCGCCCGACTATCCCTACGGCGTGCAGGGCGTTGCCCAGCGTCATCGCAAGCTCGTCGGCGGCCGCTAGAGCAATTCCCGCAACAGTGGGAACCGCTTTGCGTCTTGATGAAGAGATAGGGCATTCCCGGTGAACCTGTTTTCACCGGAAATGCCCTGACCGGCCGCCCGCCATCACCCGGCCGATTGCTGCGCCGATCGGCTCTGGGCAAAGCCGAGAGCGAGAATCATCAGCATCATCAGCACGATGGCCGGGATCTGCAGGCTGAAATCGACCAGGGAATGGACGCCGCCCGCCAGCACCACGGCGGCGGCGGCGGCCGGCAGTTCCCAGTTCTGCCGCCGGCGCAGGGCGGCAAGGGCGGTCGTCCCGGCCAGCAGCAGCACCGCCAGCACCACGGCGACGGCAGCCGGGATGCCGAGTTCGGCGGCCAGCTCCAGATAGAGATTGTGCGCGGCGTCGAAGGTGACGTCGGGGCTGATCGGATCGGTCTTGATGGCCCGGAAGGCATCCTCGTAGGTGCCGCCGCCGTAGCCGGTCAGCGGCCGCGCCGCGATCAGGTCGAGCGTCTGCTCGTAGACGGCAAGCCGGACGTCGGCGTCGCGATCGACGGTGGCCATGCGCTCGAACAGCACGCCGCCGGTGTTGGCGAGCACCAGGCCGGCGGCGAGACCGGCGGCGATCATCATGCCGGCGACGATGCGGCGCAGGCCCGTCGACTTGAACACCGCCAGGAGGGCGATGAGCCCGACGCCAAGGGCGGCGACGAACATGCCCATGCGCGAGTGCGAGAAGGCGAGGGCGAGGCCGATCAGGGCGAGCGGCGCCACGTTGAAACCCAGCTGGATCAGGATGCGGCTGAGGCGCGACCGGCTGACGTCTTCCTCGTCGTTGCCGAAGATCAGCGCCGCGCCCATGATGGCGCCGAAGGCAAGGAAGGTGGCGAAGCTGTTGCGGTTGACGAAGGCGCCGGTGGCGTCGCCGAAATAGGCTTCCTTGGGCAGGAACAGCAGCACGTCGCCGAAATAGGTCAGCAGGGCGAGGGCGAGCAGCGCGTGGGCGGCGATGCCCCAGTAGACGACGCGGAACAGCGTTTTGGCCCGCCGCTGTTCGACGGCCACCTGCAGGGCCAGGATGAAGAACAGTCCGTAGGTCAGGTAGCGCACCAGCATGTCGAAGGTGGCGCCGGGACCGATGCTGATCCGCCCGGCCACCTCGGCGACCGGCGACAGCATGGCCCACTCCGGCGCGGCGAGCAGGCCGAGCGGCAGCAGCGTCACCAGCAGCCAGACGATCACCAGGCCGAACAGCAGCACCGGCACGGCGAACACGGACAGCGGCAGGCGCGGCCGGACGTGGCCGCGATAAAGTCCCATGGCGTAGAAGAGGCCCATCACCGCCACCACGACGGCGTAGAGCATGTAGAAGAAGGCGCGAATACCGCCCCATGGCAGTGGCGCCAGCAGCACCGTGGCCACCAGTGCCCATCCGAGATAGTCGTGACCCTTCGACCGGCGGGACATGCTGTTCCGGCGCATCCTGTGCTGACGATTGGTCACGCTGGATCATCCTTTCGCTGCGGCGACCGCGGCACTCTAGCGGCTTGGCCCTTGAGGAGCCAGAGCAAATGCCGCGCCGCGACGGCTCCCGCCGGAGGAGCCCCCTTCCCGCCGGACAGCTTGAAAAGCCGGCCGCGGCGTGCGATTCCTCAGGGCGGCGCCCCGACGGACGCCGGATGCGGAGCCGGCATGCGACTGACCAGCTATTCCAACCATGCGCTGCGCGTCCTGCTGGCCGCCGCCGCCCGCTCGCCGCGCCTCGTCACCATCCGCGAGGTCGCCGTGGCGTTCGGCCTTTCGGAGGCGCATCTCGTCAAGTGCGTCCACCGGCTTGGCACTTGGGGCTATCTTGAGACGGTGCGCGGCAACCGCGGCGGCTTCCGCCTGAAGCGGCCGGCGGCATCGATCTCGCTCGGCGAGGTGGTCCGCCGCACCGAGGACGGGCTCGCCGTGGTGGAATGCCTCGATCCCGATACCAACACCTGCCCGCTGATCGGCCGCTGCCGCATGAGCGAGGTGCTGCGCCGGGCGACCGACGCCTTCCTTGACGTGCTGGACAAGCTGACGCTGGCCGACGTCGCCGGCAACGAGGCGGAGTTCCGGGCGCTGCTCGACGGCGCCGGCGTGCCGGCGCCCCGCCTTCTCGCCGCTTGCGGTGACGGCCAGCCGGCGGTCGGCGCCTGATCCCGGCCGGTGATCAATCGATGTGGTCGAGGAGAATGTCGGCGACGCTGATCGCCGCGAGTTCGGCGCGCATCGCCCGGTAGGCTCCGGCGCAGGCGTCGCCGAAGGCGCAATCCTGGCAGGCGGCGGCGGCCAGGCGGCCGCAGATGCGCATGTCGTCGTCCGGCTCGAACAGGTCGATCACCGACAGCACCGAGATCTGCGCCGCCGGCCGGCCCAACTGATAGCCGCCGCCGCGGCCGCGACGGCCGACCAAGAGGCCGGCGCGGGCCAGCGCGCCGCAGGACTTCGCAACCCGCGTCTCGGCCATGCCGAGCCGCCGCGCCATCTCCGGCAGCGTCACCGCCTCGCCGTCGCCGCAAATCATCAGGATGCGAAGGGCGCCGTGGGTCACGGCGTTGATTTTCATGGTGACCTGCCTTCAAAGGTATATTGACTGTATAGCTTTGCATCGATAATTCTGTCCATATCGATTTGTCGGCCGGCACGGGGATGCCGGCCACGGGTTCGCCGGGATGATGGACGGTTTCACCATCTCCGCGAAGGGTTCGTTACCCTTCGGCGGCGACCGTTGCCGTGCGTCGGTCCGACCATGGCGCTGACCCCGACGAGATGCGACGGCCCGGAGCGGCAGGCGTTTCCGGACCGCCTTCGCTGAAAAGGACGTCGTCCATCATGATCGATTCGACATTCGTGGAGTTGTCGCGCTGGCAGTTCGCCGCCACGGCGATGTACCACTTCCTGTTCGTTCCGCTGACGCTGGGCCTCGCCTGGCTGCTGGTGATCATGGAAACCGTTTTCGTGATGACCGGCAAGGAAATCTACCGGGACATGACGAAGTTCTGGGGCAAGCTGTTCGGCATCAACTTCGCCCTCGGCGTCACCACCGGACTGACCATGGAGTTCCAGTTCGGCACCAACTGGTCCTACTATTCGCATTACGTCGGCGACATCTTCGGTGCGCCGCTGGCCATCGAGGGACTGATGGCCTTCTTCCTCGAGTCGACCTTCGTCGGCCTGTTCTTCCTCGGCTGGGACAAGCTCAGCCGCCGCCAGCATCTCGGCGTCACCGTGATGACGGCGATCGGCTCCAACCTGTCGGCGCTGTGGATCCTGGTCGCCAACGGCTGGATGCAGAACCCGATCGGCTCGTTCTTCTCGCCCGAGACGATGCGCATGGAGATGCACTCCTTCACCGAGGTGCTGTTCAACCCGGTGGCGCAGGTGAAGTTCGTGCATACGGTGGCCGCCGGCTATACCACCGCCTCGATGTTCGTGCTCGGCATCTCCGCCTGGTATCTTCTCAAGGGCCGCGACGTCGCCTTCGCCAAGCGCTCGTTTGCCGTCGCCGCCGGTTTCGGCCTCGCCTCCTGTCTGTCGGTGATCGTGCTGGGTGACGAGAGCGGCTACGAACTCGGCGACGTGCAGAAGGTCAAGCTCGCCGCCATCGAGGGCGAATGGGAGACCGCGCCGGCGCCGGCCGCCTTCAACCTGATCGGCTTCCCCTCGCAGGAGGAGAAGGTGACGCACGGGGCGATCGAAATCCCCTACGTGCTCGGCCTGATCGCCACCCGCTCGCTCGACAAGCCGGTCAGCGGCCTCAACGAGCTGCGCGAGGAGCACCTCGCGCGCATCCGCTCCGGGCAGCAGGGCTACGCCGCGCTGATGAAGATCCGCGCCGGCGACACGACGCCGGAGACGCGCGCCGCCTTCGACGCCCACGCCCGCGACATCGGTTTCGGCCTCCTGCTGAAGCAATATGTCGAGGATCCGGCCACCGCCAGCGAGGAACAGGTACAGGCGGCGGCCGACGGCACCATCCCCACGGTCTGGCCGCTGTTCTGGGCCTTCCGCCTGATGGTCGGCTGCGGCTTCGCGATGCTGTTCATCTTCGCCTCGGCCTTCGTGGTCAGCGCCCGGCGCAGCCACGAGACCAACCGCTGGCTGCTGTGGGCGGCGCTCCTTGCCATGCCGCTGCCGTGGCTGGCCAGCGAATTCGGCTGGTTCGTCGCCGAGTTCGGCCGCCAGCCCTGGGCGATCGGCGAGGTGCTGCCGACCTTCCTCGGCACGTCCAGTCTCACCGTCACCGACCTGATCTTCTCGCTGACCGGCTTCCTGGTGCTCTACACCGGTTTCCTGGTCATCGAGGTGTTCCTGATGGTGAAATTCGCCCGTCTCGGTCCGAGTTCGCTCGGCACCGGCCGTTACTATTTCGAAGCCGAGGCGCCGCATCGCGCCGCGGCGGCGGAATGAGGAGACCGCCATGTTCGACTACGAAACGCTGAAGTTCGTCTGGTGGATCCTGGTCGGCGCGCTGCTGATCGGCTTCGCCATCACCGATGGCATGGACATGGGCGTCGGCTCGCTGTTGCCCTTCGTCGCCCGCACCGACGCCGAGCGGCGGGTGGCCATCAACACCGTCGGCCCGCACTGGGACGGCAATCAGGTGTGGCTGATCACCGCCGGCGGCGCCCTGTTCGCCGCCTGGCCGATGGTCTACGCCGCCGCCTTCTCCGGCTTCTACATGGCGATGCTCCTGGTGCTGTTCGCGCTGTTCTTCCGGCCGGTTGGCTTCGACTACCGCTCCAAGCTCGACAATCCGAAGTGGCGCTCCGCCTGGGATTGGGGGTTGTTCGCCGGCGGTGCCGTGCCGGCGCTGATCTTCGGCGTCGCCTTCGGCAACCTGTTGCAGGGCGTGCCCTTCGGTCTCGACGAAATGCTGCGCACCCATTACCAGGGCTCGTTCATCTTCGCGCTGCTGCCGCTCCTCAACCCGTTCGGGCTGCTGGCCGGCCTGATCTCGCTTGGCATGCTGTCGGCCCACGGCGCCGTCTGGCTGCAGCTGCGCGCCTCCGGCGTGGTGGCGGAGCGGGCGCGGACGCTGGCGATCCGCCTGTGGCTGGTCGTCGCCGTGCTGTTCGCACTGGCCGGTATCTGGGTCTGGCTCGGCATCGACGGCTATCGCATCGTGTCGCAGCCGCCGCTCGACGCCCGGCCCAACCCGCTCGGCAAGGAAGTCGTGGTGGCGGCCGGTGCCTGGCTCGACATCTACGGATGGCTGCCGATCGCCATGCTGGCACCGGCTGTCGGCCTCGCCGGACCGGTTTTGACGGCGCTGCTCGCCGCCGCCCGCCGGCCGGGCCTCGCCTTCGTCACCTCGGCGCTCGGCCTTGCCGGCATCATCGGCACCGCCGGCCTCTCCATGTTCCCGTTCGTGATGCCGTCGAGCCTCGACCCCAACGCCAGCCTGACCCTGTGGGACGCCACCTCCAGCCACCTGACGCTCAACGTCATGTTCTGGGCGGTGATGATCCTGTTGCCGATCGTGCTGGCCTACACCGTCTGGTGCTACTGGCGCATGTGGGGCCGCGTCACGGCCGACGACATCGACGCCCGCTCGCATTCGGCCTACTGACCCGAGAACGCCGGTCTGACTGAATCAGACCGGCACACCAAGGTCCTGTTCATCATGCATCGTCTTTTCGATCCTCGTTTCAGGCGGGTCGGATGATGCGCAAGGAGACACGGCAATGTGGTACTTCACCTGGATCCTGGGCGTTACCGCGGCGGCGGCAATCGGCGTGATCAATGTCATGTGGTTCGAGTTCCAGGACGGGCTCGACACGGACGCCAAATAGCCTGCCGGCGTGGTGGCATGCCACCATGCCGTCACCGGGGCCGGTCCGCTTTCCGCCGGCCCCCCGAGAGCGGCCGGCACGGTCGTCCCGCCCACCGTGCCGGCCGCTCTGTCCTTTGGCGGGATCGCATCTGCGCGAGGCCGCTCTTGCGTCGGCGGCCGGAGCATGGCACTCCGGCGGCCGCATCCGCATCACCGGGCCGTTGCCGCATGAGCAAATCCCTTCTCGATGATCTCTCGGCCGGCGTCCGGACGAAGACGGCGATGCTGTTCGCCGCCAGCATCGCCGAGGGCGTGCTCGGGGTGCTTGCCGCCTTTCTCACCGCCCGCGTCATCGACGCCGCCGTGTTCCAGGGCGCCGGCCTCGATGCCGTGCTGCCGCAACTGGCCATGCTCGCCGGCCTCGCCCTTCTCAAGGCGGTGATCGGCTATGGCGGCGGCCGCATCGGCTTCGAGGCGGCGGCGCGGGTGCGCGAGGTGCTGTTCGCCCGCCTTGTCGACCATGTCGGCGCGCTCGGTCCGGTACGGCTGGCCGGCACCGCCGCCGGCGACCTCGCGACGACGCTGACCGACGCCGTCGCCGGCATCGAGCCCTACTGGCGGCAATGGCTGCCGGCCACCGCCACGGTCGCCGTGCTGCCGGTCGCCATCCTGCTGGTGGTGCTGCCGGTCGACTGGCGTTCGGCGGCGATCTTCCTGGTGACGCTGCCGCTTCTGCCCATGTTCATGGTGCTGGCCGGCCGCTCGGCCGAGCGGGCCAACCAGCGCCAGTGGGCGACGATGGCCCGGCTGGGCGGCCACCTGCTCGACGCCGTCGCCGGCCTCGCCGACCTGGTGCTGCTTGGCGCGGCGAAGCGCGAGGCGGCGCTGGTCGCCAGGACCGCCGACGACTACCGGCGCGAGACCATGAAGGTGCTGCGCCTCGCCTTCCTGTCGGCGCTGGTGCTGGAATTCTTCGCCACCGTCTCCATCGCCGCGACGGCGGTGCTGGTCGGCTTCCGCCTGATGTGGGGCGAGATCGCCTTCGTCGATGGCCTCTTCGTGCTGCTGCTGGCGCCGCAGTTCTACGCGCCGCTCCGCACGCTCGGCGTCGAGCGGCACGCCCGCATGGAGGCGGTGGCCGCCGCCGAGCGCCTCGCCGACCTCCTCGGCCGGCCGGCGCCGGTCCGGACGGGCGGCGCGCCGCTGGCGGCCGGCGCGGCGGTGTCGCTGCGCTTCGATCACGTGTCGGCCGGTTATGGCGACGGCCGGCTGGCGCTCGACGACGTCAGCTTCGAGGTGCGCCCCGGCGAGCACGTGGCGATCGTCGGCGAGAGCGGCGCCGGCAAGTCGACGCTCTTGTCGCTGATCGCCGGCTTCCTGGAACCGAGTTCCGGCTCGATCCTGATCGACGGCCGGCCGCTCGCCGGCCTCGACCTCGACGACGTCAGGCGCCACATCGCCCTGTTGCCGCAGCGGGCGGCGCTGTTCGACGCCACGGTGGCCGAAAACGTCGCCATGGGCCGATCCGGCGACGTCGGCGCGGCCCTGAAGGCGGCGCGGGCCGACGGTTTCGTCAGCCGCCTGCCACACGGCGAGCACAGCCGGCTCGGCCAGGACGGCGCCGGCCTCTCCGGCGGCGAGGCGCAACGGCTGATGCTGGCCCGCGCCTTCCTCGCGCCGGCGCCGCTCGTGCTGATGGACGAGCCGACCGCCCATCTCGACGCCGCCACCGAGGCGGCGGTGGGCGAGGCGATCGCCGCGCTGTCGGCCGGCCGCACCCGCCTGACCATCGCCCATCGCCTCGGCACCGTCGAGTCGGCCGACCGGGTGCTGGTGCTGGCGGCCGGGCGGCTGGTGGAGGAGGGAACGCCGGCCCAACTCAGGGCGACCGGCGGCGCCTATGCCGGCATGCTGGCGCGACTGGCCGGCGGGAGCGCGACATGAGCGATTTCCTGCGCCTTCTCCGCCTCTACCGGCCGCATCTCGCCTGGATCCTGTTGTCGACGCTGGTGTCGCTGATCGCCACGCTCGCCAACGTCGGGCTGATGGCGGTGTCCGGCTGGTTCATCACCGCCATGGCGGCGGCCGGTCTCGGCGGTGCCGCCATCAACTATTTCACGCCGGCGGCGATCATCCGGGCGCTGGCCATCCTGCGCACCGGCGGCCGCTACGTCGACCGGGTGGTCAGCCACGACGCGACGTTGCGCCTCGTCGCCGACAGCCGCGCCCACCTGTTCGCCAGGATGGTGCCGCTCGCTCCGGCCGCCCTCGACGATCTCCGCTCGGGCGACCTGCTCGCGCGTCTCAAGGCCGACATCGACCGGCTGGAGCTGACCTTCCTCAGGCTGATCTCGCCGGTCGCCGTGGCGGTCCTGACGCTGGTGGCGGTCGGCCTGCTGCTCGCCCTTCATGACGGCAGCCTGGCGGCCGGCGTGCTGGCCGTGCTCGCCCTCTGCGGCCTGGTGGCGCCGGCGCTGGCCGCCGCTGCGACCACGGCGCCCGGCCGGGCGCTGACGGCCCGCGCGGCCGATCTCCGCCGCCTCGTCGTCGACGACCTCGCCGGCCTCGGGCCGCTGTTGATGACCGGTGCCTTGGCGGCCCACCGCGACCGGCTGGTCCAAACCATGGCATCGCTGGTCGAGGCGGAACGCCGGCTCAACCGTCGGGCGGCGCTCGGGCAGGCGCTCGGCCGGCTGTCCGGCGATCTGGCGCTGATCGTGGCGCTGTTCATCGGCGTGCCGCTGGTTGCCGCCAGCCGCCTCGCCGGACCCGACCTCGCCATGGCGGCTCTCTTGTCGCTGTCGGCGGCCGAAGCCTTCATGGGCCTGCCGGCCGCCTTCCTCGGCGTCTCCGCGACGCTCGCCTCGGCCCGGCGGCTGTTCGCCATTCTCGATCGCCGGCCGCCGGTCACCGAGGCGGCGCATCCGGCGCCGCTGCCGGACGGCCGCGACATTGTCCTCGACAACGTGACGCTGCGCTACCGCGACGACGGCCGGCCGGCGCTTGACGGCATTTCCCTCGACATCCCCTTCGGCAGCCATGTCGCGCTGATCGGCGAGAGCGGTGCCGGCAAGTCGTCGCTGGCCGGCCTGCTCGTCCGCCTGCGCGATCCCGATGCCGGCGAGATCCGGCTCGGCGGCCTGCCGCTCACCGCGCTGTCGCTCGCCGATCTGCGCCGGGTGATCGGCGTGGTGCCGCAGAAGCCGCATCTGTTCACCACGACGCTGGAGGCCAATCTCAAGCTCGGCCGTCCCTCGGCAACGGCCGAGGAGCTAGCCGCGGCGATCGCGGCGGCCGACCTTGCCGGGTTCGTCGCCCGATTGCCCGAGGGACTCGGCACGCCGGTCGGCGTCGCCGGCACGACGCTGTCGGGCGGCGAGGCGCGCCGCGTCGCCATCGCCCGTGCCCTGCTCGTCGAACCCGACATCCTCGTCCTCGACGAGCCGGGAGAGGGGCTCGATCCGGAGACCGAGGCGGCGGTGCTCGACCGCGTGCTCGACCGGATGGCCGGCCGGACGGTGATCCTGATCACCCACGCCCGCGCCGCGCTGTCGCGCATGGACCGGGTGATCGAACTCGACGCCGGCCGTATCGTCGCCACTAAAGGCGGCTCGGCAGTCTGACGGATGCCCGTCCGGCTTGTGCGGCGTCGGCGGCCGTGCTAAGGGGCGGCGAACCTTTTGAGAAGAAGCCTGATGCTCCTCGGCCACGATCAGCGACGACGACGCGACGCACGCGCTTTCCCGCGCGCCGTCACGCCTTCCTGCGCCTGATCGACCGATCCCACGGGGTCCGCGGATCGATGGCGCCGCACCCCGCTTCTTCACGGTTCGACATGACCGCCATCGATCTCTCGCTCGCCCGCTCCCTCGATGCCTTCCGGCTGGCCGACGTCGTCTTCCGCCCGGAGACGGCCGAGGACGCCGCCGCCATCGACGCCATCCACGACGTGACCTTCGGCCCCGGCCGCTATGCCCGCACCGCCTTCCGCATTCGCGAGGGCCATGCCGCCGACGGCCCGACCAGCCTGGTCGCCGTCTACCGGGGCGACGTGGTGGGTTCGGTGCGGCTCACCGCCATCGCGGTGGGCGACACGCCGGCGCTGCTGCTCGGCCCGCTGGCCGTGCTGCCGGCGCTGAAGAACCTCGGCGTCGGCAAGGCGCTGATGCGGCTCTCACTGGAGGCGGCGCGGCAGCGGGGCCACCGGCTGGTCGTGCTGGTCGGCGATCTTCCCTATTACCGGCCGTTCGGCTTCGGCCCCGTGCCGGCCGGCCGCGTCATCCTGCCGGGGCCGGTCGATCCGGCCCGCCTGCTGTGGGCGGAGCTGGTACCCGGCGCTTCGGCCGGCGTGGGCGGCTCGGTGCGGGCGACCGGCCCGACCGCCTGATACCAATTCGCGATGATGCCGACGCATCCGCTCATTGCCGATCGCCCATCTCCATCAGGGGCGTGAGAAATCGGCAAGCGGAATACCAGGGGCCATTTTCAATGCCTGCCGGTATGAGCCGATCAGCGGCTCTCCCGCCACCAGAGGCTGCCGATCGCCAGAAGCAGCAGCGCCACGGCGAGAAGGCCGAGATGCACCGGCAGCCGCTCGACGCCGGCCACCTCGTAGGACTCCGACGCCTTGAAGCCGATCCAGCCGTCGCCGGCAAAGGTGCCGGCCGCCGACCGCCTGAGGGCGACGGCGGGAATGTCCAGCGCGCCGCCCGGCGCCTGCCTCAACCGGATCGACGAACCGCCTGTTGCCGTGGCGATCGGCGCGGCCGGACCGGTGGTCGACACCAAGGTGCGGAACTCGCGCGGGTTGGCCGGTCCGACGTGGACGATGGCGGTGAGCGTGCCGTCGCTCGCCTTGTAGAGGCCGGTGAGCGGCGCCGGCAGGCTGGCCCGGAAGCGGCCGGGGCCGTCGGGCGTCAGGTTGGCGACGGTTTGCGAGCCATCGGGGAAGGTGACGGTGACCGGCGGCGCGGCGTCCTTCAGCGTCCGCCGCTCGACGGCGAGCCGGCCGCCGTCGCCGGTGAGGCGCAGGGCCTCCTCCTCCAGCTCCGGCTCGGCCATCAGCCAGTGGGCGACGTTGCGCAGCAGCTCGGCATGCGGACCGCCGCCCTCGAAGCCGCGCGCCCACAGCCACATCTCGTCGCTGAGCAGCATGGCGACGCGCCCCTTGCCCTCGCGGGAGAGGACCAGCAGCGGCTTGCCCTCCGGGCCGGACATCAGCGCGTCGCCGCGGTTGGCCGACGTGCCGATCAGCCGGAACCAGCGCGACCAGCCCGGCGGATCGGTTTCGCCGCCCGGCAAATTCGAGGTCACCGGATGGCGGGCGCCGAGCGGTGTGACGGCCGGCCGGAACGGCGTCTCGACGACGCTGCCGTCCGGCACGGCCGGCAGGATCGGCGCCAGCGGGCTGTCGTAGACGCTGTCGGCGCCGGACGGGTCGGGACCGGCGGCGATCAGCAGCGCGCCGCCGTCCGCGACGTAGCGGGCGATATTGTCGAAGTAGAGAAGCGGCAGCACGCCGCGCTGCTGGTAGCGGTCGAAGATGATCAGGTCGAAGTCGGCGATCTTCTCGTCGAACAGCTCGCGGGTCGGAAAGGCGATCAGCGACAGTTCGTCGATCGGCGTGCCGTCCTGCTTCTCCGGCGGCCTCAGGATGGTGAAGTGGACGAGGTCGACGGCGGCGTCGGATTTCAGGAGGTTGCGCCAGGTGCGCTCGCCGGGATGCGGCTCGCCGGACACCAGGAGCACGCGCAGCGCCTGCCGCACGCCGTCGATCACCGCCACCTCGCTGTTGTTGAGCGGCGACAGCTCGCCGGCCACCGGCGGCGCGGCGATCTCGACGATATTGGCGCCTGCGTGCGGGATGGCGACGTCGACCGACCGTTCCTCGCCCGGCGCCATGACAATCGTGGCGACGGTGTCGCCGTCGCGGCGAACAGTCACCGGCACCGGCGCGGCATCGGCGCCACGGCCGTCGTCGACGAGGCGGAAGGTGAGGCGCTGCGTCGAGCGGACGAGGGCGAATTTCGGGGCGGCGACCAGCTCGATGCGGCGGTCGTAGTCGCTCGCGTCGCCGGTGACCAGCACGTGCACCGGCGCCGAGAAGCCGAGGCCGGCGACGTCCTTCGGCACGTCGTGGATCAGGCCGTCGGTGACGGCGACGACGCCGCCGATCCGCTCGGCCGGCACGTCGGAGAGGGCGCGGGCGACGTCGGCGAACAGCAGCGTGCCGTCGGCATTGTCGGCGGCGGCGGCCGGCACCTCGCGCAGCTCGACGCCGGGCAGGCGGGCGAGGCGCTCCTTCAGCGCCGCATAGGCGGCGTCGGTATCGGCCGGCCGGCCGGCCAGCGTCTGTGAGGCGCTGCGATCGGCGACCAGCGCCACCACGGCCGGCAGGGCCTTGCGATCCTCGGCAACCAGCTCGGGCCGGGCGGCGGCCAGCATGAGCAGGGCGAGCGCCAGCGCCCGGAGGATCAGGCCGGGCCGGCGGCGGAAAGCCATCAGGGCGAGGAGGGCGAGCGCGGCGAGGCCGGCGGCGATGAAGGCCGGCGGCGGCAGGAGCGGCGACAAGGCGATCGACCAGATCATGGCCTCATTCTCCCAGCCGTTCCAGGAGGGCCGGCACGTGTACCTGATCGGCCTTGTAGCTGCCGGTCAGCACGTACATGACGATGTTGACGCCGGCACGGAAGGCGAATTCGCGCTGGCGCGGCGTACCGGGTACCAGCGGGTGCAGGAAGGCGCCGCCCTCGTCGGCCGCCCAGGCGCCGGCCAGATCGTTGCCGGTGATCAGGATGGGCGACACGCCGTCGCCGGCCCTGACCGGACGCGCCGTGCCGTCGCCCTGCTGTTCCTCGTCGCCGGGCGCCTCGACCCACAGCGGCGAGCCTTCGCTGCGGCCGACAAAGGCGCCGATGAGGTAGAAGGACTTGGTCAGCACGTGGTCGGCCGGCACCGGTTCGAGCGGCGGCACGTCGATCAGCGCCAGCATGTCGCGCAGGCGGGCGGTGTTGGGCGAGGCGACGGCGAAATCGGCGTCGTCGCGGCTGTCGAACAGCACGGTGCCGCCGTTCTTCATGAACGCCTCGATGCGGGCCATGGCGGCGGCGGTCGGCATCGGCGCGGCGGCGTCGACCGGCCAGTAGATCAGCGGGAACACCGACAATTCGTCGACGGCCGGATCGACGGCCATCGGCTCGCCCGGTTCCAGCGACGAGTGGCTGGCGAGGAAGCGCGACAGCGTCGACAGGCCGGCGCGGCTGGTGTCGTCGATGTCGGTGACGCCGGTCTCGACGTAGGCGAGGCGGGTGGCCGACAGCGCCTCCATCAGCCGGGCGTCGTCGGCGGCGCGGGCCTGCGGCGGCAGAAGGAGAAGAGCGAGGCCGACGACAACGGCAGCGGCCGCCGGTTGCCGCCGCCGGAAGCCGCCGGACAGCGCCGTCACGGCGAGGCCATCGACGATGAGCAGCAGGAAGGCGAGGGCGAAGCCGTAGGACGTGAGATCGACGGCCGCCTCGGTGATGAGGCCGGTGCGGTGGACGCCGTCCGACAGGCCGGAAAGGTCGGGCGGCCGATAGGTCATGTCCGGCCGCATCGGGTTCAGGGCGCGGAAGCCGTCGTCGCTGCCGTAGAGGCCGGGCGGCGTCGCCCGCGACGGGCGCAGCGTCGCGAGGTCGGCCTCGCGGATGCCGGCGAGGCCGGCGCGCGGCGCCGAGGGCCGGCCGTAGCCGTCGATGAGGGATAGCGGCGGCAGCACGGCGTTGCCGGCCGCCTGGCGCCCCGCGCCGCCTCCGGCCGCGCCGAGCGCCACGGTGCGGCGCAGCATCTCGACGAAGGTGCCGGAGATCGGCAGGTCCGACCAGCGGGTGTCGGCGGTGACGTGGAACAGCACCTGCCAGCCGGCGCCGACGCGGACGGCGGTGACCAGCGGCGTGCCATCGCCGAGGCTGGCCCAGGTGCGGCCGGCGAGGTCGACGGACGGTTCGGCCAGCACCTGCCGGCTGACCGTCACGTCGCCGGGTACCGCGAGGCCGGCGTAGGGGCCATTGTCGGAAAAGGCGCCGAGCGTCTGCGGCTTGCTCCAGGAGAGCGCGCCGCCGAGGGCGCGGTCGCCGCGCCGCAGCGGCACCGGCAGCCCGGCGTCGCCGGAGGCGGCGAGGCGCGGGCCGGCGAAGCGGACGAGCACGCCGCCCTTTTCCATGAAGGCATGGGTCAGCGCCGTCTCGCCGGGGTCGAAGCGGCCGGCGTCGGCGACGAGGATGGCGGCCGGATGCGCTTCGACCGCCGCCTTCAGCGCCTCGGAAAAGGCGCCGCGGGCCGGCGGCAGCAGTTCGGCGAAGGGGGCGAGCGCCTTGTCGAGAAAATAGTCGGGGGCGATCAGCGGCCGCGCCGCCTCGCTGCCGGTGGCGGTGAGCACCACCACCGAGCGGCGGCGCCAGCGGTCGTCGAACAGGTGGACGCCGAGCGCCGAATTGCCGCCGGCCACCTCGGCGCGGGCGATGTCGTTGCGGATTTCGAGCGGCAGGGCGAAGCGCACCTCGGCCGCGAGATCACCGGCTGCGAAGGCGAAGGGCCGCTCGTCGAGCAGCCGCCCTTTGCGGTCGAGCAGCCTGAGGCTGCCGTCGATCGCCGCGCCGGCCGCCGCCCGCCTCAGATGGGCGGTGACGGCGGCGCCGTCCTGTTCGACGCCGTCGATGGCCACCGGCGCCGGCCGGCCGGAGGCGGCGAGCGTCAGCGGCGCGTCTCCGGCGATCTTCGCAAGGCCGGCCAGGAAGGATCCGGCCGTGCCGTCGTCGCCCGGCTCGATCAGCGCCACCACCTCGCCGGGCGGGCTGAGGCGGCCGAGCGCCGGCAGCAGGGCGGCGCGGTCGGGCAGGATGGCGCGCGGGGCAAGCGCGTTGACGCGGCGCAACGCCTCGGCGGCCGTCGTCTGGGCGGCGATGCCGTCCGGCCCGTCGGCGGTGGCGACGACGCGCACCGGCCGGCCGGCGTCGTCGGCTTCCGTCAGCACGGCGGCGGCGGTGGCGAGGCGCTGCGGCCAGTCGGGGGCGGCGCTCGCGCCGTTGTCGACGATCAGCCACAACGGGCCGGCGCCACGGGCGAGGCGTTCGGCCGGCAACAGTTGCGGCCCGGCGGCGGCGAGGACGATCAGGCCGGCAAGAAGAAGGCGCAGGGCGATCAGCCACCAGGGCGTGCGGACCGGCGTCTCGGCGTCGCGTCTGACGCGGACGATCAGCGCCAGCGGCGGGAAAAGCTGCGTCACCGGCCGCGGCGGCGTCGCCTTCAGCAGCCACCAGATGGCCGGCAGCGCCAGAAGGCCGATCAGCGCCACCGGCGCGGCGAAGGCGAAGCCGCTCATGCCCCACCTCCGTCGGGTGCCGACAGATGGCCGTGCAGGGCGACCAGCGCCTCGATGGCCGGCCGGTCGGTGCGGGCGAGCGTGTGGCTCCAGCCGGGCCGGCGGGCGGCGATGAGGCGGGCGCGGTGCGCGGCGCGGGCGGAGAGATAGTTGTCGCGCCAGGCTTCGGCGCGGCCGGCCAGCAGATGGGCGCCGCTCTCGGGGTCGACGAAGTCGACGCGGCCGAGGAAGGGGAACTCCTCCTCGGTGGGATCGGCGATCTCGACGAGATGGACGCGGGCCTCGAGGTCGGCGAGGCTGGCGAGCAGGCGGTCGCGTTGCTGCTCCGGCCCGAGGAAATCGGAGAGCAGGATCAGGTCGTCGCGCCGCCGCGCCGCCGCCGGCGCATCCGTCAGCGCCTGGGCGGCCCCGGCGGACCCGAGCCGGGCGAGCTTCATGGCGATCACCTCGGCGCCGTCGCGGCGGCTGGTCGGCTCGGCGTCGCCAACGAGGCCGATCCGCTCGCCGGCCCGCGACAGCAGTTCGGCCAGCGCCAGCGCCAGCGTGACGGCGCGGTCGCGCTTGCTGGCGATGGCGGCATCGGAGCGGAAGTCCATCGACGCCGACAGATCGACCGACAGCCAGACCGTATGGGCATTCTCGTGCTCGCGCTCGCGGACATGCAATGTGTCGTCGCGGGCCGACCGCCGCCAGTCGATGCCGCGCATCGATTCGCCGGTGACGAAGGGCCGGAACTGCCAGAAGTCCTCGCCGGGGCCGGCCCGGCGGCGGCCGTGCCAGCCGGCGGCGACGCTCGACGCCACCCGCCGCGCCTCGACCAGCAGGTCGGGCAGGGCGGCGGCAAGGCCGCGCGCCGCGGCGACGGCTTCGGGCGACAGGGCGTCGCGGGCCATTCAGATCACCTTCTCGAGGATCAGGCCGACCACCTCGGCGACGCTGCGGCGGCGGGCGCGCGCCTCGAAGGTCAGTGCCATGCGGTGCTTCAGCACCGGCACCGCCAGCGCGGCGACGTCGTCGAGCGACGGCGCGTAGCGGCCGGTGAGCAGCGCGCGGGCGCGCACGGCCAGCATCAGCGACTGGGCGGCGCGCGGGCCGGGACCCCAGGCGATGTCGCCGCTGGTGTCGGCGCCGGGGCGGGCGGCGCGCACCAGATCGAGGATGGCTTCCACAATGCGTTCACCGACCGGCAGGCGGCGGACGAGCGCCTGCAGGCGCTGCAATTCGCCGTCGTCGAGCAGCCGTTCGGCCGTCGCCTCGTCGCGGCCGGTGGTCTCGATCAGGATGCGGCGCTCGGTGTCGCGATCGGGATAGTCGAGGTCGATTTCGAGCAGAAAGCGGTCGAGCTGGGCCTCGGGCAGCGGATAGGTGCCCTCCTGCTCCAGCGGGTTCTGCGTCGCCAGCACGTGGAACGGGGCCGGCAGATCGTGGCGGAGACCGGCGACGGTGACGTGATGCTCCTGCATGGCCTGCAAGAGCGCCGACTGGGTGCGCGGGGAGGCGCGGTTGATCTCGTCGGCCATGACCAGCTGGGCGAACACCGGGCCGCGGATGAAGCGGAAGGAGCGGCTGCCGTCGGCCGCCTGGTCGAGCACCTCCGAGCCGAGGATGTCGGAGGGCATCAGGTCGGGCGTGAACTGGATGCGCCGCTCGCTGAGGCCGAGCACCACGGCCAGCGTCTCGACCAGCTTGGTCTTGGCAAGGCCGGGCACGCCGACGATCAGCCCGTGGCCGCCGCTGAGCAGCGTCACCAGCGCCGCCTCGACGGCCGCTTCCTGCCCGAAGATGACGCGGGCGACGGCGGCGCGCACGGCTTCGAGCCGCGCGAAGGCGGCATCCGCCTCGGCGATCGCGTCAGCCGCCGTCTTCATCTCTGCGTCCATGTTTCTCTCCGCCGTTCTTTTTCTGCCTCAGTCGCCGGCGGGCCTACGGCCCTTAGGCTTTCCGCTCCGCTTTACGTCTTTCGGGGCTTCGTCCCGAAAGACCCACTCCGCGCGGCGCCGGAAGCCGCTTCGCGGCTTCTTGTTCTTTGTCTCTGCCTCAATCGCCGGCGGGCCTCCGGCCCTTAGGCTTTCCGCTCCGCTTTTCGTCTTTCGAGGCTTCGCCACGAAAGACCCGCTCCGCGCGGCGCCGGTCGGCGCCGGAAGCCGCTTCGCGGCTTCTTGCTCTTTGTCTCTGCCTCAGTCGCCGGCGGGCCTCCGGCCCTTGGCTTTCGCTCCGTTTTTCGTCTTTCGGGGCTTCGTCCCGAAAGACCCGCTTCGCGCGGCGCCGCTTGGCGCCGGAAGCCGCTTGAAGCGGCTTCTTGTTCCAGTTCTGCCCCGGTTTATCGTCGAGTGCCCGAGTTTGACATCTCCGGCCGCGCGGCGCATCACCTTTCGGCAAGAGGCGTCGGATGTGGTTTCAACCCATGAGCCAAGCAAAATCAAGGCAGGCGCGTCCGGCCGGGAGGCGGGCATGATCCCCGAAGCGGTCGGACCGGCCGATATCCTCGCCAAGGCCGGCCGCATGCGGCCGCTCGCCACGGCCGGCGCCTTCCGCGACTCGCGACAGGAACAATTGGCGGCCAGCCTTGTCGCCGGTGCCCAGCCGTTGCGCGACGCCGCCGTGCTGATCGGCCTCGTCGGCCGGCAGGACGGCACCGGCCTCGACCTGGTGATGATCCGCCGTACCGACGGCCTGCGCGTCCATTCCGGCGAAGTGGCGCTGCCTGGCGGCAAGATCGAGCCGGAGGACGCCTCGCCGGTCGAGGCGGCGCTGCGCGAGGCGGAGGAGGAGGTCGGCCTCGCCCGGTCGGCAGTGAAGCCGGTCGGCCTGCTCGCCCCCTATCCGACGCCATCCGGCTTTCGCGTCTTTCCGGTGATCGGTCTCGTCGCCGGGCGGCCGGCGCTGACCGCCAACCCCGACGAGGTGGCCGAGGTATTCTCGGTGCCGCTCGCCTTCGTGCTCAATCCCGGCAACCACCGCGAGGAGTTCTTCGAGCACGCCAGCGGCCGCCGCCACTATTTCTCCATGCAATATGGCCGCCACCGCATCTGGGGCGTCACCGGCAACATCCTGCGCCGCTTCTACGAGGAGGTATTCCGGTGAGCGCCGCCTCGATCGCCGGCGCCGCCTTTCTCGACGATCCGGCCTTCCGCAAGGTGATCGCCGCCATCGAGCAGGACGGCGACCGGGCGCGGGTGGTCGGTGGCGCCGTGCGCAACACGCTGATCGGCGAGCCGGTCGACGACGTCGATATCGCCACCACCGCGACGCCGGACGTGGTTGCCGCCCGCGTCGCGGCGGCCGGCCTGAAGGCCGTGCCGACCGGCATCGACCACGGCACGGTGACGGTGGTCGCCGTGCACAGGGCGTTTGAGGTGACGACGCTCCGGTCAGACGTCGAGACCGACGGCCGGCGGGCCGTGGTCGCCTTCAGCCGCGATTGGGACGGCGATGCCCGGCGGCGCGATTTCACCATGAACGCCGTCTATGCCGACGCCGACGGCACGCTGCACGATTCCGTCGGCGGCGTCGCCGACGCGCTTTCCGGCCGCGTCCGCTTCATCGGCGATCCGAGGCAGCGCATCGAGGAGGATTACCTCCGCATCCTGCGCTTCTTCCGTTTCCACGCCCGCTACGGCCGCGGCGAGCCCGATCCGGACGGCCTCGCGGCGGTGATCAGCCTCGGCGAGGGGCTCGACCGGCTGTCGCGCGAGCGGGTCGGCGCCGAAATTCGCAAGCTGGTGACCGCCGGCGGCGCCGCGCCGGCGCTGGCCATCATGGACGAAGCGGGCCTCCTCGACCGCATCTTGCCGGGTGGCGGCAAGGTGGAGCGATTGGCGGCAGCGGTGGCGCTCGCCGCGCGGCATGGCCTGTCGCTCGGCCTGGAGCCGCGGCTTGCCGCGCTGGCCGTTAAGCGGGAGGGGTTGATGGCGGCGCTGCGCCTCTCCGGCCAGGAAGCCAGGCGGGTCGAGACGATCGTCTCCTGGTGTGGCGAGTTTTCGGTCGGGATGGATGCGTCGGCCGTCCGCCTCGCCGTTATCAGGGCCGGCAACGAGGTGGCGGTCGCCGCCCTGATTCTTGTCGCCGCCGAGACGGGCATTGAGCCGCCGGCCGATCTTCTCCGGCTTGCCGGTGAGTTCCGGCCGCCCAAATCGCCCGTGACCGCCGCCCGGCTGATTGCCGAGGGGTATAAGCCGGGGCCGGCGCTCGGTGCCGAGTTGCGTCGCCGCGAGGCGGCCTGGATCGCCGCTGGCTGCCCGGCCGACCTGCCGCCCGGCGACTGAGCGAAGCCTTCGCCGGGGTCCTGACCGCCGACGGGGGCGTTCGTCCGGCACCCCGCGCCGGCCAGCGGATTTTTTCAAAATCTTTTTGGGTCACGACGCCTTCGTGACGGTTTCTTGACCATTTGGAAAACATGCAAGCCATTGTTTTTAGGGATATCTTTTCCGGTATCACGGAGTTTTCCCATTCTCCGGCGGCGGTGTTGACAAGCACGGGGCGTCCCCCTATAAGCCTGTTCATCGACGGCGGCGCTGCAGCGACGTAGTGCCGGCGGTGTTCTGTTGCCGGGTGCTGGCGGTTCGCTTCGGTGAGTTGGCTGGTTGATTTGGCGGTGGATTTGAGGGGCTGGTTCTCCTCCGTTCTTTGACAAGTGGATAGGAAGAAAGAGAAACGTGGCCGGCGTTTGGGCTATTCGGCACGGACTGAGCCTTTAGGGGTTTGGTTTGTGCCAAGAAGAGCTAAGCACCGGAATGACGTTTCTTGATAGGTTTCCGTTTGGGTCTGTCCGTGAGGGTGGGTCTGGATGGAAAGACCTCGTCGAGTTTTTGTGATTTCGGGATGGAACTCTTGAACATGAGAGTTTGATCCTGGCTCAGAACGAACGCTGGCGGC
>NZ_AULH01000028.1 GCF_000425185.1 Pleomorphomonas koreensis DSM 23070
AATATCGACGATTGTCCTGGGCGGGTCGCGCCCACCGCCCTCGCTCGGAAGGCAACAGAGGTTCAATGATCGCCCACGCAGCGTCGCTCACATCGCTCGGATAGCCCAAGGGAACCTCCTCCGAAGAAGAACCCTTGAATCAAACCTCGGCTGATTTGGGAATCCCTTTTGTCAACGCAGCCTAGTCAGAGGTCTGGAAGTCCTGAAAACAGATATTTGCGCGGCGCTGACAAAGCTGCGCCTATGCGCCAAGAGCGGAAATTGGTTGCTACGCTGAATTCGCCTTCTCAGCGCGCAACTCGGCAGAAGCCGAATTCGTAGACCTTTGGCGTCCCGACGCAAACCTCCATGTCGTCGAGGCAATTAGTGGAACCAGCGATTACCTCGTAGGGAGCGCCTCCATTCAGTCGTCGCAGAAGGTCTGAAATGACTAGCGCCGCAGCAACCATTCCCACGAAGGGAACTCCGACCGTCCGCGAGGCAAGCAGAGCGAGGCCGCAAGCGTCGAGGCCTTTTTCCTTAAGGTTCAGATAAGCTTGCATGTGAGACACAGTGGGCGCTTCCGCTGAAAGCGTCGTGGGCCAAAGCTCACTAGCGCGGCGCGGTCCAGGAAAGGTGTGCATCGCGAAGTTGCGGAAGCTCTGCGGGCCAGCGCCCAGCCCAGATTCAATGACCAGGTCGAATCCAGCTTCTTCGAGAGCCGCGCGGGCGGTGCCGTTATCGACCCCGCACAGCGCCACGGCGGGTTCATCGGCCTGACGCCGCGTCCAAGCGCCGAACCGGCGCTCTTCGAGATACGTCGTGAAACCCCGCGCCTCCAACCACTCCGCCGCGCGTCGCGTCTTCATCCAGCCCAGAACACCAAGGTTGGTGAGAACGGAGGTGCTGTCATTGGAAAGGGCTAGGTGGTCGAAATCCTGCAACACCAGTTCCAGCCCGCCGGGCGGGTAAGGCAGGCAGGCCAGGAGCCAGGAATAGGCCTGGCCGAGATTGCCCAGACCGATGAGCCACAGCCGCGAGGGCAGAAACGCCAGAGCTGGCTCCGTTTCGTCGGCCTCGATCCAATCGGCTCCCGGACGCCAGAGCGAAAGACCCGAAGCGCGTTTGCCGGCCATCGGGTGATCGCCGGCGTGCAGTGCAAACACCTCGGCCGCGCAGACCGCAGCCGCCAGGGCGGGCGCCAGGGGCATGGTTGTGTCATCGTTCATTGTCCAACCATCGCGAATCGGAACAACACCTCCGCGCCAGCCCTGCCAAGTCACGCGCCATGCGCGCGCCTTAGGCGTCTGCATCTCGACTGAACCAATGACAGCCACCGGCCAGTCGGATCGGGCATGCGACGCAATACGCCCGCCGAGGTTCGACACCGTATCGGCCAGGCAGGTCTCCAGCGCGAGCCCGGTAAGGACCGGCGCATCGGCCAGCCCGACGATCTCGACGCCCGCCAGGAACGTACGGCGCGCCAGGTTCACCAAGGTAAGCAGGGCGACCTGCGCTGCCTGGCTCGTCTGGATTTCGGGGCCGACAACGATGGTGAGACCGAAGGACTTCAGCAGATCCATGGCCTCCTCGATCGTCTGTACGCGCCCGCTGTCCATGAAATACTTGGCGGTGCGGTGCAGAGAGATGTGAAGCGGCTCGGTCATGTCAGCTCCATAGGCCGGTGTAGAAGAAGCCACGGCGCACCCGCGGCGAGCGGTCGCGCCATTGGTGGTCGCCCCGGTACTCGTAGATACCCACCTGATCCCAGCGGATCGGCGCGACCGCGAAATCGGGCAGGATCAGACCGACATGGCCGGCACGGGCCACCATCGGGTTGGTGCGGTCCGCTTCGCTCTGGATGGCGCGCCCACCATGGGTGTGGACGTCAGCCACCACGGTTAGCTTACGCTCCCGGCAGAGCGACCAGAGGTTTGCGAAGGCGGGGGCGTGCAGGACGCAGACGCCGGTCGAGTACGCCTGCGGGTCGAGGTCATCGTAGAAGACGACATCGGTCACCTGCCGGCGGTCGCCGTTGGCGCGGCCCAGCAGGAAGGCTCCTGCTTCATGGACTCGCTCTCCCCGGCGGTCGAGTTCGTGCGTTACCGCGTCCCACAGCCGCCAGGGGCAGCTAACGCGATGATCAGGCGCTACGAACGCCCGAATAGTCGCCTTGATGGAAAAGGTCATAGAGCTGCTCCAGGTAACAGATGATCCCGCGGCGCGGCTGCCAGAGCCGGCTGGGATGTTCGTTGCGCCAGTTGTCATGGCCTTCGATAGAGAAGCGGTCGCAGGGCAGGTATAGGCACTGGCCGCCCTTCCAATCGGGCCGGAAGATGGACGGAAGAATCGTTCTGCCCGTCGGCCACTGGACGAATGGAAGCGGCTGGTTGGCCAGGACGTCCCACGGCTGAGCCGTTGCCGGGTTCTGGCGATAGCCGGAACACTCGAAGCGGAACCCGTACTCGTCGGGCGCGCCAGGCCGCGCATCTGCGCTGACAACGATGATCACATGCGGCCAGGTGGTCGACACATGCCTCCAGCGTCCCTCGATCTCGCCACACCGGAATTCCGGTGCGGTGAGGTCTTGTTCGAGGAGCAGCCGGTCGGGGGAGACCGCGGCGTTCATTTAGCCCTCGACGCGCTTTTCGGGGACGAGGTCGAAGCACACCGAGCAGACCGGAGCCTTGGTCAGCTCGTGCAGCGGCGTGTCGGTCGCAGGCCGGTCCGTCGAGTTGCAGAGCTGGAGCACGTGCTCGGCGGCGTCGTGGTGGTTGAGCTTGAACGTCTCGACCGCCCAGGCCTTGACCTTCTTGACCCGCGCGCCCGGCGCGAAGGTGCGCTCCTCGGTCTTCTCGAGATAGTGCACCGTCACCTTGATCTTGCGGCACTTGCTGACGTGGATGCGGCAGCCGCGCTTGATGGGCGGCAGGGGCTCGTGGTGCTTGCGCACCAGCGGCTCCTCCTCCTCATCGATGAAGACGAAGGTGTCGTCGTCGAGTTCGATCCCGAGCGCGGCGATCGCGCCGTGCAGATGCTCGTGGGTCGCGTCCTGCGGCAGTTCGGCCTCGATGAGGCCTTCCCGCTCGTGAACCTGGATGAAAACAATGGTGGTCATGGTCGATCCTTTCCGGCGCCAGGATGGCGTCCTGTGAAAGGAGCGAAGTCAGTGAGGAAAAACCGGAAGCAGCACTGGTGAGCTCACACGCCGCAGATGAAATAGCACTGGCAGTTCGGACATTGCCGTGCTTCGGGGATCGCCGGGAACTCACCGCGTTCGATGGCGGTGATCGCTTCGGCATATTCCCGCAGCAGTTTATCATCGTTCTTGGCCGCCATAGGAACGGATTCGTCCGTGGCTGGATAATAGGCTCCCACCGAGATGGAGCGACCTGGATAACGCTGAGCGGCGCCCTTGCGGATCAGCGCATAGACGCGGTTGTCCGGTTCGGACTTCGTCTTGCGGCCCGTGCGGATTCGCTGAACGCGCACCCGACCATCCGGCGCGATGACAACCCGGTCCGGCGTGTAGGTGATCGTCCTGCCGCCAACCTGCACCGACCACGGCTCCCGGTCATAGGCCCCTGTTTCGGAGGCGATCAGGCGGGCGATGGACACCACCATCGTGTCCGCCGCCGCGCGGTAGTAACCCTCGAACCCGTGACCGCCGGGGCCGTGCTCCGCCCATTGGCGAGCGAGTTCCCACAATGCTTGGTCGGGACTCGCCGGCTGGCCTTTCTCGGCTTGCTGTTCAAGCCAGCCCATCGTGCGGTGGACGCAGCGATGGAACCGCAGGTAGGCAGACGAATCCCGTCCGCCGCGCAAACCATCCAGTACCTCATAGCGATAGCGCGCCGGGCACCTCAGATAGACATCGAGTTCCCGTTCGTCGTAACCGTCGCGCGGCGCAAGGGGCGACCAGACCCGCGCCGCCTTGAGCGCAGGCACCAGACCACTGAAACGCCTCACCTTAAGATGACGAGAGACGGTGTCGAGAAACTTCGACGCGCTGGCGTTGACTTGGGTGTAGCGCTCGGCCCGGGTCAGGCAAAGATGATCTCGCGCACGCGAGAGGCCTACGAAGAACAGGCATTCCTCTTCTGCGTCGTGGTCCTCTTTCTGCATAGTGAGCTTGCCGAGTGTTGCTGGCGGGGGGCAGCGTACCCATTGACGATTGGTCGGCATGTAGCGGGTCGCAAGCGCTGGCAGATGCACCCCGCGGAACTCCAACCCCTTGCTGCCATGGATCGTCATCACCCGCACCGCGTCGAAATCCGCAGCTTCGGAGACAACGGCCCGATACCGGCTGTCCTGGCTTAGCGCTTCAATGCGGCGGATGCGCTCGAGCAAGGCCTTGCGGCCCGGGTCGCGCAGATCGGCGTGTCCTTCGACATCACGTTGCTCGCTGCACACCTTGAGGAGCTGATAGATCGCGATCAGCTTCTGCTGCGCCTGGGCGTCCTGAGTCTCCAGCAAGGGCCGAAGATGGTTACCGCGTTCGAACAGCCACGTCGTGAGCAGCACCCATGGCGAGGTGGTCGGTCCCATGCCTGCAAGATGCTCCGCCAGCTTGCGCAGACCCGCGCGGCCGGTCTCGCTCAGCCCCTCAATCTCGTCCAGTCGAACGAGGGCTTCATAGACGGTATGGCCTTGGTCCTGAGACCAGCGAACGACCACAAGAGCGTCGTCCTTGGATGCCGCATACTCTGGCAGTTGTGCGACACGGACCAACCCAATGCCGCCGAACTCCGCGTCGATGGCGACGAGAGAGAGTAGATCTCGGACATCGTCCCTTTCGAACAGGTCCCCAAGATAAAGGAGAGGAACGCCGAGCTGCTCCAGCACATCGGTGATGCGCGAAAGCGTGAGGTGGCTGCGTGCGAGGATCGCCTGATCTCGGTAGGCAATGCCGCTCGCACGAAGGGCTTCGATCTGATCGCGGATGGCAGCAGCCTCTTCCGCGACCGTGCCTGCCACCGTGAGCGACACCTCGCCAAGTTCACCGCGGAATGCACCCCAGTTCGCCGCTGCGCCGGGGTCGGCCGCCATGTGGCGCGAGAACTCTGAGAACGCGCGCACCACCGGCCCGCCTGAGCGGTAGTTGCTGGTAAGCGATACCTTCGAACCGCTGAAATCCGTTTGGAAGCGCTCGACGTTGGCCGGCGACGCTCCTCGGAATCGGTAGATTGACTGACGCTGATCGCCGACCACCCACACGTCCTGGCAACCGCCGGCCAGCAACTGCAGTAGCCGTGCGCTCGCGAAGTTCACATCCTGATATTCGTCGACCAGAATGTGCTGAAAGCGCTGTTGGAACTCCACGCGGATGTCTTCATGTTCCGCCATCAACTGCGCAGGCAGCATGACAAGATCGCCGAAATCAACGGCGTCCGCCTCACGCAGTGCATCCTGATAGATTTTGTAGATTTCCCCAACTTCGACCGCTTTCTCGGCAGCTTCGACTTCGTCAGGCGTCGCATTGGCACGCGCGGCCCTCGCCTCGGTCAGATAGTCCTCCGGCGAGATCAGCTCATCCTTGCAGCGGGAGATTGCTTGCAAAACGTAGACCAGCTCGTAGGCGGGCTCGAACAGGTTCTGATAGTAGCGTAGCGGAAGGCGCGAGAGGTTCGCTTCGAGAAGCGCGAGCTGGGCAGTCTGATCGAGAATTTTGACGTCGGTCGTGCGTCCGAGACGGCCAGGCCATTTGGTGACCATCTCCAGGCCGAAGCCGTGGAATGTCCCGACCCACATCTCGATCGCCGCGTCCCGATGGGAGTCGGAAAGCCGCTCGCGCATCTCCTCGGCAGCCTTTTTCGAGAAGGTGAGTGCCAAGATCGAACCTGAAAGGGCGCCCTGGCCGAGGACATGCCCGATCCGGTGCACCAGCGTGCGGGTTTTGCCCGTCCCCGGTCCCGCATCGACGAGGAGAGGACCACCTTCCCAGGTCGCCGCCTGCTTCTGGCTTTCATCAAGCTCGATCAGAACGACTGGGCCGCGCTCGTCCGGTTCGCGAAAGGGTGGCAGCAACAGGGCGCGAATGGCCTGGTTGAGGACGAGACCGTAGGGAAGGCCCAGCTCCTCGGCGACTTCCGAAGGGCGACGCGCCTTGTCCACAATTTCGGTGCGCAGCCAATCGGCGGGGCACAGGAATTCGCCGGCGAAGATATCCGCCTGCACCTCCTTGCGCTCGCGCGGCGAATAGCCCTCCACCACACCCGCGCCGCTGTCGATGGGATCCCCGCCAAGCTGCGCCTGGACGTTTCGTACCTCGTTGCTCGGATCGTTATGGAGTTCCGAATGGCCGATCTCGTGAGCGATCACAACCAACTCGTCCTTCGGGTCGTGGCCACTGACGACGTACACGAGCCCATCCGCACGTTCGAAAGACCCGTGCACGCCAACCCCGAATACTTCACCAGGCTGGCAATAGCGCAACTCCAGATCGGCATCTTTCAGGGCGGCATCGACGAGAGCGCGACCGCGACGGTCACCCTGGGCGACACTCAATGCTTTTAAATGGCAAGCGCGGGCCTTCAGCCGAATGTCGCGCCAGGCGTCCATGGCTAGTCCTCCTCAAGCCAGTAGGACTTGCGCTCCGGTGTCATACTGCTTCGTCGGATGCTCTCCTCATAGCTGCAATGAACGATCGTGGGCTGCTGCGACGCCTTCGCGTGGCCCATGGAAGGATGTGCCTGCGAATAGGCAAGCGCACGGTCGAACTGCACATGGGTCGCCTTAAGCTGGTCGAGCAATGCCTTTACCAATCGCGACCCGATAGGGGGTGACATCCGCCCACGAAAAAGGTCCGACAGGACATCGCGGCCGACATCGATGGCGCGGCTGAGCTGCCGTGTATCCAATCCCGCACTGGACAGCAGTTGGTCGAACGTCGTCTCCGGCGCAGCTTGAGTGTTGTCCTGTTCGGCTGCCTGAGCATTGTAGATGGCGTTCAGTGCACGGCTGCGGGCACGGTTCATCATTAGTTCGTCGACCACTTCCTCCTCCGCTTCTTCGTCAGCGGCCCAATCATGCATGATCCCGGCATGCGCGCGGATGTCGTCAGCGAACTCAGGGTAACGCTGTGTCCAATCGATGATCTGATCCAGCGTCGGGGTGGCGCATTCCCGGTGGAATGCGAACAAGACCTCGTCCCGCCTCGTGGCTTTGGTTTGGTCCGTCATGACTTAGCTCCAAGAATGGTTCTGATCTCTTCCTCTGTCTCCTTGACCCAGGTCTCAGCGGTCTTCGCGCTCACGCCAAGCGCCGAAGCGATGGACTCGACCTTGGTGGAGTTGCGCGGCACGCCATCCATATGAAGCCGGAAGGCGAGAACCTTCCGCGGATCGGAGATCCGCTTCAGCACGCTCTCGACGTGAGCGCGCTCCTCGTCTTCCGTCGCCAGGGCCTTATGTCCGTCCGGACGCTGCTCTTCATCCTCGGAATAGACGTACCGCTCCGCATGCAGTTGCTCACGGCGAATAGCGTCGGCGGCGCGGAGTTTAATTCGGGCGACAAACGCTGTCCGCATCCCAATGCCGTCTGCCGAGGTCGGCTTAAGGACCGCCTCGATCAGTTGGTGATGGACCTCCTCGATCATGTCCCACCCCTCGTTGCGATGGTTCTTGCCGATGTGCTTGCGCAGGATGCGCATCATGCGTTCGGCAATTTCATTCATGAGGGGATTGATGACGCGTGGATCGCCGAACGCACCGATCTGCTGAGCCGCAGCAACTAATTGGCGACCCTGAATCTTTCCAAGCGAATGGTTCTTGATGACCTGCCGCCAGGCGGCAATGTCGCCGGGATCGGGTCCTTCTTCTAGTTTGTCCATAATCCTTCCCCAACAGCCCAGCCGACGCAGTTCGGATGTGGAGCGAAGCCAGTTTGAAAAAAGCAGAAGCGCTCCGCAGAATAATTCTATCGTTAGTAGTCCGATCCAAATTAACATTGAACAATCAGGGAGCGAAGGGGTGCACTATGAAGCTGGCAGTTCGTACGGCTTGCGCCGGGAAATCTGGGGTTTCGGTCGACTGTCTGGCTGCGCAAACTCGCAATCACATGAAGGTCCTTCTACTATGAGGATTCCGATGTCGACGTCGCGGCGTTTTGGCTCGACGGCGTCCATATCAACACACTGCATCTAGAGTTGGCGGTCACTACGACGACTGGATAAACGACGAATACTGGATACTCTCGAAAGCGACAGCATTCGGATACCCGCCAAGGGCGTTGAAGCGGGTCAGCGAGATCCGTGATATAGCGAAGTCGTCCATCGTCTTCTCACGCTCATCTGCGAAGGGAAGTGACCTACGGGTTTCCACATGCAGAAGGGAAGGTCAATTCCGGATGGTTGCCCCCGAAGTTCGATCGTCTGGCCAATTTCCCCCGTGCTGAATAAGATTAGGCAATACAATGAGGAGAAAACATGGCTCGAACGATCGAGGCATACGCGACATATCATCGTAAGAAAGAGCTGCTGACAGACCATCTGCAAGTCGCAACAGCGGGACTGTCTTTGCTGAAGCGAAACATTCAAACCTCCAATGCACCGGCTTTGCTTGGCTCATTGGTAGACGCATGCGCGGTTCAGCATTGGGGGAAGGGAAAGCAATACAAGAGCGCCGATGAAAAGGTCGACACCGCCCTGGCGAGTCTGGCCGACCAGGGTGTCATTCAGCACGTCGCAGCGTTCGACCTTTTCACCCGCAATCTCGTACAGGACATCGTGCGGTTTTCGTCACGTGCCCGGGATACGCTCCCCCACTGCAAGCACGACCATCAGCTTTTGCGGCTCAGCCCCGCCAATCGGTGGGTCAGCGATCATTGCTGCCACGATCTTTCGGGCAGGCTGGACACGCTGTCCAAGCGCCTAGACGAGTTGAAACTGTGGCTCGGATGGACACCCAGCGCAAAACTGACTGCGACTTTGCCCTTGTTTGAACTGATACGTAGTATCAGGAACCGGATTGCCCATGACGACGGGGTAATCGGCGCTGACCTTCAGGAACTTGCGGCCAGTGAAGAGATAAAGGCTGCACTCACTGCGTTCCGCGCTGAATACGCGAAACGCGACCTTCCGGCACTTCCCACGTTCAAGCGAGGCCTGCGCCTGAACATGACGACCGTGCATGCCATTCTTTTCGGTGCTTTCCTCTATGAGATCGCCAAAGAGCTGAACACTTACGGCACGACGCTTTTCAACGACGAGGAATACATCGATATGGCCTTCTACTATAGCTGTGTCGTCGAGGAGCATCCGTTTCGCACGCTGCGCCATAGATCCGCAGCCAACCGCATCGCTTACTTTCTCGCTGAACGATACTGGCGCGACAGCGCAGCACCTGGAGCATCCGCGATAACAAACCGGCTGGCCGGTGAGACGCTGGTTCATAGTCCGCAGGCGAAGTTCAACAGCTCCTACTGGAAAGTCGCCCTATCGCGACATCAAGAGCTTTTGTAGCGATCTTCGATCTCCACGCGGCCCTTGCTTCGCAACCCCAACCAGTTGCGCTGCGGGTCGTCGAGGGGGCCATTCTACCATGAGGACCCCGACATCGACGTCGCTGCGTTTCGGCTCGGCTGCATCGACATCAACACACCGCATCTGGAGTTGGGCCACCACTACGACGACTGGATAAACGACGAATACTGGATGCTCTCGAAAGCGACAGCATTCGGATATCCGCCAATCCCTTTTACCAAAGGCCCGATGCTCGTCGCTGCATCTGTTGAGATCAACGCTGTAATCGACACCCGTCTTGACCGCTACGTCCGCTTCGTCGTTTCCGGTGCGCCGCGCGGAGGATTCAGCGGAGGACCGGTGTTTCATGAATGGGGATTCGGGAAAGAAGACCGAGAGAGATCCCCCTCGCAGAACGGCCGCCCGGCAACGCTGTCGCTCAAAGGCGGCCTGACGCGATCCCGGCCCGTCGTCCTGTGCAAGGGCTGAAAGCCCTGCTTGTCCGGCCGGGCAGGGATGCTCGGCCGCCTTTGTGCCGGCTCGTCCGTTCCGCGGGTTCTGGAGGTGTCTTCGAGAAGAAGACGAAAGAGGACCGGGAAAAGAACCCGGTTCGCAAACCTCCGGCAAAAGGAACGAACCCATGCGCCTCATGACTGTCGATCCGCGCGCGCTCAAGGAAAACTCCGATCGGACGCGCCAGACCAAATCCAGCCCGCAGGCCGATGCCTTGCTGCTAGCCACCATCCGCCAGGTTGGCATCGTCCAGCCGCCGATCATTGCCCCTCAAGGGGAGGGCGGCAATGGCTACATCATCAACTCCGGCCACCGGCGCGTTGCACAGGCGATCGTCGCCGGCCTCAGCGAGATTGCCGTGCTGGTGGACGAGGCGGCCAATGACAACGGCGCCATGCGGTCGATGGTGGAGAACATCGCGCGCGAGGCGCTGAACCCGGTCGATCAGTGGCGGGCCGTCGAGCGTCTCGTTGCCCTCGGCTGGACCGAGGAAGCCATTGGCGTCGCGCTGGCGCTGCCGGTGCGCCAGATCCGCAAGCTGCGGCTGCTTGCCAATGTGCTGCCGGCGATGCTGGAGCAGATGGCCAGGGGCGACATGCCGAACGAGCAGCAGCTGCGCACCATCGCGGCGGCTTCGCTGGAAGAACAGCGCGAGGTCTGGAAGGCGCACAGGCCGAAAAAGGGCGACCCGCAAGTTTCCTGGTGGGCTGTCGCCAACGCGCTGACGAAGAAGCGCATGTACGCCCGGGATGCGAGCTTCGGCGACGAGCTTGCCCGGGCCTATGGCATCGAATGGCTGGAGGACCTGTTCGCCCCCGCCGACGAGGACAGCCGCTACACCACTAATGTCGAGGCCTTTCTCGGTGCTCAGCAGGAGTGGATGACGGCCAACCTGCCGAAAGGCGGCCTGGTCGCCGAGGTGAACAATTACGGTCAGGCATCGCTGCCGCCCAAGGCCGAGCGCGTTTATGGCAAGCCCGGCAAGGGCGACCGTGCCGCGCTCTACATCGACCGCGACGGCAAGGTGCAGACAACATATTTCCGGATGGCGGAGCCGAAGAAGGCCAAGGGCCAGGTGAACGGGGCCACGGATTCGGGGATCGAGGCCGACGAGATCGTTGCTGCGAGGTCGCGCCCCGACGTGACGCGCAAAGGCATCGAGATGATCGGTGATCTGCGCACCGATGCGCTGCATGAAGCGCTTGCCCGTGCTCCTATCGAGGACGACACGCTGTTGGCTCTTCTGGTGCTGGCGCTCGCCGGCACCAATGTGTCGGTGCAATCGGGCGCGTCCGACGATGTCTATGGCTTTGCGCGCATGCGGCGGCATGCGGCCCGATTGGTTGGGGAAGACGGCGGGCTCGATCCTGAGCCGGATACCTTGCGTGTCGCTGCCCGTTCGGCGCTGATCGATGTGTTCTCGGCGCGCGAGAACCGCACCAACAGCGGCCTTGTCGCCCGCCTTGCCGGTCAGGCCATCGGAGCTGACCGCTTTCTGCCCAACATGGGGACCGAGGACTTCCTCGCCTGCCTGTCGCGTCCCGCGCTGGAACGGTGCTGCCAGGAAACGCCGGTTCTGCCGCGCGCCAGAGTGCGGGAGACGCGCGCCGCGCTCGTAGACCATTTCATGAGCGATCGCTTCGTTCACCCATCGGCGTTGTTCGCGGTCGGCGCAGCGGAGATCGCCGGTTGGTGCGGACCGTCCGTCGGCAGCTCCCGTGACATGCTCCATGAGGACGAGAGCGATGTCGTTCCCTCGGATGGGGTGCTCGGTTCCCCGGAGAGCATCGAAGGAGGCGTTGGTTCCGCTGATGACGAGTTGACGGACGAGCTGGCTGACGAGCCTTGGCCGATCGCTGCGGAGTAATCCATCCGCTCCGATCTCCTTTCTCCGAACGAACCCGCGCCGCCGGAAAAGTTCTGGCGGCGTATTCGTTTGAGGCGCCAGCCTTGTGTGCGGAGCAGGGGAGGGCGGCATGAGGGCCGGACTTGGCGGGCGCTTGTATCGAATGCGGGGGCGAGCGTACTCGTGTTGGTCCGTTCGCCTGGGACGTCACCGGTCGTGCCTCCCGGCGGGCGATCTTGGGCTTTTCCCAGTCTCCTGTTTGGGCATCCAGGCATTGAGCCCCCCTGCCGGTCACCCCTCGGTTTCGGGCGGTCTTGAACCGTCGGCCGGTCGTTTCAAGGTCGCGTTGCGCCGCGTTGCGGTCCTGCCCGGCTCGCTCGCAAAGCGGTTCTGCTCAGGCGCCTGAGGCTGGCTTTGGCCAACCTCGTCCTTCGCAGGCCCGCTTCGCTCGTCTCGCAGGGCCGGAACCTGTGAAAGCGACCGTCCTCGCGACGGTTCTTTTTGACCGCACCGAGGGGCAGCCGGCAGGGGCCGGTCAAGACCCCGAGGAGCCTCAAAGACAGGAGTTTTCCAAAATGGCCAAGCCCGCAACCGCCTCCCGCCCCGCTTCCAAAGTCGTCCCGCTCCACAAGGGAACTACCCTCGAAATGGTCCGCCTCGCCTGTCCCGACACCACCCAGGCCGCGCGCATCTCCTCGAGTTTCGGCCTTCCCCTTCTCGATAGCGACTGCATCCGCGACACCCACGTGCAACTGATCGCCGAAACGGCGTCGGCCCTCTCAGAAGGTCTCAAGGAGCGCGCCATGCAGATCCATCTACAGCGGATCGTCGGTGCCTACGTCGGCTCGGCCCACGGTGCCGGTCAGTTCTATTCACGCGCCGTCACCGAGGCGCGCGATGCAACCGCCAAGGCGGCCTGCGATGCCCGGGATGAAGATATTGATGGTCCCGTCGGCTTCGATGGACCTGCGCAACGCAAGCGGGAGTTCGCCGCCGACATGGGTCTACAGGCCCACGCGCTCCGCATGGCGGCCGAGGGTGCCGTCACCGCCTATGAACAGGTGGTTGGCGAGCGCTGGAAGCCCTTCGAGCGCCCGGCGGATCCCGCTGCGCCGACGCTGGATCGCAAGGCGGCTGAAGTGCAGATGGCCGCCTTCGGCTAAAAGCTCCCGACATCTGGGCGGGGCCAAAAGGCCCCACCTTCGACTTTTCCCATCCTCAAGACCGAGCTTAGTGCCGGCGGCGACGAGATCGACCGGGAGATTCCGGTCCTGAAGGCCTGCTCAGTCTTCAATGTCGTTTAAGTCGGTTGTGCACTCTCTGTCTTCTTCTATGGCGGCAACGAGCTTTATCGGATGGAAATGGATGGACAAATGGGTGAGGGGGGCACTACAGGTATTTGGATGGAAATGGATGGAATATTGGGTGATGGCCTTTGACACATCGACCGTGCGGATCACGGCGGATATTCTCTCCCTGATAGCTGAGATCGATGAGTTCAAGGGTGCTTGGCGAGCGCTTGGCCGTATCGCACCCGACCGATTGTCGAGCCTACGCCGTGTAGCTACGATCGAAAGTATCGGATCGTCAACTCGTATCGAAGGGGCGAGGCTGAGTGATCGTGAGGTTGAGAAGTTGCTCTCCAACCTCAAGATCGGTTCCTTTGTCACGCGCGACGAGCAGGAAGTCGCTGGCTATGCCGAAGTCATGGAGACGGTATTTTCGGCCTACGATGTGATTCCGCCGACAGAGAACCATATCCGCCAGCTTCATCGCGACCTTCTGATTCACTCATCCAAAGATGAGCGTCATCGTGGCGAATGGAAGTCGCTAGCCAACCATGTCGAAGCGTTCGATGAAAGAGGCCAAAGCCTTGGCATTGTATTTGCCACGGCGTCACCCTTTGATACCCCACGGTTGATAAGTGAGCTTGTTGATTGGGTGCGCGCCCGCGAGAGTGATAAAGATCTACATCCGCTGTTGATGGTCGCCGTATTCATCGTCGTCTTTCTTGAGATCCATCCGTTTCAGGATGGAAATGGACGCCTATCCCGAGTCTTGACAACTCTCCTGCTTCTGCGTGCCGGCTACGCTTATGTGCCGTACAGCTCATTGGAAAGCGTCATCGAGCAGAACAAGGAAGGCTACTACCTCGCCCTCCGCCGCACACAGGGCACCATCCGCAGCGCCCAGCCTGATTGGAACCCCTGGCTCGAGTTCTTCCTGCGCAGTCTTCAGCTTCAGAAACGGCGGCTTGAACACAAGATCGAGCGCGAGCGAATCGTTCTAGGTGATTTGCCGGAGCTTTCGGTCGCGATTCTTGAGCTTGCACGGGAACGAGGGAGGGTGACTGTCATGGAAGCAACACGGATAACGGGCGCAAGCAGGAACACGGTGAAGGACCACATAAGAGTGCTGACGGAACAGGGCCATCTATCGCAACATGGTGCCGGGCGGGGAACCTGGTACGGTCTTGCGTGACGGCTGCGCGCTGTGAACCGCCTTCCTCGGGAGCCCGGTGCATGCGTCTTGAACCTCGGTTCCTTTCTTGTGTGTCTGACCTTCTGGCGGATGTCGTCTCTCTGCCGGCTACCGCGACGTCTGATCGCCTGAAGAGCAGCGCTTCAATGTGAGCCTCGACGGCGGAAGCGCAGCCGAATTGTCCTTGACGCATTCTGATCCTTTCTCATCTGCTGGTCGACGCTTCAGCGGGCTCGATATGGCATGTCTGGTTGAGCGTCAGGGGCGCTGTGCGCGTGCCGGAGCTCTTCGTCAACGCCCAGGGTCAGCCGATGACCCGGGCTGGCTTCGAATATGTACTCGACAAGCATGTCGGCAAGGCGGCCGAGACCTGCGCATCGCTACGTCATCGAAGCGTCTCGCCACATCAGCTCCGGCATAGCTGCGCGGTTGTCATGCTGCAGGCGACCCACGACATCCGGAAAGTCGCCCTGTGGCTGGGTCATGCCGATATCCGCACGACGGAGATCTATCTCCGCATGGACCCTTCCGAAAAGCTGGAAGCGGTCGAGGCGGTCGTTCCGCGGAACTGAGGCGTGGCCGGTTCAAGGCACCGGATGCGCTGATCGCTTCCTTGCTCGCTGATCTGGAGGAGACCCCCGCTGGATCGGAGCGGGTTCGCACCTGAAGCGGCTCTCGCCCGATCGGCCCGATCCTGCACCGGCATCGTACTCGACATGGTTCATGGCGTGTCGGGCGCGGTTGGTGTCGTTGGGCCGGGAGGCAGGGTGGCCGTGACGATGGGAGGGGGACGTATCGGCAGCGCTGAGCGTGCTGGGGAGGCCGATCGCCAGCGTCGATCTCTGACGATCATGCGGCGAAGCCTCCACACGGCCTCTCTTTTGGGCTGGTCTGGCACCGGTCCGGCCTTGGCCTGCAACGGCTCGGCCGACCTTCTTCCCCTGACCGCGAGCGGTCATTCCTCGCGAGCCAACAAGCTCGGCTGCCGCCATCCTCCGCTCACGCTGCGGCCCCCAAGAACCACCCCATCGCGCAAGCGCGCCGGGGACCCCGGTGGGTGCAGCCATCCGGTCCGGCGCCTCTCGACCGCCATTGAGGTCGCATCGGGCGGCTTCGGGCAACTCTCAGGAGATACGGTAATGGCTCAGATCGGCACCTTCACCCGCGACGAAAATGGTTTCGCCGGCACGATCAAGACCCTCACCCTTAACGTCAAGGTCACCATCAAGCCCTGCGACCGCGACAACGACAAGGCACCCGACTATCGCGTCACCGCCAACGGCGTCGAGTTCGGAGCCGGCTGGAGCCGGACCGCCCGCGAGACGGGCGCCGAATACCTCTCGCTCAAGCTCGACGATCCGTCCTTCACCGCCCCGGTCTATGCCTCCCTCGTCCAGGGCGACAAGGGCGAGCACAGGCTCATCTGGTCACGATGACCGGCCAAGGGCGCTCCGCTCACAGCGGGGCGCCGCCTGGCAGAAGCGCTCGGCACAGATCGACCGGGACTACCTCTCGGTCAAGCTCGACGATCCGAGCTTCCCGGCTCCGATCTACGCGACGCTTTCCGAGGTCGAGTGCGAGACCCGGCTTCCAGCTCATCTGGTCCCGCTCCAACAGGGACTGACACCTTGGGCGCAGGCGGCCCCGCCCATCGCGGCGGGGCCGGTGCGACGGGCCAAGCCAACAGTGCCGAGGCATCGAAATGGGGCGCAATTGGCGCCACCGCTGGATGCCTCTCTTTGGGAGCTCGGAGAACCTGTGTAGAGTGAAAACACATGTTCGACGCGGTCATTGCGGCCGCCGAACGATAACAACTTCACCGGTGTTTCCATGCTCTCCCATCAGCTTCTTCGCAACCATGCGGGCATCATGCTCATAGGGGACTATGGCACTCTCCGGCTGCTGAACGAGGTTGTTCGAGACGTTAATGAACGCTCACCGCTCGTTCGGGACAAAGAGGGTGCTTTTCTTGCGCTCGCCTATGACGCCCGGAAAGCCTACGAGCAGCAGCGTGAGATTATTCACCCGCCGGAGCACCTCGCAGAGATCGGCGTCCGCTATGGCGTGGCGATTCTCTGGCCGGTGCTTCTTTTGCAGCAGAGAATGCTCAGAGAATCTCTCGCCTGGATCGACCACGGAAAGAAGCACCAGGCGATCACCTATGCCCTCGAAGCCGTCATCGAAGAGGCGTTGAGGGAAGACCTCGGCTCGAGAGAGCCAGCGGTTACCGAGGCTTGGCAACGGCTCGATCCCGCGCATCCCGGCTTTTTCGAAAGGTTGCATACACGCGGCGCCCTGTTTTGTTCCTGGACGAAGAGCCGACGGCGCCAGCTCTTGCCCAGCCTTTTGTGGAGCTTCCACCCACTTTTCGGGATTGGCGCAGGCGCCTACCCTTTTGGTTCCAACAAGCAAGTGACACCAGACGATCTGGCTGCCTGGGAGGGCTACGAATGGCCTGACCCCAAGCTCTAGGTGGAGGGGGATGATAATCTTCCGGTGGGCGGCCTTGATGCAAGCCCGAATGGGCGGCGGCCCATCGTCTAGCCTCTCACCTGAACAGCATTTCTATTTCGGCCATGGCGCGAAACAGTTTCAGAGGCTGGTCCGGAAATGGCTGGAAACTCTCGCGCTCGTAGAAGCGCCTGGCGGCTTGATCCTTGGCATCGACGATCACGGCGAAGGAGGCGATCTCGCTTCGCACTGCCCGATAGAGCGCGTCTGCCAGAAGAAATCGGCCGTAGCCTTTGCCCTGGTGCCTTTGATCGACGGCGAGCCGGCCGAGCAACGTCGCGGGAATAAGCGGGTAGCGCGGCAGTTTGCGCGTGATGGGTTCGGGCAGGTCCGGCAAACGGATCGCCGTCGCCGACAGCGTATAGAAGCCGGCAATGCTGCCATCGGCCAGAACCAGCACGAAAGGAGCGGCGACTTTCTTGCGCGCCTCCTGCCCGGCCTGCGTCCGAAAATACCGGTCGAGGGTCTCCGCGCCACACGCAAACTCCGTGCGATCGTGATGGGCGCCGAGAGCCTCGATCTGTGGAATGTCCGCAGCTTTCCCTTCCACGTGTCAGACGCCCGTCTTCTCGCGGTAGAGGCGGACCGTTTCGCGCAGCCGATCGTTGACCGGCCGCGGTTCGGCCAATGCCTTCACAAAGGCCTCGCTATCGCGCACGGAGAGCGACAGATGCTGATGTTGCTCGATGGCACGCCGCGCTGCGTCCTGGACGCTGGTCAGAACGAAATCCGTGACCGTGCGCCCCTGCAGTGCCGCCGCGTGCTCGATGAGGCGCTTCTGGTCTGTGGTGACGCGCGTTTCCAGCCGCTCTCCTCGGACCCGACCGGAAGAGGATTTCTTAGCCGCTTCAGCCATTTTCTCGGTCTCCTATTCGTACATTATGTACGGCCAATGGCCGGGAAAATCAACAAATAGTTGATTCCTACGCGGCGCCCTGGCGAAGACTTAAGATGGCAGTCGACGCGCGGCTCTCGAGCCTCCACGTCGGTCTCTTTCAGAAAATACAGAAATGCTGAATATGATGGAAACGCAAGATCAAGGAGGCCGCCATGTCGACTGAAGCGTCATCCTACACGACGAGCGATCTGTCGCGAAAATCCGGCGACATCATCGCCGAAGCCTTGCGCCGGCCAGTCACCATCACCCAGCGCAACAAGCCGCGCCTCGTGATCCTCAATATCGAGGATTATCAGAAGCTGCTGAAGCGCTCTGACATCCGGTCGGTCGGAACGGCCGAGACCATGCCGGATGATCTCTTGAGCGAGTTCGAATCGGCGGTCGAAGCCTATGCGCGCGAAGATGAGTCCTCGAGGTCATGAGCTTCGAACAGCTCCAGACCGGTGTCGTCCTTCGCTACGCCAATCTCTGGACGCGTCAAACCAAGGCGGGTGAAACGGATGGACGCAAAGACCGACCCGTCGCGGTCGGTGTTCGAATCGCCCGCAAGAGCGGTGATCTGATCCTGTTCTTTCCCGTCACGTCCAAGGAGCCGGAAGCGTCCCGGTTCGCGGCCGAGATTCCGCCCATCGAAAAGCGCCGGGCAGGCCTCGATGCCGACATCCGCCTCTGGCTTATCCTCGACGAGTACAATACTGACATCGTCGGCCAGTCCTTCTACCTGGAGCCGGCGCCGCCGCTCGGCAGCTTCAGCAAGGCATTCTTTCTGCCCTTGCTGCGTGCCTTCGTGGCGCGCCGCAAGACGACGACCGAGATCAACAAGTTTAGGTGAGGCGCTCGCGATAACCGCGGCTCGCCTTCTGGCGTTGGATCCTGGCAAACTGCGCCAGCGCCTCGTCCTCGTGCGAGAAGCTCATTGTCCTCATCTGGCCGCGCGTGCCGATGCGGCCCCAGCGCCGTGTCAGGCAGATATCGCCGAACAGCGTAGGCTCGATCGACAGCGCGTAGAAGCGCGCCATATTCCGGGTGGCATCTCGGCGTTCGATATAGAGATGGCGAGAGGTTGCAGTCATGCAGCAAGGATCGCCAATCGACGCCATCGCGTCCAACGACAGTTTTGAATCGATCGGTTGATGTCGATTCATGACCGTGATGGGTCGCGAGTTCCATCAGGCGGTGCCCGACCGGGAAGCACAAGAGGCTATTGGGTACAGTTCATCGTCCTTCCTTCTCGAACCTGTTCTCTCTTACACAAGCCCGCATGTCATCGCGTCGGAACCAGATGGCACGGCCGCAACGAAGCGGTGGATTGCCGGCAGTGAAGACAATCTGTTCGTCAGCTCTCATCCGCAGGACTTCGTGCGGCTGGATCAATGGACGGGAGCCGAGCAGTTTCGACCTCGTGCGGGAAGAACCGGAGCTTTGCGAAGAGCGACTGACCTGCTCGATTTCGACGGTCGTGGTGCCACAGCGCCGCGAGATGTAGTCGGCGGTCTCGGGGTCGTTGACGGCGGCGAACGAGATCCAGCTGGCGCTCTCGAACCATTTGCTTGCGGCGTCGTGCCCGCCATAGGTCTCGCGCATTTGGCCGATGGACTGGAAGAGCAGGGTGAGCGTGACGCCATACTTGCGGCCGGCGTCACGGGCAGTCTCAAGAATGCGCATGAACCCGAGACGCGCCACTTCATCGAGCAGGAACAGCGCGCGCCCTTCGATGGCGCCGTTGCGATTGTAGATCGCGTTCATGAAGGCGCCGATGATGACGCGGGCAAGCCCTGAATGGGTCTCCAGCGTCTTGAGGTCGAGGTTGATGAAGACGTCGGTGTGACCGTCGGCGAGATCGTCCGTGCGAAAACTCGTGCCAGACACCAATGCGGCGTAGTTGGGGTAGGACAGCCAATGGGTTTCCTTGACCGCGTTGGCATAGACGCCGGAAAACGTCTCGGGCGTCATGTTGACGAAGGCGGCGACGTTCTCCTTGACGAAGGTAGAGCCGGAGAGGTCGTAAATCCTCTGAAGCCGCTCGCGCAGTTTGGGCTCGGGCTCGGAGAGATTGGCGCGCACCTGACGCAGCGTCTGATGCTCCGGATCGGTGTGGCCGGACAGGCAGACGTCGGCGATGAGGGCCGTGAGCAACTGCAACGCCGAGGAGCGGAAGAAATCATCGCGAATGCCAGTCTGCCGTCCGCTGTCGCTCATGATCCAGGAGGCGACGGCGGCGATGTCTCCCTCGCACGAACCGCCGAACTGGCCAATCCAATCGAGCACGTTGAAGCCGGTATCTGGCGATTTCGGATCGAGGATATGAACGGCTCTTCCAGCCCGACGTCGGTGATCGACCACCATGGGCGCGACTTCGGCGGACGGATCGAGCACCACGAGCGTGCCGCCCCATGTGAGCGCGGTCGGGATTGTCACCGAGGTCGTCTTGAAGCCGCCGGACCCGGCAAAGACGATACCGTGCGATGAACCGAAGGAGGCATCAAAGCAGAGGAGCGGCATGCGTCCGGCGGCTCCCCAGCTGGCGCGGTCCTTCGAGCGAAAGGGGAGCGTGGCAACGCTGTCCTTGTCGACGCGGCAGCGCTCGCCGATGACGATGCCGCCTGTTTGGGGAAAGAGGCGGGCGGCATCGGGAAGCGTCATCCAGTCGGCGTCGCCGTGCAGTGCCCGCCGCCCGCGAATGCGCTTTGGCGCAGTCGGGGCGAAGGCAGCATTGCCGTTCATCGTGATCCGAATGGAAAAGATCAGCGCGATGGTCAGGAGCAAGACGCTGATCGCGACTGCGGGATCGACGCTGGACAACAGCGAGCGCATGTCGGGCGGAAGAGCCGACTGCCGCAGCGCTTCGCGCGCGACGGCATATCCCAAGCCGAGCAGATTGCCGATGGAAACGCTCAGAGCCACCGTTCTGATATTCACCGATCCCGCAGCTGCAAAGAGGGTGGTTATGCCGATGGTGGCGACGATCGCGTAGGGAAGAACAGCTCCGATCCGGGCAAGGAGCAACTGTTGCGCCGCCGTCTTGCCGAGGGAGACAAGCGCCTGGCCCAGTTCCTGACTGAGTTCCCTCAGCCCAACGTGCGTGCCGATCATCACGGCAAGCGGCAGGAGGAACAGCACAAATCGCCGGGCGAAGGTATCAGGTGTCACGGCCGAAGGCCTCCGTCCCGATTCCCATCAGCCGCGCTCGCTCGACCTCGTTGCCGTTGAGGCGGCTCCTTCCCTCAATCAGAAGACCGAGGAGAAGGGCGCGGCTTTCGTAGCGAAGGCCGGCTTTGACGATGAGGCCACCCAGCGCGATCTTCTCACGGGTATCTTTTTTACGATCCTCAGAGGTTTGTGCCTCAGCCATGCGTTTCAACCTCGCCAGCTCCTGGTTGAGCCGCTTGAGGCGCGAGTGCCGTGGACGAAGGGCTCTCCGATGAGGGGGCGTGTGTGGTCCTCTTCTTCCCGTTTGAAGCTTCATTGCTCCCGCGCCGAAATGTCCCCGCCACCTCCGTGAGGGCAGCGAGCAGTGCCTCCTCGTCGATCTCGATGTCCCCGAGACCGGCCTTGAGGGCGATGCGGCCGATGCTCTCCGCCTCGCGTGTCTCCGCCGCCTTCAGTTGCTCCTGAAGCCGGGCGATTTCCTCCCGGATTCTCGATGAGGGCTTTTTCATTCCGGTTGAACCTCCGTTCGTCGCCAGCCTGTCTGGCTGAAGCGGAGCATCTGGAGAACGGCCGCTTGCGGCCACTCATAAAAAAGCTAGTCGGCAGCGCCGACGCTTTGGACAATCATCCCGGCCGTTCCGAAGGAATGGTCCAAGGGCGCAGTAATACGTCGCTGTCACGACGCCCTGCTTTTCATCTTGGCCGAGAGGTCTCAGCCCGGCGGGGCTGCCGGCCGCTTCCGAGGAACGTCTTGTGTTCCACAGTCGTCCGGAAGCCGTTGCCGCCTTGGCCATCACCCACTTCACTCCGCAACTGATCTCGCGCAGCCAGGGCCGCAGCGCCGTTCTGTCGGCGGCCTATCGCCATTGTGCTCGCATGGCGCACGAGACGGAGGGACGGGTGGTGGACTACTCGGCAAAGCGTGGTCTCGCCCATGAGGAGTTCCTGCTGCCGTCTGATGCCCCGGAATGGTGCTGCGCGCTGATTGCCGATCGTTCGGTGGCCGGCAGCGCGGAAGCCTTCTGGAACACGGTCGAGGCTTTCGAGAAGCGCTCCGACGCCCAACTCGCCAAGGAATTCATCATCGCGCTGCCGGTGGAACTGACGCGCGATCAGAATATTGCCCTGATGCGAGAATTCGTCGGGGCCGAGGTGCTGGCACGTGGTCAGGTGGCTGATTGGGTCTATCACGACGAACCGGGCAATCCCCATGTCCACCTGATGACCACCTTGCGGCCCCTGACGGAGCATGGATTCGGATCGAAGAAAGTTTCTGTTCTCGGGGAGACCGGCGAGCCCCTACGCAATGAAGCGGGCAAGATCGTTTATCGCCTGTGGTCGGGCGACAAGGTGGAGTTCCTTGAACAGCGCGAGAGTTGGCTCGCTCTCCAGAACAAACATTTGGCCCTTGCCGGTCTCGACATCCGCGTCGATGGCCGATCCTATGCCGAGCGCGGTATCGACCTCGTGCCAACCGCCCACATCGGTGTCGGTGCCAACGCGATCGACCGGAAGGAAAAGACGGTCGGCTGGTCGCCCAAGCTCGAACGCGTTGCGCTGCATGCAGAACGTTGCGCCGACAACAAGGCCCGCATCCTGCGCCGCCCTGAGATCGTGCTGGATCTCGTCTCCCGGGAGATGAGCGTCTTCACGGTACGGGATGTGGCCAAGGTATTGCATCGCTATGTGGACGATGCCGGCACGTTCCAGCAGCTGATGGTACGGATCCTTCAGAGCCCTGATGTCGTAAAGCTTCAGGACGAGCGGGTCGGGCTCGGTTCCTGCCAACGCGAGCCCGCCAAGTATTCGACGCGTGAGCTGATCCGGATCGAAGCCGGGATGGTGAGCCGCGCCCAATGGCTATCCGGTCGTTCGTCTCATGGCGTGCCGGACAAGATGCTCCGCTGCGCCTTCGATCGCCACGACCGTTTGTCGGACGAGCAGCGAGCGGCGATTGCCCATGTCGCATCCGAGGGACGGCTTGCCGCCGTGGTGGGCCGAGCCGGTGCCGGCAAGACCACCATGATGAAAGCCGCCCGCGAGGCCTGGGAAGCGGCGGGCTATCGCGTGGTCGGTGCCGCCCTAGCCGGTAAGGCTGCCGAAGGCTTGGAGAAAGAGGCCGGCATTACTTCACGCACTCTCGCCTCATGGGAGCTCGCCTGGGGCAAGGGCCGTGACAGGCTCGACGACAGGACGATCTTCGTGCTCGACGAAGCGGGCATGGTGTCGTCCCGCCAGATGGCGCTCATCGTGGAAAGCGTCGTTACATCAGGCGCCAAGCTGGTGTTGGTAGGCGATCCCGATCAGCTTCAGCCGATCGAGGCGGGGGCGGCCTTCCGTGCCATCGCCGAGCGCACCGGCTATGCCGAGCTTCAGACCATCTATCGCCAGCGCGAGCGGTGGATGCGCGAGGCCTCGTTCGATCTCGCAAGAGGACGGACGGCAGAAACTTTGAGGGCCTATGAAACGGGCGGCAAGCTATGCCCGAGCCGGTTCAAGGCCGAGGCTGTCGCCGCGCTGATCGAGGACTGGAACCGCGATTACGATCCCGCGAAGTCGACACTGATCCTGGCGCATCTGCGACGTGATGTCCGCGCGCTCAACGACATGGCGCGCACCAGGCTGATTGAACGTGGGTTGATAGCTGAAGGCCATGCCTTCCAGACCGAGGACAGCGTTCGTAAGTTCGCCGCCGGCGACCAGATCGTCTTCCTGAGGAACGAGGGATCGCTCGGCGTCAAGAACGGCATGATCGGTCACGTGGTCGAAGCCCGTCCCGGCTGGGTTGCTGCCATGGTGGGGGAGGGCGAACATCGCCGCCGTGTCGAGGTTGACCAGCGTTTCTACGCCAACGTCGACCATGGCTATGCGACGACGATCCACAAGTCCCAAGGTGCGACTGTCGACCGAGTCAAGGTGCTGGCCACGCTCTCGCTGGATCGGCATCTGACCTATGTGGCGCTGACCCGCCATCGCGAGGATGTCGGCGTCTACTATGGCGCGCTCTCCTTCCGGAGGGCCGGCGGGCTGACGAAGATCCTGTCGCAAGCGCGAGCGAAGGAAACGACCCTCGATTACGCAGGCTCGCGCTTCTATCGCGCTAGCCTGCGCTTTGCCGAGGCGCGCGGCCTCAACCTTCTTCGCGTTGCCCGCACGCACATTGCCGAGAAGCTCCGCTGGACTGTCCGGCAAACGGATCGGCTCGCCGATCTCGGCGCCCGACTCATCGCCGCAGGCCAGCGCCTCGGTCTCATCGTGCACCAAAAGCAAACCCCAGCGGAGGCGCCCAAGGAGGCAAGGCCCATGGTCACCGGCACGTCCGCGCATCCCAAATCGGTTACCGAGGTGGTCGAGGATCGGCTCATCGCCGACCCGGTCCTCTCGCGGCACTGGGAACAGGTCTCTTCCCGTTTCCACTTCGTCTTCACCGATCCGGAAGAGGCCTTCGCCAAGGTCGATGTCGACGCCATGATGGCGAACCGCGAGACGGCCGCGGCTACCCTGGCAAAGCTCCAAGACCAACCCAACAGCTTTGGGGCCTTGAAGGGCGGGACGGGGCTGTTTGCCGGACGGTCAGAGCGGGAGGCACGCGAGCACGCCACGCTCAGTGTTCCCGCACTGACCCGTGACCTTGAGACTTGGTTGCGGCTCCGGGCCGAGGCGGAACGTCGCTACGAGGCTGAGGAACGCGCCACCAGATTGAAGGCCGCCGTCGACATTCCGGCGCTCTCGGAGGGCGGGTGCCAGACGCTCGAGCGCATTCGGGATGCCATCGACCGCAACGACCTTCCCGCCGCGCTCGGGTTCGCGCTTGAGGACAAGATGATCGAGGCCGAACTGGAGGGTTTGGCCAAGGCGGTTGCCGAGCGCTTTGGGGAGCGGACCTTCCTACCGCTCGCAGCAAGAGACAGTGATGGCGAGACGGCGAGGGAGTTGTCGAACGGCCTGAGCCTGGATCAACGGGAAGAACTTAGAGCCGCGTGGCCCGACCTCAGAACCATCCAACAACTTGCCGGTGCGCAGCGCACAAAGGAGGCCCTGGGTGTTCGTGAGGCCCAACGAAAGACCCTTTCGAAGTCAAGAGGAATGACACTGCAATGACGATCCTTCCAGGAGGCGGAGCAGTGGGACTCTCCGACGACATGCCGGCGAAATCCTCCTGTCCGATCGCCAAGCAACGCGGTGAAGGGGAGAGGCCGAACGGAGAGAAGCGTCGGCAGCAAACCCGGCGACGCGTCCTCGCCATCTATAGCGTTGGCCTGGCGTTCATGACCACGTTTGTCGGCGTGGGAGTTTGGGCCGGTCTGCGCATCAATCTGACCCCGAGCGAGCCGCTCGGCCTCTGGCAGGTTGTCACGCCTGATCGGCCCGCCGCCGTCGGCGATTTGGTCTTCGTTTGCCCGCCATCAGGCGCGTTGTCGGAGTTCGGATTGGCGCGGGGGTATTTTCTGCGCGGCCTCTGTCCTAGTGGCGCTGCCCCGCTCATCAAGACCATCGTGGCAATTGCCGGGGCGAGGATTGCCGTTGGTGCCAACGTCAGGATTGATGGTGTTCCGCTGCAGCACTCGCGGCTCAGCTCAAAAGACGGGCAAGGCCGGGCTCTGGCGCCTTGGGCCGGTGGCGTCGTCCCGCCCGGCCAGCTTTTTCTGCACTCGCAATTCCGAGGCTCCTATGACTCCCGCTATTTCGGCCCGGTTCCCGAAACCGGTCTCCTTGGCTTTGCGCGGCCGTTCCTCACCTTTGCCTCTATCGGCACGCCATGATCTGAGGCCCTTCCTGCGCTGGATTCACGTCCGATCGGCCGTTCTGGTGTCTGCCGCCTGCCTTGTCGGTGGCACAGCCTGGAGTGGTCAATTGCTGGTATTACCCGTCGTTATGCTGTTTCCGGCGCTCTGGGCGGCGGCACCATGCCGCGCGGTCTCCGCCGCCGTCTCGGCGGGATATTTCCTGGCGGCGTCGCGCGGGCTTCCGCAGGGCGCGGCGGAGTTCTTCGGCTCATCGGTTTCGGTCGGCTTCCTGCTCTGGATTGCGGCCTCGCTCCCTTTTGTCCTTGTTCATTCGATGGCTTGGACGGCGCGCAAAGGCTGGAGAAGGGTAGGGCGCTATGGCATCGCCATGGTGTTGACGGCCGTTCCGCCATTCAGCATCACCGGTTGGGCTCATCCGATCACGGCCGCCGGCGTGCTACTTTCCGGCTGGGGATGGTGGGGGCTGATGGCAATGGCGCTTGGCCTCTGCCTGATGACCACGCGGTTGGCCCCCGCGATTGTCCTGTCGGCTGGAGTTATCACCGGCATAACCGCCGCATCAGGGAGTGGCTCTCCAGCTTCTGGCGGGTGGCTGGGTATCGACACCGCAGTCGGAGCGGCCTTTGGACGGACTGACGCGCTCCACCAGCAGCAATCATTGATCGTCCAGGTCCAGAAAGAAGCCGAGGGCGGCTCGCAGGTCATCGTTCTCCCGGAAAGTGCCGTTGGCATCCTGACCCCGACCGCGGAGCGCCTGTGGGGCGAGGCTCTGGCCAATCTCGATATCACGGTGATTGCCGGAGCCGTCCTCATCAACACTCAAGGCTACGATACCGTCATGGTCGCGCTCGACCGAGCGGGTGCAAAGGTCCTCTACCGTCAGCGGATGCCAGTGCCGGTTGCCATGTGGCAGCCTTGGCGACCGTGGCTCGGTCTCACGGGCGGCTCTCGGGCAAAGCTATTCGGCGCTCCCGTCGTGGAGGTTGCTGGTCAACGGATCGCGCCGCTCATCTGCTACGAGCAGCTTCTCGTCTGGCCGGTTCTTCAATCGGCCTTCCATCACCCCGACCGGATCGTTGCCATCGCCAATGGCTGGTGGGCTAAAGACACCTCCATTCCCGCGATCCAACGGGTGAGTGTCGAAGCCTGGGCACGGCTCTTCGATCTGCCACTTGTCACCGCTTTCAATCGCTGAGGATGAAGAGGACTTCCTGCTATGCCCATTGATGCCGATCTAGTCCACCGTTGCGCAGACCCTTCCCTGACGCCCAGCATCGTCGAGACCTTCGTCAAGACCGTCGGATCGGCCGATCCACTTAGCATTACGGTCAGGAGCGGAAACCGTATCATCCTGGTGCCCGCAGCGAGAACGCAGGATGAGGCACTGACAATCATCCGGGCTCATGTTGGACGGGCCATTGTAAGGGTTGGAATCACGCAAATTCCCGTGGGCATCGGCATCAAGGATCCGTCGGAAGTCTCCCCAGACCTGCTCGATGCGTGTTCAAACCTGCGGCTGGGAACGGCGCTCTTCGGCAAGGTCTGGCGGATCGTGCTCAAGTGGTACGGTAACCCGAACGATGACGGCGTCATGCCGCAGGTACTGGAAGATGCCTTTGACGCGTGGCAAACAGGCATCTTCGAAGGTAGCCCTGTGTTCACCGCAGCCGATCCGGGGCCATCAAAGTTGAGCAAAACGGAAGTTGAGAATGGTGAGGCGCCGGCGACTACTGGCGAGTCATCAGGAATATCATCTGAGGCACCTACCACCTTGCCAAATGAAGCTGGAATACGGGTGGATCTTTCAGTAATCGGCGGACAGAAGCGGAACTGGGGACTTCACGAGTAATGGGCAACACTCTCGATTCCAGCCGACGGCTGGGCAGCTAAAATCTGAGATCAGTGACCAGACAAGACACACGTATGTTCCATAACATTTATTATGCGAATCGACGATGTCAAGGCAAATAGGGATGCGACGGTGCTGGTAAGGCCTTGAAGTTCAGGACGCCTTACGAGGGCATCCTGGAGCTGTGGAAATCAAAGCCTGAGGTCTTTGTCGTCAAGCCCGATCATCACATGCTAGGCGGTAAACTCATAAATTCGCTTGGCGGTTTTTGGCTGCCGTGATTCAAGGCTTCCGACTGAGGGAGCTCTGGATGACGCGCCGCCGTTACGAACTCACTGACCACGAATGGTCGATCATTTCGCCGCTGCTGCCGAATAAGCCTCGTGGCGTTCCTCGCGTCGACGATCGTCGCGTGCTGAACGGCATCCTCTGGCGCTTCAGAACAGGTTCCCCCTGGGCGGAAGTTCCAGAACGCTATGGCCCGTCGACCACCTGCTACAATCGCTTCGTCCGCTGGCGGAAGGCTGGTGTCTGGGATCGACTTCTCGAAGCGGTTTCTCAGGCTTACGACGGCGATATCATCATGATCGA
>NZ_AULH01000029.1 GCF_000425185.1 Pleomorphomonas koreensis DSM 23070
GCCGAAGTGTTGATCGATGGCCTTGGTGAAGGTGACATCCTGCTGGCCGACAAGGGCTACGACAACAACGCCATCCGCGCCAAGGCTGCCCAACGAAAAGCCTGGGCCAACATCCCGCCAAAGGCCAACCGCAAAGGCACCTTCGCTTTCTCTCGATGGGTTTACCGACAGCGCAACCTCGTGGAACGGTTCTTCAACCGGATCAAACAGTTCCGAGGCATCGCCACGCGCTACGACAAACGGCCCGAGAACTACATGGCCGCCCTCAAAATCATAGCAGCGAGGATCTGGTGCCTCAGCTTATGAGTCTACGGCCTAGGGAATCTCTGGAGGTACCGATGGCGTCGGCGGCCTGCTTGGCCATCAGCAGGCGCCCCTGAAACCAGTTGCCGGTGCCGGAGGCAACGTTGTTTCCGGTTGTTGCCAGGGTACGGGCGACATTGTCCTGGAGATCCTGGCGCTCCAGCACGTAGATCGTGGCAGAGAAGACAGCAAAGCTTACCACTACGATAAGCGACGCGGTAAGGATGATCCGGTGTAGCAGTTTGCTGCGGACGTTGACAAAGGGCATGTCGTTCCATCTCATTGAAAAGTGTACGGATTGGGTACCCCTTCGATTGTTGACGAACGGTAACTTTTGTCATTCTCGCGCAAAAATCGAGCAACAAAATTGCTTTTTAAGTAATCACACCTAGTCGCTCATGTGTCGAAAAATTCTAAGTATTTATAATTAAAATTAGAGAATCAATAAAGATATACTTATCACATCATAAATATGCAGATCGATAGCAGTGAAAACATTCAATTATCTAGAAATGTGTCCGCCCCTAGGGCAGACGTTATAAACACTATAGTTCTCGCCGATCTGCCATATATCGCAAAGGCCCCATTGGTCTTGCCAATAAGCAGATGACGGCTGTCGGACGGCGTCTCGACCGACGCTCCAGCACAACTGCCGGGCGATTCGTGACGACGACACCAATGTTCCGCGCTGTCACGTTATACCGAGCCGTTGATGTCCGGAGGGGAAACCAAGATTGTCGGCGCCCAACCTTGGAGCTATAACAGGTCTAGGACGGTACGCGCCGTCCCGAAGCGTAGAAACTTCGAACACAGCGGCTGATGTCGGCCGTTACGACATCGGATCCTCTGGCCGTTTGGCCGGGGGCCTGAGACATATGTCCAGGTGCCTCGGTGCTAAAGGTCTCAGGGGCCGACTGTGTTCGGTTTTCTAACCCCCGGCTTGGGGTCAAGGGATAACGTCGGCGGGGGCGAACCGTGGACATACCTCAGAAGCAAATCAATGGAAGAAAACGCCGGACGTGCTAACTGCAAAAATAGAACTGAAATCAAGCCAATTGTTGGCTTAACAAAGGTGCTTCCGAAAAGCGTATTAGAGTCGATCGTAATGGAAGCGATGCTGCGTCATCGCTTCCTTCGTGATGTCGCTGAGCTCCGCTCGGCAGAACTCCGGGACCAAGCGAGTGGCCGTGAGGCCTTTGGTTCCGCTCGTCTGGCCTACATTAGCGCTATGATCGAGTGCCACGCCCAACAAGCATGCCTTTCCACTCTGCTCGACGTGCTTGGCTATGTGCCCGAAATTGGCGGAATTGACGATGTAGACCTCAAATGAGTCCAAGCTTGGTGGCAATGGCTGTTGCTTGTGCCAGACTGCAGGCGTCGAGCGCCTTGCGCGCGTTGTTCAGGTGAAAATTCACCGTCGCGAACGACATGTTCTCGAGCACTGCAATGTCGCGCATCGTCTTACCCTCGGCCGACCACTTAAGACAAAGTGCCTGCTTCGGGGTAAGTTCACGACTACCCCCAACAAGACCGCTGTCATGTTGCTCAATCTTGGCATGAAGATAGCCGACTGCCGTGACGGCGGCGATCTGATCAATGTCGTTGTCGAGGTTAAGCGAGGGTTTATCGGAGGCAAGCGTGAGCATCGAGATGTGCTGAAATGCTGTTCTTACGGGGATACTAATCCCGGACCTAATTCCGAAATCGTAAGCCTCTTCATAAAAGCCGCGAACTGCGCGCGTTTTAGCCGACCGAAGATTGCCCAATCCCCACGTGAACGGTTGGAGGCGGGCACGTGCCGTCTTCACAATGGGATCGATGGCGGGATAGTTCCCTTCAAGATAGCGTTGTTGCCACGCGCTCGGATAATTCGAGACGGCGACTGTGCGTGAAGGCTCGACGTGCAGGAAGGCGAAGCTACCAAAGCCAAGGTCTTGGATGAGATTTGCAACTGTCTGCCGGAGCGTTTCTTCCGTCTGTATGACCGCGAGGCTGTCAATTAGTCTCTGAAACCATAACCGCAATGAACGTCGTCTCCATCTTGCGGCCTTTGTAGACGTCAAACTCATCTTTTGAGATGACGCGTCGGAACGCCGCATTGCCCAGCTCGCCAAACTGCCTGAACGCTAGCCTTGGTCTCAGGGTGATTATAGCAAAGATGCTACTCAAGATAGAGAGAATTTAAATATGTCAAAAACATGGGTGATACTAGGCAGCTGCATACGCCCATATTGGCTAATTGTTGCCGAAAAAAGTGAGTAATATCCGCAAAATTTAAGAATTAATGCGGTAGTTCCTCATCACTTAATACACTATCGTCCAGTGTGGAATATGGGAATATGAGACATACATAATTCTAGTTAGTACTTTCTCCCGGGAAGACGATGTCCTGATCGACCAGAACGTTGAACCTAAACCCAGGTCTTATTGCGATCGTAGGCTGTATGTCGAGATTTTTTGAAATCGTTCGCTCGGTAACGCGGCCGAAAGTCTCGGCAAAGTTGCGCCGGACTGCGTCCGACGCGGTGGTCTGATTTGCTAGCGTCGAGTTTTCCGGGACGGCCATATCCACTCCGGTGCCGATCAAAGCCAGCAGCACCGCCGATCCGAAGGTTTTGAAATAATGGTTGTCGAGCTGATCGTTGAAGCCGCCATAGCCTTCGGCGTCGGTTCCGGCCATGCCGCCAATCTGCAGGGTTGAACCGTTCGGGAAGATGATGTCGGTCCAAACGACAAGGACGCGGGATTGGCCGAAAGCGACCTTGCTGTCATAGCGGCCCATCAACCGAGTGCCTTGCGGGATGAGCAGCCGATAGCCGGTCGCGCTGTCGTAGACGTTCTGGCTAACCTGGGCGGTGATCCGCCCCGGCAGATCGGAGTTTATGCCGGTGATGAGCGTTGCAGGGATGACTGATCCTCGCTTCAGCTCATAAGGTGATTGCTGGGCTACCACTTGGTTCGGCAGATAGCCGAGTTTCGCGAGATCGGAGTTGAAGAAGACTTCCTTGTTGCGCTGCCCGTTCGGGTCCGCATTCTGGCCATTGAGGCCGGCTTGAAGGGCGGTGCCGTAGAGATCGGCGGCAGACGAAGCTGCTGTTCGCCCGGAAAGAGCGGCCTGACCGCCTGCGTTGGTCTGCCCTGGATCCGTGACCGCAGCCTTCAGCTTGTCGGTACTGACAGCAAGCGGGGAGTCGAGCGCCACATTGGCCGCCTGGAGACGGGCCATTCGTTGGCGCTGCTGCTCGCGGAAAATCTGTTCCTGCTGCTCCCGCATAAGCCTCGCTCGCCAGGCCGCTTCGGATTCCAACTCGTTCTGACGGGTTGGGTCTTCCGCTTGCTTTGTCTCGGATCTGAACGGGTTCGGCTTTGCTTCATGCGGATCATTGGCGGAAGCAGCGGCACTGACAGTCGGCGGCTGAGGCTCACCGATGATCCCGTCAGTGACACCGCGTTTCATCTGGTCGGCAAAGGTTGATGCGGGCAGGCCTCCGTTGGCGTTTTGGTCGCCACGATCACGGAAGACGAGGCCGCGCGACGTCAGACCGAAAAGGACCACAGCGAAAAAGGCCACGGCGAGCGCAATAGCGATGATGACGGGCAGACGGTTGAGCCGGCGGATGCCGGCCCCGGGCTTCTGATTGTCGCTGCGCCCTTGTCCAGAGCCGCCAAGCTTGAGTGATTGAACCATTGATCCCCTCTCCTACCCGCGCTGCATGACGGAGATGGGACTGGCCGGGATCGCCCCCGTGCCCGAGGTGGCGTAGATCCGGCCAATCTCCAGCGAACTCGTCGAGAAACGGACGAGAATCTGGCCGTCAACAGGCGCCACCACATAGGCGAGGCGGATACCGCTCTGATCCTTTACTTTCTCCTCCATCGTGACGGCAAACCCCCAGGTGCGGAGCGCGGCCTCGAGCGCAGCGCCGAAGGCCGAGCTGTCTGGCTTCAGGACGATGATCGCTTTGCCCTGCCCAAGCTGTTCGGCAAGGCGCGGCACGAGATCCCCGGCGATGGCGGACGCCGCCATTGTCGTCATCTCGGTCGGAGCCGTGCTTGCGACAACGCCGCTGGTTCCAAACGCGTCGAGCCCGAGCCCGGCGCAGCCCGAGACAAGTGCGGCGGCCATGACGACCACGAGCGTTCTGGCGAACAAGGGGCGGACGAAGAGACACGTCGTCATCCGATCACCCTCCCCTCTTTATGGTGATCTTTTCCTGGTTCCAGCCAACGCCGGAGATCAGGATCGCCTTGTCGACCGCGAAATCGACGATCATCATATTGCTCTTCATGCGGTAGTTGACGATGCAGTTCTGACCTCCTGAGACGACGAAGAGTACTGGGGCCTCGCGGGCGGCGACGGACTCGGGGAACTGGATGTAGGTTTTGGTACCGTCGGTGTAGACGCGTGTCGGCCGGAAGCGGGCGCTACCTGAAATCGAGTAGCCGAAGTTCAACTGATCGGCGGGAACGCCGGCGCCGGGAATGGTGCTCGCCTCGATGCGGGCGTTAATGTCGGCCAACCGTGACGAGACGTCTTCCGGGTAGTCGAAGCCGACGCGGGCCATATATTGGGTTGGATGGGATTTGAGTTGGATATGATAGGTGCGGCGCGAAGTCGTCACCACCATGGAGGTGAGGAGTCCCGGCTCGGTCGGCTTGACAATCAGGTGGATGGCCTGCCCGCCCGTCGCTCCGGAGGTTGCCGGTTCCACTTTCCAGCGCACCGTGTCGCCGACCAGCACGTCACGGACAATTTCTCCACCCTGGAGCTCGATGTCGCAGACCTGGAGCGGCGAACAGATAACCGAGGGCTGAACCTCGCCATAGAGAAAGATGACCTTGCCGTCCGGGCCTTTGGTAATCAGTCCGGTTTGGCCGCGCCATTGTCCGGAGATCTCCACGCCCTTCGTTTCCTTGAAGCTCATCGATTGCGCCTCGGCCCGCAGTTGAAGGACGAACGGACAAATGAGCGTAAGGGCCAGCAAGGAGCGCATCCTCACCGCGCTGGGTGTGGTGGTATTCGCCTTCATGGTGGGCGGGGCCTTTCAGATCTGGGCGGTCCAGTCAAAATCCTTGAGATACAGACCGATCGGGTTGAGGCGGATGACGCTTTCGTCCTGGGGCGGGATCAGCACGACGTTGGCGATGCCGCGAAAGCGACGCGTGGCGACCTCCTTACCCTTGCGGTCACGCTCATATTCGGTCCAGTCGATCTGGAACGACTGCCCGGAGAGCGGCACAACATTGTTCACTTCGATGGCGACCGTTGCCGTCTTTGCCTTGTCGAAGGGGGAGGATGAGCGAAACCAGTTGTTGATCTTTTCAGTCGCCGGATCAGAGGTGCGCAAGAGGGCGTAGGTGCGGTCAATATATTGCTTCTGGACAACCGCATCAGGTGTGACCGACCGGAAGTTCGTCACGAAGGCGGCCAAGCTTGCCCGCACGACGCGTGGATCGGCATATTCGATTTGCGCTGGAAAACCGGCATTGACGGCGGAGCCTAGCTTGTCGACCTCGACGATATAGGGAACGAGCTTGACCTTGGTGCTCTGGTAGAGAGCATAGCCGGTGCTGAGGGTCGCCAGTGACAGGCTCACGATGCCAACGAGGCGCCAAGCAGAGGCGGCGCGAACAAAGGAGCCATAGCGTTCGGTCCATTCCTGCCGGGCGGCGAGATAGGGATTGTCGGGGTAATGCTCGGCCACGGCGGGGCTCCTTCATGAAGTCAATGTTGATGCTTTGGTGGTGGCGGCGGCGAAGCCGGACGCCCCTGCCCGGCCGATTGCCCCTGATCCAGCTTGGCGTTGGCCAGCCCAAGGAGAGATCCAGAATAGGCGCCCGGCGAACCGATGGCTTTGTCCCTCGCGGCCGACGCAACGGCACTGCCGGTGGAGGCGGCCCCTCTCAGTCCGGAGAGCGCGGCGCTGCCGACGGAAGAGCCGCCTGCGCGCGCCGATGTGTAGGAGGACACTCCCGCCCTCGCCCCACCCCAGGCAAGCGCCGCTCCGCCTGCCGCGAAACTCGCGGCCTGACCACCATGGCGGATCGACTCCATGCCGCCGGTGACGGAGGCGCCTTGCACCACGCCCTGGATGAGGGTTGGCACATACATGGCAATGACGAAGACGACGACGGCTATGCCAGCGATCGCCAGAGCGGTCTGATACTGGTCACCGATGGTCGCATCGCTCGCGAGCCCGATCAGCACATCCGAGCCGATCTTGGCGATCATGACCAGCGCCATCAGCTTCATGCCGACCGAGAAGGCATAGACGAGATAGCGGATCGCGAAATCCTTCGTATAGGACGAGCCGCCGAGGCCAAGCAGGATCATGCCCGCGAGGAGCCCGACATACATTTCGACGAGGACCGAGAGAAAGATCGCAGCAACCAACGAAAAGGCGATCACGCTGACGATCATAGCAAGCGAGGCTGACAGCGCCAGCGCATTGTCCTGGAACACACCGAAGGAGATTTTCTCCGACATCTTCGCGGCGACGGTAAGCCCGGCATTGAAAACATTGGCTGGCGAGGCCGATCCGCCTCCGGCACCGATCTGGAACAGGCTGTCGACGATCGCCTTCGCCAGTGCAGGCCCCCTGTCGAGGACGAAAGCGAAGAAGCTGACGAACATGATGCGTCGGACGAGCTCGGCGAACCAGGCATCGAGCGAGGCGGCCTGCAGGGCGAGCCAGACGGCGGCAATTCCGATCTCGATTCCGGCGAGGATCCAGAACAGCGACCGCGCCGCATCCATGATGGTGTTCTCCCAGCCCTTGGCTGCTGTCACTACCTGATTTTCTAAGGTGGTGAGCACGCTGCCGTCGGCGGCAAGGGCGGGGAAAGAAGCGATGAGAATGATAACGGCGGCACACGCCGCCGCAGCGAATGCCGAGTTCAGGGCCGCGGGCCTCACGACTGCTACCATCGTGGCCTCATTTCCTGGCCACCGGTAAGGGGTGGGCCCTTCGATTTGAAGAAGTCGCTTTGCCGCTTGTCGGTCGATGCCGTTGGTTGGGCGGGAGCGTTGCCCTGGATGCAGGTTCTCGAACCTGCAATCTGCCAACTGATCGCCCCGACGATCGAGGCCGAGAGCAAGCTCGCAATAACAGTGGTGTAGATGAGAGTGCGGTTCACCATCTCGGACGCATCTCCTGCCCGCCGGAGATCGATGGCGCGGTCGATTTGAAGAACTCCTCGCGGCGAGCCTGAGACAGATCCTTTTCGGCCTGCTCGGATTGGTACCAGGTCGCCATCATGGTCATCTGCTGGGAGACAAGACCGCGCAGCTTCTGCATCTGCGCCACCTCTTGGGCGGCGATGTCATGGCCGACCTGCAGTGCCTTCATCTGGCCATCGGCGCCTTCCGACATCGAGCGCAGCTGCGACATGGTCGCCTCCTCGCTGCTGAACTGGTCGGCGGTAAGGTTTGCGGCCTTTAGCGTTCCCGAGATCGTGTCGCGATTGGTCGCCGACCAGGTCTGATAGGATGACGAGAAACTAGACCCGCTCGGCAGGTTGGTCTTGAAGTCGGCGTAGCTCTGGAAGCGTGATTTGAGAACGTCATCGACATTCCCCATGGAAAAGGCGATGCCCTGCCCCTGATTGACGATCGAGCGCAACTGGTTGAGGTCGCCCTGGACCTCTCCCCAGACGTGGGTCGGCAGCTGCGCGGTGTTCTGCAGCATATTCTGATAAATGCGAAGCTGGTTCTGGATCTGCTCGGCGAGCTGCGAGATCTGGGTGATCTGATTGTTGATCTGCTGCGAGGACTGGCCGACGAGGTGGACCAGTTCGCCATTGTTCAGGATCTGAGTCCATTCTGTCGCTCCGCCGGTGAGCCCGCCGCCGGCCTGGCCCTGCCCGCACGACATCGACAAGATGAGCGCGGCCGAAAGGATGCGGCGACTCGCGATCGAGCGTCGAATCTCATGAGGTCTCGTCATTGTGCCCTCTGCGCATGTGGTTTGATCAACTTGGCCTCAAGCAGCTGACGCGCATGGGCAATGCCCCTCGCTTCGAGCCAGCGCGCCGGCCAGTCGGCTCCATGGATGGCCTTGAACTCGAGGATGCGTTTGAGATGGTCGCGACCTGAGGCGCCGACAAAGGCGAGCGCCACGGGACCGAGCGCCATGTCGAAGAGGCGCCGGCCGTCGGTGGAGGTGACGTAATAGTCCCGCTTCGGAATGGCTGAGGCGATGATCTCGATCTGCCTTTCGTTGAAGCCGAGCTTTTCATAGAACTCGTGGGTGCCGGGTTCGCGCGCCGCGCCATTCGGCAGACAGATCTTGGTCGGGCAAGATTCCTTCAGGACGTCGATGATACCGGAACGGTCGGCATCTGAGATTGACTGGGTGGCGAGCACGACGGCGCAGTTTGCCTTGCGCAACACTTTCAGCCACTCGCGGACCTTGTCGCGAAAGAGGGGGTGGCCGAGCATCAGCCACGCCTCGTCGAGCAGGATCAGGCTTGGCGCACCGGTCAGGCGCTTCTCGATCCGCCGGAAAAGATAGGCGAGCACGGCGACGAGGTTGCGTGTCCCCATGTTCATCAGTTCTTCGATCTCGAAGGTTTGGAGGGACTGAAGCGTCAACCCGTCCCGTTCCGCATCCATGAGATGACCCATGGGCCCATCGACGGTGTAGGCGTGGAGTGCGTCCTTGATCTCGCGCATCTGCACCCCCGACACGAAATCGGAGAGCGAACGGCCCGGTGCGTTGGCCATCAGGTCGACCTGGCGGGCAATGGCGTTGCGATGATCCGGTGTGATGGTGACGCCCTGCAGAGCGACCAGCATTTCCAGCCAGTCCGTCGCCCAGGCTTTGTCGCCATCGGTTGAGAGCTCGCCGAGTGGACAGAACGAAAGTGAGGCTCTCGGTTCGCCGTCGCTGTCTCCTCCGATCTCATAGTGATCGCCGCCCGCGGCGAGCGTCAGCGGCATGAGCGAGCGGCCCTTGTCGAAGGCGAAGATCTGCGCGCCATCATAGCGACGGAACTGAGCCGCGATCAGCGCCAACAGGGTTGATTTGCCCGAGCCCGTTGGCCCGAAGATCAGCGTGTGGCCGACGTCGTCGACGTGAAGGTTCAGCCGGAATGGGGTCGAGCCGGACGCGACTTGGCAGAGTGGCGGCGAGCCCGGCTGATAGAACGGGCATGGTGCTACGGGGCTCCCCGACCAGACGGAGTTGAGCGGTAGGAGATCCGAGAGATTGCGTGTGTTGATCAGCGGTTCGCGGATATTGGCGTACCAGTTGCCGGGGAGGCTGCCGAGAAAGGCCTCGGTGGCGTTCAGCGTCTCGACGCGTGCCCCGAACCCCTCGGCCTGGACAACCCGGCGGACGCTTTCACAATTCTCTCGCAAGCGCTCGGCATCACTGTCATGCAGTACGACGACCGGGGTGTAATAGCCATAAGCCACCAGCTGGGAGGCCGCTTCCGCGATGGCGTCCTCTGTCTCCGCGACCATGGCCATGGCGTCCTGGTCGACAGAGCGCGATTGGGTCTGGAAGAGTTGGTCGAAGAAGGGGCGGACCTTCTGCTGCCATTTCTTGCGTGTGCGCTCGAGCCGGTCGCGTGCCTCCTGCTCATCAAGGAACATGAAGCGGCTCGACCAGCGATAGGTGAGCGGCATCCGATCGAGACTGTTGAGAATGCCCGGCCAACTCTCGGCCGGCAGGCCGTCGATGGCGACGATGCCGACAAAGCGGCCCTCGACCATGGGTGTCAGGCCGTGCTGGTATTCCGCCGTCACCAGCCAGTCGAGATACATGGGTACCTCCGGCAGGCGCACCGGGTGGTTCTCGGCAGTGACGCAATAGCGGATGAACTGGAAGAGATCGTCGAACTGGGCAATGCGGGGGCGGCCCTCCCCGCCCCGCTGGACGATCTCCCGGGTGCGCATGCGCTGAACGGAAATGACGTTTGAGAGATATTGCTCGACCTCGCGGACCGAGGTCTTGAAGGACTGCAGCGCGGTTTCAGCAAAGGTAGCCGTCCGGCTCGCTTCGTCTGAGTAGACATAGCGGGCAAGACTGGACTTGCGCCGCTCCGGCGGGCGCCAAGTCAGAATCAGGGCGTGCCGGCTTTCAAAATGTCCCCGCTTCTGCTCGAAGTGCGCCCGCCGTTCCGCGTCGATTGCGCGGGTAACTGCATCGGGGAAATGACAGGCGTCTTCTTTCGGATATTCTGTTGTTGGAATGCGCAACGCCTCGACCTGGATCATCCAGCCCGAGCCGAGGCGTGCGAGGACCGCATTGATCTGGCGCGAGACCTCATTGCGCTCGACGTCGGTGGAACTCTCCGAATCCGGCCCCGCGAAATACCAGCCTGCCATCAGCGAGCCGTCTTTCAGGAGGATGACGCCATTGGCGACGAGTCCGGCATAGGGCACGAGATCCGAGAAGGAAGGATCGCGGTGGCGGAAGGGGGAAAGCGCAGCCATGACTGATCCCTCAAGCGCGCCGCCAGGGCGACGATGTCGGGCGATAATGCGGGCGGTATGTAATGTGGCGAAGGTAGACGCGCCGCATCAGCGGATCTGCCTTGGCCATCATGCGCAAGAGCCCCACGATCACCGACCAGACAGCAAGACCGAAGAGAGCCGAGATCCAGGTCAGCACGACGAAAATCAGGATGATGCTGGCGAGCCCTGTTACGAGTACCAGCTCGCGGTCGGCCCCCATCAGCAGATTGGGCCGTGACAGGGCGCGGTGAATGCGGGTGCGCTGGAGGGATGAGCTCAGGTTAGCCATCAGCCCCCGCCCCCTGCCCGGTTGATCCAGGCATGCTTTCGCCCCCTGCGGTGCCGATCGAGGCTCCCGTGGCACCGAACAGCGCGACAATCTGGGTAGCGCCAAGCAGGATGCCGGCGACAAGCACGACATACATGAGCCGTCTCGCGAAATCGTTGAGCTCGCCGCCGAAGATCAGCATGCCGCCGGCGACCGCGACAGCGGCGAGCGCAATGAAGCCAGCGACCGGTCCGGTGATCGATTGTTGGATCTGCTGAAGTGGCCCCTCCCAGGGCAGGCTGCCGCCGGACGAGGCGAAGGCCGGAAAGCTGAGTGTTGCCCCGACGGCGAAAGCAAGGACAATACGGGCAAAGAGGGTCTTACGCGACATGAGCGCGGTCCTTTTGTGCATAGGATTCGGTCTGGTAGCGGCCGCCGGAGAAGCTTTCGACGTGAAGGACATCCCTGACGATGCGACCCTTCGGCGTTCGCTCGATGGAGACGATCAGGTCGACGGCTTCCCCGATGACGTCCTGCATCGGCTGCTGGCTCGCTTCGGCCGTCAGCTGTTCGAGCCGGCGTAGTGCCGATTCCGCCGTGTTGGCATGGATGGTGGCGACCCCGCCCGGATGTCCAGTGTTCCAGGCCTTTAGGAGGGTGAGTGCCGCGCCGTCACGAACTTCACCGACGATGATCCGGTCGGGCCTCAATCGCATGGTGCTTTTAAGGAGGCGCGCCATGTCCACGGTGTCCGAGGTGTGCAGCGCCACGACATTCTCTCCGCCGCACCGGATCTCAGCTGTGTCTTCAAGGACAAGCAGGCGATCATCGGGAGCGGCGTCGGTTATCTCGGCGATCACTGCATTGGCCAGCGTCGTCTTGCCCGATCCCGTCCCCCCGGAGATGACGATGTTGAGTTTTGATGCCACAGCGTTCCGGATGATGTCGGCTTGGTTGGCGGTCATCACCCTGCCGCTCACATAATCGGCGAGCGGGATCAGCCTTGATGCCCTGCGACGGATGGTGAAAGTTGGCCCCTCCACGACGGGCGGCAGCAGTCCTTCAAAGCGATGGCCGCCGATCGGTAGCTCGCCCGAGATGATCGGCTGCTCGTCATCCGCCTCCGAGTTCAGGGCATGAGCAACACTGCCAATGACGATCTCGGCAGTGGCCGCCGTCATCTCACCCGCTGGAGCAATGCCGTGGCCGAGCCGTTCGATGAAGAGCTTGCCATCAGGGTTGAGCATGATCTCGACGACGGCCGGGTCGTCGAGGGCGACGCAGAGCTGGTCGCCGAGCGCATCCTGGAGTTTACGCACCAGACGAGGGTGGGAGCGGAGCTGGGTCATGGACGATGTCCCGCTTAGGCCGCTCGCCGCGTCGACTGGAGGATCGACGAATAGCCTGCTGGTCTGACGGTCTCGAAGCTTTTCCCGTTAGTCGGCAGCAAGCCCACCACAGCCTTCGTGTTGCCGATCGGTTTGGGTTCGCCAATCCGCGCCATTGGCCAGCCGGCCCGCCGCAGGATCCGTTCGATCCGAAGGTCCGTTGCCGTGACCAGCTCGTCGTAGCCATTGGCCATCGACCATTCGATGATGGCGGCAAACAGGGTCCAGGTCGCGCTGTGCAACGCTTGGCTGCTGGGCTCGTGTGCTGCAGCAATTGAGGTGTCTACGCAAAAGCGCGAACTCTCGATCATGGACGCATGTGGCCGGAACAGCCCCTGCTCTCCCAACTCCGGAAAGAGCACGGATAGAAGCGTCGGTCCCGTCGCTGGCAGGAGACGAACGGCACCGATCACTGCTTCCTGCGTATCAACGACAAGAATGTAGGTTGGCTGGCAGAGGTCCAACTCGTCGCGCTCGCGTCCGTCCCTAACCTTCACGTCCCAGTTCAGGCGGTCATGAAAGACCCGCGCTCGCATCTGATGCATCCGGTCGAGAATGGCGGCCTGGGACCGAAAATGCTCAGGAGAAATCGCGATCGCTCGCATGTTTCTGGCTCCGAATCTGACAATTGAGGAGCGCAAGAAGCCATGTCTGGGGTGGCGTGACGACTAATGAAAGTATGAGTGCTTGAGGGACTGGCCGTGGACTAGTCTAGGTCCCGAGTCGGAGATACGGGGCTGGCTGCGGGCCACGCGCCAGCAGGGAAAGCCTCTATGCCCCACTCGGTTCTGAGAGGCAGATTCCATCCAAGGGGGAGCATTAGGATTTCGTTAACCCAATACTTCTTTACGGAATCGAGGAATCGTGTTCATTCTGACGGCAATGAAGCGCTTGAAGGCGCAAATACCGTTGGAGGCCACGGAATGGCGTCAGAAGCCGCCCTGCTCCCCACTTCGAATGAAGTGCCCCAGCAAATGGGTTTCGACCGCCTTGCCGAGGTGCTTTCGTCACGAATCTCCAAGATGCGGCAGAAGATTTATGCGCCCGATGCGCGGAAGCAGCTTCGCAAATTCAGTTCCGGCGAGGCCTCAAAGCTTCTGGGGATCAGCGACTCTCATCTCAGGCAGCTTAGCATAGACGGCATTGGGCCCCAGCCCGAGCTTGGTGCTGGCGGCAAGAGGCTGTACTCACTTGCGGACATAAATGGTCTTCGGCAGCATTTCGCCGGAACACGTCCTAAGAACGCGCTTCAGGTGTTCCCACGTCGTCGGCCGGGAGAGAGGTTGCAGGTCATCGCCTGCGCCTCCTTTAAGGGCGGTTCCGGCAAGACGACGACGAGTGCGACGGCGGCTCATTACTTGGCCCTGCGCGGCTATAGGGTGCTGGCTATCGACCTCGACCCGCAAGGCTCCATGACGGCCATCTTCGGCATTCAGCCCGAGACCGATCTTGGAGACAACGAGAGTCTCTACGGCGCGATCCGCTACGATGACGATCGCCGCAATATCCGAGACGTAATCCGCGAGACATATTTCGAGGGCATCGACCTCATTCCGGGGGCCATTGAACTCCAGGAGTGGGAGCACGAAGTTCCGGTTGCCATGCAGCAGCGCGGAACGTCCCCATTTTTCCGCCGGATCGCCGAAGTGCTAGCCGAGGTCGAGGACGACTACGACATCGTCGTGCTCGATTGCCCTCCTCAGCTCGGCTTTCTGACGCTCTCCGCTTTGACGGCCGCCACGGGTGTTCTGATCCCGGTATTCCCCCACATGCTGGACGTAATGAGCTTGTCGGCCTTCCTGCTAATGGCTTCTGACCTGCTCAACGTTGTCGAGAAGCGCGGGGGTGCGTTCCAACGCGACTGGATCAACTTCCTGATCACCAGGCACAACCCGAACGACGCAACGGAGGTCGATATCGTCTCCTTGCTCCGTTCCCTCTTCAAGCAGCAAGTGCTGACACGCCCGGCCGTCCAGTCGGCAGCCATTTCGAGCGCTGGGCTCTTTCGTCGGACGATCTATGAAATCGACCGCGCCGATGTCGGCCGTGGTACCTACGACCGCGCCCTAGAGTCGATGAACGGGGTTTGCGAGGAGATTGAGAGCCTGCTCACCAAGTCATGGGGGCGCACATGAGCAAGCAGCGTGATCGCAGCCGGGGTATTCTCGGGCTGATTGACGACGAGGAAGATGTCTCGGGTGCCCCCTCCCTGGCCGATAAGGCCGACAAATCAACGCGGGCGCTAAAGCACATGCCTTCCGGCAGCATCAAAACTCTGGAGAGCACGCTGACGAGGGCTGAACGCGAAGCCGAAGAGCTTCGCAGGCTGGTCGCGTCTGGTGCGCAGGTCATCGAGCTCGATGTGAGCCTCGTGCAGCCTTCGCCCCACGCTGACCGCATGGAAGATGACAATGCCGAGGCGTTCGGCACGCTAAAGGCGTCGATTGCCGAGAATGGGCAGCAGGTTCCTATCTTGGTCCGACCGCACCCGACTGATCCGGACCGTTACGAGGCTGCTTACGGCCATCGTCGGCTTCGAGCTGCGGCTGAACTCGGGCTAACGGTTCGTGCCGTTGTTAAGCCCCTGACGGACGAGCAACTGGTGCTCGCCCAGGGCATCGAAAACTCGGCTCGCCAGGACCTCTCCTGGATCGAGCAAGCCGTCTTTGCATTGAAGCTCGGTGAGCGTGGTTTCCCGCAGCGGGCAATTGCAGCGGCTCTTTCCATTCAGCGTCAGAACGCGAACCAAATGATCTCGGCGGCGCGGAAGATTCCGGCCGACATCATTCACGCTATCGGACGCGCGCCCAGGGTCGGCCGACCGAGGTGGCTGGAACTCGCTGACCGTTTGGCGAATGGTGTTTCGCCCGCTGTTCGCTCTGCCCTCTCCACCCCGGCTTTTTCCTCGCTTCCTTCGGACGAGCGCTTCGAGACCATTCTGATGGCCGCCGCGCCGGATACCGAGGTGTTCCGGCCGGCTCATATGTCGCGGCTCTCCGCGGCTCCGCTGTCCCTGCCGGGCGGCCGTACAGTGGGGTCGTTCGTTCGTGGCGCTAGGGCGGCGACGCTGAAACTTGAGGACGTGGATTTCGGAACTTGGCTTGCCGAGCGCGTACCCGCGCTGCACGCCGAGTTCTCTGCTCAAACCGGGGACCCAACGCGGAACCCAGAATCAGCTAGTGTTTCCGGCACATCGGTCGGAAATACCCCAGAGGAGTGACACGGACAAAGGAAAAGGGGCCACCAACGTTTCCGCCGGAAGCCCCATCTCTGATGTGTAGCAACGACAGAGATAACTGCTCCCGGACATAGTCGTCAAGACCACGGAACGCCCAAACGGGTGATCCCTCTAACTTTGTCTTCGCACAAGAGGACAAGGAACTGTGAATCATATCTCTAGCGCCCCCTTTGGGGGACGCCTGACGGTCGCGCAAGCGATCGTGCAGGCAACGGCTGCGGCTTGTCCGCAAGAAACCAAAGCCTCAAAATGGGCCGTCCTGCGGTCGATCTCTGATGCCCGCACGCGGCTTGGTGTCTCTGACCGTGCTGTGGCGGTGCTTCATGCCATGCTGTCATTTGTTCAAGGCGATGAGATCAAGGTCGGGGAGGTCGTCTTCCCATCAAATGCCACGCTTTCTGCCCGTGCGCATGGGATGGCCGCGCCGACGCTCCGGAGGCATATCGCCCAGCTCGTCGAGAGAGGGCTCGTCATCCGGCGCGACAGTCCGAACGGGAAGCGGTATGCCCGCAAGGGCGATGACGGTACGATTGCCCTCGCCTTCGGGTTTGAGCTCACGCCGCTTGTCGTCAGGGCGGCTGAACTCGAATGCATGGCTGCCGAGATGGCTCGTGATCGCAGGCTTCTCAAGGAGACGAGAGAAAAGATCACCTTGCTGCGCAGAGACATTGCCGGGACGGTCGGGTGCCTTGTCAACGAAGGCGCCGCAGTGACCGTGCGGCCCATTCCCCCCGCTCCCTCCCGGACGGCATCTCTCACGGAACTTGAAGATTTGGCCTTCGATCTCGGCATGTTGAAGGCGGAAGCCGATAAGGCGCTGGCAATTCTTATTAAATCCAGGAATCCGAGCGGCAATGTGACTCGGACTGAGCGTCACATACAGGATTCAAATCCACACTTTCATGAATCTGAACTGCCCCGGGAAAAGGTGCAGGCGACTGGGCCAGAGATCAAAGCCGAGGGGAGGGGTGCTTCAGCAACCGCAGGGCAAGGTTCGCATCCCAACGAACCACCGAGGATCGATCTTCCCACCGTGCTTGCGGCATGTCCGAGTTTACGTGATTGGGCTGCGGGTAAGGTCCGGTCGTGGGAGGACTTGGTGCGAGCTGCCGAAGCCGTCCGCCCCGCCCTCGGCATCTCGCCGGATGCCTGGGAGGAAGCCGTCGGGAGCATGGGCGAGAGCGGAGCAGCGGTGACAGTGGTGACCATTCTGCAACGGGCGGAATCCATCGCCTCGCCTGGTGGCTACTTGCGAAGCCTTTCATCGAGGGCGCGCAGTGGGCAGTTCTCGCCTGGCCCTATCGTCGTGTCACTGCTACGGCAGAGGGCGAAAGCGCAGATGGCAACATGACGGGTATCATGCGTAAATGGTTCCGCTTCCGAGGTGTCTCAACTGAGACACTATTCCATACAAAAGGCGCTGGACTTCGGCGGTCTCAGATGAGTGGGGCGTTCGGAAAGGCAGCCTTCTGTTGCGGATTGGCGCCGACGGCCAGCAGGTCGGACGAGCGGCGTGTCACCGCCGGATTCCAAATTCCTTCCGCCAGTGAGATGATACTGGCAAGCGCCTGCTTGTTTCCAGTTCAGTTCTTGTTGGCGTGCTGTTCCACGAGCGTCCTGCGAGACCTGCCCAATCCCGCACTTCATGCGATGGCGTGCTGAACTGATCCGGATCTTTTCCGATCAACCCGCTTCGGGGTCGGCTACGCCAGCGTGCCGTCGCTGCCGCTTTGCTTTCGCGATGACCGCGACCGATCTCAGTTCTTTCGGGGAGCCATCGAGCGGGAGTTGGCCCGCTCCCGGTGGAGCCCTTCAAATGTCACACGACCTCGCTGTTGCTCAACAACACGCATTTCAGCTCGCCCGCATCCTGATGGTCCCGGTCACACTGTTCAAATCAGGCTCGGAATACGGTGTTCTGCCGTCCAACGAACTCGATGCCGATGACGACTTGGATGTCATCAATGAGTTCGATCCGCACATGTTCCGGCCGGCTCATTGAGCCGGCATTGGTCTGCCTGGTGCCGCTTGCGGGCGGCGCTGACCAAGGGAGGCTGCCGCCGCGCGCAATTCCACTCCCTATTTCGTTAGTTGCATCACTCGCGCCCTTGGCAAGGCTCGCCCTTCGCGGACTGACGGCCGTGTCGCGCGAAACGCGCGAAGATCCAAGTGAACTCAAAAAGGGCAGGCGCGGCGCGTCTGGAAAGACCATGGAAGCACGAGAAATCGAGGAACTAAAGGGGAGGGTGGAATGCTCTGTGATGCTGGAGAAAGCGGGCTTTGCCATCGACATAGGGGAGAGCACCCGCCGGGCGATCAAGTTCCGCCGAGGCGACGACATCATCATCGTCATTCATGATGGCAAAGGTTGGTTTGACCCGTTATCGGACGCCAAGGGTGATGTACTCTCCCTGATCCGGCATCTAGAAGGTATTTCGTTCACAGGCGCGCTCGCCTTAGCCGCCGATCTTGTCGGGTTTACCCCGCAGGAGCCGCGATGGGCGCGGCCGTTACGGTCGCGGGAAAACACGATGTCTTTGGCGGAGCGATGGTGGGTGCGTCGACCGCCCTGGCGCGGCTCGGCGACATGGAACTATCTCCGGGACATCAGGGGAATTTCCGAGCAAGTTCTCCGTGTGGCGACGGATCAGAATGTCCTGCGAGAGGGGCCACATGGCAGCATGTGGGCGGCTCATGTCGACGATAATGGGATCGTGACCGGCTGGGAGGAGCGCGGACCGGACTGGCGCGGTTTTGCCAGCGGCGGCGCCAAGATACTGTTCAGGCTCGGAGTGCTTGACGGCCTCCGGCTTGTGGTCACCGAGGCGGCGATTGACGCCATGAGCCTCGCAAGTCTCGAAGGCTTCCGTAAGGAAAGCCTTTATCTCAGCACTGGAGGCGGCTGGTCCCCGACAACGGCGGCGTCCGTACGCTCACTGGCCCGTCGGTCGGGCGCCCAGCTTGTCGCGGCGACGGATGCCAATACGCAAGGGGAAGTCTTTGCCGCCCGGTTGAGGGAAATCGCCGACGCTACGGGTTGCGACTGGCTCCGGCTCAAGCCGCCTGCAGAGGATTGGAATGATGCTCTGCGGGCTAGGATGGCGAGCAGGAAGGGTCGGGAAAAAGCAGAAGGAGGGAAGTCAGCAGGAGTCCTGCCGCATGTCCGCCGGTCGCGTCAAGGGTGAAGCTTCGCCCGGCTGGCGCCGTCCCTTGACCCGCCCGGGCGGAGAGGCGGCGACGGGGAAGGGGTCACGAAGACCCGGAGAAAAAAGGATCGGATGAGCGATCCGCCGGGCTCGGTCGATCACCTTTGAGCGAAGGAGTTTCCCATGATCCCGTCCGACAACTTTCGCAAAGTCTGGTTCGGATGCGCCGACCGGCCGCAGATGTTCCGCCTGTTCGATCGCCATGCCAAGCAATCAGGGCGGTTCGCGGTAGACGCATCCCCGCTCTATGCCGGCGAATGGTTCGAGCTTGGCCAGAGCGAATGCGACTACATGCTGGATGTCCTGCCGCCGCTCTGGATGAGAGGAGGCATGTTCGCCATGCGCGAGTTCATGATCGGGGCCGTCACCAGCGTCTTCTTCACCATCTCGATCAACGACCGTGTCAGGCATTTTCACGGATATTGCGATCTTTCCCGACGCCAAGAGCCCGAGCGAATGCGGCAGGCCATCGTAGCAAGGGAGTTTCGTCCGGAACGGGCAATGAGCGAGGCTGAGCGGCTCGAACACATTTGGAGCGACACCAGGGACGCCTATCGGGGCTATGCCGACGAGACTTGGCCCTCCTCGGTTCGAGGCGAGCGCTGGGTGATGGTCTATTCCAGGAAACCACAGGGCGAGGCCAAGCTCCTGACCGATCTCACCGAGGCGGAGATCGTCGCCAAGCTGCCCATCCACTACCGGCCCATGCACCAGGCTCTCGCGGCGTGAAACTCACGGTGTGAAGCCGGCGGCCTGATCACGGCTCTCTGATCGGATGGCCTTGACAATCGCCATTGCCGAGATGCTCGGCGTGGCGATGCCGCGCGCCTTCACATCCCAGCCCCCGCTTTCTCATTCCTCGAACTTTCAGGAGCGTTTTCGGCATGACCCAGGATGCCCCCTTCACCTTTGACCTGTTTGGTAATTTCTCCGATTTCGGGCACGACGATTTGTCAACGGGCCTTGGCTTCGGCGTTGCCGCGCTCGCCGGCAGCCCGGCCGTTCGACCGGACAATGACGACGATCCCAACCCCGTTCCGCCCGCTCCGGGCGCCAGCCGTCCGGTTGGGGTGCCAACGACTGAACCTCGCGCACCGGGCGCACCGGCCAACTTCCATCTCGACGAGGGCGACCGGGGCCTGGCTACCGGTTGGGGGGAGAGGGCAGGGGCCAATGTCGACATAATCGAGCTTGCCAATGAGATCGTCCGTGATGGTCGCCCGGCCACACGCGAGGAACAAGCCAGGCTGATCCGCTTCACCGGCTTTGGGGCCTCAGAGCTTGCCAACGGCATATTCCGTCGCCCCGGCGAAGAGGGATTTCGCGATGGCTGGGATGGACTCGGCAGTTCGCTCGAGGACGCGGTTTCGGCCAGTGACTACGCCTCGCTGGCCCGTTCGACCCAATATGCGCATTTCACGCCGGAATTCATCGTCCGGGCGATCTGGAAGGGCTTGCAACGCCTCGGCTGGCGGGGAGGGCGGGTGCTTGAACCCGGCATCGGCACGGGGCTCTTTCCGGCACTGATGCCGGAGAGCTTTCGTGAGTGCTCCCTCGTTACCGGCGTCGAGCTGGACCCGGTGACCGCTCGCATTGTCCGGCTGCTGCAGCCGAGGGCGCGAATCTTGGAAGGGGATTTTGCCAGGACCAATCTGCCGGAACACTTCGATCTTGCTATCGGCAATCCGCCGTTCTCGGACCGCATAGTGCGCTCGGATCGCGCCTATCGGTCACTGGGGCTGCGCCTTCACGACTATTTTCTCGCGCGGTCGATCGATCTTCTCAAACCCGGAGCGCTCGCTGTCTTCGTCACATCGCACGGCACGCTGGACAAGGCGGGCAAGACCGCGAGAGAACATATAGCGAACAAAGCCGATCTGGTGGCGGCGATCCGCCTTCCGGAGGGCAGCTTCCAGAAGGGAGCCGGAACCGATGTGGTCGTCGATATCCTGTTCTTTCGCAAGCGGCGGGGCGGCGACATCGCGGGCGATCGGTCTTGGCTCGATCTTGCCGATGTTTGCTTCGATGCCGGCACCGACGGGGAGGGCAGGGGAGTGGTCTCCGTCAATGGCTGGTTCGCCCGCCACCCGGAGATGGTGCTCGGCACTCATGCGCTCGTAACCGGGCCATTCGGGGAGACCTACACTTGCCTGCCCAGGGCGGGCGAGAATCTGGAAGCCGCACTTGATGCCGTCGTCGCGCGTTTGCCGGAGGGACTCTACGACGGCGCGCCCGACGTCATCGACCTCGAGGCCGAGTTCGCGGAAATGCCGTTGGCGGCCGTTTCCGGCGATATCTCCCATGTCCGGGAAGGCAGCTATGTCATGGATACCCGCCACGGCCTGATGCAGATCACCGACGGTGCGCCCGTTCCGGTGAAGGTCCGCAAGGGCAAGAGCGGCGATGGCATGCCCGAAAAGCACGTCCGTATCATCGCCCGGCTCATTCCTGTCCGCGATGCCCTGCGCGACATCCTGAAGTTTCAAGAAACCGACCGCCCCTGGAAAGACGCGCAGGTCCGCCTGCGCATCGCCTGGTCTTCCTTCGTGCGGGAGTTCGGGCCGATCAATCACACGACGGTTTCCATTGCCGAGCACGAGGCGAGCGGCGAGGTCCGCGAGAGCCATCGCCGCCCGAATATCCAGCCCTTCCTGGACGATCCCGATTGCTGGCTGGTCGCCTCGATCGAAGACTATGATCTTGAGACCGACACCGCGCGTCCCGGCCCGATCTTTTCCGAACGGGTGATCGCGCCGCCCGCGGCACCGACAATCACCTCCGCGGCCGATGCGCTCGCAGTCGTGCTCAACGAACGCGGCCATGTCGACCTCGACCATATCGCCGAACTCCTGCACAGGGACGTCGATGATGTGCTCGCCGACCTGGGAACATCCGTCTTCCGCGATCCGGCGAATGGCAATTGGTTGACGGCGGACGCCTATCTCTCGGGCCCGGTGCGCGACAAGCTGAAACTGGCCGAGGCCGTCGCCGAGCTTGATCCGTCCTTCCGGCGCAATGTTCTTGCCCTCCGTGACGTCCAGCCGGCCGATCTCGGCCCCGCCGACATCACGGCGCGGCTGGGCGCCCCGTGGATCCCCGCTGACGATGTGGTCCGCTTCGTCAAAGAAACCCTGGATGCCGATATCCGCATCCACCACGTGCCGGAACTCGCCACCTGGACCGTGGACGCGCGCCAGCTCGGATACCTGGCCTCCGGCACGTCGGATTGGGGCACCGAGCGGCGCCATGCCGGGGAACTGCTTGACGATGCGCTCAACAGCCGAGTGCCGCAGATTTTCGACACCATCAGGGACGGCGACACCGAGCGCCGTGTGCTCAATGTCGTCGATACCGAGGCGGCCAAGGAAAAGCTTCAGAAAATCAAGGCTGCCTTCCAGAACTGGGTTTGGACTGACCCTGACCGGACCGACCGGCTGGCGCGGATCTACAATGACCGTTTCAACAACATCGCGCCGCGCGCCTTCAATGGCGACCACCTCAAGCTTCCCGGCGCCAGCACGGCGTTCACGCTCTATCCGCACCAGAAGCGTGGCATCTGGCGCATCGTCGCGAGTGGCTCCACCTACCTTGCCCATGCCGTCGGCGCCGGCAAGACCATGACTATGGCCGCCGCCATCATGGAACAGCGCCGCCTCGGGTTGGTTGCCAAGGCCATGCTGGTCGTTCCCGGCCATTGCCTGGCCCAGGCCGCGCGCGAGTTCCTCGCCCTCTATCCCAATGCCCGCATTCTCGTCGCCGACGAGACGAACCTTTCCAAGGACAAGCGCCAGCGGTTCCTGTCGCGGGCCGCGACCGCCACCTGGGACGCGGTTCTGATCACCCATTCGGCGTTCCGCTTCATCTCGGTCCCCGCCGCCTTTGAGAAGCAGATGATCGAGGACGAACTCTCGCTCTACGAGGACCTGATGGGCCGGGTGGAGCGGGATGATCGCGTCTCGCGCAAGCGCCTCGAACGCTTGAAAGAGGGCCTGAAAGAACGGCTGGAGGCGTTCGCCACCCGGAAGGACGATCTCCTGACGATCTCCGAGCTCGGTATCGACCAGATCATCGTCGACGAGGCGCAAGAGTTCAGAAAGCTCTCCTTTGCGACGAACATGGCGACGCTGAAGGGCGTCGATCCCAATGGATCGCAGCGCGCCTGGGATCTCTATGTCAAATCCCGGTTCCTGGAGGTGAAGAACCCCGGTCGTGCCCTGGTGCTCGCCTCCGGTACGCCGATCACCAACACCCTTGGGGAAATGTTCTCGGTCCAGCGCCTCATGGACCATGTGGCACTTAAGGCGCGCGGCCTGCATGAGTTCGACGCCTGGGCCGCCACCTTCGGTGACACGACGACGGAGTTGGAACTTCAGCCGTCCGGCAAATACAAGCCGGTCAGTCGCTTTGCGAGCTTCGTCAATGTTCCGGAACTGATCGCCCTGTTCCGCAGCTTCGCCGATGTGGTGATGCCGGAAGACCTCAGGCGCCTGGTGAAGGTGCCGACTATCTCCACCGGGCGGCGTCAGATCGTCACAGCCAAGCCGACTGCTGCCTTCAAGCGCTATCAGACCGTGCTCGATGCCCGCATCAAGGCGATTGAGGAGCGGGATCGCCCGGCCGAGCCCGGTGATGACATCCTGCTCTCCGTCATCACCGACGGCCGCCACGCCGCCATCGATCTCAGGCTCGTCGACGCGGACAATGACAATGAGCCGGAGAACAAGCTCAATCTCTTGATCGAGACCGCGCATCGTATCTGGCTGGAGACCGCCGAGACCACGTATCGACAGGCCGACGGGCGGGGCTTTGATCTTCCCGGCGCGGCGCAGATGATCTTCTCCGATCTCGGCACGATCAGCGTGGAGAAGAGCAGGGGATTTTCCGCCTATCGCTGGATCCGCGGCGAACTCATCCGGCGGGGTGTTCCTGCCTCCGAGATCGCCTTCATGCAGGACTACAAGAAAGCCGAAGCGAAACAGCGCCTATTCGCGGACGTGCGTGCCGGCAAGGTGCGCTTCCTGATCGGCTCGTCCGATACCATGGGCACCGGCGTCAACGCGCAGCTCCGGCTGAAAGCCCTCCACCACCTGGACGTGCCGTGGCTGCCCTCGCAGATCGAGCAGCGGGAAGGGCGCATTGTCCGGCAGGGTAACCAGCATGACGAGGTTGACATCTTCGCCTATGCGACGGAAGGTTCGCTCGATGCCACCATGTGGCAGAACAACGAGCGCAAGGCCCGCTTCATCGCCGCCGCTCTTTCAGGCGATACCTCCATCCGCCGGCTGGAAGATCTCGACGGGGGGCAGGCCAATCAGTTCGCCATGGCCAAGGCGATAGCCTCAGGCGATCAGCGCCTGATGCAGAAGGCGGGGCTTGAGGCCGACATCGCCCGGCTGGAGCGCCTGCAGGCGGCGCACCGAGATGATCAGTTTGCCATACGCCGCCAGATGCGCGATGCCGAGCGAGACATCGAGCACGCGACGCGCCGCATCGCGGCCATCAGTGAGGACATCGCCCGCCGCGTTCCGACGATGGGCGAGGCTTTCCAGATGGTGGTCACAGGCGAGCATCACGCCGAACGCAAAGTCGCCGGGCGCGCGCTCATGAAGGAGATCATCACCCTCGTCCAGCTTCAACACGCCGGCGAGACGGCGATCGCCTCGATCGGCGGGTTCGATCTCGTTTTCACGGGGCTCGCCGACAACACCCGGCGCAGCGGGGACTACCAGTACAGCACGCATCTCGCCCGCACCGGCGCCGACCATGAGATCGACTTGCTGCTGACCGTCACACCACTCGGAGCGATCGCCCGTCTCGAGCATGCCCTCAATGGGTTCGAAGACAAGCACACAGCGCAACGCAACAAGCGTGATGAAGCAACCGCCCGCCTTGCGTCCTACCGCTCACGCGAAGGTGGGGCATTCGCCTTCGCCGGAGAGCTGGAGGAGAAGCGTAGGCGGTTGGAGGAAGTGGAGAGGGAGCTGATGGATGAAGTAGAGACGGGAGCGAAGCAAGCGGCATGATAGGGCAACAAATGGCTGCTTTGCGCCTTTTAAACGGGTCGCTCTTGCACGCTTTCCATTCTCCAGAAATGGCCACTCAACATGGCCCGGAGGGCGCTCCTCACTTCAAGATTGAGACCAGCAGCAGCCATTGACACTCGTCCGGGTGACTCAGCCATCGTCGCGCGACAGCGGCGCGGCCGTACCCAACTGGGCGGCTCTTACGGCTTCCAGTGCCATCAACGCAGCGGCCACTTTGGCGCGCGCTTCTTCGATGTCGGCCATGACTAAGCAGTCGTTCCGCTGGATGGCCGCCAGAAAAGCTGCGAGCACGGCGGGGCAGTTCGCCGCCAAACCTAGAAAGTGGTCGCCACTCGGTGCCCGCTCGCCGGAAAGCCAGTTCTTCACAGTTCGCTCGTTCGCGCCTGTCCAAAGAGCAACCGTCTTAACTTTGGACGACTGCCCTTTGAGCGATGACCGTAAGGCTGTCGACACCAGCCTAGCAAACGACAGCTTGCGCGGCTTTCCGTGCCGCCGATCGGGTAACATATTGCCCGACTTCGGAAAGGACATTCCACTACCTCCGCGCTGTAGTGTTGGCAGTTGCGCCAACAGGGCGTGAAGAGTGGGGCGTAAGTGCTTGAGCGGGCGTGACGGACCATCGCGGACGGCTAGAGGCGGCGGGGAGTGGTCAGCCCGCGCTGCCGCATATGTGCGGATGTCAACCGACCACCAGCGCTACTCGACCGAGAACCAACTCGCTACTATCAAACAGTTCGCCGAGGGTCGGGACATCGAGATCGTGCGGGTCTACGAGGACGCTGGCAAGAGCGGCCTGAGCTTGGAGGGGCGCGATGCCTTTCAACGTCTGCTCGCGGATGTCGAGCGCGGTACCGCCGACTTTGACACGATCGTGGTCTACGACGTTAGTCGCTGGGGGCGCTTCCAGAACGCCGATCACGGCGCGCACCTAGAGTTCCTATGCTCCCGGGCCGATATCGTCGTCCACTACTGTGCCGAGCAGTTCGAGAACGATGGCAGCATCGGGTCCAATCTGCTGAAGACCGTGAAACGTGTTATGGCCGGCGAATACAGTCGCGAACTCTCCGTGAAAGTATTTGCTGGCCAATGCCGCCTTATTGAGAAGGGGTATCGCCAAGGCGGGATGGCCGGCTACGGCCTGCGACGGCTCCTGGTTGACGAGCACGGCGAGCACAAGGCCGAGCTCTCGGTCGGCGAGCGCAAGAGCCTTCAGACCGATCGTGTTATTCTGGTTCCCGGACCGATCGAGGAAGTCGAAGTCGTCCGGCGCATCTATCGCCTCTTCGTCGAACTCGGCGTCCAAGAGGCCGGGATTGCGGCCCAGCTGAATCGTGAAGGTGTTGTCACCGACCTTGGGAGGCCTTGGACGCGCGGCACGATTCACCAAGTCCTGACCAACCCCAAATACATTGGTGACAACGTCTTCAACCGTGTGTCCTTCAAGCTGAAAATGCGCCGGGTCGTTAACAGCCAGGAACATTGGGTGCGCGCCCGTGGCGTATTCACGGCGATCGTTGATGTCACCACCTACGAGCGCGCGGCAAGAATTGTGGAGGATCGAAGCCGACGGCTCAGCGACGACGAACTCCTCCACCTGCTCCGATCGCTGTTGGAGGTGCAGGGTTCCCTTTCCGGCCTCGTCATCGACGAACGCGAGGATATGCCATCGAGCAGCGTCTACAAAAACCGCTTCGGCAGCCTGCTGCGCGCCTATCACCTTGTCGGCTACAGCCCGAGACGAGACTACCGCTATATCGAGATCAACCGACGTCTGCGGGCAATGTACCCAGATGTTATCGCTATGGTGGTCGACGGACTACGTACCGCCGGCGGCGACGTCTGCGTCGATCAAGAAACGGGGTTGATCGATGTCAACGGCGAGTTCACCGCGTCGGTCGTTGTAGCCCGCTGCGGAGAGACGCAAGGTGCCTCGCCGCGCTGGCGTATTCGGCTCGACGCGGGCCTAGCGCCCGATATTACCGTCGCCATCCGGATGGACCGCGGCAACATATCCCCGCTCGACTACTATCTGCTCCCGCGTCTCGACATGACCAAATCGACATCGAACTACCAGGCAACAATCCTTGGCGGATGTTGATCAACGTTTACTTCAATCCCGGCGATGACGGCACTGCCCTCGACTTCGGTTACCGCGGAACCCCGGTCTATATTGATCTCGGATTCGACAGCACGGCAGCCTCTCATCTGTATGAGATCGACTGGCTTCCGGGGGGCATTGTATGGTCTGTTGACGGGAACATCGTGCATGAACGCGTGGGGTGGGATCCAACACCGATCCCACACCTTCCAATGCGCCTCCACGCTAATTTGTGGGCGCCCCGATCTGAACAACTCTCGGGGCGAATAGATAGGGCGAAGCTGCCCTCAACTGCGAATTTCAGAAGTATTTCCGTGTCTGGGCGCCCTCAATGACACCCGCCAGCGTGTTCTGCCGAGCTTGGCCGCATTGCGCTCCATGCCGGTCGTCTAGGTTGCGTTGACAAAAGCCGTTATCCAGATCATCGCGGCGGCGAGGTTGAGGAAACTCTCGTATGAAAGTCTCGTCTTGTCGTAGCGCGTGGCGATGCGTCGAAACTGTTTGATGCGATTGAACATGCGCTCGATACGGTTGCGATCCTTGTAGGCTTTGAAGTCGCACGATGGCGGATCGCGGCGATTTGCGCGTGGCGGGATGACCGGCAGAATGGCTCGCATCAACAGGCTGGAACGGACGTCGTCGCCATCGAAACCCTTGTCCGCCAACATTTTTCTGGGCTTTGCGACCGGCAGAGCCAGAAGAGGCTCGACGCCGAGATAGTCGGAAACCTCC
>NZ_AULH01000030.1 GCF_000425185.1 Pleomorphomonas koreensis DSM 23070
ACATCTACGGCGCCATCCGTCCCGGCACCGATGACGCCTTTGCTCTGATCCTGCCCAGGGCCGATACCGAGATGATGCGCCTCTATCTCGATACCTTCGCACAAAGCCTGCCCGCCGACGTCCACGTCGTGCTGGTACTCGACAAGGCCGGATGGCACGTCACCGGGCGGCTCAAACCGCCAGACAACATCAGCCTCGTTCACCTGCCGGCCTATTCGCCCGAGCTCAACCCGGTCGAACGTCTCTGGCTCTATCTTAAGGAGCGCTTCCTCTCCCACCGCATCTTCGACGACCAGCACGCCATCGTCGAAGCCTGCGCAAAGGCTTGGAACGACCTAAAGACGGAAACGGGGCGCATCGCTTCGCTCACCGACTACCCCTACATCAGAAAGGTCAGGACCTAACGGAACTGGTATGACCGAAGTCGAGGCGAATGTTCGCGGGCTGGAAGAGCAGCGCCAAGCGATCCTCAAGGAGCTTAAGGGGGCCGGGGCGTTCAGCGACCTCGTGCTCCTGCAGACTGCGCAGTCCGAGAAGGAAGGCGTGCTGCTAGATCTCGAAAAACGACTTAAGGCAGCTCTGCAGGCAGAATCCGAAAAGACTGAGCTGAAGGTGGCGGAGGCATCGCTACTGACGAGGCTTCAGAATGATCTTTCAGAGCGGTCACCGGCCATCGACGCTGCAGTGCTCGCCGTCGAGGAGGCTAGGAAGCGGCTCTATGCTGATCGCTACGGCGCCCTTGAGATCAAGGCCACGCCGACCGGGCCGGAGTTCCGAATCCATATTGAAGGCGACCGCTCGGGTGGCATCTCCAATATGGAGATCTTCTGTTTCGACTACGCCCTTTTCAAGATCGCTACAAAGCGCTTCGGTGGTCCCGGGATTCTCATTCACGACAGCCATATGTTTGCAGATGTCGACGCCCGACAGGTCGCGGCCGCTATCGAGCTGGGTTCCAATCTGGCCGATGATCTCGGCGTTCAATATCTGGTCCTCATGAACTCGGACGAATTTGCGAAGCTCACGTTTCCAGCGGAATTCGATTCCCGTTCGAAGATCCTGGACGTGAGCATCGATGATACCGATCAGGGAGGGTTGTTCGGGTTCAGGTTTGGTTGAGGGCGCAGCCTATCGACAAGATCGGCAGCGCATCCTAAGGCATCTTGTGCCGGAAGTCCGCTGCCAGAGGTTGTCCCAGGCGGGCTATCACCCGATAGAGGCTCCTGTGACAGGTTCTGGGAGATCAAAGCTGCCGACCATTAGCGGTACGGGCGCTTCCCAAGAATTTGCCTGAACCTTATCGTCACCGTTTTGAACCGGTCGATGGAGCCGCCGTACATTCCCGACTTTAGTGGCGGCCAGTTTTCTCCAGCGGCTTCCGCCTCCGCAAAGAGGCGCTCATAAGCGGAGTCGAGGTGATAGGCGGCAAATCGGCCGACGGGCATATAGGCCACATCGCCTGTATCCCGAACCTGCTGGTCAACGAAGACCAGGGCAAACATAACCTCCAGGCGATCAATCTCCGTGTCGTAGTCTTCAAAGCGGCCACGGGGCTGCGAGAACAGCCGCCTGGCAAAATGTTCGCTCAAGGGGAAATACCATGCCTGTTTATCGTCGATAAGTTTGGCAGTTCCCTTTTCAATAGCGTGGTAGGCAACCAGCTCGGGAAGCGAAGTGCTTGCGCTCTTTCCGTGTCCGACTGGAATTTGAAGCAGCCTTTGGAAGGTGGCCCAATTGGCTCCGGCGATCGCACCAAGGCAAGCCGCATAAAAGCACACAACGGCTGGATATATGCGCATCTCCTGCCAAGTCGTGTATCCGTCAGCACGCTTTACGTCAGCAAGCATCCTGACTGATCGCTCGATCGGCTCAACTTGGTGCGGCTCGGCCCAATAGGCTGCGTTGTAAAGGAGCGCGCGCAAAATCTCGGTATTGGCGTCATACTGCTCAAAGCGGCGTTTGGCCGACACCACGTCCGGCCTGACCTCAGCGTCCTTGGCTAGCATTGCGGCATTGATAGCCAGCACCCGTTCCGTTTCGTTGATCAGCAAATCGTGGAAGCGAATGCGGTGAACCGGGTCGGCCATAAACCGCTTAAGTGACGCCACGGCAATCGCCACCGACAACGGCGGGCCGGCATTCAGTTCATCAAGGCTGGCAACCTTATCCGCAAGGCCCCCGAAGAATTCGTCCGCCGAAGCGATTTCGATCACCTGTGCGCCTCGTAAGGTGATCAACTTCGCAGCTCGCTCGGAAGGCTTGCCTTTGGCGGTCCAATAGGTCGTGTATCGCCTAGACTTAGTCCGCTCGATGGCCGCCCGGAGGGCAATGTCCCAATCTCCCGACCAGCCGCAAATGATGAGGCCAAACTCGTCCAAAATGCGATCAAGATAGCCGTCAAGTTCGTGATCGTATGAGGCCAGCTCCTCCTCGGTGTTTTTGATCCGGTCGTCGAGATAGTCGCCGTGCAATTTCAGCACCACGCATCTCTGATGAACAATCGGAGCAGCTCCGATCACGGCGTCGGCAGTCGAAATCACGGTCGGGGTGATGCCCTCGTCCTGAAGAGCCAGTTCCATCAGGCGGTCGAAGTTGGTCGTGATGATCAGTCGAATGTGACCGCTTGCGACCAGCTTGGCGATGGCGCGATGAGCCTCGGTCGGAAGCTTTAGTCCTTGCTCCCGCTCATCGGCCGTCGGCTCAAACAGTGCGTGCAGGATGGCCCGGCGTTCCGCAGGACTCTTGGCCAAGGTGTCAAGAAGCGCTGAATACTCGGGCTCCTTGCCGTATCTCGTGCGATACCATTCTGCAGAGTCCGCTGGAACCTCCTCCCCCTCCATCACGGCGATCCGCTTGACCAGATCGAGCGTCACTTCCCATCCGGTCGGGATCCCGGCCGAGCGAGATATGCCGGAGCCCAGGAGAACGGCGAAGACGCCTTTGGATGAGTGAACTGAATGAGCGAGAGACAGCGCGCCATCAATCATCGGGTGTCACTGTGATTGCCTTCCCTTGGGCGATCGAGTTCGTCGTTTTGAGCCGGTTTTCCCTACCTGGGAATAAACGGGTCACATGCGAAATTTGGCCGGCGCAAGTCTTTCCGATTGTACCAGATCAACGACCCATTCAGCCTTATTTCCAGCATGGAAAAACTCAACGAACATATTCCTAACTTCAGACACAGGAATATTTTTCAAATTCGCCTCGAAATCTTCCCCGACATCCACACCTGTGGCTGTAACTTGTTCCGTAAAAAGGTCGAGATAAATTTGCGTCTCCACGAGCTCCGCCACATCATCGACCGCTTGTTTTAGTACATCACTGTCCTCGACATTTACCTGCAGCATCTTTTCAATCTCCCTAACGGTCTTGATCGGAACTTTCTTTAGCAGCGAGGCAATCAACAGATATGCTTTGAGGTTCGCGCTATCTCGCCGATTCTCACGGGTGTATTTTGCCAGGAATTTGGCTGTATCAACCCATTCGTTATGATCAATCGTGGGTTTGCAAACGACCAGCAAGATTCGATCGATCGGATGCGTTGGATCATGCAACTGTCTACATTTGTCGTAATAATCGGTTATACTTCGCATTGAATAGGAATAAGAAATCGCGTCCCGCTTCAATAAATACGCCATTTTGTTCGGGCCAGAACCAACATGTATGACCGATTGTATAATTTCTCTGCCGCCACGGCCGTTTTCAGTCGTAATTTTTAGGATAGAAATATAGTATTCAAGCATCCTCATACACATTAGATCGTCGGACTTTGTCTGGAATTCCGTGTGAACGATTGCATCTGAGAATCCGACCAAGCTATCGACAGATCTTCCGTCTAGACCAGGCAGTTCTGTAACTAAATCCGCGCCACCATCAAGATCCAACAACGTCTTAAGTATAGACCTTTTATCCCAAAGAAAATTCTTCATTTCCAAGTCATATTTTGATTTCTTCGACTCTCTCAGCTCGTCATATGTAAGCTCTACGCTCATTTTTCTTTTCCCTAACAATACGCTTATGTTAACGTCGCATCAAATATCCCTCTTTCTGATCTTTAAAAATTAATTACCATCCCCATTCTCCCATTTCTCGCCATACAAATGTGAATATACAGATTGGTACTCGAATCCCGTCTATTACTCATTTGTGGTGAGCAACATCATAAAGCGCAGACACCTCTCTTCTTCTGTATAGAAAAATGGAAAGCTTCCCCTGATCCTCGGCAGGTAGGATGTTTGCTTCATGCAGTCTCTTGAGGATGACTTTGGGATGCAATCCGGTAGTCCGGCTTAGCTCTCCCAGGGTCACGTATTCAGCCCTAAAAGCCTCCGCGCTTTGGCGGGTGATTACGGGCATCATGCGCCGAGTTTCTTTGTTGAATTCCTGCGTTACGCTGAAATGGCCCAACTCGATGAGTGAAGAGACGGCCACATGGTTCAACCCGGGAATGAACTTCTGCAGTTCCCCCTTAATGAGCCCCTCTCTTTCCGGTCCCTTGCGCACGATGGCGGTCACCTCGTCGGCATCGAGAAGAACGGCCCCATACTCCCGCTTGCCTCCAAGCAGCCCCTTCCATGCCAACCTTCCCTCGAAAATAAGCGAGAGCACGAAATCGATTTTGGCGTCAGCGGCACGACGGGCATCCCCAATGGACCGCTGGCGATCCGTGGGCGTCTCGACCGGAACCGCCCCTTCGAAAATGCGTTCAAGCATGTCGTCGACGGCTTGCTGAGTGAAGGAATGCTTGGCTCTCCGCTTCCCGGCGGAATTAGTGACCGTGGGCAGGTACCCACCGGCAATCAGGGCTTTCAGATGCATTCTCGGGATGCCGGTTGCGGCTTCGACCTCGGGAGTGCTGAGGGATCCTTTCATTCCACCCAGCATTTCCTCGATATCCTCGGCGCGGACCAGGACGCGGTGATCCCTGAGCGCGGAGGTCTTTTCGCCGTCCACGAGCCCCTTCCTGGCGAAGAGCTTCCGAAGGGAAGCCACATGGACGCCGGAAACCTTAGAGGCCGAGTGGATCGAATAGACGCGCGGCCTCTCCAGCACCTCTCCGAAGATCTCGGTTCCCGGATTCAGCGGCAGGGTTTCGATGGCGAACTGCCTGACCATCGACCGAAACCGGTCGTAAATGGGATCCGCGATCGTTTTCTGGAGGAGGGTATAGAGCGCGCCATAGGCATCTCGCAGGCCGATGGCGCCGCGGGATTCCATCAGCACTTCGTTCAGTCGGCCAAGCAAGACCGTCAGTGCCGGCTCCCCGCCGCAAAGGACGCGAAAACCCTCTTCGGTCACCGCGGCCCATTGCTGCTCAGTCAAGGTCTTCGTCTTGATCCGCGACGGATGCAGCGCGGAAAGCCCGATCGCGGTAGCCAGCTCCAACACGGCGTACATCGGAAGATCCGCCAAGGCGTCCGTTGGGGAGGAGGCGCCATCGAGACGATCGATGATCCAATCGACGAGCAGGGAATGAGGCAGCCTGACCGCGTGATCCGCTTGCTGCCGAAGGCCTGGGGCCAATTTCCCGATCGCCTCGCAGAAGTCGGGGCTCGTGAAACGCCTATGCCCGGGGTCGACATCGATCAGCATCGTGTCGTGTTTGGGACAGACGCGGATGGCGTCGATCATCCATTCCACGCGCAACCATGGACGAGCCGTGGCCGGTCCTTCGAAACGCTCCAGATCCTCAATCACGCAGTGCGGGCAGTATCGAAAGTAGGTCTTGAACACCGAGAGGCGGGTGAACTGTTGCCCCGCGATGATGTGATACTTTTTGTCCGCCGTCTGCGTGGGCGTAAACCTTGCAAGCGCTCCGGGATCCGCCCCGCCGCGCAGCGCGAGTGTCCGGACCGCTTCGCTGTCGCCGGTATCGACCGCCCAAGTGTCGATGCCCATCTCGCGGAGAAAGTCTCCTAGAAGCCGGCCATTCAGAGCCGCCAGCCTTGACGCAAATCCGGCTGCCGGTTCGCGATGCTCAAGAGGGTGACGCCACGAGACGGGCGCGATCTTCAAGCTCATGTCTCCCGCTGCTCCTCGTTCAGGAAATACCCCGCCGGTAGGTTTCGCCAGTCATCGACCAGGAACGGATTCATCTCGTCCCGACCGCGGGCGTGGGAGAGTTCCAGGTACGCATAGGCAAAATGCTCTCTCACCAACTCGTTGGCGCCTTTGTGGATTGCTACCTGAATGCCCGCCAGGACCATCTGAGCGATGCGTCCGTAACGGTATCGAGCGGCATGAGCGACGCGTTCAGGAACATCCGAAGCGATCAGTCGGTCGGTCGCCATTCCGATCGCGCCGGCCATTTCCCGGATCATTCGGTCCACCAGCTCTTTCTCCTCAGGCATCGTGATGTCCGAAAGAAACAAGAACCTACCGCGCCGTTCGAATTGCTGGTCCAACCTAGCGATCTCGGTCGTTTCCGGTGTGCCGGAAAGAATGAAGTTGATCGGCCAGGCTTCGAAGTTGGAGAGTCCCTTGATGGCCTTGGCGAGGTTTTTCCGCTCCTGATCCGTCTCCGTACGCTTGAGAACATGTTGCGTTTCGTCGATGTGCACCAACAGAACACGCCGCTGGTGCAGAATGTCCGGCAATCGCTTCCACATATCGTTCTGACCGACGGTGTCCTTGACCGGATAGCCGGCCGCCTCCGCAATCTGATGCCCGACGGCCTTAAGCGTCACCGCACCGCCACTGAGGGACACGGAGATAACAGGCTTCACCAAACCGAAAGGTCTCACCTGCGGTTGGAGCGCATCGCTTCGCGAAAGAGCACGAGCAATCGCAGCCGTTTTTCCGGCGCCACTTTCACCGGTGATGAAGAGGATCCGACCGTCATCACGGCGACCGTTCTTTTTGGCCAACATGGAGACCACGAAAGTCGCCAGCATGTCGTCGAGGACCTTATCGCGACCGCAGGCGACATAGACCGCCTTGACAGCCTCAACGAGTTCGATCTCCCGCTGCTGGCGCTCCGATAACCGTCCGGCAATGGAATCCAGATAGGCGTCGTCGTCATCGTCCCATGCATTGCCGCTCGGATTTGTCGCGAAATTGCCACCCGTCTCGACGGAGGTGTCTCGCTTTGTCATTCGTCATCTCCGTCGCCCAGGTTGAGACTGCCGCCGAAAGGACGTTGCGGTCCGCCGGCGTTGTCGGACGGAGGCGACCACGCCGCCCCCTGTCCTTCGTCGCTTCGCGCAGGTCCGGATGGAGAGCGCGAGCCCTGCGTTGGCTTCCTGCGTACCGACTTCGCGACAAGCTTTCCCGGGATGGTGTCGTGCGGTTGCGGTGGCCCTTGATCAGGACCCTCCAATGCGGCACGAGTGCTCTGGAACATCGACTTGGCCGCCTTTTCAAACTCGATTTCGGTGGCCCGGAATTCGGCGAGGCCGGCCTCGCGACGAGTCCTTTCGCCAGTGTCGGTCAGGGCTCCGTGAGCCTCCAGTCTTGCAAGAAGGCCTGCGGTCTGATCGTCCTTAGCCGAGGCCGCGAGGGCTTTACGTGAAATCAGATACCTGTCGAGGGAGAGGCCCATGGTCAGCTTGGCGACGCAGGGCACCTCCAGGTAGTCATCCGAAGCTTTCCCCTGCGCCCTCCCCTCCGCATCCGGAAGCCGAACGAGCACCGACCCGATGTCCAGCGGATCGACGAAGACGTCGAGTTCCTTGTTCTCGTGGCGGAGAAAGACCCTGTTCAGCTCCGCGCTATTGTAGGCGAGGTCCAGGTAGGTCACGCCGTGCTTCCCCAGCGTACGCGTAACGCGAATGCCGAACGCCGCGCGTAACTCGATGGCGCGGGGTGGAGGGAAAGTGCCGTCCTTTGTGAGGCGCTGCCACATTCCATACGGCGTGCAACGGCCGAGACCGCGATGGGCGCGATGATGGTAGGAATCTACGATGAAGCGGACGGCGGATCTTTCCAGTTCATCAAAGGTCAAGCTGGCCATTGCCTCGGACTGGTAGTCGCCCTTCTCTACCACATTCGCGAAAGTTTGCCCCGCGAAGTATCGGCATACGCGCTTGAAATATCGAAAAAAAGCCTCGATCGTACCGCGCTTGCGAGGATCCGCCTCCGGAAGCAATCGGGTGATGCCTGAGCGTGCGACGGAGGTTTCGAACTCGCCCAGGAAAGCGGGTCCCGCGTCGGTCACCACCGACCATGGCCTACCCTGCATCCGCCAGTCGCTCTTGCATCCGGTAGCGGCGACCAAGGCAGACTTGTCGCACATGATGCGGCGTAAAGCGGTCTTGGACGAAGCCGTCGACGGCGGATTCGGAGATAGATTGAACCCGACAATGCAACGGGTTGCTACGTCAATGGCAACGGTCGCCGTACAACGGACGCGAGGAACGAGCTCGCGTTTCTTCGGGCTCAATTTCTTCCACACGGTCGAACTCGCGATCAGCGCATGGAGGTCGAAGTCCCAGTCGTCAATCTCAACCCTCTCTAGGGGATTAAGGACGATAAGCCCCTCGCCGATCGGGGTGAATCTCCGTAGCGCGCGATCCTTCCCGAGACGATTGAAGTCCCTGAAAAATGGATCGATCTTTTTGATCCGGGCTCGGATTGCATTCCTGCTAACGTAGATGGGCGCCACATTTGCCGGCAGCGACAGGTTCAATTTGGACAGCGTCGCCTCAACGTCCTCGTAAATGTCGCGTTGGCGAGGCCTCAGCGAGCTGGCGAAGTTCGCAACGCACTCGTTCACCACACGCTCAGCACGAGGGTCTAGTTGGCTTCGATTGCCGCAATGGTGGTAGCGTAACCGGAATGCATTGAGGTGCTCCTCCGCAGCGTGCCACTTGATGAGCCAATTTCTCAAAGTGCTGGCCGAGGGATAGTCGAATTCCTTTTGAGGTCCTCCCTGTCGCCGCCGCCCTGCGGGTCGTCTCTCTCCAAAGCGATCGACATGCCAACGGTCCATCGCCTTTTTCTGCTTATCGATGAAAAAGGCGATGTCCGGCAGCGACATCGTCGGTCGCCAAGGCGCAGAAGAATCGGCGCGTGCTGAATCGAAGCGCCGGCACCACTCGGCCTTCCACAAGACCGTGCGCAGCTCGTCCTCGCTGAGATCAGTCAGGTCGGAACTGTCGTTCCGAACTCGAATGCGTGCCTGCGTCTTCGAAAAATAGCCGGCATCGTGCCGAAAAAGCTTCCGGCGCATGAGCTCGCTAATCTCGGCGTCGGTCTTGGTGATGAAGTGATCGTCCTGAACGTCCTCAACGATCAGCTGAAGGACATGTCTCCGTCCATCCTTGCCGACAGGTCGGTAGACTTGGTTCTTGATGACAACACGATCGTGACGGCCGAATTTCCATCGGTCGTTGGCAGCTGGACTTTCCATGAATGCACCCAAGGCTTTAGCGCAAGGCGATCCGGAGTTTCGCCACTAGAGGGCGAAACTCTGGATTAGTTCTTAATGACTGGAGCAACCTTGCGTCGTACTACTGCGTACAAAGGTTCCTAAGCTTAACAGTCGGTGACAACGGCTCCGCCGGGTCGAACCTAAGGGCGCCCTGCTGGATAAGAGCCATGGCAGCCCGTTCGCCTCGCGCTCCGAGCCCGGACAGTTCCCCAATCTCCGCGAGGGTGATCGTCGCCGGAGCTCGCATCAGCGAGGCCCGAACGACTTCCTGACCGCGGATATCGAAATCCCGACCGCACTCGATGATGCTCTTGGCGTTCGCGACGGCGACGTCGTTCACATGCAGCTCGGTGAGCAGGTTGTACTCGTCGGCGAGATCATCGCCAACGTGCTCGCATACCTCCTGGAGCAAAGCTTCAGTTCCTTTGCGGGCGGCAGTCTCTGCGTACTTGACCTCGTAAGCGACCTTGTGGCCGTCGTTGAACGTCACGAGATAGTCGGTCGTGTACCGATGCCTTCGACCTCGGGCCAAATAGGAGCGCGTCTGCTGTTCGCGGATGTCGGACACGGCAGGGTTGGCGATCAAGGTGACCAAGTGACGATGTTCGAGGCCACTTTCGAAATAGATCCACCGCCGTCGAAACGGGTCCGGAACACGGCCCACGGACGAGCCTCGCTTGCGAGGCGAAGGCCTGCGATCGGCAACGCTATCCGAGTAGTGGACTAGCGGTGCTTCATAGGGAGTGGACTCGATCTCCCGGCAGGTGGGTAGCGGACGGTATTCGCGAGGTGCTCCCCCATCAGAGAGCCCTCCCAACAGCAATGCATAGAGATTGGACATTTGCGCCTCCCGGAACCAGGCGCGCAGCCACATCCATGGATTGCGCGGTCAGGTTGGGATTGAACTGGTCAGCGGGCGTCCCACCGCTGCCAGAATGGCGCTTACACGGTGTAACTCCGGGCTTTCTCGCGTACGGCGACGCGCGTTTTGATGGATATGTTCGTCATGCAATTGCTCTTAATGGTTGCAGAAAAGACGGGACTGAGTTCGAGGAGTTGGGATGCGTCGGGACGCGACTCTCCAAGCCCGGCTCCGCTTGGAGTCGAGGTCAGTGTTGTTTGGAAGAACGGAATTCAGTCTGATGGGACGCGTCGGCGTTCGTGCCGGTCGCGTCGCTTAGGCTCCTCCTCAGCGCGCCGGCGTAATCCGGGCCGACGCCGACTTGACGGCGGAATGGCCAGGAATGCACAGGGGCGGCTTGGCGGAGCGGTCGGTCAGACCGCGACGGTTATCCTGAGGGAAGGCTTCTGGAGCGTCATCACATCACCTCTGAAACACGAAAGCGTCGCCAAGTGTGGCGACGATCGAGGATGAGGTCGGATGTCGATTGCGCTTAGGAGAGCATTGTCGCCCCGTCGACATACGGAGCGATATGCGCCAAGGCGCTGCGGACAATCCGCTCATCGCTAATGCGTATGGTCTTGACGGGCTTCATAATGCGGCTGCTCATCGGTTTACGCCCTTTTCGGGCGGAGGAGCTCTTACACCCGAAGATACTAAAAGCAGGTTAACACAAGCAGACCAATTTGATGACTGAAGTTCAATTTGAGCACAATATGGTCCGTACGTTCTCTCCGTAATATCGCGGATTTTTTAGATTATTTCTTACTATAAAAATATCATCCTTATCCACTTTAGCTATCAGGGCCGCCTTAAGGATCGAATCTCTCATGGCGATTGACTTATATTTGTTTCATTGCGAGACCGGAGAATATCTTGAGGCGTGGATTGATGGCGGGCGCTACGGACAGGGGTACCCAGACATAGGGAGTTTTAGGCGCGAAGTATTAAACAGGACGAGCCTGCTAAAAAACGATACAATACCAAATGTGGCCATCGACACAAAAGTTGTCATGAAGCGCGGGGAAACCAACTCGCACGCCGTTGTACAGGCCAAAACTGCCACTCCATTGTTTTTTGTTACCGGCCCAGGCGGCGTATTATTCGACATCAGCTTTGCCGAGATTTCCGAGGCCGTCGACTTTGCGACAAAAAAGGCTTCCAAATACGATAAGCTATAAATTGAATTTACACCTCAACAATATCATCCAGCGTTGAAAACAGTACGTTGAGACGGTGCTTTTTATCCAGAAGCACTCCCTCCCCATTTTGCTCTTCATACCGCCAGGCGGCAACGGCTCGCAAAAGCAACCTGCAGAATTCACGCAATTCTCTTTCATCCAGATCGGCGGCCAGCCTATTCCCATCGTACATAACGTGCCCTCGGAGCGCTTTGTAGTCGCGTCGCTCTTCGCATAAGCGCATTGATGCCCACAACACCGTCGAACTTACTTCGGATTCCATCTCCACCTCCACTGGCAACCAAATTTTGGACCCGTCGGCGGAATAAGACAAACATCAGCTGGACTACGGCTAGCCTCTTGTGATCGCATCAGGTTGCGTGGAGCTTCCCAGGATTTGGAACTCCGTGAATGGAGCCTGAGTGTGGTAGATCCTGCCACCGAGCAAAGACGCCTAGAAATTTACCTGCGGTTAGGGTTTACGCGCTATGTTTCGCGCCATCATGAAATTCGGCACTGCACTCATACGCTGATCGTTCGCTAGCCTGCTCCGGCCGCCGGAGTCTCAGGCCTTGGCTTCGATCTGGTGCTCACCGCCCGATCTCCTTCTCATCATCAGCCCTGACCGGTCATTGCCTTCGCAATAGAACTGTTCTTGTGGCTGTTTTGCGCCGGAATCAAAAATTCCGGCAGGGAGACCCCATGTCCAATCCTTCCTGCTCCTTCATCGTCAAAGGCCCTGACGACATCGAGGCACTTTCCCGAGTTGCCGTCGACCTCCGTGCCCTTCTCTACGGAAGCGGTGTTCCTCCAATGGTCCACCTCAACGAAGCCCCTCTCCTGGAGGGGTGGTGCGAGACACTAGTCCCACTGCGTGGGATCATCAGCCTCTCGGGAATCGACAAACCGACCTCCCTGATCGGCCAGCCCGTGTTTGCACTCTCCCGCAGCCGAGGTTGGGCGCGAACTCTCCATGGTTGGGTCCGCCTAGGTCGTCATGTTGACGAAATGCCGTGAGGTCGCTGCCATGCTTGTCTTCGACCCTCGCGATCCGTCCGTTCTCCGTGAACTGGACGACACCATCTCACTGCTGCGGCGGCTGACCCACGACCTCGAACTCATCCGCGCCCAAGGATATCCGGACGCCTGGCACCTCAACGAAGCGCCCATCCTGAACTCGTGGTCTCCAGAGATCCGGCCGGCCGTTTGCCTAGCCGGGCTGTCCTCTGGGCACCCTATGCTTCCAGGAAGCGCCCGTCCGATTGTTACATCTGAGGTATGGCTGATCGCACCGCAGGAGGGGTGGGCTCGGACACTCAGCCGCTTCTACCGTCTCGGTAAACCCGCCTCCGGAGGACCTGACCAATGAACATATCGATATCGCAAGCAGCCATTGAGCCTTCCTGAGCCATGCCGTCAGCCGGCATGGCGACCTCTCGCTTCAGAGACTCCGACATGCCGAAAAAAGCTTTCAGCCGGATCCTTCCGGATCTCGGGGACACCGTCTTCAAAACTGCAGTTCTGCGACCACCGACAGACAGCGTTTCCACCTTTTGCACGTGGGCGACGCTGGTTTCAGCGTTACGCCATCAATTCGGGTTTTCGAGGGGCCTGCCGATGATGCTCGGCCTCATCGTCCCCGAGGGACATATCGATCCCGAACAATACCGTGATTGCTGCGAGCGGATTTGCAGACGGGTTGTCGAAACCGTTTCATGGATGGACCACGACGCGGAGTTCATCGCATGCGTCTGGGACGCTCCGAACTCTAGGAAGCGACGAAACCCCGACTCCTGGCCCCTCGCCACAAACTACTGGTTTTTCGGGATTGCGACCTCCGAGGAGGCTTTTCCCGAAGATTTCACCAATCTTGCCGATGCGATCGTCAGGGTTCGCCCAGTTTCCCGTCGCGACATCCGCGCCGCCGCCCGAGTCGTCGTAGGCATTGAGTTGTCGGACGAAGATGCAGAGCTCGCTCTCAGGCTTCCCCTTGAGAAATTGGACGCCGTTTTTCGCGTTGGTCGCTCATTGAGACGAGTAAGGAGCATTCTTCACAAGCTTACCCGGGACGAGCCGAAGGCACCGCCGCCTTCTCAGGCTTCGAAGCAGCGTCTCACGCTAGAGACCCTGCCGGGAATGGGAGAAGCAACCGAGTGGGGCCAGTGTCTGGCAACCGAACTGGCAGCTTGGCGTCGCGGAGAGCTTGAGTGGAAGGACCTTGACCGGGGCGTAGTTCTTTCGGGACCGAGCGGCACCGGGAAGACAACCTATGCCCGAGCTTTGGCGAATTCGTGCGGCGTCTCCTTGATCGCGGCGAGCTACGCGAAATGGCAAGCATGCGGGCACCTCGGTGATACCTTGAAAGCCATGCGAGCGTCCTTTGCCGATGCGGTCAGGGTGGCTCCGTCGATTTTGTTCATCGATGAAATCGATAGCGTCGGAGACCGGACAAAGTTCGTCGGGGACAGCGCACATTACAGCTTTTCAGTGGTGAGTGGTCTCCTAGAGGCACTCGATGGGATCGAGAAAAGACAAGGCGTGGTCGTCGTCGGTGCCTGCAACTACCCTGAGCTCATTGACGAAGCGCTCATGCGGCCGGGACGGCTGGACCGGCATATTCGCATCCCGCTACCGGATGGTGCCGCGAGGTTGGCGATCCTCCGCTTTCATGGCGTCGACCTCTCAGATGAAAGGCTCTGGCAGATCGTCGACCGGACCGAAGGCAAGACGGGAGCTTTTTTGGAACGACTCGTTCGTGGTGCTCGTCGTCGAGCAAGGGCGGAGAAGCGCGCGCTGTCGGTTGAGGATTTGGTCGCTGGGCTGCCCGAGGTCATTCCGTTGCCGGAAGACGACATCTTCAGGGTCGCAGTTCACGAAACCGGCCATGCCGCCGTCACGACCATTCTTTCGGCGGGAGCGGTTCTGCATGTCTCGATTGCGACCAAGGCCGAGGTGTCAGACGGCACCATCAAAATCTTTCGTGGGGGCGCCTCTGTTCGCAGCCGGTGGGTGATGCTTCGGACACGTGAGGACGTCATCGACGAAATCGCGGTGAGTTTGGCCGGCATGGCGGCCGAGGAGGCATTCTTCGGCGCGGCGACCGATGGTGCCGGAGGTGTGGCCGGCTCGGATCTCGATAGAGCTACCTCGCTTGCCTTGAACCTCGCCGCATCGAGCGGATTGGGCTCGTCGCTAGTGTTCCTTGGAAAGGCTGGCTCGGTTGACAAGCTGCTCAGCTCGAACGCGACGCTGCGTAGCGAGGTTCATTCGATCCTCCAAGAGGCCAAGGGCCGGGCAAGAACCGTGATCACCGCCCACCGAGCTGTCATTATGTCACTCGCTCATCAGTTGGCGGAAGCCACCTATCTCGAAGGGGACGTTTTCCGAGACGCGCTTCGTTCCCGCCGTGATTGATCTGTTCTCGCGGCGAGTCGTTGGCTGGGCAATGAATCCCGAGATGACGGCGCAGCTCGTCGCCGATGCCCTGATCATGGCAATCTGGAGGAGAGGCAAACCCGAGAGCCTGCTGCACCACAGTGACCAAGGCAGCCAATATACGAGTGAGCAGTTCCAATAGCTGATGGCTGATCACAGTATTCCCTGTTCAATGAGCCGATCAGGAAACGTTTGGGACAACGCGGCAATGGAGAGCTTCTTTTCGTCACTGAAAACTGAACGGACAGCCCTCAAACTCTACCGAACGAGGGATGATGCCAGGGTAGACGGTGTCCATAAAGATAGTCTGGTTTGCAGCCGCCTTGACGGCAATCGAGCCGTCCTTCTCCGCGTTAACGGTGTAGTCCCAGGCCTTGTCACCCTGCCACTGCCCCACGACGATGTCATCGACGGCGGCTTGAAGATCTGAGAGAAGCCGTGAGTTTTCAATAGATCGCATTTAGGGATCCTCGCACTGAGCACTGGCGACAATCCTGAGAGCATCGTCAGGAAGTGACCGTTATAAAAGCTAGGCCTCACTCCATGGCGCCCCAAGCCAGATGTCAACTTCCTCGGTTGCGATGAGGGTTGCAGGCGTCGTCTTCGGATGAAGTAGGCCGACCATCAAACTCAACCGCGCGACGAAGCGCCACCTAACAGCTTTGAAGCCATGTTCGCCATTTTCCATGATAGGCTCCACGATCTCGATGAACTGCTGTTGGAGGACGCTTCGTCGCGCGATCGCGGTGCCGCGATCACAGACAAAAGCGTTATGCGGCTTGCAATTACCCCTGAACCGCGTAACCGCTCCGTCGGTCTCGTGACGACGGTATGATCCGATGGAAGAGAGCTTCACGAAAATCCGACGCTGCGCACTTAACGGCTTTGAAGTGATGGAGCCTTTTCGCTAAGTCCTCACTCCCAGCTCAGCGCGCCACCATTCTGGTATTCGATGACGCGCGTCTCGAAGAAATTCTTCTCCTTCTTGAGGTCCATGGTTTCGCTCATCCACGGGAAGGGGTTTTCGGCTTCGGGGAAGACAGACGCAATCCCGAGCTGGGCGCAGCGGCGGTTGGTGATGAAATGCATGTAGCTTTCACAGAGCGTGGCATTGAGCCCGAGGAAGCCGTTCGGCATCGTGTCGCGGCCATAGGCGGCTTCGAGTTCGGCCGCCTCCTTCAGCATGCCACGCACCTCATCAATGAAGGCCGGCGTCCACAGATGCGGGTTCTCCGCCCTTATCTGGTTTATGACGTCGATGCCGAAGTTCAGGTGGATGCTCTCGTCGCGCAGGATATACTGATACTGCTCTGCAATGCCGACCATCTTGTTCCGGCGGCCGAGCGACAGGATCTGCGCAAAGCCCGTGTAGAACCACATCCCCTCGAACACAACGTAAAAGGCCACGAGGTCCTTGAGAAACGCCCGGTCTGCCTGTTCAGTCCCCGTCCGGAACGCCGGATCGTCCAAGCTCTGCGTGTGCTTGAGTGCCCAGGCCGCCTTGTCGGTGATCGACGGCACCTCGCGGTACATGTTGAACAGCTCGCCCTCGTCGAGCCCGAGGCTTTCGACAATGTACTGGAAGGTATGGGTATGCACGGCCTCCTCGAAGGCCTGCCGCAGCAGATATTGGCGGCACTCGGGGTTGGTGAGCTGCCGATAGATGGCGAGCACGATGTTGTTGGCCACGAGGCTTTCCGAAGCCGCGAAGAAGCCGAGATTGCGCTTGATCATCCGTCGCTCGTCGTCGGTCAGGCCATCCCTGGACTTCCACAGGGCGATATCGGCTTGCATGGACACCTCGGTCGGCATCCAATGATTGTTGCAGGCTGAAAGATACTTCTCCCAGGCCCAGCCATATTTCATCGGCAGCAACTGGTTGACGTCGGCGCGGGCGTTGATCATCGCCTTGTCGTCGACGCGTACGCGGGCCGCTCCCCGTTCAATGGCGGCAAGGCCCGTCGCATCGGACATCTGAGGCGAGGACGCGGTTGTTTCGCTGAAATCAAGCATGGTGTCTGTTCCTCGGCTCAGTCTTGCTGGCACGCTTCGCAGGTGGGATCGTCGATGGCACAGGCTTTCGGCGCGGTATCAATGGCCGAGACCGTCACTGCATTGAGCTTGCCGTCGACACCTTTGAGCGTCGATTTCTCGACGTGGGTGGCCGAGCGCGAGCGAAGGTAATGGGTGGTCTTCAAGCCTTTCCTCCAAGCGAGGCGATAAAGCGCGTCGAGTTTCTTACCCGAGGGGCTAGCCAGATAGAGGTTGAGCGACTGCGCCTGATCGATCCACTTCTGGCGGCGGGCGGCCGCCTCGACGAGCCACTCCGGATCGATTTCGAAAGACGTGGCGTAGAGCACCTTGAGGTCAGCCGGAACCCGGTCGATCGCTCCAAGGCTGCCGTCGTAGTATTTGAGGTCAGAAACCATCATCTCGTCCCACAGGCCACGAGCCTTGAGATCGGCCACGAGGTGAGCGTTCACGACGGTGAAGTCTCCGGACATGTTCGATTTGACGTAGAGCGTCTGGTATGCTGGCTCGATCGACTGGGAAACACCGCAGATATTGGAAATCGTGGCGGTGGGAGCGATGGCAAGGCAATTGGAGTTGCGCATGCCGACCGTTCTGACGCGCTGCCTCAGGGACTCCCAATCGAGCGTCGTGTCGCGTTCCAGATCAATACCGCCTCGCACTTCGGACAGCAGTTCAAGACTGTCGATCGGCAAGATGCCCTGCGACCACAGCGACCCGGCGAAGGAGGAATAGCGACCACGTTCGGCTGCGAGATCGACCGAAGCCGAGATAGCTTCGTAGGCGATCGCCTCCATGCTCTCGTCGGCAAAGCGCACCGCCTCCTGGGAGGCATAGGGGAGCCGGAGGATGTGCAATGCATCCTGGAAGCCCATAAGGCCGAGGCCGACTGGCCGATGGCGGAGGTTAGCCCGCCGGGCCTCGGGGATTGTGTAGAAGTTGATGTCGATGACATTGTCGAGCATGCGCATCGCCGTTTGGACGGTGCGAGCGAGGCGCTCCCGATCAAGGCCTGATACAGTGACATGGGCGGCGAGATTAACCGAGCCGAGATTGCAGACGGCCACCTCGTCGGCCGACGTGTTGAGCGTGATCTCCGTGCAAAGATTAGACGAGTGGACGACGCCGAAGTGGCGCTGAGGCGACCGGATATTGCAAGGATCCTTGAAAGCGATCCAAGGGTGTCCGGTTTCGAATAGCATGGTCAGCATGCGCCGCCAGAGATCGACGGCTCGGACGCTGCGAAACACCTTCATTTCCCCGCGCGCCGCCTTTGCCTCGTAGGCTTCGTAGGCAGTCTTGAAAGTGGGGCCATAGAGGTCGTGCAGGTCCGGCGTTTCGTCGGGCGAGAACAACGTCCAGGTTGCATCAGCCTCGACCCGCTCCATGAACAGATCAGGGATCCAGTTGGCAGTGTTCATGTCGTGGGTCCGGCGGCGGTCGTCGCCGGTGTTCTTCCTGAGATCGAGGAACTCCTCAATATCGACGTGCCAGGTTTCGAGATAAGCGCAGACAGCGCCCTTGCGCTTGCCGCCCTGATTGACCGCGATCGCAGTGTCGTTGGCCACCTTCATGAAGGGGACGACGCCCTGGCTTTCGCCATTGGTGCCACGGATGTGGGCGCCAAGGCCACGCACAGGGGTCCAGTCATTGCCGAGGCCACCGGAGTATTTGGCGAGCAGCGCATTGTCGCGGATCGCTTTGAAGATGCCGTCGAGGTCGTCGGCGACGGTAGTGAGGAAACAGGACGACAGTTGTGGTCGCGGGGTGCCGGCATTGAACAGGGTCGGCGTCGACGCCATGAAATCGAAGGACGACAGGAGATCGTAGAACTCGATTGCCCGCCTCTCGCGGTCGACTTCGCGTAAGGCCAAACCCATGGCGATCCGCATGAAGAAGGCTTGTGGCAACTCGAAGCGGTTGCCGCCGATATGCAGAAAGTAGCGATCATAGAGCGTTTGCAGGCCGAGATAGTCAAACTGAAGATCGCGCTCGGGCTTGAGTGCCGACGCGATGCGATCAATGTCGAAGCGCCCGAGCTCCGGGTCGATCCGTTCTGCGCCGATGCCTGCTTTGAGATAGGAGTGAAAATAGTCCGGATAACGCTCGACCATCTCACTCTGCGTCGCCTCATCGGAGCGACCGGACAGGAAGGACAGCGCCTCACGTCGCAGCTTGTCGTTGAGAAGCCTCGCCGTCGCCTTGGCATAGTTTGGCTCGCGTTCGACCAGTGCACGGGCGGCCAGGATCGGCGCCTGTGCCAACTCGTCGACGGTTATGCCGTCATAAAGGTTGCGGCGCGCCTCCGAAAGGATGCTTTCGGCCGAAACCCCATCGAGGTCTGCCGCAGATTCCTGGATGAGCCGAACGAAGCGCGCTTCGTCCAGCGGTTTGAGATGCCCATCGAGGGAACGGACATTGACGCTGGGTGCAGCCGCAGTTTCACGAAGCTTGGTGCGCTCCCTCGCTCTCTCCTCTCGGTACAGCACATAGGCGCGGGCGACCTTGTGATGGCCGCCACGCATAAGGGCAAGCTCGACCTGGTCCTGAATCTCCTCGACATGAAAGGCGCGACCGTCGGCACGGCGCAACAGCGCTGCCACGATCTCAGCGGTGAGAGCACCGACAATATCGTGAACCCGACGCGAGGCTGCGACATCACCGCCTTCGACAGCGAGGAAAGCCTTGGTCAGGGCAGCGCGGATTTTGTTGGCGTCGAATGGCGTCACCGAGCCGTTGCGACGGATAACCCGATGCTGATCGGCATCCGGCTGGATAGGTTCTACAGGACGATCAAGTTCGGAAAGAAGAGACATCGGCAACCCCAATCATGGGGGCAAAGGCCGAGCGGACGCGACAAACGACGGCGCGCCCGAGACTGGCATGCCGTTGGGTCACGATCCACCGGGGCACCCCGCCCGAGGACGTAAATCAGCAGTCACGGCAGGTCTCCTGGCTCACGGGTCATCGCCCTCATCCGGTCTTCCCAAAGCAAAGATGCCTCAGTGACACTTCTCGGTTGGGGCTCGCCGCTTACAGTTGCGGGGGCAGCTCCGGCATGGGCTTTTGCCGCACCGGATTCCCTCTTAGCCCTTGATCTTGTGAATCGCAGGACCATGACACCTACATATAGATAGGACCAGCGAGACTACGTCAAGATACGGATGAGACCATCAACAGGTCGACAGTAGTTCGGCATCTCGGCATCCCCCGCGCCGGAACGGCTGACGCCGCGTCGGTCGAAGCCCCAACGTGGCGAGATCGGCATCGAGACGGACGAGGTTACCCTCGGTCAGCAGCAGCGGGTGCACCGTCGTACGCACGTCGAGCGCAACACCGCTTCGGGCGAGTGCGCTAAGGCTTTCACGGGCTCGTAGACCGCTTCCCGGCACGCCCGCGATGCGCTCGTAGTCAGCAAACGGCGCCTTCACATCGAACCCGACCCAGTCCAGCTGCGGCAAGAGACGCTCAAGACGTTCCGGATAAGGACCTGCCGTGTGCAGGCCTACGCGGAAGCCGAGCGCCCTGACTGCATCAATCGCCTCGGAAAGCGCCCTTTGCAGGGTCGGCTCGCCGCCCGAAAACACCACTCCATCGAGCAATCCTCGGCGCTTTTCCAGAGTTGACAAGATGTCTTGCCAGTGCGGCCCGGCACCTCGGCCGGGCGGGATCAGGTCGGCGTTGTGGCAATAGCGACAGGCAAGCGGACAGCCCTGGCAGAACACCGTGGCGACCAGTTCACCCGGCCAATCGCAGGTCGACAGCGGTGAGAAGCCGCCGACCGCGATGGAGACCGCGACGTCAGCAGCGGTCATGAGCTAGGCTCTTGCCTTCGGCGAACAAAGTCCGCTCGGCAAACTCACTCTTCTTGCCCTTGTTAAAGGACGAGACGGGGCGATGGTAGCCCATCACCCGTGTCCAGATCTCGCAAGGCTGGCGCTCGTCGTCGGACAGCAGCATGGCGGTGTCGGCCTCGATGGCGGAAAGCGGCTTGTTCATGTCAGGTCTCCTTTGAAGACGGGTTACTCGGCGGCGGCGCTCTTGGCAGCCAACCTTTCAGCGTCGCAGATCGGGCAGAACTCGTGCTCGCCTGCGAGGTAGCCATGCTTGGGACAGATGGAGAAGGTCGGCGTTATGGTGATGTAGGGAAGCCGGAAGTTTTCCAGCGATCTCCGAACCAGTTTCTTGCAGGCCTCGGCCGAGGAGATGCGCTCGCCCATGTAGAGATGGAGCACCGTACCGCCAGTGTAGCGGGTTTGGAGCGGCTCCTGGCGACGGAGCGCATCGAAGGCGTCATCGGTAAAGCCGACGGGGAGCTGACTGGAATTGGTGTAGTAAGGCGCATCCGGCGTACCAGCCTGCACGATGTCGGGGAAACGCTTCTTGTCCTCGCGGGCAAAACGATAGGTCGTCCCTTCCGCTGGCGTGGCTTCGAGATTGTAGAGGTGCCCCGTCTCCTCCTGAAACGCGACCATCCTGGCCCGAACGTGGTCGAGCAGGCGAATGGCAAAGGCCTCGCCCCATGCCGTCGTGATGTCCTCGGTATCACCGGTGAAGTTGCGGATCATCTCGTTGACGCCGTTGAGGCCGAGCGTCGAGAAGTGGTTGCGGAGCGTGCCGAGGTAGCGCCTGGTATAGGGGAACAGGCCCTGGTCCATCAGCCGCTCGATCACCTTGCGCTTGATTTCGAGGCTGGTGCGGCCGATGGCGAGCAGTTCGTCGAGCCGGACAACGAGGCCGGCCTCGTCGCCCTTGTGGAGATGGCCGAGGCGGGCGCAGTTCACCGTGACGACGCCGACCGACCCCGTCTGCTCGGCCGAGCCGAACAGGCCGTTGCCGCGCTTGAGCAATTCCCGGAGATCGAGCTGAAGGCGGCAGCACATCGAG
>NZ_AULH01000031.1 GCF_000425185.1 Pleomorphomonas koreensis DSM 23070
CAGGTTGGCACGCCGCTCGAACTCTACGACCGGCCGGCCAACCGCTTCGTCGGCGGTTTTATCGGATCGCCGGCGATGAACATTCTCGAAGGCACCTTCGAGGTGACGCCAGAAGGCACGTCTTTCCGAACGGCGCGAGGCGCCGTTTTTGCGGTGCCGTCCTCCCTTGCCGGCGTTGTGCCATCCGGGGCCGGCGCCTTCGGCGTTCGCCCCGAAGATCTGCAGCTGGCGCCCGGCTCCGGCTTGCGGGCAAAGGTGACGGTGATCGAACCGACGGGAGCGGAGACCATGCTGCGCTGTTCCTGTAACGGCGAGGCATTGACGGTCGTCCTGAGGGAGAGACCGGACGTTCAACTGGGCGACGACGTCGATCTGGTGGTTCGCCCTGGGGCCGGCTTATGGTTCGATGCCGCCGGTTGCAATTGCGCGGAGTCGAAAAACTGAGGTCAAGGGAGGAAGGCTTGGAAGTTTCGCTCATTGCCCATCTCGAGGCAAGGGACGGCGCGGCAGACGCGCTCGCCGATCGTCTCGCCCTGCACGCGGTCAAAGTTCGGCAGGAACTGGGAAACCGGCAGTTTCAAGCGTTTCGTCATCGAGACGAACCCCGCCGTTTTGACGTGGTCGAAACCTATACCGACGAAGCGGCGTTCGAAAGCCATATTGCCGCGCCGCACAGCCTAGCCTTCAACGCCTGGCTGGCCGACGTGGCCGTCGGCGGGCAGTCGACCCTCACTTTCGTCGAGGCCGTCTCAAAGGTCTAGTGCCGGACAAGCGTCAGGAAATGGGGGAGTCATGCTTTTATCCTGCGGCGATGCGCTGATCGATTTCGTGCCCGTGAAGTCGGCCGATGGCCGGGATGCCTATGTCCCGGCGGTCGGTGGCTCCTGCCTCAACATCGCCGTCGCCATGGCGCGTCTTGGGGCTCTCACCGGCTTTGTCGGCGGCCTCTCCAACGACATGTTCGGAACGATGATCGCCGATCACCTCAAGGCCTCCGGCGCGTCGCTGCGCTACGTCCGCCATTCCGACGACGAGACCACGCTGGCCTTCGTCCGCTTCGTCAATAACGAGCCGCACTATGCCTTCTACGACGAAACCACGGCGGCGCGTCTTTGGACCTATCGGCCGGACAGCATCCCCTTCCCGGCCATCGAGGCACTGCACGTCGGCTCCACCACGCTGATCAATGAGCCGGTGGCCTCGGAGTATCTCAGCCTGTTCAGGGCGGCCAAGGGCAAGACCACCTTGTCCTTCGATCCCAACTGCCGGCCGACGCTGACCCATGACAAGGCCGCTTACACGGCGCGCATGGCCGCGTTCGCCAAGACCGCCGACATCGTCCGCATGTCCGACATGGACTTCGACTTCCTGTTCGGCGGCGACGACTTCGAGGGCAAGGCCAAGGAGATCCTGGCCGGCGGGGCGGCGCTGTTCATCGTCACGCGCGGCGGCGATGGCGTCACGGCTTGGCATCCCACGGCCGGCCGCGTCGAGGTTCCGGCCCCCAAGGTCAAGGTGGTCGACACCATCGGCGCCGGCGATACCTTCCAGGGCTCGCTCCTGGTGGCGCTCAAGGAAGCGGGCCGGATCGCGCGGCCGGCGCTCGAGGCGATCAGCCGCGACGAGCTGAGCGCAGCCCTCGCCTTCGGCACCCGCTGTGCCGCCATCACCTGCTCGCGGGCCGGTGCCAACCCGCCCTGGAAGCTTGAGGTTTAAGCCAGTATTTAGGTCGTGAAAGCCAGACGGAAAAAGCGCCGCCCGCCTCTCCGGGGGAGGTTGAGGCGGGCGGCGCGTCGGCACGCTGTCAGAAGGAGGACCTGACGGCGACCGAGGGAGCGGTTTCGAGCTGATCGGCTATGACCTGCCAGTTGTGGGCGAACGGGCCGTAGGCCGTCTTGATGTCGGCACCGACCGGCAGTTCGGGACATTCGTTTTCGCCGTTCGAGCCCCAGTTGACCCAACCCGACTGGCGCCGCTGGACGATCTGAAAGGCACCGGAAGGAGCGGATGTCCACCAAACCATGGTTCGTCCCGAGGCAACGTGAAACTCTGCCGTCTTGTTGGCCGGCCCGGGGAAGATCGTTTCGTGCGGTACGGCCGACACGTCGACGGCTTCGTCGCTCAGCGTCCATGCCCGATCGTTGAGATCGGCCGTAACGTGAGCCGCAGCCCGCACCCGGGCGAGCCGCGCCGAAATCTCCGCCTCCGGCAGGGCCTTTTCCCAGGCCGAGAACAGCCGCCAATAGAGGTCCCAGTGCGCCTCGTCCATGCGGCTCAGCTTATCGCGGAACTCGGCGAACTTGGGATTGTCGGTTTTGGCTTCGGCAAGCGTGCTGCCCACCATGTCCACCAGCAGCCCGGCATAGGGGTCGCCTGAGCGAAAGCGTGTGCCGCCGTAGGCCGCGAAGCGATCGAAGACCAGTTCGCCCGGTCCGCCCTCGAACTCGTCGCCGACGGTGATCTTGTTGGTGACCGAACGGCCGTTGATCACAGTCTGGAAGTCGTCCACCTCATAGCGACGCTGGAAATAGGGCGTGCCGTAAGTAAAGCGCCAGTCGACGGCAAAGTGCTTGCCACGAAGTTCGGGCAGCAGGCCGTCCGGGATCACCCCGCGCATGCGGTAGTGATGAAGGAGCGGTCCACGCTCGATGATCTCAATGTCGACCTTGGTATGCTCCGGCGGATTGATCAGGCCGTTTTCCGGTGTGAAGAACGGACCGTAGAAACCGCCGATGGCGTTATTGCCCGAAGGCAGCAGCTCGAAGCCGTCGGTGAGCCCCTTGAAGTGACGCAGGCCCCATTTGGAGGCTCCCGTTCCCTCGGCGGTGCCGGAGCACAGCTCGAGATCGAAGGCGCCCGTATCGAGCCGAGCGAAACAATCGGTTTCCCGTCCCCGCAGGACACGAATGCCCGACAGAGCGGCGACCTCGGCATCCGTCAGCGGTTCGCCTAGCGTGAGTTGGGTTTCCCTCGTGAAACTCAGGCAGGTGAGGAAGGCCGTCTGGCCGCTGCTGGATCCGACCGAAAGGCGCTGGCAGGGGATGGGCGTGCCGTCGGCGAGCGTTGCCCAGTAGAGCGGGGCGGGGAGTTCGGCGGGAACGGTGAAGACGACAGGCTCGCTAACGCGCGATCCGGCAAGCGGATCGGCGATATCGACGACAAAAGTCATGGGAACAAACTCCGGGAGGCGAAATGCGGGAGGCGGCGCGGCGGCTTCAGGACCGGGGCGGGGCGGAGCGGGAGAACAGGGGCAGGCGGAAGCTGAACGTGCGCTGCTTGAGGCTGTCGATCGCCACGGCCAGAATGATGACGACGCCCTTGATCAGGAGCTGGGTGAAAAAGGGAACGTTCATCAGGATCAGTCCCGTCGACAACACGCCGAGGATCACCGAGCCGATCAGCGTGCCGACGATGCGGCCGCGTCCTCCGGCGAGAGCCGTACCGCCCAGCACGACGGCGGCAATGGCGTCGAGTTCGTATCCGGTGCCGGCCGTCGGCTGGGCGGAAACGACACGGGCCGCGAAGATGACCCCGGCGAGACCGGCACAGGCACCCGCGAACAGGTAGACGGAGGTGATGATCCGCTTGACGCGCACGCCGGCCAGCTTGGCCGCTTCCGGGTTGCCGCCAACCGCGTAGACATGGCGGCCATAGCGGGTGCGTTCGAGCAGAAACCAAGCCACCAGATAGACGATGGCCATGACGATCACCGGAACGGGAATGCCAGCAAAGTAGCCGTTGCCGATGTCCCGGAAATTGAGGGCGCTCGAGACGATCGGCTGGCCGGCGGTGATGGTGTAGGCGAGGCCCCTCAGAAACGTCATCGTTCCCAGCGTCACGATGAACGGAGCGAGCCCCATGTAGGCGCTGAGCGCGCCGTTGGCGAGACCGCAGGCGGCGCCGACCACCATGCCGAGGATCACCGCGGCCGGTGCCGGCACACCGGCGATCGCCGCGATCACCGCGACGACCCCTGAGACGGCGATGATCGAGCCGACAGACAAGTCGATGCCACCCGTAAGGATCACGAAGGTCATGCCGGCGGCCAGAATGGCGTTGACCGATATCGACCGGGCAATATTGAGCAGATTGTCGATGCGGGCAAAGTTGGGTGCGAACACGGCCATGAACACGACGAGTGCGGCCAGCACAACCAGGATGCCGACGCGATCCCACCAACGGGCAAAGTCAAAGGGTTCGCGACGAACCGGCTCGACGGCACGGCCAAGGTTTTCGGTATCTTTGGTCATTGGGGGTCTCCGTGACCTTGGGGCGCCCGATCGCCGGCCGTGCCGGTGGCGTGGAACATCACTTCTTCCTCCGAAGTGGCGTCTGAAACGAGCTCGCAAACGATGCGTCCGCCGCGCATCACCAGAAGGCGATCAGACACGCCGATGGCCTCGGGAAGGTCCGAGGAAATCATCAGGATGGCTTTGCCGGCGCGCGCCAGCGCGTCGATCATTTCGTAGATTTCGCGCTTGGCTCCAATGTCGACGCCGCGCGTCGGCTCATCGAGAATGAGCAGGCGGCTGTCACGGAGCAGCCAGCGGGCCAGCACGGCCTTCTGCTGGTTGCCGCCCGATAGCGACTTCACCGGCAGGTCGATGGCGTTGGCCCGGAGACGGAGGCGAGCCATCTCCTCGGCAACCGCGGCGTGGATGGTGCTGCTATGCAGGACACCAGCCGTGACATATCGATCGAGCGAACTGATAGCGATATTGTCTTCGACGCTGTGGCCAAGGAACAGGCCCTGTTCCTTGCGATTTTCCGGCACCATGCCGATTCCGTCCGATATGGCGTCGACGCAATCCGACGGCATGCTGGGTCGGCCATCGATACGGACGGTACCCACCTCCCGGGGATCGGATCCGAAGATCAGCCGCCCGACCTCGGTACGGCCGGAGCCGATCAGTCCCGACATGGCGACCACCTCGCCGGCGCGCACGGTGAAGCTGACCGGTCCAACGCCATTGCCCGCCAAACCCTCGACGTCGAGCACAACCTCGCCTGCCGTCCGTGGTGGATGATCATAGAGATCACCCATCGCCCGGCCCACCATCATGCGGACCACGTCGGGCGGCGTTATGTCCTGCATCCTGGCGGTGCCTATATGGGCGCCGTCCCGGAAGACGGTGATCCGGTCGGCAAGCTGCCAGACTTCTTCCATGCGATGGGAAATGTAGATCAGGCCGACACCGGACGCGCGCATCTGGTCGATCAACTGGTAGAGCTGCTGCGCCTCGGCGCGCGACAGCGCCGCCGTCGGCTCATCGAGCACCAGCACGCGCGCGTTTTCGCTGACGGCGCGGGCAATCTCGACCATCTGCTGCATGCCGATGCTAAGCGAACCAAGGCGGCGTTGCGGGTCGATGTCAGCCCCGATGCGCGCCAGCTTTTCGCTGGCCTGCCGGCCGAGTGCCCGGCGGTCAAGCGTTCCAAACCGGGTCAGGGGTTCGTGGCCGAGCGCAAGATTCTCGGCAATGGTCATGTCGGGAACGGTATTGAGTTCCTGATGAATGATGGCGATGCCGTGGGCGCTGGCGTCGCGCGGCGAGCGGATATCGATTTCCTTGCCGTCCATCAGGATACGACCAGTGTCGCGCGGCTGGTTGCCGGCCAGGATCTTCATCAATGTCGACTTGCCGGCACCGTTCTCGCCCATGAGCGCGTGCACCTCGCCTGCGTGGAGGTCGAAGTCGACGTTGTTGAGGGCAAGCGTCGGGCCGAAGCGCTTGCTGACCTGCTCAAGCCGGAGCAACGGTGGAGGAGGGGAGGGAGTCATCATCTGCCTCGCTGGGAGCAAGTGGTGAACGGGTCGCCGGGGACCCGTTCACCGTCAAGCGGAAAGCGGTCCATTGCTCTGCCAGATGGGTTCGGCGGGGTGCCGATCACACCCACCGACTATTGGTGCCGGCGCGCCGGCGCCAAATCGACGCATTTACCAGCCCGAATACTGGTCGACGCTCTTGCGGTCGACCAGTACGCTCGGGATCAGGACAGTTTTCTCTTTCGGAAGATTGCCCTTGGTCATTTCGACGGCAATCTTCACCGCCTCCTGCACCATGACGCCGGGGCTCTGCGTAGCGGTGCCGATGAAGGGCGATCCCTCGCGCTTCAGCTCCTCGACCGCTTCCGGACTACCGTCGACGCCCGTTACCTTGATCTGGCCGGCTTTGCCTGCCTGTTCGACGGCCAGCACGGCGCCGAGGGCCGACGGATCGTTCATGCCGAAGATGCCTGTCACGTCCGGATGGGCGGTCAGCATGTCGGTGGTTACCGCCAGGCCCGAGGCGCGATCGTTCTTGGAGGCCTGCTGGCCGACGATCTTGATGTCAGGGTATTTCTTGGCGACGTTGCGGCAACCGGTGATGCGGTCGATGATCGTCTGGATCGGCGTACCGTCAACCAGCAATACCTCACCCTTGCCGCCCATCTGTGTGAACAAGTAATCGCACGAGCGTTCACCGGCCTGTACGGCGTCGGTCATGATCACCACGTCGGCGCCATGGGCGGGCGTATCGACGGCTATGACGATGATGCCGGCTTCCTTGGCCCGCTGGATGGCCGGCTCGATACCCGCCTCATCGACGGCCGAGACGACGATCAGGTCGACGCCCTGCTGGATGAACGCATCGATCTGCGTGTTCTGATTGGCGAGATCGAGCTGCGCATCCTGGGTGTTGACCTTGGCACCGATCTCGGCCGCGGCCTTTTGAGCGCCCCTGTCCATGGCCGAAAAGAACGGATTGGACATGTCCTGAACCATCAGGCCAATTTGCGCGATCTTTTCCGGTGTCTTGGCGGACACGCCAGTGACCGTCCATCCTGCCACCAGGACCATCGTCGAAACCGACAGGGCCAAGTGGGCAAAGCGCTTGAGCATCATTATCGTTTCCTCCACGTGACGGGCCACCGTGGCGTGGCGACCCTACAAAATCTGCCCTTTCCGCAGGACGCACCCCACGGTTCCGCGTTGCCGGACAACAGGGTTACCGGCCTCGCAAGCTTGTTGTCGTCCGCGCGTCCTTTTCAGCGCGGGCGTTCGTTGTCGACGTAACAGCCACAGGAGCGGCGGACGATCAGTCGTCCTGCCACCTGCTGCCGGTCTTCCACCCGATAGACGGGGGACTGAGATCCTCCGTCCTTGGCGGCTTCGGCCTGTTCGTTGATGATCCGCGCAAGCGTTTGGCCGGCGAGCCGGCCAATGGCCTCGCTGTCTTCGTCGAGTACGGTGAGCGGCGGATCGAGCAGCGAGGCCCAGGCGAATTCGTCGTAGCCGACAACGGCCATGTCCGCCGGAATGCGGATGCCGCGGTCGCGCAGAAGGCGCAAGGCGCCGAGCAACAATGGGTTGTTGCCGGCGATGAGAACGCGGGGAATACGCTCTGCCTGGGCAAGATAGGTCTCGAGGGTACGGAACGCCGAGTCCTCGTCGTTTTCGCTCTCGAGCACTTCGACATGGGCACCATGGGTCGCCGCCGAATCTCGAATACCCCGCTCACGGTCGACGCGCGTCGACCACCGTTTTGGGTAAACCAGGAAGAGCCAGTCGCGATAACCGTGCTCGGCCAGATGGTCCCCCACCATGAGGCTGGCGTTGTAGTTGTCCGTGGTGACGCTTGGAAAATTGGCGGACTCAGGTGGTGCGGAGTCGACGAAAACGATCGGAACGTCCCACTGCGAGAGGAGCGCCGTATTTTCCGAACTGAGCGTCAGCGTCGTAATCACGCCGGCCGTCCGGGATTCGATCAGCCGCTGGACGATGCGATCCTCAAGGCGCGGATTGTAGACGCCGTCCACGGCGACATCGGCGATGATAACCGTCCAGTCGAAATGGCGCAGCGCCTGCTGAATGCCGGCCATCAAGTCGAGATAGTATGAGTTGGCCGTGCTGGCGACGATGACCGCAATGGAGTCGCGGCTGCCGCGGCGCAGCCCCTGGGCGGCACGATTGGGAATGTAGCCAATTTGCCGGGCGGCAGCCAGCACCTGTTCGCGGCTGTCGGCGGACACGCCGGGGGCCCCGCTGAGCGCGCGCGACACGGTGTATGTCGATAGCCCGGTGACGCGACTGACGTCGCGTATGGTTGCCTTCCCCAAAATATCCTCCCATAAACGTTTATGATTGCACTAGATCGACTTACCTTTAAATCGCCCCTCCAGCCAGTGGCGATCTGTCATAAACGTTTAGCCTTCAAGTCAAGATACGGCCGAATTTCAAAAAGCCAATCCCGGCCTTTCGGCTGGACGGATCTTGACTGAGCGGGGTGGGCCGTATCTGTGCCCATCAACTACCTAAACGTTTATCATCACATCCGGCCTGACGTCAACATGGTTTCTGCTGGCCGGCGCGATCAGGTGCCTGGTCTCTTTGTGCTGTGCAATTGCGTTCTCTGCAGTTGTCGTGTGCTAAGAGGCTTATGCGAGGGGGTGGGATGGCGATCATCGTTGAAAATCGATTTGCAAATCGATTCTCAGCGCGCTATATGGATCATCATGACTACGATCGGAAAAGTTGCCCAACGCGCTGGCGTCTCGCAGACCACCGTCTCGCATGCTCTCAATCATGCCGACCGGGTGTCACCGGAGATTCGCGAGCGTGTCCTGAAAGCCGTTGAGGAACTCGGCTACCGGCCCAATCCGCAGGCGCAAAGCCTGAGGACCGGCAAGACCAGCATCGTGGCCTTGATGGTTCCGGATATCTGCAACCCCTACTATCCCGAGATCGTCCTCAGCATTCAGACCGCCCTCGGCGAGGTCGGCCTCGACGCGCTGGTCTACAATACGGACGTGCCGGGGGGGCGAGGCGCCAATCACGCAGCTGATTATCTGCGCCAGGCCAGGCGCAAGCGCGTCGATGGGGTCATTATCGCCGATGCCGCGCTGTTCGGACTGCATGCCGAGCTCAAAGACCTCGGTTTGACCGGCGTGTTCATCGGCGGCCTCGACAACGGTGCCATGGACAGCGTTGGCGTCGACAACTTCCAGGCCGCCTATCGGATGGGGCAGTATCTCATCGAGAAAGGACATCGTCGGATCGCCCATGTCACCGGTCCCTCGCATTTCAGTTTTGCGCGCGAACGCAAGGCCGGTTTCGAAAAGGCACTTGCCGACGCCGGCGCACCGATTGATCCTTCCCTTGTCTTCGAGGGTTCGTTTCTCAGCCCTTCCGGCCATGACGCGGCCAATTGGCTGGTTGAAAAGTACGGAAGCAACTTGCCGACAGCGGTCTTCGCCGCCAGCCCTCTGATGGCGATGGGTCTATTGGCCCGGCTCTATGACCTGAAGGTTCAAGTTCCGCGCGACATTTCGGTTGCCGCCTACGACAGGCTGTCGCTGCTCGATGACATCCGACCGCGCCTGACAACGGTCGGCTGCGTACCGGCGGCGTTGGGTCGCGCCGCCGTTGCCATGCTGCGCGACCGACTGGAAGGCCGCTTCGACGGCCCGCCTCGCCGCGAGGTCATCCCATTTGAATTGATCGAACGCGAATCCGCCTGACGGCACGGATCGGCTGGAGGAGTGCCAGCATCACGCCTTTCAAGACCGTCACACGTTGAGGGAGGACATCATGAGACGTCTCGGATCCGTCAGGCGCGGCCTGACGGCAATGCTGACTGCTGTCTCCGTTGCAGTCTTGGCCACCGCGGTGGCTGCCAAGGATGTGTCGCGCGAAAACACGCTAATTTTCGAGAACATCAGCGAGCGCGTCACCACGCCAGAGAACTACAACCCTTTTCTTCCAAGTACTTTGCTGCACGCCGGCCTTCAACAGGTCGGCTTCGAGTCCCTGTTTTACTATAACTACGAGACTACGAAAATCGAACCTTGGCAGGCGGAAAGCTACGCCTTCAACGACAAGTTCGATGAAGTGACGATCAAGCTTCGGTCCGGAATCACCTGGAGCGACGGCGTCCCGTTCACGGCCAAGGACGTCGTCTACACGATGAACATGCTGAAGGCTAACGCGCCGGCGCTTGGCAACTGGTCAGTCAATGCCAAGACCTGGGTGAAAGATATCGTCGCGGTCGACGACCAGACGGTGAAGATCACGCTCACCAGCGCCAACCCGCGCTTCATCCTGGATACCTTCGGCGTCCGCATCTACGGCGTCACCTTCATCCTTCCCGAGCATATCTGGAAGGACAAGGATCCGATGACTTTCAGCAACTACGATCTCTCCAAGGGATGGCCGGTTTCGACCTCGCCCTATGGTCTCGTCGCCTCCAACTCTACCGAGGTAACCTGGGACCGACGGGATGACTGGTGGGGCGCCAAGACGGGCTTCAAGCGTCTGCCCAAACCGGAACGCGTCCTATTCCGGACAGCCGGCAGCGAGGAGCGCCGGGCGGCCATGGCGGTCAACAACGAGCTGGATACCCTCTGGGTGATGGGGCGCGCCAACTTCGAGAGCGTCAAGGCGCAGAATCCGGACGTTGCAGCCTGGTACAAGGACCCGCCCTACGCCTATCTCGATCCATGCCCCCGCTATCTCGCCTTCAACACGACGCTGAAGCCGTTCGATGATCCCAAGCTGCGTTGGGCCATGTCCTACGCGATGAATCGCGACGCCATCGTCGATATCGCCTGGGAGGGTCTCACCAAACCCGCCAAGTGGATGACCGCCGACTACCCGGCTCTGACGAAGTTCATCGACCCGAACAACGACCTCTTCGAAAAATACCCGACGCTTGCCTTCGACACCCAAAAAACCGCCGAGATCATGGAATCCGAGGGCTACGCCAAGGACGGCGACGGCCTGTGGGCCAAAGACGGCAAGCATGTTTCGCTCGACATCGTCATCCGCCAGGGCGAAGCCGATCAGACCAAGATGGCACCAGTGGTCACCCAGCTGCTAAGGCGCGGCGGCTTCGATGCCAACTTCCAGCTCGCCGATATCGCCGCCTACACCGACGCGCTCAACTCCGGTCGCGCCAACGCCTGGCTCGACGTCTCCTGCGGCGGTGTCAGCGATCCCTATGCCACCTTCGATCTCTATCACAGCCGCCATGCGGCACCGATGGGTCAGGTCGCAACCGGCGCACGCTCGCGCTGGAAGAATGCCGACTTCGACAAGATCGTCGACGAGATGGCGGTAACCGACAGCGAAGATCCCAAGCTGCAGGAACTGACACGCAAGGGCCTCGAACTCTGGTTGCCCGAGTTGCCGGCTGTTCCGCTGGTCCAGGCCGCACTCTTGGCTAGCGTCAACAACCACTACTGGAAGAACTGGCCCGACGAGAAGAACAACTACTACCACCCGGGCTGGTGGTGGGCGAGTGCTTTGCCGCTCGTGGTGAACGTCGAACCTGCCAAGTGAGACTTTGCGACTGACGAACCCAGGTGCCGCCCTTGTGGCGGGCGGCATCTCTTTTCTTGCACCCGGAGCGCAAAATGTCCTGGTCGTATGCTCTACGCCGGATCGGCATGTTCGTCGCCGTAGTCTTCCTGGCGATCACCATCAATTTCATTGTTCCCCGAATGGCGCCCGGCGATCCGACCGCAGCCGTCCTGGAGCAGCTTTTGTCACGCGGCCAGCAGGTGGAAGGCGCGGCCGATATCGTCGCCAACTATCGCGCCCGCTTCGGCCTTGATGACCCAATTCTCCTGCAATATGGCCGATACGTCTGGAATACACTGCATTTCGATCTCGGCTATTCGATTTCCTATTTCCCACAGAAGGTCGAGAGCGCGCTGCTGCAAGCGCTGCCTTGGACCCTGGCGCTCCTTTTGACCGCCACGGCCATAGCCTTCACTCTTGGCAGCATTCTGGGGGCGCTGATCGCCTGGCCTCGATCGCCGCGCATGGTCAGGAATCTCGCGCCGGTCCTCATGGTGCTCTCGGCTATTCCCTACTATCTGCTGGCCCTCATCCTGCTCTACGTTTTCGCCGTCTGGACCAAGTTCTTTCCGCTTGGTGGCGCCGCATCCTCGCAGTCGGCTCTGACTTTCTCCTTCGCATCTACCATCGACGTGATCCGGCACGCCTTTTTGCCGGCGCTGTCGATCGTGCTCGCTGGCCTCGGTTTCTGGGCGCTTGGTATGCGAGGGGCGATGATCAACGTGCTCGGCGAAGATTATCTGACCCTGGCTGAAGCGAAGGGGTTGCGGCCGCACCGCATCTTCTTCGCCTATGCGATGCGCAACGCGATGCTGCCTCAGGTGACTTCGCTGGCCATCGCGCTCGGAACCGTCGCCTCCGGTTCAGTCCTTGTAGAAGTGGCCTTCAACTACCCGGGTATTGGCTACGTTCTCTATAACGCCCTGCGCAGCTCGGATTACTTTCTGATCCAGGGGGTCGCCTTCTTCCTGGTGCTGACCGTGGCGGTCGCCGTGCTTCTTCTCGAGCTTGCCTATCCCCTGATTGATCCTCGCATCGAGCGTTAGGAGCCTTTCCCATGCACAGCATCCTCCGGCCTGCCGGCGCGCTCCTCGCGTTCGTCGGCGGCAGTCCCAAGCTGATCGTCTCAGTCCTGCTTTTGGCGCTGCTCTTCAGCTTTGGATCTGTTGGCTCTGCCTTCGTCGATACCGAGCTGGCGCAGCCGATCTCGGTGAAGACCAACCAGCCCCCCTCCATGCAACACCTGCTCGGAACCGACAGCGGTGGCCGCGATGTTCTTGCCGTCATGGTGGTCGGCACGCCCCAGACCTTGAGGATGGGTGTTCTGGCCGGCCTTATCGGCGTCGTCTTCGGTGTCTTTCTCGGACTTGTTTCGGGCTTCTTCGGCGGCCCCGCCGATCGGATCATCAGTGCCGTCACCGACACCATGCTGACAATTCCGCCTCTCGCCATCCTGTTGGTGGTTGCCGCCTCGGTGCGCGCGGTGAGCGTCGACATGATGGCAGTCATCATCGCCTTGCTGTCCTGGATGAATCCCGCCCGCACCATCCGTGCTCAGGTTCTCTCGCTGCGCGAGTTGCCCTATGTCCAGATGGCCCGCGTCTCCGGCCTTAGTAATTTTCGCATCATGCTGCAGGAGCTGCTGCCGAACGTCATCCCGCTCGCCTTTGCAAGCTTCGTTGGCGCGGTCTCGGGTGCCATCCTCTCCGGTATGGCGCTCGAAGTTCTGGGCCTTGGTCCTCAGAACACCCCGACCCTCGGCATGACCATCTACTGGGCCCTGCTTTACGCCGCCTTCGCACGCGGCATGTGGTGGTGGTGGGGACCCCCGGTGCTGATCCTCGTCCTCCTGTTCATAGCGCTGTTTTTGATGAGTGCAGCTCTCGATGAAGTCGCCAATCCGCGCCTGAGGCAACGGTCATGAGCGCCCCTGTTCTCGACGTCCGCAATCTCAGCGTCTCTTATCTGATCGGCAAGCAACGCGCCCGGGCCGCGGCCGATATTTCCTTCACTCTGTCGGCTGGCGAAAGGCTGGGCATCGTCGGGGAGTCCGGCTCGGGCAAGTCGACGCTGGCACTCGCCCTGATGCGGCTTCACAAGCCGCCGGCCCGCATCGATGCCGGTGAGGCCTGGCTTGCCGGCACCGACATCATGCGTCTCGAAGGGGAGGAACTGCGCCGCTTTCGCTGGAGCGAAATCTCCCTGGTACCGCAAGGAGCGATGAACTCACTCAATCCGGTAATGCGCATCCGGAAGCAACTGGCCGATGCCATCGAGGCACACTGGAGGGATTGGTCCCGTGCCAAAATTCAGGCTCGCGTTCAGGAAATGCTGGAACGGGTCGGCTTGTCGCCAAAGGTCGGAGACCTCTATCCGCACGAGTTGAGCGGCGGCATGAAGCAGCGGGTCTGTATCGCACTCGCGGTCGTGCTGGAGCCGAAGCTGATCATTGCCGACGAACCGACCAGCGCGCTCGACGTGGTGGTGCAGCGGCTGGTGATCCAGACGCTGAAGGATGTTCAGGAACAGATCGGTGCGGCGCTGATCATGATCGGCCATGACATGGGCCTCATGGCCCAGTCGGTCGATCGGCTAGCCGTGATGTATGCCGGCCGGATGGTCGATATCGCGCCCGTCCGCGACTTCTTCCACCGGCCGCTTCACCCCTATAGCCAGTTGCTCATCTCATCGCTGCCATCGCTAGACGAGACGAAGCCGCTCACCGGCATTCCCGGTATGCAGCCATCCCTGTTCGATCTGCCGGGCGGCTGCTCCTTCCATCCGCGCTGTCCTTCGGCGAAGGACCTTTGCCGCCAGACCGACCCAGCCTTCCTGCCGACCGGTCCCGGTCGCGGCACCGCCTGCCATGTCGTGAGGGAGAGCCTCGATGAATCCCGCTGACAACCTGCTCCAGCTGGCCGGTATCAAGATCGTCTTCGGACACGGCAAGAAGCGCTTCGTTGCGCTCGACGATGTCTCGATCACCATTGCAGCGGATCGGCCGAAGATCATCACCATCGCCGGTGAAAGCGGCAGTGGCAAGACGACGCTCGGACGCGTGGCCCTCGGCCTTCTGGCCCCGAGCGAGGGAAAGTTTATCTATCGCGGCCGGGACTTCGAGATGATGTCGGGTGAGGAGCGCAAAACTTTCCGGCGCGAAGTCCAGGCGATCTTCCAAGACCCGTTCTCGGTCTTCAATCCCTTCTACACGATCGACCATCTGCTCAGGATGCCTCTCAAGTCCTTCGGCATAGTGAAGACCCGCAAGGAAGCGGACGATGTCATCGCCGAAGCGCTCGGCAGGGTGGGATTGCGGCCTGAGCAGGTGCTCGGGCATTACCCGCACCAGCTTTCCGGTGGCCAGCGTCAACGCATTGTCGTCGCTCGCAGCCTGATGCTGCGACCCAAACTCATTGTCGCTGACGAACCCGTATCGATGATCGATGCCTCGCTGAGAGCGAACATCCTCGACCGCCTGAGAACGCTGCGTGACGAATTCGGCATTTCAATCATCTACATCACCCACGACCTCGCGACAGCCCGTCAGGTCAGTGATGAGGTGCACATCCTCTACCACGGCAAGGATGTGGAAAGTGGCGACGCCGCTTCCGTCATCGGGGCGCCGAGCCATGCCTACACGCGCCTTCTGATGAGCTCTATTCCCCGCCCTGACCCAGACATTCCCTGGGCCGGTTCGCTCGCCGATCGCCCAACGCACTGACACCAAACGCAGGAACGACCAGAACTATGCCTTCTTTCAACGGCCTCGGCCTTCATCTTGGCAACCTTTCCCACCTGTCTTCGGCCAAGACACGCTCGATCTCTCCGGAAAACTTCACCGGCAAGAAGGGCGGTGGCGCCCTTGCGACGGAGGGAACGGGCGCTCATGCCGCCCGCGACATGGGGAAAGGTTGGAAAATCTCGCCTTCGGTCGTCATCAAATCCGGAGAGACCTTCACCATCGCCGACATCGAAGGCCCGGGCGCCGTCCAGCAGATATGGATGACGCCGACGGGAAACTGGCGCTTCTCCATCCTCCGCATCTATTGGGATGGTTCCGACATTCCCTCGGTCGAGTGCCCTCTGGGCGACTTCTTCGCTTGCGGATGGGGCGAGTTTGCGCAGGTTTCCGCCCTGCCGGTCTGCGTCAATCCGGGCAGCGCTTTCAACTGCTACTGGGAGATGCCGTTCCGCAAACGCTGCGTCATGACCGTCACCAACATCGCCGACGACGCCATGACCCTCTACTACCAGATCAATTACGCCCTCACCGAAGTCCCTGATGAGGCCGCCTATTTCCACGCTCAGTTCCGCCGCACCAATCCTATCCCCTACAAGGAGGTCTACACCGTCGTCGACGGCATCAAGGGGCGCGGCCAGTTCGTCGGCATGTATCTCGCCTGGGGGCAGAACAACAATCTGTGGTGGGGCGAAGGCGAGGTGAAGTTCTATCTGGACGGCGATGAGCATCCGACCATCTGCTCGACCGGCCTCGAAGACTATTTCTGCGGCTCTTACAACTTCGACCCCAGCCCCAAGCACGACCGCGGCTATGTGACCTACACGACGCCTTATGCCGGCTTCCACCAAGTCATTCGGCCGGATACCGATTATCGCACCCAGATGCGACTGGGCATGTATCGCTTCCACGTCATGGACCCAATCCGTTTTGAGACGGACCTCAAGATTACCATTCAGGCTCTCGGTTGGGGATATAACGGCCGCTGGCTGCCGCTTCAGGACGACGTGGCTTCGGTCGCCTTCTGGTATCAGACGTTGCCCCAGGCGCCATTCCCACCTCTTCCCGAACGGGAAAGGTTGCTCATAATTTGATGGGACTTTAGCCGGTGACTAGCCGATCAAGCGCCCAACCTAGGTGGTTGGGCATTACTTAACGGTGAACCGCTCATAGGCACCTTTATCTGTGTGGATGATCGAGGCGGACATCGACTTGAAGTCGACATCGAGCGTGGCCTGCTCGCTGCCCTTCGTCCAGCTCAGCACCAGTCTGCTGTTCGACGGCTGCTCGACTGCGAAGTCGCCGCCGAAAGCCGGATGGGTGTTGCGGAAACGGGCAAGCTTGAACAGCTTTCTGACCACCGCCGTATCGAGGGCCGCGGTTACTTCCGCCGGCGTGTAGTAATGGCGGTTGATGTCGCGGCCGACCTTGGTGCGGTGCAGAAGCTCCATGTCGTTCACCCCGCCCAGCAGGCCGACGTAATAGACCTGCGGGATGCCCGGGGCGAAGAACTGCAGGGCGCGGGCGATCAGGTATTCGCCGTCGCGCTTGCCGAGCGCGTCGTAGTAGGTGCAGTTGACCTGGTAGAGATCGAGGTTGGAGGCGGCGGCGCCCGTTGCCTGCCGGCTTTCACCGCCGGAGCGATCATGCATTGTCTCCACCAGGGCATCGAGTGCGGCGGGGGCGAGCAGGCCCGACCGACCGTCGGTGGCAGCACCCACGTCGATCACGCCGATGCCGTCATGGGTGTCGAGTACGGTAATGGCGTTGCGCGGCGAGATTTTCAGCCATTCGGCGAGCGGCCCCGCCTCGCCGGTGAACAGCGAATGCAGCACCAGCGGCGGCAGGGCGAAGTCGTAGACGCGGTCGACCTTCCTGGCGATCTCGATCTGGTCGCGATAGTAGCTGTGGATCTCGACCAGCACCTCCATGCCCAGCGCCCGCGCTTTCTCCGCCAGTTCGCCGAGGAAGGCGTAGGTCTCCGGAATCATGAACGAGCTGGTCCCCGGCCTCTTGACGGCGTAACCGGCCGCATCGAGCCGAATCGCCGTAACGCCGCCCTCCTTGAAGCGGGCAAGAATGGCGTCGAGATAGCCAGCGCCATGCGCTGAGAAGACATCGATGTCAATTTGCTTCGGCGTGAAGGTCGTCCAGATGAGACGCTTCGAACCGTCGGCAAACGTCATCTTGTTGAAGGGGAAACCGGGGCGTGGCCGGTAGATGGACAGGAGATCCTGCTCGGTGGCGCCGTTAGGGAACACCTTGCCGAAGGTCAGGAACATGTCGGCGAAGTCGGAGGCGTCACCCTTGGCGAGGAAGTCCTTGAAGGCCGGCGCGTCGGCCGAGACGTGGTTGACGATCATGTCGGCCATGATGTCGACGGAGGTCGATAACGCCCGAACATCGTTCCAGTCGCCGAGGCGCGGATCGACCAGCGTGTGGTCGATCGGGTCGAACCCGGCATCGGCGCCGTCGATCGGATCGAAGAAGGGCAGGGGATGGACGCCGCCGATCACCCCCTTGAGCGGGCCGTCGACGAGCGCCTTGAGGTCGGCAAAGCCGCCGGCGGTCAGCCGGTCGACATAGGTGATGAGCTGGACTTGGTTCTTCACGATACTGTCCCGGGAGAGGGGAGACGAAAATCACTTCCGGGCTGGCCCGGAAGTGGTGGAGCACCCGTCGTTGATGGCGACGGAACCGGGTTCATTCAGGTACGAAACGGCGGACGTAGGCGTTGCCGTTCGCATTGAACAGATGGCAGTCATCGCCGGAGAAGATGAACTGACGTTGTTCGCCGGCCTTGACCGGAACGTCGCCGTCAAGCACGGCGAGCAGCGGCGTTTCCTCGCTGCCGCGATGGGCCTGGACGATGGTCTGGTGACCTAGCCGCTCGACGAAAGTGACGGTGACCGGCAGGCCGCCCTCGGTGCCGAGCTTGATGTGCTCGGGACGGATGCCCAGCGTCACGTCCTCGCCGGCCGCGGCGCCGGTGGAATCCACCGCCACCTTCAGCGTGGGAACGCCGTCGCCTGATACCGTGATGCCCTCCGGATCGACGGCGGAGGCCTTGACCTTCAGGAAGTTCATCTTCGGCGAGCCGATGAAGCCGGCCACGAACAGGTTCTGCGGCCGGTGGTAGAGTTCGAGCGGCGCGCCGACCTGCCGGACGTTGCCGGCCTCCAGCACGACGATCTTGTCGGCCAGCGTCATGGCCTCGACCTGGTCATGGGTCACGTAGACCATGGTGGAGCCGAGGTCCTCGTGCAGCTTGGCGATCTCGGCGCGGGTCGAGACGCGCAGCGCGGCGTCGAGGTTGGAGAGCGGCTCGTCGAACAGGAAGATCTTCGGCTCGCGCACGATGGCGCGGCCGATGGCGACGCGCTGGCGCTGGCCGCCGGAGAGCTGGCCGGGCTTGCGGTCCAAAAGGTGCTCGATGTGCAGGATCTTGGCGGCCTTCTGCACCTTCTCGGCGATCTCGGCCTTGGAGAAGCCGGCGATCTCCAGCGCGAAGGCCATGTTGGCGTAGACCGACTTGTGCGGATAGAGCGCGTAGGACTGGAACACCATGGCGATGCCGCGGTCCTTGGGGGCGATGTCGTTGCACACCTTGTCGTCGATCAGGATCTCGCCGGAAGTGATCTCCTCCAGACCGGCGACCATGCGCAAGAGCGTCGACTTGCCGC
>NZ_AULH01000032.1 GCF_000425185.1 Pleomorphomonas koreensis DSM 23070
CTCGGGAAATAGCTGCCGGTGCGCAGCTTCGGGATACGAAGCTCGACTGTGCCAGCACGTGTCTCCCAGTCCCGGTCGCGATAGCCGTTGCGCTGGGCTAGTCGGAAGCCATTCTTCTCGCCATAGCCCGCGCCGGTCTTCGTGCCGACCTCCAGCATCATCAACTTCTCGGCAGCAAAGCCGATCATCTCGCGCAGCAAATCGGCGTCGGCGCTCTTCTCAACGAGTGAGCGCAGGTTCATCATGTCGTCGGTCATCGGTGGTGTCCTTCAGGTTGGTCTTGAACAACCCGACCCTACCGGAAAACACTGGTGACCACCGCTACCCTGCTACACCACGCCCTGGGACACGATCAAATAATTATCCGTAAAGTCGTCGTTTACCTGGCTGACTTCCCAGGCGAGAGATTTGCCTGTGCCGGCTTCCGCATAAAACCGATGATAGACGCCGCGCTCCACCGTTACGCTCTCTCCGGGCTTCAGGCGCAACGGTTCATGTGGGTTGAGCCGAATCTTCCGCCCGTCCGACATGACGTCGACGGGGCTCGCCCTGTCGGCTTCCGTAGCGTGGAGGAACTCGATCATCAGGTTGCCTCCGCCACAATTTATGATGTCCTCGAGCTTGACCTTGTGCAGATGAAAGGGCGTTTCTTGAAGCTCGCGCACAATCAGCATTTTCTCTGCATATGGCCGTTCCGAAGCGTCTCCTTGTATGCCGTTGCGAAGGCAAAGCAGGGTAAGGCCGCACTCTGCAAAATTACCACTTCCGAAGTCGGTAATATCCCAGCCCATTTGCCGGCGTTTCACGAAGCGCGCGACGTCCGGGTTCTCGACGTAGTCCGGGATCTGCCAGTTTGACCAGAGGGGAAGTGCACGTTGGAACGCCGTGGCAAAAGCCCTGGCATCCTGGATAATTGTGTTGATTTCAGACCGTTTCATCTGCTCCTCCACTAAAGTTATTGATCTTTATGGGGCCAATAGCGGCCTGGACCGATCCGTTTGGCTCTCCGGGGATCGCCAAGATGCTGCCTCGATCGGCATGGGAAGTCCGTTGACCCATGGCCTTCTATCTCAGGAGATCAGCATCGCCCTGAAATCATTGACGTTGGTTCCTGTTGGTCCGGTCTTGAACAGGTCATCGATATTCTTGAAGCCGGTGTAACTATCATTTGTGTCGAGGAGCTGCCGCGGATCGAAACCCGCAACTCGGAGGCGTGCAACGGTGGTGCCGTCGGCGAAAGCTCCGGCATTATCCCCTGTGCCATCGATCCCGTCAGTGTCTGCGGCGAGAACATGGATGTCGCGGCCATCGATCGCCAAGGCAGCCGCCAGGGCAAATTCGCTGTTTCGCCCACCCTTTCCGTGTCTGGACTTCAGGGTAACCGTCGTTTCCCCGCCGGAGAGAATGACCACCGGTTTGCCGAATGGCCTGTTGCGTTCAAAAACCCCCTTGGCGATTGCCGCGTGCACAAGGGCGACATCGCGTGCCTCACCTTCGACTGAATCGGACAGAATGACGGCTTCAATGCCGCTCGACCGGGAAACGGCGGCGGCAGCTTCGAGCGAAACGCTAGCAGAAGCAATGATATGGTGGCTGTTACGACTGAAAATCGGATTATCCGCACGGGGCGCATCGGCTCCTGTCGAATTCAGATGGTCGATCGCAGCCTTCGGTAACTTCAAATTATATCGGGCAACGATTTCCAGCGCTTCGTGACGTGTGGAATTATCCGCAACCGTGGGGCCCGAGGCGACGTAGGCGGCATTGTCGCCGGGAATGTCCGAGACAATCAAACTGACGACGCGAGCCTTTGTCGCGGCTGCCAACCGGCCGCCTTTAATCGTTGAAAGGTGCTTGCGCACGACATTCATTGCAGAAATCGGTGCCCCGGAAGCAAGCAGCGTTTCATTGAGAACTATCTCATTGTCGAGCGTCAGTGGTTTGGGCGGTGCCGGCAGCAACGCCGACCCGCCACCGCATATCAGCGCGATAACGAGATCGTCTTCAGACAGATCCTTGATGGCGTCGGTTAACCGCTTCGATGCAATAAGTCCCGCCGCATCGGGGACCGGATGCGCCGCTTCGATGATTTCGATCGAGTTGGTTTTGCAGCCGTACCCATAGCGAGTCACAACGACACCGTGGATAGGACCTTTCCACAACCGCTCAAGCGCGCTTGCCATCTGTGCGGCGCCTTTCCCGGCACCAATAACGACTGTCTTCCCTCTTGGTTTTTCAGGCAGATGTGCGGCGATGCCTGTCTGAGGATCTGCGGCCTTGACCGCAGCGTCGAAGAGAGAGGCCAGAAAGATGCGTGGAGCCGGTATCATTATCAGTCCTGCCGCCGAGCAATATGAATAGCTTGGCGAGTGCTATGGTCAGCGAAACGCCATTGTCGATGCCGATGGAATTTAAGCCGGCCCGGTTCAGCTTGTTGGCTGCATTTTCAAGAAGTAATCTTTGGTTGCCATCATATGCTTTCGCATGGCTGAAGCTGCCGCCTCTGGATCGTGGGTTTCGATCGCGTGCAAGATCGCCTCGTGCTCTTGGCATGTATTGGGTGCACGCATTGCGCTGGTCGCGGGTTGAAGTGCACTACCCGCTTTCGTTTGCGCCACCATGCCGGGCGCTAAAACGCTTATCAAGGATTGCAATGCCATGTTGCCCGTGGCTTCGGCGATCCTGATATGGAAGAGCAGGTCAATCTCAATTGAATTTTCGCGATCCTCTTCGATCATACGCTTATGTTGTTCATATGCAGATCTTATGCGTTCGATTGCTTTGTCATCGGCGCGTTCAGCGGCGAGCTGGGCGACACTAACTTCAAGCAGCATACGTGCTTCAACAACATCGAACGTATCGGGGGCCGCGAGCGAAAGGACATTGGAAACAAAACTTGACAGCCCTCCGGACGTCAGGTCGACCACGACAGTGCCACTTTGAGGTTTGGTCTGCAGAAGTCCGAAGAACTCAAGCTTATAGAGGGCTTCGCGCACCACACTGCGTCCGACGCCGAAGCGTTCCGCCAACTCCCGTTCGGCCGGCAACTTATCGCCAGCCTTCAGCGTGCCTTCCAATATCAAGCCACGCAATCGCGCAATCACCTCATCGGCGAGGCTCTGCTTACGTAACGGGGTCAATTTTTCAATTATGCTCATGCGTTCACCATCCCGTCATTAAGCTTTCTTGAAACTAGCTGCTAGTTTAGTTGATCTGATCAACCAGTTCAACGACGGCCCGGCTATTGGTGCGACCGACGATCGTCTGCCCCACTCCATTTCGCCGCTGCCGCTCAATTGGCCGTTTGAACCCGGCTCTCGCTTTCAGCGTCAAAAATGTGGATACGTTCCTGAGGGATAGCAATATGGACCCGTTCGCCGCGCACGCCCTCAAAGCGTGTATGGAACAATCCCACCACGTCGGTTTCACCCAACGAGAATTTCACCTGCGTTTCGGATCCCATCGGTTCGACAACCACCACCTGAACGGGAGTTCCGCTCTCGGAAATCTGCAAATGTTCTGGCCGAATTCCGAGGACCAGTTCCCGTCCGTCAAATGAAGCTGGCAAAGGGGGTAACCTGATCTCGGCGGAGCTCTCCAAGCGCAAGACGGGATCGCCAGTACGGAATTCTGCGCGGCCCTTGATGAAATTCATTGCCGGTGATCCGATGAAGCCAGCGACGAACAGGTTGGAGGGGCTATCGTAGAGTTCGAGCGGTGCGCCAATCTGTTCGACGACGCCGTCGCGCATAACCACGATCTTGTCAGCTAGCGTCATTGCTTCGACCTGATCATGGGTGACATAGACGATCGTGGTTCCAAGCCGCTGATGAAGCTCCTTAATCTCGGAGCGCATTTGTACCCGCATCTTGGCGTCGAGGTTCGACAGAGGTTCGTCGAAAAGAAAGACTTCCGGATCTCTCACCATTGCACGGCCCATCGCGACCCTTTGTCTCTGTCCGCCGGAAAGTTGCCTGGGATATCTGTCAACCAACCCCGTCAGGTTCAGCATCTCTGCAGCAGCGTGAACTTTTTCGTCGATTATTCTCCGATCAATGCCGCGCAGCTTCATCGAGAAGCCCATGTTTTCCGCGACGGTCATGTGGGGGTAAAGCGCGTAGCTTTGGAAAACCATGGCGATGTCACGATCCTTGGGCTGAAGATCGTTGACCCTCTTTGCGCCGATCCGCACGTCGCCGCCGGTCACTTCTTCAAGGCCGCATATCATTCGCAACAGCGTCGACTTGCCACACCCGGACGGGCCAACAAGGACGACGAACTCGCCGTCCTTCATTGAGACGCTTACGCCCTTTATGACGTTGAGTTCCCCGAATGCCTTCTCAACATTGATCAAATCAACCGATGCCATCCCACCCTCCAAATTATGTGCGACCAGCGATATCAGTCCACATAAAATTGGTCAACCAAAAACCAGTTGCTAACATACCAAATGGGTGGTAGCTGTCTCTTGGCTGCGGGCGATTTGGAGCGAGCCGCAGTTTCAGGACCAGACACTTGAGGCTTACCGGCGCAGATTGCCCGGTACATACTCGGCGCTCATGCGATGGTGCCATGCTCGATGCTGCCAGCGTAAGAAGCAGAGCAAGATACGGCGTCCTGAATGTAATGACGTGAGGAAGTTATTGGGGAGGAACCATGAGGAATATTATTCTTGGTGTGACCGCAGCTGCGTTACTCGGCTCAACGTCAATCGCATCGGCCGAAACACTGACTATCTGGTGGTCGAAAGGATTTTATGCCGGCGAGGATGTCGCTTTCAAAAATGTCGTTGAGCGGTTCAAGAAGGAGAACGGCGTCGACGTCGATTTATCCCTCTATCAAGCCTCCGACATGAACGTTAAGTCGACGGCAGCTGTGGAAGCGGGCACGGTACCCGACATCGCCTATGGCGACCAACTCGGTGTCAAGTTGATTGGCAAATGGGCCTACGACGATAAGCTCGAAGACCTCTCCGACGTTATTGAGCCAATCGAAGGCGAGTTCGCGCCGGAAGCACTGTCGGCGGCAAAGCTGTTCGACGAGAAATCCGGCGAGCGCAGTTATTATGCCTTCCCGCTCGGCTCGCAGACGCTGGCCACGATGGTTTGGACAGATCTGTTGACCGATGCAGGAGTCTCGACTGACGATATTCCGCAGCAGTGGGAGGCGTACTGGTCCTTCTGGTGCGACAAGGTTCAGCCGGCGCTTCGCGCCAAGGGCAAGAGGATTTACGCCGTCGGGATGCCTTACGGCATCGGATCCTCGGATGCGACAAACGTCTTCATGGCCTTTGCCGACGCCTACAATGTGAGGCTCGTTGACGAGAACGGCAAGCCGCGGTTCGACGCCCCTGACCTGCGCGAAAGCCTCACGAAAGCCCTCGCTTCATATACCGGCCTGTATCAAAGGGGCTGCACGCCACCCTCCAGTGTCAATTGGCAAGATCCCGATAACAACCAGTATATGCATTCGCGTCAGACAGTCATGACGTTCAACTACTCCATATCGATTCCGGGGAAATGGCTGGATGATTCGACAAACCCCAATCTTTCCAAAGACGATCAAGCCAAGGCGCTCGACAACTACCAAAACAAGTTGGTGACGCTGCCGCCACCGCACGACGCTGCCGATCAGCCGCTCAAGACGCGCGCGACCTATCTGCCTGGCGTCATTTTCAAGGACTCGAAGAATAAAGAGTTGGCGAAGAAGTTTCTTACCTTCCTTCTGAAGGACGAGAATCTGAACCCCTACATCGATGCGACAAAGGGGCGGTTGTTCCCGTCCAAGAAGACCGATATCGACAGCGCGTTCTGGCAGTCAGACAAGCACTTGAAGGCCTATCACGGCATCTACATGGTCGGAACCGAGCCTTGGGATTACACGCGGAATTACAAGCTTTCGGCCTTGAACAACGAAGGTGTCTGGGCCAAGGCGGCCGGCAAGATCCTAACGCAAAATTATGCGCCCGATCAGGCGGCAGATGAACTCATCGCGGACATGAAGCGGCTTGTCCAGTAAATAACGAAAATGGGGCTGCGAATTGGCGTCTCTTCCTCGACTGGGTCCAGGTTGGGATTGGAACATCTTTCGCAGCCCCTGCTTCATGTTTGCCGTGAATGATGCTGCTGCCCTCGTCATGAAAGTGAATTGTCGAAAAGATGACCACGTCGGCCTTCTCTGAACGCTATTCCGCGTCTCAAGTTTCGAAATCTCACCGGCAGAGACAAGCCCTGATTGGCATGGGCTTTCTGGCGCCTTATGTGCTCGTCCTTGCCATATTCGTTGTCGTTCCGGTAATAATCGGCTTTGGGATTGGTTTGCGTCCGCAAATCTATCGGGAGCTGCTCGCCGATCCTGTTTTTGCAACGGCGGCGAAGAACACGTTCATCTACGTCATCGTGTCGGTAAATGCGACGATGGTCATCGCGCTTATTCTGTCCGGCTTTTTCTCTTTGCAGAAACGCTGGATCGGACTGCTGCTTGTTCTATTCATTCTTCCATGGGCTGCTCCTTCCATTCCGACGATTCTTTCATTCCGTGTGATGCTGAACGCAGAAACGGGTGTCATCAATCAGCAATTGTTTCAGCTTTTCGGGATTATGGAAGGTCCGGCCTGGCTGACGAATGCAAATCTCGCCTTCGTGATGGCAATTATTGTTCATATCTGGAAATCTCTTCCTTTCTGGACTTTGACGCTTCTTACAGGAAGGCTTGCCATATCGGGAGACCTTTATGAGGCAGCTTCCGTCGATGGCGCGAGCATTTGGCAGAAATTCCGGTACATCACATGGCCGTCGCTCGCCAAGCTCTACATGACATCCACTATTTTGTCGGCGATTTGGACGCTGGGGGACTTCAACAGCATTTATCTTCTGACTGGCGGAGGGCCGGCCGACCAGACGCAGGTGCTTGCCACTCTGGGTGTGAAATATGTGAGCAACAGCCGCCTCGATCTCGGCATCGCATCCATTCTGATCGCACTTCCAATCATTCTGCCTCTGGTCGTGGTGATGATGCGCAGGCTTTCTGGAGGGCGTGAGGAATGAGGAAATATTGGAGAAACTCTGGCCTCGCTGCAATTGCGATCGTCATCATCTTGTGGACGCTGTTCCCGATCTACCATCTTGTGGTTCTGTCACTCTCCCCACAGGAAGATATGTTGGCCGGTCACATCTGGCCACAGAACCCGACGCTTCGGAACTTCGGAATTGTGTTTCGCCAGCAGCACAATTTTCTTGCCCACTTCTGGCGTGATATCGGAAATAGCCTAATCGTGGCCGTGACTGTCAGCATACTGACCCTTGTCATCGCAACCTTGACGGCCTTCGCAACAAGCCGGCTGCGTGTGAAGGGATCGCGTCTGCTCATGGGCCTTGCGCTCGGCACCTACCTGATACCGGCCGCATTCTTGGCGATCCCCATGTACCGCGCGATGAGCATTTACGGTCTCCTGAATACCAGATCCGCGCTCATCCTTGCGATGACCGCGCTTGCATCGCCATATGCCATCTGGATACTGAAGCAGGCTTCAGATCGTCTTCCGCGCGAGCTCGATGAGGCAGCCGTGGTCGACGGCGCATCCATCTGGCAGGTCTTTCGCCTCATTTATCTCCCGCTCATGCGCGCCCCAATGGTCGCCATCGGTATCTATGCGTTGCTTCTTGCCTGGAATGAATATCTTTATGCGTTCCTGCTCAATTCGGACGATGCGGCTCAGCCCCTTTCTGTCGGATTGGGCCTGTTTCTCGGGGCAGACGATTCGCCCTGGAATCTGCTCATGACCAGCGGCCTGATTTATGCGATTCCGCCGATCGTCATCTACTATACATTCAGAAAGAACATGGTCTCCGGGATAACGGCGGGGGCAGTCAAAAGTTAGGATATCTGTATCCCGTCGGCGCGCATAGTTGCGGACTAAGTATCCTTTGTTCCTATACTTGAGTTTTAGCGAGGTGAACGGGGCAGATTGCCCTGCATCGCCCCGTGGCTGGGTGACGTCTACTCAATTCTGGCTAACCACCGGCTAGTTAGCCGAAAATCTCTTGTGGCCGGGTCGAGTAGGCGGCTCCAGCTTCACGGCGGGGCTCCCCCAAACAGGAAAGCAACCGCAGAGATGTTTTTAGAAGAAGAGAGGAGAACGTCGGGAAATACAGATGATTTTCTCATCGCCGGATATGTCTCGCTGCAGGAGCGGAAAGCAGTTGGCGATGAGTTTGGCCGCGTTCTTCGGCGAAATGCGATCCGATCGCATTCGGTGACACCAATCGAAAGGAATTAAAATGCGCCGTAATATACTGCGAGAGCATCTCGAAGCGGGCTTGCCTACTCTTGGAACGCACGTCATGTCGGTCTGGCCGACGCTAATTGAGCTCATTGGACAGTCGGGCCTCTACCAGTACGTCGAGTTCACCGCGGAATACGCCCCATTTGACCTTCACGACCTGGACAACCTGGGCCGCGCGCTTGAACTGTCCGGCCTGGCTGGCATGATGAAGATCGAGCAGACACAATATGCCCACCAAGCGATGCGGGCCGTGGGCTCGGGGTTTCAAAGCATCCTTTTTGCCGACATTCGAACTCGTGAAGATGCCGTCAGCGCCGTTAATGCCGTGCGAGCCGAGTGCCCTGACGCACCGGGGGCTCGCGGTCGTGGCCTCGCTGGTGTCGGAATGCGCCGCGATGTCGGTGTGCTCAGGGAAGGCGGGAAACAGGCCTATGTCGATGCCCTCAACGACGTCGTGATTGCTATCATGGTCGAGAAGAAGTGTTGTGTCGACAATTTGGAGGAAATCCTGTCCGTTCCGGGTATTGATATGGTCCAGTTCGGGCCGTCCGATTTTGCGATGAGCATTGGCAAGCCGGCGCAGTACGACGCACCGGAAGTTTTGGCGGCCGAACGCAAGACAATCGAACTTGCTCTCAAAAAAGGACTCCATCCTCGCGTCGAACTGCACGATCCCAAACTGGCGGCCCAGTATATGAGGATGGGCGTGAAGCATTTCTGTCTTGGCTGGGATGTCCGAATTCTGTCGGAGTGGTGGGCCGACAAAGGTACGGATCTCAAGGGACTTCTCGCGCAGCCCGAGACTGCGACAAAGCATGCTGCGCCCGGAAAGGCCACCAACAGCATCTATTAGGATGCTCTCGTAGAAGGTCGCCGCTTGTCGGCCACGACCGCCTTCGCCGAGACGGTTCATCGAACCGTCTCGGCGCTGCCGTGCCTAGCTATAAGTGGAGAGAATTATGGTGCAAGATCAGGAATCGCGGCATCGGCCGGCATCGGTGACGGAGGCCAACACCCCGGAAGGCACCGTAAAAATCTTGATCGTCGATCCCATCGGACTTCGGTTCGGAACCGATGGAATGCAAGATCATAGTGAAGTTGAAGCCTTCATCACCGAGCGAGGTGGCGTATTTCATGGCCAGTCTGCGCCCATCGGCGAACTGATCGACGATGGAAGAGTTCATTTCCATTATCAACCCGGCCTGAGCACGCCGGATGAGATCCGGAAGCGAACCGAAGACGGCCAGTATGATGCCGTCATCGCGGCTGCGACTTTCATACCTGCGGAAGCGAAGTTTCGCCTCGGAGGGGCTAGGATTGGCACCGGGACCGGCAATATGGGCTCTTTGTCTTGGGGCGGCCCGAATGGCGAAGGTGGTGTGGCACCCTTGATGAACACTCCGGGGATCAACAGCCGGGCAACGGCGCAGATGGCGTTCAAAGCTCTTATGAGGGTGACGCCAGACCTTCCGGTTGGTGAGCTGCATCGCCGAGTCGTGGGTGGCGATTTCGATACCGGCAAAAACCTCTCGGAGTATCCAACCGAAAAGCTTGAGAACAAGACCATTGCGATCCTCGGGTACGGAAATATCGGCCGCGAGTTGGCACGTATCGCAACGGCGTTCCACATGAATGTGGTCTTCTACGCCCGTCCAAGCCACCGTGACATGATCCTCGCCGAGGGGTACGCTTATGCCGAAACGCCGGCAAAGGCGGCGACGGGCGCGCATGTACTTTCGGTCCATTTGGGACTTGGCAGGCAGGATCCGGACACCAAGATATTCAGCAACCAGCACTTGATAAATGGGGAAGTCCTGTCGGCCCTGACAAATGGCGCAGTCGTCCTCAACTATGACCGGGGCGAGTTGATCGATGTCCGCGCCCTCGATGAGGCTCTAGCAAGGGGCAAGGTGCGACACGCTGCGATCGATGCCGACATATTCAAGAGCGCAGATGGAATCAGCGGGCCGATGAAGCCTTATCTTTCGCTTGTTCCCAAGCATGCCGATAAGCTTGAGCTTCTGCCGCATGCGGCCGCAGATACCGATCACCCCACTCGGGTTGCAGGTGCGAAGCAGGCAGTTGATCAGCTCCTGGATTCAGTTCGCAATCGACGCGTAACAAACTTGGTGGGCGACCTTCCGGACGGGTATCGTTCGAACGGCAAGCAAACCCCGCCGGGCATCGGGCCAAGCACGCGGGCCGATTTGCTTCGCCTCCTCGGTACTGGCAGAGTCGTCGACGAGCTTCGCGAGTTGAGTGAGACATTGGGCCACATTTTTCGGGAGTTGACCAAAAGCTCGGAAGAGGCGGAGACGATCGCAATGGTCGATCGCTATCTACTTCCTTTGTCGAAAGCTCTACTAAAGCAAGATGCCATTCTGCGGGCTACGGAGATGGTGGCTATCGCGAAGGCTGACGATTAACGTCTTCTTTGACGTCGGTCCCACGGGATCTATCCAGTTTTGTATTCGCTTCCGGTGTTGGTTTTGTCCTGACGGACGGCGGTGTCGGGCGTCGGCGCGGAGCCTATTGTCTGGCGGAGCGCCAGAGCCCGGCGGAGTGGGAAGGTCGCCGCAAACTCGACCGGGGTGCGCCAACCGATCTGGGAATGCGGGCGAGACGTGTTGTAATCGGCCCTCCAACTGGCCAGCGCAGCTTTTGCCTGGGCCAGAGAGGAGAACAACATCTCGTTGAGCAACTCATCGCGAAGACGGCCGTTAAAACTCTCGATGAAGCCGTTCTGCATCGGCTTGCCCGGCGCAATGTAATGCCATTCGACGCTGGCGCCTTCTGCCCATGTGAGAATGGCGTTGCTGGTGAACTCGGCGCCGTTGTCGGAGACGATCATCTGCGGCTTGCCGCGCTCGGCGATCAGCCCATCGAGCTCGCGAGCCACACGGATCCCCGACGGTGAGGTGTCCGCCAACAACGACAGGCATTCCCGTGTGCAGTCATCGATAACCGTGAGTATGCGCAAGCGTCGTCCGTCGGTGAACTGATCGGAGACAAAATCGAGGCTCCAGCGTTCGTTGGGACCAAGCGGCAACAGCATCGGTGCCCGCGTTCCGATCGCCCGCTTCCGGCCACCACGCCGCCACACCGTCAGCTTCTCCTCCCGATAAAGACGGAACAGCTTCTTGTGGTTGACCTCGTAGCCTTCCCGGCGCAGCAGCATGTGCAGACGCCGGTAGCCGAAGCGACGGCGCTCGAGGGCAAGTGCGACCATGCGCTCTCGGACATCCCGATCGTCGGGGCGGGTCGACTGGTATCTCACCATCATCCGGCAACAGCCGATGGCTTTACACGCCCGCCGTTCGCTCATCCCATGGTGCTCCATCAGGTGGGCGACAGCCTTCCGCTCGGCAGCGGGCGCTACCACTTCTTTCCCAGAAGATCCTTCAGGGCGACGTTGTCCAGCATGGCGCCGGCCAGCATCCGCTTCAGCTTGGCGTTCTCCTCCTCAAGCGCCTTCAGCCGCTTGGCCTCGCTGATGTCCATGCCGCCGTACTTGGCTTTCCATTTGTAGATGCTGGCGTCGCTGACGCCGTGCTTACGGCATAGCTCGGCAACCGGGACGCCGCTCTCATGCTCCTAGGATGCCGATGATCTGCTCTTCGCTGAAACGACTGCGCTTCATGTTCTGGTCCTCTCCATCGGCCAGAACGAACTTCAAACCGGATCAGGACCAAGGGACAACGTCACAATATTCGACCTCCTTATGGGTTCTGCCTTGATAGACAGACAGAAGGCGCAGACTGGAAGCGCTACGATTGCTTGTGGCGAACTTGAGATTGTCGATGGTTCGGTTAAGACACTCAGCGAAAGTGGTGACGCCACTGGCTGGGACGCTGAGCGCGCGCGTTGGCACATCGAGGATGAGGCCTACGTCGAAGTAAGCTTCCTGCCATTGCAGCACTTTTGCGCGAAACGAGGCTTCAGAATATTTGACCGCCCCGGCGATCAGTGAGAAGCCGCCGCTGTCTGCCATAGCGAATGTGTTTTGGCGGTCCCGCGTTTTGACGATGTCCGGCCGTTCATCTTCAAAGCCGAGCGCTGCCGAATAAAGGGCGTTGGGCTAACTATTGAGCTTGGACTTGGCGTTTAGGAAGTTGAGGTCGACTGGCCGAATGCCAGATGGCAGCCGAGCTTAGGCTTGAGCGTTGGGCTGCTGTGCGGCAAAGACCGTGTAGCCATTGCTTAGCGCAGGAAGATAAAGGGCATAGTCGGCCCATAGAGACGCAAAATTCGTCATGGAGCGTTCCTCTTTGAGGAAAAATAAGGAGGTGGCAGGGAAACTGGGTTCCCGGCCTTTCACGGTCAGCCGTTCGGCAACTCGTCGTTCGGCCGGCCGTCGTTGCCCAGAGGCGTGACGACTCGCGGCCATGTCACGGGCGACATCTTGACGATATGGCGGTTGAACCGTTGAAGCTTGTCAGAGACCGAGGGTAGGTGAACTTCGTAGCTCGCAAGCGCCGTCGCGAACCGGAACACCACCATATGCTCATCCATGGATGCACTGATCGTTCCCTTAAGCGGGAGGTGGGCAAGCGCTTCGGTGATGGCAACAAAGTCGTCAGGATGAACATCCACTGTACCGCATACCTGGGCAGACAGCGCGGGCACGGATACAATCTTTTTGTGGCAGGCAATCGACAAGCTTTGCGCCGCCAGTGTCAACCGAACCGGAGCGCTGTCCTTGCGGAATTTCTTCACGGTCGGAACGATCTCTACCATCTTGTCGATGAGACCTTGCAGATTGCCAGTCTGGATGGTTGGCCTGAATGAGTCGCTGACTATGGTCGGAAGATGTTAGTCCGCGACCTCACCTGCTCTATGAGCATGCCGACATCCGCGACCCTGTCTTGCTCGTCCTTCTCCACCGATGTCGTCAGCTTGATCCGCTTGATCCCTTCCGTGTCGCCAGGGCCGGTGACCTCGAGGTCGAACCTATCGCGCCGCTTCCTGTCCTTGATGTTAGCCGCAGCTCGACGTCGACCATAGGTCTGAAAACGCACATGCCTTTGGATCGGCTCGCCCAATAGATCGGCCGTGGGGACGACCTTGATGATGACGCTGCTCGGATTGAGGATAGGCGAAATCGACATCTTCCCATCGGGGTGAAACACGAACTGACGGGATGCCAGGCGACGAGGTGACGCCGAATCATTCGGGTCGTCCTCGTGATTGACCAAGATGCTGGCTTTTTCCTTGACGAGCGCCTCACCGACTTTAAAGAGTTTGGCAAGAAGCTTGATGCGCTCGTCAGCCAGATCCAGCGCGAAGTAGACGAGCGGCATGGCCTCTGGAGGCAAATTAAGAGTTCGGGCGATCTTTGGCTCTTCGCCGCCTGATTGGAGCGCGAGGGCAAAGATGAGACTGCCACTTCCTCCTCCCAGCGCCCCACCCAGCAGAGATTTCGCCATTGCTGACTGCCGAATGGTGTGGGCGTCGGATGATAGAGGAATGACCTCGGCGTGCTCGGAACTGTCCGCAGCAGAGTCCAGCGCTATCTTGTTGATGCCGCCTTCGCTCTCGATGATGTCCATCAACATCGTCACCCCAGCACTGTCGTAGGTGATGTCGATTCCACCATCCTGAGCCGGCATCGCCTTGCGGGCCAGTTCAAGCAATCGTACCCCCGCCGAGGCATAGCGGTTGAGCGCCTTCGAGTCGTCGGCTTTTTCTTCTTGTCGGCGTTCGCGACGTCTAGCTTGAGATGGTAAGCGAATGCTGCTGCGAGAGGCTTTTGGAGCGAGGGATACCTAGCCCTGCGTTTTTGAGTTCACCCTCAAAGAAGCCTGCCGGAGCAAGCTGTGCGTCCATGACCAACATGGCGACAAGCTGGCGAACGGCTACACGCTTCTTCGCTGCGAAGTCTGTAGCTGTGCCAGCGCATTCCTGCGTTTTTTGACGCCAAGTAATGGCTTGACTGGCGTTCAGGCTCTTGCCGAACGCGGGGACGTCCTTGAACACGAGTCCAAGGTCTTTCGGGGCTGTGCTGGTCTCGGTTGGCGCCAAAACGGCGGAGACGGCTATCACCATGATTTCACCTCTTACTGAGGCGAGCCGCGCCGTTCTTTCCTTCAGGCATAGCGGCTCCCCCCCCGAATGACCAGGTGTTGGTGAGCCGTATTGCAGAACGGTTTCGTGTTGGTGCCGCCTCCAGATTGCCAGTTCCTATCGTTACCGATAGCCCCGCCGGGACGAATTTCAGTTGACTGACATTCAGTCATGAAACCCGTTCTTGTCGAACCAGACCCTCTCGGGTCGCCCCTGCCTGCACTACGGGGGTGGCCGAAGCCCAGTCTCTTTACAGCGTCCGCAAAGGAACCCCGATGGAACTTCGCCGAGGCGAAGCGTCAACACGTAGCGATGTTTCGGGTCTAGCCGCCCCTTTTCACTGATTGCTCCCGAAGGAGGCAACCCCTCGACGGCATTTATCGAGGCTACAATAGGCGAGAATTTACCAAAAGAACTCCCATGGAGTCAATAGAAGTGATTTCTATATGGCTAATGACATGCGGGTTGTCCTTCTTGGGGGGCAATTTTTCCTCACTGAGGAAAAAATCGAGCGCCGGAAGCACCGTTTTACGCTGTTCCATCAATCGCCAGGTGTGAGTTCAGGCTATCAATACGGACGCGCCTTCACAGATGCTCCACTGCCGCTCGCATCATGTCCTCGCGCACGTCGATATACCGCTGCGTCGTGGTCATGTGCTTGTGACCGGCCAGCGTCATGATAACCTTCGTGCTGACGCTTGAATTCGCCAGTTTGGTGATGAACCAACGCCGGCCGCTGTGGGAGGTCGCTCCATCCAGACCGGCAGCAGCATACATCCGGTTCATCAGTTGACAGAGCGTGTTCGGCGAAAACGCCGTATGCTTCTGCGTTACCAGCAGCGGCGCGTTGGGTTTGCGCTTCTTACCTTCCTCCCCTGATCGGCGAAAGCGCTCGATCTCATGGCGCAGCCGGTCGCCGAGGAACACCACCCGTTCATGACCACCCTTGGCGATCGAGGCACGCACGACAAGGCGTTCGCGGATCACGCCATCGGCCTCGAAGAGATCACCGCCCAGCAGGCACGCGATCTCGCCGACACGAAGACCGGCCAGATGCGACAGCATGAACGCCAGCCGGTTACGCTCGGCGTATCGGGACTGCGCAACGACGGCCAGCAGTCGTTTGAGTTCGGGTTCGGTGAGCACCCGCGCTTGACGCATGGAAACCTCATAAAATACTGTAATTGCTCATATTTTATGATGTTTCCATTTGCTCAGCTTCGCTACCGAAAAGTGCCAAGCTAAAAATCCATTGTCGAGCCAATAGGTTAGGTCGAGAAAGTGAAAAAATGTCATAAAATCAGTATTTTATGACATTTGGCCTAACGGTTGACGACTGCGATGGTCGAACTTTTGATCCGAGAATGAGTCGCGTTTCAAAAGAGTGCTGCGGTCTAGCGCCATATCGAAGTTCCTGTGGCTGGGGCGTTGGTCTGCCTTTTGCTTTGCTTGCAATCCAAAAGTTTTTGGAGCAAAATAACGGTTAACGAAACCTCCATTTTTGGAGTGCACCTTGGACGCTAACATTTCGAGCTTGCTTGCGGATCATGACCCTCAGAAGGCCAGAAACTTTGTGCTGCGTTACGAGGAATTGCGTAACGCGGCTTGGGCAGATGCTCACCGAGCCGCTGTTTCGCGCGCAGCCTCCGGAGGGCATATTCCCCACCTTCGTGGGCAGTTACGCTATCAATACAGCGAGCAAGCGTTGGCACAGGCTGCTCAGGAAACGGGATGCGGCTATTTACCATTTGCCAGCAATCCGCCTGGAGCAATCTGCATACTGGCCCGTGTGGGCAAGTTTGCGATTGCGAGTCTCAAGTTGGACCACGATTGGGTTAGGCCTCGCCCTTCTACGATGCGCGCTCTACTCGCACGCCCTAAGATCGTGTCCCAGGGCGTGGTGTAGCTTCGGCGCTCGCCGTGCCTTCCGGACAGAGCCGGGAACGTGTCAGCTTGCCGCTGGCAGGCTGATGAGCGGATCATCGCTCATCGTGGCGATGGTCTCAAGTGTCATGTAGCGGGACCGCTGGACGGCCCACTCGTCATTTTGTTCGAGCAGCAGCGCCCCGACGAGTCTGACGATTGCGTCATCGTTGGGAAAGATGCCGACGACCTCTGTCCGTCGTTTGATCTCGCCGTTGAGACGTTCGATGGGGTTTGTGCTGTGAAGCTTGGTCCAGTGCTGCCTGGGAAAGGTCATGTAGGCGAGCACGTCCTGCT
>NZ_AULH01000033.1 GCF_000425185.1 Pleomorphomonas koreensis DSM 23070
CTCATCAGCCTGCCAGCGGCAAGCTGACACGTTCCCGGCTCTGTCCGGAAGGCACGGCGAGCGCCGAAGCTACACCACGCCCTGGGACACGATCAATTATTTCCTCAACTCGGTCGGTCGCTTTTCCGAGCTGCTGGAAGACCAGCCTATTGGCAATCCCCTGTGGCACGAGATTCCGTCAGACTGAGCGGAATCCTTAATTCGACCCAGCAAAGGCACTGGTAGTGCGTACATTGAACACAGTGTGAGTGCTGACGTGCCTCCCGCCATGATGATGCACCTTAAGCAGTATTCCACTCGCAGCTTGAACTGGGTCCGTTATATCTCGCCCCGCAACCGCACAGTCCGGGGCAAAAGATCTGGTCAAATAAATATCTGGCTACTGGCTACCGAGACATGACTCCCGGCATAACCGAGCGCAAAAAATGTCCAGTCATTAATGATATGAGCACCGGCGGATACCCAAATATTCTTGGTATAGAGGTAGGATGCCGTCAGAATCAGCCTGCTGATGCCAATCACCAGGAAGCACTGCACAATGTTCCAATCATATGTTGGCAGATGCATCGCCGAGAACCACAAGGTCGAAACCAGGGTGCCAGCCCATATGCTGGAGGCATAGGACGCATGTAGGCGGCTCATAAACAGCCACGTCGCAGCGAGCAAAGGCAGGATCGTTGCAAGCTCCTCACCGATCAGTTGCACGAATGTCCTGATCAGGAAGACGGGCAGTTCGGAAAGCCGCATTGCCGCAACAAGGTCATTGACTGGATTCTGTTTCATCGCGGTGTCGAAGGACGCGATCCATCCCGCTAAAAATGAGGCCGTGATCGTGCAGAGTGCGAACAGAAGCGACAGTCCGAGTGCCTTTATATCATAGTGCCGAAACAGTGCGTTCGCGCGCCCTTCGGAAACATAAGCGAGAGCCGAAAGCGGTAGAGCGGTGAATAATAATGCCGGAATGATGGTCAGGCCGCCCGAAAGAGATTTCGCCTGGGGCGACGAGAGGATAGTAAAGCCGAGCAGGATAGAGGCGATAATCAACACACAGCCACGACCACTTATCGCCGGATTGCCTGCGACGAACGGCAATCTGCGGTGTTCGATCCACTGAAGCATTGGAATACCAGCTACACCCAGAGCCTCATTTTAATTGACCGAGACGAAATTGCCGTCGGCATCGAACCAGCAATTGAAAAAGGTGGTTCGCTCTTGGTCAGGAAAATTGCCTTGAACCACATAGCGATTGCCACTCTTGAACGCCATATTGGTCGTGATCTCCGAGGGTCTACGATCAAATTCGGCCGACGCCTCTCCTCGGCAAAAAGCAGGCATCGCAGTGGTATCCACGCCCTGGCGACGGTCTGCCGGCTGTTGATCGGCTTTATTGCTGCGCTCCGGTTGGTCATCCGCAGAGCGTTCGCTCTTGATCTGGCAGACACCGTTTGCACCGCCTTTGCCCGTATATGATATGTCTGGGCTGCCATCCGGCCTGATACTCAGGGAGATCGTCACATTTCCAGAACGCGCCTCATAATAGTTGTCGTTGAAGCGCTTGAGCCTGGCTTCCTTACCGTTGACGTAGATTGGTCCGCCTTCATCCGCATGGACCTCGACCCGACCGGGGCACGCCGCGTTGAAAAAGGGGACATTAGCCTGCGCCATCCCTGCCGCAGAGCCTGCTACGAACAGGGTCGCCAAGAACCACTTCGATCTGTGCATGGGGCAAACTCCGCATTTATACAGTGGCAGCGTGCCCTATCCCCAACGGCTTATCAAGCGGCCACGTTCAACAGGCGCTCAGATGTTCCTTTCATTGCTCCAGGTTCCTCATTGGCAGGTTAAATCGTAAAACAGATAGCCCAATGCGATAGCTGTGCAGCGGGATCGAGATGGAGGTCGAGTTGGACTTCATGAAGTTGCTGAAATCCGTTGAGGATCTTCTCTATGAGATAGTATCCTGGCTGGTTTTCTATCCAATCACCATGTGGAGATCCATCGTAAGTCCCCTCCGAATGATGCAGTATGCCGATGAGGAGCTGGAGGATCGCCCTGAAGATCAGTATAGCGACACGCTCAGCCCGCCATTATTCCTGCTACTGACCCTTCTGCTGTCTCAGGCGATCTCCAGCGCCGTTCCATCCATATATGCTGACGCGAGCCTTCCCCCTCTCCTGGAGTCCACCGCGAACCTGTTGCTGGCGCGTGGTATGATCTTCGGCTTGCTGCCGCTGGTAATGGCGGTGACCTTGGTAAGGAAAAAGTCAATCAAGCTTACGAGGGAGACGCTGCGACCACCATTCTACAGCCAATGCTACGTTGCCACTGTATTCGTGTTCGTTGCAGGCCTTGGTCTGGACATGCTTCTCGTCCCCCACGGCGGGGGTTTGACGGTGGGATTTACGGTGGTTGTTGTGGCGACAATCTGGTACGGGCTGGCCCAGGTCCGCTGGTTTAAGCGCGATCTCGGGATCAGTACCGCCGCAAGTGTTGCCCTATTCGTCGGACGGTTCTTACTTGCTATTTTTGTAATGATTGCTGTCGCGCTTATGATTGGCTGGACCCTGAGGAACTGGAAATGAGGATGCTGGCCGATTGGCCATGCCCACGTTCAGGTATTTCCCGCTAGCATGAAGGTGATTGAAACCTTGGGGCGGGTTAATCTGGAGCGGCATATCTTGGCGATGCCCCCTCTGTTGGGGCTACACCGTCGGCTTCAGGGAGTAGCTCAAGAAGTCGATCCGCGAACGGCGCATTCGCACCCTTGCCTATGGTAAAGGTCGGAACCGCCGTCGCCGTGAAGCAGGTTGCCGACAGCATTGCCGAGGTTGACCCGCGAGGCTCGCAAGGCTGGCGTGTCGGCCCAGACGTGGCAGCAGGGGAGCTACGTTGCCACGGCGAACGGCGCAGCCATTGACGGCGTGACCGATGCCCTCAAGGAATTGAACATTCGCGGCGATGAGCTTGCCCGCACAGGAGGGGGCTGCGGGGCGGAATGGTTTACGCGGCTCCACTCAGGAGCGCATCACAGCGGCGAACAAATCGCGTCCGAAGCTGGTGTCCATCGGCTCGGCCCGCTCCAGGGGAAAGATGCGGCCGTCGTCGCTTGGCTTCGTCGCTCTGAGGAACACGCCGACGCCCCCCTGTTCGACGAGCATGGCATGGGCGAAGGTGTAGAGGTGGGTGACGAAGACGACCCGCACACCCCGCTCGATCAGCGCCCTGGTAATCTCTCCGGCGATTTTCGAACCTTCGCGTTCGTTGGTGGCGGCGAAGGACTCGTTGAACAGGAACAGCGAGCGGTGCGTGGCGGCTTCGGCGAGGGCGTCCATGCGCGTCAGCTCCTCGTCGAGCTTGCCGGAGCGCATATCCGCATCCTCCTCCTTACGGAAGTGGCTGAGGATCTGGTCGGCGACGCTTGCCGAGAAGGCGATGGCGGGCACCATCAGTCCCGCCTGCATCATCAGGAAGGCCAGACCGAGACTGCGCAGGAAGGTTGTCTTGCCACCGCGATTGGCGCCGGTGACGATGACCAAGTGCCGTCCGTCCGCATCCAGATCGTTGGCGACAACTCTGCCGTCGGTCCCGAGAGCGAGGCCGACATCATAAAGCCCCGTTGCAGACAAGTGTAGCGCGTCGGGGGTGGAAGGTATCGGCAGGCAGAAGGGCAAGAGGCGTTCAGCCAGTGCATTGCGGAGGTTGAGACCGCCGAGATAGAAGGCCAACTCCGTTCTGAGCGTGGCGAAGAAGCCCAGGACGTGGTCGACCGATTGCGCCACGGCGTTGGCAACGAGGTTCAATCCACGTGCCTCCAGCTGCTCGCGCGCCTTCCAGCCGGCTTCATCGCGCGGAGCGATCTCGAAGTGCCGGGAAGGCGCCTGGCGGCCAATGAGCTGCTCGACGAAAGATTTTCCCCTCGACCAGCGACGCAGCACATGGGCGACACCGTGATTGCCCGGGCCCAGCGTGGCACTGATCAGGATGCCGTCGTTGAACTGCAGACGGGCGAGTTCGGTCTGCACCTCAGCGAAATAGGCGTCGTTGAGTTCGCGTTCCAGCATGGCGAACAGACCCCGGAAGCCCAGCGAGCAGAAACGGTCGCCGTGCTTGGCCGTGAGGGCCTTGATGCGGCCGAGGATCTCCATGAAGGTTGACAGCAGCCCTCTCGACCGCGCCAGGATTGCCGATGGGGAGTCGGCCCAGCGCCAACCCTCCTGGCGCTCGATGTCGAGCGCCTCTCCGGCAAGCGCATAGAGTTGCTGGACGACGCGCGGATTGTCCATGCAGTCGGACAGGACGGCCTGCCGGAAGCGCACGAGATCGGCATCCGCCTCGGTCGAGCCGAGAAGAACCAGCCGGCCGATCTCGGCAATCAGCCTGTCACCGGCCGCCATGGCCATCACCAGCGTTTCGAGGCCAAGATCGACGGTCAGCGCGTCCGCACCGGGCGGAAGAGGACCGGAGCGATCGAGATCCCGATCGGGAAACAGCAGATGCACTTTCATCGGATGCGCTCCCTGAGACTCCGGTAGGTCAGCCTGTGCCGCTCGGCCAGCGCCATGGCGTAGGCGAGCCCGTCGGCCGGACGCCGCGTCAGGCGGAAGGTGCGCACCGCATCGTCGTTACGGTCGACGCCGCCGACCATGCTGACCGTCGCCGACGAGAAGGAGGCCAGTTCATCGATGAAAGTGACCCAGACGCCAAGAATGTTGCGCTCGATAAGGCGCGTCATCACCTCGCGGCTCAGCCAAAGGGCATCGGCGAGCGTGGTCGATGTGAAGATCTCGTTGAGGATGATGATGCTCTGTTCCGTCGCCACATCGAGGATGTCGCGCATCCGCAACAGGTCGTCTTCCAGCTTGCTGCGCTCCGAGGTAGCCACCTCCGGCCGCTCGAAATGGGTGAGCAGACTGTCAAAGAGATGGAGGCGCGCGCTGACAGCCGGGATCGGGCACCCCAGCGCCGCGAGGTAATGCAACTGGCCGAACATGCGGGCGAAGGTCGTCTTTCCGCCCTGGTTGGGGCCGGTGATCACCAGGATACGCTCGTCGCCGCTCAACTCGAAATCGTTGGCGATAACAGCGCGGTCCTCCTTGGCAAGCGCTGCCGCCAGGGCCAGATCGAACGCGCCTTCGGCCTTGACCTCCTTGTTCGGCATGACTGCCGGATAGCAGAACGGCAGCCCGCGAGCCCTGAACGGCGCGATATGGTCGAGCCAGGCGAGATAGAATTGAACCTCGCGGTCGAAGGCGGCGATGGTCGGGTCGATGAAGTCGGTGTTGGCAGCGACGAAAGCATCGAGGCGACCGAACAGATCGGAGTTTAGCTCGGCCACCAGATCCAGAATCCTGGCCTCGATGTGGTTCATCTGCCCGTCGTCGCGGAGCTTGGCGCGATGATCCTTGGCGTCCGCCTGCTTGAACTTGGCGAAGACGCCGAGGATTTCCTCGGTAAAATCGGGCTCGTCGTCCAACGGACCGACGTGAACGTGACTGCCGATCAGGTAGACGCAATAGGAGACCGAGGCGAGCTGCCGCTTGAGATCGAGCGTGGCGTCCGCCAGCCTTTTGAACCGTTCCTCCACCGTATAGGAGGCAAGATAGTCGCGGAAGGCGACAAGGCCGGGAGATGCAAGTTCAATGGAGGAAAAGACGGCCGCGAAGCGGCGGACCGCTTCGTCGTAGAGCAGGACACCGTCAAGAAACCAGGCTTGCCGCTCGCGCTCATGATGGATCTTGTCTATCTGCTGCCGGTTAGCCCGGAGCGCTCGCATGCCCCCGGCGAAGCCATCGAGTGTGGCACGCACCGATGGCCGTTCGATGTCCCGGAAGATTGCCTGCCGGTAGAGGACATTCGTGGTATCCGGCAGCGGCGCACGGAAGATTGGAACAAGGTTGTATTCGGGCTTGGGCGCTGTTGCCGCAGCGACGATTTGATCAAGGTTGAGGTCCGGGAAGCAGGATGGCTCCGCGGGTTCGCTGTCAAAGGCGGTTGCCGGATCGACCGAAAGAATGCTCACCGCCACCGGTTTCGCTGAAGCGGCGGCCACCGAGGAAGGATCGGAGGAGCGGGCTTCCATGGCAATCCCTCCTGGCTAGATCTGCGCGGGAACCATCATTCGGACGAGGGCGAAGCCTGCGAACAGCGCAGCGATCGACAGGACCACCGAGGCGGCGGCATAGGCAACGGCGGCCACACCCTCGCCGCGCTCCCAGAGCATGGCGGTATCGAGCGAGAAGGTGGAGAAAGTGGTGAAGCCGCCGAGGATACCGGTGGTGAGGAACAGGCGCAGCGGCTGTGGCAGACCGCTTTTCTGCGCCCAGTATTCGGTGAGAATCCCCATCACGAAGCTGCCGATCACGTTGATCGCGAAGGTGCCGTAGGGAAGCCCGGAGCCGAGGAGGCGAGCGGCGCCGAGGTTGACGCCGTGGCGCAGTGCGCCGCCAACGCCGGCACCGAGAAAGACCAGCAGGTAGCCGAGATAACCCATGGAAAGCATCTCCAGTCAAACGATCGGCAGCGGCGAGACCGTGCGGAAGCGGCCTCCCGGGTCGGCAAGGTTCGGCCCGAGAAAAGATTGCCGGATATCGCAACCCGGGAGAGGCGGTTTCCCACCTCCCCGGTTTGACGGCTCAGGCGAATGGCGAGCGGAACTCGGCGGCGTCGCCCAGTTCCGCCTCGATCTCCAAAAGGCGGTTGTACTTGGCGATGCGCTCGGAACGGCAGGCCGAGCCGGTCTTGATCTGACCGCCGCCCATGGCAACCGCGAAATCGGCCATGAAGGCGTCCTCGGTTTCACCCGAACGGTGCGAGACCACATAGGCCCAGCCGGCGGCGCGACAGAGGTTGATGGTTTTCACCGTTTCCGAGACGGTACCGATCTGGTTGAGCTTGATCAGCACGGCGTTGGCCGATTTCTCGGCGATGCCGCGCTTCACGAACGCGACGTTAGTGACGAACAGGTCGTCGCCGACGATCTGGATGCGGTCGCCTTGCTTGGCCGTCTGACGGGCGAAGCCCTCCCAGTCATTTTCGGCAAGGCCGTCTTCGATCGAGGCAATCGGATAGGCGCCGATCCACTTCTCGTAAATGTCGATCATCTCGTCGGCGGTCTTCCTGCCGAGGCCAGACTTCTCAAGATTGTAGGCGCCCTTTTCGAAGAAGGAGCTGGAGGCCGGGTCGAGGGCAATGACGGCGTCCTTGCCGGGTTCGTAGCCCGCCTTCTCGATGGCGGCGACGATCAGCTCGCAGGCTTCCTCGTTGCTCTTCAGATTGGGCGCGAAGCCGCCTTCGTCGCCGACGGCGGTGGAATAGCCCTTCCTGGCTAGGATCCTGGACAGCGCATGGAACACCTCGGCGCCACAACGCAGCGCCTCGGCAAAGCTCGGCCGCCCCGCCGGCATCACCATGAACTCCTGGAAATCCACGGAGTTGTCGGCGTGCTTGCCGCCGTTGAGGATATTCATCATCGGGACCGGCAGACGCGTGGCGCCGACGCCGCCGAGATAGGCGTAGAGCGGCAGGCGGCTGACAGCGGACCCGGCCCGCGCCACGGCCATGGAGACGCCGAGAATGGCATTGGCGCCAAGCTTGGCCTTGTTGCCGGTGCCGTCGAGATCGATCATCCGCGCGTCGATTTCCGCCTGCGCGATGGGATCGCATCCCTTGAGAGCCGGACCGATGACGTCGATCACGTTGGCGACGGCCTTGAGAACACCCTTGCCGCCGTAGCGTGACTTGTCGCCATCCCGCAGTTCGACGGCCTCGTTTTCGCCGGTCGAGGCGCCCGAGGGCACCGAGGCCGATACGCACGTGCCGTCGTCGAGCGTCACGTAGACGCGGACGGTTGGATTGCCGCGCGAATCGAGGATTTCGCGGGCGGTCACTTTGTCAATCAAGGCCATGGAGGATCTCCTTTATCGACCTGCTTCAACACATCATGAAAACGGGGATATGGGCTGCGGCGAGCACGTCGCGGGTGACGCCGCCGAGGATCGCTTCCCAAAGGGCGCCGTGTTTGAAGGCGCCAATCAACAGGCTGTCGGCGCCGAGCCGGTCGGCGGCGGCCAGCAATTGACGGCCGACACTGCCGGCCTCGCGCCTGAGTTCAACGCAGTCAACGGCGATGCCAAGCTCGGAGAAGAAGGCGCGAGCCGTGGCCTGGTAATCGGCGCCGGGCTTCTCCACCGACACCACCGTCACCTTGCCAGCCCTTTGCAGCCAGGGCAGCGCTTGTCTTGCCGCCCGCTTTACAGGTTCGCCCGGCTTCCAGCCGACGACGATATGGCGGCCAATGACGCGTTCCAGTCGAGGGCCTTCCCTGGGATCGGGCGGCGCAACCAAGAGCAGCCGTTTCGACCAGAATAAGGTCGCGTGGAAAGCGTCGCGGCCATCAAGGCGCACCGGGTTGCCCATCACCACGAGATCGGCGCTACCCGTTTCGGCGGCGACCAATTGCCCGACGTCGCCCTCGTCATGCTTCCAGCTGATGGGCGCGTGCCGACGGTCGGCGAGCCATGCGTCATAGGCGGCCTTGGTGCGAGCGAGGCGTTGGGCAATGGTGCCTTCGCGCAACTCGCGCAACTGCTGGATGGCGATCTCCTCCGGCGGCACGAAGGCAAACTTCGGATTGAAGCCGATCTGGATGGCGGAGATCGTCGCCTCGAAGCCATTGGCGGCAGCCAGCGCGCAATCGAGGCAGGTGGCCACCGTTTCCGGCTCCGGCAGCAGGGCGACAATGATCTTTGGTTCTGAGGTTCGACCGGGAGCCATACGATCCTCCATCTCGTTAAGGCCGGGGCTCATCCCTTGCAGGCGACCAGGATTGCGCCGGCTCCGACTAGAATGACGCCAAGCCAGTTCGGCAAAGTCAGACGTTCACCGAGAAAAAACACGGAGAAAACAGCGACCAGGACGACGCTGAGCTTATCGATCGGCGCTACGCGGGCAGCATCACCGACCTTCAAGGCCCGGAAGTAGCAAAGCCATGACCCTCCGGTCGCTAGTCCAGAGAGCACCAGGAAGAGGTAGGTTCGCTGGGAGATTTCGCCGAATGGCTGCCACTCGCCGAGTGCCGTGACCATGCCCGCCAGAACAGCCAGAATGACAATCGTGCGAATGAACGTTGCAAGATCGGAATTGACACTCCCAACACCGATTTTGGCGAAGATCGCGGTCAACGCCGCGAATACGGCGGAAAGGATAGCCCAGAACTGCCAGGCTTGCTGAAGTCCCTTCACGGCGATACTCCTCCGACAGGAGGAGAGAACATCGAACGCTTGGGACATATGGCGTTCATCAGGTTGCCCTCTCGACCAATACCTGGGGCAACAAAAAACCCGCCAGCGGCGGGTTTCGAAACAGCCCTGCCGCGACGGACCTGCGGCCCGTTTTGAGCAGGAGCTATCAGCACTTAGGCAGTTATCGGGAAGCTCCATTCCCATCACTGAGTGGAACATACTATTCGGATTGCTGTCTGTCAAAGCCGATCGATCGGCGAGCAACAGCGCCCGCTTGGAGACCAACCTTGCGGCCCGCGAGCTTTACGCTCCGGTGCTTGAGCCTGGCAGCTTCAAGCCCTTCGTTCAGAGCTTCCGCCCGATGGCGGTGCCGTAACCTTGCGCAGAAGGCGAGCTTTCGAGCCCGCCCTCCCATCCTCGGCGTTCCCGCCATCTCGCTACCCCGGACAAGCGGCGAGGCGGAAATCGGCCAGGACGGTTGATCGGGCGTGCATTGGCATCAGGCTTGCGCCGGTTAGGGCTTGAAACGTCAATGTGTTTCAAAGGAAGGCATTTCCCGTGTTTGATCGGCGCAGAGAGCATCGGAACCGTACCTATCTGGGAAGCCAGATCGCCTTCAACAACCGTTGGTCGACGATTGACGGCTTGGTGCGGAACATGTCGCAGAGCGGCGCGAGGATCGAGTTTGCCGATGCCGTGTTCGTTCCCGACGAGTTCGAGTTGGTCATCCCCCTCAAGGGGCACAGCCGCCGGGCGCGCATAGTGTGGAGAGAAGCAAAGGCGCTGGGCATCTCATTCCTGGATCCGGATGACGGTAAAGTCATCCCGATCGAAGTGGCGCGTCGGATTCGAAAGCTGAAGGCCGAGCGCGACATGTTGGCGCAACGCGTCAGGGATCTCAGCGAGCCGGGAATATGATCAGATCGGCTCTGACATTCGTCGTGAATCGGCTCGTCTTGATAGCGATCTTCCTGCTGGCCCTAAACGCCTTCATGCAGAATTCCAGTTGTCAGTCTGGCAATTCGCAGGGCATCATGCGGACGCTGGCCGGCATGCAAGAGACGTTCAGGGTTCTGAACGACGCATTCCGCTAGTCTCTCTTCAAGACAATCGCGCGTTTGCCGGTGCAGCTCACTCGATACCGCCCGAAAGACGTTGAGCTGCGCTGAGCGCCTATGAAAATGCAACAAAGGGGACCGAGCCCCCTTTGCTGCTCTTGTGCCATGACGGGCAGCCTTACGGACTGGGGACCGCACTCTCGATCGTATTTTCCAGAATGCCCTTTCGACGGATTGCGGCAATGACGATGCCGACAACCAACCAGCCCCCGATCAGCACCGCCGTCATCAGGCTTGCCTCACTGATGAACATCATGATGACCAGGAAGCAGTTCAGCAGGAAGGCGATCGCGATAATGGTCATCAGCAGCGGTTTCGAGCGGACCTTGAAGGTGCCCCGATCATAGATATCCTTGTGGTTTCGATACAGGACGAAGCAGCAGACAATGATGACGACCTGGGCGACGACGCCGGTGATGCCGGAGGCGATGGAGATTTCCTTCACGGACAGATTGAGGGCAATGGGAAGCACCCCGATCAGGTAGAGAATCGTCAGAAGATAGTGCGGCGTACCGAACCGCTTGTTGACGCTCGCCAGCTTGCGCGGCAGCCAGTTGTCATCGCAGGCGACGAGCAGGCTCTTGCTGCCCCAGAGCATCTGGGTATTGATGATGCCGAGAATGCTGATGATGCCGGCGCCGATGGAGAAGTACAGGAACTGTCCACGCGACATGATGTGTTCCGCCACCAGGGTCAGCGGCTTGTTGGCGACTTCCGAAATCGGCAGGACGCCAGCCGCCACGGAACTTGCCAGGATATAGGCGACAGCGGCAATGCTGGTTGCGCCGATGATGGCGATGGGGATATCGCGCCCCGGATTTTTCATTTCCCCGCCCAGTTCACCAACCATGGCCGCCCCGCCGGTCGTGAAAAGCAGGATGCCGGCGGCACTGATCAGTCCGGAGAAGCCGTTGGGCAGCAGCTCGCTGAAATTCTCCGCCTGGACCGCGGGCAGTCCGGTTGTGATGAAGAGCAGGATGGCGCTTGCCATGATCAGCGTCAGGACCATGCCCACCTTGGCGGTCAGCTTGGCTCCGGACATGTTGAGCAGGTAGAAAGCCGTCAGAATGATGAAGGCCATTGCCGTCTGCGGAAGACGCAGCCATTCCGGGAAGCCCGGATAGAATACGGCAATGCAGTTGGCGGCCGTGATCGCATAGAGTGACAGTGCGACGTTGGTCAGGAAAAAGAACCACAACGTAAGGAACCCGGAAAGCGGCGAAATCAGCCGGGTTGGCCATGTGTAGGTGCCGCCGGTGACCGGCATGGCCGAACTCATGATGGCAAAGGGAATGCCCGCCATGATCGAGGTCATGGCGGCGAGCGCATAGGCAAACGGAACGCCTGCGCCCGTCAGGCCGATGGCAACGCCCGTCAAGGCAATCACACCGCCGCCGACGACCTGCTTCAAGGCGACGCAGAACACCATTGGCAAACTGAGTTCTTTTTTCAGGCTGTCGGTATTTCTCGTGATCTTCCTGTCAACCATGTTACTTCCTCCCCCCAATGCTATGGGTGGCTCCTCTCCTGCAGGAGTTCCCGTTCCTCATTTCTCGAAGATGATTCAGGCCAGCGCGCTCTTGAGCCGCTTGAGGCACTCGTCGACGGTGGAGCGCGGACAACCGAGGTTGACGCGCATGAAGCCGTGACCCTCGGGACCGAATTTCTGGCCCTTGTCGAACCAGACCCGCGCCTTCGTCAGCATGAATTTTTCCAGCGCTTCAATGTCCATGCCGAGTGCGCGACAATCCATCCACGCGAGATAGAGTCCGTCGGCCTTGAACACTTTCAGCTGCGGCAACGACCTGGCGATCTCGGCGGCAAAGTGCTCCTGATTGCCCTTGAGATAATCGAGCAGGGCTTCAAGCCAGGGCTCGCCATGACGGTAGGCGGCCTCGCCGGCGACCATGCCGAGGCTGTTGATGAAGTGCAGGCCATTGCGCCCAAGATGGCGAGCCAGTTCCGTCCGAAGTTCGGAGTTGGCGACGATAACGTTCGAGCATTGCAAACCCGGAATGTTGAACGTCTTGCTGGGCGCCATGCAGACGATGCTGTTCTCGGCAAATTTCTGCCCGAGGGAAGCAAAGGGGATGTGTTTGACCGACCTGTTGAAAACCAGGTCCCCATGAATTTCGTCCGATACGACGAGAACGTTTCTGCGGGCGCAGATTTCACCCATCTGCCTGAGGTCGTCCTCAGACCAGACCGTTCCGGTCGGATTCTGCGGATTGCAGAGAATGAACAGCTTGGTGTTCGGCTGGATGGCCGCCTCGAAAACCTTGGCGTCAAAGCGGTATCGATCGCCATCAACAGTCAGGGGGGCATAGGCGACCTGCCGGCCATTGTTGATGGTATCCTGATGAAAATGCACATAAACCGGCGTTTGCACCAGGACCGAATCTCCGGGACGGGAGAATGCCTGGATGATGGTGTTCAGCGCCGTGACGACGCCGGGCGTCTGCAGGATCCACTCCGGCGGCACATCCCAGCCGAACCGCTTGCGCTGCCAGCCGATAACCGCCTCCAGGTACTGCTTCGTCACGCCGGGGTAGCCGAACAACCCTCTGTCGGCGGCCTCCTTCAGCGCGTCGATAACCGCCTGCGGCGCCTTGAAGTCCATGTCCGCAACCCACATCGGCAACGGATCGGCGGCGGCTTCGTCCTCCGTCAGGAACTCATGGGAAAAGGCCCACTTCGCAGAATTCGCATGTCGAAGGTCGATGACCTCATCGAAGTTGTATGTCACGGCTCGCCTCTTGAGATGCCAAGTTTCAACCGAAATAGAGGCTAACCTATTGTATAATAAAATCAAAATGGCATTTTCTCAAAACGCTTTTGAGGATTTTTCATAAATGCCGATCAACTATTCGAGGCCGACGCTGCGATGGGTGAACTTCAGTCGAGGGGGATTTCAAAGCGATCGACAGAGAGATATCGCAAGGTTAGGTGATAGCGACCATCGCTCCAGGCGTTCGCAAGTCGCGGCACCACGTGCCGGCCGGCCCGTTCAACGCGGCCGTCAATCGGATCTTCCTGTGGAGACTTCACGCCCTCGGCCACTAGACCGGCCTGCAGCAGATCCGACCGGCACGAAGCGGGAATCGCCCGGCGACAATACGGTCATTCTTCGGTCAGGAAGGGCAAATGCGCGCGCAGGCTGGCATCCCAGGGCGGAATCGGGCCGAGATCGTCGGCAATGAAATCGATGAAGCCGCGGATTGTCGGATTGGTGTATTTCGATCGGAAGTACATAGCGTAGAGTGTATGCGTGATCGCCGAACGGTAGTCGGGCAGGACGACTTCCAGATCGCCGGACAGGATATTGCCGGAGACCACGTAAGTCGGGAGGCAAGCGACCCCGCGCTGCTCCAACGTCGCGGCGAGCAGGGCGAGACTCGAATTGGAGACCATGCAGCCCTGCACCCTGACATATCTTGCCTCGTTGCCGCGCTGAAAGGTCCAGGAGCCGTTGAGCGTCATGGCCGGATAGACGAGGCAGCGATGGTTGGCGAGATCGTCGGGGGTCTCGATCCTGCCGTACCGCTCGAGATAGCCAGGCGCCGCGCAATAGACCCAATGAATCGGCGCCAGCCGGCGCGAGGCATAATTCCAGACCGTCGAGGCGGTGATGCGCAACGCGACATCGCAATTCTCCTCGGCGAGATCCACGCAACGGTCTTCGAGCGATATGTTGACCTGCACCTGCGGGCACACCTCGATAAACCGGCCGATGATCGAGGACAGCTGGGCGCAACCGAAGGCAACAGAACTGGTGAGCAGGAGCGGGCCGGTCGGATAGCTGCGAAACTGCGACGTCTCGCTGAGCGCCTCCTCCAGATTTTCGAGGATGGCGGCCGTATGCTGCATCAACGCCCGCCCCCCTTCGGTCAGCGTCATGCTGCGCGTCGTCCGCTTGATCAGCAGGATGCCAAGCCGCTGTTCGAGCTGGGTCAGGCTTTTGGAGACCGCCGACGGCGTGACGTTCAGTTCGCGCGCCGCTGCGGAGAGGGAACCGGTCTCGGCGATACGCGCAAACACCATAAGCTGCGATAGCGAAGCCAGGTTCTTCATTGACTGCCGGCTCCCCCAATATGCGTAACTTTGATCGTCAAATGACGACGACTATCCTTGCCAAGAGTCAATTATACTCCTGCAAAGCCAAGTTTTTACAAGCAGATAAATACCTAGGGTCGGGTTCGATCAAAGCCTGAATAGGACGGCGGTGGCGATTGCCACGGCAGAGCGGACGTCTTCGGCCCGCTTGTCATCGCAAGGGGCGACGCGGCGGATGGGGCACGGCCGACAGCCCGCGCCCGGCGCCCCTTTTGCGCCAAAGGCTGCGCTGCATCCTGATGGAGGCGCTGTCGATCGCCGCTCAATCCGCATCCGGCAACCGGAACAGCCTCCTCCATCACCTCCCCCTGATCACCCGTCCCGTGAATCGGGAAGGACACCGTGGTCAACCAGGGGATTGGTTCTGAACCCTAGTCGTCGTGGCGATGGTCGTCGCCAGCCTTGCCGCGCCGCCAGTAGGAGGCGAGACGCATCCGGGAGCGCGGCAGCCCCCAGACGTCGATCGCCCGGCGGTGGAGCGCGCGGCGGGCGGCGTGCTCCATGCCACCCCAGACGATGGTATCGGGCGCGAGATCGTCAGCGCCGATCGCCGCGGCGGCCGCTTCCAGCCCCTCGCCATGCCGACGACAGAGCCAGACGACCTCGGCGGCGGCGGCGGTCGGCAGCGCCTGCCGGTCGGCTTGGTCCTCGACCTCGACGAAGGCGCGGACGCGGCGGCCGGCCGGCATCTCGGCCAGCATGCGGGCGACGGCCGGCAAAGCGGTCTCATCGGCGAACAACAGGTAATCGGCCGCCGCCGGCAGATCGCCGCCGCCGGGACCGGTCATACCGACCAAGTCGCCCGGCCGCGCCCGCGCCGCAAACGCGGCGCCCGGCGCGTCGGCGTGCTCCCCGTGCAGCAGCATGTCGATCTCCACCCTGCCGGCCGCAACATCGATGCCGCGCAGCGTGTAGACGCGGGCGGGCGGCGGATTGTCGTCCGGCCAGAAGGGGCGGCCGTCGTCGCCGGTCACCGGCCAGCGCTGGGCCGCGCCCTCGGGCGGCAACAGCAGGCGGACGTGCAACCCGCCCTCCGCGAAGCGGCCGAGATCGTCGCCGGCGAGCGTCAGGCGGCGGAAGCGGCCGACCGTCCGGACGGCCGTCACCGTCATTGCGCGGAAGAAGGGCAGCGGCGAGCCGGCCGCGCCGGCCCCCGTCCAGTGCAGCGTCAGGCCGGGGCCGGTGAATTCCAGCACATGGTCGGCCATGATCATCTTGATGTAGGCGAGGCCGGCGGCGTCGCCGCTCTCGGAGGCGATCCTGAGGCCGCCGGCCTCGATCGTCAGCCGCGACAGGCCAAGCTCGCTGGACAGCAGCACGTCGCCCGTCGGCGTCGTCTCGGATTCGGCATATCTGCCCAGATGCTCGATCAGCCGGGCGCGCAAGGCGGCGGGATCGGGGACCGGGACGACAAGGGTGGCGGCAAGCCGCGCTGGCTGTTGGACGTTCATCGTCTGATTCCTGGCTTCATCACTCCCCGACGAACTCGATCGGGACGGTGGCCCTGAAGGGTGCGGGGAGTGCGTCGGGGATGGGCGGGAAGGCTCAAGCCCGGAGGAAGATGCGTTCGGCCTTGTCGCCGCCGGTTGCCGCGTCGAGACGGCTGCCCAGCGCCTCGCGCGCCACCTTGTCCTCGCCGACGCTGATCGACAGGTCCCCGCCGACCGTCACGTAGAGCGGCTTGTCGGGACGGGGCGAGGCGGCGGCCGTCGAGCCGGGCAGGTCGACCGGCACGTCGACGGTGGCCAGCGGTGCCGCCACCATGAAGATGATCAGCAGAACCAGCATGACGTCGATGAACGGCGTGACGTTGATCTCGTGGGTCTCGGACAGTTCGGCACCGTCGTCGAGGCGGGCGGCCATGGCGATCCTCCTTCAGCTGGCGGTCCGGACCGCCGCCACCAGGGCGGCGGCGTCGAGGCGGCCGGTTTCGATGTCGCG
>NZ_AULH01000034.1 GCF_000425185.1 Pleomorphomonas koreensis DSM 23070
ATCAGCCTGCCAGCGGCAAGCTGACACGTTCCCGGCTCTGTCCGGAAGGCACGGCGAGCGCCGAAGCTACACCACGCCCTGGGACACGATCCCTAAAGACGGAAACGGGGCGCATCGCTTCGCTCACCGACTACCCCTACATCAGAAAGGTCAGGACCTAACGGAACTGGTATTAGAGGGCTATAGAGTAGATGTAGTTGTCATCTTCACCCGGTGCGGTGCGCCAAAACTTCGGTTGACATGGTGGGTTGCGCCTGCTGCGCCGGTACTGTTTTTCAAACAGTACCTCTATCAGTCCAACCCGCGAACTGGCTTTGGCCAGACCTCCCCTAACAAGGCGAGATGGTTGCGGGGACGCGCATTGCTCTCAACTTGCGGCGCACCGAACTCAGCGATGCGGTGAAGGATTTGCCCGGCACGGAGGAGCGTGTCGGGCTTTTTCGCACCACGGCGTAGGTGGCTACGACGACCCCGGAACTTAAGACCCAAGAACCGGAATCCCCGATTTCGGCGAACCACTTATGCTTCGCCCTCCCCCGTCATTTCTCATCCGGGCATCGCGGACGACGAGATCGGTCATGTCGAGCCGAGCTGTGACGGACGAAATCGTCGCGAGCTTAACCCATTTCGATGGCGTAAGCCTGATCTCAAAACATTCGGTGAGACGACCGATAATCACGCGCGCCGGTCATTCCGAGCTACTACCGGCTCCAATTACAAGGAGTATAGGCGTTATAATGGAAGCGAAGGTTTGGAATGGGACGCAGATGATTAGGCCGCGAGATTCATACGAAATCAACTTCGAAGGCTGGCCGCATGGCGGGCGAGGTTTTCGATGTGTATCCAGTTCTTCGACTTGACGGCGTCGGCGGGCGCCACCCAGGAGCCCCCGACGCAGATAACATTCGGTAATGCCAGATAGTCGGGAGCAGTGTCCAGACTGACTCCGCCGGTCGGGCAGAAGCGAATGTCCTGAAGTGGTGAGGCCAGCGCTTTCAGATAGCTTGGTCCACCGGCTTGCTCCGCCGGGAAGAACTTGAGAATCTTGAGGCCCCGTTCGCGGGCCATCATGGCCTCTGACGCGGTAGCTACGCCGGGCAGGATCGGTACGCCAAGAGCCTTTGCCGCGTCGATGAGGTCTGGTGTCGAACCCGGACTGACCAGAAATTTGGCGCCCGCCTCCACAGCCTTCTTGGCCTGAGCGCCGTCGAGCACCGTGCCGGCACCGACAATACTGCCGGGAATAGCGCACATAGCGTGGATCGCATTAAGTGCCGCGGAGGTCCGCATGGTCACCTCAAGAGCTGGCAGGCCGCCGTTGACGAGGGCGGCGCCAAGCGGAAAGGCGTCTTCCAATTTGTCGATGACCAACACCGGGACCACAGGCGCACGGTTGAGGACGTCGAGAAGGGGGGCAGTGTCAAACATGGGATTCTCCAAGGAAGATGGCCTCAACCGACTCTCAAATCGGCAAATAACTCCATATCGGCGAGAGCGCCGCGAAGGCAGATGACTCGAGCCGCCACAGCGTGGCCAAGTGCCGCCGCCTCAGATGGTTCGCGACAGGCAATGCGTGCTGCAAGGTAGCCGCCGTTAAAGCTATCGCCAGCGCCTGTGGTATCGACCGGTTGGGCCTCCACCGCCGGAACCATGAACTCTTGTTGACCGAAGCGAACAAGCGCCGGTGCTGCACCATTCTTGACAACGATTTCACCAACGCCGAGGGCAGCAATGCGGCTGGCCGTGACCGCTGGCGACTCATCGCCATAGAGTTCGGCATCGTCGGGAAAGGTCGGCAGCGCGATGGTGGCAACCCGATAGCCTTCCGTGATCACCGCCGCCATAGTTGCCCGGTCGGACCACAACTTCGGACGAATGTTGGGATCAAACGCCACTTCGCCGCCGCGCTGCCGCAGCGCTTCGAGGGCGACGAACAGTCGCGAGCGGTCATCCGGTTCCAGGATAGCCAAGGTAATACCGGACAGATACACGAGGCCCACGCCATCGAGGGCCGCCGCCAACCGGCCCGGGTCGGCGGCAAGCAGACGCGCCGCCGACATCGAGCGCCAGTAGGTGAACGATCGCTCGGCACCGGCAAGCGTGATGAGATAGAGTCCGACGGTGCGGTCGTGAAGCCGAGCGACCGACCGCGTGTCGAGTGCGTTGGCCGCCAAAAACTCGACCATACTATCGGACAACCCATCGGTGCCCACTGCCGAGACATAACGAATTCTCCGCGCGGCCGGAGATAGCAATGCTCGCATATACCAAGCGGTATTTAGCGTATCACCGGCAAAACCCCGTCGGTAAAAGCCGCCTTCGATCGGCGCTAACTCGACCATGCATTCGCCAATGCTGGCGATATCACCTGTAATCGGCACGCTGTCGCCCCTCCAGCATCTCTCGCGCACCAGCGCCCAGCGAGTGCCCCCCGAGAGATAAAATTGCCCGGATATTGTCCAATCAAAGCACAATCGGGTGCTTTGTCATGAAACGCGATTCCTCAGCCCCACTCACCATTCGGCAAATGATCCGTCGGCATGCCGCCAGACCGGATTGCGCCAGCGATGGCCGATGGCGGCCTGCGCCTTGACGTAGTCTTCGTTCACTTCGATGCCGAGGCCGGGGCCGCTGGGCATGGCGACGAAGCCGTCGGCATAGCCGTACACCGAGCGATCTTTGATATAATCGAGGAGATCGTTGCCCTTGTTGTAGTGGATGCCGAGGCTCTGCTCCTGAATGAAGGCGTTGTAGCAAACCGCATCGATCTGCAGGTTGGCGGCAAGCGCGATCGGCCCGAGCGGACAATGCAGGGCGAGCGCCACATCATAGGCTTCCGCCATCGCGGCGATCTTGCGCGTCTCGGTAATGCCACCGGCGTGCGACGGATCGGGCTGGATGATGTCGCAAAGGCCTTCCGACAGGATGCGCTTGAAGTCCCAGCGGCTGAACAGACGCTCGCCAAGCGCGATCGGCGTTGCGATCTGGCCGGCGATGTCCTTCAACGCATCGGCATGCTCGGAAAGCACCGGCTCCTCGATGAACATCAGGTGGAACGGCTCAAGCTCCCTGGCGAGCGTCTTGGCCATCGGCCGGTGGACGCGGCCGTGGAAATCGACACCGATGCCGAAAGCCGGCCCCATCGCCTGGCGGATCGCCTGAACCCTGGCGAGGACCGCGTCGATCTTGGCGTGACTGTCGACGAACTGCAGCTCTTCCGTGCCGTTCATCTTGACGGCCGTGAAGCCTCTCGATGCCACCTCGCGCGCGGCAGCGGCCGTGTCGGACGGCCGATCACCGCCGATCCAGGAATAGACGCGGATGCGATCCCTGAGCTTGCCACCGAGCAGCTGATGCACGGGAACGCCGAATGCCTTCCCCTTGATGTCCCAGAGCGCCTGGTCGATGCCGGCGAGCGCGCTCATGTGCAAACCGCCGCCGCGATAAAAGCCGGCGCGATAGAGCACGGTCCAATGATCCTCGATCAGAAAGGGATCCTTGCCGATCAGGTAATCGGCCAGTTCGTCCACGACCGCGGCGACCGATGCCGCGCGCCCCTCGAGAACCGGCTCGCCCCAGCCGGATATGCCCTCGTCGGTTTCGATCTTCAGGAAGCACCAGCGCGGCGGAACGATGTAGGTGGTGAGCTTGGTGATCTTCATCATGTATCTCTCCGGCGATCCGCAAACTCCATTCGGCCGGCGGCACGCAGCGCGGCAGTCAGCGCCTGGGCCTTGCCGGCGACGACGGTCGGACTGTCGCCGGCCTTGTAGATCGAGCCACCGATGCCGAAGCCGGCAACCGGCGTACCGGTCCAGCGATCGATGCTGTCGGCCGCGACACCGCCGACGATCAGCATCGGCACGTTCTTCGGAACCACGGCCGACAGCGCCTTGACGATGGCTGGCGTCGCAGCCTCGCCGGGGAAATACTTCAGCACATCGGCACCGGCGTCGATCGCAGCGAAGGCCTCGGTCGGCGTCTGAAATCCCGGCGAAGAGACCAGCCCTCTCGCCTTGCTTTCGGCGATGACCGCGCCGTTGACATTGGGCGATACGATCAGCCGGCCGCCGGCCGCTGCTACGGCCGTCACGTCTTCCTTGCGCAGCACCGTGCCCGCGCCGATCACCGCACGGCCGACAAAGGTCTTGCTCAGCTTTTCGATTGAGACCAGCGGCTCCGGAGAGTTGAGTGGCACCTCGATGATGCCGATCCCCTCGGCCACCAACACCTCGGTGACCGCCACCGCCTCGTCTGGACGTATACCGCGCAAAATAGCTACGATCGGGCAGGATGAAAAAGCCGCCTGAAACTCAATGAGAGCGGACACGGCCGGTCTCCTTGGTGTGACGGGCGATCCTCAGCAGACCGTCGACGAACGTGCGTTCCGGATTGGCGAGACTGACCGTGCCGCCAGTTACCTCAATGGCTTGCCGGTAATGGTCGGCGATGACCCCGTCTGCCACCAGCAGGAGTGGCAGATCGGGTGGCACGAGCCGCCTTGCTTTGGTGATCTCCTCTCCGATCAGCAAACCGGAGAGATAGGGTTCGACGTCTTGAGGCTTGAGGCGCCCGGCAAGAACACCGGTACGGGCGTGAAACGCCAGATTGAGCAGTCCGCCATCGGTCACCGCAGCGGCGGCACCCAGACGAGAGGCAGCCCGTGCGGCAGAATCGTCGGTTGGAGGTTCGGCGAGAAGCCGCAACACCGAATGATGAGTGAGCAGGCTGTAGAACTCGCCTGTCATGAACGTGCGGAAGGTCTCGACACGCCCGGCTCTCACGACCGCCCACTTGGAATGGGTGCCCGGCAGGATCACGACGGCGTCGCTGGCATCCAAACCCAGGATCTGCGTCTCCTCGCCACGCATGACATCGGCGGCAGCGTCATCGGTGGCAAGGCCCGGCACGATATGGATTGGCGAACCGCCGGCGAGCTTGAGGGACACCATGCCGCCGGCGATCTCGGGCAACCCCGCCGGACAGGCGACGTAGGGTACCTCTCGCCAGCCGTTGCGACTGCCGACCATGCCGGCCGTCAGGATGGGAATGCCGGGAAAGCGTTCAAGCCAAACCGCACACATCCGCGACAGCACTGTTTCGAAGCCCCCTTTCTTCACTGAGCTCATGCCATCGTTGGAGGCGACGCTATCGATGAGCCGGCCGTCTTCGGCGACGAGATGTGCACGAAAACGCGTCGTGCCCCAGTCCACGGCCATGAATGCCGGTCTGCCGAAAACTGAATTCATCGCATTGATGCTCTTGTTGAAGAACAGAGGGGGCGGTTGGCGGGAGGAACCAACCGCCCACCGGCTCAGTCGAAGGCGATCTGAACCTTCATCGACTTCGACTTGTCGCTTGCCACTTCGAAAGCCTTCACCGCATCCTGGAGGGGAAAGATGCCAGTGAGCAGGGGCCTGACATCGATCGCACGGCGCGTTAGCAGATCGACCGACCAGGCAAATTCCCGGTCGAAACGAAAGCTGCCATGCAAGGCCAGTTCCTTGGTGACAAGCACGCTGATCGGCAGCGGCACTTCGGCGCCCATGCCGACAAGGGTGATAGCGCCGCGCGGACGCACCATCTGCGTCAGCGACGCGATGACGCCGCCATTGCCCGAACACTCGAACGCCGCATCGAAAAAGCCCTTGTCGGCGGTAAAGTGATCAAGGATTCCCGGATCAGACGCCACGTTGACGATGCGATCGGCGCCCATCTTCGCAGCGACCGCGAGGGCATTGTCCGACACGTCGGTAGCAACGATTTCGGCAGCACCAGCGTAGCGGGCGCAGGCAATCACCAGGCAACCAATCGTTCCCGCGCCTGTCACCAGAACACGCTTGCCCACCAAAGATCCCGTGGCAGAGACGGCGTGCAAGGCGACCGACAGCGGTTCGCTGAAGGCCGCCTCCTCGAATGGGGTATCGGGCAGGACCTTCACGGCCTGTGTCTCGTCGACAATCAATTCTTCCCGGAATGCGCCTTGCAAATGAGGAAAGCGCATGGCGCTACCGAAGAAGCGCATATCCAGACATTGCTGCCGTTCGCCCTCCATGCAAAAGCGGCAATGCCCACAGGGCTTGCTCGGGTTGACGGCAACCTTGTCACCGACTGCGACGCACGTGACGCCGCTGCCGATCGCAGTCACGGTACCCGCGACCTCGTGACCGAGGGACATCGGCTCCCGAATGCGGATCGCTCCGAAGCCACCATTGTGAAAGTAATGCAGATCCGATCCGCAGATGCCCCCCATGCGGACCCTAACCTTGACCTCGCCGGTGCCCGGCTGGACGACGAGCACGTCGTCGATCCGAAGGTCATGCGGCGCGTGAATTACCAGCGCTCTCATTTCGTTCTCCAATGTATCTCTGGCTTCAGAGGACCGAAGCAATGCCGCCGTCGACGAAGATCATTTGGCCTGTGACGAAGTCGGAGGCCGGTGAGGCGAGGAAAACGATCGTTCCGGCGACATCTTCGGGCGTTCCCCAACGACGTGCGGGCGTACGAGCCTTGACCCAGGCGTCAAAGTCCTGGTTTTCGATCAGCGCCTTGTTCATCTCGGTGAGGATGTAGCCCGGCCCAACGGTGTTGACGGAAATTCCATGCTCGGCCCATTCGGCGGTCATGGCGCGGCTCAGCATCTTGATGCCACCCTTGGCGGTCGTGTAGGGGCCGGTGGTCGCCCGCGCCAGTTCCGATGTGAGCGAGCCGATGTTGATGATCTTGCCGCCTTCGCCGCGCGCCACCATCCGGCCTGCCGCTTCCTTGGCGACCAGGAAGGCTGCGGTGAGGTTGATATCCATCACCCGCTGCCAGTCCCTGGCCTCGAGTTCGAGCAGAGATTTGCGGAACTGGATTCCGGCGTTGTTGACCAGAATGTGGACAGCGACGTTATCGGCATCGAGCTTTGCGAACGCGGCCTTGACCGCCGCCTCGTCCGCGACGTTGAAGGCGGCTTCGTACACGGTGCAGCCATCGGCACGCATGGCAACTGCGGATTTGGCGAGACGCTCGGGATCGATGTCGTTCATGACGATCGCGGCACCGGCCGCGGCGAGCGCCTTGGCGTAGCTGAGGCCGAGGCCGCTCGCCGAACCGGTGACAAGAGCGCAGCGACCAGTCAGATCAAAGGGGGATTTGGACACTTCTTCTTCTCCATGGCACGCCGCGCCAGAGGGGAGTGCTCCGGTAAAGCGGCGTGAGTGTTCAGAGGGCGGAACGGCGGACGTGGAGGTCGGGTCGCTCGAAAACCTGAGGCAACAACTCTGTGCCGAGGCCCGGCCCCTCCATCGGCAGGACATAGCCGTTCTCGATGCGAGGCATGGTGGTAACCAGCTCTTTGTACCACCCCGTATAGAACGAACGGACCGACTCCTGGATCAGCGTATTGGGATTGCTGAGCGAGGAATGGATCGCCGCGACGAAGCCGACCGGACCGGTGCAATCGTGCGGCGCGTAGGGGCGGTGGTAGGTATCGGCAAGCGCGGCAATCTTGCGTCCCTCGGTGAGACCTCCTGTCCAGCAGAGATCGGTCATCACCACCTGAACGGCACCCGCCTCAAGCATATCCTTATACGGGAAGCGAGACCCCAGCGTTTCGGAAGCGCAGATCCATACGTCGGTCGAGGCGGAGAGTTCGGCGAGCGCGCCCGGCGAGTTCATGCGGATCGGGTCCTCGTACCAGGTCGGTGAATAGGCCTCGAGCACCTTGGCGATCTTCTTGGCGGAGGGCAGGTTCCAAAGGCAGTGGAACTCGACCATGATCTCCATTCGGTCGCCCACCGCCTTGCGGATCTTCTCGAATGGCTCGACCGCCCTCTTCATCTGCTCGGCGGTGATGAAGGTGCCGTTGTTCTCGATTGCCGCCGGATCAAAGGGCCAAATCTTCATGCCGGAGATACCCTGCTCGAGCAGGCTCTCGGCGAGGGCGCCGGCATCGGTCATGAAGCCCTTGAGGTCCTCGTAGGGACCTTCGACCGTGGACAGGTTCCAGGTATCAACCGGCTTGATCTTGTTGCTACGGACATAGCCATAGCCGGCGCAGGTGTTATAGACGCGCACCTTGTCGTGGCAGAGGCCGCCGAGCATCTGGTGGACCGGCTGGTTGCAGACCTTGCCGAAAAGGTCCCAAAGAGCAATGTCGATCGCCGAGGCTGCCCGGTATTCGGCGCCGGTCGATGACTGAGCCATCGGCAGGTTAACAAGCTCTCTGGCATGGGCCTCGATGCGAAGCGGATCCTTGCCGAGAAGCCGTGTTGCCAACGTGTTGTGGATGTGCGCCTCAACAGCCTCAGCGCCGTAGAAGGTCTCACCCAAGCCAATGACTCCGGCGTCGGTGTGAATGCGAACCCACAGGACGTTGGAGAATTCATCAGTACGCAGAGTTTCTATTTCTGTAATCTTCATGATTCATCTCATCATTTCACCGAACAACGACATAAGATCAAGCGGCCATCAGGCAACAACCATCCACCCCCGCCGTCAGGCGAGGCATTTGTCGTTATTTTACTTTTCCGCTGGGAGCTTGGAAACGGATCTAGTGTCTTGTCATCCGGCGAACCTTGGTTCTGGCAGGCCTCTTACTCCGACGTTGAGAGCAAACACGCCGCCGGCTTGCGGTTGCTTTGCAAGTTCGTCGGGGCTTGCGTCGAAAATTGCCGACGTCACATAGAGCGTCGTCAAATCTGGGCCTCCGAAGGCGCAACTGGTCGGTTTTTGCACCGGCAATTCAACCACGCGATCAATGCGGCCGTCCGGCGCATAGCGAACGAGGCACCAGCCGTCCCACACCGCGTTCCAGAGGAAGCCTTCGGCATCAACGGTTGAGCCATCCGGCGTCCCTTGGCGAGCGGACCAGTCGCTAAAGACCCGGCGGTTGGAAATTGCCCCCGCCAGAGCATCGAAATCATAAGCGTAAATCAGCTTGCGCATGGAATCAGCGAAGTAAAATGTCTTGTCGTCGGGACTCCAGGCGAGGCTATTGGACACTCCGATTCCAGTTTCCATCTGATGGCATTGGCCATCGGGATCGTATCGATATAGGCCAGCACAGCCCTTTGTCTGGGATTCATCCATGGCGCCGACCCAAAACCGTCCTTGGCGATCGCATTTGCCGTCGTTTAGGCGATTGCCAGGATGGCGCCCTTCGGGGGCCGCCTTGCGCTCTATCACACCAGTCTCCGGTTCAAATAGAGCAATGGCTGACGCCAACGCGAGAATGAAGCCACTTTTCTGACGCAGTCCAAAGGCCGTCACCCGTTCCGGAAACGTCCAGCGCGTGGTTTCTCCAGTTTCCGGGATCAGGCGATGCAACGTCGACCCTTCGATGTCCACCCAATAGAGAGCCTGATCTTGCGGATCCCAAACGGGCACTTCTCCCAGCTTGTTCTTGCAGTCCGAAACGCAGATAGCTTTCGTCATAGCAATTCCCTCACTCATGCGTCGTATCGTGAAGAGAATAGGCCGCGACGGCGACAAGTGTCAGAAGTCCGGTCCAGATATACTGGTAATATGCAGACACATGCATAAGGTTCAGCGCATTCTGCATAATACCCACGGCGACAGCCCCAAGGAGCGTTCCCACAGCTGTACCACGCCCTCCAAATACACTCGCTCCGCCGACGACCACGGCCGTTACCGAGGCGAGTGTGAAGGCTGAGCCGGCCTGAGGATCACCACTGCCAATGCGTGCAGTGATAAGCATTCCGGCCAGGGCAGCGCATACTGAACAGAAGAGATATGCAGCAGCCTGTACGCGCTTTGGGCTGATGCCGACGACGAAACTTGCTTCCGGCGACGAGCCGGCAGCGTAAAGTCTCTGACCAACCCGCCCACGCAGCAACAGAAACTCCGCCAGCAGGAAAATCAGGCCGACAACAATGGCCGTGACTGGAACGCCCCAAAGTTCATAGGAAAAGACGTCGAGATAAAGATCGCTGACCAATCCGCCGGGGCTCGGCCGTACGATGAGAGCCAGGCCAAAGACGATCGAGTAGGTCGACAGAGTGGCGATAAGGTCAGGAATACCTAAGCGCACGACCAAAAGAGCATTGAGCGAACCTACGGCAATTCCGATCGCCAATGACAGGGCAATGGCTGTTGCGAGGTCCACTCCGCTTTCCGAAACGGCAACATAAGAGATGACCGCGGTAACGAGGGAGATCGTCGGTCCGACTGACAGGTCGATGCCGCGTAGCAAGATGACAACAAACTGGCCCAAGGCTGCCAGCGCCAGGGGAGCCACTTGCGCTGCGATGTTGCCAAGGTTGGACGACGTCAGGAAGAAATCCGACATTGAAGCTGTGCTGGCGACAAGAACGACCAGCAACAACGCCAGTAGCAGCGAACTACCATAGCGCGACAAAAGCGGTCTCTGCGTCTTCTTTCGAGAGATGGCCGAAGTGACCACTTCGGGCATGACGTGACTGTCTTTTCCACCAGCTCCCACCGCGCTGCCGACAATACGCTCTTCAGTCGCATCTTTGCCGGCCAGCTCGTCCACGACGCGCCCTTGAGAGAAAACCAGGATACGATCACTGAGACCGATGAGTTCCATGAGATCGGACGTGACTATGACGACCCCGGCGCCCTCCGCCGCCAGCGTTCTAATCTGGCGGTAAATTTCCAGCTTGGAAGCGACGTCGACGCCGCGTGTAGGATCCTCAAAGAAATAGATGACTGGATTTTCGGCGGTCCAACGCCCGAGCACGACCTTTTGCTGATTTCCACCCGAGAGATTGACGACACACTGTTCTCGATGAGGCGTCTTTACCGCGAAACGCGCAATGGCCCGATCAGCCGCATGGTTTTCAGCGTTGGCCGGAATGACGCCGAAGCGCGCCCAATGTGGCAGATGCGGCACGGAAATGTTCTCACGAACACCATGAGGCATGAAGAGGCCTTCGCCATGGCGATCTCCAGGAACGTATACCAGGCCGCTCGCTATCGCCTTGGCCGGCGTGTCCAGCGTCAAAGGCGCATTGTCGAGTTTGACCTCGCCGGACCATTTGGCAAGCCCGAAAAGGGCTCGCGGAACATCAGCCTGACCGTTGCCTTGAATACCACCGAAGCCAAGGATCTCGCCGGCTCGGACGTCGAAGGAAACGTCTCTAAACTTGCCTTCGCAACTGATGTTGCTCGCAGACAACCGTATCTCGCCCAAGATCTCGGCGCGAGGTGGATAGGTCAGGGACACCTCGCGTCCGACCATCATCGCCACCAAGGAATCATGGGTGACGGCGTCGCGATCAACAGTTCCAATCGCTTCGCCGTCCTTCAGAACGGTTATGCGATCGGCAATCGCGAATACCTCGGGAAGTCGGTGGGAGATGAAAATCACCGCCGTTCCCTGGGCTTTGAGACGCCTTACGATCCCGAACAATCGTTCGATTTCCGCCGCGTCGAGCGCGGACGTCGGCTCATCGAGAATAAGTACCGCAGGATTATTGGTAAGCGCCCGGGCAATTTCCACCACTTGGCGCTCAGCAACACTCAAGTCCCGGATGAATCGTTCGACATCGATCGGAAAGCCCAATTGTTCAAGAAGAGCAGCCGCATCCTGCTGCATTCTCACGACATCGATCAGTCCTGTCCTGCCTGGCTCGCGACCGAGCCAGATATTCCTGGCCACATCCAGATCAGGAACCAAGCGCGTGTCCTGATGGACCATCGCGATTCCGAGATCCTGCGCTTGGCGCGGTCCGGTGATCCCTACGGGTTCGCCACGCACAAAGATCCGTCCGGCATCCGGCTGCCAGATGCCTGCGATAACCCGCATCAGCGTGGATTTACCGGCACCGTTTTCACCGAGAAGAGCATGAACCTCTCCCGGGCGACAAGAAAAAGACACACCCTTCAGCGCCTTGACGCCGGGGAAGCCCTTTTCGATATCTTTGAGTGCTAGTGCTTCGACACTCTGCGAAACTGAAATGTCGCTCTTCATGCTGTAACCAAAAGTTTTTGGGCGGCGGCAAGCGCCGCCCTCGTGATTAGTGGAATCAGGAGAAGAGCTTCTTCAGCTGTTCGTCGGTCAATGTCGTATCAACGAAGACACCATCCGGAAGATCCGGCTTCATATACTGAAGATAGTTGTCACCATCGATACGAGTCGGCTTGATGGTCTGGCGCTTGGGAACGCTCTCGCCACTAAGAAGCTTGACTGCCGTACGCAGGGCAATGATGCCCTCCCAGCTAGGCTCTGAAACGAGCGACATCTTCAGGTTGAGATTGTTGGCTTTCTCGGCATGGTAGAACTTCAACAGACCGTTGTAGTCATCACCAGTCACCGGCACCAAGGCTCGGCCGGCTGCCTTCATTGCCCGCAGTGCTCCAACGGCCATTTGGGCGCCATCGGAATAGATGCCATCGATCTGCGGATAGGCAGCAAGCAGATCAGCCATGATCACCTTGGCCTTATCCTCCTCCCAATAAGCATCCTTGAGTGCGAGCATTTCGATGCCGGGACCGAGTTTCGGTTTGGCACCCTCCCAAACACCTGCGCTATAAGAGTTGCCCGGCAGGCCGTCGAAGCCAACGATCTTGCCCTTGCCGCTCAGCATGTCGTTCAGCTTCTCGCCGAGGATCATACCCTTTTGGTGCGGATCGGTGCCGAGATAGGCGGTCCAGTGCTCACCATCGACGGGTAAGTTGAAAGGCACAGTCACAATGCCCGCCCGTTCTGCCTTGCGCAATGCCGGCACGACCGCGGTACCGGAATTGGCAATTAGCAGGATCGCATCCACCTGTTGAGCGATCAGATCCTCAATGTCATTGACCTGCTTGGTGATGTCACCCTGACCGTCAACAACAATGAAATCATAGCGATCGGCGTTGGCCGACGCTTCGATCTTCATCTGCTCGAGGCATTCAGTACGCCAGGTATTTCCGGAAAAGCCGTTCGAAAAGCCAATTCTGAGCTTGCCCGACTTCTTGATACCCTTGGCCATCTCGTCGGTCGCCGGAACCACGGAATCAACCAGAGTATCCGCTCGGGCCAATGTCGACCCCAGGAGCAACCCTCCGGCCAGACCGGCACCGAGTTGCATGACCCTCCGCCTCGACACATCTCCAAATATCTTCATTTTTTCCTCCGCTATGCACATACGTCACTAAGGACCTGATTACGCACGAGGCCGGCGCGCCAGCAGGCGGTAGACAACAACGCTTGCTGCGATAAGAACGCCCTGGATTACGAACTGAGCGCCAGTGGACGCCTGTGCGATATTGGTGAAGCTATTGAGCTCGGTAATGAAAAGCGCGCCGGCAATCGTGGTCACGACACCACCCACGCCGCCTGAAAGCGCCGTGCCGCCAACCACCACGGCGACCACCGAAGTCATCATGAAGGAGTTGCCAATGCCCAGGCTGGGATTGCCAATATAGGCAGTGACCAGAAGCCCGCCACACATGGCAAGCATAGAACTGAGGGTGTAGGCGGCGACGACAACCAAACGAACGGGAACACCCATCATTGCGGCGGCCCTGGCGTTGGCGCCGACCGCGTAAATCCAGCGCCCGAAAACAGTCTTCCTCATCAACATCGCCACGGCGATGGATAGAACCAGCCAGCAAACACCACTGGCCGGAAAGCCCAAAATGTCTCCCTGAGCAATTGTATTGAAGGCCGGGGCTGCTGCTCCGTGAGGCGCTCCGCCGGTATAAACCAACGCGACGCCGAACAGGATGGAGTTCATGGCAAGCGTGGCGATGATCGGCGCAATTCGAAAATAGGCGACGAGCACACCGTTGGTGACACCTACGATCGCGGCAACAGCCACACACGCGAGCATCGCGACGAAGATATTGCCATTGTCGCCAAGCATCAGGCCGGTGGACAGAATGTTGACCAAAGTGACAACGCCGGCCACTGAAAGGTCAATGCCACCGGTGAGAAGCACAATGGTCTGCCCGGTCGCCACCATACCGAGGAAAGCCGTGACGCGGACGATGTTAAGGACTTGGTCCGGGTTGAGCATAGCCGGCGAAACCAGCGATGCGACCGCGTAAAGCAGCAGGACTGCGACCCAGATCGGATAGCGGCGGCAAAGGGAAAAAAGTGTAAATTTCATGGGGCACCAGGACAGTTGGCATTTGCCTACGCTGAATCGTCAGCTTATTGTTGCCATCCTGTTATACCGAAATCAGAAAGCTATCAATCAATTTTTTGATTTTTGTATGACAGGTCGAGCTATCGCCACTGGGGACAAGTATGAACAACGCGCACGATTCCGTCCGGGAGACCGAGCTTCCTGAGGAGAAAATCGCTTCATCACCGGGCCTTGTGGATCAGGTGGTTGATGAAGTTCGGACCTACATCCACCAAAATAATCTGGGTCCCGGCGCCATGCTGCCCAGCGAAACGACGTTCGCCGATCGCCTTGGCGTGTCGCGGCCGGTCGCGAGAGAAGCCTACCGCGCGTTAGCGGCCCTGGGCATCCTCGACGTGGGCAATGGACGTAGAGCTCGGGTTGCCGTCCCCGATGCGAGCGTTCTGAGTCTGGTTCTGGACCATACGGTCCATATCAAACAATTGAGCATCCAGCAGATTTTCGATGTCCGTCGCACATTGGAATTGCGAACGGTTAACCTGGCCTCACTTCGTCGCAGTAACGAAGAAGCTGCAAAATTGCTTGGCTTAGTCGATGAGATGCGTCGGGTATCAGAATCCCCAAATGATGTTCTGGTCTTTGATATCGCCTTTCATGAACTCATCGCACAAGCATCGCGCAACCCGCTGTACTCTCTTCTTATCGGCTCTTTCCGCGCGGCGACCAGACAAACGTTTCATATTGGATGGAATAGCAGAAAGACAAAGGAGAGCCGCTCGGAAAGTATAGACAATCACCAGGCAATAGCTGACGCGATTACCGCACAAGACTCCACTCGAGCTGAAGCTGCCATGTCTTCTCATTTTGATTCTGCGATTAATTTGCTAATCAGGGCAGGCGTCGTATGATTGCCCGATTGTCTCCAGGTGGCTTGGCTCTCCAAGCTAGAGATTTAATCAGATCTACCAGATGACGAGATCGTGTCCCAGGGCGTGGTGTAGCTTCGGCGCTCGCCGTGCCTTCCGGACAGAGCCGGGAACGTGTCAGCTTGCCGCTGGCAGGCTGATGAGCGGATCATCGCTCATCGTGGCGATGGTCTCAAGTGTCATGTAGCGGGACCGCTGGACGGCCCACTCGTCATTTTGTTCGAGCAGCAGCGCCCCGACGAGTCTGACGATTGCGTCATCGTTGGGAAAGATGCCGACGACCTCTGTCCGTCGTTTGATCTCGCCGTTGAGACGTTCGATGGGGTTTGTGCTGTGAAGCTTGGTCCAGTGCTGCCTGGGAAAGGTCATGTAGGCGAGCACGTCCTGCTCGGCGCTGTCCATGAGAGT
>NZ_AULH01000035.1 GCF_000425185.1 Pleomorphomonas koreensis DSM 23070
ACGATCCTCAAGGGACTGGAAAGGTTCGAGCAGCGGCCCACCGAGTTTTCCATAGGCGACTGGCTGCTGAAACTGGCTTTCGAGACCATCGAGGCCGAGGCGCGCGCCGCGCGCCGCGCCGTGCCTGAGGATGCCGCCTCCATCGAGGCGGAACCCGAGGCCCCGGCGGAGGATCCGACCGAGGCGGATCAGGCGATGTTCGAGTTCTACCAGCCCGACGAAGTGCTGATGCTGGAGGACCTCCTCGCCGACGACGGCGGCACAGACCCCGAGAGCCAAGCGGATCGGCATAAGATCGCCATGGTGCTGCACCGGGCAATCGCCGATCTTCCGTCGGTCGAACGCCGCGTTCTCTATCGGCTCCACCTCGACAACGCTACGATCGCGGAGACGGCAGACCTTTTCGGCCTGACCGAGACAGTGGTCGCCGAGATCGCAGAAAATGCGGGCGCGACACTACGCGCGAGGCTTGCCGAAGCCGGGTTGGTCAGAGATCCATCAGGCCGCGCGCCCATCGAACGGGAAATCGCTCACACGCAGCGTCTGCCTCAGCCGATCGAGGATCGCCGCCGCGTGGCCGCCGCCCTAACCGGCGAGGAGGCCGGCTCCGACACCTGACATGCAACTCAATAGGAGATCGACCAATGACCATAGCCTCTGAAAACCCGACCGACAAGATGCAGGACATGCTGTGCAGCCTGTCCCGGAATTGGTGGGCATTCGTGTTACGCGGCGTGCTCGCATTGATCATCGCAGTGCTAGCCTTCGTCATGCCTGCGGAATCGCTTCTGGCGCTCACGCTGGTCTTCGGCGCGTTCGCCTTTGCCGACGGCGTGTTCGGCCTCGTCGCCGCGATACGTAACATCCGCAAGGGCGAACGCTGGGGCTGGCTGATGTTCAGCGGCATTCTAGGCATCGCCACGGGCGTCGTCGTGGTTGTCTCGCCTTTTGTCGCGACGCTTGTGCTTGCGACATTCCTCTGGGCCAGCATCGCATTCTGGTCCGTGTTCTCGGGTGCCCTCGAGATCGCGGCAGCGATCCGCCTGCGAAAGGAAATCAACGGCGAAATCTGGCTGATCCTGAGCGGCCTTCTCTCGGTCGTTCTCGGTGTCGTCGTGACCTGGATGCTGCTGACGCGCCCGGTCGAAAGCTTCCTCGCGCTCGGCTGGCTGATCGGCTTCTACGCCGCGGTCTTCGGGGTGATGATGATCCTCCTCGGGCTACGGCTTCGCAAGGCGGATCGTTCGGACGGTGCGGCCTTCGATGACGCTCCCCCATCGGCAAAGGCGTGAGGTGCCCTGTGGTGGATGACGGGCGACTTGCCGGCGAGGAGGACGATTTCACCCGATGGGACGAAACGATCTTCGACCGTTGCCTGAGCACCGGCTTCAATCCGTTCGGCAGCGGTCCGACGCCAATCTTCCTGCGGCACCGGGACGCAGAGGCGCCGGACGCCGATGCAAAGCCGTGCATGCCACCTGACACCGAAAATGCGAGGTGCTGATGTCGAACCGCCTGCCTGACTTGGCATTTGCTGCTGCGGCCGCTGCCTTGGGCATCGGCATCGTTTTCGTTTTTCGTTCGATGTATCTTGCCGAAGACATACTGCCTTTCGCGCAGGAGATGACGCTCATCTTCCTCGGCGCTGTCGTCACGATCATTCTGACCGCGGCGCTTCTCAATCGCCAGACCGATCTCGAGCTTCGCAAGGAAGGAAGGGTCATCATCCTCCAGCAGCAATGCGACATTTACATGGCCTGCATCGAGAAGGTCGCAGAGATCGTGGAAACCGCAAGGCACGATGCGAAGCTGATCGATGAACTGCGTGTTCTCAGCCACAAGCTGGCTGTGGTCGCGAGTGCAGGGGTCGTGTCCAGCTTCGAGCAGGTACTGGAGAGCTTGCAGTCCGGTTTTGCTGACGGCGCGCTCTCGGACGGGGACGGAGAGGGCGTGATGAATGCCGTCGCCGATCTCACGATAGCGATGCGGTCGGACGTCCTGCACGCTGCTGCCTTTCCTTCGCAGAACACCGAACGCGCCGTTCGCCTGAATTCGAGGCGAATGGAAAAACTCGACGATCTCGAACGTCACCTTCTCGTATCCACCGACACCCGGGAGAACTGATATGCGCGGCCATAATCGCCCACCATTCCCGCCGAAAATTCCCGGAACCGATCTGCCATCCTGGGACGTGCCGACGGCAATCATCTACCGTCCTGCCCGTTCCGCGATGACATCGGCGCCTCGGCCCAACTACTGGGTCCTCGAGTTCGAGCCGTCCCGGCCGCCGCAGATCGAGCCGCTGATGGGATACACGTCCAGCGGCGATCCCTATCGTCCGATCCGGCTGAAGTTTCCGGATCGCGACAGCGCCGTGGACTTCGCAGAGCGGCAGGACTGGCATTATGTCGTGCGCGAGGACGCTGGGGGAGCCCGGATGGCGAACCCTTGGGCGGGTGAGACGCGCCACCGGCTGCACAGGGGCGTCGATGCCCCGGGAGCCTTCCGGGTCCCGTTCCGCCCCGATCGCCGCCTCTCAAGAGGCGTCCAGCATGAGAGCACGGCCGACCCGTCTACCAGCGACAGGGAGAGTTTCGATCCGGTCCTCGAAGCCTCGCTCGAATCCTTCCCCGCCTCTGATCCTCCGGCGTGGACGGGTGTGACAATTGCAAGAAAGACGACGGGATGACGGCCAGCTACATGCGCTCGATCTACCGGCTCTACCGCGAGGAGGGCCTGACGGTGCGCAAGCGCCGGGCGCGGCGACGCGGGGTGGGCACGCGGGCGCCGATCCTGGTCGAGGCAAGGGCGAACGCGCGCTGGTCGCTGGACTTCGTGCACGATCAGTTCGCCTGCGGGCGGCGCTTCCGTGTGCTCAACATCGTCGATGACGTGACGCGCGAATGCCTGGCAGCGATCCCGGACACGTCGATCTCCGGTCGCCGCGTTGCTCGTGAGCTGACGGACCTGATCTCCCGACGCGGCAAGCCGGGCATGATCGTCTCCGACCACGGCACGGAGTTCACCTCGAACGCGATCCTCGCCTGGTCGAAGGATCATCGCGTCGAGTGGCACTACATCGCGCCCGGAAAGCCCATGCAGAATGGCTACGTCGAGAGCTTCAACGGCCGGATGCGCGATGAGCTCTTGAACGAGAGCCTGTTCTTCGGCCTCGACCACGCCCGCAGCGCCATCGCCGAATGGAGGCAGGACTTCAACACCGCGAGACCGCACTCCTCGCTCGGATACCAGACCCCGGCGGCCTTCGCCGGAACCCTTACCGCAACCGGCTCCGACGCTTCGCTCGATAAGGGCTTCGCGTCTCCGCCCGTTGCTCAACCCGCGCCCAACGGCGTAACAGAAACGGTCGAGACTCTAATCGCCGCTGGATGAAAGTTCAGTGGCAGGTCACTTTGTGCGCAACTTTGTCTTGCCTGACAACGTTGATTCGACCAAGGTGACGGCTTCGATGAAAGACGGCGCGCTGGAAGTGCGGCTTGTCAAGGCCGAGCAAGCCAAACCGAAACAGATTGAAATCTCAGTCAACTAACTTTAATTAGGAGCCCAAGATCATGAATATCAAACAGCCCCAATCAACCTTCTCCGCACTTGCCCTGGCGGTCGTCGTCGGACTTAGCGGACCGGCTCAGGCCCAATCGGCGGCAGGTTCTAGCCCAGGTGCTGCAGCACCCTCTGCCGCATCCAAGGCGGCGCAGCCACAGGTAGATGACAAGGCCGCCCGGGAAGCCGAAAAAAAGCGTGCTGAGCTCACTCAGGACGCCATCACGGCGCTCACCAAGACCCAGGAGGCTTTGACACTCCTTGATGCAAAGAAGACCAAGGAGGCGCTCGCTGCGCTGGAACTGGCCAGCGGAAAGCTGGAACTGGTATTGGCACGCGACGCCAAACTTGCTTTGGCGCCGGTCGATGTACGCGTCATCACCCACGATATCCACGCCAACGTGGAAACGGTGAAGAAAGCGGTCGAGTTGTCTCGGGAGTTGTTGGGTGATGGCGAGGTGCAAAAGGCCCGGCCCATCGTCGCCAATCTGGCCAGCGAAATCGTGATCGAAACCGACAACCTGCCGATGGCAACGTACCCGGCAGCGATCAAGTCGGCCGCACGGCTCATCGACAGCGGCAAGATCGACGACGCCAAGGCGGAACTCGCCCGAGCACTGAACACGCTGGTGGTGACCTCGGTCGCCTTTCCTCTGCCCGTGCTACGGGCTGAAGCCGCGATGGCAAAAGCTGAAAAGCTGGCCGAGGCCGACAAGCGCGATGCCAAGCAGAACGAGGAGCTCAGCACCTTGCTGTCGTCCGTGCGCACGGAGATCGAGATGGCGCAGATCCTGGGTTATGGCAAGAAGGCGGATTTCAAACCCATCTTCGATCAGGTGAAGTCCATTGAGCAAAAGTCGGCTGGTGGCAAAAGCGGCAAGGGATGGTTCGACGAGTTGAAGACGCGCCTCCAAAAGCTGTTTTGAGGTGATGAAGGGGCCGACTGTTCGGTCGGTCAGTCTCGCGATGTTCGCAGTCAGCCCCAATAGATTCGCCTATTTTCACTAACTCATACGAGGCATATCACCATGAATGAGCAAACATCGAATCCCAATGCGACGAACAAAGAAATAAACGAACAGGCCGCGGTAAGCAGCCTTCCTGTCAGTCCAGAGGCCAAGCCTGAAGTCGTCACGGAGGTACAGCCTGAGGTTCAGAAGGAAACGGACTCGCAGGCGGCAGACAAACGTAGACAAGTCCTCGATGAGGCCATCTCGGCCTTGGCGCTGACCAAATCAGCGCTGGCCGCACTTGACGGCAAGGACGCTGCACGCGCATTGGCAATGCTGGCCGAAGTGACTGGAAAGCTGGAGCTGATTGTTGCGCGCGAACCCACGCTTGCCCTGGCCCCCGTTGATGTGCGCACCATCGTGCACGACTTGTTCGCCAACACGGAAACCATTGAGGCGATGACCGACGAGGCGCTGGATGCCCTCAAACATGGCGAGGTGCAACAGGCACGTCACGTGCTGGCTTTGCTGGCCAGTGAAATCGTGATCGCGGTCACCAACATCCCTCTGGCGTCCTATCCCGCAGCCGTGAAGTCAGTCGTGCCGCTGATCGATCAGGGCAAGATTGAAGAAGCCAAAGCCGCGCTGCAGGCAGCGCTCAGCACGCTGGTCGAGACGCGCAGCGTGCATCCGCTGCCCGCCCTGCGCGCCAGGCTGCTCCTGAAGCGCGCCGAGACCTTGGTAGAAGATAGTCAGCGGAGCGAAGCGTCCAATGAGCGCCTGGAGACATTATTGAACGAAGCGCGGCAGCAGTTGGAAATGGCAGAACTGCTGGGCTATGGAAAGAAGAAGGACTTTGAGCCCCTGTATGCTGAACTCAGGAAAGTCAAGCAAAAGACGGCTGGGGGAGGCGGCGGAAAAGGCTGGCTCGATGAAATCAAGGCAAAGCTGTCCAAGTTGTTCTGAAACCGCTGGATAGGGCGTAAGAGGGGCGCGTCGCGCCCCTCTCTTTGCTCAGGAGTGTATGCTTTTTCACCCCATTAGGCCGCGTGGACGAACCTGATCCATAAGCGGATGCAGCCGAGCAGGGCGAAGCCGAGAAAGCTGGAAGCGGTGTGGTCGTAGCGGGTGGCCACGCGGCGGCAGTTCTTGAGACGGTTGATGAAGCACTCGATGCGGGAACGCAGGGCGTAGAGGCTTCGGTTGACGCTGTGCTGCACCTTGCGGCTCCGCTTGGTCGGGATCTCCGGCTGGGCCCCCCGGTCGCGCGCATCCTGCCGCAGGCGGTCACTGTCGTAGCCCCTGTCACCGAGCAGCACGCCGGGATCGCTGTCGCGCTCGGCCATGAGGTCGTCATAGGCGATTAGGTCGTGGGCCTCGCCGGGCGTCAGCACGACGCTGATGGGCAGGCCATCGGCATTGGCACGCAGGTGGAGCTTGGTCGAGAAGCCGCCGCGCGAGCGGCCGAGAGCCTGACTTTGGGTCCCCCCCTTCCTCCGGCAGCGCAGTGGTGCGCCCGGATGATGGTGCTGTCGATCATCTGGAGCATGTCGGCCTCGCCGCCGCTGTCGGCGAGCGCCTGCAACAGCACGTCCCAGATGCCGGAGGTGGTCCAGCGCCGGAACTGGCGGTGGACCGAGTTCCACTTCCCGAGTTCCTCGGGCAGGTCACGCCACGGCGCGCCGGTTCGGGTGATCCAGAAGATGCCGTCCAGCGTGCGCCGGTGGTCCTTCGGTGGGCGGCCGCCGCGGGCCGACTGCTCCGTCAGGAACGGGGCGAAGATCGCCCACTCCGCATCCGTCAAACGATCCCGAACCAAGGCCGACCTCCTCTCCAGAGGTCAGCCTCGAATCACGTCATCCGCCTCGGGGGAATCCCCCTTGTGCCGGTTCGTCCACGCGGCCTAGTCCGACTCTACGCAGGCCTGCAGTCACCTATCGCAACTACTACCGCGACGAGGGAATATACGGCTTCCTGCCGGATGGGCGAAGGAAAGGAAAAGGAAATCCATGGATTTGATGCAACTGCTCTGGCTGTTCTTCATCGTCTCCGCACTGCAGCCGGCACTGCAGAGGAAGTATCTGGAGGCGATGCGCACTCGGAAGATCGCTCAAATCGAGAGGATGCGCGGAAGCCGGGTGATCCTGATGATCCATCGGCAGGAGACGATGAACCTCCTAGGTTTTCCCCTGGTTCGCTACATCGACGTTAACGACTCCGAGGAAGTCCTGCGCGCGATCCAGCTGACGGACGCCGAAATGCCGCTCGACATCGTGCTGCACACCCCCGGCGGACTGGTCCTCGCTGCCACGCAGATTGCTCGCGCCATCCAGGGGCACAAGGGCAAGGTCACAGTTTTCGTGCCTCACTACGCCATGTCGGGGGAACGCTGATCGCTCTGGCCGCAGACGAGATCGTGATGTGCGACCACTCCGTGCTGGGCCCGATCGATCCGCAACTCGGCCAAATGCCCGCGGCTTCACTCATCAGGGTCGTCGAGCAAAAGCCGATCACGGAAATCGACGACCAGACGTTGGTCTTGGCCGATGTCGGTCGAAAGGCGATCGCCCAAGTCGAGACCGTAGCGCGACGGCTCCTGACCGACAAGATGGACGAGGAAAAGGCGGCGACATTGGCGGCGCAGCTGGCCACCGGCACCTGGACGCACGACTACCCTATCTCTGCGGAAGAGGCGCGCGAGATGGGGCTGCCGGTACGGACCGACATGCCCGAGGAAATACTCGAGCTGATGACCCTCTATCCGCAGCCCGTCCGCCGTCTGGGCGGCGGCGTCGAATACCTGCCCGAACCCCGCCACCGAGAGGCCCGGCGGGCCACGACCTCGCGCTGAACGGCGCCGCCCTGCCTGCCCCTCCGAAACGACACTCAAAGGGGGAACAGAATGCCCACCGTTGCTTGCCCGAAATGCAGTTCCGTCAATCGCGTTCCGCAGGAACGACTGACGGATAACCCCAGCTGCGGCCGCTGCGGCGCCGCCCTGTTCGAGGGCCGGCCAGTCACACTGACCGCCGCCAGTTTCGACCGACACGCCGATGCCGATCTGCCCCTGCTCGTCGATTTCTGGGCGGAATGGTGCGGGCCATGCAAGATGATGGCACCTCAGTTCGAGGCTGCGGCGCGTTCGCTCGAACCCCAGTTCCGTCTCGGCAAGCTCGATACCGAAGCCGAACAGCAGATCACCGACCGTTACGGGATCCGCGGCATTCCCACCATGATCTTGTTCAGGGGCGGCAAGGAAATCGCGAGGACGAGCGGTGTAATGCCTGCCGCGCAGATAGCGCAGTGGGCGCGGTCGCACGTTTAGAGTATACAGGTATTGGCATTTCCTGCGACATGATATCAGGAGAAGAACATGCATGGCGTGACTGGATTTGCCGAAAGTGCGGCCTTGTTGGTTTGCGCCGCGTTCGTACTCGTGACGATATGTTCACGGATTGGCGTGCCTAGCATCGTCGGTTACATTCTTGCCGGTATAGTCATTGGACCCGCTGGCCTCGGCCTGATTGCGGAGAGCGCTGCCCTGAGCAGTATTGGCGAAATCGGAGTGGTGCTGCTGCTGTTCGCGCTCGGCCTGGAATTCTCCTTCGAGAAGCTCGTAACACTCAGGAAGCATGTCTTCGGTCTTGGGGCTGTACAGGTTTCAGTCACGACGATAACGGTTTCGTTGGTAGCGAGTTTGGTCTTCGATCTCGCATCAGTTTCCGCAATCCTCATCGGCGGGGCCGTTGCGATGTCATCCACAGCCATGTGCCTCAAGGTGCTCGCAGGCGCGAACGCTCTTGGATCGGCTCATGGGCGCTTGGCCATCGCAGTGCTTCTGTTTCAAGACTTGGCAGCTGTCGCATTCCTGCTTCTGCACGATTCGATGAGTGGAGCCGCCGAGGGACATGGCGTGATAACGGTCGTCGCCAGTGCAATGGCATTGGTTGCAGCTCTGTTCACTGCCCGTGGCCCGTTGCAGGTGCTTGCCCGTTGGGTAGCGTCGCGTGGCGATCCGGAGCTTGCCCAACTCCTCGCACTTACCATTGCGCTCGGGTCTGCGATTGTCGCGGCCTCCGCCGGTCTTTCTCCGGCACTCGCTGCATTCACGGCCGGCATGATTATCGGCGAGGGTGACGCGCGCCATGCTGTCGAGAACGAGATTCGGCCCTTCCGCGATTTGTTTGTCGGGATTTTCTTTGTCAGCATCGGGACTCAATTGCCACTTTGGATCATTCCATCTGCATGGCCTGTCGTGCTGATCTGGCTCGCGATTATATTCGCGGGCAAGACGCTGATCGTTTTGGTCGTCGCCCGACTATTCGGCGAAGCGCTTCAGACCTCATTGCGGACCGGAGTCATCCTGGCCAACGGGGGAGAATTCAGCCTGATGTTGCTATCGGTTTCCTCGACGTCGGGCATTGTCGCCAACGAGTTCGCCGGCCCCCTCCTCCTCGCGATTGGAGTGAGCATGTTGGCTGGAAGTCTTATGATTAGATGGGCGGGGTCAGGCCTAGGACCAATCGACATTAGGCCCTGTTGACAAAGTATGGCAGCCATATCTTTGCGGCGGCCAAGGCGAGAAATGCTGACACTCTAACCAAGCAAAGTCAGCCTTCGGCCCCCATTGCGGTCATCACGGGCCGAAGGGATTGAACCGCTCCGGGTTTGCCGGAGGCTCCAACTCTTGAGTAGGATGGAGCATCATGAGCAAGACGACGAACAAATTTTCCCCCGAAGTGCGCGACCGTGCGGTGCGGCTAGTCCTCGATAACGAAGGTCAGCACGGATCGCGGTGGCAGGCGGTGATGTCGATTTCCGCGAAGATCGGCTGTGCGCCCCAGACCCTGAACGAGTGGGTCAAGAAGGCCGAGGTCGACAGCGGCAAGCGCGCGGGCATCCCAACCGACATGGCCGAGAAGATGAGGACGCTGGAGCGGGAGAACCGCGAGTTGCGTCAGGCGAACGAAATTCTTCGTAAGGCGAGCGCGTATTTTGCGATGGCGGAGCTCGACCGCCGGTCGAAGTGATGGTGTCGTTCATCGATGCACATCGGGGAATGCATGGGGTCGAGCCGATCTGTGGCGTGCTGCCGATCGCCCCTTCCACCTACTATGAACGTCTGGCCAAGCGGGCCGATCCGGCACGGCTGTCAGACCGTGCCCGCCCGGATGAGGCGCTGCGCCCCGAGAAGCCGCGCGCCACGGCCTCCGACCAGAGCAGTACGACATTGATGCCCTGATAGGGCAGGCCGTTGTGGCGCAGGGGCCGCGTGATGCGTCCGGCGCCGTTCGCGGCGCTCCACGGCTGAATCCACGGGCGAACACCGCGTTCCAGGTCGGCGACGATGCGATCTGTGATCCGCGCATAGACGTCGACGCGGGACTTTGTTTCCTTACCAGTCATGATTCGAACCTCCGTTGGAGGCCGCGCCCATCGCGGCCCGTCACGGCGGTCCGCCGCGGAGGCCCGCACGGCCGCGCATCCGGTTGAGGTTCATGAGCGAGATGACTGGCGACGCGCCGGACCGGAACGTCAGTGGAGGACGGCCACGCCGTTGCGCTGCCGCGCAGGCCGGAGCATGGACCGAAAGCCGAGACGGGCGGCGATGGCCGCCCGCATTTCTCCTTTCCGCCCTTCTTTTCGCGTCCGCGCTGCGCGACATGAAAAAAGCCGGTCCCGAAGGACCGGCCGGAATTGGTCGGAGAGGAAGAAAGGCGGGGCCGAAGCCCCGCCGGCGGCATCACTCGAATGCCGCCATCTGGACCTCGGCCGCCTTGCGGCTGACGGTCTCGCCGGGATGCTCGGGCTGACGCTCGAACGGCTTCCAACTCTCGCCGACGACGTGCTCGTAAGCGGCGATCGCGCCTTCGGCCGCCATGCGCAGGGCGTGCGCCTGCACCCCGACTTCGGCGGCGAACTCGCGCTTGCGCTGGGCCGCGGAGTCGAAGCCGACGGGTCCGTCGAGGTCCTCGTCGCGGGCGTCGTTGGCCAATCGCGCCGTCGCCTCGCGGGCGTCGGTCACGGCCCGGCTGTAGAACTGCCCGGCGCCGTGGGCGGAGCCGACATAGGAGCCGACGATTCGCTGCAGGTGGATCTGCATGGCGCGTTCGCTGAGGCCCTCGCCGAGCACGTCCGCAGTCTCGGTGATGAGCCGCTGATGCAGATCGCGGATGCCGTCACTGTCGAGGATGGTGAGACCGAAGCTCTCGGCGATGCGGGTGGCCTGCGCTGCGTCGGGGCAGACGAGCCGGATCATTTCGACCGTGGTGCCGCGCCGAAGCTGGACAACGCGGGCGCTGGGGCGGGATGCGCGAGCGGTCTTGGTCATGGGAGTGCCCTTTCCTGGTTGCGCCGTCGGGGTCGATCCGGCCCCTGCCGGACCCCCTTCGGGTGCGGTCGCCCGGCGCCGCCGGCACGAGGGCCGCTTCAAGACCCGGAAGCCGCCAGGCGAGCGAGGTCCGGTTGCGGACAAGCGGGGCTCCAGCCCTGCGCAGGCCGCGGCCGGGCCTTGTCGAGATTGGCGGGCTCCGGCCGCTTGCGGCTTGGTCTTGAAGCGGACCGCCGGGGGCGCAGACCGCAGCAAACCCGAGGGGCGGGCCGACAGGGTGCGGGCCGGGTTGGCGATGCCGGAAAGGATGGACCTGGCCACGCCGATCACCACGCTCACGACACGCCGTGCTTCTTGTTCCAGCAAATCCACGACCTTCTAATGGTCAAGATTCCCGGCGACGACGAGCCGCATCAGGTTCTGCTGATGCTCGACGAGTTCTATCACGTCGGCCGAATGGATTCGCTGATTTCCAAGATCACGATCAGCGCCGGATATGGCTTCCGGATGGCAATCGTCATGCAGGACCTCGCGCAGCTCGACGAGCTTTACGGCAAGAACACCCGCATCACCACAGTCTCTGGCTCGCAGATCAAGCTGTTCATCCAGATCAACGATCTTGAGACTTCGGACTTCGTTTCCGAAATGCTTGGTGAGACCACGCAGGTCTATAAGACGCCGATCCAGCGGCCGGGCCAGGGCATCTTCGCGCCCCGAGTCTGGTCGCCGCACTACACACCGCGCCCCCTGCGCAGCCCGCTCGAGCTACGGGAAATGTCGGCGCGCCTTTCCATCTTGATGGTAAAAAATTCTCCGTCGTTCGAGCTGACCAAGATCAGGCACTACTTGGACAAGCCATATCGCGGTTATTACGAGCGCGCGAGAAGCGTCCCGCCGCCTCTGCCCAGATTGCGGGTCTGGCATGATGAATCCCTTCAGGGAGCGATTAACCCCGGCCCCGACACGTCACATCTGGAGCCAACGGAGGCGGCCGCTGCCCGCGCACCGGCGCGATCTGGCAAAGTCTCGCCCCGCCGGCCGGCTCAAACCAGTGCGCCGAAGGCAAAGAGGCCCAGCGCCGCCGCAAAGGAAGCCCGTGCGCCCCTTGTTCTGACCACGGCGCCGGCGCCGGCGCCGCAGCCCCGCAAGGCTCTCGAGCTCGGCGCTGGCCCCCCCGCTCCCTCAGGAGAGACCTGCAATGTGCGGGATATCCTTGCTGCGGCGAGGCGGGACGAGGCTGACGATTTCGCGGCAATGACCAATATCGTAGTAGACGCACCTGGACCTAGACTTCGCCAGGCAGAGCAGACCCTTAAAGATCTACATAGTGAGTTCGGAGAAGAGCGCTGAGGCTTTGAGGCGGCTAGAGAGCGCGCCGCGAGGGACGCTAGATGCTTCTAAGAGCCCGCGCAGCTACAGTCTCAAAAGCTCCCTTACGTCGCTAAATTCATTTCGCTGAGCCGTGCGTCTTATCAATTCTCAGACGCTGCCATGAGCTTACGCGAGGAGTTTGATTCTGATCGCCGTCGCAATGGCGTGCGCCTTGTTTACCGCTCCGAGCTTCTCCCGCGCGGCGGCAACGTGCTTCAAAACCGTTGCGCGGGAGATGCCTAGAATAACCGAAATCTCCCAATCCGTTTTTCCTTCACCCGCCCACACGAGACAGTCCGACTCTCGCGGCGTCAAGGCTGCAGACAGTCGCCTGCGTGCGATTCTGTGATGCAGATAGCTCCCGACCGCGTAGCTTGCGGCGAAATTAAGCGCCGCAACCTCACTTGGCTCCACAGCGTACGCCGGGCCACCGAAAGACACCGCGGCGACGTCACCTTCGATCGTGGGAATCGGCACGACGTAGCCGTCCCGGAGCCCGAACTCGGACGCCTCTCCACTAATGAGTTTGACGTTCTGTCTTTCACGATCGGTTTTATAGGCGTCAGCCCACGCAAAGGGTGCCCGATCATATATCAATCGAGAGACGATGGGATCACGAAGTACATAGCCGTTGTCGTTGTATCGGATCGTGTCCCAGGGCGTGGTGTAGCAGGGTAGCGGTGGTCACCAGTGTTTTCCGGTAGGGTCGGGTTGTTCAAGACCAACCTGAAGGACACCACCGATGACCGACGACATGATGAACCTGCGCTCACTCGTTGAGAAGAGCGCCGACGCCGATTTGCTGCGCGAGATGATCGGCTTTGCTGCCGAGAAGTTGATGATGCTGGAGGTCGGCACGAAGACCGGCGCGGGCTATGGCGAGAAGAATGGCTTCCGACTAGCCCAGCGCAACGGCTATCGCGACCGGGACTGGGAGACACGTGCTGGCACAGTCGAGCTTCGTATCCC
>NZ_AULH01000036.1 GCF_000425185.1 Pleomorphomonas koreensis DSM 23070
GCCAACGACAAGGTTCCCTTCGCCGAAAGCGACAAGACCGACGAGCCGCTGACGCTCTACGCCGCCAGCAAGAAGGCGATGGAGGCGATGGGCCACGCCTACGCCCATCTCTGGAAGATCCCCACCACCGCCTTCCGCTTCTTCACCGTCTACGGCCCGTGGGGCCGGCCGGACATGGCGCTGTTCAAGTTCGTCGAGGCCATCGAGACGGGCGCGCCGATCGACGTCTACGGCGAGGGCAACATGCAGCGCGACTTCACCTATGTCGGCGATCTCGTCGAGGCGATCGTCCGCCTGGTGCCGGTCGCTCCGGACGAGGGCAATCGCGTCACGGCCGACGGCGTGACGGACACGCTGTCCAAGCAAGGCCCATTCCGCATCGTCAACATCGGCGGCGGCCAGCCGGTCGGCCTCCTCGACTTCATCGCGGCGATCGAGGCGGCGCTCGGCAAGCCGGCCGTCCGCAACCTCCTGCCCATGCAGAAGGGCGACGTCCCCCGGACCTATGCCGCCCCAGACCTCCTCAGGGAACTCACCGGATACGTGCCGGACACCAACGTACCGACAGGGGTGAGGAACTTCGTCGAATGGTACAGGACCTACCGGCGGTGATCGGGGACGGCAGACCTCGCCCTCAGACCCGCTGGTAGATGTCCTCGATCCGTTCGATGTCGTCCTCGCCGAGATAGGCGCCCGACTGCACCTCGATCAGCTCCAGCGGGATCCTGCCGCGGTTGGAGAGGCGGTGGCGGGCGCCGAGCGGCACGTAGGCCGACTGATTGATGGTCAGGAGACGCGGCGGCTCGCCCTCGATCTCGATGGTCGCCGTGCCGTTGACCACCACCCAGTGCTCGGCCCGGTGCTGATGGCGCTGCAACGACAGCACGCCGCCGGGATCGACGACGATATGCTTGACCGCGAAGCGCGGGCCTGAAACCAGCGCCTCGATATAGCCCCAGGGCCGGTAGTCGCGGCGGTGCAGCGTCGCCTCGTCGCGGCCGCGCTCCTTCAGCGCGTCGACCAGCCCCTTGACGGCCTGCGCTTCGTCGCGCGGCACCACCATCACCGCATCAGGCGTCGCCACCACCATCAGCCCGTCGGCGCCGATCACCGTCGTCAGAATGCCCTGGCTGTGCACCAGGCAGTTGGTCGAGGCGAGCAGCACGCCGTCGCCGTGCACGGCATTGCCGTCGTCGTCGCGCTCGCTGACCTGCCAGATGGCGTCCCAGGCGCCGACGTCCGACCAGCGGAAGCGGCCCTTGACCACGGCGATCTCGCGCGTCTTCTCGATCACCGCATAGTCGATCGACGTCTTGCGGGCCGCCGAGAAGGCTTCGGGATCGAGACGGACGAAGCCGATGTCCTCGGACGCCTTGTCGACTGCCTCGGCGGCGGCGGCAACGATGTCGGGGGCGTACTTGCCGAATTCGCTCAGCATGTCCGCGGCCCGGAACAGGAAGTTGCCGGAGTTCCAGAGATAGCCCTTGCGAAGATAGTCGAGAGCCGTCTCGGCATCGGGCTTCTCGACGAAGGCATCGACCAGACAGAGGTCGTCGTCGTCGAGAGCCTCGCCGGGCCGGATGTAGCCGTAGGCGGTCTTTGGTTCGGTCGGCACCAGGCCGAACACCACGATCTTGCCGGTCTCGGCCGCCTTGAGGCCGAGCCGCACGGCGTCGCGAAACACCTCGTCGTCGAGCACCACGTGGTCGGCGGCCAGCGCCAGTACGGCGCTGCCCGGCCGCGTCTTCTCGACAAAGGCGGCGGCGGCGGCCACGGCGGCGGCGCTGTCGCGCCGGGCCGGCTCCAGCACCACCGTCGCGTTGACGCCGATGTCGGCTGCCTGACGACGGGCGAAGAAGCGGAAGGCGTCGGAGGTGATCACCACCGGATCATCGAACAGGGCGGGATCGGCGACCCGCCTCAGCGTCTGCTGGTAGGTGGACAGCTCGCCGGTCAGCGGCTGGAACTGCTTGGGGAAGGCATCGCGCGAGGCCGGCCACAGGCGGGTGCCGGAGCCGCCGGCCAGGATGACGGGAACGATCTTGGAGCCTTGGGGCATCGGGTCTCTGTCCATTCTCTCAGGCGGCGAAATGGCGGCGGAGGGCGGCGAGCATGTCGGCGAGCAGCGCGTCGGTGGCCTCGGCGCTGTCGGTCTCGACGTAGCAGCGCAGCTCCGGCGCATTGCCCGACTGGCGGAAGTGGACGATGTCGCCGCCGGACAGCACCAGGCGGATGCCGTCGGTGCGATCGACGGCGACGGGCGCGGCAAGGCGCGCGTCGAGCGCGGTGCGCGCCTCGCGCGAGCCGTCGATCTCGGCCAGCAGGCGGGCGCCGTCGGCCGGGGCGATCTTCTTGAGGCGATCGGCCTTCATGACGCGCGGCGGCAGCGCGCCGACCAGCGCCGACAGCGGCTTCTTCGCCTCGGCGGCGGCGACCAGCACGGTGACCAGCGGCAGGATGGCGTCGCGGGTCGGCAGGCGGGCGAGCCGGCCGCCGGAAAGCCCGATGTCGCTGCCGGTCAGGAAGCCGCCGTTGGCCTCGAAGCCGACCACCGGCGCCCGTTCGGCGGCGGCCATGCCGGCCACCACATAGGGCGAGCCGATGCGGGTGCGCACCACGGTTTCGAACCAGCCGGTCATCTCGATGGCCGATGTGGAGGAGATCGGCGTCACCACCGTGCGGGCGCCGAGCCGGCGGGCGGTGAGAATGCCGAGCACGTCGCCGTTGACCTGCCGGCCGCCCTCGTCGATCACCAGCGGGCGATCGCCGTCGCCGTCGGTGGAGACCACGGCGTCGAGCTGGTGGGCGGCAATCTCCGCCTTGGCGCGGGAAAGGTCGTCGGGATCGAGCGCCTCGGTGTCGACGGCGATGAAATGGTCGGAGCGGCGGAAGGGAAACACCTCGGCGCCGAGCCCTTCGAGAATGGTCAGCGTCAGATCGCGGCCGACCGCCGAGTGCAGGTCGAGGCCGATCCTCAGGCCCTTGAGCGGCTGGCCGGCGAAGGCGGTGACGTAGCGGGCGACGTAGGCCCCGGCGATCGCCGGGTCGATGGCCGGCAGGCCCTCGCCGCCGACCTCGAGACTCTCGGCCAGCAACTGCTCGGCGCGGCCGCGCACCGGCGCCTCGTCCTCCTTCAGGAATTCGCCGTCCGGACGGTAGAACTTGATGCCGTTGTAGTCCTCGGGAATGTGGCTGCCGGTGACCATGACGGCCGGCGAACTGCGGGCCAGCGCATAGGCGGCCAGCGCCGGCGTCGGCACGTTGCCGGCATAAACGGGCGTCCAGCCGGCGGCGGCGATGGCGGCGGCGGCATAGCCGGCGATCTCCGGGCTCGACGCCCGGAGGTCGGCGCCGAGGTAGACGGATCGCGACGGCGCGTCGGCGCAAATGACCTCCAGGAAGGCCCTGACATAGGCCGCCGAGGTGGATCCGGTGAAGTCGATGGCAGGGCCCCGAAGGCCCGACGTTCCGAAGCTGACGGACATGGCATCTCGCAATCAAGAGGGACGATGCGGGCGGAAGTCGTTGGAATGTAACAACAGGAATTGGAAAAACGCTGTTGATGTATGTAGTCCAGCGGACTCGCCGGTTCAATCCCCGGCGGCATCCGGCGGCCCGCTCAGCAGGCGGCACGCGGCATAAGCAGGTAGGCCGGCGCCCTGACATCGACGCCGGCGATGACGAGGCCGGCGGCGAACGCCGCCTCGATCTCCCCGCGCAGCCGCAGGCGTTCGGCGGCGGCCGCCGCCGGATCGGCGGCGAGCAGACCGGCAAAGTCGGCCGGCAGGGCGATGCGGCGGGCGGCGGCGGCCTCGTCGTCCCCCAGCATCGCCCTGCCGGCCCGGCAGCGGGCGAAGCGGTCGCCGTCGAGCCGCCAGTCGGCCAGGAGGCGATCGGAGGCGGTGCCGGCGTTGATGCCGCCCATGGCGCCGTAATAGTCGCGGTGATAGGTGCCGGCCGTCGCCCCGAGCCGGCCGATGTTGAGGGCGGCATTGGGCAGGCGCAGCGGATCGTAGGTCCAGCGCACGTGGGCGATGCCGCGTTCGAGGCACCAGCTGGCCTGGTAGAGCTTCAGCTTCAGCCCGAGCCCGAGGCCGCGCGCCTCGGCGCGCACGGCGAGGCGGTGCGAATGCTGCACGCCGGGCGTCGCCGTCGGAAAGGCGAAGACGTAGCCGACCAGCCGGCCGTCCAGGAAGGCGCCAGCCGCGAGGCCGCCCTCGGCCTGGATCACCATCATCAGATCGCCGGGGTCGATCTTGTCGTCCGGACCCCAGACGTCGCGTTGCAGCTCTTCGGCGGCGTGGAACTCGGCCATGCCCAGGAGGTCGCGGATGCAGAGGCCCGTCGCGTCACCGCTCATGCCGCAAAGCTCCGCACCGACAGCGTGACACCGTCGAGGACATCGCGGTCGAGATGGACGCCGATGCCCGGCCCCTCCGGCACCGGCATGCGGCCGTCCGTCGCCTCCAGCTTCTCGACGACGATATCGCGGTGGAAGTAGCGGCTGGCCGATGAGGTATCGCCGGGCTTGCGGAAATTGGGCAAGGTCGACAGGTGGATGTTGTGGGCGCGGCCGATGCCCGATTCCAGCATGCCGCCGCACCAGACCGGCACGTCGAAGGCGGCGGCGAGATCGTGGATGCGGATCGCCTCGGCGATGCCGCCGACACGGCCGACCTTGATGTTGATGACGCGCGTCGCGTCGGCGGTGAGCGCCCGCCGGGCGTGGCCGGCGCTGCGGATGCTCTCGTCGAGGCAGACCGGCGTCCTGAGCCGGCCTTGCAGCACGGCGTGGTCGGCGATGTCGTCGTGGGTGAGCGGCTGCTCGATGTAGTCGAGACGGAAATCGTCGAGCCGTCCGAGCACCGCCCAGTCGCTGAGGCGATAGGCGCTGTTGGCGTCGACGGAGAGATGGACATCGGGGAAGGCGGCGCGCACCGCTTCGAGCAGCGCGATGTCGTGGCCCGGCATGATCTTCAGCTTGATGCGCTTGTAGCCCTGCGCCACGTGCCGCTCGACCCGCTCCAGCGTGCCGTCGATCGGGCCGATGCCGAGCGATACGCCGACGTCGATCGCCTCGCCTGCCCCGCCGATCAGCCGGCCGAGCGGCAGATCGAGCCACTTGGCCCAGAGGTCCCAGAAGGCCATCTCGACGGTGGCGAGCGCCATGCGGTTGCCGCGCCACGGCGACAGCAGCCTTTCCACCGCCGCCGGATTGTCAAAGCGCCGGCCGATCATCGACGGCAGCACGGTTTCGCCGATGAGATCCATGGCGCCAGCCACCGTCTCCTCGAGGAAGTCGGGCAGCGGGTCCATCACCCCCTCGGCATAGCCTTCGAGCCCGTCGGCCGACAGCGTCACCAGCGGGAAGACGCGCTCGGTCATCGTGCCGGTCGATATGGTGAAGGGGTTGATCAGCGGCAGGCGGACGAGCCGCAATTCGGCGCGCTCGATCGGCGGGAAGGCACGGGTCATCGGCGGGACCTCCGGAAAAGCCGCCGGACGGTAGGCCGCCGCAACCGTCTTTGCAACCGCGCTTCTCAGGCGCCGGCCGGCAACCGGCAATGGCGGCGAAATAGACCGGCCGGCTGGTGCAGAAGCGATAGGTCGTGCTCATCGTCTGGGCCAGGGCGCCGGGCTGCCGGGAAATGTCGCCCGGCTCGATCAGCCCCAGGCCGGGCACCGTGGCGGAAACGTCCTCCGGCCGGCCGAAGCCCCAGGTAAAGCGCGCCCGCCTGTCCGGGAAGCCTGGGTGGCGGCGCGAATTGCGCACCATGATCGGGGTGGCGAAATCGGCCGGCAGATCGAGCGCGGCAGCCGCTTGCCGTCGTCGGGCGAGAGATAGGTCAGCACCCCTTCGGCCAGCACCAGAGCCGGCCGGTCCGGCGTCCAAGGCGGTGCGGCGAGCCAGCCTTCGGGGTCGGCGTCATCGACGGCGAAGCCGCGGACGTTGGCGCGCCGGGCGATTCCTCTCCCGCGCAGGCCAGTCACCTCGGCGAGTTCGACGTCGCTCCGGTCGACGCCCCGCGCCGGCAGGCCGATGCGGACGGGACGATCGTCGAGACCCGAGCCGATGCTGACGTCGGGGCCGCCGGGCTCCCGGCGACCAACGCCAGGACCGGAGGGCGGCCAACCTCATCTCTTTTCAGACAGGCAGCGGGCTATCGCCACAGCAGGGGCAGCAGATAGAGGAAGGCCATGTCATCATATTGTTTTTATTTGTTTTTCAAGACACCGTCAAAGTGTCGGAAATGTCCTGCTGCCCGCCCCCCGTCACCAACAGCAGCTTGTCTACGCAGTATCACTTAATTAACAACAATATGTTGCTATTGATTGGCGGGAGCGTTAGCGCTTGACCCCGGCCGTCGCCAGGACGGCCCGCAACGGACCTCCGACATGACCGAAATCTGCACCGACGACACGCTCGCGGGGAGCGCCGACCGCCGGCAGCCGTCCGCCGGCACCCCCGACTATCTCGCCAGCCTCCGGCTGCTCTCCCGTTTCATTGCCGGCTCCCGACTCCAGCTCGCCGGCGCCGTGCTGCTCGCCACCGTGGCCGTCGCCTGCGAACTGGCGCTGGTCGTCGCCATCTATCGCCTGGTGGTCGCGACGCTGGCCGGCGACATCGACCTGAGCCTGTTCGCCACCGCTGCCGGCCTGTCGCTCGTCGCCGTGCTCGCTGGCTACGCGCTGACCGGCCTTGCGATCGGACTGTCGCATGTCGTCGCCTTCGACGTGCTCTGCCGGATGCGCCTCGCGCTGGCCCGGCACCTCGCGACGCTGCCGCTCGGCTGGTTCGAGGGCCACCGCAGCGGCGACGCCAAGAAGCTGATCATCGACGAGCCGGAGAGCATGGAACTGATCTTCGCCCACGGCATTCCCGAGGGCGTGAGCGCCCTCGCCACCTGGCTCGCCGTCTCGGCCTGGTTGATCGTCGTCGACTGGCGCATGGCGCTGGCCACCGTGGCGCTGACGCCGATCTCGGCTCTCCTGATGTCGCTCGGCATGCGCAGCGGCAGCCGCCGCGCCGCCGACTACCAGCGGTCCGGCGCCCGCCTCAACGCCGCCGTCGTCGAGTTCCTGGCCGGCATGGCGGTGGTCAAGATCTTCAACCGCAGCGGCGACAGCTTCGCCGAGACCGCTCGCGCCGTCCGCGACTATGCCGCCGTGGAGACCGCCTGGGCGCGCGACTACCTGCCGCTCGGCGGCACCTTCTACGCGCTGGTGCTCGCCAACATCGTGGTCATCCTGCCGGCCGGCGCCTTCCTGATGGCGGCGGGCACGCTCAACCTCCCGACGCTGGTCCTGTTCGTCATCCTCGGCGCCAACTACAGCCAGCCCCTGATGAAGCTGTTCAACCAGTTCCACACGCTCGCCCACATCTCCATGGGCTCGACGCGGGTGGCCGAGGCGCTCGCCGAGCCGTCGCAGCCCGACAGCGGCCGGACCGTGGCGCTCGACAGCCACGACATCGCCTTCGAGAGGGTGTTCTTCGGTTACGGCGCCGCCGACGTGCTGACCGACATCAGCTTCACCGCCCGATCCGGCACGGTCACCGCCCTGGTCGGCCCGTCGGGCGCCGGCAAGAGCACGGTGGCCGGCCTCGTCGCCCGCTTCCGCGACCCGCGCACCGGCCGCGTCACGCTCGGCGGCGTTGACGTCCGCGACATCGCCCTCGATCAACTGATGGAGACGGTGGCCTTCGTCTTCCAGGACAGCTTCCTGTTCTCCGACACCGTCGCCGCCAACATCCGCTTCGGCAATCCCGCCGCCTCCGACGCCGAGGTGGCGGCAGCAGCGCGAGCGGCGCGCGCCCACGACTTCATCACGGCGCTGCCCGAAGGCTACGCCACCCGCCTCGGCGACAAGGGACAGCGGCTGTCCGGCGGCGAGCGCCAGCGCATCGCCATCGCCCGCGCCATCCTGAAGGACGCGCCGGTGATCGTGCTCGACGAAGCCACCGCCTTTGCCGACCCCGACAACGAGGCGGCGATCCAGGAGGCGATCGGCGCGCTCACCGCCGGCCGCACGCTGATCGTCGTCGCCCATCGCCTGCACACCATCATGGCCGCCGACCAGATCCTGGTGCTCGACGGCGGCCGCATCGCCGAACGCGGCCGCCACGACGACCTGGTGGCGAAAGACGGCCTCTACGCCCGCCTCTGGCACGACGACAACGAGGCGCGCGACGTCACGCTGCGCCCCGTCGCCCCCTCCCGTTCCGAACCCGAAGAGGTCCTGCCGTCATGACCGCCGTCGACCCGCTGGTTCCGGTTGGCGAAGCCGCCGGCGCCGACATCCACTCCGATCTCGCCAGCCTGCTGCGCGTCTGGCGCCTGGCCGGCCCGCTGCGCGGCAAGGTGGCGCGCGGCGTCGCCTTCCGCTTCCTGCAATCGATCTTTCTCGGCCTCGCCTTCGGCGGCGTCGTCTGGACGCTGACCGGCCTCGCCGGCGGCCGGACGATGGACTTCGGATGGGCCGCCGAACTGACCCTCCTGATGGTCGTCTCGCTCGCCGGCCAGTTGCTGTTCGGCTATCTCGCCGCCCGCGACAGCTGGCTCGCCAGCTTCGAACTGGCCGGCGATCTCCGCCTGTCGCTGCTCGACCACCTCCGGCGCCTGCCGATGGGCTTTCATCTGTCGCGTCACCGCGGCGACACGGTGACGGCGCTGACCTCCGACATGCAGATGCTGGAGAGCTTCCTCTCCGACGCGCTCGGCCGCATCGCCCAGGCCTTTGGCCTGCCGATCGTCGCCGTCGTCTTCTTCCTCGTCCGCGACTGGCCGCTCGGCCTCGCCCTCCTCGTCTCGATCGCGGCGGCGCTGCCGGTGTTCATGTGGTCGAGCCGGCGGCTCGCCCGCCTCGGCATCGTCCGCCAGGACCTGCAAGCGGCAGCCGGCGCCCGGATGATCGAATTCGTCCAGGGCATCGCCACCATTCGCGCCTTCAACCGCCTCGCCAAGGGCGAGGAAAGCTTCCGCGCCGCCCTCGAGGCCTTCCGCGCCCTCTCCATCCGCATGGTGGCCCACCTCTCCGTGCCGATGGCGCTGTTCGGCGCCGTGCTGATGACCGGCGTGCCGGTGGTTATGCTGACGGCCGGCCTCCGCTACCAGGCGGGCGCCATCGACATCGCCACCCTGCTCGCCGCGCTGGTGCTGGTGTTCGCCACTTATGCGCCGCTGCTCGCCCTCAGCCAGGTGATGGAGCTGGTCCGCATGGCCGACGCTTCGCTCACCCGTATGGACCGTATTCTCACCGCCCCGTCGCTGCCGGCGCCGGCCGCCCCGGCCAGGCCGGCCGGCTTCGACCTGCGCTTCGAGGCCGTCGATTTCGCCTATCGGCCGGGCCGGCCGGTGCTGTCGGGCGTCGATTTCGCGGTGCCCGAGCGCAGCATGACGGCGATCGTCGGTCCCTCGGGCTCGGGCAAGAGCACCATCCTCAACCTGATCGCCCGCTTCTGGGACGTCGACGCCGGTGCCGTCCGCATCGGCGGCACCGATCTGCGCCAGCTCGACGAGGAGCGGCTCGCCGCGCTGATCACCGTGGTGTTCCAGGACGTCTACCTGTTCGCCGGCAGTCTCTACGACAACATCGCCTTTGGCCGGGCCGGCGCCTCTCGCACCGACGTGGAGGCGGCCGCCCGCGCCGCCCAGGCGCACGACTTCATCATGGCGCTGCCGGACGGTTACCACACGCGCGTCGGCGAGGGCGGCGCCACGCTGTCCGGCGGCGAGCGTCAGCGCGTATCGATCGCCCGCGCCATCCTGAAGGATGCGCCGATCGTGCTGCTCGACGAGGCGACGGCGGCCATCGACCCCAGCAACGAGCTGGCCATCCGCAAGGCGCTGTCCCGCCTCGTCGCCGGGAAGACGCTGGTGTCGGTCGCCCACAAGCTGTCGACCATCCGCGCCGCCGACCAGATCCTGGTGCTCGACGGCGGCCGCATCGTCGAGCGCGGCGACCACGCGGCGCTGCTCGCGCGCGGCGGCCTCTACCGTCGCCTCTGGGACAGCCGCAGCCGCGCCGCCGGCTGGCGCATCGCATGATGCTTGACGGCGACGGCCGATTGCCCGAACCAATGTCTCCGCCCGAGATTGCCGGAGAGAAGTTCATGTCGGTCCAGGATCCCGTCCGCCGCGCCGCCGGCCGGCCGGCCCGCGTCACGCGTCAGGCGATCGCCGAGGCCGCCCTGCGGCTCGGTCCCGACCGGGCGACGCTGACGGCGATCGGCCGGGCGCTCGGCGTCGACCATTCCACGCTCTACCGGCATGTGAAGAACCGAGACGACCTGATGCGGGCCGCCGTCGACCGGGCGCTCGACGGCATCTCCTGGCAACGCGGCGCGGCAGAGGACTGGCGGGCCTATCTCGTTCGCGTCTCGGAAACCGTCTGGGACGTCTACGAGCGCCATCCGGGCGTCGCCGAGACCATCCGGATGCTGGCGGCGACGCCCTCCTCGGTGATCCGCGCCTTTGCCAGGATCTGCGACGACCTCCGCGACGCCGGCTTCTCCAGCGTCGACGCCATGCTGATCGTCGACAGCATCATGGACATGACCAACGATTCCGCCGTCGGCTGGCACCGCCTCGCCGGCGCCTCGGCCAGCGGCACGACGGTGGCCGAGGCCATGCGCCGCTCCTGGGAGGCCGAGTTCGCTGCGGATGACGGTCGCGAGCCGGTCGCCGCGCTGATGGCCGGGGTGATCGCCGGCGAGCCGCGCCTGTGGTGGCGGCGCAAGCTCGACCTGCTGCTCGACGGCGCCGCCGGCCTCTGGCCGCACGGGCGATAAGTCAGCCGGCCAGCAGCAATTCGGCGTCTTGGCAGCCGGTCGGCCGGAACGGCTGCCGGCGGCTGGGGCCGAGGCCAAGGGCGGCGAGATCGGCGTCGAGCCGGAGGAGATCGGCGCCGGAGAGCAGCAGCGGATGCACGGTGGTGCGCGTCTCGAAGGCGACGCCGCTCCGGACGATCTCGGAGAGGCTTTGCCGTGCCCGCTCGCCGCTCCCCGGCACGCCGGTGATCCTCTCATAGTCGGAAAACGGCGCCTTGACGTCGAAGCCGACCCAGTCGACCAGCGGCAGCAGCCGCCCGAGCCGTTCGGGATAGGGGCCGGCGGTGTGGAGGCCGACGCGGAAGCCGAGTGCCCTGACGGCGGCGGCCGCCGCCGGCAGCGCGCGCTGCAAGGTCGGCTCGCCGCCCGAGAACACCACGCCGTCGAGAAGGCCGCGCCGCCGTTCGAGCAGACCCAGCACGCTGCCCCAGTCCGGCCCGGCGCCTTGGCCGGGCGGGATCAGGTCGGCGTTGTGGCAATAGCGGCAGGCGAGCGGGCAGCCCTGGCAGAACACGGTGGCCACGAGTTCGCCCGGCCAGTCGCAGGTGGACAGCGGCGTGAAGCCGCCGACCGCGAGGTCAGCGCCGGCCATCGAGGTCGCGGCGCGCCGCCTCCCGGAAATAGGTGCGCTCGGCGAACTCGCTCTTCTTGCCCTTGTTGAAGGACGACACCGGGCGGTGATAGCCCATCACCCGCGTCCAGACCTCGCAGCGCTGGCGCTCGTCGTCGGTGAGCGGCAGGGCGGCATCGGCTTCGAGGGTGGTCAGAGGCTTGTTCATCATTCTCTCCTTCGCGTGAGGGGTCATTCGGCGGCGGCGCGCTTCTCGGCCAGCCGTTCGGCGTCGCAGATCGGACAGAACTCGTGCTCGCCGGCGATGTAGCCGTGCTTGGGGCAGATCGAGAAGGTCGGGGTCACCGTGATGTAGGGCAGGCGGAAGTTTTCGAGCGCCCGCCGCACCAGCTTCTTGCAGGCGTCGCCGGACGAGACCTTTTCGCCCATGTAGAGATGCAGCACCGTGCCGCCGGTGTAGCGGGTCTGGAGCGGCTCCTGGCGGGCCAGCGCCTCGAAGGCGTCGTCGGTGAAGCCGACGGGGAGCTGGCTCGAATTGGTATAGTAGGGCGCCTCCGGCGTGCCGGCTTGCAGGATGTCCGGGAAGCGCTTCCTGTCCTCGCGGGCGAAGCGGTAGGTCGTGCCCTCGGCCGGCGTCGCTTCGAGATTGTAGAGGTGGCCGGTCTCCTCCTGGAAGGCGACGATGCGCGCCCGCACATGGTCGAGCAGACGGACGGCGAAGGCTTCGCCCCATTCGGTGGTGATGTCCTCGGCGTCGCCGGTGAAGTTGCGGATCATCTCGTTGACGCCGTTGAGGCCGAGCGTCGAGAAGTGGTTGCGGAGCGTGCCGAGGTAGCGCCTGGTGTAGGGGAACAGGCCCTGGTCCATCAGCCGCTCGATCACCTTGCGCTTGATTTCGAGGCTGGTGCGGCCGATGGCGAGCAGTTCGTCGAGCCGGACGAGGAGGCCGGCCTCGTCGCCCTTGTGGAGATGGCCGAGGCGGGCGCAGTTCACCGTGACGACGCCGACCGACCCCGTCTGCTCGGCCGAGCCGAACAGGCCGTTGCCGCGCTTGAGCAATTCCCGGAGATCGAGCTGAA
>NZ_AULH01000037.1 GCF_000425185.1 Pleomorphomonas koreensis DSM 23070
CGATCAAGTACGAGGAGGTCTACCTGAGGGCCTATGAAAGCGTTCGAGACGCAAGATCGTCGATCTCGAATTACATCGGCTTTTACAATTCCGGACGGCCACATTCGAGCCTTGACGGCAGCACACCCGACGAGGCCTACTTCGGCGGGCGACAGATGGCCGAGGCCGCCTGATCGCCGCCCGCGATTTCATCACGGCTCTGGTCGGGCTACGCCCTCCCGACGCCGTGATGAAATCGCGAAGCCCCGCAGTCGACACCCCGGCGTGAGATCCACTCAAATTCCGCGGGGCGCTGTCCAAACAATCGGGGCCACCTCTAAGGCCCGCCGTTTTGCCGAGCGCGTTCAGATACGCCCCGCTCGGCCACGTGGACGCGGCTCGGCCGTATTTTTTGCCTGGCTAGGCAGGTGGAAATCGGCGTCCCGATAAGTTCTGAATGCCCGATCTATCTCGTCGGGTAGCATAGTGTCCGCCGCATGCGGCATTGAGAGACTGGCGAGCGCACCAGAGGGAATCCTGAGTGCCAGCACGCAATCAACGCGACTGGGGGGCGCTGAAAACCGGATTGAAGGGTCATAACCTTTAGTTGATGAAGACCTCAAGACAGCCTAAAACTCTTCCGAAGGTTGTAGAATGCAATTGACATTGCGCGTATGCCGTCTTTAGATTGTCTTACACGTATGCGACCTTGCCGCGAGGCTTTGATTGCAACTGGCAACTAGGCTTGGTGCTTGTTTCAGATCGGTACGGATCCGGACGAATGTTGGCCTGCAGACACTAATCCTGGGGTAGGATGCTGTCCTATATTCTATCTATATGGGCGCTATCCTCCACTATTGCGTGGTTCGCGTCGATTCTGACCATAAATTACGTGATCGGAGCAGTTGATCCTAGTATAAAATTGTCTGACTATAAGAGCAAGGCGCTAGAATATCTAGTCCTGTACAAAGATGAATACATAGATAGACTTCCGCCAAAAAGTGCCCGCATGCTCCGTGGTGCTCAATCCGTGTACAAAATATCTGGAATATCGCTTCTGTTGTGCAGTGTATTCGCCTTGGCTGTAAAGAAGTTCTCGTCATGAGGGGTAAATAATGTCTGCAGATCCCATCTACTACCGGCCTGAGCCGCTCGACAAAAATAGTCTGACTCAAGTTCTCTCTGGAATGGTTCAGAACTTTGTAGACGGTGTTATTGGGATACTCAAAGTTCTGGAAAAACAAGCCATTGTTTTGAACCAGGCTTTGGGTTCCCAATGGGTTGGCTAAAGTGACGGGAGCAATACCTGTCCGAAGTGGAATATCTTCAATCGGCGGCGGGCCGGAGGGCACGCCGCCTTTCCTTATTTTGTGTCGACCCATCACGGCCTACGTCAATCGGGGGAACGATGTCCTTTGGAAGGGACATTTCTAAACGTCCGCATTGCACCTCTGTTGGGCGCGCTCGGACAGCCTCTTGCGCTTCCCGGAAGCCGACGTTGCATTGACCTACCTTGTTGGCGGCCTCACGCCCCCCTAACGGGCTGCGGTGAGGTCTAGTGATAGCGAAACTGCGATGGTCGATCCCCCGGCGACTAGAAACACCGTCCAATAACTTGGCGTCCGAAAATGAGGGGGGCACTCCAACATTGTGACAGGACTCTTTAGGCGGAAAATTATTGAGACCGGGAAATGTGCGTTCGTGCCCCCCTTCGATGTAGCAACGGTAAAGTCCGATGCCGCCTCCGGGAAGGGCATCGTTGGACAACGACCACTCGGCGCCGCTGTTCGAAGTCTTTCGGCTGGAACGCACATACACTCTTTCCGAATGCCTTACAGCACAGCACTCATGTATTCGCCTCCTGTGGTCGCAGCCCAGCCATGGCAACCCCAGCATCGCCAAAGGGCAGCGAAGATTCTGCGAGTGTTGCCAAGCAATACCGACAAGTTCTCGACAGCCGTCCGGCAGGTCCAGACTGCATTGCGGGCCCATGGCTACTATACAGAGAAGGCGGCGGACGGCGTCGCTGGCTCCGGAACGCGGCTGGTCATTGAGAAGTACCAGACCGATGCCGAAGATCACAGGCACCATCACGCCTCAGCTTCTGGATACGCTTCGGATCGTCGCGCAGTGGGGCAGCAGGTTGTCGTGGACAACACCGGAAACGTCCGCATTCCCACCCGGTCGAACTCTGCCACTCCGCCAAAGGAAAGGCTCCGCGCCGACGCTCTGCATTACCATCCGTCAGGACAAAACCAACGCCCGAAACGTATTCAGACTGGATAAATTGGGGGCAACGTCACCGTTCATAACGTAATATGTAATGGAAGCCGGTGCGACATAGGCCCTGTTACTCTTTCCAAGCTAAATACTCGCTCGAACAAGAATCATTCCAGCCTCATCAGGATCAAAGCCGGAAGGAAATTGTGTGCACTCGTCGTACTCGGCACTGCGCAATTTAGCGGCTGATAGTTCAGCCCCTCGCAAATCGGCCCCCTGCAGTTGGGTAGCCCCACCGAGATTATCCGCACCAAGATTAGCGCCCGTCATTTTTGCCCCATTAAGTTTCGCCTCCTTCAGGTCGGCGCCACACATTAATGCGTCCGACAGGTCAGCATTCCTCAGGTTGGCTCTAAACAGAATCGCCCAATATAGGTCCGCCTCCCGAAGGTTTGCCCCTTCGAGGTTTTCTTCGCTAAGCTCTTTCCCCTCTAGATCGGCTCTTTCAAGAGCAGCACTAGGTAAATCCACCGGATCCAGATCGTTCCCTGTTCTCGACTGGTAGATCAGAAGCTCCGCACCGTCTCGGTTATATATCCTCATCATTGTGCCACTGCTCCACCAATTATAGCTGACGGAATGCAAAGCTCCGGTGCGGCTACGCATGCACCAATAACCGCGGCTCCAGCACCAATTTTGGCTGCTGTCGACATGTTGCTGCCTGATGTTTCAGGCTCCGAACAACTACTACTTCCGCCTCCACATTGTTCTGAATATTTCTTTTCTAGCTCCTGCAAGTATTTTTCTAGGTCGTTGATTATTCTGAGATGGCCTTTACGCGACTCGCGGGGCTTCGACCCAGGCGGGGCGATGTCTGGCAAGCCAAAAGGATTATCTTGGTATTCTTTCCATCGCCTGGCAATATCATCCTGATATTCTGAATCTTCCTCAGAGGCGCTTGGCACTCTTCACCAATTGGATCGATCCGCCGTGCCAATCCTGTTAGGTCTATGTACTTGAGCGGATTGCCGCCCGCATCTCCGTAGACGCTTGGTTGTAGGGTGGCAAAGCTGGAAGATAGCGTGGGGGGCGGCAGTGTTTTTCAGCGTGCCTTTAGGGCTGGTCAGACATCTGACTCGGCATTTTCTCGTTCCTGTTGTTCGACGCCCCTGGTTGTCTTGGGCCGTGAGCCTCCTATTTGGCGTGTTTGTTTGGGGCTCGGCTACCCCACTTAAGGCAGAAACGTTTGCGCCGCCTCCAGGCACTCATTGGGTTACCGTTGCGAGCACGCAGGACGTCGATACGGCCATTGGAATTGCCCGTCTTTTTGGCCCAACTGCTCGTGTGATCCGCTCGAAATCGGGATGGCTGGCTGTTTCCTTGGAGCCACGCAAAGGCAGCCTTCAACGGATCGCCCAAGCCATCATGTGGCCTCCGTTGCCAAGTGACGCGCTGTTGTCTTCTGGCCGCGACTACGTCGAAACCATATGGAAGGCGCCGGCCGAGCGACAAGCAAGTGCCAAAGTGAAGCGTGACAAGCCTGGGGTCGTTAGCTTCGCCGCGCTTGAGGTAACAGTCACGCGGGAGCCGGCGGCACAGGGCTGGACGGCTCATGTCACGGCCCAAAAGGCAGGAAAGCGGGTTCTGGACGTCCGCCATACCTTTGCTGAAGGCGAACCGGACTATGCGTCCAGCGTTATGGTCGCGGAAGTTGACGGCGGGAACGACACTCCCGAGATCTTTATCGACGCATACTCGGGCGGTGCCCATTGCTGCACTGAGACGGTGGTCCTCGACGCTATAAGCCCAACCGAATGGACCACGGTTGACCTGGGCAACCGCGACGGCGGCGGCATCCATCTCGAAGACGCAGATGAGGATGGCGAAGCCGAGCTGATTCTGCCGGATAATAGCTTCCTCTATACGTTCGACTGCTACGCCTGCTCCACGCAGCCAATCCGCATCAGCAAATTCGGAAAGGCGACCGTTCGAGATGTCTCTGGAGACGAGAAGTTCCGTCACCGCCTCATTCAAGACGTTCGAGGCATGGAGTTTCTCGCAAAGGTTCAGCCAGACCGCTGGCACTCCAACGGTTTCCTCGCGGCATGGGTTGCCGCCAAGAACCGGATTGGTGAGGGGCAAGCAGCATGGGCAGCCATGACCGGCCTTTATGATCGGAACTCCGACTTTGGCGTTTACGCCTGCCGTAAACCTCAGCCGATCGAGACTTGCCCTTCCGATCAGCATTATCGGTTGAGTTTTCTCGACGGGCTGCGCCGGCATATGGCGGAGCATGGCTACGGTTCGATCACTCCGGGCGCCGATGACACGCGAGCCAGCCCAACAGCCCTGGTTTCGCTTGAAGGTGCACGCGCGGCATTCTTGGCGATGCCCGTCGAGCGACGCCGCGATATCCAGTTGCTTCTGGCGTCCCTGGGACATTGGTCGGCCGTGGCGGGAGATGGTTTCGGTAAGAACCTCTGGCAAGCCATCAAGGACTTCCAGAATGCCAACGGCAAGTTGCCCAACGGGGTTCTTTTGGACGGTGATTATGATGAGTTGCTGCGGGCCGCATCCCCGGTCCTTCGCATATGGGATTTGTCGCGCGTCACCCATCCTTTGACCGGCACGCCACTGTGGGCCCCCCGAGGTTTGGCCAAGTCGACTTTGGCGACGGAGGCAGGTGTTCGTTTTGGCACTGCCAGTGAAGGTGTGGTTGTCGAACTCGATTACTACCCCGGCGTCTCGCTCCAAGCCCTGTATGGAATAATGCAGGAGGCTGCGCGATCTGAGGTCATCGACTATCAAACGATCAAACCGAAGTTCATTGTCATCAAAAGCCATGCCGAATTGGCTACCCAGTATACGCGCTTTGAGGACATCGGTCGTGGCGTGGTCGGCTTCACACTCATTTGGCCGTCTATGGCGGAGTTCCACGGCGACCGCCTGGCGACTGTGATGTCGGATCTGTTTCGGTCCGAGGTCGAGCTGGGAATACCTCGTTCCCCGCCGGCGCCTGTTGCGACGGTCGCGTCCGTACCGGTCATGCCAGCAGCCGTTTCTCCGTCACTGCCGCAGACGGCCGCTCCCGAAAAGGAACGGGTTGTCTCAAGCGGAACCGGGTTTTTTGTTACTGCCGACAGGCTCCTGACCAATGCCCATGTGGTTGCAGGCTGCGAAAAGGTAGGCCTGATCGTCGCCGGCAAAACGATTGAAGGGGCCATTCGCGGCCGAGACACGACCAACGATTTGGCGGTCGTGGAAACCAACGACTATCGCTCGGCTGATGTCGCAAAGATGCGCCCTGGAGTACGGCTTGGTGAAGATGTTGCGGCTTTCGGCTTTCCTTTGTCCGGGGAACTGGCCAGTTCCGGCAACTTCACTCGGGGAGCAGTGACCGCTACGGCGGGGCTCCGCGACGATATTGCCCACCTTCAGACGGACGCGGCGGTCCAGCCCGGCAATAGCGGCGGCCCACTCATCGATGTCTATGGCAATGTGGTCGGGGTCGTCGATTCAAAGCTGAACTCGCTCATCGCAACGGTTGCGAACAACGACATCCCGCAAAACGTGAACTTTGCTATCAAGGCCTCAATGGCGACGATGTTCTTGGAAGCGCAATCTATCCCGTTTGAGCTGGGAAGCGTAGGAACTCCAGTACCGTGGCCGGACCTCGCTGACCGAGCCAAGGCGATCGCGGCGGAAATCACTTGTCAGCAATAAGCCACGAGTGCGCAGGCCTCATTATGCACGACTCTTCGCTATTCGCTGGACCGACTGCGCTTCATGTTCTGGTCCTCTCATTGGGCCAGAAAGAACTTGAAACCAGATTAGGCGCAAGGGGCAACATCACGCACCCAGCATGTTTCCCGCAATTTCCGGCAAGCTCTCGGCGTCGATGCGCTCCCTGGCAGTCACGCGACACATCAGCTCTCGCGACAGGAAGCTGTCGAACTTGGCAAGTGCCGGCTGCGCGAGATGACCTGCGAGGACGACCCCATCCGGGGCAGGAGCATTGGCCACTTCTTCCAGCGTTTCCAAGACGCCATTGACTGTGCAGTCGGATATCTCGATGGAGTGGTGATAGCTGGATGCCCTGAACTGCTTTGCTATGAGGGCCAACGTCAGGGTTTCAAGCTTGCGGGTACCGACCCACGGGAACAATAAAACGCCCTGGCCGTGCGCGATAACCGATTTATGATCGAGTTGAAGTTCCTTGAATCTTTCGCGTGCTTCGTCCAATTGGCGGGCCGCCTGCTGGTCAAGGTACTGATAGGTATCGGTTGAGCAAAGAACGGCTCGCATCGTTTCCACGACGTAGTCGTGAATCGCTCCGCCGCGTCCCGGGAAATGGGGCGGATTGCCTGCTCGGGTTGGCTTGACGGCTATGACGCGCGCTCGGTCATCGATGTCGACGATCCGCCAACGGCGACCCGAAAATATGATCGTCTCGCCCGGGGCGAGCGGCGAGCTGAGAGGGTAGGTCCCGAGGGTGCGGGTTTCGTGGACAATGCGATATTCCTGCTCGGTCGCGAACACCGGATAGAAGTCGTAGCTTTCGGTGATTTCCTCGCCGCCGGAGCCGATCATCAGCACTCCGTTCCCGGACTGCTCGATGAGGCGACAGCTGTCCGACGCCATGCAGCGCAGCAGCTCGGCGAACAGCTCCCGGTCAACGTTTCTGAATGGACCGCGGATGCAAAGAAGTTTGAATGCCTGAGCGGGCAAGACCCCGCCGTATTGCAGGATCAGTGCGAGGGTCTGGTGGATGAGTGTCGACAGATGCAGTCCCGCTTTGATCGGCGGCTCGCACCAGTTGGCAATCAGGCATTCGACCATCGCAATGGCCTGCACCAAGTCGAGGCGCAGGCGATCCAGCGGATGCCCTCCACGTTCGAAGGGAGGCGCGGCGACGAACATTCGCAGCGTTGCCGGACGTCCGGCGCGTCGACCCGAACGTCCTATGCGTTGCCTTAGCGATGCGACGGAGTTACCTGGGCCAATCTGCGCGACGGCATCGACATCGCCGATGTCGATGCCGAGTTCCAGCGTGGTCGTTGCAACGGCCGTGGTGGGACGGGGATCATCTCGAAGCCGGGTTTCGACGTCCTCACGGATGGCTTTCGAGAGACTGCCATGGTGGGCGAAAAACTCCTGCGGAAGCCTCTCGTCGTCGCACATGTTGCGAAGTCGATCGGCACAGACCTCGACGTTCACTCGGGAGCCCGCGAACAGAAGATTGCGCTTGCCGCGCGTGAGACGGAAGAGATCGTCCGACATCGCTTTCGGAAGCAATGAGCGGGAGAACTCGTCTTCCTTGGGTATGTCGTTGTCGGATTTCGGCTCTTCGGGCGCGTCGACAGCGGGAGGCGCCGTCGGTCGTTCGAGAAGATAGCCGCGCACCTGCAAACGGACACCATTGCCGGGATCGTTCCCCTCCACCAGCGTCACCGCGTCGCCGCATCCTGGGCGCAACGCTTCGGCCGCAAGCCGCATATCTCCCAGAGTTGCCGACAGTCCGATCCGGTCAATCCGATCGCGTCCGGTAGCCACCTCAATCCTGTTCAGGATCGACTGCATCTGCATGCCGCGCTCCGTGCCGATGAAGGCATGGAGTTCATCGATGACGACTGCTTCCAGATTGGAAAAGAGATGGCTGACTTCGCCACCCCGCCTAACCAGCAACGCTTCGAGCGACTCCGGCGTGATGAGCACAATGCCGCTCGGACGTTTGCGAGCGCGCGCCTTCACGTTTGAGGAGACGTCGCCATGCCACTTCGTGAGCAGCACCTCGCAGCATTCGCACAGGCTTTCGAGCCGACGGTGCTGATCGTTGATCAACGCCTTGAGAGGGCTCACGTAGAGGAGCGCGAAGCCGTCGGCGCCGGTTTCCTTGGCCTCCAGCCGGCTGAGCAAAGGTAGAAAAGCTGCTTCCGTCTTGCCCGCCGCCGTTCGCGCTGAAATAACGACGTCACCGCCTGCGAGAATAGCCGGAATGGCCTTCTCCTGGACATCGCGCAACGACTGCCACTTCTGCTGCCAGATCCATTGGCGAACCGGTTTTGAGAGACGATCAAAGCCGGAGGGTTGTGAGTTCGTCATCCGGGTCATCTCCGTCCACGATCAGTTGATGATCCGCGATGTCACCACGATCCTCGTCGACGTTCACACCACCGAGAAGCTCGTGCCAATTCGTTCCTGGATTTTGCTCGATGATCGACAGAAGGTCGACAAAGGCTTTGACGGTGTTTCGTGGGGTCCGGAAGTACGCCTCACCGATGCGATTGGCGCAATGGTCAAGGAAGGCATGGAGCGCCTCGTCCGGCACGAGCCATTTCTGCGGGTCGCCGAGAGCGAAGACGTCGCGCAGCCGTTCGAGCAGATGGTAAAGCTCCTCGGGCGTCAGATTGGGCAGGTTGATCACCGGACCTGAGTAATCGACGAGGCCGCCCCGAGCAAAACTGTTCTCAGCAAGGCGCGATTGAAGCGCTTCGTAGGAGTATAGACCGCGGCGGGTGTCGAGAAGGAAATCGGGCGTACCACCGAGAACGAAGCCAATGCCCTCCGTCGAGCCTTGCAACACGTCATTGAGGATACGCAGGATCTGCTCGTAGTTCTGTTTGCGCGCTTGCGCGCTCTGAAGTTTGTAGAGGTTCACCAGTTCGTCGAGGCAGACAAGCAGGCCGCCGAACCCCGCTACGCGGCAGAACCGCGCCAGTAGCTTGAGGGCGTCATAGAAGGCCGAGTCATCGATGAAGGAGCGGACGCCAAGGGCGACTCGTGCGTCGGTGCGAGTGGTATACTCGCCGCGAAGCCAACGAAGCGCGGCGTCCTGCAAGGTCGTGTCGCCTTCCTCATAGCCACGGGCGTATGCGGTCACGACGGTTGCGAAGTCGTAGCCGAACACCATCTCCCTGACGTCGCCGAGAAGCTCGTTGATCGCGGTCTCGATCGTCTTGCCTGTCGCACTTGCCCTTTCCGACGCCTTTTGAATGAAGCTCTCTAGGATATTTCGCAACGCTCCCCCGTCCGGCGTCGCTCTCGTCGAGATACTCTTGGCCAGCTCCGCGTAGAGAGTGCGTGCCTGGCCGCCAGTTGCGTGAATACGGCGGTCCGGAGCGAGATCGGCTTGGCAAACGACCAGTTTTCTCTGCAAGGCAATCTGGCGGACGAGGAAAAGAAAGAAGGTCTTGCCGGCGCCGTACGCGCCGATGACGAACCGGATTGACGCGCCACCGCCATCGACGCGATCGATATCGTTGACCAGCGCCTCGATCTCCCGCTGACGCCCAACCTGGATATGCTGCAAGCCGAGGCGGGGAACGACGCCTGCGCGTAGCGCGCTCAGGATTGTGTCGCGGTCGCGTGGCTTAATTGCGGGTGCCTTGGCTATCATGACGTCACTCTCTCATCGTACTGAGATCCGGAGCCCGCCGGCAGCGGAAGCAGCTGAAGATTGATCGTTATCGGGTCGTCGCCTTCGAGCAGCGGCTCATCGAAGATGTCGAACGCCCAGTCATTGAGGACGTTGATAACGGCAGCGGGCATCAGGCCCGCCTCACGGGCAAGGCGCGCGAACTCGTCGGCTGCCCATTCCCCACGTGCCTTCAACTCCAAAAGCAGGGCGCCATAGCGACGTTCCAGGCCTTCGAAGAGATCTCCGGATGTTTCCGGTTCCTCGGGCTCGACTGGAGGCGGCTCAGGAGTTGGGTCAGTATCATCGGCGAAAATTGTCGAAAGGAGCTCTCTGGCCTTTCTACTTTCCTCCCGGATCGTTTCGAGCCGCGAGGTATCGACCCGAACGGTCGCAGTTGAACTGGGAAGGGGAGGAGGCGGAATCGGCGTTGCCGAATATGGCTGATCCGGCGGAATGATTTCGGGAGCTTCGTCGTCGCTGGTCTGGACAACTCTGCCTCGGTTGGCTGCCGCGCCGTCGTGAAGTCGTCCATAGAGCGAGGCGGTATCAAGCGACATCAGGCGGAACAGACGTTCAAGCTGTCGCACTTCCTCAGGGTGAACAGTCCCGTCGGCGGTGGCCATCGCGATCAGCGTCTCCGCGATGCGTGCGTGAGAGGCAGGATCCGCATCCTTGAGCTTCTTGGCAAACTCATCGAGACGCTTCGGGTTATCGAGACTGACGGTGAGTTCCGCCTTGAGGCGCTGCCGCTCGTCCTCGGAAAGATCGGATTGAGCGCCGATTCTCGCGTTGATCTCCGATAGCTCCTGCGGCTGGAGTTCGCCGTCCGCGAATGCCATCAGCAAGCCGAGCAGGACCATCAATTGTGCCGACCTGTAGCTCGGCGATGGCGGGACGGACGTTGCGTTCGTCAAGGGAAAGACGACGACCGTGTCACCGGCCTTCGGGATTCTGGTCGCATAATCCGGATCGCCGGTATGTCCGAAGCCGACACCGACGAGCGTTCCCGAAAGCTCCGAGACAAACGCCCGCGTGATCGGTTTGTCCTTGGGCATGCCGGCGAGTGCGGCCAAATCCTCGATCCTCACGGGCCTTCTTTCGTTGGACCATTCGTAAAGACGGACGAGCGGTTGATCGGTTAACCGGCAAGCCTCCTGTAGGCGATACGGAGCGGGCAGCTTCGCTATGGACGCCAGGGTCGGTCTCAGTCCGTTGGTTTTGCCGAGCGCACGGCTATAGGCTTCGAGCCTCTCGACGCAAGCGTCGAAGACGAGGCGGGCGTCGCTGATCGGCTGCTTGCGCTCGGTTACATCGACAAGATCGAGCCCGAATGGCTTGATTTCTAGATCGAACGTGCCACTACAGGCGTGGTAGTCGAGCCTAAGCTTGCGTCCAGACTTGCCTGATATCCTTATTCCCTTCGGAAAACGCCTGCAGAGTTCATCGGCAAAAACCTGCTTCAGGAGGGATCGCTCCACTCGTTTGGCGGGCGTCCGAATCTGAGTCTCCGGGTGACTCATGACATAGGCGGATCGTGTCCCAGGGCGTGGTGTAGCAGGGTAGCGGTGGTCACCAGTGTTTTCCGGTAGGGTCGGGTTGTTCAAGACCAACCTGAAGGACACCACCGATGACCGACGACATGATGAACCTGCGCTCACTCGTTGAGAAGAGCGCCGACGCCGATTTGCTGCGCGAGATGATCGGCTTTGCTGCCGAGAAGTTGATGATGCTGGAGGTCGGCACGAAGACCGGCGCGGGCTATGGCGAGAAGAATGGCTTCCGACTAGCCCAGCGCAACGGCTATCGCGACCGGGACTGGGAGACACGTGCTGGCACAGTCGAGCTTCGTATCCCGAAGCT
>NZ_AULH01000038.1 GCF_000425185.1 Pleomorphomonas koreensis DSM 23070
TGAAAATCGTGATGATCGGTTCTGGCTACGTCGGCCTTGTTTCAGGCACATGCTTTGCCGATTTCGGCCATGACGTGGTGTGCATGGACAAGGCGGTGGAGAAGATCGCGGCGCTGGAGCGCGGCGAGATCCCGATCTACGAGCCCGGCCTCGACGCGCTGGTGGAGAGCAACGTCAAGGCGGGGCGCCTGACCTTCACCACCGATCTCGCCGGCCCGGTGGCCGAGGCCGACGTGGTGTTCATCGCCGTCGGCACGCCGTCGCGGCGCGGCGACGGCCACGCCGATCTCAGCTACGTCTACGCCGCCGCCCGCGAGATCGCCGCGGCGGTCAAGGGCTTCACCGTCGTCGTCACCAAGTCGACGGTACCGGTGGGGACGGGCGACGAGGTCGAGCGCATCATCCGCGACACCAATCCCGAGGCCGACGTCGCCGTGGTCTCCAACCCGGAGTTCCTGCGCGAGGGCGCCGCCATCGACGACTTCAAGCGGCCCGACCGCATCGTCGTCGGCTACGAGGACGAACGGGCGAAGGCGGTGATGACCGAGGTCTACCGGCCGCTCTACCTCAACCAGGCGCCGCTTCTCTTCACCTCGCGCCGCACGAGCGAACTGATCAAATATGCCGGCAACGCCTTCCTGGCCATGAAGATCACCTTCATCAACGAGATCGCCGACCTCTGCGAGAAGGTGGGGGCGGACGTGCAGCAGGTGGCGCGCGGCATCGGCCTCGACGGCCGCATCGGCGCCAAGTTCCTGCACGCCGGCCCCGGCTACGGCGGCTCGTGCTTTCCCAAGGACACGCTGGCCCTCGTCAAGACGGCGCAGGACCATGACAGCCCGGTGCGGCTGATCGAGACCACCGTTGCCGTCAACGACACGCGCAAGCGGGCGATGGCGAGGAAGGTGATCCAGGCGCTGGGCGGCGACGCCCGCGGCAAGACGGTGGCCGTGCTCGGCCTGACCTTCAAGCCGATGACCGACGACATGCGCGACAGCCCGGCCATCTCGATCATCCAGGCCTTGCAGGACGCCGGCGCCAGGGTGGTCGGCTACGACCCCGAGGGCATGGCCAACGCCCGCGCGGCCATCGACGGCATCGCCCTGGCGAGCGACGCCTATGACGCGGCGAGCGGCGCCGACGCGCTGTGCATCGTCACCGAGTGGAACGCCTTCCGGGCGCTCGACTTCGACCGCCTCAAGGCGCTGATGGCCGCCCCGGTGCTGGTCGATCTCCGCAATATCTACCGCCGCGACGAGGTCGAACGCCACGGCTTCAGCTACACCAGCGTCGGACGGGCCTGAACGGGAGCCTGAACGGGGGACGGACATGCGCTTCCTGATCACCGGCACCGCCGGCTTCATCGGCTTCCATCTGGCCAGACGCCTCCTCGACGACGGCCACTTCGTGGTCGGCTTCGACGGGATGACGCCCTATTACGACGTCCGCCTGAAGGAGGCGCGCCACGCCCTCCTCGAACGCTCGAACGGCTTCCGGGCGGTGATCGGCCAGCTGGAGGACGCCGCGACGCTCAGGCAGGCGGCCGACCTGGCCGAGCCCGAGGTGATCGTCCACCTCGCCGCCCAGGCCGGCGTCCGCTACAGCCTGGAGAACCCCCGCGCCTATGTCGACGCCAACCTCGTCGGCAGCTGGAACGTGCTGGAACTGGCCAAGGCCTGCGAGGTCAGGCACCTGATGCTCGCCTCGACCTCGTCGGTCTACGGCGCCAACGACAAGGTTCCCTTCGCCGAAAGCGACAAGACCGACGAGCCGCTGACGCTCTACGCCGCCAGCAAGAAGGCGATGGAGGCGATGGGCCACGCCTACGCCCATCTCTGGAAGATCCCCACCACCGCCTTCCGCTTCTTCACCGTCTACGGCCCGTGGGGCCGGCCGGACATGGCGCTGTTCAAGTTCGTCGAGGCCATCGAGACGGGCGCGCCGATCGACGTCTACGGCGAGGGCAACATGCAGCGCGACTTCACCTATGTCGGCGATCTCGTCGAGGCGATCGTCCGCCTGGTGCCGGTCGCGCCCAATGAGGGCAATCGCGTCACGGCCGACGGCGTGACCGACACGCTGTCCAAGCAAGGCCCATTCCGCATCGTCAACATCGGCGGCGGCCAGCCGGTCGGCCTCCTCGACTTCATCACGGCGATCGAGACGGCGCTCGGCAAGCCGGCCGTCCGCAACCTCCTGCCCATGCAGAAGGGCGACGTCCCCCGGACCTACGCCGCCCCGGACCTCCTCAGGGAACTCACCGGATACGTGCCGGACACCAGCGTGCCGACAGGGGTGAGGAACTTCGTCGAATGGTACAGGACCAAAAGAGGGTGATGCGAAGAGAGAAATTCATTACGAATAGATAAAAGGCAAAATGAAATCTCCATGTCAAAAAGCAAATTCATGCTGCAATAAAAGCTGCATTATAAAGATTTTTAATTTGTAATATTCTGGATGTTTAGCCTCGCCACCTCTTGGTGGTGCTCGACCGCAGTGCCTTCCGGCTGCTTTGTTTGCGTATGAGGCTGATTAATGGTGAAATGCCCGCCGCGCTTCGTTTCCAGGATTTTCTCAGTGCCTCAGATAAAGTCTTCACGTAATAGTTTAAAGAAAAATACAATCTGGATGATGGCTGGGAATACATATTATTCTTTATGCCAGTGGCTTGTTCTCGTCATTATAGCCCGGTTCGGCGGCACCAAAGATGTGGGAGTTTTTACCTTAGGGCTTGCTATCACAACGCCGGTCGTCATGTTCTTTGCGTTGGGCATGCGCACGATCCTGGCGACTGACACCCGCCAAGAGAGAGATTTCAGCGCGTATTTTCTTGTAAAGACCATAACGTCAATAGGGGTGCTTGTTGTCTGTTTCGGCATTGCCTTGTGGTTCAGTCAAGGAAAATGGTTGGTCATATTCATTGTTGCGATATCCAAGACCATCGAGTCTATCTCGGATATGTGCTACGGTTACGCGCAACAGGATCAACGTCTAGATAGAGTGGCAATTTCCCTTATTGTAAGAGGAACGCTTAGTACATCCCTTCTGGCAATCATATATATGGAAACCAATGATCTGGCCGCTTCTGTTTGCGCCTACACAGCAAGCTGGCTTTTTATACTTTTTATCTACGATAGAAAAAATCTCCCGGAGACGCCGCTCCACTTCGATAAGCAAGTCGCTGCCGGCATGCGTTCGCTTTTCCAGATTGGCTTGCCTCTGGGAATCACTGGCCTGATGGGACTGCTGGGACCAAATATTCCGCGATATGTACTCGAAAATGCATATGGCGCCGAAGCCTTGGGAGTTTTCTCCGGCATGGCTTACTTCATTACCATCGGGAATATTCCTGTAATGGCCTTGGGACAATCCCTTGTCCCGATTCTGGCGAATTATCATGAGAAGAAGGAGCACAAGAGCTTTTTCAGCCTTGTCCTAAAGGCGCTCGCCAGCATTCTTGTGATGGGCTTGCTCGGCATTGCGGCAGCCTACCTTTTAGGAGCCTTTGTTCTCAACTTGGTCTATGGCCCCGAATTCGCGACGCGCGCCGATGTTTTGCCTCTAATTGCGATCGCTGCAGCTATCGGTTACCTTGGAAATATCCTTGGTTACACAGTCAGCGCTGCTAAAATATATATCGCGCAGGCACCTGCCTTTGCCTTTGTCGCTCTGACGAGTCTTTGCTGCGCATTGGTTCTTATTCCTCGTTTCGGCGTAGAGGGAGCAGCTTATACGATGGTGCTGAACTCATTGATGTCGCTTCTGGCCCCGATATTGCTTCTCTTTATCTATCGCAAGCGCAAGATTGCATAGAAATTACACGCTTGTCGTCCAATACGCAGGATAACCCCCGCGCCGATCCAGCTTCTCGAGACCTATCTGTTGGGTAGATAGATCTTCCGACATCCGAAATTGCACGGCCCTATGAAAGCTCGCATTATGTCAAAAGCGAAAGTTCTCCATAGTGTTGCGTCTATGGAATTTGGTGGGATACAGACGTGGCTTGTGGATCTGGCCAGAATGGCCAAAGACAGCGACGTTCAAATAGACATTATAACTTATGCTGATTGGGATATGCCGCTGGCGGATGAAGCAAGGAAACTCGGCTGCAAAATATTCGTATGCCCCAACCACCACAATCCGCTAGCTCTTTTTAAGAAATTAAATGAAATAAATAGAGAGAGTGGTCCGTATATAGCGCTACATGCCCATAGCCTGTATTATAACGGTCTCGTCCTGCTTTGCGCAAAGCTCCTCGGTATCCCCGCCCGCATCTCCCTGAGCCACAATTCGGCTCTCGGACAACATGAAAGCGTTATCCGCCGCATATACAATTTGAGCATGAGGGTACTCATCCACCTTGTCGCGACGCACCTGCTCGCAGTCAGCGCACCTGCCGGACGAAAGCTCTATGGTAAGCTGTGGGGAAAAGATAGGCGTAGCGGACTACTCTACTGCGGAATCAACTTCGACAGATTTGCCCCTCAAAAGCAATCCGACCCTTCTTTCCGGGCAGAGTTGGGCATCCCCCAGTCCGCTAAAGTTGTCGGACATGTCGGACGTTTCCTTTATCAGAAAAATCACACTTTTCTCGTCGAGTCCATGGCGGAGGCCATGAGAAAAAAGGAAGACCTCTGGCTCCTGCTTGTTGGAGATGGGATATTGCGCCTGGAAATTGAGGAACAGGCGAAAGCGCTTGGAATATCCAATCGAACAGTGTTCGCTGGGATAAGAAGTGATATACCGAAAATTCTTGTCAATTGCGTCGATCTCTTTGTAATGCCGTCTCACTTTGAAGGGCTTCCTCTGGTCTTGCTGGAGGCACAGGGTGCGGGCAACAAAATACTTGTCTCCGATAACGTGACCAAGGAAGTCGACGTGCTCCCTGAGTTAATTGAACGTCTTTCTTTGAGTGAAACGCCCCAGCTCTGGGCCGACACGGTAATCTCCCTTGTTGAGAAAGCGCCCCCCATTTCTCGCGCCGAGGCCTATGAGAAAATGGTCAAAAGCCATTTCTCCATCCAGGAGTCGTTTCGTGCCGCTCGCGCCGTATGGATGTCCAAAGCGACACTCGCAAATAATTGAAATGTTCAATCTGCGCACTTGGCCAAAAAATAGCGGCAGCCGAACGCGGTTTGCTGCTGGATACCTCCAGGAATCCAGCATGTTGCTGCTGCCTCTCTGCCACTACTGTCGATAAGGACATAAGTAACGGCCTTTAGTACGCAAACGCGCATAAATATATGCGGAGGATTGATATTGAAAGTTCTTCATATATGCGAAACTGTAAAGGCTGGAACAGCGACTTACCTGAACGAGCTTGTTCCCTTGCAGGAGTGCGAGGAAGATATGCAGGTCAAGTTGCTGATGCCACGGGAGCACGCCGTGCAGGTTCCGGATATTGATGCTTCCGCTTTGGTTCTATTCCGGCGCCGCAGCAGGGCTCTCGGTCTACCATTTCTGTTTCTTGCCACTATTGTTACGCTATTTCAGTTTCGACCGGATATCGTGCACGCTCATTCGACATTTGCCGGCGTTGTTGGACGCTTGGTTGGGTATCTTTGCCGCGCAAAGGTAATCTACTCACCGCACGGATGGGCCATGGATCGGGAACAGCCCGATTTTTTGCGGCGTCTGTACGCGAGGCTTGAACTGGGCCTAAGCAAACTCACCACGCATTTCGTCGCCGTTTCGGAACACGAGGTTCAACGCGGTATTCAGTTGGGTATTCAGGCTGAAAAGATTACCAAAATCTATAATGGGTTGCGGGAGTCCGTCCCAGCCTTCTTTCCCGTCGTATGGAACGATTCCAGGATTAAGATCCTCTTTGTTGGCCGGCTGGATAAAGATAAGGGCGTAGATATATTGTTGGAAGCTTGCCGGCTTCTAACTAAAGAGGCCGTTCTGCACGTCATTGGCGGGGCTGTTGTTGAGAAGCAGAGCTTTTCGGTAGATGATTACCCGCACGTGACATTCTACGGATGGATGAGTGCCGAATCTATTCCCTCACATATGGCTTCGTGCGATGTTGTCGTCGTTCCCTCGCGTTGGGAAGGCTTTGGCTATGTCGCTGCTGAGGCGATGAAGCTATCGAAGCCGGTTTTTGCTGCGAATGTTGGTGGATTGAAAGAGTTAATCGAGGATGGGGAAACGGGTTTTCTTTTCCCAGCCGAAGATGCTACAGCCCTTGCCAAGCTTATAAAGGGGGCAGATCGCGGAAGACTGCAGAAGATGGGCCAAGCCGGACGCATTCGGTTCCAGGAGAAATTTACGTCTGAACGTATGGCAAGGGAAGTTCGTTCAGTTTATAAAAAGGTTATGAGATGAAAAAAGCTTACGTTATTCTGGACGGATATTATGGACAATTGGAAGGGCGTCCGGCGAGTAACCATCTCAGCTATGAAAATTTTTGGGTTCGTTATACAAGGGCGTTTGACCGAGTCACTATTATAACGCGGGTTGGAAAATGGCAGGTCAAGGGTGGGAATTTTATCGAGGGCCCCGGGGTGGAGGTTATTGCCTTACCCGAAATAAGAAAGATCTTACCGTTTCTTTTTTACATACCTAAGCTTATTCTGCTTCTTTCGAGATTGCCTAGGGATGCATCTTATATTCTGCGGAGCCCTGGGTTCATTCCCTCAATAGCGTGGTTTGTGCTTCTCGCGCGTCGTATCCCTTTTGGGGTTGAGATGGTCGGAGATCCCCAGGACGCTTTGGGAAAGGGATCTGGAACACAACCGTTACGCCCGCTCCTTAACCTCTTTTGGACCCTGACCTCAAAAGGGCAATGCTTGACGGCTGCCGCGACGGCATATGTGACCAAGCGGGCGCTTCAAAGGCGGTACCCCCCCACCTCGGGGACGCCTTCCTTTAGCTACACCTCATTGGACCTGCACGACGCGGATTTTGCAAAGACCGCGCGGCGAGTTGAGGATTTTGATGTGAGCGCGCCGACTTTTGTAAATGTTGCAATGATGCATCAGAACATTAAAGGACAGGACGTACTTCTGACCGCATTTGCAGAGATCAGAAGGCGCGGAGTTGACGCGAGGCTGGTTCTCATTGGCGATGGAGACAATCGCCTGCAATTCGAGCAGCAGGCCAAAGCCCTCGGCGTCGCGGATAGCGTACGGTTCACAGGCCTGTTGCCGAGAGGGCCTGCTTTATACAAGGAGCTAGATGAGGCTGACCTTTTTGTGCTTCCATCGCGTCAGGAGGGCTTGCCACGGGCTATGATCGAGGCCATGGCGCGTGGTCTTCCGTGTGTTGCATCCGACGTAGGGGGAGCCAATGAGCTCGTACCGGAAGAGGAGCTCATTGCCAAAGGGGATGCCGAAGGTTTGGCAAACCAGATACTGAGGCTGCTCTCGGACCCTGAGGCGCTGGCAACTCAATCCCAAAGAAATTTTGAAACAGCACATGATTATCATAGAGACATCGTATCGGAAGAAAGACGACGCTTTTATGCTACACTGTTATCTTTGACCGAGCAGGCGGGGAAGAACGGGTCTGGAGGGTAGGGATATGGGTGTATTTATTTATTTTATAGGCAGCGCTCTATCGACGATATTCTTCTTCTTTAGTTTGGACAGGGATGGTGCGGCTTCTTCTGGTATCACCTACGGTTTATCTCTGGCCTGCGTCCTTGCGCCGGTTGCCACTTTTTTGGTTTGGCGAAGGCGGACAAATAGCTCCTTTGATCCGTTGACCCTCTTTCTTTTGTCGCAGCTTCTCTTCCTTGCCGGGCATCAGCTCCTGCATGTGTTTTTTATGGACGATTCAATTCAAGGAATATTGAATGGGATATTCCCAACAAGAACGGTGAATATGGCACTGTTTATGGTCTTTGTCTCTTTTGTATGTTTTGGCGGGGGGGCTCTTTTCCGTTCCTTAAGTATAAACAAAATTCAAATATGGAAGAGTCCCGTGAACGAGACGTTGCTTAGGGTGCAAGAACTAATCTGTGTTAGAACGGGTATTATATTGGTGGCGATATCCGCCATTCCTTTTATTTATAGTTTTAGCTGGTATATGTCGACAATATCGACCGGAGGTTATGAAGCTGTATACGATCCGGAAAATGCGCAAAGCCTCTTTGAGAGAATCGCCTTTATTTTAATGGAACTCTCGGTTCCTGGCGCAATATTCTTAATCGCAGGCGGAAAGAGCAGGAAGATCCCTCTGATTGTTGGATGCGCTGTCCTGTTTCTCTATGCAGCCATGAATTTTATAGTTGGAACCAGGGCGCATGCGATCATGCCGATTCTCGCTGCCGCGTGGGTCTGGCATCGAAGGGTCTCCTCCCTTCCCGCTCTTCCAACCTTATTGTTGGGCTTGTTTACAATTTTTGTCGTGTTTCCGGTTATCGCCGTTGTCCGCAGCTCCGGGCTATCGGACAAGCTGGCCGTTGATACATTGATCAACGCCTACGCTGGGCTTGATAATCCGATTATAAGTATTCTGGATGAAATGGGGAAGTCCGGACTACGCATCACAGCATGGGTCTATGAGTTAGTTCCTATTGTCCGAGATTATGATTACGGTAAGAGTTACTTTTTTGCAATTCTGGCACTTATTCCGAACGTATTTGGTGGCGAGCATATAAGTTCAGTCAATAGATTGTCGTTATGGATTACCCAGGCCATTCGTCCAGAGTGGGCGCTTGTAGGAGGGGGATTCGGATTTTCATATTTGGGGGAAGTCTATCTGAATTTCGGATGGTACGGTGTCACTATTATTAGTTTTCTGCTTGGGTGGCTAATTGCCGGGTTCGTCTTGAAGTTGGCGCGAAATCAATCATGTATTACGCTTGCTTATTATGGTTGCGTATGTGCAATATTGACCTTCTATCCCAGGGCGGAGACGCAGCAGATAATAAGAAATATAGTCTGGTATGGTGCGATACCTTATTTTATGGCGATAATTTTATATAAAACCAGGTCTGCTGGATCTGGCAGATATGGGGTTGCCGCGGGCACGGCAAGAAATATTGAAAGCGCCAATCCGCGCACTAGAAGCGGTCCGTAGGCTGGGTTAACGAGGCCACTGCGACACGCGCTTCGGGCGGCCGTCGGAGAAGAGATCCACGGCCGGAGGCTGCCCGCCCCTCCGCCGTTGCTTCGAGCATCCACCGCGCAGGATGTCGTCCGGCTTTCGGAATCAAATCTATCCGGCTTGCGGCGGCCGCGACTTCTTCCGAGCGCCGCGGATCATCGAGATGTAAACTAATGCGAGAGTTTGCCGACCATCCGACCATCCGGATGGGCGAATTCGCTTTCTGGAATCTGAAGCCTTTAGCTTTGGGAGTCCCAAGCGAGCGGTTACGAAGAGACGCCCGAGACGCTCCGCGGCTACACCCGCAGCCGGGAGTGTGCAGCACTCCGGTTTTGCCGGGGCACCCAACCCTACGCTCCCTGCTGGCTTGCGGGCGGCGCCAACCCTGCTTTCCGAAAATAGAGCCATTTTCGACAATTCGGCCCAGTGCGCCCTGTTTCGTCACATACCTGCGGCCTCGACGGCAAGCACCCTAACCGCGCTGCCATTGAGCGGGCCCAGTCTGCAGCGATCGCCCGCCGGGCCTTTATCACAAAGGGCGGTGAGAGATTTAATGGTTGCCGAGGTCAGCAGACCATTAAGGGGGCCCTTATAGAGGCCTCTGGCTTTCATTTTATCCTGAAGCGTATAGATAAAAGCGTTTTCGTTGGCCCAGCGCATACCATTCAGGAGGTTGACTTGCAGCGTGACCGGAGCGTCCCAGACAAGCTTCGATATGCTGCGATAGTCCGCGTGACCTGTCGCCGCCGCGGCCTGAATCAAGAGTTTTTCCTGAAGCATGCTATTCGGGTCATAAAGGGCTGAATAGCGATTCAGCAGTTGAGCCGCTGTTGCCGGCGATTTCCGGATCATGTCGCCGCGGCCGTTTCTATAGATCGCAACCAACGTCCGGGCAGCTTGGCGATTTCCCGCCTCCGCCGCCTCTTTCAGGACCTTGATGGCCTTTTGAGGCGCTTTGGCAACTCCTCCCTGACCATACAGGTAAACGTTGGCAAGAGCCGGTGCCGCACCATCTATGCCAAGTGTCTCTGCGTTGCGAAGCGCGGCTATGCCAAGTTTCACATCGGACATTGAGCCAAATCGCCCATTTAGGTGCCCATCCGCCAAGGCCAGCAGGCTCTGGCCATGTCCGGCTTTGGCATTCTGCACCAGCAGTGCAATGGCCTGTTTGGGATTTTTGGGAATCCCCCGGCCTCCGTCCCGATTGATCATTGCCAGCTGATAGCGCGCCGTGGTGTTTCCCTGTGCGGCTGCTTGCTCATAGAGCTGCAGCGCTCGTTTCGGGTCCGCCGCTATATATTCTCCATTGTAAAGTATATCGGCGAGCTTGAGCGTTGCTCCAATATCCCCTTGAGATATGCCTTTCTCCAAAAGAGCTATAGCTTTTTCGACATTTCGCGGCTGACCAATTCCTTGAAACGCTGCATCTGCGAGATTGACGAGAGACGCCTTTGATCCCGCGTCGGCGGCTTTCTGGAACAGCTCTGCCGCCTTGGCGCCATCGGCGGCCACCACGGTGCCGTCGCGATAAAGCTCGCCCAGGCGGACGTA
>NZ_AULH01000039.1 GCF_000425185.1 Pleomorphomonas koreensis DSM 23070
GGCGTCATCGACGTCGGCGCCGCCACCGACGGCCGGCCGGGCCTGCTGGCGCCTGCCGCCCTCGACGCGCTGGTCGAGACCATGCACGAGCGCACCGGCGGGCAAAGCCGGCTGGCGACGGGCGCCGCCGCGTCCAATCTCGACCTCTACCAGGTCAACTCGACCTATTACGACGCGCTCGGCAAGCGCGATGACGAATACCTGATCGCCCGCGCCGTGCAGTTCTTCGCGCCGGGCATCCCGCAGGTCTATTACGTCGGCCTGCTGGGCGGCGTGAACGACATGGATCTCTTGGCCAGCAGCAAGGTCGGCCGCGATATCAATCGTCACTACTACACGCCGAACGAGGTGGCGGCGGCGCTGGAGAAGCCGGTGGTGCGCCGGCTTTGCGACCTCGCCCGTTTCCGCAACGAGCATCCGGCTTTCGACGGTGACTTTGCGGTTGAGCAACCTTCGGCAAACCGTCTGGTACTCACCTGGACCAGAGGCGACGACAAGGCGACGCTGGCCGTCGACTTCGCGGCAAGGGCGGCCACCATCAGCCGGACGGGCGGCGAGCCGATCGTCGTCGCCTGAGGTGAGTCCATTCCGGCCGGGATGGTCCGCCGGCGAATATGGCTCGTCATCCTCCGCGAAGGCGAAGGATCTCGGGCAGGACGAGACACCACGTCAATACAGGGCGCCTTTTCCGGCCCGAGATGGTCCGCCTCCGCGGGCCATGACGGCGTCTTTCATTTGGAGATCGGGCACACGGACGGTTATCCCTCGCTGCCTTCGGGCGCGCCGTTCATGCGGCTCAGGTAGCGATAGATGGTGGTCTGCGAGCAGCCGAGCTTATCGGCAACGTATTTCACCGCGCCCTTCATCATGAAGATGCCCTTGGCGTTGAGAATCTCCACCAGCGCCAGCTTGTCGCGATGGCTGAGCCGTTCGCCGCCGGCCTCCCTCGCGCGCAGCTCCTCGTCGAGCAGATGGTCGGTCAGCTCGGTCAGCGAGTTGGGGAAGCTCTCGCTGACCTCGGCCGGCGGCGGCGTCGCCTGCACGGCGGCCGCCTCCTCGTTATAGGCGAAGTTGGTCTCGACGAAGATGTCGGGGTGGCGCAGCTTCAGGATGCGATCGGACAGCTCGCGATAGCGGCTGTCGTCGAAGTTGATGCACAGCATGCCGACAAGGCGCCCCTCCTCGTCCTTCACGAAGAAGGTGGACGAGCGCAACAGCTTGCTGCCGGCGACGCCGACGTAATTGAGGCGGTAGTCCTGCGTCTCGTAGGAATGGTTGATGATCGACTGCAAGGCCACGGAAGTGAGCGGCGCACCGACGGTACGGCCGCTGACGTGGCCGTTGGCGATGGCGATGATCGACTTGTCGGCGTCACTGAGGTCGTGCAGCACCACCTCGTAGTCGGGACCGAGCACGGCGCCGAGAAACTCGGTCAGCTTCATGTAGCGCTGGATCCAACTGCCCGGCATCGCTTCTTCTCCCGGCCGCAGGACCATCGGCCTTTCGGCCCGAGTTGCAGCGTTCGCGCCGGTTTTGTCAACCCGAGTCGCCGACCGGTTCGCCGACCGGGCCACGGGTCCCGCTCCCTCGTACATATCCCGATGGCCTCCCATCCTCTGGGCAATTTTCCGCAAGCTCGCAAGCCCTCTGGCGCAACAGAATTTCCACCGCCCGCGCTGATTGCAAAAATATCCACACAGAATGCGGCTGAAATCCGCGTAAACCCTATCATTATGTAAATTAATTGACACCACGCCACCGCAGTGCCACAAATGTGAACACATGAGCCGCAGAATCTCGCTCATGTGGAAAAATGTTTGCAGATTCCTAGAGACGCTGTCCGCCAGTCGCTCGCGACGACCGGGGTGCCCAATGGTCTGTAGGAGGTAACGGACAATGGCTATCAAGTATTTCCCCGAACCGTTCCGCATCAAGGCAGTGGAACCGCTCCGGATGCTCACGGCGGAGGAGCGTGCCGCGAAGATCGCGGCGGCGCACTACAACCTCTTCAATCTCGCCGGCGAGGACTGCTACATCGATCTGCTCACCGACAGCGGCACCGGCGCCATGAGCCAGGAGCAGTGGGCCGGCGTGATGCGCGGCGACGAGGCCTATGCCGGCGCGTCGAGCTATTACAAGCTGCTTGAAGCGGGCAAGGACATCTTCGGTTACGGCTACATCCAGCCGGTCCACCAGGGCCGCGCCGCCGAGAAGGTGCTGTTCCCGATCCTGCTCGGCAAGGGCAAGTTCGCCATCTCCAACATGTTCTTCGACACGACGCGCGCCCACGTCGAACTGACCGGCGCCCGTTGCATCGACTGCGTCGTCTCGGTCGCCAAGGACCCGTCGCACCGTGCGCCCTTCAAGGGCAACATGGACGTCGAGAAGCTGAAGAAGACCATCGCCGAGCTGGGCGCCGAGAACGTCGGCCTGATCGTCATGACGATCACCAACAACTCGGCCGGCGGCCAGCCGGTGTCGATGCAGAACATGCGCGAGGTGGCCGAGGTCGCCAAGGCCCACGGCATCCCGCTCGATATCGACGCCGCCCGTTACGCCGAGAACGCCTTCTTCGTGCAGCGTGACGAGCCGGGCTACCAGAACAAGTCGATCAAGGAGATCATCCGCGAGATGTTCTCCTACGGCGACATGTTCACCATGTCCGCCAAGAAGGACGCCATCGTCAACATGGGCGGCATCCTGGGCGTCAAGGATGCCGACTCGCCGCTGATCCTGAAGATCAAGGCGAACTGCATCTCCTACGAGGGTTTCTTCACCTATGGCGGCCTGTCCGGCCGTGACCTCGAAGCGCTGGCCATCGGCCTCTACGAAGGCATCGACAACGATTACCTGCGCTATCGCATCGGTCAGATGGAGTATCTTGCCGCCCGTCTCGACGACGCCGGCATCGCCTATCAGGCGCCGGTCGGCGGCCACGGCGTGTTCGTCGACGCCCGCGCCATGCTGCCGCACATTCCCTACAACGAGTTCCCCGGCCAGGTGCTGGCCATCGAGCTCTACAAGGAAGCGGGCATTCGCTCGTGCGACATCGGCTCCTACATGCTTGGCAACGACCCCGACACCGGCAAGCAGTTGAAGGCCGACTTCGAGTTCACCCGCCTCGCCATTCCGCGCCGGGTGTACACGCAGGCGCACATCGACATCATGGCCGAGGCCCTGATCGAGATCAAGAAGCGCGCCCACACCATCACCCGTGGCTACCGCATCACCTGGGAGCCGCCGATCCTCAGGCACTTCCAGGCTCATCTCGAGCCGATCGCCAATGAGGCCGAGCGGGTGAAGGAAGACGAATACACGGTCGCCGCCCAGTAAGGGCGAACCGACCGGACCAACCAGGCGGGCGCCGCTAGACCGAGGAGGGATATCGGCGCCCGTCCCGACGGGGGCATACCGGATTCCGAGCCGTTCGCGGCCGTGCTATCCGGCTCAACGGGAGGACAACAATGTCTTCAGATACGCAATCGCATCTCGCGCGCGGCCTGAAAAACCGCCACATCCAGATGATCGCCCTCGGCGGGGCGATCGGCACGGGCCTGTTCTACGGCTCGGCCGCCTCGATCCAGCTGGTCGGACCGGGCATCATCGTCTCCTACATCATCGGCGGCTTCGTGATGTATCTCATCATGCGCATGCTCGGCGAGATGTCGACCGAGGAGCCGGTGGCCGGTGCCTTCAGCCACTTCGCCTACAAGTACTGGGCGAGTTCGCCGGCTTCCTGGCCGGCTGGAACTACTGGTTCCTCTACATCCTCGTTTCGATGGCCGAACTGACGGTGGTGGGCATCTACGTCGCCTACTGGTTCCCGGACTTCCCGGCCTGGCTGACGTCGCTGATCGTGCTGGTATCGATCACCGCCATCAACCTGATCAACGTGCGCCTCTATGGCGAAGCCGAATTCTGGTTCGCCATCATCAAGGTGCTGGCGGTGATCGGCATGATCGTGCTCGGCCTGGTGCTGATCGTCTTCGGCCTCGGCGGCGAAGCGACGGGCATCTCCAACCTCTGGGTGCATGACGGCTTCTTCCCGCACGGCATGTGGGGCCTCCTGCTGTCGCTCGTCGTGGTGATGTTCTCCTTCGGCGGCACCGAGCTGATCGGCATCACCGCCGGCGAAGCCGACGATCCCAAGAAGTCGATCCCGCAGGCCATCCGCCAGGTGATGTGGCGTATCCTGATCTTCTACATCGGCGCGCTCACGGTGATGATGATCATCTTCCCGTGGAACCAGGTCGGCATGGAAGGCAGCCCGTTCGTCACGATCTTCTCGAAGCTCGGCATCGGCTCGGCCGCCAACATCCTGAACTTCGTGGTGCTGACGGCGGCGATCTCGGTCTACAACTCCGGCATCTACTCCAACGGCCGCATGCTCTACAGCCTCGCCGAGCAGGGCAACGCTCCGAAGCTGTTCATGAAGCTCGGCGCCAACAAGGTCCCCTATGTGGCGATCCTGTTCTCGTCGGCCTGCACGCTGGTGGTGGTCGCCATCAACTACCTGATCCCCGAAGGCGCCTTCATGCAGGTGATGGCCGTCGCCACCACCGCCGCCACCATCACCTGGGTGATGATCGTGCTGGTGCACCTGAAGTTCCGCAAGGCCCACGCCAAGGACGCGGCCAAGCTGACCTTCCCGGCTCCCTTCTACCCGATCGCCAACTACGTCTGCGTCGCGTTCATGGCCATGATCATCTTCATGATGACCCAGCTCGACTCGATGCGGATGGCGGTCCTGGTCCTGCCGGCCTGGCTGATCGTGCTCTACGCCGGCTTCCTGATCCGCAAGCGGGTCAACGCCCGGTCCGCCGTCGCCGCCGAGTAAGCGCGACACCCGACCGGACAACACGAAACGGCGCGGCTCCCCCGGGGGCCGCGCCGCTCCTTTTTCTTGCACCAGACGTTCAGGCGGCCGCGTCGTCGTCGAACTTGATCGAGCGCAGCTTGTCGACGCCCATCACCTGCAGCGCCAGCTTCTCGTAGAAGGGCTCGGATTGGCCGGTGCGGATCTTCCTCAGGAAATACTTCTCGAAGCCGACCTTGGCGACGTGCACCCAGTAGCCCGACGACGACCAGTTGACGTTGCGCGGCGGGATCTGCGGCTGGGCGACGAAGGCGACGCCGCTGTCGCCAAAGTCGGCAAGGCAGATGGCGTTCCACGACGCCTCGGCGTTGGGCGCCTTGCCCTCGATCATCCGTTCGATGTTGTGAGCGGTGGCGGTCACCATGCTCTCGATCATGAAGCCGGTCTTCGGCACGCCGACCGGCACCGCCGTCTTGCCCATCGGCGGGATGGCGACACAGACGCCGATGGCGAACACATTGGGGAACCTGGCGTTCTGCTGGTGCCGGTCGATGGTGACGAAGCCACGCGGATTGACCAGCCCCTCGACGCCGCGCAGCGCGCCGACGCCGCGGAAGGCCGGCAGGATCATCGAGAAGGCGAAGGGCAGATCGTGCTTGGCCTTCGGCGCGCCATCCTCGGTCAGCTCCTCGACATGCATGACGCCGCCATCGACCGTTTCGATGCGGGCGTTGGTGATCCATTTGATGTGATGGCTGCGCAGCTGGCTTTCGAGCAGGCCCTTGGTGTCGCCGACGCCGTCGAGGCCGAGATGGCCGATATAGGGCTCGGGCGTGACGAAGGTCATCGGCACGCGGTCGCGCACCTTGGCGTCGCGCAGCGCCTTGTCCAGCACGAAGGCGAATTCATAGGCCGGGCCGAAGCAGGACGCCCCCTGCGCCGCGCCGACGATCACCGGACCGGGATTGGCGATCAGCCTGTCGACCGCCGCCTTGGCCTCCACCGCGTGGCTGACCTGGCAGATCGACTGCGTATGGCCGGACGGGCCGAGGCCCGGTATCTCGTCGAAGGCCAGATCCGGACCGGTGGCGACGACGAGATAGTCGTAGGCGACGCTGTCGCCGCCGATGAGTTCGATGCGGTTCTCCTCCGGTACGATCCGCTCGGCGCCCTCCGGCCTCAACGCAATGCCGGCCTTGGAGAATACCGGTACCAGGTCCACCTCGACGGCAGCGGGTTCGCGCCAGCCGACCGCCACCCAGGGGTTGGACGGCACGAAGGAATAGGTCGATCCCTTGTTGACGACGGTCACCAGATGCTCACGACCGAGAACCTTTTTCAGCTCATAGGCCATGATCGTTCCGCCGAGCCCTGCCCCCAGCACCACCACATGCGACATCTTCGCTCTCCACGTCCAGGCGCGGCTGAACCGCTGTAAATTAGTATTTCAGAATATACAGTATCAGAGAGATTCAGCCGATGCGACTTTGGTCGCAACCCTGGGCAGCGCCGGCCGCCGGAACGACAAGGGGGCCGTCGCGCAGGCGACGGCCCCCGAGACAGTTGCGACTGGCGCCGCGGGTCAGATGAACAGCGTCGTCGCGGACTGCTGCGAGGCACCGAGGAAGGTGGCGACGCCGCCGATCTCGACGCCGTCGATCAGCTCCTCGCGGCGGATGCCCATGACGTCCATCGACATCTGGCAGGCGACCAGCGTTGCCCCGCCCTCGACCAGCGAGGCCAGGAGCCCGGCCGGCGTCTCGACGTTCTTGTCGCCCATCACCTTGCGCATCAGCCGGCCGCCGATGCCGGCGAAGTTCATGTTGGAGAGGCGGTTGAGCCGGCCGGCCCCCTTTGGCAGCATCATGCCGAAGGCGGCATCGATCAGCGGCTTCCTCGGGCTCGGCGCGTCGGGCTTCCGCAGCACGTTGAGGCCCCAGAAGGTGAAGAACAGCGTCACCTTGGAACCCATGGCCAGGGCGCCGTTGGCGATGATCAGCGAGGCCATCACCTTGTCGAGATCGCCGGAGAACACCACCAGCGTTGCGCCGTCGCGCACCGCCGCGACGGCCGTACCCTCGGCTGGCACGACGGCGAGCGCCGCCTTGCGGATGCGGGCGGTAATCACCCCCTTCTCGGTGGCGATGCCGAGCAGCTCGTTGCCCGTCTTGTCGGCCCAGGCACGGATGTCGCGGCCGAAGGCCGGATCGGACGCCTTGACCTCCAGGAGTTCGCCCACCTCCATCGCCTCGACGGCGCGGAAGGTCTTGAGGATCGGGCCGGGGCATTGCAGGCCGGTGGCATCAAGCATCTGCACGCCGCCGGCCATGCCGACGCGGCAGTTGCCCATCTGCCCCTCGATCTCCGCCGAGTCGCGGCGGCGGATGTCTTCGTAGTCGAACAGGTCGGGGCTCGCCTGCTTCTCGGTGGCCCAGGCATAGGTCTTGAAGCCGCCGGTCAGGTTGCGGACGTTCTTGAAGCCGGCCTGCTTCAGCACGCGATAGGCGAGATAGCCGCGAAGGCCGACCTGGCAGAACAGGATAAGCGGCTTCTCCGGATCGAGTTCGCCGAGCCGCTCGCGCAGATAGTCGAGTTCGATGTTGCGGGCACCCGGCAGCGTGCGCAGCGCGAACTCCTCCGGCGTGCGCACGTCGACGAGTTGGACGGAGGCGGGATCGGTCTTCAGGAGGTCGCGCAACTCGCGCCAGCCGATGATCTCGTGGCTGCCGTTCAGCACGTTCTCGGCGACGTAGCCGGCGACGTTGACCGGGTCCTTGGCCGAGCCGAACGGCGGCGCGTAGGCCAGTTCCAGCTCGGTGAGATCGGTCACCTTGAGGCCGGCGCGGATCGCCGTGGCGATGACGTCGATGCGCTTGTCGGCGCCGTCGATGCCGACGGCCTGGGCGCCGAGGATGGTGCCATCGAGGCCGTAGACCAGCTTCAGGCTGATCTGCTGGCTGCCCGGATAATAGGAAGCGTGCGAGCCGGAATGGGTGATGGTCGCCCGATAGGGGATATCGAGCGCCTTTACCGCCGTCTCGTTGAGGCCGGTGCAGGCGGCGGCGAGGTCGAACACCTTCAGGATGGCGGTGCCGAGCGTGCCGCCGTAACTCTGCAGCGCGGCACCCTCGCCGGCCAGCATGTTGTCGGCGACGATGCGCGCCTGCCGGTTGGCCGGGCCGGCCAGCGGGATCAGCGCCTGCCTGCCGGACACCTTGTTGACCACCTCGATGGCGTCGCCCACCGCGAAGATGGCGGGGTCGGAGGTCTGAAGGTGCTCACTGACCTTGATGCCGCCGGTGGCGCCGAGATCGAGGCCGGCGTCACGGGCGAGCTTCACCTCGGGTCGCACGCCAATGGCCAGCACGACGATGTCGGCCTGGATGCGCTTGCCGGAGGCCAGGAAGACGATGGTGTGGTCGGGCCGGTCCTCGAAATGCTCGACCTTGTCGTCGAGATAGAGTTCGACCGACCGGTCGCGCATGTGGGCATGGACGATGGCCGCCATCTCGTCGTCGAACGGCGCCAGCACGTGCGGCGCCCCCTCGACGACGGTGGTGAACAGACCGCGCTCGTGGAAGTTCTCGGCGACCTCAAGGCCGATGTAGCCGCCGCCGATCACCACCGCGCGGCGCGGCTTGCTCTCGGAAAGCGAGGTCATGATGCGATCGAGGTCGGGGATGTTGCGCAGGGTGAAGATGCGCGGCGAGCCGATGCCGGGGATCGGCGGCTTCAGCACCTCGGCGCCGGGCGACAGCAGCAGGCGATCGTAGGACTCGACCGTCTCCTCGCCGCTGTCGAGGTCGCGCAGCGTCACGGTGCGGGCGGCGCGATCGACGGACAGCGCCTCGGTACGCGAGCGGACATCGACGTGGTAGCGCGCCTCGAACATCTCCTCGGAGGTGACCAGCAGCTTGTCGCGATCGGCAATGGCGCCGGAGATATGATAGGGCAGTCCGCAGTTGGCGAAGCTGATATAGGGCCCGCGCTCGACGAGGATGATCTCCGCACGCTCGT
>NZ_AULH01000040.1 GCF_000425185.1 Pleomorphomonas koreensis DSM 23070
GGTGGGGAGGTTTCCGACTATCTCGGCGTCGAGCCTCTTCTGGCTCTGCCGGTCGCAAAGCCCAGAAAAATGTTGGCGGACAAGGGTTTCGATGGCGACGACGTCCGTTCCAGCCTGTTGATGCGAGCCATTCTGCCGGTCATCCCGCCACGCGCAAATCGCCGCGATCCGCCATCGTGCGACTTCAAAGCCTACAAGGATCGCAACCGTATCGAGCGCATGTTCAATCGCATCAAACAGTTTCGACGCATCGCCACGCGCTACGACAAGACGAGACTTTCATACGAGAGTTTCCTCAACCTCGCCGCCGCGATGATCTGGATAACGGCTTTTGTCAACGCAACCTAGATATGTCGGAGTGCGGCACATTTATCATTCGAGGCTCTGAACTGTGGAGCTTCGCACCGCTACCAGTGCTTACCTCGCTCCTTGGACCGATCGTCGATCGCGAAGCGTGCGTCAGCGTGGATCGTGAGACGATCGAAGAGAGTCCCGACGCAAAGCGCGTCTTGTCTTGGCTCCTACGTAAGCACTGGGAACGCTATCTGAAGGGCTTTGTTGCCGATGGTCTGATACTCGAAGATGGACGTAAGCACCGAGCATTCTTCCACGCGTTGGGCCGCGAGAACCGTGCCGTCGTTTGGAACGGTCCTCAGCGTAAAGGGAATCGGCGCGACGTTGCTAAGAGGCGAGGTGAAGGGCTGAAAACGTGGTTTGAAAATGAGGGGATCGGGTACGAGATTGTTGATCTCGGCGGCCTTTGGAGTGTTCGCATTAAGCCGTTCTATATGTTCACCGGTCGTGATGGTAAGACGCCGCTGCCCGCGTTTTCCCGCGCCTCGAAAGCTACAAGTCGCATCAAATTCGACCGCAATAAGAACGTGGAAGCTGATCTTGCTTTTTGGGAAAATTTCCTCGGGCGCGGCGGCGAAACGATCAATATTGGCGATCGACACGTCGACAATTTACTGCTGGCAGCTTCCTTCTTGAAAGTAGAAGTGCCGGAGATAGGGCTGGTGCGCGATGATACCGACGATCAAAATCGAATGTCTGCCTGAACCGCAGTTACTGTTCGGGAACGGGCAGACAGGAGTTGAACCCCGCAATGTCCTAACGAAAGCGGGAGCCGTCGACTCTGCGAATATCAAAGATATCCGGATCGGGCTGGTCGGAGCCCTAGAGGATGTGGCGTTGGCGAGGCGCTGGCTCCCGAAACTAAATGGCTTTGCCATTGCAAGGGAGAAAAGCGCGCACCGATACCGCAATTGGCCAGGTGCCCAAAAAGCATTTGGTGCGAAGTTTATAGTTGAAGATCGCTTCGTGCGGCCACTTGATCAAGATCGCTTGGCGATGGCGCTTAACCAATCGTCGATCGCGACTAAGTTCGACGAATTGCTCGATCTTTTCGACGCTCGTATTCAAAGTCTGTTCGGTGACGTGCGGCCGGACTGCATTATCGTATGCCTGCCCGACGAGGCCGCTGATCTGCGGATGTCGAATCCGAAACTCTCCGAACAAGAGCGCGAGGCGCTTGAGAAGTTGCAGCGTGAAGAGGAACAAGACCAGCTCTCGCTTTTCCAACCTACTCCTGAAGAACTGAAGGCGGCTGAAGATCTGCGCACTCAGGCCGAAGATTTGCTTTTTCGTTCCTTTTATCGTGCGCTGAAAGCGCGCATCATGACGCACCAGAATCCTATACCTTTGCAGATTATGCGGCGGGATACGTTCATTCGCCCCGACAACGAAGGACAGAGCACCGCGACCCGAGCATGGAATCTAGCAACGTCATTGTTCTATAAGGCCGGCCACGAACCATGGCGGCCTGCTTCATTGCCTGCCAATACCTGCTTCATAGGTATTTCTTTCCATCATCTCAAACGCCGTGAAGGTGATGTCGTCTATGCCAGCGTTGCGCAGGCGTTCTCGAACGAAATAGAGCCCTTCGCATTGAAGGGGGCCACGTTGCCGCATGAGCAGCGTCGCAACCGTCAGCCATATCTCAATCAGGCTCAAGCCGCAGCTCTGATGAATGATGTCCTCGACAAGTATGAAGCGCAGGCGGGCATGAAGCCGGCTCGCGTGGTGGTGCATAAGACGAGTCTCTATGAACCGGAAGAAGAAGAAGGTTTCCGGAGCGCAGCCGAATCGTGTGTGCCTGTATGTGATCTGATATGGATACGTAGCACCGCCTTCCGGCTAATCCGCAAGGGCATGCAAGAACCTTGGCGTGGAACGATGTGCACCGTTGGTGATGAAACTTATCTGTTCACCAGCGGCTATGTGTCGTGGTGGGATGAATACCCCGGTCCGCATATTCCTGCGCCGTTGCAGATCGGTTCGTGCGGCACCACCGATATACGACAACGGGCCAGGGAAATACTCGCTCTGACCAAAATGAACTGGAATTCGAGTGAAGGTATTGGCCGTCATCCGATCACTGTTTCATTTGCGAGAAAGGTGGGAATGCTGATGACTGAACTATCTGACAACCAAGCGCCAAATCCGTCTTATCGTTTTTATATGTAAGATTAGTTGTTCGGGGGTGGCGCTGGTTGGGCTCTACGGCTCGCGCCATGAAGGAAGTAGAGGGCGCACGAGATTGGCAGCGGACATCGATCGAACCACTCGCATCGCCGGTAAGCTGACAGCTGAAGACTGGAGTGCCTTCAAGGCAATTCTGGTCGTTGGAGGTGATGCGCGCCTCTGGGGGCAGGCTTTTGAAAACTATCTCTGGCAGCGACTGCAACTGCGCTACTTGCATCCCATTAGATTGCTTCAGTTAAACGGCACATGGGAGGGTGAAGGATTTTCCATCTTGTCTATCCAGTGCGCGTTGATCGAGTTTCTCGCAGCGTTGCGAAAGGGCCAGAATTACCGGCACATAAAGCGGGGAGAAAACCTCGGAGCACACGAATACAGCAAGAGCGGCAAACTCTTTGTGGAATTTCTTTCCACGACGAAAACCTTCGATACATGGTTCCCAAGTGACGTAGCGGAGGATTTTTATTCATCCATCCGTTGCGCATTGCTTCATGAGGCGCGCACAAAGAATGGATGGATCATTTGGGGAACTGGAGCCTGTCCGATCGATGCGGGAAGGAAGATTGTGTATCGCGACACACTCCAATGCGTGATCCTCGACTACATAGAGGCCTACCGTCAGTCGCTTCGGGGCGATCTGTCACTTCAAGAAGCGTTCTTCAGAAAATTCGAGAGCCTAGCTATTTAGATTGGCTGTCGAATGGGGTCCTGGCGATGCGCTCTTGTCGTTTCGCGTCAGCTCTGCATTCGTTCTCAGTGAGCGACACTTTGAGGCCTACATGACTCGTCGACTATTCATCATTGGAAACGGTTTCGACCTGCATTATGGAATCGATTCCAGATATTCTGACTTTGCGTCCTATCTAGAAGACGTGGATCAACAGACCTTCCGCGTCGCCGATGAATACGTCGTACCTGAGAAGGATCTCTGGAGCTACCTTGAGGAACGCTTCGCTGAGATCGATGTCGACCGGATAGAAGAATACGCAGAGAATTTTTTGGCTTCGTACGGAGCGGATGACTGGAGCGACTCTGGCCACCATGACTATGAGTATGAAATCGAGCGAATCTGCGACTCGATTTCCCTAAAGCTACGTGGGCATTTTGGCGATTGGATCCGCCAACTGGAAATTCCGAACCATACAGCTACGCCCGTGCAGTGTATTGATCCAGCCGCGCTCTTCCTGAACTTCAACTACACCGCCACTCTTCAACGCCTTTACGACGTCCCTGACGGTCGAATCCTGCATATTCATGGGGCAGCATCGGACGCCACCGCCGACATTATACTCGGGCATGGATGGGAACGCCAAGCTGCGGACCTTCATTCACGCCTAACTAACGAGGACACTGATGTCCGGGTGGCCGGAGGCTTCCAATTGATTGATGAACTGCTGGCGAAGACATTCAAACCGACACGTGAAATCCTTGCGCGTAATAGCGCGTTCTTCGCTAGCCTAGCTTCCGTCACCGAGGCCTTTGTTCTCGGCCATTCGCTGGCTCAGGTGGACGAACCCTATTTCCGTGCAGTGATCGATCATGTGCGCCCGGACGTGCATTGGACCGTCAGCTTTTATGGGGACCAGGGCGCCACCCGGCTAGCAGCAGAGTCTATCGGCATTCCGACCTCAAAGCTGCGCCTAGTGCCGCTTCGCGATCTCTGACAAATAGCGGCAAAGGACCAAGTTTACGCGGTGGCAGTGGAGTATGAAACGCTGCACGCTATGGCGAGAGGCGGTTGATGGAGTCGAATCGACTCCCTATTCGTCATGCGTCCAGCCCGCTTGTCCTTCACAAAATTCGCACCCCGAATGGTAGCTATACTCAAGATCACCGCCCCCGATCTGCCGTTCGTTGCACCACTCGCACGTAGGGGCCGAGTTAGCCGTTCCTAAGCACTCGGTGCATATGAAGTTCTCATGGTGCTGAACGACGGTATGATAGCCGGAACACAGCGCACAATTCACCGGTGTTTCGACGTCGGTCGGACTAGAGTATTCGGTGTTTAGGGCACTGGCGAGTTCTTCCGACGTCACATGATGTTTGCAGTTCTTACAGATATACGATCCTGAGTTGGCTTCGATGTGCAGCGTTGCTCCACATTCGCCAGGGCAGGGAATTTCAACGTAGGCTTCGCCCAATCCACAGACCCGACAATGTTTCTCAAAGAGAATGTCCGACAGTTCGGTTACCGCGGCGGCCTCGTACCCGCAGCCTGAACAGACTTGGAATATTGTTCCGGCTTTTTTGTCCGCTTTGATCTGGGATTTTAGGCGATCAAACGCGACGCCCAAGAATGCCCGATTTTGCTTCATTCGCCAACGAATGCCCGTGATCTTGGCGTCGAACTCCGCGAACTGATCGCTCCACGCGGATAGAAGACGTTCCAAGTAAAACCAACAAAGGCATTGTTCTTTTGCAATGCCTTCGGTCAGAGCCTGATCTGCCTGCTTAGCGATGCCCTCGTGAAAGAAGTGAATCATACGATTCCGATGCGCAGCAATCTTGCCAAATTGGGCAATTGCGTCTTTCGAAATGTTTTCACTGCAAGCGTTATTCAGTCTCTTGATTGCATCTGCTTGAGTGATGGTCTTGCATTGCCCAGAGAGGAAGTCACCCAACGAAACATCCGAAGCTCGATCCACTACAAGCGTCCAATGCTCACGCATCAGGCGAGCTTTCAAAATCAGCTCCACCGCCGTTGCGAAATGAATTACTGAATACTTAGGGCTGAGCTCGATTTCATCAACCGACCTTTCGAGGAAATCAAATGCGCTCTCGGATAGGTCCCTCAATGCGGCGTTAAGCTTCTTTTTCGTCATTTGCTCCGCATCCTCGGATAGGTAAAACGGGACGATCCCGAGGTCATCAAAATGGGCTTCCCTGCAACCGACAATCTGTCACTGACAGTTGTCAGATATGATACTATGTTTCTGACAAACAGGACAAGAAGCCATGAACTCCGTCAAAGAAGCGATCCGTTCGCATGTCAAAGGTCAGCCTGAAGGCACGATTTTCGTACCTAAGGAGTTTCTCGCCTTGGGCACTCGCGCTTCGGTGGATCAAGCATTGGCTCGCTTGGTCAAGGCCGGAGTTTTGACCAGAGTTTCGCGAGGCGTCTACACCGCCAACATCGCCACCAGGTTCGGAACGATACCTCCCCCGGTGGAGTTGGTCGTTGAGAACTACGCTGCCGCGAAAGGGCAGAAGATCCTTCAGAATGAAGCAATTGCGGCCAATCGATTTGGGCTGACGACCCAAGTCCCGATCCGGCATGTCTACATCACATCCGGCCCGAGCCGCCGTCTTCAATTGGGCAAAGTGAATGTCGAGGTGAGAAAGGTCCCCAGATGGCTCACGCTCTATCCCGGCAGGCCAGCGGGTGAAATCATTCGCGCGCTTTCCTTCGTGGGAGCCAGCGAAGCCAAGACAGCTGCCAGTTCCATCAGAAGCAAGGTGGAAAAGGAGGAGTGGCGCACCGTCTTGAAGGCAAAGGCAATGCTTCCTGCTTGGATGACGTCGGCGTTGGCGCAGGAGGGGAGTTTTACCTGAGAGCTACGGACACGAGACGACATTCGTCGATCACATGAACACAATGTCCGCCTCCTGATAGGGCCGGAATGCCTGGTCGATCTCGTTCGGTTGCATGTAGAGACCACCGCTTGCCGCGTCGAGGAACCTCCGAACGCTCAAGAGGCCATCCTGAGAGCCGCTTGTGATCAAATCCATCGGCGAGCGACCACCAAACAGGGGGGCGCGGTGCGGCGTCTTCAGCCATTCGAGGGCATCTCGCTCTGCCAAGTACAGGTTGCCTAGTGCCTGATGGACTCCGAGTACGATCGAGATCCGAGTGAGCCTGTCGACGTTGAGCGTGATGTCCCTGTGTTCGCGAACGGCTTTCACCCAACTATAGTAGGTGGAGCGCGAAGGCATCCCAAGAACAAGCAACCGTTCTTCGTCGATCAGCTCCCAAAGATCCGCTATTGCGAGAAAAGTCCGAAGCCCCGGTGCACTGAGCCGACGACGATTTGCCGGTGCAAACCGCTTCATCGATGGCTCCAAAGCCTTCTCTGCGGCCGTCGTCGCTTGGCGCTTTCCGGTTGTCATCACGCCTCCATGTTAGGTTCAATCTAGTCCAAGTTCCGACGGTTCGTAAGGTCGTCTACCGGCGAATGGATGCTGGCAGCGTGGGGCCGGTACATCGCGGCGAGGTTCTGGCGGGCACCGGAAAGGGAGCTTTTGCTGTGCCAAGACGCACCCTAGAGAGCCATCCGCGGTTGAGGCTCCGCAATTGGGTTCAGCAATCCGGGCAGGGCGAAACACCGATCGATGAACTCGAAGTCACGGGTGTTGGCGGTGACGACGGTTGCCCCGAGGACGATCGCGGTCGCAGCAATGAGGAGATCTTGCCCGGGCGCTTGAGGCCCGGCTTTAGGTGTGGGCAGCCAAAGGTTTTTCAGCGCTGACGTCATGACCATTCGCGCATGGAGTCGAGCGATCTCCGCCGTCATTGGCTGGATGTGAAAATCGGAAGCCAAAAGCGTTTCTAGCCACTCGGCCAAGGCCTCGCTTTTGGCCGGGTTAGTGGCTGCGATCTTTTGAATGCCGCACTGAATTTCGAAGGTTGTGGCCACCGGGATAGCGATATCAGCAGCATCAACTTCTCGAATCCATGCGCGGAAATATGGGCTCTGCAAATCCGCCCGCTTAGCGGACTCGGATACGACGCATGTATCGAGCACGAGTCCGACGGGCATGTGAAAAATCCCACTGAAAAAACTGCCGATATCGGTGAGTAACCCGGGAATTATTATCCAATCGTTAACCATGACGATGGGGCTGTTGGAACCGTGCCTGATACCGGCTACAATGGTCGCACTAGATCGGGTTCCGGTCATGACCTCGCTAGCGAGTGAGTGGAAATCTTTGAGAATTTGGGCTTTTGACGACGCGTCGAAGCGTCTGGATGAAATACTAAACGCAGCCACTGCCTCACCCCAAACTATAGAAAAGGATGGGCGTCGATTCGTGGTTTCGCTTGCTACCGATGCTTCGGAAAAGGACGTTGAGTTTCTGCTAAAGGGCGGCCCGCTTGAGGGTGACGAAGATCTCGGCCGATAACTCAGCACTCGGGAAACAGCGACCTGATCGGCTTACGCGCAGCCGGAACAAAGCCACCTCAGTCACAACATAGCTTTCTTTTGTAGGTATTTCCGAAGGTCCCGAACGCGTCGTTGGGGAATCCCGTTTCCTTTTTCTTGTTCTGCAACGCGGCCTTGGCCTCGTCGTCCGTAAACTTGCTGGCCAGCGTGACGGCTACCCAGCCATTTGGTGTTTCGTAAGCATCGGTCCGATAGGAGAGGGTCTGCGTCTTCGCGCGGGCCGCCCCCATGTTCGGGAAGCTGAAGACCTGCACGTATTTCCGGTCGTCCAGACTGGAGGCATACACGACTTTTCGTCGCCAGTTGCCTCCGGACCAAAAGGCGAATTTCGATGTCCTGGGGCGTTTGTCCGACAGGTACGGTGTCTCGCTCACGGCGGTAATTCTCCGATGGCTCGAATTCACCGAAATCAGGGCTCTGGCGGTGCTATCGAACGAAGGGTTCGCGCATTGAGCGACGGCGAGCCACCCCGCGTTCAAGTCGGGAAGGTTCATTCGAACCAAGCATCACCTTTTTGAACTGCCAACCGGATCTGCCGCATGTTACGCGCGACTTTTCGGATGAAACGCGCAAAGGTCGAATCCAAAACGCCGGTGTTTGGTTTCCGGAACCAGTTCTGGAGATGTGCATTAGGTCGGATAGATACGACAACGAGATCACGCTACTACAGTTCGACGGGCTTGCAAAAGCCGACACGGAAAGCCCCGACGAACCCGATGCCTTCGATTTCATGAGATCGTGTCCCAGGGCGTGGTGTAGCTTCGGCGCTCGCCGTGCCTTCCGGACAGAGCCGGGAACGTGTCAGCTTGCCGCTGGCAGGCTGATGAGCGGATCATCGCTCATCGTGGCGATGGTCTCAAGTGTCATGTAGCGGGACCGCTGGACGGCCCACTCGTCATTTTGTTCGAGCAGCAGCGCCCCGACGAGTCTGACGATTGCGTCATCGTTGGGAAAGATGCCGACGACCTCTGTCCGTCGTTTGATCTCGCCGTTGAGACGTTCGATGGGGTTTGTGCTGTGAAGCTTGGTCCAGTGCTGCCT
>NZ_AULH01000041.1 GCF_000425185.1 Pleomorphomonas koreensis DSM 23070
TGTCTCCCAGTCCCGGTCGCGATAGCCGTTGCGCTGGGCTAGTCGGAAGCCATTCTTCTCGCCATAGCCCGCGCCGGTCTTCGTGCCGACCTCCAGCATCATCAACTTCTCGGCAGCAAAGCCGATCATCTCGCGCAGCAAATCGGCGTCGGCGCTCTTCTCAACGAGTGAGCGCAGGTTCATCATGTCGTCGGTCATCGGTGGTGTCCTTCAGGTTGGTCTTGAACAACCCGACCCTACCGGAAAACACTGGTGACCACCGCTACCCTGCTACACCACGCCCTGGGACACGATCCCCGAGCGTCGCGAATAGCGTCTGGTTGAGGCCATTCGTTGCGGAAGCCGTCGTTGAAGCTCTTGATGGACTCGTTGCTGGTCGGTTTGCGTGGTTCTGAGAAGTCGGAGACGACGTCCTTCTGGTCGGCCCACAGGTTGAGGCCCCGGCTGAAGAACTCCGGCGTTGTCCGACCACCTAGCAGACCCGGCGCTCGGCCTCCTTCATCGTCGATCGGACATGTCAATACAGGCGTAGCGACGTGCGGGGCTCAGAAGTTACCCGTTGCGGCCTCAGCCAAGGTGAGCTCGTCGAGCGTCAGATCGGCGACGGCTTTCAGCAAGTGGGAGTCCTCGGCCTCGAGGTCACTGAGCTTGCGGCCCCGATCAGACGTCGGGCCACCGCCCCCGCGCCGCGAGCGATAGTAGGTGAGCGTGGTGACGCCGACGGCCCGAACCGCACCTACGACGGGGGCTTGGCCGGTCTGCACGTCGACCTGACGTAGCTCGGCGACGATCTCTTCCGGATGGCGCTTTCTCAGCATCGCATGGTCCTTCGTCATTGTCCGTAGACATGCCTCGGAATGGACCAATTCGATGGGGTGGATCACATCACGGCGGCGAACAGCTCGCGGCCGAAGCTGGTGTCCAGCGGTTCGGCGCGCTCCAGGGGGAAGACGCGGCCGTCGTCGGCCGGTCTATCGGCCCTCAGGAACAGGCCGTCGTCGCCGTGCTCGGCGAGCATCGCGTGGGCGAAGGTGTAGAGGTGGGTCACGAAGGCGACCCGCACGCCGCGCGCCACCAGCGCGCTGGTGATCTCGCCGGCGATCTTCGAGCCTTCGCGCTCGTTGGTGGCGGCGAAGGATTCGTTGAACAGGAACAGCGAGCGATGGCTGGCCGCCCTGACGAGGCCGTCCATGCGGTCGAGTTCCTCGTCGAGCTTGCCGGAGCGCATGCTGGCGTCCTCCTCCTTGCGGAAGTGGCTGAGCAGCCGGTCGGCGAGGCTGGCCGAGAAGGCGGCGGCCGGCGCCATCAGCCCGGCCTGCATCATCAGGAAGGCGAGGCCGAGGTCGCGCAGGAAGGTGGTCTTGCCGCTGCGGTTGGCGCCGGTGACGACGATGAAGCGGCGGCCGTCGGCCTCGATGTCGCTCGCCACCACCCGGCCGTCGGTCCGGAGACCGAGGCCGATGTCGTAGAGGCCGGTGGCGGCAAGGCGCAGCGCCTCGGGGGCGGCGGGCGCCGGCAGGCAGAAGGGCAAGCCGCGTTCGGCCAGGGCGTCGCGCAGGTTGAGGCCGCCGAGGTAGAAGGCCAGCTCGCTCCTCAGCAGGGAAAAGAAGCTCGCGACGTGATCGGCCGATTGCGCCACGGCGTTGGCGACGAGGTTCAGCCCGCGCGCTTCCAGTTGTTCGCGGGCCTTCCAGCCGGCTTCGTCGCGCGGCGCGATCTCGAAGTGAAGCGACGGCGCGTGGCGCCCGGTGAGATATTCCAGGAGGGATTTCTCCTTCGGCCAGCGCCGCAGCACGTGGCCGACACCGTGGTTGCCGGCGCCCAGCGCGGCGCTGATCAGCACGCCCTCGTTGAACTGCAAGCGGGCGAGCTCGGCCTCCACCTCGGCGAAATAGGCGGCGTCGAGTTCGCGGTCGAGCATGGCGAACAGGCCGCGGAAACCGGCCGAGTGGAAGCGCTCGCCATGCTTGTCGGCCAGGGCCTTGATGCGGCCGAGCAGCGCCATGAACGTCGCAAGTAGGCTTCTCGACCGGCCGAGGATCGACGACGGGGAATCGGCCCAGTGCCAGCCCTCCTTGCGCTCGGTGTCCAGCGCCTCGCCGGCCAGCGCGTAGATCTCCTTGACGACGCGCGGATTGTCCAGGCAGTCGGTCGGAACGCCCTGGCGGAAACGGACGAGCTCGACATCCGCCTCGGTCGAGCCGAGCAGCACGGCGCGCGCCACCTCGGCGATCAGCCTGTCGCCGGCCGCCATGGCGGCGACCGGCGTTTCCAGGCCGAGGTTGGCCGTCAACGCCTCCGCTTCCGGCGGCAGCGGGGCGGCGAGATCGAAATCGCGGCCCGGAAACAGCAGGTGCACTTTCATGGGATGCGCTCCCTGAGGCGGCGATAGGTGAGGCCGTGCCGCTTGGCCAGCGCCATGGCGTAGGCGAGCCCGTCGGCCGGGCGGCGCGTCAGGCGGAAGGTGCGGACGGCGTCGTCGTCCGGATCGACGCCGCCGACCAGGCTGACGGTGGCCGGCGAGAAGGACTCGAGTTCGTCGATGAAGGTGACCCAGACGCCCAGAAGGTCGAGGGCGCTCAAGGCGCGTCATCACCTCGCGGCTCAGCCAGACGGCATCGGCCAGCGTGGTCGAGGTGAAGATCTCGTTGAGGATGACGATGCTGCCGGCCGTCGCGGCGGCGAGGATGTCGCGCATGCGCATGAGGTCGTCCTCGAGCTTGCTGCGCTCCGATCCCGCCATCTCCGGCCGCTCGAAATGGGTGAACACGCGATCGGGGAGATGGAGCCTGGCGGCGACGCCCGGCACCGGGCAGCCGAGCGCGGCGAGGTAATGCAGTTGTCCGAACAGGCGGGCGAAGGTGGTCTTGCCGCCCTGGTTGGGGCCGGTGACGACCAGGATGCGCTCGGTGCCGCTCAGACGGAAGTCGTTGGCGACGACGGTCCGGCCATCTTTTATCAGCTTGGCCGCCAGCGCCAGGTCGAACACGCCCTCGGCGTCGATCGCCTTGCCCGGCGTGACCTCCGGGTAGCAGAACGCCAGGCCGTGGGCCTTGAGCGGTGCGATATGGTCGAGCCAGGCGAGATAGAACTGCGCCTCGCGGTCGAAGGCGGCCGAACAGGTCGGCGTGGAGCTCGGCGACGAAATCGAGGATGCCGGCCTCGATATGGTTCATCTCCCCGGCGTCGGAGAGCTTGACGCGGTGGTCGCGGGTGTCCACCTCCTTGAACTTGTCGAAGACGCCGAGAATTTCCTCGGTGAAGTCGGGCTCGTCGTCGAGCGCGCCGACATGGACGTGGCTGCCGATCAGGTAGACGAAATAGGAAACGGTGGAGAGCTCCCGCTTGAGGGCGGCGGCGCCGGCCGGCCGCGTGAACCGGTCCGCCTTGGCGTAGGCGGCGAGATAGTCGCGGAAGGCGATAAGACCGGGTGAAGCGAGCTCGGTGGCAGCGAAGGCGGCGGCAACGCCGCGGACGGCCTCATCGTAGAGCAACACGCCGTCGAGAAATCAGGCCTGCCGCTCCCACTCATAACGGATCGACTCGATCCGCCGCCGGTTGGCGTGGAGCTCCCGCATGCCGCCGGCGAAGGCGTCGAGCGTGGCGCGCACCTCGGGCCGTTCGAGGTCGCGGAAGATCGCCTGCCGGTAGAGGACGCCGTCGATGTCGCGCAGCGGCGCCCGGAAGATCGGGCCCAGATTATATTCGGCCTTCGGCACCGTGGCGGCGGCGACGATCTGGTCGAGGTTGAGGTCGCGGAAACAGGACGACTCAGCCGGCGCGCCGTCAAAGGCGGTGGCCGGACCGGCCGCGAGAATGCTCACCGCGACGGGCCGTGATCGCGGCGCGGCACCGGCAACCGGAGGAGGGGCGGGAGAGCGGGCTTGCATGGCAACCTCGCCGGCTCAGGCTTGCGCCGGAACCGCCAGCAGGCGCACCAGCGCTAGGCCGGAGAACAGCGCGCCGATGGAGAGGACGACCGACGCGGCGGCGTAGGCGAAGGCCGTCACGCCCTCGCCGTGCTCCCAGAGCACGGCGGTGTCGAGCGAGAAGGTCGAGAAGGTGGTGAAGCCGCCGAGCACGCCGGTGGTGAGGAACAGGCGCAGCGGCTGCGGCAGGCCGCTCTTCTGCGCCCAGTATTCAGTGAGCACGCCCATGACGAAGCTGCCGATCACGTTGACCGCGAAGGTGCCGTAGGGAAAGCCGACGCCGAAAAGGCGGGCGGCGCCGAGATTGACGCCGTGGCGCAGGACGCCCCCGACGCCGGCGCCGATGAACACCAGCAGATAGCCAAGATAACCCATTGGCACAAATCTCCGGAAAGGTGGGCGGCGCCGGCTCGAAACTCTACTGGAGCGGGCATCTGGCTTAGAGCTCTGCGCTTCCGGTGCTCACGGATCTTAAAGTCCGCTCCGCTCCGGTTCTCGAACTCGTCGCTATCTGCCGCACTCCAGCGAGTTTCGGCGCGGCCCGCAGGCCAGATGAAGGGCGAGCGGAACTCGGCGGCCGCTCCCAGCTCCGCTTCGATCTCCAGCAGGCGGTTGTACTTGGCGATGCGCTCGGAGCGGCAGGCCGAGCCGGTCTTGATCTGGCCGCCGCCCATGGCGACGGCGAAGTCGGCCATGAAGGCGTCCTCGGTCTCGCCGGAGCGGTGCGAGACGACATAGGCCCAGCCGGCGGCGCGGCAGAGGGCGATGGTCTTCACTGTTTCCGAGACGGTGCCGATCTGGTTGAGCTTGATCAGCACGGCGTTGGCCGATTTCTCGGCGATGCCGCGCCTGACGAAATCGACGTTGGTGACGAACAGGTCGTCGCCGACGATCTGGATGCGGCCGCCCTGCCGGGCCGTCTGGTGAGCGAAGCCCGCCCAGTCGTTCTCGGCGAGGCCGTCCTCGATCGAGGCGATCGGGTAGGCGGCGATCCACTTGTCGTAGATGGCGATCATCTCCTCGGCCGTCCGCGTGCCGAGGCCGGACTTCCCGAGCTCGTAGGCGCCGTTCTCGAAGAAGGAGATAGCGGCCGGGTCGAGGGCGATGACGGCATCCTCGCCGGGCTTGTAGCCGGCCGCCTCGATGGCGGCGACGATCAGCTCGCAGGCCTCCTCGTTGCTCTTGAGGTTGGGGGCGAAGCCGCCCTCGTCGCCGACCGCCGTCGAATAGCCCTTCTTTGCCAGGATCTTGGCCAGCGCGTGGAACACCTCGGCGCCGCAGCGCAGCGCCTCGGCGAAGCTGGGCCGGCCGGCATGACCATGAATTCCTGGAAATCGACCGAATTGTCGGCGTGCTTGCCGCCGTTGAGGATGTTCATCATCGGCACCGGCAGGCGGGTGGCGCCGACGCCGCCGAGATAGGCGTAGAGCGGCAGGCGGCTGACGGCGGCGCCGCCCGCGCCACGGCCATGGAAACGCCGAGGATGGCGTTGGCGCCGAGCTTATGCTTGTTGCCGGTGCCGTCGAGCTCGATCATCCGGGCGTCGATCGCCGCCTGCGCCGTCGGGTCGCAGCCCTTCAAGGCGGGGCCGATAACGTCGGTGACGTTGGCGACGGCCTTCAGGACGCCCTTGCCACCATAGCGCGCCTTGTCGCCGTCGCGCAGCTCGACGGCCTCGTTCTCGCCGGTCGAGGCGCCCGACGGTACGGAGGCGGACACGCACGTGCCGTCGTCGAGCGCCACGTAGACGCGGATGGTGGGATTGCCGCGGGAATCGAGGATTTCGCGGGCGGTTACCTTGTCGATCAGGGCCATGAAGGGTCTCCTTTGTTGGCCGGTTTCAGCACATCATGAAAACGGGGATGCGGGCGGCGGCGAGCACGTCGCGGGTGACGCCGCCGAGGATCGCCTCCCACAGCGCGCCGTGCTTGAAGGCGCCGATCGGCAGGCTGTCGCCGCCGGGCCGGTCGACTGACGCGAGCAGTTGCAGGCCGACGCTGCCGGCCACGCGCCTGAGCTCGACGCAGTCGGCGGCGATGCCGAGCTCGGCGAAGAAGACGCGGGCGGAAGTCTGGTAGGAGTCGGCGCCGGGCTTTTCGACGGAGACCACCGTTACCTTGTCGGCCCGGGCGAGCCAGGGCAGCGCCTGCCGCGCTGCCCGCTTCACCGGCTCGCCGGGCTTCCAGCCGACGACGATGTGGCGGCCGACGGTGCGGGCCGGCGGCGGGCCGGCTCTCGGGTCTGTCCGGGGATCGGGCGGCGCCACCAGCAAGAGCCGCTTCGACCAGAACAGCGTGGCGTGGAAGGCGTCGCGGCCGTCGAGGCGCACCGGGTTGCCCATCACCACCAGGTCGGCGTCGGCTGTCTCGGCGGCGACCAGCGCGCCGACGTCGCCCTCGTCGTGCTTCCAGGTGACCGGCGCGCCGGCCCGGCCGGCGATCCAGGCGTCGAAGACCGCCTTGGTGCGGGCGAGGCGGGCGGCGATGGTGCCCTCCCGCAGCTCGCGCAACTGCTGGATGGCGATCTCCTCCGGCGGCACGAAGGCGAAGCGCGGGTTGAAGCCGACGTGGATGGCCGAGATGGCGGCGTCGAAGCCGTCGGCGGCGGCCAGCGCGCAGTCGAGGCAGGGCATCACCGTTTCCGGCTCGGGCAGCAGCGCCACGATGATCTTGGGTTCGGCCACGGCGTTCATCGTCACCCTCCATCACGAGCGGCAACGGGATTTTCCGCGCCGGTCACAAACCGGGCAACAAAAAACCCGCCGACGGCGGGTTTCGGAAACGCCCCTGCCGCGACGGACCGTCGGCCCGTTTCAAGCAGGAGCTATCAGCGCTGAGGCAGTTGTCGGGAAGCTCCATTCCCATCATTGATTGGAATATAGTGTTCGAGCAAACATCTGTCAAAGCGGAGATCAAGCTACGCATGCATTTGCAGCCCGAATAGGACTGGTTTTGTCGGCGACGTCCAGTCGCGACGGCTGAGCCGAAATACTCAAGGCACTATGGCCAATCTGAAGGCCGACCTCATTGGTGAGGCGGACCACCATCTCGTTGAGTGTGATGTCTTTTCGCACTTCAATCATCGCGAGCACAACGCTTTCATGCGGATCGAGGTGGGCGTCGCGACTACAGTCCTGTGCTCATGCAGACCATGCGCCCGGCTTCGCCTGGTCGATCCTGCGGATCGCAGTCGATATGCCCACCCCCGAACCGAACTGGCGCTTGAAGAGCTGAAAAGATCATCACAGGCTGCTTAGGGGTCGTTTGCGGTATGGGGCGAAATCCTACGCTAGCGGTGCTCTAACGAGAGGGGCTTGCTTGATTGATCTGGTTCAGACGATCGAGAACGGAGCGCAGGGAATGGGCGATCCGCATTTGTATGCGCTTGCCGGCGACGCAACAGCCAAGCTGCGAAAGACAAGTCGAAGCCACGCGGTTAGCGTAGGAAATGGCCTGAGTGGCGCACCCTCGACGATCTGCCTTTCATCGTAAGGGCTTTGCAGGCTGTCAGACCCATGTACTTCGTGACGTTCACTTCGTTCCCTTGCGACCATACAGCCTATCGAACCTCGCCATTTCGACATCGTCGAAGGGCCAAGGCGAG
>NZ_AULH01000042.1 GCF_000425185.1 Pleomorphomonas koreensis DSM 23070
CCTGTGGCCCATTTCGCCGAGCCGTGAATTGGCGGAGGGTTCTTGAGAGCATCATTTTGCCTTGCTCTCTCGGCTTCCTTTTCCTCAGCTTCGCGCTTTTGAGCACGACCGGCCGAAAACCAGCGCCCGATCGCCGTCCCGATCTTCAGGCCGGTTGAAATGCCTTCGGTTGGAAAGGAGCTGCCGCTGTTTTTCAGGGGATCAAGGTCCCGAAACCAGTCTGGCATGTTTCGCTCTCGTGTCGTCTGGGAGGCTGGAAACGAAGCCTAGCCAAGCGCCCAGAGCGACGCAACCCAAATGTGTATTTTTACGAATTCAGTTGCATTGTTTTCTTGATCAATATTTGAAATATATGTATTTTGAATTTATGAATACTGTATTTACCGGGCCTGTTTTCGAAGGACTAGAACTCGATGAGAATGGTCGTCGTGATCTGAAATCGAGAATAGATGAGATAGAGGCAAGCCTAAAATGGTGTCATGAGCGCCTGGAAGAAGCTATGGGTCGCTTAAACTACTGTCTTTCCATTGAAAACTGCCGTCCTGAAAAACTGAAAGAGGCGCAAAGATATGTTGCTGCCTGCGAGCGTGGTTTGGAAAAGGGAAAGCGCCTACTTGGGATTTATTACGGGGAACTCTACTCGCAGAAGGCTTATCAGCCGGCCTATCAATGGGCACACTGAAACGGGAGACCTGATTGCTCGACAAGGATCAGATAACGCGCCTTGAAGCCGAGCTGGACATTCTCAACGGCCAATATGGCACCTTGAGCATGGACATCCAGCAACACGAGACCCGCATCCTCCATGGTTCTCCGGAGACGGGCCGCTGGCTTTCTTCATTGGGGGATCTCTACCTTCAGCGGGAAGGCGTTGCCCATCAGATCGGCCGCGTAGAGGCCCTTCTTGATTATGAGCAGGCGGTTCGGGACATCCTGGAGGCTCGCGGGCCGGATACTCCGGCCAGTCCGGACGATTGGTACAGACTGCCAGTGGCCGGCGAAGCAGAGGAAAAGCGGATGGAGCGCGACCCCGAGGATCGCGATCCATCCCACGATTCCCGGGATCGGTGAGGTTATTTCTAACAGCGCACTTACGCATTGCCCGACGCGTATACGCATCGATAACATTGCCCCAAAGCGGGCAATGCGTCGCTCGGTTTTTCGGCCAGGCAGGCTCGGGCCTGCACTGGGAAAAGCCGGCGAGTGCGCCAAGGGGAGCCCCCCTTGGGACCCCCGTGCCCGCCCGGGTTGGAAGCGTGCTCCTGCAGGAGGAGCGAGGCGATAGGAGGCGAGGGCGTGGCGCTCTACCACCTTCATGTGAAGAACATCAGCCGTGCCGATGGCCGGACCATCGTGGCAGCAGCTGCCTATCGGGCAGGAGAGACACTGCCGAACGAGGCCGAAGAGCGCCTAAGTGCATTTGGCGGCCGTCGTGATGTCCTGTGTTCAGAGATCCTCTTGCCGGCGGGAGCGCCGGCCTGGATGCGCGATCGAGCGACTTTGTGGAACGCGGTCGAGGCTTCAGAAAAGCGCAAGGACGCTCGCCTCGCCAAAGAGATCGAGATTGCGCTCCCAAGGGAGCTGCCCCGGGAGGCCTGGCTCAGAGTGGCCCGCCAGATGGCCAGCCTGTATGTGTCCCGAGGACACGTTGTCGACCTGGCCCTTCACGACGATGGTTCGGGTCATAACCCTCACGCCCATTTGCTGATGTCGACGCGGGCGGTGACAGCGAGCGGCTTCGGCCTCAAAATCCGCTCCGCTGACGAGTTTTCCTTCGTGAAAGAGGCGAGGGCCTCCTGGGCCTCGATCGCCAACGAAGCGCTGGCTGCAGCCGGTATCTCGGCGGCTATCGATCCGAGGAGCAACCGCGCTCGCAATATCGAAGCGGAACCTACCCGGCACAGAGGTGCCAACCCTGAAGAGCGTCGTGCTCGGCGCCGGCAGAGGAGCGTTTCCATGGAAGAAACAGATCGGTCACGGCTTCGCCCGGGCGAAGCCGCCGGCTATGTGTATGTCGTCTCCGCCTGGAAAGGGCGATACGGCGATATTCCGTGGCGGCTCTGGCCGCCGGCAAATCGAGAGCCGCCGGCCGATTTGCCCGAAATAGCACAAGCGGCCTGGACCCGCTTCTGGGCGGACGTAGATGACCAGTCGGGCATGCGAAACGAAGCCCCGTCCGCCGAGGCGGCGAACTTTAACCCCTTCGTTTTGCATGAAATGCGGGACATGATCTCTCCGGGAGAGATCCGTCAGAAGATCGAGGAGGCTCTTCAAGGAGAGCTGTTCCCATATCTTCAGGGAAGCCCGTATCTCATCAATTCGGCGCTTGCGCTGGCCGACCACGATGAAGCCTCTGCTCTGGAGCTGTACCGCCGGGCTCTTGATAACGCCCAAGAGCAATATCGAAAGGACAATGATCCTCAGGAGCCCCTTCCGTGGCTCACGGACGAAGAAGCCATTCGTGCCAGCCAGCTATCGGATTGGGAGCCAGACGAGCCGTTGTCGGCCGGTGGGGGGCCTTCGCAGGAGGACTGGTGGCGCGAAAGGGCCGCTGAAGAGGAACCGCAGCTTCGCGATCGGGACGAGCGGGAGCCCGAGCGATAAGCTGCCTTTCCGCCAGCTCCTTGCGCTTGCGAAGTCGGCCGTTGGGCGACCGCGAATGTTGCGTTACCCCCGGCTCTCGTGTGGCAGCTCCGATTGGGTAGAGTTGTGCGCCGCCGATCGCCATTGGCCCGAGGCAGGGCGGAGGGGCGTCTCTGATTGGTTCCCCGTGTTCCCGATGAGCGCTTTCACGGCCAGGGATCGGTCGGGTTTAGCCCCTTGGAGCCAGAATACAAGGCATCCAACCGTATCCCGGAGGGACCCTCGGCCGGACCCTCCTTGCATTCCGTCTCCCGAAGCGGGGCCTGCTTGGACCCGACCGGCCGCGAAAGGCGCGACCGGAGAAACCAACGGGAGAAATCCAAATGAAAGAGACCGCCACCAAGAACCGCCCCAGCCATACCGTCTACATGGTCGAAGGGGAGGGCGAGCACGCCTTCTGGACCAAGATCGGCAGTGCGTGGGCGCACGATGACCAGGACGGCTTCAATATCACCCTCGCGGCTGTGCCGGTGAACGGCCGCCTGGTTCTTCGCAAGCGCAAGGAACAGGGCGGAAAGGGGGAATAATCCCCCTTGGCCACGCAGAAGGGGCTCCCAACGGAGCCTCTCTTCTCCTGGTCATTCCTTGATCTTCGGGTCATTGTCCCATCTGATCAGCAGGTTGAAAGTCGGCGGCAACTCCACGTTCGTGGGGTGTTCTCGCCGATCCCATGAAAACTCAAAGCCTTCTTTCTTCAGAATCGCCAGCAACTCGCTGGCCGTCTCTGTGCCGCGGAGATCGATCGGCCGCGGCGGCGTCAGCACAATAAAGCATTCGCCGAGCGCCGCTGCCTGCGCAGCGGCTTCCAGGACTTTGTCCGGAGAGAACAGATCCTTGGCCAAAGTCTCCCGGGCGCTGGCCGTGGCGCGACGAAACAGGACGCTGCGTGGAGGGATGCGGTTCGTCACTTCCCGGTTCTCCGTTCCGGCCAACGGCCGCCAAGATAGGCGTCCGTGACATCGATACGGCCATGGCCAAGTTCGCGGCTGATCTGGAGGCGGGCCTCGTCGAGGCGGCCCCGCTCCGCCAGCTTCAGCTGGTCGTGCGTAGGGCCGCCCTCGGCCGGCGGTTTGAGGCCGGTCAGGGTCCTGTATCGCCAGCAGGCGTACCAGTGACGGTGTTTGTGGAGATTGGAGACGCCAGCCTTGAGGGTGGCTTTCTCAAAGGCCTTCCGGAAGGTTTTGTAGCTTGCGGCAGCTGGAATGATCGCCTCGTCACCGCAAACGCGGTGAACCTCGTCCAGAAGGTCGCGCTGGCGATCGTGCGTCACCATGATCGTGCGTTCACGACCGCCCTTGCACCAGCTGCCCTTCAGGGTGATCGCGTTGCCCCGGTCGGCAAACGCCGCCCGGAATTTCAGGCTCTCCTCTAGACGGAGGCCAAAGGCCATCTGGAGCCGGACGGCGAGCTGCATCCGCTCCGGCAGTGCCTCCAGGCGTTCCCGTGTGGTGGCTTCCGCCCGGGCGCCCTTGAACACGGATTTATCCGCAAGGCCGAACTCCAGGTTCTCGCGTGGCAGGAGCCCGGGCTTGCGGGTTTTCTCTGCCACCCATCGAACCCAGCTCATGCGGTTTTTGATGGTGGCGTCCGAAAGCCCCTGGCCTTTCCATGACGCCACCAGGGCGGAGACGTGTTTGGACTTGAGGGACTGGGCGCCCGGCAACCGATAGCCGAGGGCGCGAAGGTCACTCGCAACAAGCAAGAGGCCAGTGCACCGCTGTGCCTGAGTGGTCCGGCTTCCGTCTGCGTTGTGCAGGCACAGCGTCACGAGGCTGTGCGCGAGGTTATCCAGGAGCCTTTCTTTCCTTGTGGCCTGATCAGGGCCGAATTGTTGAGTGTTACTGGCCTACCGTCGCCCCTCAGGGCTTTCGGCAGCGCGAAGACGCGCTGAAGGCCGATTTCATGCGGTTGATCATATCCGTTTCGTTCGGTCTCCTCTGCCTACCTGCGGCGACCGCTGAATCAGCGGCGCCATCGTGCGTTTATGGTCGTTGCGCTGGTTCGTGGTTGCGATCTCCTGTCAAATGGTTTGCTTCCTTGAGCGGCCTCAGCCGTGCCCGTGGGGTCGTGCTTTTGGCGGGGATGTCAGGCCGGAATCGGCCTGCGCGAGCGTCATGCTCCTTTCAAACGTGAGGGCCGATGTCGGCCGAGGTGTCACCTTCCGGTGTCGGGTCAGGGGGACACCGTTCTCCCTGGCATCACTTTATGGGCACGCGTCCAAATCGGATCTGACATCCTGCTGTTTCAGTGTGGTTTTGGCGCCTGGCTTGGGGTTGGGTGTCATCCGTCCGGCGGCGAGCGCTAGCGAGCCGTCGCCGTCACTACCTCCGATACTGGCGTCTCCGGTAGTGACGGCTCCTCGCGCCGTGTTCGGCAGGCAACACCTGCCGACGGGGTTTGCAGCCCCGAACCCCAGCCATTCGGGAGCTTCCCTCCCAGCGTTCCCGCTTAGGGGCAGCACCCGATCGGGCGTTCAATCGCCAGCCCGAACCCCGGCTCAACGGCAGCCTCGCGCTGCCGTCAGACCTGATGCGATGGCATCAGGCCCGAAGGGGGACCGGTGAAGGTGAGCGCGCCCTAAAGTAGCGCTGTAGCGAACCAAGCCGGTCCCCGCCGCCGGTCGACAGGCCGGCGGGCATTGTGCCGGCGTTGCCGGCGAGATCATCCCATCCAGACGCGGAAGAATGCCACGAGGCAGGCCTCGGCAAGGGCGATGCCCTCCGCCACTGCGTTTCGGCCCTTCGGGTGCCTTCGGCCTTCGCCTTGTGGCTCAGCTGAAGGCGTCGGGACGGGGAACGTCGCTTTCGGCCTTCGGCCGGGTTCGGCTTTCGCTTCCAGCGCGGGCCGAACAGGGAACAAGCCTACAACTGTACCTTTGGCGAAGTGATATCGCCTGAAAGGCATGCTTAATTTAAGCTTAGATTGGGTCTTATAAGAACAAAAACAGATTATTTTGGATGTACCCAGTTCTGTAAAATAAATGCGTCTTTGCATAAAACGATTTAGTTGCGTTGCTCACAATAGATATAAGTTAATATGCGTATATTGGGCACGCCGTTGATCCATATCGGGAAAGTGTGTCGGCGTAATTTGGCGGCTCATACGGCGGACACATTGAAAAACCACGGTTTTCGCAGTATGGTAAAGAACATGTTAAGGGGGAGCACTAGCGTGATTATCTTGGGAATAATACTTACTCCGTCTACAATCGTCCAACCCCATCAACGAGGGGCTCCTCATGGTGGGGGTCGTTTGCGGGAGGGGGCGGAATCCTACGCTAAGGATTTGGCCACCGATATTCACCGGTGAGGTTGATGTGCTCCCATCCGAGCGGCGAGA
>NZ_AULH01000043.1 GCF_000425185.1 Pleomorphomonas koreensis DSM 23070
CTGGACGCCGATCTGCAACGCCGCGCGCAGATCGGGCTCAACAAGGGCGAGGCGCATCACGCGCTGAAGAGGGCCATCAGCTTCCACCGACGCGGCGAAATCCGCGACCGTTCCGCCGAAGGCCAGCATTACCGGATTGCCGGTATGAACCTGCTCGCCGCCATCATCATCTTCTGGAACACCATGAAGCTGGGCGACGTCGTCGCCAGTCAGAAACGCGATGGAAAGCTGCTATCGCCCGATCTACTGGCCCATGTCTCGCCGCTCGGATGGGAGCACATCAACCTCACCGGTGAATATCGGTGGCCAAATCCTTAGCGTAGGATTCCGCCCCCTCCCGCAAACGACCCCTTTGGGGTCGTAGGTAATACCAACGATTGGCACCCATTTTGTCGCGATCTGGTCACCGAGCGTCAAGCCGCTGAGCGTTGCCTCTGCCATTGCCGAGCCTACGTTGTATTCGGCTGAGATTGCCCGGGTCGCACCGCGTTCTTGAAGATACGTGCGGTCAGCATCGCCGTGAGCGCGCACGAGAACTTCGGCGAGCGCATCTATCTCACGAGCGCGCTCGAGCACGCGCCGCGCTTCGTAGCCATCTGGAACGGCAATGACGATAAACCGCCACATCTGCGGTCTGTGGCCGCCTAACAACGGGAGAGTACGTCGACGCATACATGGCGCATCCTCCTCAAGCTGCCTTGGGAGTTGCCAGCCGATCCAGCGCGTCCGGCTGAGGTGGAGCTCAGAGTTGTGGAGGTGGAATGGAACGGCGAGCATGCCCTGCTCGCCAATCTGGCGGTGCTGGCGATAGCACTGGGCATCGCTTACGGGTCGGCGGCGCTGTTCGGCGTCGCCGATTCACACGGCCGAGGCAATGACGGTCGTCAGCTCATCGCGGAATTAAACGCGGCACAATATTGAAAGCCCACCCCGCTTTCGGAGAATGCCCGGGAATTCAGAGGGAGCGCTCCACTCGGACTTGCGTGTCCCAGCGACATCATCGTCGCTATGGATCGCAGCCCCTGCATTGCGCCGAAGAATTCCAGGTCATGCTTTGGGATTCGGGGGGTCGAGCCGTGCTCGTTGCACACCGGCGCTCGCGTCGTGACTTTAGAGTTCTTGGCACGATTTGCCGCTGAAAACACGAGATCTTGAATGGCCGTGCATCAACTTTCGAAAAGCGAATGGCAATCGTACTGCGATCGCGTGTCAAAGGGATTGGAGGGAAAGCGTGCGCAGATCGAGGTTGCCGCATTGGGCGTCGCGCCGGCGGCAACCTCAACTACCGTCGACGAACTGCAGGAGGCGGAAAGCTCAAATGTTGAAGACTCCGGTACGGATATGCACGGCGCCCCTGAGCTGCGTCCTCATCCAGAATAGAGAACAGAGATCCTGTGCTTGAGTTCGCTCCCTAAGGCCGAATGATCGTGACGTTTCGGGGACCTTCCAGAGAAATTGCGCCGCGCTCGCGGAGATTCGTAAACGCTCGACAGACTGTCTCGGTCGAGAGTCCGAGCAGATCGGCGATGTCGTAGCGTGTAATGGGCAGAGCTAGATCGTTTTCGCCAGATCGGCCGATCCTATCTCTAAAATGGACCAGGAAAGCTCGCACCCGTTCCGGAGCCGACATTGTGCTCACTACGAAAATTTGCTGCTCCAGCCTTTCAATTGCCGCGAAGGTTCCCAGTCGGATGAGCTTGGCAGTCGCCGGATCAGAGTCCGCGAGAGCCTCAATTGCCGCTCGGGGATAACAGGCAACTATTGTTCCCTCCACAATTGCTTGCACCGAGGAGGCGTGCGCGTCGGATGATGAGAATCCAAAGAAGTCACCTGGGAGGTGAATGTCCGCAATTTGCCGTCGTCCATCACTGCGGATACGATATTTGCGTGTCGCTCCGGAAACGATGCGATACCACCAGTCACAACGATGGTGGTGTTCGAAGATGTCCTGATCACGCTGGAACGTCCTGAGGATGGCGATAGAGTTTAGGTCTCTCGGACTCTTGTTGATCCGTGGCTCGCAGTCCGAGCCGTCAAACCGCGATGAACGTTCCATCGACACGCCTTCAGAACGGAACCGTCCAAGCAATTGGACGACCGTGGTGACGATAGAAAAACGTGCGGGTAAGGAGCTATTTGTGGATTCACCTTATGGGAATTCTCGTAAAGGGAAATGGCCCGCTCAGAGAGTGGACGAAGTGGCGCGTCGTTACTGGGCGGGAGTCACATCTTTCCTTGCACGACCCGTTTGCCAGCGCTTAGAGGTGGATCATCACTTGGCACTACTCCTTTAAGCCAGCGAGAACCGCGAGCTTAATCGCCTCCGCGACGGTTTTCACTCCTAGCCGCCGCAACATGCGGGAACGATGAACTTCAACGGTTCGGACACTTATGCCGAGTTCGTGGGCAATCTCCTTGTGGGCCTGACCGTCGGCGAGCCGGACCAGCACCTGCCGCTCACGCTCGCTTAGCGTTTGCACGCGAGCTGCCGCCTCGTTGCGCTCGTCGGTGACCTCAGAGGATCCTCCCTCCTTTGAATCGGTCAACGTCTTTGACGGACTCGCAACCTCCTTGCCGACGACGCCAATCGCGACCGGTCCAGCCGGGGGAAGATCGAGGCGATAGAAATCGAACAGGAAAGGTCGGCTATCCTTCGACTTGGTGTGGAGCAGCCGTAGCACTCCCGTCCAACGCCCGTCGGAGAGAATCCGATGCCAAACGCCATAACGCAGCTGATCGCGGTCTCCGAGCGCCAGAAAATCGGCAATATGAAGCTCGGACGCCTCACGCAAATCAGCCAACCCGACGTGTTCAAGGCCAGCGTGGTTCACGAAGAGCGGCCGGCCCTGAAGATTCACGATGCCGATGAAGTCGGACGATGCGGCGATGAGCCTTGCGAGATATGCGTTTGGAGCAGTTTTCTCGCGCCGTCGCAATTCCAACATGGCTTGGCTTGCGGCCATGCGCTGAAGGAGTGTTTCCACCTCAGTTGGGAAATCTGGCCGATCCGACGCGACTATCACGGTCGCCTCGCCGTGATTGCCGATGGGCGTTGCGTGGACAGTGACCTTGTTGCCGCTGACCGGGCTGACGATCTTTCCCCCGTCCGTAATGGCTGCCAATAGGGAGTTGCGGACAGTCGGAACGAATGGCGGCGGCAGTCGTCCGTTGGGCCCATACACGAGCTCAACGACGACTTGCAGCGTCGCTATCGACATATATACAAAGTCGGCGTTGAGGGTCTTCACAAGGACCGAGGCCAGGCTTTCGACGACCGCGTCCTCCTCCAGGTCCTTCCAGTCCGCTTGCAGAGCGGAGAGGCGAAAGAGGTCGTCGAGCGCGCGGACCAGCTTTTGATTTTCCTCCACAGGCATTTGCGTCTCCGCCGATCAGGGTCTGACAGATCCTGCGGATCGGCTCTTGCTTGCTACAATCAGGATCGGTTTTCGGCTACAGTTGGGTTCGTGTCAGCCGAGTGCAACTAGCCATAGCAGATGCAGCAGGCAGTTGTCAGGCTCGCTCCACGGACTAAATTTGCAGCGGCGGCTAGGTTCTGTCCAGACGGAGCGGTGAGAAGTGTGAACCCGAAAGTGAGACCATGAGGTTGGACACGAACGTGACTGCGAAGAAGCGACCCAGATATACCCTCCTCGATGATCCCGGGTCAGCTGCCGGGAACGAGATCATCGTCACAATTTTCGACTGGCAAGGGAAGGCCCCCATCCGGGCCACCCTCGGATGGATGGCGCATTCTCGAGAAGGCGCTCACATTGGCCCGGACGAGAGCGAGGAGGTCGATGTAGGCCTTGCGCTCGCTCAGGCGCAGCGCCTGCTTCAGCGTTACGGTTTCCAAAGGATCGTGATCGTGCTTGAGCACGAAGACCTATGGGATCCCGCGTGGGGCGATCTCGTCCGCCGCTAACGCCGGGCAACCTGATGCGTCAGGTCCAGCTCACGGGCCCTTTCTCTTGGCGGGCAAGCGCCGCGGAGCTGTCGCGAGACAAAGAGCATTGATGGCAACTCCGCCTCCGACCGACACTGACAATCGACAGTTTTTCGCGAGATACGGCGCTCGAAGCGCGGACGGCTGTTTCCGAAGGACCGCTCACGCGGCGTGACAGGGGCGCCCCACGGGTTGCAGCCAGCCTGCCCATGAAGGTCGGACGTTTGTTTTCCTGCCAAGTGGCGGTTCGTCGCGAGAGCAGCTTCGTGCTGAATCGGCGTCCACATCGAAAACTGACGCCTGTCAGCGCGCGCCACCATGCCCGGCGTAGCGTGCTTACGCCGTAAGTTGCGGAGGACCGACCAGGGGCCGCGCAGCGCGGCCATGCTCAATTGGCAGAAGGAAATAGAACAATGAGATCTGACAGTGACATCAAGCGCGACGTGGAATTCGAGCTGAAGTGGGACCCCGACATCGACGCCACCGACATCGGCGTTGCGGTCAAGTCCGGCGTCGTGACGCTCACGGGTTTTGTCCGCAGCTATCTGCAAAAGTACGAGGCAGAGCGAGCGGCAAAGCGTGTGTCCGGTGTCCTCGGCCTGGCGAACGACATCGAAGTACGGCTGCCCTCCGAAAGCCAGCGCCCCGATCCCGAGCTCGCGCGCGAAGCCGTCGCCGCGATCAAGACCGAGCTTCCTTACGCGCACGAAAACATCAAGGTGTTGGTGAAAACCGGCTGGGCGACGCTGGAAGGCTCCGTCGAATGGGATTACCAGCGCACACGCGCCGAACGCGCGGTCCGGGCGCTGAAAGGCATAAAGGGCATCTCAAACCTGATCACGCTGAAGCCGCGCGTCGCCCCGGCCGAAATCAAATCGAAAATCGAGGACGCCTTCAAGCGCAGCGCCGAGATCGACGCCAATCGGATCGTTGTGACGGCCAGCGGGGGGGAGGTCACGCTCACCGGCACGGTTCGCTCTTGGGCCGAGCGCCAAGAAGCCGAGCGGGCCGCATGGCGGGCACCAGGGGTCACGAAGGTCGATAACCGTATCACCATCGCTCCTTGAACCGGCGCACATGAGACAGCGGAGGGCGGAAGTGTGCACTCTGCTCTCCGCTTTAGCGAAAGGTTTCGCGTCAAGGGGAAAGCGACCAATCGTGACTCTGTGAACAGCCAGGCAAACGCGACAGAAATCCCAAGCTAGAAGCCATTCTTGCGAACGCATTTCCCCGGTGAGACAGGGGCGAACGTGCGCAATACCGAACAAGAGGCGGCTCTACCGCAAGCATATAGTTTCCAATCAACCCGAGTTAGTTGTCTCGACGCGAGCTCGCACGTCGTATCCCATCCGATCATCCGAAACCCAACTCTACCGACGACCTCCGAACGGAACGCTGGGAGCTATCGCCAAGGGAGATGCACAAAATTTGGAGGAGCGCAGGTGCCGGACCGATTCTACCAAACAGTGGGTTTCATTGAAGACCTCGAGAAAGCGCAGAGCGCGATCCAAGTGGAAGAGTGTCTGCTCGCATTTGCTGCAAGTTTCGGCTTCACATCTGTTTTTGGCGGTATTGTTCCGTTGCGCCCCGTTCCGCTGGACGAAATGCCTTCACGCATCTTGTTTCAGCGGTTTCCAGAGGGGTGGGCGGAGCGATACAAGATCGTGTCCCAGGGCGTGGTGTAGCTTCGGCGCTCGCCGTGCCTTCCGGACAGAGCCGGGAACGTGTCAGCTTGCCGCTGGCAGGCTGATGAGCGGATCATCGCTCATCGTGGCGATGGTCTCAAGTGTCATGTAGCGGGACCGCTGGACGGCCCACTCGTCATTTTGTTCGAGCAGCAGCGCCCCGACGAGTCTGACGATTGCGTCATCGTTGGGAAAGATGCCGACGACCTCTGTCCGTCGTTTGATCTCGCCGTTGAGACGTTCGATGGGGTTTGTGCTGTGAAGCTTGGTCCAGTGCTGCCTGGGAAAGGTCATGTAGGCGAGCACGTCCTGCT
>NZ_AULH01000044.1 GCF_000425185.1 Pleomorphomonas koreensis DSM 23070
CGTCTTCGTCGAACGGTTCTGGCGATCGATCAAGTACGAGGAGGTCTACCTGAGGGCCTATGAAAGCGTTCGAGACGCAAGATCGTCGATCTCGAATTACATCGGCTTTTACAATTCCGGACGGCCACATTCGAGCCTTGACGGCAGCACACCCGACGAGGCCTACTTCGGCGGGCGACAGATGGCCGAGGCCGCCTGATCGCCGCCCGCGATTTCATCACGGCTCTGGTCGGGCTACGCCCTCCCGACGCCGTGATGAAATCGCGAAGCCCCGCAGTCGACACCCCGGCGTGAGATCCACTCAAATTCCGCGGGGCGCTGTCCAAACAATCGGGGCCACCTCTTTCTACAGTTTGCAGTGTCTCGACAATCTTTGGGATTATCCTGCCAAGCGGCTTGACGTTGCCCCCAGGATTTATCCAGTTTTGAGTTCGTTTCCGGCGTTGGTGAAGCGCTACCCGTTTTTAGGCCAGGCGGAGCTGGAAATTCCGGCCTGCCTTTGATGCTCGTATTCATACGGATGGGAAAGAGGGGCAAGGCTTTAACAGGGATTTAGCGCTGATCGCATAAATGTTGCACAACTTGGGAGAGTGCAACATGGAAGTGTCTGCGAAGCCCGCGTCTACAAATTTGGTCCCGGCGGCGTCGAATCTGGTTTCATTGCCAAGGCGCAAGGTAAGCTCAGATGTCAAAGACCTGATCGACGGGCTTGTGCGCGGATGCGATCCCCAAAATGCTCACGCGAAGCCAGCCACAGTCGATCTCGATGAGACCGTGGCGATCGAAGGCGGCGCTTATCTGTCGGCAGAATTCTCGCTGACATGGTCGTCGTTCCATGGCTACGGGCGCGGGTTCCAGGTCAACGATCAAAGCGATGCCGTCAGTCTGGCGAAAGCAGCTGCGGAGGAGCATCTGAAAGATGGCTTTTGGGATCGAGCCGCGGAGAAGGCGCTCAAGGTTGGCGCCGCGGGACTTACGAAAAAGCCAGATAGCATCCTTTGCGAAAAGGTGAGCGGCGCGTGGCAGAAATCAGAGACCTGCGGTCGTTGCCGTGGAGATGGACGCCTCAACTGCAGCTACTGCGACTGGGCGGGTAAGGTCCGCTGCAACGTCTGCGCTGGATCAGGTCGCTATCGCGACGGCATGGGAGAATACCACGGCTGCTCTACGTGCGGCAGCACCGGGCGAGTTACGTGCTGGACGTGTTTCGGCACCACAAAGGTCGATTGCAGTTCCTGCAGCGGTACAGGCGCAACCACGGACTCATTGTCCATTTCCGTCACAGCTAAAGCCATCTGGCTTGCTGAGGGTGAGCCCCGACTGGTGGCGGCACTCGAGACCGGCGACATGGAGGCTGTTGGGCTCCTGGATGGTCTGCCCGAGAAACGGATGACACGTGGCCAGGCGCTCTTCGTCGGCCGCGGCGGTGACGTTCAGGTCGGGAACATCACAATCGAACTTGAGAGCGATAAGCAGGACAAGGTGCGCGGTTACCTCGGGGGATCGGCCTCGCTATTCTTCCCGGCGCCCGAAACGTTCCTGGACAATGTGCTCACCGGTACCATCGCGGACGACTTCGGCAAGGAACCCGCCGAAACCATCGCGGCAATGCGACGGACCCCTTTCACCAACGTGGTTCTGGATAAGATCTGCGAGGCCCCCAAAACAAAGCTCGAGGACCTGTTTAGGTTCACATACGCCGATCACCGCGGCTTCCTAAGCCTGGAGGGCGTGCGCATGGCATCTGCGTGGGTCACTACTCTCATGGACGCTCTCGGCGGGGCTGTTGCACGCCAGACCTGGATCATCGGTACTAGCCTCTCTGCCGCGGCCGTTGTCGGCGGCATGATCTATCTGCGTATTATCGGCATCCCGCTTCGCTGGCATCCAGTCTTCGGCGTGTTGAGCGGAGCTGCTATCGGCTGGGTGGTGACGGGCATGATCTCTTTCACCGCGCGCCTGCGTTCGAAGAAGGTGATGTCGGAGCTTCTGCCGGTGAATTCCGGGGTTCCCAACCAGGGCAAGCTTGCAGCATGGATGAAGCCCGGAATCCCCATCGTGGCGGCGATATTTCTTGGCTTGGCCCTCTACACCCCGCATTGAAATCAATGCGGGGCAAAAAGGATTCCGATGCCGGTTGGCCGCGTCAGAAGGCGCTGCCCTTGCAGTAGGTCTGCTTGAAATAGTCGAGCGCTTTAGTGAGCCGGGCAGGATCGCCCACGTTAAAAAAGAACCCCTGCTCAGCTTGCGTACAGAAAGTTTCGTCGTCTGAAGAGCAGGTCATTTTCGATCCGGCGATTTGCGTTACTGGGTACTGCTCGCTTGCCAGCTTAATATCTACAGCCTTCGAAAAATCAAATTCCATGTGGTAAGAGATAAGCGTCTGAGTACCATCAGCTTTAAAACGCTCGAGGTTAAGTACTTTACCGTCGACCCCGTAAGAACATTCCGAGATGCTGGACAACTTCACCGTAACAAAGTCGGCATCAATCGTACTGCCTTTGACGTGAAGAACAATTGTATCCCTGTTGGTTCCTTCAGGTTTATATGTAAACTTTCCAGCCCCCAATTCTTTGGTAACTTCGGACCCATCGTAGCCCATCAAGAGATAGGCGACAGTTTCTTGTGCCGTCTGGCAGAAGGCGTGGGAAGCGGAAAGAAGCAGTGCGGCGATAGCGATAGAAGAGCGCATTATTCCCCCGACACGTACCGGTAATTGCACCTCATTGCTAAGGCATCCGGTTGAACGTGTCGATGGAATTTAAAGCGCCCAACCGCAGTAAAGTTATTGGCTGTACTCGCAAGCCACGCTCACCGCTGTCAGAATGAGGTGCCATTGCAGTCGTTCTGCTTGAATGAAGTCAGCGCCCTCTCGAGGCGGGTCTCATCCGCAGCATTGGCGAAGAAGACCTTCTCAGCGTGACCGCACAAAGTTGGGTCTTCGCTGGAGCACGTGATCTGATCGTGTCCCATTGCGTGGTGTAGCTGAGTGAATGAGGTGGTCATCGGCGGAACGCCGGTATGGTCGGAGTTGCAGCACCAACCCGACCGAGGAACCACCGATGACCGATATGATGATGAGCCTGCGGGCGCTCGTGGAGAAGAGCCCAGATGCCGATATCCTGCGCGAGATGATCGGCTATGCCGCCGAGCGGCTGATGGAGTTGGAGATCGGCGCCCGGACTGGCGCTGAGTGGGGTGAGAAGAGCAAGGATCGACTGGCCCAGCGCAACGGCTACCGCGAACGCGATTGGGAGACTCGGGCTGGAACCGTCGAACTGCGCATTCCTCGCCTTCGCACCTCAAGCTACTTCCCGAGCTTCCTGGAACCGCGGCGGATGGCCGAGAAGGCCCTGACCGCCGTCATCCAGGAAGCTTACATCCAGGGCATATCGACGCGCTCGGTCGACGATCTGGTCAAGTCGCTGGGGATGAGTGGCATCTCCAAGAGCCAGGTCAGCCGCCTGTGCGAGGAGATCGACGAGCGGGTGAAGGTCTTCCTCGACCGTCCGATCGAGGGCGACTGGCCCTACCTGTGGATTGATGCGACCTATCTGAAGGTCCGCCAGAACGGCCGGATTGTGTCGGTGGCGGTCATCGTCGCGGTTGGCGTCAACAGTGACGGTCGGCGCGAGGTGCTCGGCATGGATATCGGTCCATCAGAGGCTGAGACCTTCTGGACCGGATTCCTTCGCAAGCTCGCCCGTCGTGGTCTGCGCGGTGTCAAGCTGGTGATCTCCGACGCCCACGAGGGCATCAAGGCGGCGGTCTCGAAGGTTTTGACGGCGACGTGGCAACGCTGCCGCGTCCACTTCATGCGCAACGCTCTGGCGCATGCCGGCAAGAATGGCCGCCGGGTTGTCTCCGCCTTCATCGCGACGGCCTTCGCCCAGAACGACGCCGAGGCAGCCCAGAGGCAGTGGCGCGCCGTCGCCGACCAACTCCGACCCAGGATGACCAAGCTCGCCGCCTTCATGGATGACGCGGAGGCGGACGTGCTTGCCTACGCGATCCAGGACACGCCGGAGATGGTTGCCCAGCACTACGGTCGGTTCCTGCCGCAGGACAAGGCGGAGATCGCCGCGCGCATTCTGAACAAGGTCTGGGAAGCGGCTTGAGATGCCCACTTCACGGCATCTGGAATGATTTTGAGAAGATAGCCCAACTCATACACCGCAATTGTTGCGGTGATTGGCTTTGTCGATGTCGGCGTGGCCAAGGAGCGGAATGGAGAACCCGCCAAGAATATTCAGCTAGATGGATACGCACAGCGAATGTTGGTCTCGTAGGTTGCGAGCCCCCGCAACCAGTCTGAACCAAAGACCTCAGCAAAATCAATGATTTGCTGAGGTCTTTGTTTTTGCGTGTTATCCTGGCCTAAGAAAATCAAATAGTTAGCTTCGTAGGTTCAAATCGGGGGTCCGGTAGCCCGCAACCATCACGCGACATGAAAGCATCCGCCGCCTGATCGGGGGGATTCTTATCCGAAAGCTCGCTACATTAGCCGAAAGCCGACGGGCTCGCTTCAGTCAGCCATGTTCTCTCGGAGCGCATAGACGAGCCCCGCTGACAGCCACGACCGCAGTGCATCCCATTCCGGTCTTTCGTCCAAAGAGCGGACGACCTATTCTTCTATCCGATGTCATGCGGATATCCGTTGATCTGTGCGCACAGATTCGGGTGGAATGTAAACTAACATTGTAAATCGCGCAGTCAGCTTCGGAAGGCGAACGGCCATTTCCACCGAAACAAAGTCGGAAATGTCGATTCTCGGCAAGAGTACTATTCCAGCTTCGTATGGAGCGAACCGTCGGTAGATTGAAGTCCGGTCTCGCCGGATCCCCGCTGTATAAGTCTGGTGCCCAGCTTGATCGTCTGGGGCGGCGAGGTATCGCCCCCAATCCTGCGGAACAGGAGTTGGGTTGCGACACGGCCGATATCGTAAGGGTTCTGTTCGATGACGCTGATTCCAGGCTCCAGCAGATCGGCCAGCGGGAAATCATCGAAACCGATGAAGGGCAGATGCAGACCGACGACCTTGAAGGCGCGGAGCAAGGCATAGGTGCAAAGGGAGTCGCCGGTAATCGCGGCGGTGATCGGCTCATTGAGAGCGAGCATCTTTCTGAGGGAGGCTAGGGTAGCTGCAGGGTTGCCGGATGCCGAGCAGACCAGCGCGTGATCAAAGGCAATGCCCTCGGCCGTCAAGGCTTGCCGGTATCCCTCGATCCGCTCGACCTGGGTGAACAGCTGATCGACATTGCTGAAGAAGGCGATGCGGTGATGGCCGCATTTCACCAGCTGGCGTGTCGCCATCTGGGCGCCGGCGTGATTGTCGGTCAGGACGGCGTCTACCTGATGATGCAGCGACGGACGGTCGACGAATACCACCGGCAATCCGTTGCCCAATTCGCGGCCGAGGTAGGGTTGTTCCCGGCCGGTCGGGGCGATGATCAGGCCGTCGACCTGGCGGGAAGCCAGCGCCCGTACCGCCTCCTGTTCTCGCTCGAGATTGCCTCCGGTCGCCGCAACGATCAGCATCGAGCTGTTTTCAAGGCTCACGCTCTCAATGGCTCTGATCAACTGCGAGACGAAGGGTTCGCCAAGATCCTCACAGATAAAGCCGATGCTGTGGGTTGTGCCCATGCGAAGCACCCGGGCGCTGTCGTTACGCCGATATCCCAGTTCGGCGATGACGGCCTTCACCTTTTTCCGGACGGGAGGGCTGACCCCAGGCTCGTC
>NZ_AULH01000045.1 GCF_000425185.1 Pleomorphomonas koreensis DSM 23070
GTCGCATCATCTCGACAAGCTGAAGAACGAGGGGCTGGTGAACGTGAAGCGGGAAAGCAATTTCCTCCGCTACACGGCCAATGCCGAGGCGCTGGAGAGCATTCTCGCCTTCCTGTTCGCCGAGTGCTGCACCCGGAACAAGGCCGTCTCCCCCGAAAAGGTCACCTGTTGCTAGGAGAACATCATGTCGGATAGCTCGATCAAGGAAATCGTGCGCGAGAAATACGCCGAGGCGGCGATCAAGGCCGGAAGCGGCGGCAGTTGCGGTTGCGGGACGAGCTGCTGCTCGACCGAGGGCACGGCCAAGAACCCCGTGACCTCCGACCTCTATTCCGCGATCGAGGCCGGCAGCCTGCCTGAGAAGGCCGTATTGGCCTCGCTTGGCTGCGGCAACCCGACGGCACTTGCCGAGCTGAAGGCCGGCGAAGTCGTGCTGGATCTCGGTTCGGGTGGTGGTATCGACGTTCTGCTGTCGGCCAAGCGCGTCGGCCCGACCGGCAAGGCCTACGGTCTCGACATGACCGATGAGATGCTGGCGCTCGCCCGCGAGAACCAGCGCCAGGCCGGCGCCGTGAACGTCGAGTTCCTGAAGGGCGAGATCGAGGCGATTCCGCTGCCTGACAGCTCCGTGGATGTCATCATCTCGAACTGCGTCATCAACCTGTCGGCCGACAAGAGCCAGGTGCTGCGGGAGGCCTTCCGTGTGCTCAAGGCTGGCGGCCGCTTTGCCGTGTCCGACGTGGTGACCCGGGGCGACATCCCGGCGCCGATCCGCAAGGACGTTCTCGCCTGGGCGGGCTGCATAGCGGGCGCGCTCGATGAAGACGACTATCGGGCCAAGCTGGCGGCGGCCGGCTTCGTCGACATCGATGTTGAACCGACCCGCATCTACCGGGCCGAGGATGCGCGCGGGTTCCTTGTCAACAAGGATCTCGATGTTGATGCTCTGGCGGCACAGGTCGATGGTAAGATCTTCAGCGCCTTCGTGCGGGCAACCAAGCCCGGCACCGTCTAACCGGTGCCGGCGCCGCGCCTGTCCCCGGCTGTTGTGGTCGGCCTGCTCGGTCTGACCCAGATCATCGGCTATGGCACGACCTACTATAGCTTTGCCATCGTCGCCGATCGCGTTGGCGCAACCTTCGGTCTGCCGACATCCTGGCTGTTCGGGCTCTTTTCCGGAACGCTCCTGATCGGCGGCGCCGTGGCGCCATGGAGCGGCCGACAGATGGACCGGCGCGGCGCCGGCCGGTTGATGGCGGCGGGGTCGGCGATCGCCGCCGTCGCACTCGCCGGCATGGCCCTGGCACCCGGGCCGATAACCTTTGCAGCGGCCCTTCTTGTCCTGCAGGCAGGGGCGCCGCTCATCCTCTACGAGGCCGCGTTTACGGCTCTGGTTCAAGCTGGCGATCGGGCGGCGCGGACGCATATCACCTATCTGACCCTGATCGCCGGGTTCGCCTCGACGATCTTCTGGCCCCTGACCTCAGAACTGGTCGCCGTGCTGGACTGGCGCCTTGTCCTCGGGCTCTATGCCGGCCTTAACCTCTTCCTGGCGCTGCCGATCCATGTCTTGCTGTCCCGGCAGCGTGCCGCGCATGATCCGGCGCCGGTATCGCCGGGGGAGCATGCGGGCGGGCAGTTGCAGGCCACGACCGCGCGTCTGTTCCTGCTGGCGACATGCGGCTTCGCGCTGTCAAACTTAGTCCTGTCGGCACTCCTGGCGCAGATGGTGCCGATGCTGCAGGGGCTTGGCCTCGGTGCGGCGGCGCTTCTGGTCTCCACCCTGTTCGGCCCGGCACAGGTCGGCGTGCGCTTCGTCAACATGGTGTTCGGCGCCGGCCGTCATCCGCTGTTCGTGACGCTGATCGCCGCCGTCGCAACGCCGCTGGCCGTGTTGGTGCTGGCCCTGACGGCCCCCGCCGTCGCTGGCGCGGCCGTATTCGCCATGTTGCTGGGCTTCGGATCGGGCCTCAAGAGCATCGTGCAGGGAACCTTACCGCTGGCGCTGTTCGGCAGCGAAGGCTACGGCGCACTAATGGGCAGGATGGCGCAGGCCCGACAGTTCGCAGGAGCCATCGCGCCCTTCCTGTTCGCCTTCATGGTCGACCATATTGGCGCCGAAGGGGCTCTCGCCGTCCTCGTGGGCATCGGATGTCTTGGCGTAGCCGCCTTCCTGGAAATCGCCAGGATGCGCCGTGGCGTCCCGTGGGACGCCAGGGTCTCTAGAGGTAAATCGGCCGCGTGAGAACCGCCGCCGATGACGGACAGAGCCCCTGGGCCTGCCGCGTTGCCAAAATATTGGCCGGAGCGTCCGTGCGATCGACACGCTTGAACTTGATCGCCTCGAAGAACGGCGCCCCCGTCGTGGTCATCAGCCACAGACGCCGGCCGCCGAGGTCGAAGGCTCGCCGCGCCAGGCGGGCAACGATCGCCTTGCCGACGCCGGCACCCCGTCGTTCGGACAGCACGACGAGGGAGCGCAGGAAGGCCTCCGCATCGTAAAGCTCGAATCCGCCGTAGCCGAGAAGCTCGCCCGAAAGGCTCCGGAAGGCGAAGAACGACCGCCCGGGCTCATTGAGATCGTCGGCCGGCAGGTCGGCCGACGCCAGCGCGGCAAGAAAACCGGCATCGTCTCCTGTCACGGCTGTGTCACGCAACGCCGGCTCGCCGTCATCCTTGATGAAGTCGGGCAGAGGCCCCTCCGGCAGGAGATCGAGCACCATGTCGGAGGGACGGCAGAGCTTCACACCCTTGGGCGTCACCACGAGCGGCCTGTTGATCAGGATCGGGTGCGCCATCATGGCATCGAGCAGGATGTCCTTCGGCATGTCGGGACCGAGCCCCAGCTCGCCATAAGGCGTCCCCTTCTGCCGGAGTACGTCGTGGACCTTCATCCCCGTCCGGGTGATCAGGTCCTTCAGTGTCGCCCGATCGGGCGGCGTCTTCAGATACTCGATCACCGTGGGCTCGATGCCGGCATGGCGGATGAGGGCCAGCGTGTTCGTCGACGTGCCGCAGGCGGGGTTGTGGTAGATGGTCACATCCATGCGGAGCCCCTTTCAGGTGCGAAGCGACAGCTTCTCGGCCGGGAAGAAGCGGCGCGACCATAGCGCCACGTTGACGAGGCCGATCATCACCGGCACCTCCACCAGCGGCCCGATGACGGCGGCGAACGCCGCGCCGGAGTTGATGCCGAAAACGGCCACGGCCACGGCAATGGCCAGCTCGAAATTGTTGCTGGCCGCCGTGAAGCACAGCGTCGTGCAGCGCTTGTAATCGGTGCCAGCCTTCAGCGAGAGCACGAAGCTCAGCGCGAACATCACCACGAAGTAGATGAGAAGCGGAATGGCGATCCGCACCACGTCGCCGGGGATGGTCAGGATCAGGTTGCCCTTCAGCGAGAACATGACGACGATGGTGAAAAGAAGCGCAATCAGTGTGATGGGGCCGATCTTCGGCACGAAATGGCTGTGATACCAGTCCTTGGAAACGAAGCGGAGCATGATCACCCGCGTCAGCACGCCGGCAATGGCGGGAATGCCGAGGTAGATGAAGACACTTTTGGCGATCTCGCCAATGGAGATCGCCACCACGGAGCCCGTCAGCCCAAAGACCGGCGGCAGGACGGTGACGAAGAACCAGGCGAACACTGAATAGAACAGCACCTGGAAGATGGAGTTGAAGGCGACGAGGCCGGCCGCGTATTCCGTGGAACCCTTGGCGAGTTCGTTCCACACCACCACCATGGCGATGCAGCGGGCGAGACCGATCAGGATCAGGCCCACCATGTACTCAGGCTTGTCGGGCAGGAAGATGATCGCCAGCGCGAACATCAGCACCGGCCCGATCAACCAGTTCTGGACCAGCGACAGGACGAGAACCTTCACATCGGCAAACACTTCCGGCAGGTCCTCATAACGCACCTTGGCGAACGGCGGATACATCATGAGGATCAGACCGATGGCGATCGGCACGTTGGTGGTGCCAACCTGGAAGGAGTTGATCAGTGCTTCAACGCCCGGCAGGGTGTAGCCAATGCCCACGCCGAGGGCCATGGCGGCGAAAATCCAGACGGTCAGGTATCTGTCGAGGAACGATAGGCGGCGGGCAACGGAACTCATTTGGTCTCTCCTGCCTTGGCCGTAGCACCGTCAAGCCGGCCGATCTCGTGCAGGTGACTGGTGATGGCCAGACGATCGAGGCTCCGGATCGGCAGCGCCAGGAAGTTGGTGATCCGGTTCTTGAGATAGCGTGCAGCGGTGACGAAGGCTGTTTTCTGCTGAATATGGGTCCCGACGACGCGCGCCGGGTCCTCGATGCCCCAGTGGGCGGTCATCGGATGCCCGGGCCACACCGGGCAGGTCTCGCCGGCCGCGTTGTCGCAGACGGTGAACACGAAATCCATCTCCGGGGCGCCGGGCTCGGCGAACTCATCCCAGCTCTTGGAGCGCAATCCCTCGATCGAGAATCCGTCCTCAGCCAACAGTTCGAGGGCGATCGGATTGACCTTGCCGGTTGGGTGACTGCCGGCGGAGAAGGCACGGAAGCGCCCTGCCCCATCGTGGTTGAGAATGGCTTCGGCAATGATCGATCGAGCGGAGTTGCCGGTGCAGAGGAACAGCACGTTGTAGGGGCGATCAGGCATGGCATCGTCCTTTGACAGCGAGGATTGAGAAAGAGGGTGTGGAACCCGGCACAGTTCAGGGTTACCGCCGCAGCAGTCCTTCACCAGGAAGTCCACCAGGCGGCTCACATGGATTGTTCGCGCCCGGTAGACGATGGAACGGCTTCGCCGTTCCGATGTGGTCAGCCCCGCCCGGGTCAGAATGGCGAGATGGGCTGAGAGGGTGTTGGCCGGCACACCCACGGCCGAGGCGATGTCGCCGGCCGCAAGACCGTCCGGCTCATGGCGCACAAGCAGCTGGAAGACCTGCAGCCGCGTGATCTGGGAAAGGGCCGTAAAGGCGTCGAGAGCTTCTGATAATTCCATACTTCGACAATAGCCGAATTATGGAAGATATCAAGAGGCTTGCGGTGTCCTTCTTTACATTATAAGATGCTGATAAACGCATAACCGGAAAAGCACATGAAAG
>NZ_AULH01000046.1 GCF_000425185.1 Pleomorphomonas koreensis DSM 23070
AAGGTGAAGACGCGGCCCTTGGCGTCGCCCGTGGTCATCACCTCCATGTAGGCGCGGTTGATCAGGTCCATCTCGGCCTGCAACTCGCCATAGCGGAAGTCCATCTCGACGCCGCCGATGATCGGCACCTGATCCTTCAGGTCGTCGGGACACACCCAGTCGAAGGTCAGGTTGGTGAACGGCGTCTGGGTGCCCCAGCGCGAGGGGACGTTGAGGTTGTAGATCAGCTCCTGGATCGACTGACGGACATCCTCGTAGGCGAGCCGGTCCTTGCGGACGAAGGGCGCCATGTAGGTGTCGAAGGAGGAGAAAGCCTGGGCGCCGGCCCATTCGTTCTGGAGCGTGCCGAGGAAATTGACGATCTGGCCGACAGCGCTCGAAAGATGTTTGGGCGGCCCGGCCTCCACCTTGCCCGGCACGCCGTTGAGGCCTTCGGTCAACAGCGTCCGGAGCGACCAGCCGGCGCAATAGCCGGAGAGCATGTCGAGGTCGTGGATGTGGATGTCGCCGTCGCGGTGGGCGCGGCCGACCTCGGGCGGATAGACGTGGGAGAGCCAGTAGTTGGCCGTCACCTTGCCGGAAACGTTGAGGATCAGCCCGCCCAGCGAATAGCCCTGGTTGGCGTTGGCGTTGACCCGCCAGTCGGCCCGGTCGAGATATTCGTCGATCGAGGCGACGACGTCGACGACCGTGTTGGCGTCGCGCCGGAGGCGGGCCCGCTGCTCGCGGTAGACGATGTAGGCGCGGGCCGTCGAGAAGTGATTGGCCGAGATCAGCGCCTGCTCGACGACATCCTGGATCTCCTCGATCGACGGCATGCGTGCAGCGAAACGATGGGCGATCACCTTCACGGCCTGCATAGCGAGAAGCTGGGCCTCCGTGCTTGAAAACTCGCCGCTAGCGGCTCCGGCCCGCTCGATGGCCGAACGGATCTTTTCGGCATCGAAGGGGGCGAGCGCACCCGACCGCTTGAGGACGCTGAGAGGCGGTTTGACTGGCGTGATTTCCGACATCGTTCCCTTGCACCGAATAAAGGGCGGAGAACGAGAGGAGCGCAATCGATAACGGCGGAGACGGACTCCGGCCGCGCGTCGATGACGATCCACCGGTGCACCCCGCCCGAGGACAATTCAACTCGGCTGGGGCAGGTCTCCTGGCTCACGGGTCATCGCAACCGCTCCGTCTTCCCAGTGCATCATGCACCAGTGACTTCAGTGGAACGGATACTCGCCGCTGACAGTTGCGGGGGCAGCGCCGGATTTGCACCGGCTTCCCTCTTGGCTCCAGATGTTGTGGCACCTGAAGAACCTCAGCTCAACCAATAGTATTTCTCGCCCTATGAGTCGGGTCAATGAAAGACACTCTGCGCAGTGGTTCTACCTAGACGCCTTGTGGAGCGGCTGTGGATGGCGCGGCATACGCCTTGGGCATAGCCGCGCGAATCCGGATTAAGAGCGTTGGTTCGCCACGGTTCCTCGCAATTGGCGCGCAGCCTCCACCATGTTGACCAGAGCCGCCTGCACTTCAGGCCAGCCGCGTGTCTTGAGGCCGCAATCGGGGTTGATCCAAATGCGTTCGGCCGGAAGATGGGTGAGTGCCATCCGGATAAGGCTCACCATCTCCTCGACGGACGGCACGCGCGGTGAATGAATGTCGTAGACGCCCGGCCCGATGTCGTTGGGATAATGGAAATTGGCAAAGGCGGTCAGCAGCTCCATCTTCGAGCGTGAGCACTTGATGGAAATGACGTCAGCATCCATGGCGGCAATCGACGCGATGATGTCGTTGAACTCCGAGTAGCACATGTGAGTATGGATCTGCGTCGTGTCTCCGGCGCTCGATGACGTCAGGCGGAAACTGTCAACCGCCCAGTCAAGATAATGTGCCCTTTCGCTCGCTCTGATCGGCAACCCTTCCCGCAGGGCCGCCTCGTCGATCTGGATCATCGTAGCGCCCGCCTCCTCAAGGTCCGTAACTTCATCGCGCAGTGCCAGTGCGATCTGACGGCACGCTTCATCGCGCCCCATGTCGTCGCGCACGAACGACCAGTTGAGGATGGTCACCGGTCCCGTCAGCATCGCTTTCATTGGTCTGCCGGTTTTGGATTGAGCGTAGCGCCACCAGTCGACAGTCATCGGTTCGGGCCTGGCGACATCGCCGTAGAGGATCGGAGGACGGACGCAGCGCGATCCGTATGACTGCACCCAACCGTGGTGCGTGAAGGCAAAGCCGTCCAGCTTCTCGCCGAAATATTGCACCATGTCATTGCGTTCAAACTCGCCATGAACAAGTACATCGAGCCCAATTTCCTCCTGCCATCCGACGCAGGCAGCTGTTTCCGTCTTCAGGAAATCGCGATAGTCGGCCTCGGATATCTCGCCCTTGGCAAGAGCTTGCCGACTGCGGCGTACATCCTTTGTCTGCGGGAAGGAACCGATGGTCGTCGTTGGGAAAAGAGGCAGATCGAAGCGTGCACGCTGGGCAGCCGCGCGCTGCTCGAACGGTGAAGGGCGATGTGCCATCTCCGGCGTGACCGCGGCGAGGCGGGCACGGACGTCGGACCTGACCACACGCGGCGAGCCCCTGCGGGAAGCCAAGGCCGAGCAGGCGGCGGCGAAATGCTCTGCCACGCTCTGCCTGCCGCCCTCACATGCACGGCCGAGAGTGGAGAGTTCTGTCATCTTCTGACGCGCAAATGCCAGCCAAGAGGCGATTTCCCGGTCAAGCCCGCTTTCGGCCTCCTTGTCATAAGGCACATGCAATAGCGAGCACGACGGAGCCAACTAGATATGGTCCAGCCCACGACGGGCGAGGATCGGTTGAACGAGGTCAAGGCAGGCGTCCAAATCCGTCCGCCAGATATTCCGACCATCAATGACGCCGAGCGAAAGGACCTTGCCGCCGGCAGCGCGCGTTAGCGCGGAGGAAAGATCGGTTCGGCCGCGAACAAGATCGAGGTGGAGACCTGCGGTTGGCAGCGAAATGGCCAGATTGAGGTTGTCTGCAAGCGGAGCAAAATAGCTCGTGAGCATGATCTTGAGCGTCGGCACGGCTGAAGCGATCAGGCCATAGGCCGTGTTCAGCGCGGCACGCGTCGCCTCGTCGAGATCGGTCGCCAGGATCGGCTCATCCATTTGCACCCAGTCGGCACCATTGGCTACGAGGCGCTTCAGAACGTCGATGTATACCGACATAAGACGATCAATCAGCTTTAGCCGATCAAAACCGACCCCTCCCTTCGCGAGCTTCAGGAAGGTCACCGGGCCTACCAGCACTGGCCGGGTACGGATGCCGAGTGCCTTGGCCTGTCGGAACTCGTCGATTGGCTTCATCGAGGCGAGCACGAAACGCTGGTTCGGGCCAAGCTCGGGGACGAGGTAGTGATAGTTCGTGTCGAACCACTTTGTCATTTCAAGCGCCGGGACGCCGGCGGCGTGATGGCTGGGATTGCCACAGCCGCAAGCGCCGGCATCCGCTCCGCGTGCCATCGCGAAATAGGTATCGAGCGACACCATGCCGTCCGACCAGCCATAGCCTTCCGGCACAGCACCAACCATGACGGCGGTATCGAGCATCTGGTCCTAGAGGGAGAAATCGCCGGACGGAATGACCGTGATACCGCGGGCCGCCTGATCGGCCCAGTTGGCGGCGCGCAAGGCGGCGGCGATCTCCAACAGTTCCGAGCGACCGATTTGACCTGCCCAAAAGGCTTCCAGAGCAAATTTAAGCTCGCGGCGCGGACCGATGCGCGGCGTTCCCAGCGTAGCAATGGCAATTGACATGACGAACCCCAAGATCTGGGGGCAAAGGCGAGCGGAAACGCGATCGCCGACCAGTCCGAGGACGGTCGGGATTGAGCGATCCACCGGGACACCCCGCCCGATGACGACTATGTGGCCGTGGCAGGTCTCCTGGCTCGCGGGTCAACGTGCCCGATCCGTCTTCCCGGCGCCCATAGGCGTCAGTGACTTTGGTGGATCGACCACTCATCGCTCACAGTTGCGGGGGCAGCTCCGGCCTCGGCATTGGCCGTTCCGGATTCCCTCTTGGCTTCTCGCGTCCCAACAGACGCAAGAAGAACCACGACACAACGGATCATATTTTTCCAGCTAGGGAAGTCAATAGCGGCATAAAGATTTCTTTATATCAGACGGAGCGGGAGTTTGTGCATCCCGCCAGGCATCACTGAATGCCCGTTCGATCTCATGATCGAAACGACGCCATTGCTCGACGATATCTGCCGGCTCGGTTCATGAAAGATCGTGTCCCAGGGCGTGGTGTAGCAGGGTAGCGGTGGTCACCAGTGTTTTCCGGTAGGGTCGGGTTGTTCAAGACCAACCTGAAGGACACCACCGATGACCGACGACATGATGAACCTGCGCTCACTCGTTGAGAAGAGCGCCGACGCCGATTTGCTGCGCGAGATGATCGGCTTTGCTGCCGAGAAGTTGATGATGCTGGAGGTCGGCACGAAGACCGGCGCGGGCTATGGCGAGAAGAATGGCTTCCGACTAGCCCAGCGCAACGGCTATCGCGACCGGGACTGGGAGACACGTGCTGGCACAGTCGAGCTTCGTATCCCGAAGCTGCGCACCGGCAGCTATTTCC
>NZ_AULH01000047.1 GCF_000425185.1 Pleomorphomonas koreensis DSM 23070
AGGCTTGGAACGACCTAAAGACGGAAACGGGGCGCATCGCTTCGCTCACCGACTACCCCTACATCAGAAAGGTCAGGACCTAACGGAACTGGTATTATTGTTATGCCGTCGGCAACGGAGCGACCATGTTCACGAAGCTCGCGACAGACGACCTTGATTTGCGCGAACTGTTCAACGCCTCTGCCAATGCATACGTCGTATTCACGCGCGATCTGGCGATCGCAGGATGTAACGACGCCTATCTCAGGGCCGTCGGGCGCGAAGATCGCGAGGAAATCGTCGGCCGTCCTCTCTTCGACGCATTTCCCGCCGATCCGGCGTCGGATGCCTATCGAATACTGGCGACTTCACTTAGTCGGGTTTTGGAGACGAGCCAACCCGATCATATCGCGCTTATCCCTTATAATACGGCTAAACCGGATGAGCCGCCTCTGGTCCGTTACTGGAGCGCCACGCACACCCCAATCAGGAATAAAAACGGCAAGCTTATCTATATTCTTCAGCATACCGTCGACGTGACTGAACTGGAAACCTTGCGGCAACGAGACGCGCTTTCCAACATGGCGGAGTCCGGCGTGCTATCCCGCGCCCACGCCGTCCAAACTACCAGCGCCAAGCTCTCGACCGAAATCGCGCTGCTGCGCGATCTATTTGCCCAGGCCCCCGGCTTCATCGCCGTACTGAAGGGACCGGATCACGTTTTTGAGTTGGCTAACGATGCCTATCAAATCCTAGTCGGCCGAAAGAGCCTGATCGGGCGCAGCGTGGCCGAGGCGCTGCCGGAGGTGGTGAACCAAGGCTTTGTCGATATTCTGGACGACGTGTGGAAAAGCGGCCAGCCGTTCGTAGGACGCGCGGTTCCCGTTTTTCTCCGGCCCGCCGTTGGGGGCGAGCCGGAGCTCCGGCATATCGATTTTATCTATCAACCCATCCGGGATGCGGCCGGCGTCGTCACCGGCATTTTCGTTCAGGGGCATGACACTTCGGTGGAGTGGGAGGCGCAGCGCGATCTGCAACGCCAGACGGAATTGCTGCGTCTCGCGCAGGAGGGCGGGGGCTTCGGCACCTACGACTGGGATCTGATGAGCAACACAGTCAGGGGCACGCGCGTGTTTCGGGAGCTCTTCGGCCTTGCCGAGGCCCCGGACGATATTCCGGTCCCCGACCTGATGAAGCGTATCCACCCCGAGGATGCCGCACGAATGAACGCGATGACGTCCGGCCCAAGCGACGAGATCGAAACATCGCACGAATTCCGATTGCTGCTTGACGGCCGCGTGAGTTGGATAGGCGCCCGCGGCACGATCATACGCGATGTCCATAACCGCCCGGAGCGGGTGCTTGGTGCCGTGCACGACCTGACGCGACGAAAACAGGTCGAGGAGCGCCTCGACATGTTGGCGCGCGAGAGCGCTCACCGGGTCAAGAACATCCTCACCATCATGCAGATCATCGTCGACAACACCCTACGCAGGGCACCCTCACTAGAAGCTGCGCGGCAGAGCCTAGGAGAGCGGATCGCCGCACTCAACAAAGCGCAAACCAGAATTCTTGGCGGGCCTGAGGAATGCCGCCTGACGGATATCGTTCAGGACACGCTGACGATCATCAGCAATTTGAGTTCAAGAGTGACGATCGAGGCCGGGGGAGACGCTGAGCTCGCTCCTCGTACGGGGCTTGGTGTCGCGCTGGCTCTGCACGAACTGGTCACAAACGCCCTGAAATACGGTGCACTTTCCAATGCTGACGGCAGGGTCATCATCGGATGGCGCGTTCGCGCGGAAGGTTCCGAGGATTCCGCTCTCGTTAACCTTGACTGGTGCGAGGTGGGCGGTCCACCGATCGAGGAAAGTAAAAAGGGGTTCGGTTCGATACTGATCCGGAACAGTCTCGCTCATGACCCGAGAGGACGAGCCGACTGGATGGCGACACCGGAAGGCGTGTGCTGCCAATTCGTGTTCGGTGCGAAAGCCGTCACGCCGGAACAGACCGCGGGAACGCCAAGACCGGCGGATGGTATCCCCGGCGTCTTGCCGCTTGCGCCTAGGCCAAGCGTTTAATTGCGCCCTTGCGAATTAGCCCCATCCGAACCGGACGGGGCTAATTTTTCTTTGCTTTGCACCAGCTGATTTGGTTCGGTGTGTCAAAGCGCGGACTAGCAGGACCGAGCCTATTGCTTGATCGGTGCCGGTGCAACGATCTGGGTCATGAGATCGTGATTCCATTCGCCGTCAACTTTCACATGGGCGATGGCGCCAAGCTGCTCGGCCTTGATGAGGTTGTGGTCGACGTAGTTGTAAATGCCCGGCTCAAGAAAAGTGTAGATCATCGCCCCGGCACTTCCCCCGCGGATGAACCATGTTTCGAAATCGCGTTGCGGCGGATTGTTGAACTTCCCATGTTCCCAAGCCCAGTCGGCATGACCACCGATGAGGTGCGGTCGGCAATCCATGATGCCGGAGGAGTGGATGAACAGGACCGTCTCCCCTACCTTGGCCTTCATTGCGTTATCGCCTGTGAGAGCGCCGACCTTGCCATTGAATACGACATGGGTCGGTATGAGCTTTTTCATGACCTCGATGGTATCGGCGAAGGCATCTCCGGGGCTTTCGTAGGTCCTGTACGCGCCCTTCTCATCACGGGGAACATAAAGATCGAACTCGCCGATCGTATAGACCTGATCGTAGCTGATGCGCTTACCATTGGCGTCCTTGAGGCCGTCGCGCGGCAACACCATGAGCGTGCCGCTCATACCGGACGTGACATGCCAGGAGATCATGCCCGGAGGCGCGCAGTGATAGAGAAACACCCCGGCGCGCGTCGCCTTGAAGCGTATCGATGCCTGCTCTCCCGGATTGATCAGCGTCAATTGTGCGCCGCCTAGCGCGCCCGTCGCACCGTGGAAATCGATGTTGTGGGGCAGCGTATTTGATTCGGGATTTATGAGAGTGAGTTCGACGTAGTCGCCCTCATGTACCACGAGTGTAGGCCCGGGCATCGATCCTTCAAAGGTAAGGGCCTGAAACGATGTGCCCTCGTCGTCGATGACGATCTCCTTCTCATAAACCATCATTTGGAATTCGACGATCTTCGGCCCGCCCCTTGCGACCTGACCGTGCTTCATGACGTTGGGAGGCGGCACCAATTGCGCCTTGACGCGAGACAGCTTGGCGAGTGCCTTCGGGTCGGCGACGGTGCCGCCCATGGGGTTGTCGGATTCATCCTGGGCCATAGCCGGAACAGCCGAAACGATGGCGGCCGCGGCGGCTGCACCGAACAGAGCGGAACGACGAGTGAGCATCAAGCACCTCCTATGCAAGGACTGTTGCAACGCTAATCTGCCGACTTTGTTCCTGACTGCGGGAATTCTGTTAGGGCGAGCCAATAAGAGGCGCATCGGGATTTGCGATTTGCGATCTGCCCAATGCCGCTTCGGCTCTTGCTCTTGGTCTCAATGCGGATCTCAGTGCCTTGACGAAACCCACTTAAAGCAAAATCAGCAGCGCAGGTTTTTCGGTCCCCAGAAGCTGATCCAAGCTTTGAAACCGCGCGACACGCCGGACGTTAACGAGGGGCGACCGACCTTGAGACAAGGAGACTGAATTAATGCTCAAAGAATTTGAAAAGTTCGCCTTGCGCGGCAATCTGATCGATCTTGCCATCGGCGTAATCATCGGCGGCGCCTTTGGCGGGCTCGTCAACTCTATCGTTGCCGACATTCTTATGCCGGTGATCGGCCTCATCACCGGCGGCATAGATTTCACCAATCATTACTTTCAGCTTTCCGGGCCGCCCGTGGCCAATGACCTCGCCGCAGCGCGTAAGGCCGGAGCGACAATCGCCTACGGCAATTTCGTGACGCTCACCCTGAATTTCCTTATCGTCGCTTTCGTCCTTTTCCTGTTAGTGAAACTAGGCGGTAAACTCATAAATTCGCTTGGCGGTTTTTGGCTGCCGTGATTCAAGGCTTCCGACTGAGGGAGCTCTGGATGACGCGCCGCCGTTACGAACTCACTGACCACGAATGGTCGATCATTTCGCCGCTGCTGCCGAATAAGCCTCGTGGCGTTCCTCGCGTCGACGATCGTCGCGTGCTGAACGGCATCCTCTGGCGCTTCAGAACAGGTTCCCCCTGGGCGGAAGTTCCAGAACGCTATGGCCCGTCGACCACCTGCTACAATCGCTTCGTCCGCTGGCGGAAGGCTGGTGTCTGGGATCGACTTCTCGAAGCGGTTTCTCAGGCTTACGACGGCGATATCATCATGATCGACT
>NZ_AULH01000048.1 GCF_000425185.1 Pleomorphomonas koreensis DSM 23070
CCCCATCGCAATCCTGTCGGCCCTTGCCGACCCCACCCGCCTCGCCGCCATCCGGCTCCTTTGGGATGGCGAGGAGCACTGCGTCTGTGAACTGATGCGCAAGATTGACGCCTCCCAATCCCGGATGTCGCGCCATATGGCGGCACTCAAGGTCGCCGGTTTGGTCGTCGATCGCCGGGACGCCCAATGGGTACGTTATCGGCGCAACCCGAACCTGCAGGCTGCCGTTGTGGCGCTTGTCGGCGCCGCCCTAGCCCTGCCTGAGGACCGGCAGGAGGAAGCGGCATGAGCACCTGTTGCCCCTCCCCTTCGCCTGCTCCACGGCCTTCTCTCACCTCGAGCCCGGCCTTTTGGTATGCCGGCACCGGCCTTGGCCTTGCGGTCTGGGTTCTGCTCTATGAGCTTCTCCAGCCCTTTGCGACGTGGGCCGTGGCCCAGCTGCCGGTTGCTCCCGGGAGCCATCTCGAAGAGGCGCTTGCCTTCTTCCTCTATGACACCCCCAAAGTGCTTATGCTGCTGACCCTTGTGGTATTCGGCATGGGCATTGTCCGGAGCTTCTTTTCCGGAGAAGCCACGCGGCGGCTTCTTGCCGGCAAGCGCGAGGGCCTCGGGAACGTGGCTGCAGCGTCTCTCGGCATTGTGACGCCCTTCTGCTCCTGCTCCGCCGTTCCCCTGTTCATCGGCTTTGTCTCAGCCGGCGTTCCGCTTGGCGTGACGTTCTCGTTCCTGATCGCGGCTCCCATGGTCAACGAGGTTGCCCTCGGGCTCCTCTTCGCCCTCATGGGGTGGCAGGTTGCCCTCTCCTATCTCGGGTTCGGTCTTGGTATAGCGATCCTTGCCGGCTGGGTGATCGGCCGCTTCCACCTTGAAAGCTGGCTGCAGCCATGGGTTCTCAATGTCCGTATGGGCGCGACCCAGCTCCCCGACATGCGTATGACAGCCGTTGACCGGATTCAGGCGGGCCTGGACTCCGTGAAGGACATCGTCGGCAAGGTCTGGCTCTGGGTTATCGCCGGCATTTCCATCGGAGCCTTGATCCACGGCTATGCGCCGGCCGATCTGCTGGCCTCCATCATGGGCAAGGATGCCTGGTGGTCGGTCCCGGCCGCCGTGGTGATCGGCATTCCCATGTACTCCAATGCCGCCGGCATCATTCCTGTCGTCGAGGCCCTTTTAGGTAAAGGGGCCGCCATCGGCACCGTGCTGGCCTTCATGATGGCGGTCATCGCCCTGTCCCTTCCGGAGATGATCATTCTCAAGAAGGTCCTGACCGGGCGGCTGATCGCCGTGTTCGTGGGTGTTGTAGGTCTTGGCATCGTGGCTGTCGGTTACCTGTTCAATGCCGTTTTTGCCGGTTGAATCAAGAAAGAGGATGAAATGACCAAAGATATCAAAGTGCTCGGCTCCGGCTGTAAAAAGTGCCAGATGACGGCCGAAATGGTGCAGACGGAAGCCAACAAGCTCGGGGTTCCGATCTTCCTTGAGAAGGTGACCGATTACGCTGCCATGGCGGCCTATGGCATCGCCTCCACCCCTGCCGTGGTTGTCGACGGCAAAGTTGTTCATGCCGGCGGCCTGCCCAGGGCTGAGGACGTTGACGCCTGGTTGGCCGAGGCCTGATCAGGGTAGCAGTCTTGGACCGGAGCTTTCACCATATGTCAGGAAGGCTCCGGCTGAACTCCATAAGGCTCCGTAGGAGCCATGACCACGCTGGAACCCCGTCTCGTTGAACAAGGCTACGCCGCCGAGGCGCGATTCCGCGCGTGGCTGGATGCCTCCCGGCTCCCCCACATCTACACCGACCAAACCCGCGAGAGCGTGCCCGAGCATTTCCGGAGCACGATGAAACGACCAGACTACCTGGTCGCCCTCCCCTATGTCGGCACGATCGCCTTCGATGTGAAGTGCAAGTCAGTCTACGGCAAGGCCCGGGAGTTCGTGTTCGACGTGTCCGAGATCCGGAGGCTGGCGACCTTTGACCGGCTGTTCCGGATCACCACGTTCTTTGCCTGCCTCGATCCGGAGGGGTCAGAGGTGTCGGTCTGGTTCCCAGCCGAGGAACTGATGCTGATCGTGGGGCGCAAGCGCACCGGCACCATTCGGGTGCCCTTGCAGGACGGCCAGGCCGTCGACATGGGCCGTCCGCTTCAGGATGCGCTACGGGACGCGATCAGCCTCGGTTAACTGAAAAATGGGCATCTAAAGGATATCTTTTTCATATCCTTTAGATATGTCTACAACCCGTCCTTCGCTGGTCCGGCTTCGTGGCGATTGCGCTACACCAGTCCTATCGAAATAGCGTTAACTAGATGTCAACAAGATATCTTTAGGATATCCTCCAGATATGAAATCGACATTGAAAGGATATCTTCCATGATTACCGTCATTGGCGGAACCAAGGGCGGCTCCGGAAAATCCACCGTCGCCACAAATCTCGCAGTCATGCTCGCCGCCAGCGGCCGAGACGTGCTTTTGGTCGATGCTGACGACCAAGAGACCTCTATGGACTTCACAGCTCTCAGGAACGAAGCGCGGACCAGCGGCGCCGGGTACACCTGTGTTGCCCTTACCGGCAAGGCCGTGTTCACCGAGGTGAAGCGTCTGGCACCCAAATACCAGGATGTCATCATCGATACTGGCGGGCGAGACACCGAGAGCCAGCGCGCCGCGCTGATGGTCTGTGACACCTATCTTGTGCCCTTCGCACCCCGGTCCTTCGACGTGTGGACGCTCGATAAGGTTGCGTCCCTGGTCGAGGAGGCTCGTACCTATAATCCCGAACTCAAGGCTTATGCGTTCATCAACCGTGCAGAGACACGAGGCAATGAGAATGCAGAAGCCGCAGAACTGATCAGGGCCAAGCCTGCTCTGGAGTTCATTCCAGCATCTCTGGCCAACCGCAAGGCCTATGCCCACGCGGCAGCTGCAGGACTTTCGGTAACAGAGCTAAAGCCGCAGGATGCCAAGGCGACTGAAGAAATGGGGATACTGTTTGGATATCTTTTTAATATCCAAAAGATATCCGAATTGAAGCGAGCGTAAGGAGTTAATGCGATGCCCGTAACCGGCAAACCCAATCGACAAGCGGCGGAAAAACCCAGCGAAAAGGCCATAGAGGCTTTCATTAGCAAGGGTGGCAGCGTGGCGTCCGAAGTTGCTCCCAAGGCGAAGTATGTACAGCATCCGCTGAAGTTTCCGGCTGACGGAACGTTATTCGGCCGTATGGAAAGCGTTCGCAAAGCGGGAACCGTGCAGCTCCCCCGCAATACATGGATACTCCAAGCGATCGCGGAGAAGCTGGAACGGGAAACTCAATAGAGATCCATCGGATATATAAATGATATCATATAGATATCTTTTGGATATCTAATGGATATCCCTTTGATGTGAACTGGACTGATTTTTGTCGTCAGAAACCGTTCTTGACCCACGACAAAAATGCGGCGAGTCCCCCCGGAATTATGCATCTTTCAAAGGCAATCCGCTGGCCACGAATCAAC
>NZ_AULH01000049.1 GCF_000425185.1 Pleomorphomonas koreensis DSM 23070
CACGCGCTACGACAAACGGCCCGAGAACTACATGGCCGCCCTCAAAATCATAGCAGCGAGGATCTGGTGCCTCAGCTTATGAGTCTACGGCCTAGTGGGGCTAAACACCTAGCCTATCGCGGCTCAACGACCGGCATAGACGGCGGAACAACGCGGCCCACCGGCGTTATGAGCGCCGCTACGTAGAATCCCCGCCCCGCAAGACTATTTAGTTACGCTGGAGCCGACAAGGTAGTCTTCATCGGACACAAGTTCCACCCAGGTAACCGCTTTCCCATCGAGGGCCTCGGCAATGGCAAAATGGATCACAGGAGCGCCGGCTGCGGCACTGCGCCGGCGATGATGAGAACTATATTTACGCTATAGCCCTCCGAAGTTCGCCTCAAGCAGGTCTGTCCCTATTTTAGAACTGCCAAAACTCAGGGAGTTGGCAAATTTAGGCGCCAATCCCGGCCGATCGCATTCACGGACGAAATTTTAGCGTTTCCACAAGAAGGGTGAAGGCGGCGGAGGAATGGCGCCTGTTGGCGTAATAAAGGTGATAGCCCGGCAGATCGGACGTGAACTTTGCCAATACCCCGGTCAGCCGGCCGGCATCGATATGGGGCTGAACCTGATCGAGCGGCAGATAGGCAAGCCCGAGCCCGTCGAGCGCGGCATCGAGAATGAGGTCGATGCTGTTGAGGACGAGCGGCCCGTCGATCCTCACCCGTATTTCACGCCCGCCGCGCATCAGGCGCCAGCCGTTCAACGTGCCGGAGGTCGGCAAACGAAGATTGATCGCGCGATGATCGACGAGTTGCGCCGGGGATGACGGTGGCGAATGCGTGCGAAAATACTCTGGCGATCCGACGATCGCCATCGGCGTGTCCGGCCCGATGCGCACCGCGATCATGTCCTTGGCGATGTCACCGCCAAGCCTGACGCCAGCGTCGAAACGATCTTTCACGACGTCAGCAAGGCCGTAATCGATGGTGATCTCGACCTTGATGTCGGGATTGCCGGGAAGCAGCCGTTTCATGGCCGGCACGATGATCGTTTTGGCCGCGTGTTCAACGCAGGTGATCCGGATCGTACCGGAAGGCCTGTCGCGCAGATCGCCCAGTTCAGCAATGGCGCTATCCAGATCGCGTAGCATCGGGCCCAACGTCGCTATCAGCCGCTCGCCGGCCTCGGTCGGCGCGACACTGCGCGTCGTGCGCGAGAGAAGGCGCACGCCCAGCCGCTCCTCGATTCGCCGCACGATCTGGCTGAGCGCCGACTGCGCCATGCCGAGGCGTTGCGCCGCCTTGGTGAAGCTGCGCTCCTCGGCGACCACCACGAAAGCGGCCAGATCGGCAATCTCATCCCGCCGCATTCATCACTCCAGTGATAGGCGCAATATAAATTACTCGTCTAATCAGACCAATCCTTTTCACCTAGATTGTGTCCATTGGCAAGGGCAAACCACGCGACGACAGCCCAGGCCGCAAGCGTTCAACCGAAGGAGACCGACAATGGGCAAGATCAGCTTCGCCAATTCGAACAACCCGACGATCACCATGTCGGCAGTTATCAACGTTCCCGAAGGCTTCGACGAGACGAAGACCTGGCCGGCTATCGTCGTCTCGCATCCGGGGGGCGGCGTAAAGGAACAGACCGCCGGCGCCTATGCTAAGAAGCTCGCGGATCAGGGCTTCGTCACCATCGCCTTCGATCGCTCCTATCAGGGCGAGAGCGGCGGCGAACCGCGCCAGCTCGAAAACCCCTACATCAGCACGGAGGATGTCAGCGCGGTCATCGATTATCTGACGACACTGTCTTACGTCGACAAGGAGCGGATCGGCGCCATGGGCATCTGCGCGGGGGCCGGCTACACGGCCAACGCCGCCATACAGGACCGCCGCATCAAGGCGATCGGCACGGTCAGCGCGGTGAACATCGGCTCCATGTTCCGCAATGGTTGGGAGAACAATGTCAAGTCGATCGACGCGCTGCCCTATATCGAGGCGGGATCGAACGCCCGCACCGCAGACGCCGGCGGCAGGGGCTATGCGACGATGCCGTTGGCGCCGCTGGCCGAGAAAGAAGCGCCGAACGAGGAACTGCGCCAGGCCTGGGAATACTACCACACGCCGCGCGCCGAGCATCCGACCGCGCCGGGCTTCGCGACGCTCCGCAGTCTCAGTCAGATCATCACCTATGACGCCTATCACATGGCCGACGTCTATCTGACCCAGCCGATCCAGATCGTCGCTGGTAGCGTGGCCGGGTCGAAGCGGATGAGCGATGATCTCTTCGACCGCGCTGCCAGCACCGACAAGGCGTTCTATGTCGTCGAGGGCGCCAATCACATGGACCTCTATGACGGACAGACGTTCGTCGACGAGGCGGTCTCGGTCCTCGCGGCCTTCTTCATGGACAAACTGTCCGCCAAGACCGCCGTCGCCTAGGCGGCTGAGTAACCCGATCCGGCGTGCGTCGGGAGCCTTCGGGTTCCCGGCGCCGCCCTGTACCCACAAGGAACCGCATCATGGAAACTGTCAGCATCCGCAATCCCGGCATGACTTGGGACATCGCCGCCAGCATCCATTTTCCACCCGACTTCGACTCCAGCACGCGCTACCCAGCAATCGTATCCAATCACCCCATAGGGAGCTGCAAGGAGCAGACCGCCGGGAACGTCTATGGCGCGGCACTCGCCGAGGCCGGCTTCGTGGTCATCGTGCCCGACGCGAGCTTCCAGGGCGCCAGCGGCGGCAGCCCGCGCTGGATCGAAGATCCCGAACAGCGTGTGAAGGACTATCGCGACGTGATCGATTACGCGCAGACATTGCCCTTTGTGGACCCCGAGCGGATCGGCATCCTCGGCATCTGCGGTGGCGGCGGCTATTCGATCAAGGCGACGATCATCGATAAGCGCATCAAGGCGCTGGTCAGCATTACCGGCGTGAACTTCGGGCGGCTGATGCGCGAAGGCTTCAGCCAGTTCGATCCGGTTGGCGCGCTCGAAAACATGGCGAGGCTGCGCACGGCCGAGAACGCCGGGGCCGATGGCGAGATCAATATCTTCCTGCCCCCCAACGTCGAGGCGGGCAAAGCGGCCGGTATCACCGACATCGACGTACTGGAAGCAACGGATTATTACCGCAATCGCTGCCCGGCCGAGGGATCGGGCACGCGGATGCTGGTGTCGCACGCGGCGCCGGCCATCGCTTGGGATGCCTTCGCCTTTGCCGAAACCCTGCTGATCCAGCCGATGATGGTGGTGTTCGGCGACAAGCTCGGCGGCTTCGGGGCCTATCGCGACGGTATGGAAATCTACGGCCGCGCCGCCTCTAGGCTGCGTTGACAAAAGGGATTCCCAAATCAGCCGAGGTTTGATTCAAGGGTTCTTCTTCGGAGGAGGTTCCCTTGGGCTATCCGAGCGAT
>NZ_AULH01000050.1 GCF_000425185.1 Pleomorphomonas koreensis DSM 23070
GCCAAGAGCAGCGAAGACAACCCGATCGCGACACTCCAGCGCGAAATGAACCATGTGTTCGAGAGCTTCTGGAACCGTGTCGGTCATTTCGAATGGCCCTTTGGCAGTGGCGAGGCGAAATCCGACATCGTTGAAACCGACAATGCGATCGAAGTGTCGATCGAGCTGCCGGGCATGGAGATGAAAGACATCGAGGTGACGGTCAACGATGACATATTGACTGTGAAGGGGGAGAAGAAGATCGAGCGCCAGGAGGAGAAGAAGGGGTATTATCTGTCCGAGCGCAGCTACGGCGCGATCTACCGGACAATTCCGCTCCCCCCCGGTGTGGATGGCGAAAAGGCGCAAGCGTCCTTCAAGAACGGGGTTCTGACGATCAAGCTGCCCCAGACTCCCGAGGCGCAGGCCAAGGTCAAGCGCATCGAGGTCAAGAACGGCTGATTTGCCACATTGGGTGTCGCCGGTTTGCGGCGTCCCCTCCGCTCCGTGCGATATCGCACCGTCTGGCGAAGCCCCGGGGAGCTTGTCTCTCCGGGGCGGCTTCGAGGGGCAATCATGAAAGACTTGCAACGATCCGGGCTGACCCGTGAACAATGGTCGGCGATGACGCTCTACGAGAAGTTCGAGCAAGTTGTCATCTTCGTCCTCAGCGTCATCATTGCGGCGATCGTCGTGGCGTCGGTCTGGGCGCTGATGCGCGAAGTCGTGAACCGCCTGGTTCTGGGGGCATTCGACACTCTCGATTACGCCACCTTCCAGGTGGTGTTCGGCATGATCTTCACCGTGGTGATCGCGCTCGAGTTCAAGCGCTCCCTTCTTGTTGCGACCGAACGCAGCTTCGGGATCCTCCAGGTCCGCACGATCGTGCTGATCGCGCTCCTCGCCATCGCGCGCAAATTCATCATCCTGGACCTCGGCGAGACGGAACCGGCCAAGATTGCCGCTCTTGCCGGCGCGGCGCTAGCGCTCGGCGCTGTCCACTGGCTGGTGCGCGATCAGGACCAGCGCGAAGTCCGGAACCGTGAGGCGCCATGACAGGGGTCTCTGCCCGCCATCGCCTGTTCAATTTCGTGCAATCGGCGCTGCTGCTCGGGCTCATGGCCGCGATCGCCTGGATCGCGGTGACAGCGATCGTCGGACCCGAGACCGGTCTCCTCATGGCGCTCGCGATGGTCGGGGGTCTCCTGTTACCTTTTCGGCGCGCCCGTGGAGCCCGATGTTTTCAAGGCGCTCGCAGGAACGACCTCAGACAGCAAGACGTCAGACAAAGCTCCTCGATAAAATATCGATTGGGAAGCGAACTGGCGCGAGGTCGTTCGTAAATCTGCGAGAGAACGTTGGAATACAGTTCCTCTCGCTCCGCCAAATACCGCCGATTGCCGCACAAATGGAGAGACTATCTCTTCAATTCTCAATGAGATAGATTCTCAAGAGATTGCCGACCACGGGCATGTTCTCGCACGCCTAGCCAAAGGCAAGATAGCCCTGCCGGTATAACCGCCGATGACCGCCATAGCCCGAGTCACTTCTGCTTGGGCATGACTGGACTGGTGCTGGTCGCGAGCTGACAGCTTTCGCATAGTGGAAGCGAGATAGCTAACCTATTCTAGCACAGGATCCCCCGTCAGGCGCCATTCCAGCTAAACCGTTACTTGGGGCCTTCAAGCAAACGGAACCACTCTTTCACAGTCAACTCAAGACGATCAACCTCATCCTCTGCCAGAAGCCCGCAACGGGCGATCAGACCACGAAGATTGTTGAGTGAAAACATTACTCTACCCATCGCCTTCTGGTTACTCAGAATACCTCCAAATAAAGCATAGTTCGCACGAATATTGTCGCCTAGGTCCTTTTGACAAAAGTGGGCGGCCATAGCTTAAGCGCCGCGATGTTTAGGAAGGCGAGGAAGGATTTGTCCATCTCGTCTTAGCGGGCGGTTATGCGGCGGAACTGTTTGAGGCGATTGAACATCCGCTCGATGCGGTTTCTGCCCGATAATATCGGAAGCTGTAAGATGGCGGCTCGACGCGGCTCGAACGAGGTGGGATGACTGGCAGAATGGCGCGCAGAAGCAGTCCCACCCGCACCGCGTCGCCGTCGTATCCCTTGTCGGCCAGCAGCATGCGCGGTTCGCCGATCGGCAGGTCCATCAGGCCATCAACAGCGAGATAGTCAGAGACCTCGCCACCGGGTCAACTTGAAGCCATGAGGACGCCCCCGACCGCCTGAGCGGGCGTGGATTTTGCTCGTAAAGCCATCGCGGCTTCGACCAAAGCCTTCCTTATGAGTCGTCCCCTTTTGCGCCGGCAGCCCTGCGAATGCCCCCGGACGGTGGTGCTGTCGATCATATGCTGCCAATCGTCGGTGAGCCCGAGTTCGACCAGCGTTTCCAGAAGTGCATCCCAGACACCCTGTTCAGCCCAGCGTCGGAAACGGACATAGATCGAGTTCCACTTGCCGTATCGCTCATGCATGTCGCGCCCGGGGGCACCCGACCCGCAAGCCGTAGCCACTGGGCTCCGGATGGCCCGCCCGCCCCCGCTTCACAGGATTACCCCAACCGCTCTTGGCCTGACCACTTGACGGTGTATACTCACCTTCCAAGGGGAGCGAACGTGAGTAGTGGTGGCGCAGTTTGGGCCGCTTTAGCGACTTTTTGTATCCTTCTGCAGAGCCCAGCGGACGCGCAGGAGTGGAATCGTTCGCCCAGACAAGTGCAACAGGCACTAACCGATTTTGGCTTCAAACCTGGGGCCGCGGATGGCGTATGGGGCAAGAAATCAGCCTCGGCACTACGCGCCTTTCAAAAGGCCCAGGGACTGACTGAGACAGGCTTTCTGGACGAAGCAACATCGGCGAAGCTCTTTGCTCCGAATAGAAAGTTGGTCGATGATGTTGTCAAAGCGCTTGCATCGCCCAACGCAGCCTCGGGTATCAATGCAAGTGGTCCGCCCAAATCAGATCCATCCTGGAGAACGGAAGCCAGCACATCACGGTCCGACCCCGTAGTTGTTGGGGTGCCCTTACCGCCGGCGTCTCCTCCCTCTGAGTTGAGCCAGCCGTCGAACTCGACCTCGGATGGAAATTCTCAGCGTACAGGCGGAGCAACGGAGGATCGTGTCCCAGGGCGTGGTGTAGCTTCGGCGCTCGCCGTGCCTTCCGGACAGAGCCGGGAACGTGTCAGCTTGCCGCTGGCAGGCTGATGA
>NZ_AULH01000051.1 GCF_000425185.1 Pleomorphomonas koreensis DSM 23070
GTTTGCCAGACATTGGAGGCCCTCCCAAACCGAGAGGGAATCAGAGCTCAGCTGATTTGAACAGACAAAGAGTCACCACCTGACGGAACCGGTATCAGACGGCTGCGACTGCGGTCGAGCTCGGCGCCAAGGTGGTGCCGGCGATTAATGATGACGGACTCATGGAACGCCCGCACTTGTTCGAACGTGCGCATCACGTTCTCAGGGAGTTGTCTACCCATGTCGGCATACAGGCTTTCTACGTCGCGGCCATCCGGCAGCACCTCCGCCTCCATGCTTCGTTCAACGTGACGGATCGAGCTCTTGAGAATAGCGGCTTCTGCGGCAAGATGTTCTAGTTCGCCCTTGAGCCTAGCGGCGTCGGCGACCTTTTCTCCATATTGACCCACCACCCTCATGTCGGCTACGCGCTGCCGGGCGGCCTCTGCCGCTGCCTTCGCCACCGCGGTGGCAGACCGCAGTGCCGCCACCGTCCGTAGGTTATCAGTGCCGGACCCTTTTGCCCTGCGTTGAGTCGCTGCGATATCTTGTAGTTCCGATTTCTTTCGCTCGAACTCCCTGACAAGCGTCCAGTCGAGGCCAAAGATCCAGGACAAGGCCGCCCGAGCTTGTGCGTCGTCCTGCTTTTCCGCGCTTTTGTGGGGCCGGATGAAGCCGCCGTCCTGTCTGCGTCTGGCGAAGAAGCCGTATAGGGAACGGAAGGATGGCGGCGAAATTTCCATGCCTCTGATGTCGCGGCCAGGTCTCAGCTTGAACATCTGCCTTCCGAGCCAATCGCACCAATCGGCAACTGTAGCCTGCCCGCCTTCCAGCAGATCGTTGTTCATTTCCAAGCCATGGGAGCCACCATCTGCGAACCGGATCTTAACGAAATCCTTGTCCGCAACCGAGCGCTCTACGCGCAAGGGATGACCGCCGACAACCATGTCGGCCCAGAACTTCGCCTTGGCCAACTCTTTCGCGCTGACTACCGAATCCTTGGTGACGCGGCCTCCATGCAGGAAGCTTATGATGTCAACCAAGCTGGATTTCCCAGAGCTGTTACGCGTGCGGGTTTCACCGGAAGTCGCATGTCGCTCGGCGAGGAGGATGTTCAGGCCTGTGGTGAGCTCGATGGTCTTAAAAGTCTCAATCGAGCTTCCGATCCTGACAATCATGATTGCCCCTCAAGAACGAGAAGACCTTCGCGGAGATGAACCATGCCCATGGCGAATAGGAGAGTGACGGCGAGAACAAACCAGTCGAAACCAAGAGGAGATCGGCGTGGAACCGCGCTCATGCGCTCCCAGGTCTCGCTCACTGTGAGTGGCGAATCCTTCAGGTGAGCTAGAACTTCTCCGCCGATGACGATCAGAGAACGGTCTGCGGGCATGAACTTACTGGGCAGGATCATGGACCAGTGTCCCCGTGGGCATGTCGATAGGGTCCTCAAAAATCTCGCAACTCTCAAACATGCACGCCATCACTGCCAGTGCAGCATAGGAACGATCGTCATCGACACGCGACGCGGCCGCCCCGCACAGGTCGGCGTGGATCTGACTGAGTATTTCGCCCGGAAGCAAATCATTCGAAGCGAGATTGCGGTAGAGCGTCTTGAAGTATGCGGGCGCGGAGTTGGGTGCCTTCGGGTCGCCGTTGCGGCCAATGCAATCAAAGACTAGCGAGCCGTGTTCAAAACCGTGGCGCAGCAAACGCTGCCAGTTGTCCGGAATGTCATTGTGGGTAAGCTTGCGCTTCGAAATGGGCTTCGGCGGATCCTCGGGAGCGACGTAGTCTAGGGTTTTGATCAGGATGTCATCAACGATGGCGTTGACAGCCTCTGGCAGCTTACGCAGGCGGTCTTCCGCAAGTGCCTTTGTTCCGAGAAGCCGTTCCCGGCTGCGCTCATCAAGCTTCTCCACTAGCTTCAACAGGGTAGCGCGGCCGCACTGACCGACTTTGACGTCCTTGCTATTGCCGAGTTGCGTCAACTCATCGAGAACATCAAGCAGCGGCTTAGGGAGGCCTGAGAGAAGGTTATGGGTGAAGCGCCACTCCCTTATCCGCGTTCCGCTTGCAAGGACGGTATGGAAGTCGGCCCGCATCTTCTGCCCGACTTCGGTGTGACGCTGGACCTTACCGTCTTCTGCGCCGTAGCACTGATATACGATTCCCTCGTGCAAGAAATAGCCATCGACACCGTCGTCACCCAAGTTGCCTTGGGGCTTTACTCGGATGAAATCGTCGCCATAGATCCTCTCCATGATATCGCTGAAGAGCTTCTGGAAAGCATTGCCATTAGCGTTCGCAAGCCTGCTTTCTAGCGCGAGTTCTAACACGACCCAGTCGATGTTCTGACCCATTTCGAATTCCCTTCGCCCCCGTCTACCTATCGTAGATTGAAGAAAGGTTCACCGAGAAGATCTTGCAATGATTTGCTGCAGAAAATGCAACGAAAGGATGTCGAGAGGCAGAATAGTGGATCGCCACGGCAAGGCATGCGCCTCTTTGGCCGCTCCACACCGCCAGCCGCTCACGAAGTACCCTGTTGCCCGAATACGCTTCCGAACTCTGGTAGCGGTTTATGCTTTCATCCGGCACATGCATATTCATGGGCCGCATTGCCGCCGACATAGGCCGGATTCAGAACTTTGGCTTGGATAGGTTCAGAACATTGGCCTCAACGACGCCCAGATGGTGCTCAGACGGCTCCGGTTCAAAACTTTGGCTTGAATCCGGTATAAAACTTTGGCTAGCAAAAATCGGAGTTTTGAATCTTGCAGGGAAATCAATGAGGTGCGGAGGGCGCTTGTTCAAAACTTTGGTGACGCCAACAGTTGTTGTTGGGTGTTGGGATACTCAAAGTTCTGGAAAAACAAGCCTTTGTTCTGAACTGGAGTTAGAAATACCAACGACTTAGCAAGGTGCTCGGCGACGGTTCACGCCGAGCGGGTCGGAGGAAAAATCTCCCGATTTGGGAGGGCTAGGTCCAGACGCTTTCGAGCGTCTGGAAATGCAAATAGGAACAGAAAGTGAATATGATGTTCAAGAAGGTCTTGGACGGTTTGCCTAACCAACTCTAGCCCTGTCCGACCGACACTATCTATGCGCAGTCTGGATAAGGCGATAAGAGAGGTGGCTCCGCAAATTCGGACGGTGGCTTGAGTGGATTTTGCGCCTGAGAGCGGCGACGATGTCGCCGAGGATCAGGAGCACCCGATGACCA
>NZ_AULH01000052.1 GCF_000425185.1 Pleomorphomonas koreensis DSM 23070
CCCTTCAAGCCCCGGTCCGCTCCATTCGGCCCTTCAGGCCTCCCGTGTAGGGGCATTGAGGGGCGGCCGAGTCACGGTCGGTTCGTTGGCGCCGCGCCTGGAAAGGCGTGTGACAACCAACGAAAGAAACGACCATGAACCCAGAAAATACGATCGCCAGACTGAATGATGCCTTCAGAAGCACGCTCATAGGCGGCAAGGTTCTCCTGACCCAGGGCGTTGATGCCCTTGAGGTAGCCGAGAAAACGCAACTCCTGACCGCCGTCATGACCTTCAGCACTTTTACAGGCGATAACGACCCGTGGGACGAGCACGACTTCGGCGCCATCGATCAGAACGGCACCCGCTATTTCTGGAAGATCGACTACTACGACCCGCGCGGCGAGAACGGCTCGGAAGATCCGGCTGATCCAGCCAAGACCCTTCGGGTCCTCACCATCATGCGGGCCGACGAGTATTGAGATAGGCGGGATGTTCCCGCCTATCTCAAAGTGCCACGTCTCGGCAGGGCGGCAAGGTGGGTGCCGTCAGCCAGATCGGCCTTGCGCCGCGCAACGGTCGGGTGGGTCGCAAACAGACCACTGAGCGAGACACCCTTGAACATCAGATATCCGTATTGATGTTCGGCTGGCGTCGGTCTGGTTGGAATGCGCTCCAGCTTCTCCAGCGCACCGATCATGGATTCGGGCGAGCTGAGGCTCGCGCCGATCGCGTCCGCGTAGAATTCCCGCGACCGGGAAAGCTTCTTCACGATCAGCTCGCCAGAAAAGAAGATGATGTTTCTGCCGAGCATCCCAACCACCTGGCTGAGGCCGTGCGCGAGCTGTGCCTCAGAACGCCGTTTGGCGGCAGATGCGGCTAGCGCGCCGGCAAAAAGAGCGAGGAAGTTGAACACGTTGGAAAACATGGACTGGTAGCCTTCCGCAAATTGCATGCGGGCCATGTCGCCGGACGCAATATGACCGAGTTCGTGACCGATCACGGCATCCAGTTCTTCGGTCGATAGGTTTGCAATCAATGGCTTGCCGATTACGACAGACGCATGAGAGGCCGAGGTCCCTACAGCGAAGGCGTTTACGGCTTCGGTCGTCCCAACTTCCGGGTGAGGAAGGTCCAGCTTGTCAGCCAAAGCATGGACTCTCTGGGTCAGCCAGTGATCGTCCGGAAGATACTGGACACCGAACGAGCCGCCCACCAGGCCGCGTGCAGCCGCAGAGAAACGGCGCCCCCAAAGAAGCCCCAGAGCGGCAAAAAACAGCCCGATGTAGAAAGGCCAGGGACCGGTTACGCCTTGGCGGAACCATGACGCACCCGTCAGACCGAGCAGTATGGTGAGGGCATAGAACGTCACGATGATCGCGAACGTCATGGCGATCGGCGTTGTCCAGCGCCACTGGCCGAGACGCCGGGCATCGAGGGGAGCCTTCATGGATGTTGGCGTGCTGGCGGATCTGTATTGAGCGATCAAGGCTTTCACGACCAGGAAAAGCACCCAACACTGTGCAATCCCGAAGCCGGGGAAGATAAGGTAAAAATACTGCCCTTCCGAGACTACATAATAGATATTGGCAATGACCTGGAAAAGAACTCTGGCAAGCAACAGGGGGTCGGGGAATATGATCCAGAATATTCCAACACTCGCGTGCGTCAGGAAGCCCCATATGAACTTAGCGGCCGTGATGAGGACATAGACAGGAAGATAAAACAGGATTGTTTTCAAATAGAGTCTGTAGGGCATGGGACACCTTACGGTTTTTTTGTTTGCCCTATCCGGGCTTTGCACGTTGAGCCGAGGAACCACGGGACCAGCCGTGTTCTGACGGGAGGCGTTCCCCCGAGGAACAGAAAGCCATCACGGCTTTTATCGCCGTGCGTGCGGTTCAATGCCGCCACGACTTCGGTCGGGGTGAGGAGAGGGCGCCCCACGAAGGACACGGACTCGCTGACCGAGCTGCCGTTGTTGACGGTCGGTGTGATCCCGTCGTTCGAGCTGGTGGACCGGTTTCCGGAAAGGTTGCCGGCCTGGTAGCCCACTGTCGTGTCACCGAGGAGGTCAGACACGAGCTTGCCGGTAAACGTCTCGTCGGTCCCGAAAAAGAGCTTCACGGCTGAATTGAAGAAGGTCTTCCAGGACGAAGGGTAGTGTTCTTCGAGGGTGGATACATCCTGCAGGAAGAACCACAGCCGCACGCCCGCGCCGGCATGCGTGCGGATCGCGTTCCGGAACTGGGGGAAGGGGCCAAGAGACAAGAACTCATCGAGGACAAACAGAACGGGAATATCCGGAATCCGGGTGTTCCTGATCATCGCTTCGAGCGCGCTGCTTAGAACGATCTTCAGGAACGGAGCGAAGGCCTCCATCTTGTCGAAGGGGACGGTGACATAGACCGTTATGGGCCGGTCCTTCAGCGCTCTGAAATCAACATCATTTCGGGAGCTTGCGGCGATGACGCCCTCGTCATCCCATACAGCCATTTCGGTATTCAGAGTGTCGCGCAGGCTCGGGATAGCCCGGTCTTTGTTCTTGCCCAGGATTATGTTCGTCTCGTTGACCACGGCAGGAATGCCGCAGGTCGACATGTGCTTGACCAGAGTCAGGAACTCATCCGTGGGCAAGGCCGTCAGGCGCCGAACCTCGGCGAGCGTTCGCCGGTCTGCCGGCGCCTTCTTTGTCAGAAAAAGGATCAGCGCGCTCAGGAACGCCACGGCGTCCTTCTTGAAGAACTCCTGCGCATGCGGATCGTGCGGGATCATTAGATCGGCCAAGGCTCTGGCATCCGACAACGACCGAACGGCAGAAAGGGGATTGAACCCGTGGGTCGTCTCCTCGAACGGCGCAATGCGGTAAACCTCGCGGCCGTCTCGTGCGCGCCAGGCGGATGTATCCCGGTAGAGCTCGCCCTTGGGGTCCAGAACCACGCAGCTGCCTTGATACCGCAGCAGGTTGGGCACGATGACTGTCGTCGACTTTCCCGACCGTGTCGGCGCGACGGTCAAAAGGTGACCTTCCCGGTCCCAGTGGATCTGTCCTTCAAGGACGCCTGTCGCCGGATCGATAAATGTCCCGAGCAGAATGGACGAGGGGGCGTCAAAAGCCTCTGTGCCCTTCAAGAAGTCCTGTTTGCGGATATCCGC
>NZ_AULH01000053.1 GCF_000425185.1 Pleomorphomonas koreensis DSM 23070
GTAACGGCGGCGCGTCATCCAGAGCTCCCTCAGTCGGAAGCCTTGAATCACGGCAGCCAAAAACCGCCAAGCGAATTTATGAGTTTACCGCCTAGGACCAATCGACATTCAGGATCCACATGCGACGTGATGTGTGATTCCTGGATCTCCAGATTGATTGATCTGGAGATCCGACATGGCCAAGCGCTACGAACTGACAGCGTCTCAGTGGGATCGCATCTGTGAGCTGTTGCCCGGCAAGCCCGGCGATCCTGGGCGCTGCGGTCAGGATAACCCATTGTTCGTCAACGCTGTTTTATGGGTTCTGCGCTCGGGAGCGCACTGGCACGACCTGCCCGAGCGCTACGGTAAGTACAAGACCGTCCACAAGCGGTTCACCCGCTGGGCCAAGGCTGGTGTGTGGGAGAAGGTGTTCGACCATCTGATCCGGGATCCAGACAACGACTACATTGCTCTGGATTCCTCGCTGGTTCGGGCTCATCAGCAAGCGGCCACCGGCAAAGGCGGGGGGCAAAAAGGGGGGATCAGGCTCTGGGGCGTTCCCGAGGAGGCCTGACGACCAAGATCCATATGGCCACCGATGGCAAAGGTCGGCCGTTGCGGATCATCCTCACGCCGGGACAGTGCGGCGATGTCATACAGGCACCAGGGTTGCTCGAAGGACTCAAAGCCCGCCGGGTTCTGGCTGACAAAGCTTATGATTCCAATAAGTTGAGGCAAGTCATCGCCGAAGCTGGCGCTGAGGCTGTCATCCCCTGCAATCCGACACGCAGGCGCCCCATCCCCTATGACTTCGACGCATACAAGGTCCGTAACTGCATCGAGCGATGCTTCAATAGGCTCAAGCACTTCCGACGCATCGCCACCAGATACGACCGCAGGGCCATCCACTTCCTGAGCTTTATTCATCTCGCAGCAGCCATGCTCTGGATGAGATGAATGACGATTCAGCCTAGAGGAGCATCATTGCTCCCAAGCGCCGTTGACCTCGTCGCTAAATCCCGCAAGGTGGTAGACCGTCCCGCGAACTGCACAACCACGCATGGCAGAGCTGCGGGTGCCCCCTTTGTTGGCTGAACCGAAGCTACACTTCTGCCGTCGGTCGCAGTTGCATCTTCAGACGGAAACCGAATATGGATGGCGTCCAGCGCTTCGTTTGTTCGCCTGGTGCCTATAGCTCGTTCCCGCTGAGAAGAGATGCCAATAAATGCGACGCGCCGGGAATGACAAAGAAACCATGATATGAAAATAGCTCTTTTATCTTCCAATGAGTGGCTGGAACGCCTCGATTCCTTCGGACGACGCCATCCATTTCTTCATCCAGGTTGGATGGCCAGCGCAGCTGAAGAATTATCCATGACGTTGGAATTGGCGGAATTTTCCATTGATGGCAAAGATTTTATCGCACCGATATTTTACGACAAGGATAACAAGTTTTCTTTCTCTGCAATAGGTTATGGTGGTGCGGTTGAGCTTTCCGATACACGCTGCCTCGACCGGGAAGGAGTTGCGGCGGTACAGTTGGCAAATCACCTGGAGAAAGCCGGCAAAGGCCATTTCTACCGATCAGTCGGTCTGCCCCTGCCGATATGCACGGATAATGGTGAAAATGCCTTCCCCAAGGCTGAGACTGCCGTCATTCCGTTAGCTGCCAACGTCGAAGAAACCTTTTCGCGCATCCTGACCGGCAACGTCAGGACCGCCATCCGCAAGGCGCAAGCCAGCGGCGTTACCTGCCGCGAGCTTGGAGCGCAAGATATAAAGCCGCTGCATAAGCTTATCGTGAGTACCCAGACAAACGTCGGCTCGGCCTATCTGACCCGCCTCGAATTTATCACGTCTCTCTTCAACCTTGAGCAACCGGACGTGAAATTCTTTGGGGCTTTCGTCGGCGACAATCTTGCATCCGGCGTCATCCTCCTCGCTGATGGCGAACATGCGTTCCACTATCTGCACGGATGGAATCGTGATCAGAGTGGGCTTTGCGTCAATCAGGCGGTTTTGTGGTATGCGGTGGCGCATGCAATTCGCACAGGGCGGCACTGGTTCAACATGGGAGCCTCACATACCAAGCCGCTTCTCCATGCCAAATTACGCTGGGGCGCTCGAATCGAAAGATACCTCTCGATGGATTCCAGCGATATGCCGATAGAGAAAACGTCATGAACAGTGTTCGGGAACTTTGGAATGAAGCGCATTCTCTTCCGCGTTTCCGTCCCAAATACCCTCATGAAAAGGTCGTTCGCTGGCTATTTCGGAATTTCGACCTGAATGCAAATCCACCCCCGCGCATGCTCGATCTTGGCTGTGGCAGCGGACGGCACGCCTTGTTTTTTGCTCAAGAAGGCTGTGACGTCGACGCAACCGACATTTCCGAGGTCGGAATCGGCGAGCTCGACAAGCTGGTAGACGCATCAGGTGCCAGTGTGCAAACCCATGTTCGCTCGGGAGACGATCTTTCTGGGTTCCCGGATGAGAGCTTCGATGGCGTGCTTGCCTTCGGCGTGCTGTACTATATGACGCTCGACGCCATGAAGCGGTGCCTCTGCGAAGTTCACCGGGTCCTGAAGCCCGACGGCCGCTTTTGTTGCGTCATGCGGACGACAGAGGACAGCCGGATCAGAGACGCACGCACCGTTGGTCTTTGCACGTGGCACTTGACCCCGATCGTGTCCCAGGGCGTGGTGTAGCAGGGTAGCGGTGGTCACCAGTGTTTTCCGGTAGGGTCGGGTTGTTCAAGACCAACCTGAAGGACACCA
>NZ_AULH01000054.1 GCF_000425185.1 Pleomorphomonas koreensis DSM 23070
GATGACCCTTTTGATCTCGGGGGTAGGGGCCTTCAGTGTCTACGCCTGGCGCGGAAGCCGTACTCAACCGCCCCGGGCGAGTTCAATTTCTCTGCCTAGCCCGCCCCTGGACAGACAGCCGCAAATTCAGCTGCCTTTGCAGGTTGTCGACAAGTTCAACGGCTGCCCCAAGTGTGGGGCTCCCATGCGGAAGCGGCTGGCCAAGCGGGGAAAATTTCGAGGTCGGGAATTTATGGGATGCAGCAGATACCCGCGCTGTGATGGAATCCGGGCCCTAGGCGACGTTGAGGACGCCCCGACAGCGCCGAACAAGTGAAGGACGCAGGCAGATGATCCGAGATATGGAATTGATCAGGGCGCTTCTGCTGAAGCTGGAAGCTATTCCCAAGCACCCCGCATCAAACATGACCATCGATCCCAACGATAAAGAGGTTGCCGTACCTGGCTACGAGGTCGAACAGATCGCTTATCACTTGGAATTAATTGACGAGGCTGGCTTCATCGATAACGCCAACATCCATCCATCGTACGGAATTGGCTTCAGAAAGCTCACGTGGGATGGTCATGATTTTCTGGATTCCATCCGCGATCCGGATGTGTGGAACAAGACAAAGCAGGGGGCGGCCGCAGCTGGCGGGTTTACCCTGGATCTTCTGAAGGATCTGGCGAAAGGCTTCCTCAGGAAGCAGATCGAAGAACGCACTGGCATTACGCTGTAGAGCAATGCCCTCGCGCTTATCGAAAGCCGATACGGAAAGGCTTCTCCTCAATCGGCTTAAGAGCAACCAGTAAGAAATTCAGCTGGGAAATGTGCTGGATGAGAGAGACGTTGTTGCCATCGATATCGACGCCGGAAAATTCGAGAATGTTCGGGTTATGGTGCAATATTGAGCGAATGTGGATTTCAGCAGCCCTTCCGAAATTCGCAAGCTGCAGGCCGATCTCTTCGCTTTCAGATAACGACGCTTCAAATTCACTGACACGCTTCAGAAGATAATTGAAAATATCTTCTGCATCGAGCCGGCCAGCCCTGCGATCCTGAGTTTCGGCAATCTCCTTGTAGACGTGATCCATATTAGGCAGCGTCAAATTAGGGAACGTAAAGTCGCGGCTCATTTAGGAATCCCCCAGGCACTCAAGAAGCAATACTGACACTCGGAATTTTCCCTTTCAACCACCGCAATAGGAATTCCCGCCTAGGATGTCCTCCTGGATCTAGCGGCCGATGCGGATCAAAATGCGCCAATGCCAACGGCCTGACCCAGTCCATGAGGCGAAAAGGCTCAAGCTGTTGATTGTTCCCTGTTCGCCCCCCTTGTTGAAATCGAAAGCCAACCCCGGACGGACACCGGAAACGACGTTCCTCGTCCCGACGCCTTCAGCAGCCTCATCCATATTCTCAATAGGTCGTATTGCGAGGAAATAGGGCCCGTTTTCCCTGCAATTCCCCCTTTTCTTGGCGGCGCGGGGCTATTCAACGCCCCCTCACTGGTGTACAGGAATGCTGGAACGATGCTATTTGCATATCTCAGACATCAAAGCAGACCCCTCAGAACAGAGCGCGGTGCGAGCAGTTGTCGCCAGGATACGCCAAGAGAGGCCGGTGTGGACGACAGGACGATGGATAGCTGGTTAACTCCGGTTCCTTGTCTGATGTTTCAGAAAGACTCGTTTTGTATTCAAAGCGAGGTCCGGAATAAATGCGACATAGTTGTTGACCAATGTATTCCGACGGGACTACAATCAAAGGTAGGAGGGCAGGGTACATATGCACCCCGCCTTTTAGACTCCCGTTTTTCTCGCCTACGGCGTCACAACGCTGGCTCCGCTGGTGTCATCCGGGCCACCCCCGAACCATTTATGGTACAGCGCGTTGAGCCAGCGCAAACCGCTGCTAAGAGCCAAAGCGGCCACAGCGATCGTTTCAATGACGACGGCCACGTTGAGCATAAGCTCCGGCATCTCATGGCCGAACAAGAGAAGGATCGCCGCGATTACGATCAGCCCCGAAAGGGTGAGATCGCTCGTGAACAACGCCATTACGAAGTCAAATTCGTGATTGATCGAGACGATCAGGCCGATCGCCAACAGCACGGCACTGATCTTGCATCTTCCCCAGAGCAATGCACGACGCATCTGGGCTTTCGTCGGACTGACTTTCGAAAAAGCAGTCCTGGCGGAATAGAAAAAGCGGCATGTCATTTTTTCCTCCCACTGGAACGGAGGAGTTTCGATGACCAGGGTTGCAATCTAGCATCGAGCCCCTCAGGATATGCTGCTTAACGAGCCCCCGGCGGTCCAAATCGCCGGGGGTTTTTCTTCGGCCGCAGCTGTTCCGAAGAGTATCCCCGTGACTGATGCATAAAAAAAGCCGCTCGACTGGCGTTCAACCAGCGTGCGGCACGGAAATTGGCTGAAGGGATCGCGCCCTGTTCAGTCAGACCATGTTCAAGATGGCACACCAGGGGTCGTTTGCGGTATGGGGCGAAATCCTACGCTAGCGGTGCTCTAACGAGAGGGGCTTGCTTGATTGATCTGGTTCAGACGATCGAGAACGG
>NZ_AULH01000055.1 GCF_000425185.1 Pleomorphomonas koreensis DSM 23070
AAAACCCCCGCGGATTGCTCAGCGGGGGCTTTGGATTGTTGGTAGTTGTCTGTGTTCTGGCATTGTTGTGAAGAGATATAGTCGTGTGTTTTGTTCGTGTTTGATCCCTTTATCTTGTCCTTTGCAGGCCTGGCGGCGACCTACTCTCCCGCGTCTTGAGACGGAGTACCATTGGCGCTGGGGAGTTTCACGGCCGAGTTCGGGATGGGATCGGGTGCATTTCTCCCCGCCATGACCACCAGGCCGGCGAAGGGCAAGAGCTCATGGCAGGCGTTGGCCTCGTCATGAGCTTTAAGGATCAGGTCTTTGGCGGCGGGCTTGTTGTCCCGCCGGATCGTGTTGGTCGTGTTGTCCGATGTTCACCCTTTTCGGGATGGACAGGGATAATGAGAGCGATGAAGCCGATCGAGCTATTAGTACCGGTAAGCTTCACGCATTGCTGCGCTTCCACACCCGGCCTATCGACGTGGTGGTCTTCCACGGCTCTGATAGGGAGCACTCGTTTTGAGGTTCGTTTCCCGCTTAGATGCCTTCAGCGGTTATCGAGTCCATACTTAGCTACCCTGCAATGCGGCTGGCGCCACAACAGGTCCACCAGAGGTATGTCCATCCCGGTCCTCTCGTACTAGGGACAGATCCTCTCAATGCTCCTACACCCACGGCAGATAGGGACCGAACTGTCTCACGACGTTCTGAACCCAACTCACGTACCACTTTAATCGGCGAACAGCCGAACCCTTGGGACCTTCTCCAGCCCCAGGATGTGATGAGTCGACATCGAGGTGCCAAACGATGCCGTCGATATGGACTCTTGGGCATCATCAGCCTGTTATCCCCGGCGTACCTTTTATCCGTTGAGCGATGGCCCGTCCACGAGGGACCACCGGATCACTATGGCCGTCTTTCGACTCTGCTCGACGTGTCAGTCTCGCAGTCAGGCAGGCTTATGCCATTGCACTCGTCGACCGATTTCCGACCGGTCTGAGCCTACCTTCGCGCGCCTCCGTTACTCTTTGGGAGGCGACCGCCCCAGTCAAACTACCCACCACACACTGTCCCGGGCCCGGATGACGGGTCGCGGTTAGACAGTCATGACGATAAGGGTGGTATTTCAAGGATGGCTCCATCCGAGCTGGCGCCCGAACTTCATAGCCTACCACCTATCCTACACATGCCGACACGAATGCCAGTGTGAAGCTATAGTAAAGGTGCACGGGGTCTTTCCGTCTGACCGCAGGAACCCCGCATCTTCACGGGGAATTCAATTTCACTGAGCCTGTGCTGGAGACAGCGGGGAAGTCGTTACGCCATTCGTGCAGGTCGGAACTTACCCGACAAGGAATTTCGCTACCTTAGGACCGTTATAGTTACGGCCGCCGTTTACCGGGGCTTCAATTCGGAGCTTGCACCCCTCCTCTTAACCTTCCGGCACCGGGCAGGCGTCAGACCCTATACGTCGCCTTAGCGGCTTCGCAGAGCCCTGTGTTTTTGTTAAACAGTCGCCACCCCCTAGTCTGTGCCCCCCGATGACGGTTGCCCATCACCGGGGCCTCCTTCTCCCGAAGTTACGGAGGCAATTTGCCGAGTTCCTTCAGCACAATTCGCTCAACGCCTTGGTATGCTCTACCAGTCCACCTGTGTCGGTTTCGGGTACGGTCTGATGCAGGGGCTATTTCCTGGAACGCTGAGACCGCATCCCCAATCCGTTAAGGGAACACGATCCTTCACATCCGTCACCACCTGCTGGCTGAGGAATATTCACCTCATTCCCATCGACTACGCCTTTCGGCCTCGCCTTAGGGACCGGCTAACCCTGCGAAGACTAGCTTTACGCAGGAACCCTTGGACTTTCGGCGAGGGTGCTTCTCACACCCTTAGCGTTACTCATGTCAGCATTCTCACTTCCGATACCTCCAGAGGTCCTCACAGATCCTCCTTCGCAGGCCTACGGAACGCTCCGCTACCGCGTGTACAAGTACACACCCATAGTTTCGGTGCACGGCTTGAGCCCCGTTACATTGTCCGCGCAGGAACCCTTGTCTAGACCAGTGAGCTGTTACGCTTTCTTTAAATGATGGCTGCTTCTAAGCCAACATCCTGGTTGTTTTGGGATTCCCACATCGTTTCACACTTAGCCGTGACTTCGGGACCTTAACTGATGGTCAGGGTTGTTTCCCTCTTCACGACGGACGTTAGCACCCGCCGTGTGTCTGCCGGATAGTACTCTCGGGTATTCGGAGTTTGCTTAAGATCGGTAAGTCTGTAGGACCCCCTAGCCTATGCAGTGCTCTACCCCCCGAGGTATAAGTCCGACGCTCTACCTAAATAGATTTCGCGGAGAACCAGCTATTTCGAGGTTTGATTGGCCTTTC
>NZ_AULH01000056.1 GCF_000425185.1 Pleomorphomonas koreensis DSM 23070
AGGGGTCGTTTGCGGTATGGGGCGAAATCCTACGCTAGCGGTGCTCTAACGAGAGGGGCTTGCTTGATTGATCTGGTTCAGACGATCGAGAACGGAGCGCAGGGAATGGGCGATCCGCATTTGTATGCGCTTGCCGGCGACGCAACAGCCAAGCTGCGAAAGACAAGTCGAAGCCACGCGGTTAGCGTAGGAAATGGCCTGAGTGGCGCACCCTCGACGATCTGCCTTTCATCGTAAGGGCTTTGCAGGCTGTCAGACCCATGTACTTCGTGACGTTCACTTCGTTCCCTTGCGACCATACAGCCTATCGAACCTCGCCATTTCGACATCGTCGAAGGGCCAAGGCGAGTGCTCATCTTCGAGGTTCTTCATGATGAGCATGCGGAATACGAGGCCGTAGGCCACCACCACGCCGATCGCCCCGATCACCCAGTCCCAAGCCGACGCCAGCCCCATCGTCTCGACATAGTAGCCATAGGCGATCGCGAGGGGCAGATGGCCGAAGAAGGCCGTAACGAGGCCGGAATTGTAGCCCCAGCGCAGGCCGGCGCGCTTGAGGAGGACATTGTTGAGGATACCGTGGGCGAACATCTGCATGGCGCCGAACAGCATAGGAAGCAAGCCGAGCCACATCACCTGCGGAAAGAAGATCGGTGGAATGTAGAACAGGACCGCGACCGACCAGTTGCCGATCATCACGGCATTCTGGTTGAGTGGAAAGCGGCGTGGATCAGGCGTGGTCTTGAAATACAGCGTATTCGCCATCTTTCCGAACCCGCCCGGAAAGCCGAACTCCTCGAAGAAATGGAAGAAGATCACCGCGAGGTTGGCGATCGATAGCCGCTGCAGGATCGAGAAACTGTCCCACCACAGAGCCAGCACGCCCAGGATCGCCAGGCCGATGAACAGGCTCAAATCGTACCAGTGCCGATGCAGGAATTTCATGCCGATGTCTCCGGACGCGTCTCATTGCTCGAAACGACATTGTAATACAACGACCGTTGGATTACAATCCAAGACCGGGTAAGCTCGAAATGAGGCTATCGACGCGCCCGCTGATGCGAAAAGCAAGGAGGCGCCGATGATCGGCTTCTATCGCGACAACTGGCAGCATGTCGGCGCGGTTCTGTTCGCGGTGCTGGCCTTCTTCATGGGATTCTTCGGAGAGGTGTTCAGCCCGATACAGGAGATCCTCGTCTACAGCTTCATGGCTCTGCTGGCGCATCAGTATGAGGAATATGCGCTGCCCGGTGGGGCGGGACTGGTCATCAACGCTGTGATGTACGGCGAACGGCGCGACTACGACCGCTATCCCGGCAACATGCAGAGCATGCTGCTCGTCAACACGGTGGGGGCCTACATATTCTACATCGCGGCCATTATATTTCCGCAGGCGATCTGGCTGGGACTGGCCACGATGTTCTTCGGCTTCTTCCAGATCATCGGCCACGGCATCGTCATGAACCTGCGCGGAGGCACCTGGTACAATCCCGGTCTCGCAACGGCCATCTTTCTCTTCGGCCCGATCGGAGCCTTCTATATCGACTACGTGATCCGAAACGATCTGGTGCGTCCGATGGACTATGTCTATGGCGCGGCAGGTTTCGTTGCGGCCATCGTTCTCATCCTTGTCCTGCCGATCCGCTCGCTGATGGACCGCAACAGCCCTTATCCGATGAGCGAAGAGGACATGGCGCGATTCAACATGCTGGCGAAAGTCAGGGCCAGGGGGTTGGTCGATGACTGACGTCGACGGGACAGACGCGGCTTTACCCGCGAAGCGCAAGACGGGAAAGGCGAGCCGCGCCGCGGGCCGCCCGGCGGGAAGCGAGACGACTCGCGCGGCGATCCTCGATCAGGCACGCGAAGCATTCGCGGCACGCGGCTATGACGGCGCCAGTCTGCGCGCGATCGCTGGCGATGCTGGCGTCGACCCCTCGACCGTGCTGCACTTTTTCAGATCCAAAGATGAACTGTTCCGGGCCGTGGTTCAGGACGTGGCCAAGGTCAGCGCGCCCCTGGTGGCCGCCTTGAAAGCCGGCGCGAGTGGAGAATCCATCGTGCGTCTTTACATGGCGACCTGGGATGACGTGCATGCAGGCGCGGCCATGCTTGCAGTCATACGGACCGCATTTGCCTCGGAAGAGGCGATGGCGTTGCTGCGTGAGACCATGACCCGCGAAATCATTGCCGCGATGCCAACGACCGATCTGCTTGCCGCCGAGCTGGCGACCATGCAGCTCGTCGGGCTCGGTATCGGCCGGCATATCGCCAGGCTGCCGTTGCTTGCGAGCGCCGAAATCGACAGCATCGCCCGTGAGGCAGGACACATCTTCGACGACATTCTGGTGCGAACAAAATGACA
>NZ_AULH01000057.1 GCF_000425185.1 Pleomorphomonas koreensis DSM 23070
CATCGCTCGGATAGCCCAAGGGAACCTCCTCCGAAGAAGAACCCTTGAATCAAACCTCGGCTGATTTGGGAATCCCTTTTGTCAACGCAGCCTAAGCAGCTGGTAGACCTGAGAATTTGCATAGGCTACAGCGCGAGAAGCTCGGGTCTCCCAGCCCCCGACCGGAGAACAGTAAATGCTGGCAACAAACGCACTTGCGGCCAAGATAGCTGCAGGACGGCCTTGGCTCATCCCACCAAGTCCGTCACACACGACCGCGACAGTGAAGTTTCCGCGTCCGCTATTACCGTAAGATGCGCGTACAACGAGACAGCAATCTTCATTGCGCTGGCGTACCTGCCCGACACTTGAGCCAATAGCTATATCACGCTGGATTCGAATGGCTTTCGAACCTGCTTGACCACTCAAAGCACGCACAAGTCGGTTCTGGACGATCTCGATCAAATGCGATTCCTCGCTAGACACTCAATCAGTAGCTCACAATCTTAGTTGAAAGAAGCAAGGATCGACTGCAGGGTTGGATTGTACCGGAATTCAACCGGAGAGGTGCTAGACTTTGGACAAAACCATTTCATAGCTTTTTACCGCTTGGGTCTAAAAGCTACCACGTTTCCATCTTCCTGCTCCAACTGGGACCGTAACGCGTCTTTGAGGCGAGGCTGCAAAGCGACAACAGCTGCCGCCTCTGCGGTCAGATAGCCCTGAGGCAGGCAAGTCATCATCTCAACATCTCTGCTATCAATGCCAATGTCCATCTCGACAAGATCTCTGACACCTCGGACACGCTCATCAATAACCAGTTCGATCGAGCGCCGGAGCAGGCGAGGCTCTTCCACCGGAGTTTCCGATGGCAAGTCGAGCGGTTCTCGCGAGTGCCAACCGCGAGCGGAACGATAACGCCACAAACGTTTAGCGTGTTCGTCTGAAATAATCCCGAGATCGTGGGCACGCTTAACCATCGCACCGATAGAGACCCTCCATCGCCGCTTCATCGACAGAAAACCATCCAGAGAAAGCGAAGGAATTTCTGAAGAAAAGGACCGATGAGGCAACAGAATTGCGCATGCCAAGTATTTCGCTTGGTGCTCGATCAGGTCGAAGTGACGCACCATATCGTTGTCGTTCACATAACGATGCAATGCGAGATGGGCAATCTCGTGGGCTGCATCCATCTGACGACGATATGCTGTGTTTTTGTCTCGTGCGAGCAGGATATACGGACGCCCTTCTGAGTCTGACCAAGTGCCCTGTCCATCGATTTTGGTAGAGCCCACCTCATCGACTCCCACGACAGCCCCGGCATTTTCAGCGACGAGCACCATACTTTCGATCGGACCTTCGCCGAGAAGCCAGTGTCGCCGTATCGATGCAGCAAGCCCGTTGAGGTCATCATCGGAGAGCTTTAAATAATCATTCGGGGCAACAAACTCCGGAAAATCAACCTCTGGGAACTCGACAATTTCCTGTAGCGCCGCTGAAATATGGCGCAGCCAACCCATGCGAGCTTTTTCTCGTGTCCGTACTTTCTTCGTCGCTGTTGCCAATGAACGGAAGAAAATCGCACGCGCGCCATTTTCTTGCATCGGGCGGATAAGATAAGATGGCCAAACACCTAGTACCGACGCAAGCTGGTCAAGCGTTGCCGGCTCCGGCGACTGTTCGCCGCTTTCCCAATTTGAAATTGTCGACCCGCTCGGTCGCCCAAGAGCTTTCGCCACGTCGGATTGTGTCATGCCTCGCGCCTCGCGGGCTTCCAAAAGCCGCGCGGGTACGAAGAATCCTTTCGTACTCGGGCGCATTGTTATGCTCCTCCCGTTGTAGTTGCCCGGCCCTTCGTCGTTTGGGCCGCCAGCGCTAGCTTATTCTGGTTTTCCGCTTCCCGCCGACTCATCCGGCTTTTTAGGCACCCGAAGTTTCGGAAAAGCGCGGTCAACAATCGGGCCCGATTGGCGCTGAAGCGAAACGCGTCGTTCGGCGTGCGTGAGAAGAGCTGCGTTAAGTCTATCCATAGGAATCCAGCACAGCCATCGATCCAGGCTGGCCGCTGGGACAGCGAATGCCAGCGCCGCAGGAACGGTGGGGTCACGTCGCATTGGAACGGCAACAAGACATCCAAAATATGCAAGTTCTGTTGTCTTGGAATCCGATTCTGTCGTTTCGAAGAGAACGCCTTGTGGGTCCAACTCAGCATTAGGGCGGATCGTGTCCCAGGGCGTGGTGTAGCAGGGTAGCGGTGGTCACCAGTGTTTTCCGGTAGGGTCGGGTTGTTCAAGACCAACCTGAAGGACA
>NZ_AULH01000058.1 GCF_000425185.1 Pleomorphomonas koreensis DSM 23070
TCATCAGCCTGCCAGCGGCAAGCTGACACGTTCCCGGCTCTGTCCGGAAGGCACGGCGAGCGCCGAAGCTACACCACGCCCTGGGACACGATCGTGGTGGATTTCTGTTTAGGGCTGAGGCGGGTAATGGCGTTCCCGCCGCCTCCCTCGCATTCTGAAAAATGAAACGATATGTTGGCTAATGTTCGCCTACATGAAGTACGGCTTGTCCCCATCCGTTCCCGGCTTGTTGACACCCACATTTCCGTTCAGATGCAGGCTTGGAGAACGGATGATCTCACCGACTAGATGTCGTTTCCAAGAAGGTTGTTCAGCCTTTTGAATGGCGTGATGCCGTTAAGGGCTGAGTGGGGTCTTGTTGTATTGTAGGCATCGATCCAGCCGGGCATGGCCTTATTTCGCTCGATTGATGATTGATAGGGCGCTGCGTACGCCCATTCTCGCAACCTGGTCTGAATGAAGCGCTCGGCCTTGCCGTTGGTCTGCGGCGTGTAGGGCCGGGTGCGGATGTGACGGATTCCACGCGCCATGAGCAGTTGTCGGAATGCTTGGCTCCGGTAGACGCTGCCGTTGTCGCTCATCAGGCGGGCGACGGTCAAGGCCATGGCGTTCGAACCAGTCGATGGCGCGAGCGGTGAAGGCGCAGGTCGTCTCTTTCTTCTCGTCGGCCAACACTTCAGTGTAGGCCAGGCGCGAGGCGTCATCGATGGCCACATGCAGGCATTCCCAGCCGATGCCGCGATTGTTGCTTTGGCCGCGCCTGTCGCCGGTGATGCGGTGGCCGACGCCATGAATGCGGCCGAGCTTCTTGATATCGACATGAATGAGCTCGCCGGGATGCTGGCGCTCATAGCGGATCACCGGCGGTCTCGCCTCCAGAGCCTGGATGCGACCAAGGCCCAGTCGCCGAAGAATGACGCCAACGGTCGAGCGCGGCAGGGCGAGATGTCGGGCGATGGCCGGACCACTCATGCGCTGGCGTCGTAGCGCCTCAATAGCCGCGATTGTCGCCGCTGGCTTGGCCTGGGGACATCGCAGAGGGGCTGAACTCCTGTCCGTCAGCATCGCCTCGCCGCCGGCGCGATAGCGAGCCAGCCATTTGTACGCCGTGCGAACCGAGATGCCGGCCGCCTCCGCAGCCAACGCTACGCGCCAGCCACCTTCGACAATCCGTCTCACCAAAAGGACTCGACCGCGAACGGTCATCCGCGCATTCTCATGGACGTTCATCCGGGACCTCCGGTCACGGTTGGTGCTTCGCAACCCCAACCTCGCAGACCAAGCCCGGATGAACAACCTTCATAGCTTCGACAACTAGAGCGGCCACACTTTTACGCGAGACGACCGTACCGTTGAACCCTTCACCTTTGGTGGTGGTTTCGTAATTGATTTCGTCTTCGTCCGTTAGCCAGGCGGGACGGAGAATGGTGTAATCGAGACCAGAGGCTTCGATGACATCCGCGGCGCGACGGAAGAGCTTCAATTCCTCACCGATTATTCGGCGATTCCATCGGCCAAATGCGCCCGGCACCTCATCGTAAATGCTGAACGAAAGAACGAAGATCAGCCGCTTGACGCCCGCCACCTCCATCGACGCGATTACGCTTCTTGCCTGATCGTCGAGGTCGCCGCCGGTCAGGTTGGCATAGACCAAGTTCTGACTAGCCATCGCTTCGTCGAGCATTGCACGGTCGAGGACATCGCCCTGAACGACTGACGCCCCTGCGGGAGGCTTCGCCAACCTGCGGGCATCGCGGACGAACAGCGTCATATCGATCCGGTCGTCGTCCGCGAGGTCCGAAACGACATGGCGAGCGATCTGACCGCTCGCACCGAGAATGAGAACTCTGGTCATTGGATTTTCCTTTCCGGGAAAGGCAGGCACAGCCTCCATTGAGGAGACTGCGCCCGATTGCCTTACGCAGCCGCCTTCGCGTCACGCGCAACCGCAACTTCACCGAGATGCTGCTTGAGGAAGGGAATGACGCGGCTGAGCGCAATCCCGGTCGGCTCGGGCTGGTCATAGAGGTCGTAGTGAGACCAGCCCTCGACCACGACCAGTTCCTTGTCCCTACTAGGTTGCGTTGACAAAAGCCGTTATCCAGATCATCGCGGCGGCGAGGTTGAGGAAACTCTCGTATGAAAGTCTCGTCTTGTCGTAGCGCGTGG
>NZ_AULH01000060.1 GCF_000425185.1 Pleomorphomonas koreensis DSM 23070
GTCGCCTCGAACTGCTTGGAGCTGGCGTACTGGATGTCGATCCCGGTCTGCTCCTCGAAAGCCTTGATGTTCTGGTTGAACTTGACCTCGTCGGCATCGGCGAAAGCGCCAAAGGCCGTGACGACCGTTCCCTTGTACTTGCCGGCGAGCGCATCCGTCAGTTCCTGCGGCATGGCCGGATCGGCATGAGCGGGCGCCGCAAGTGCCGAAGCGGCCAGCAGGGCGCTGAAAACGAGAGTTCTGGGTGAAGCCGACATTGTATCCCTCCCTTGATCGTCGCCTCGATGGCCGCCTGAAAGCAGGCACAGCGAAGGGTTCCGGCTCCATAGGCAAGCCGGCCCAGACATCGACGAGTGCGACGTGGCGTGGTGTGGGAGGCGATGATCCTGTTTGCACCGCGCACGCGATACAACTGGATGGTTTCCATCTCCGTCCCGAGTGGCTATATACCCTCGATGTCCATCGATGGTCAACGCAAAATGTCTATCGATGGACAAAAGTGGATGCCGTGGCGAAATAGGTTGGAGTGGTGATGTCGACGATCAAAACCGTGGCCGAGCGCGCCGGCGTTTCCCTTAAAACGGTGTCGCGCGTGTTCAGTGCTCCGGACACGGTGTCGGAGGCGATGCGCACGCGCGTTCTGCAGGCTGCCGCGGAACTCGACTTCATTCCCGACCGACGCGCCCAGGCCATGCGCTCCGGACGCTCGGGCGTGATAGGCCTTCTGACCGATGTCGCGGCGTCGACGCCGTGTTCCATCGATATCGTGCGAGGCGTCGAGGAAGCGCTGGCCGAGCGAGACATGTCGTTGCTGATCGGCAGCATGGAAAATCGGGCGGAAAGCTCCGATTCCATTTTGCGCAGCTTTCGCGCGGTTCGCGTCGAGGGGGTCATCTACGCGGCGACCTATCACCGCGAAATCCATGACTTCGCGCCGCTTCGGCTGCCGAGCGTCATGGTCAACTGCTTTTCGCACAGTCGCGATCTGCCGACCGTCATCCCCGATGAGGAAGGGGGCGGTTTCAGCGTCGGCGTTCATCTCATCGGCCTTGGCCATCGCCGGATCGCCTACCTGACGCTGTCGCCCAACATCGAGGCGACGCAACTGCGCCTTGCCGGGTTGCGCCGCGCACTGCGGCAGGCGGGAATTGACGAGCCCCAAAATCTCGCGGTGCCCGGCCAGTCGCGCGCCGGCGCTTTCGACCGCGAGGAGGCATTTGTTGCGGCGCGCCGCCTGCTCGATCGTCCCGATCGGCCGACGGCCGTCTTCTGCGGCAACGACGAGATGGCGATGCAAGTCTATCACGCCGCCGACGAACTTAGCCTGGCCATCCCGCGCGATCTCTCAGTCGTCGGCTTTGATGACCATCGGCTGTTTTCCGAGGGCCTGCGGCCGGCCTTGACCACAGTCGCGCTACCCTACGTGCGGATGGGCAACGTCGCTGTCGGTATGCTTCTCGATGGAAAGACGGAACTACCGGCACCGGAAAGAAGGTTGATAGAAGGACCGTTGATCGTTCGACAGTCGACAGGTTCGCCGCCAAAAATGGATGTCGCAACGTAACCGCCTTACCAGTCTAGCCTCCAGGGGATACCTTCCGCGACCGTCAAGTCGCGCCGCGCGAGGAGTGGCTGCGACTTCCCGTGCCAAGCCAGCGGCAACGGTCGCGGCCATCGAGGCGCTGCGGCGAAGTTTACGGTGCGCCGCAGACACCGCCTGCGATAGTGATGTACTCCGACGCTTCCTGATCGGGTTCTGCACCCAGCCAGTCATTCCCCGCAACCCAACCCGAAAGCGCATCCAGCCCTTTGACCTGACCGTCTACAAGCGGCTCACTATCATTAAGCGCAGCTTCTGCCGCCTTAACGACTGGCGACCCATTGCGATCGGATACGACAAACCAGCAGCAACTTCGCTTCCGCCGGATACCTAGCCGCGATCGTCATCGATCGTGTCCCAGGGCGTGGTGTAGCAGGGTAGCGGTGGTCACCAGTGTTTTCCGGTAGGGTCGGGTTGTTCAAGACCAACCTGAAGGACACCA
>NZ_AULH01000061.1 GCF_000425185.1 Pleomorphomonas koreensis DSM 23070
CAGAAAGAACTGGACGAGCTTCTGGAGATCTGGAAGCGCGACCAGGCTTCGGCGACCGCCGAGGTGCGCGCCGATCATGTCGCGCAGATCGTCTCCAAGATCACCGGTGTTCCGGTCACGGAGCTGACCGCCGAGGAGAAGGACAAGCTCCTCAAGCTCGAGGAGAAGCTGCACGAGCGCGTCATCGGCCAGGAAGAGGCCATCCGCGCCGTGGCGGATGCGGTGCGCCTGGCGCGCGCAGGACTGCGCGACGGACGCGGTCCGACCGCGACCTTCCTGTTCCTCGGGCCGACCGGGGTTGGCAAGACGGAACTGGCCAAGACGCTCGCGGAGGTGATCTTCGGCGACCAGGATGCGCTGATCCGTATCGACATGTCGGAGTATGGCGAGCGCCACTCGGTTGCCCGGTTGGTTGGCGCACCTCCGGGCTACGTCGGATACGACGAAGGCGGGCAACTGACCGAGAAGGTGCGCCGTCGGCCCTACTCGGTCGTGCTGCTCGACGAGATCGAAAAGGCGCATCCCGATGTCTACAACATCCTGCTTCAGGTGTTCGACGATGGCCGCCTAACAGATGGCAAGGGCCGCGTGGTGGACTTCACTAACACCATCATCATCGCCACCTCGAACCTCGGTTCGGACATCATCCAGCGCAACCTCACGAAACGCGGCAGCAGTGAGTTCGACGAGGCCAAGCAGAAATCCGAACTGATGGAGGTGTTGCGCGGTCATTTCCGGCCAGAGTTCATCAACCGGATCGACGAGATCATCGTCTTTCATTCGCTGAATCGGTCGGAGATCCGCCAGATCGTCGAGTTGCAGCTCACCCGGGTGAAGCGGACCGCCCTTACCCAGGGCGTCGAACTCGAATTCGACGTGAGCGTCGTGGATCACTTCGGCGCGGTCGGCTTCCGTCCCGAATTCGGTGCCCGCGAGCTGCGCCGGCTGATCCGGTCGGAGTTGGAGACCGAGTTGGCTCGCGAACTGCTCTCGGGGCGGATCGAGGATGGCGACAAGGTCCGCGTCGCCTGGTCGGAAGACGAACAGAGGGTCGTGTTCGAAAAGATCGTAAAGGACACCGGTGACGACAGCCCGGACGATCAGGCCAAGGCCGGGATCGAGGAGCCCAGCGAAGTTGCCGAAAACAAGACGGACGTTCCGAAGCCCAGCGTTGGGGATGAGGTGCAGTCCAAGGACGACAAGTCCGACGAGTGACAGCGCAAAAGACTGGCCCGGCGCGATATCGGTCGCGCCGGGCCATCTCTTCGGAGAGTTATAGGAAGGTCCACGGCATGAACGTCATTAGATCATTCCGCAATCTCGACCGGCACGGCCAACAGCGCGCGCCTGAGGTCATCGAGGAAGAGGTGCGGCAACTTGAACCGCACCTTGCGCGCTTTCGCGAGGATCTGGTCCGGCTCGAAGTCGTTGCCTCGCAAACGAGGGGCAAGAAGCGCATCAAAGTCAGCCTGCGCCTGCAACTGCCGTCGGGCGTGATCGCGGCGCGGGAAGAGGGATTCGAGATCGAGCCTGTCCTGCGCAAGGCCTTTGCCGACCTGCGCCACCAGGTCGATCGGCATGTGGCGCGCCTCAAGCACGAGCCTGAATACAAGCGTCCCGCCCGCCGGCGCCGGATCGGCGCCCCGCTGCCGCCCGCGCGGGATGCGGCGGAAGCGGACCGGCGCCAACTCTTCTTTGAGCTGATCGAGGATCATCTCGATACGGTCTATGACACCGTCAGGCGCGAGTTGACCTATCTCGAGTGTAGCGGATCGGTACCGGAGGGTTACCTCAGCGTTCGCGATCTTGTCGATGCGACGATCCTCAAGGGACTGGAAAGGTTCGAGCAGCGGCCCACCGAGTTTTCCATAGGCGACTGGCTGCTGAAACTGGCTTTCGAGACCATCGAGGC
>NZ_AULH01000062.1 GCF_000425185.1 Pleomorphomonas koreensis DSM 23070
ACCGCCGAGGTGCGCGCCGATCATGTCGCGCAGATCGTCTCGAAGATCACCGGCGTTCCGGTCACTGAGCTGACCACCGAGGAGAAAGACAAGCTCCTCAAGCTTGAGGAGAAGCTGCACGAGCGCGTCATCGGCCAGGAAGAGGCCATCCGCGCCGTGGCGGATGCGGTGCGCCTGGCGCGCGCAGGACTGCGCGAGGGACGCGGCCCGACCGCGACATTCCTCTTCCTCGGGCCGACCGGGGTTGGCAAGACGGAACTGGCCAAGACGCTCGCCGAAGTAATCTTTGGCGATCAGGACGCAATCATCCGCATCGACATGTCCGAGTATGGCGAGCGCCACTCGGTCGCCCGGCTGGTGGGCGCGCCTCCCGGCTACGTCGGATACGACGAAGGCGGGCAACTGACCGAGAAGGTGCGCCGTCGGCCCTACTCGGTCGTGCTGCTCGACGAGATCGAGAAGGCGCACCCGGATGTCTACAACATTCTGTTGCAGGTGTTCGACGACGGTCGGCTGACCGACGGCAAGGGGCGCGTGGTGGACTTCACCAACACCATCATCATCGCCACGTCGAACCTCGGTTCGGACATCATCCAGCGCAACCTCAAGAAGCGCGGCACCAAGGAGTTCGACGAGGCAAAGCAGAAGTCCGAGCTGATGGAGGTGTTGCGCGGTCATTTCCGGCCAGAGTTCATCAACCGGATCGACGAGATCATCGTCTTCCACTCGCTGAACCAGTCGGAAATCCGCCAGATCGTCGAGTTGCAGCTGAACCGGGTGAAGCGGACCGCCCTGACCCAGGGTGTCGAACTCGAATTCGACGTGAGCGTCGTGGATCACTTCGGCGCGGTCGGCTTCCGTCCCGAATTCGGCGCCCGCGAGCTGCGCCGGCTGATCCGGTCGGAGTTGGAGACCGAGTTGGCCCGCGAGATGCTCTCGGGGCGGATCGAGGATGGTGACAAGGTCCGCGTCGCCTGGTCGGCGGACGAGCAGAAGGTCGTGTTCGAAAAGATCGCAAAGGACAGCAGTGACCAAAAACCGGACGATCAGGCCGGGGCCCGCGGTGACGTGTCCGGCGAAGTTGTCGAAGACAAGGCGGACGCTCCGACGCCCGACGTCGCGGTCGACGCCAAGGATGAGGTGCAGTCCAAGGACGATAAGTCGACCGGGTGACGTCGCGAGGGACTGGCCGGCGCGATGACGGTCGCGCCGGCTTGTTTCGTCGAAAAGCGACAAGAAGGTTTAACGGCATGAAAGTCATAAGAGCGTTTCGCAATCTCGACCGACACGGGCAGCAGCGCGCGCCGGAGGTCATCGCGGAGGAGGTGCGGCAACTTGAGCCGCATCTCGCGCGCTTTCGCGAGGATCTCGTCCGGCTCGAGGTCGTCGTCTCGCAGACGAGGGGCAAGACGCGCATCCAGGTCAGCCTGCGCCTGCAACTGCCCTCGGGCGTGATCGCGGCGCAGGAAGAGGGGTTCGAGACCGAGCCTGCCCTGCGCAAGGCCTTTGCCGACCTGCGCCACCGGGTCGATCGGCATGTGGCGCGCCTCAAGCACGAGCCGGAGTTCAAGCGTCCCGCCCGCCGGCGCCGGATTGGCGCCCCACTCCCGCCCGCGCGGAATGCGGCGGAGGCGGAGCGGCGCCAGCTTTTCTTCGGCCTGATCGAGGATCATCTCGATACGGTCTACGACACCGTCAGGCGCGAGTTGACCTATCTCGAATGCAGCGGATCTGTGCCGGAGGGTTACCTCAGCGTTCGCGATCTTGTCGATGCAACGATCCTCAAGGGACTGGAAAGGTTCGAGCAGCGGCCCACCGAGTTTTCCATAGGCGACTGGCTGCTGAAACTGGCTTTCGAGACCATCGAGGC
>NZ_AULH01000063.1 GCF_000425185.1 Pleomorphomonas koreensis DSM 23070
GCCGCCTTCGCCGCCTACGGCTTTGCCTGGGTCAGGTTTCCCGGCCGGCGGCTGATCTTCTCGATCGTCGTGGCGCTGATGGTGGTGCCGTTGCAGGTGTCGCTGGTGCCGGTGCTCAGCGACTATGTCCGGCTCGGGCTGAACGGCACCTACCTTGCCGTCTGGCTCGCCCACGCGGGTTTCGGCCTGCCGCTCGCCATCTACCTGCTTTACAACTTCATCGCCTCGCTGCCCCGCGAGCTTCTGGAGGCCGCCACCGTCGACGGCGCCAGCCATCTCAAGATTTTCCGCTCGATCATCCTGCCCTTGGCCGGGCCGGCGCTCGCGTCCTACGCCATCTTCCAGTTCCTGTGGGTCTGGAACGACTATCTGGTGTCGCTGATCTTCATCGGCAGCCAGCCCAACGTGCAAGTTCTGACCATGCGCCTTGCCGAGATCGTCGGCTCGCGCGGCAACGACTGGCATCTCCTGACCGCCGGCGCCTTCATTTCCATGATCCTGCCGCTGGCGGTGTTCTTCTCACTGCAACGCTACTTCGTTCGCGGCCTGACCGCGGGCGCCGTGAAATCGTGACTATCAAGGGGTTCAAGATGCAATACCGCCGCCTGGGCAATTCCGGTCTCCTCGTTTCCGAACTGGCGCTCGGCACCATGGTGTTCGGCGAGGCGAGCGATCGCGGCACGCCGGAGAAAGAGGCTGCGAAGCTGATCGACGCCTACATCGAGGCAGGCGGCAACCATTTCGACCTTGCCGACGTCTACGCAGGCGGCCGGGCTGAAGAGATCGTTGGCCAGACCCTCGGCGCTCGCCGCGCCGACGCCGTCATCGCCACCAAGGCGCGCTGGCCGATGGGGAGCGATCCCAACAAAGTCGGACTGTCGCGCCGGCACATCTGCGAAGCGCTGGAGGCGAGCCTTCGCCGGCTGCGCACCGACTATGTCGATGTCTACTACATGCACGGCTGGGACGCGCTGACGCCGCTCGAGGAGTCGCTGCGGGCCTTCGACGACCTCGTCGCGGCCGGCAAGGTTCGCTACATCGGCGTCTCGAACTTCATGGCCTGGCAGGTGATGAAGTCGCTCGGCCTCTGCGATCGCAACGGCTGGGTGCGCTTCGTCGCCGCCCAGTACCAGTATTCCCTGGTCGAGCGCGGCATCGAGGCGGAACTGGAGGCTCTTTGCGCGTCGGAAGGCGTCGGTCTCGTTCCGTGGGGACCGCTGGGTGGCGGCTTCCTGACCGGCAAGTATCAGAAGGGCTCGCGCCCCGACACGACGACCGGCCGGATCGGCATGACGCCGGACGAGTGGGAGGAATCCTGGGCGCACCGGGCGACGGATGCCAACTGGCGGACGCTGGACGCGGTCAAGGCGGTGGCCGCCGCGCATCCGGGTGCCACACCGGCCCAGGTGTCGCTCGGCTGGCTTCTCGCCCGTCCGACCGTCAGCTCCGTTGTGATCGGTGCCCGCACGGTCGAGCAGTTGCGCGCCAACCTCGCCGCCACCGAGCTGAAGTTTGCCCCCGAGGAGATCGCCGCCCTGACCGCCGCCTCGGCGGTTCGGCTGCCCTACCCGGCTCGTGCCGTCAACCTTGAAGCGCGCTGATCGACACTGTGCAGAGGCCTGGCATCCGGCGGATTGAGATCGCCGGTGTCAGGCCACCGCAAGGGAGTACCGCATGGCCAGTCTCACGATGCGCGATGTGCGCAAGAGCTTCGGACGGGTTGAGATCATCAAGGGCGTCGATCTCGACATTGGCGACGGCGAGTTCGTGGTGTTCGTCGGCCCGTCGGGCTGCGGCAAGTCGACGCT
>NZ_AULH01000064.1 GCF_000425185.1 Pleomorphomonas koreensis DSM 23070
CCGCCACCATGGCGGACGATCCTCTCAATCATGTGCTCGACGGTTATCATCGTTTCCGCCGGTACGCTCCGCGCATGTTGCGCCTGCTCGATCTGCAGGCTGCGCCAGTCGCGCTGCCCCTTCTCGAAGCGGTGACGGCCCTGCGCGCCGGTTTGAACGATGCCGCGCGTATCGGCTTCCTTCGGCCCAGCTCGAAATGGCATCGCCATCTTCGAGCGCAGGCGGCTGGCGACACCCGTCTCTGGGAGATCGCGGTTCTATTCCATCTGCGCGATGCGTTCCGCTCCGGAGATATCTGGCTGGCCAGATCCCGGCGCTATGGCGATCTGAAACAGGCTCTCGTTCCTGCGCAAGCCGTTGCGGAAAGCGGCCGACTCGCCGTGCCATTGCGGCCGGAAGAATGGCTGGCGGACCGACAAGCTCGCCTCGATATCCGGTTGCGTGAGCTTGGCCGTGCTGCACGCGCGGGCACGATTCCGGGCGGTTCGATCGAAAACGGCGTTCTGCATATCGAGAAGCTCGAAGCCGCCGCCCCGACCGGCGCCGAAGATCTGGTGCTCGATCTCTACAAGCAGATATGGCCCACGCGCATCACCGATCTCTTGCTGGAGGTGGATGCAGCGACCGGCTTCACCGAAGCGTTCACGCATCTGCGCACTGGAGCGCCCTGCGCCGACCGGATCGGCCTGATGAACGTCATCCTTGCCGAGGGGGTCAACCTAGGTCTGCGCAAGATGGCCGACGCGACGAACACGCACACTTTCTGGGAGTTGATCCGCATTGGACGGTGGCATGTCGAGGGCGAAGCTTACGACCGGGCGCTGGCCATGGTGGTCGAGGCGCAAGCAGCGCTACCCATGGCCCAGTTCTGGGGCATCGGCACCTCGGCTTCGAGCGACGGCCAATTCTTCGCCGCCACGGAGCAAGGCGAGGCCATGAATCTGGTCAACGCGAAGTACGGAAATACCCCAGGCCTGAAAGCCTATAGCCACGTCTCGGACCAATATGCGCCGTTCGCAACCCAGGTGATCCCCGCGACGGCGAGTGAGGCTCCTTACATCCTCGATGGCCTGCTCATGAACGATGCCGGCCGCCATATCCGCGAGCAGTTCGCCGACACGGGCGGCTTTACCGATCACGTCTTTGCCGCATGCGCCATTCTCGGCTACCGGTTCGCGCCACGCATCCGGGATCTCCCCTCCAAGCGGCTCTATGCGTTCAATCCATCGGCCGCCCCGGCCCAATTGCGGGCCATGATCGGCGGAAAAATCAATCAGGCCATGATCGAGCGCAACTGGCCCGATATCCTGCGCATCGCCGCCACCATTGCGGCCGGAAGCATCGCGCCCAGCCAGATTCTGCGAAAGCTCGCCTCCTATCCACGGCAAAACGAACTGGCCACAGCTCTACGGGAAGTCGGCCGCATCGAGCGGACGCTGTTCATGATCGACTGGATTCTGGACGCCGATCTGCAACGCCGCGCGCAGATCGGGCTCAACAAGGGCGAGGCGCATCACGCGCTGAAGAGGGCCATCAGCTTCCACCGACGCGGCGAAATCCGCGACCGTTCCGCCGAAGGCCAGCATTACCGGATTGCCGGTATGAACCTGCTCGCCGCCATCATCATCTTCTGGAACACCATGAAGCTGGGCGACGTCGTCGCCAGTCAGAAACGCGATGGAAAGCTGCTATCGCCCGATCTACTGGCCCATGTCTCGCCGCTCGGATGGGAGCACATCAACCTCACCGGTGAATATCGGTGGCCAAATCCTTAGCGTAGGATTCCGCCCCCTCCCGCAAACG
>NZ_AULH01000065.1 GCF_000425185.1 Pleomorphomonas koreensis DSM 23070
CCCCTGGGCGCGCAAGGACGGCGCGCCAGACGCCAAGAGCAGCGAAGACAACCCGATCGCGACACTCCAGCGCGAAATGAACCATGTGTTCGAGAACTTTTGGAACCGGGTCGGTCAGTTCGAATGGCCCTGGGGCAGCGGCGAAGCCAAATCCGACATGGTCGAGACCGACAACGCGATCGAAGTGTCGATCGAGCTGCCGGGCATGGAGATGAAGGACATCGAGGTGACGGTCAACGATGACATGTTGACTGTGAAGGGGGAGAAGAAGATCGAGCGCCAGGTGGAGAAGAAGGGGTATTACCTGTCCGAGCGCAGCTACGGCGCAATCTACCGGACAATTCCGCTCCCTCCCGGTGTGGATGGCGAAAAGGCGCAGGCATCCTTCAAGAACGGGGTTCTGACGATCAAGCTGCCCCAGACACCCGAGGCGCAGGCGAAGATCAAGCGCATCGATGTCAAGAACGGCTGATTTGCCACATTGGGTGTCGCCGGTTTGCGGCGTCCGCTCAGCTCCGTTTGATATCACGCCGTCTGGTGAGCCCCGGGGAGCCTGTTTCTCCGGGGCGGCTTTCGAGGGGGAATGATGAAAGACCTGAAACGATCCGGGCTAACCCGTGAACAATGGTCGGCGATGACGCTCTACGAGAAGTTCGAACAGGTCGTCATTTTCGTCCTCAGCGCCATCATTGCGGTTATCGTCGTGGCGTCGGTTTGGGCGCTGATGCGCGAGGTCGTGAACCGGTTGGTCTTGGGAGCGTTCGACACGCTCGATTACGCCACCTTCCAGGTGGTGTTCGGAATGATCTTCACCGTTGTAATTGCGCTCGAGTTCAAGCGCTCCCTTCTTGTGGCGACAGAACGCAGCTTCGGCATTCTCCAGGTCCGCACGATCGTGCTGATCGCGCTCCTCGCGATCGCGCGCAAATTTATCATCCTCGACCTTGGCGAGACGGAGCCAGCCAAGATTGCCGCCCTCGCGGGCGCGGCTCTTGCGCTCGGAGCAGTCCACTGGCTGGTGCGCGATCAGGACCGGCGCGAAGAGCCCGGTGCTAAAAATGCCGAAGGCGATCAATGAGCCGAAGCGTTTTCGTTCGACTTGTTTCATCAACCTCTCTCGCATGTCCCGGATCGACGCCTACGAGACCAAACAGGCTTAATTGAGAAGAGAGGATTTTCGGCTCATCGTAGCTCTATCAAAGGAAGCGAAGATGAGAAAGAAAACCGGGCCGCAGACATCGGGGGCCGAAAAGACAATCAAGGACATCCGGCGCGCGACGCGAAAGCATCACTCGGCGGAGGACAAAATCCGCATCGTGTTGGAGGGGCTGCGCGGCGAAGACAGCATTGCCGCGATCTGCCGCCGTGAAGGGATCGCCGAGAGCCTGTATTATAGCTGGTCCAAGGAATTCCTCGAAGCGGGCAAGAAGCGGCTCGCCGGAGACACTGCCCGCTCGGCCACCAGCGACGAAGTGAAAGCGCTGCGTCGTGAAAGCCGCGACCTGAAAGAGGCGCTGGCCGATCTCACCCTGGAAAACCGCCTGCTCAAAAAAAGCATGATCGCGGATGGGGGCGACGACGAATGAGATACTCCGCCACCGAGAAGCTTGAGATAATCCGGATCGTTGAGCAGTCGCACCTGTCGGGATCGTGTCCCAGGGCGTGGTGTAGCAGGGTAGCGGTGGTCACCAGTGTTTTCCGGTAGGGTCGGGTTGTTCAAGACCAACCTGAAGGACA
>NZ_AULH01000066.1 GCF_000425185.1 Pleomorphomonas koreensis DSM 23070
GGCTCCGGCTTGCGGGCAAAGGTGACGGTGATCGAACCGACGGGAGCGGAGACCATGCTGCGCTGTTCCTGTAACGGCGAGGCATTGACGGTCGTTCTGAGGGAGAGACCGAACGTTCAACTGGGCGATGACGTCGAGCTGATGGTTCGTCCGGGAGCCGGGGTATGGTTCGATGCCGCCGGTCGCAATTGCGCGGTTTCAAAAAGCTGAAGCCGCCAGCGGTCGGATAATGGAGGAAGGCTTGGAAGTTTCACTCATTGCCCATCTTGAGGCAAGGGATGGCGCGGCGGATGCGCTTGCCGATCGTCTCGCCCTGCACGCGGTCAAAGTTCGGCAGGAACCGGGAAACCGGCAGTTTCAGGTGTTCCGTCACCGCGACGAGCCCCGCCGCTTTGACGTGGTCGAAACCTATGCCGACGAAGCGGCGTTCGAAAGCCATATTGCCGCGCCGCACAGCCTGGCCTTCAACGCCTGGCTGGCCGACGTGGCCGTCGGCGGGCAGTCGGCCCTCACTTTCGTCGAGGCCGTCTCAAAGGCCTAGGCTGGAGCGACATTCAGCGCATCCATAGCATCGCTGCGGCGAGATGGGTGAAGCTCAAGAAGTAGCTGACACGTCTGTCGTATCGGGTTGCGATGTGGCGGAAGTGCTTGAGCTTGTTGAAACAGCGCTCGATGCAGTTGCGCACCTTGTAGGCATCGAAGTCGCAGGCGACGGGGTGTTTCCGCGTCGGGTTGGAGGGAATGACGGCTTCGGCCCCGGCCTCGGCGATGATCCGTCTCAATTGATGGGAATCATAAGCCTTGTCAGCCAGCACCCGACGGGCTTTGAGCCCTGCGAGCAAGGCGGGCGCCTGGGTGACATCGCCCCACTGGCCCGGTGTAAGGATGATGGGCAGGGGACGCCCCCTGCCGTCGGTCACCAAGTGGATCTTGGTGGTCAGTCCGCCTCGGGTAAGCCCCAGAGCCTGATCCCCCTTTTTGACCGCCGCCCTTGCCGGAGGCCGCCTGCTGGTGTGCCCGCACCAGCGTGGAATCGAGGGCAACATAGTCATTGTCGGGCTCCCTGATCAGGTGGTCGAACACCCTCTCCCGGACGCCGGCTCTGGCCCAACGGGTGAACCGCTTATGGACGGTCTTGTACTCACCGTAGCGCTCGGGCAGGTCGTGCCAGTGCGCCCCCGAGCGCGGAACTCACAAAACAACATTACCGAACAATAGGTTATCCTGACCACAACGCCAGGGATCACCGGGTTCGCCGGGGAGTAGGTCGCAGATGCAACGCCATTGCGACGCCGTCAGTTCGTAGCGCTTGGCTATGCTGGGGATCCAGATCGAACGGTCTGGAGACCCATGAATCACACATCACCCGGTTCGTGAATCCTGAATGTCGATTGGACCTAGCCGATCAAGCGCCCAACCTAGGTGGTTGGGCACTACTCAACGGTGAACCGCCCATAGGCATATTTATCTGTATGGGTGATCGAGGCGGACATCGACTTGAAGTCGACGTCGAGCGTGGCCTGCTCGCTGCCCTTCGTCCAACTCAGCACCAGCCTGCTTTCGGACGGTTGCTCGACGGTGAAGTCACCATTGAAAGCCGGATGAGTGTTGCGGAAGCGGGCAAGGTCGCAAAGCCGGCGTACCACCGGCTTTTCCAGCGCCGCCGCCACCTCGTTCGGCGTGTAGTAGTG
>NZ_AULH01000067.1 GCF_000425185.1 Pleomorphomonas koreensis DSM 23070
CCCCTTTGCCATGGTCAGTTACGCCGCCGTGCCATGAACAGGCGCCTCGACGCCGATTGACGGTGAGTGCCAGCCATCCCTGCAGGTCGTCGGAATGACCCGGTTGAGCAGGGCCGAGCTTCCGACAAACAACGTCAAGAACACGGCCAGGGCCGCCCCCAACGGTGATTTCAGAAACCCCATGGTGCCGCCCCTCGCTCACCGGAAGCCCTATCCTTTACCAGAGATCCCTGCTCTTAGAAGAAGCTCTCGGGTCATGGAAAAGTCTTCACATCTGTCATACCCAATACGCCCGTCGGCTCTTAGGGATGCCCTCTGTCACGTTGGAAACGCGCTATGTCTTCTTTTCGTGGAAAGCTCTGCACCGTGACGTGAGATATTAGCGGACAGGATTCCTTTTCTGGTTCATTTTCTGCCGGTGTCAGGTAATTGAAGGGGATTATTATGAATAAAAGAGACGACTTTCTCTGGATTGTACAGACGGCCATCCTCACGAATGGCGTAAATCTAGCTGCTGACGAGACAACCCGTGTGAATTACAAAGACGTGTATTCAAGCACCGGAGTCAGAATTGTCATGAGGGAAGCCGTCAGGGCGAGTTATTTGATTCCTGATAGCCTGGACGCGGCTGATGCAGCTGACGAATTCTGCCTATGGATGCTTCGAAATCATCAAGAGGCATTGCAAAAGGATAATCCTAACTCAGACTGCCCCCGCTGGTTCGCTCGATAAGGAGCCGCTCTTATGCGAATGGTATCGATGCTGCCCAAGAGGCGGAGCGCGCCGGCCGAGCCGGCTTGGCCGAAAGCGCTGGCATAGCGGGCACAGCATGAATGGCCGGCCGGGCAGGAACAGCCCCAAGGGCTGGAATGGCCGGCCCCAGTCCGGATGCCCCCCGGAGGAAAAGAGCGACCCTCCCATTGCGATCCCGTACATGATCGTCATGCCACCACGCCACATGATGGCCATGCCAGTCATAAATGCTATCTCCTCGAATGAAGGCGATATGCTGCCCATGGCGGTTGATGATCCGGCCGGTGTCGAGGTCAACCCACCCATGGACGCTTCCACGGCTATCGTAGAGAGGCTGCATGTCGTTTCTCCAATACACTGCGAGGGGAGCGTAACCCTCGCCAGCACCCGCACCTTGGGGCCGCACTAGTCAAAGAATAGCTCCATTCTGAGACTTCCAATACTGGACGCCAAACTCTCCGAGTGGATGCTCCGCTATCCAGGCTGAGATCGCCTCAGTCGGAACGACAAGTCGGGTTTGTCCCTTCGGGTGGAAGCAGTTCTTCCCGGTTTTGGCATAGAACGCTCCGAAATTTTTAATATAGACGCGTCCTAGGCGAGGTGCGGTGCCCTCAACTTCGGTCACCGTATATCTCAGGCAGTCACCTTGGGTCTCGCGCACGATCGCCGCAGCGCCAGCTGACGCGGCTTTGTAATAGGCTGCCACGTCAGCCTCCGTCTGATCGATACAAGGAGACACAGGACGTGGGTGGTCCAGTCGATACTGGCGCACTTCTTCCAGTGCTTCTTTTCTCGTTTTGGGCAGTTTCGGAAGCATCAGTCTTTCAATCCCTCTAAATAT
>NZ_AULH01000068.1 GCF_000425185.1 Pleomorphomonas koreensis DSM 23070
CGCTCGGATAGCCCAAGGGAACCTCCTCCGAAGAAGAACCCTTGAATCAAACCTCGGCTGATTTGGGAATCCCTTTTGTCAACGCAGCCTAGTCACGTTCGCGGCTCAGTACTTCCGTTTCGGTGAGCCCCCGCAACGTGCAGGACGTCATCTGTGGCAAATGCGAACAGAGGCCATTCACGACGAAACGCTGGCCGAAAGCGAAACGGCTGGGTCAGTAGGAAACAAAGTGAAATGCAGCTTTTCGCATAATTGCAACTCGGTGATCATAGGCAAAATATAACGTTCTGGTTGTCGAAATCGAATGATCGCTGAGGCCAATGAATGACCGTACGCAAGCGTGGTAACAAGCTTGAGCGATGGGAGATCGCGTTCGTCAAAGCGATGGTAGCAGATGGGCGCTGGCCAAACGATCAGGACATTCTTGCTTATTTTACACGCCCCACCCGTTCGATCAATCACAGAGCCATCGCCGAGATTCGCACGGGCACCAAGCATGCGGCGGTAAAGCCGTCGTCCCAGAGCGAATTGGAAGAGTTTCTTTCTTCATGGCCTGAGATTGATGCGGAGACAGGTCTTTCTTTGCGTGGCGACGAGCTTCTGATCAAAGCGCGAGAGGCAATGATCGCGGCGGTCCATACGTTCAATGGCGCTGGGCTGATATTTCGCTCCGAGTTGTTCATCGTCACTGCTGTCATTGCCTGGACCTACTTGTTGCATGCATGGTTCAAGCGTGAAGGTATTGATTATCGTCACACCAAAAATCAGAATGGGCAGAGAGTCGTAGAAAAAACGCCAAGCGGAGCAGAAAAATACTGGGAACTTGGCCAGTGCCTAAGACATGGCCGTTGTCCTATAAAGCAGGGTGTAAGGGACAATTTAGACTTTCTTCTGGAGCTTAGGCACGAGATTGAGCACCGCTCAACCAACCGCATCGACGATGCCATTAGTGCTAAACTTCAAGCCTGCTGCATCAACTTCAACGACGCTATTAAGCATCTGTTTGGAGCGCAATATGCGCTCGAACGTCGGTTGCCTATCGCGCTCCAATTCGTAACCTTCTGCCCTGATCAGCGCGCAATCCTGAAGCGCGCCGGCGGACTGCCAAGAAATGTCGAATCCATGATGGGTGAATTCGAGGCGCACTTGAGTCCGGAGCAAATAGCCGACCCACGCTACGCGTTTAGGGTGTTCATGGTCCACAAAATGGCTAACCGCTTTCCGTCGGCGGATATGGCAGTTGAGATAGTCGAGCCCGGATCGGATGTAGCGGAAAAATTCAATATCGCTCTTAAAGAGGTTGAGAAGAAAAAATACTTGCCCAGCGAGATCGTTGCCCAAATGAAATCAGAAGGTTGGCGGCGGTTCACGATGGATAGCCACACCAAACTTTGGAAGAAACTCGATGCCAAAAATGTGTCGAAAGGTTATGGCGTGCTCGCTGTCGGGAAGACTTGGTGTTGGTACGAGAATTGGTTGAGCCGCGTTCGGGATCGTGTCCCAGGGCGTGGTGTAGCAGGGTAGCGGTGGTCACCAGTGTTTTCCGGTAGGGTCGGGTTGTTCAAGACCAACCTGAAGGACA
>NZ_AULH01000069.1 GCF_000425185.1 Pleomorphomonas koreensis DSM 23070
GGCAAAGTTCAGAACATGGAGCTGTGCGATCAGCACTACCGCGAAATGGTGCGCCGGTCGGGCCGCAGCGCATCGCCGCTGGAGTCCCTGTTCGGGCGGCGTTCCCTTCTTGACGAATTCTTCGGCGAGAGCGGTTTCGGCAGCCTCTTTGGTGACAGTCCGCTGCGAGGCGGCACGATCGGCTCTATGGGTGACGGCGATGACGCTGTCGTCGACGCCACTTTCGGCGAGGGCGCGCCGCGGCGTGGATCGCGGCGCGGCGGCGGACGCACCATCGCCGACCGGCTGAGCGAACAGGGCAACAAGCTGCTGCAGGATGCCGCACAGAAGGCCGGGGAATTCGGGCGCAGCGAGGTCGATACCGAACATCTGCTTCTGGCATTGACCTCGTCTGACGTCGTCAAGACGATCCTGGAACAGTTCAAGGTCGATGTGGACGACCTGCGGCGCCAGGTCGAGAAGGAAGCGAAGCGTGGAGACGCCAAGACGGAGGGCGAAATCGGCGTCAGTCCTCGCCTGAAGGACGCGCTGAACCGGGCCTTCATCGCCTCGAACGAACTCGGCCATTCCTATGTCGGTCCCGAGCACCTGCTGATCGGCCTTGCCGAGGAAGGTGAAGGCCTGGCCGCGTCGATCCTGCGCAAATACGGATTGACGCCGCAGGCGCTTCGCCAGCAGGTGACCAAGGTCGTGGGCAAGGGAGCCGAGGAAGGCCGCGTGGAGGCGCCTTCCAGCACGCCCGATCTCGACCAGTTCAGCCGTGACCTGACGAAGCTCGCCCGCGAGGGCAAGCTCGATCCCGTCATCGGCCGCGCCCGCGAAATCGAGACGACGATCGAAGTGCTGGCCCGCCGGAAAAAGAACAATCCGGTGCTGATCGGCGAGCCGGGCGTGGGCAAGACCGCCATCGTCGAAGGACTCGCACAACGCATCGTCGCGGGGGAAGTGCCTGAAGCGCTGCGCGACAAGCGCCTTGTCGAGCTCAACATCAACTCGATGGTCGCCGGGTCCAAGTACCGCGGTGAGTTCGAGGAGCGGGTGCAGAAGATCCTCAAGGAGATCACCGAGGAGAAGGACAGCCTGATCCTGTTCATAGACGAGATCCACACCATCGTCGGCGCCGGCCAGGGCGGCGGCGAGGGCGGCCTCGACATCGCCAACACCTTCAAGCCGGCGCTAGCGCGGGGCGAGTTGAACCTGATCGGCGCGACGACGCTCAACGAGTACCAGAAATACATCGAGAAGGACGCGGCGCTCGAGCGACGGTTCCAGCCGGTTTATGTCGAGGAACCCACGGTAGCTCAGGTCATCATGATCCTGCGCGGCCTGCGCGACACGCTGGAGGCGCACCACAAGGTGACGATCACCGACGAGGCCATCGTCGCGGCGGCCGAGCTTTCTGATCGCTACATCACTGGCCGCTTCATGCCCGACAAGGCGATCGACCTGATCGATCAGGCAGCCGCACGGGTGAAGATCAGCGCCACAGCGCGCCCCGTGGACGTCCAGGAGCTAGAGGCCGAGGTCGCGCAGATCAAGCGCGAGCAGGACTATGCCGCAGCCCG
>NZ_AULH01000070.1 GCF_000425185.1 Pleomorphomonas koreensis DSM 23070
GGCAAAGTTCAGAACATGGAGCTGTGCGATCAGCACTACCGCGAAATGGTGCGCCGGTCGGGCCGCAGCGCATCGCCGCTGGAGTCCCTGTTCGGACGACATTCCCTTTTTGACGAATTCTTCGGCGATAGCGGGTTCGGCAGCCTGTTCAGCGACAGCCCGCTGCGGGGTGGTGCACTGGGCGCCACGGGCGCGGGTGAGGACGACGTCGTGGATGCCACCTTCGGGGAGGAAACGCCGCGCCGCGGATCGCGGCGCGGCGGCGGACGCACCATCGCCGATCGGCTGAGCGAACAGGGCAACAAGCTGCTGCAGGATGCAGCACAGAAGGCCGGGGAATTCGGGCGCAGCGAGGTCGATACCGAACATCTGCTTCTGGCGCTGACCTCGTCCGACGTCGTCAAGACGATCCTGGAACAGTTCAAGGTCGATGTGGACGATCTGCGCCGGCAGATCGAGAAGGACGCAAAGCGCGGAGAGGCCAAGGCGTCGGGCGAGATCGGCGTCAGTCCGCGCCTCAAGGATGCGCTGAATCGCGCGTTCATCGCGTCTAACGAACTCGGCCATTCCTATGTCGGTCCCGAGCACCTTCTGATCGGACTTGCCGAGGAAGGTGAAGGCCTGGCCGCGGCGATGCTGCGCAAGCTGGGGTTGACGCCGCAGGCGCTGCGTCAGCAGGTGACGAAGGTGGTCGGCAAGGGAGCCGAGGAAGGCCGCGTCGAGACTCCGTCGAACACCCCCGATCTCGACCAGTTCAGCCGTGACCTGACGAAGCTCGCCCGCGATGGCAAGCTCGATCCCGTCATCGGCCGCGCCCGCGAAATCGAGACGACGATCGAAGTGCTGGCCCGCCGGAAAAAGAACAACCCGGTGCTGATCGGCGAGCCCGGCGTGGGCAAGACCGCCATCGTCGAGGGACTTGCACAACGGATCGTCGCGGGCGAAGTGCCCGAGGCGCTGCGCGACAAGCGGCTGGTCGAGCTCAACATCAACTCGATGGTGGCCGGGTCGAAGTATCGCGGCGAGTTCGAGGAGCGAGTCCAGAAGATCCTCAAGGAGATCACCGAGGAGAAGGACAGCCTGATCCTGTTCATCGACGAGATGCACACCATCGTCGGCGCCGGCCAGGGCGGTGGCGAAGGTGGTCTCGACATCGCCAACACCTTCAAGCCGGCGCTGGCGCGGGGCGAGCTGAACCTGATCGGCGCGACGACGCTCAACGAGTACCAGAAATACATCGAGAAGGACGCGGCGCTCGAGCGACGGTTCCAGCCGGTTTATGTGGACGAGCCCACGGTCGCACAGACGATCATGATTCTGCGCGGGCTGCGCGACACGCTCGAAAGCCACCACAAGGTGACGATCACCGACGAGGCGATCATCGCCGCCGCGGAGCTTTCGGATCGCTATATCACCGGTCGCTTCATGCCTGACAAAGCGATCGACCTGATCGATCAGGCCGCCGCACGTGTGAAGATCAGCGCCACAGCGCGCCCCGTGGACGTCCAGGAGCTAGAGGCCGAGGTCGCGCAGATCAAGCGCGAGCAGGACTATGCCGCAGCCCG
>NZ_AULH01000071.1 GCF_000425185.1 Pleomorphomonas koreensis DSM 23070
CAGTATCAGCCGAGCTGGCTCGACATGGGCACCAAGCCCGGTCCGGACGGCAAGCCGACCCTCGTCGGCATCTGGGAGCGCGTCAACGTCAAGAGCCTGGTCTGGTATCCCAAGAAGCCTTTCGAAGAAGCGGGCTACAAGGTTCCGACCAACTGGGACGAGATGGTCGCGCTTGAAAAGCAGATCATCGACGATGGCGACACGCCGTGGTGCATCGGCATCGAGTCCGGGGCGGCGACCGGTTGGCCGGCAACCGACTGGCTGGAAGAGATGATGCTGCGCACCGCCTCCGTGACGGACTACGACGCCTGGACCAGCGGCGAGCTCAAGTTCTCCTCGCCCCAGGTGAAGAAGGCGGCCGAGCAGGTCGGCGCGATCTTCCTTGGCGAGGGCATGGTCTACGGCGGCACCAAGGCCATCGTCTCGACATCGTTCGGCGACGCACCCGCTCCGATGTTCGCCGATCCCCCGAAGTGCTGGCTGCACAAGCAGGGCAACTTCATCACCAGCTTCTTCCCCAAGGACCGCGACCTGAAGCCGGGCGTCGACTACAGCTTCTTCTATCTGCCGGGGATTGATCCCGCCTATGGCAAGCCGGTGCTTGTCGGCGGCGACATCTGGTCGATGTTCAACGATCGGCCGGAAGTTCGCGCGGTCATGGCCTGGTTCGCCCGTGGCGAGCATCTCAAGAGCTGGCTTGCGTCCGGCGGCACCGTGTCGCCGCACAGCGATGCGAAGCTCGACTGGTACGGCAACGACATCGATCGGGGAGCTGCCGAAATCCTGGCCAACGCAACGGCCGTCCGCTTCGACGGCTCGGACCTGATGCCGGGCGAAGTCGGAGCCGGCTCGTTCTGGAAGGAAATGACTGCCTGGATCAGCGGCTCGGAAGACCTCGACACCGCCCTCAAGAACATCGACGCATCCTGGCCGAAGAACTGATCCCCGATCAGTTCAAGCCTCACCGCGACCAACGGCGCGGGACCATCAGGTCCCGCGTCAATCATCCCCACGACAGCGTGGGTTTGCCTGACGAGGTTCCCGATGTCGGAGATGACGAGCGCATTCGGGCGAGGACGCCCGGGCGGAGCATTGCGGCTTGTCGCCGCTCCCGCCGTCGCCGCTGCTGCCCTGTTGATGATCTGGTTCGGCTTCTTCCTCGTTCGCGACAGTCAACTGCCGCGTCTTCTCGTTGCCGTTCTGGCCGTCCTCGGCGCCGCCGTCGCAATCGCCATCCTCTACCGCGCTGTCGATGCCATCCTGCGGGAGCTGCCGCCCAGATGGGAACGACGGCTGCAGCCATTGCCGTTCATCGTTCCCGGCGTGGCCATGGTCGGCTACTTCGTCGCCTTGCCGATGGTTCGAACCTTCTACTCCAGCCTGTTCAACCGGGACGGCAGCATTTTCGTCGGTCTGGCCAACTACGTGACGGTGTTCACCGAGCCGTTCATGCTGGTGACCTTCCGCAACAACCTGCTGTGGCTGG
>NZ_AULH01000072.1 GCF_000425185.1 Pleomorphomonas koreensis DSM 23070
ATCGCTCGGATAGCCCAAGGGAACCTCCTCCGAAGAAGAACCCTTGAATCAAACCTCGGCTGATTTGGGAATCCCTTTTGTCAACGCAGCCTAGATCGCGCGGGCGCTCGTGCCATGGCACCGTCAGCTGGATGATCGACAAAGCGTCAGGGATTACGGTGAACGGAAGCGAATTGAGTACGTATACGCCTATCGGAACACCGTGGCGCGCAACCGTCTGCGATCCAGCCGATGTCTGCGGTGGCAAGATGCGGGCTTCAAATCTGGCCGAGTGAGCGTGATGGTAAAAAGTGGAAGCCCCCCCGGCTTCGATCATCAATTGTCCGACATCGATGAGCCCGGTTCCAGCCCGCTCCATCGCGCTAATTCCGAAGAAGATATCGCAAAGAGCCGGGTTGCGCTGTTCGGTAATGCTCTCGGACAATACAAAGCGTCCGTCCATTTCGAGAGCTACCCTGCCGGCGAGCTTTTGCGGCAGCGCGCCAGGATTCGCGAATACAATTTCCGTCCCAGGGCGGACATCGATTATTGCCGGTTCGGCTAGCGTATAGTCGCGGTGAACTAGCATGTTGACCAGAAGCTCGACGAGAGCCCGCGGCGGATAAGCCCGCTGTTCGCCATGCTGTCGTCTTCCCTTCACCTTGAGCAACGGGTTGACGTCTTCTGCATCGAGCCGCTCAAGGAGACGGCGATGCTGGCTGATCAAGTTACCTTCGTAGAGCTCGCGTTTCTTTCCGCCTTCGGTAAGGGTGACGACGGCGTGCGGGAAAAACTCGTGCGGAGCTTTGCCGAACAGCAGCAATGCCCCTGCAGTCACCTTGTCAGTGGAGGCTTGCTGCACAAGCAGCCCTTGCTCACGCATGAGGCTGAACAGTGAATCTCGCGTGACCGGTGCGCGTTTGAGCTTCTTGCAATAATCCGTCAGGACGGAAAGCGCGAGGTCGAGATCAAGATCATCAATGGTTGCCTCTTTGATGATGTCCTCGTCAAAAGACTGAGGCGCGGAGACCGCCGGTTGTTGCCCCGCTGCGCGAAAACGGTCAAAGCCGGCGAGCTCCTGGGCAAGATCGCTGAAAAGCTCATCAAATCCATCGATGGGTACGAACGTGAAGTTGGAACCAATGCGTCGGGAGAGTGCTTCGACGTGTGGGTGCGGCGTCTCGCCATGTCGCAAGCACCAGTAAATTCCTTTCGGAAAGTCGAGCCGCCCCTGCTTTATTTGGCCGAATATGCCTTCCATTATTGAGGGCTCGGCACCGCGGTAGCCGACAACAATAATCGGGGAAGCGTCAAGTAAAGGGCGTAGCAGCGAAACAAGGGCAGAATCGGCAGCCCCGAGATCGTGTCCCAGGGCGTGGTGTAGCTTCGGCGCTCGCCGTGCCTTCCGGACAGAGCCGGGAACGTGTCAGCTTGCCGCTGGCAGGCTGATG
>NZ_AULH01000073.1 GCF_000425185.1 Pleomorphomonas koreensis DSM 23070
AAGCGCCACCTAATCAGCGTGGAGGCGCCACCTAATCAGCGTAGATGAGGCCTTACCTCACTGAAAACTTTGGGGAAAATTATCCACTAAGCGCCACCTAATCAGCGTAGCTAAATGGCTGTGAAAAGACGATTTTCTTGGTTAATGCTTCCAAGAAAAAGGGGCCATAGCGGCCCCGGCGTTCAGACTGAGTTTTCTCACGCTTTTCGCTTCGGAATGGCGAGAGCTGACGCGTCAGCTGCCTCCATTTCGAGGCCTCGCTCGGTAAGTCTGAGCGGCAGTTTGGGGAAAATGTCCCGAAGGGCGGCGACATCCTCGACAAACGCCTCACGGAAGGCCCTATCGCGGGCATAACCTTCGCCAAACTGGCTCTTGAGTGGCTGCCAGTCGAGGATGAGCTTGGCGTTCAAGCGTGTGATCCGGTAGGTCACCCAGAGCATGAGATCAAGGCGCCGCGCCGAGTTTGAGAGGGCGCGGAGCACCCGGACATCGATCGGGAGAGCGTGCCGTTTGATCTCGTCGTAAAAGTCCTGCGAGAACGCGATCTGGGTTGGCCAGAGGGCCTTCTGGTCGGGATGGTCAGGGAACCATAGCTCGACCTTCTGAAGCGGCTTCACGTCCACCTGGCCGGACCGGCGGCCGTCCCAGGTACTGATTTCCATGCGACAGGCGGCAAGGGCGCGAAGCTGCTCCTTGAACGGCTCAATGTTGCCGTTGCGCCCTCCCCTTGGGTCAAAGCCCATATCGCGCATGAAGCCGGTCAGGGTTTCCGAGGTTTCGACCACGGGCGAGTTGTTGCGGAGGGCTTCCGTCGAAAGGTGCGCCATGATGAGGCGCGCCTTGGGACCGAATGGAACCGGTTGTTGGATACGCTGACCATCCGGAGAGCGGAGCTTGCCGGCGGTCACTGTGACGGCCATACGGCCCTGCGAGCGCTCGAACTCGGTTTGGCCCGGCGGCAGGGCTTTGTACGGAAGACCACAGATCGCAAGCGGCGTCGGCATAAAACGGAGGTTGTCCGGCGAGGGCCCCTCGTTCTCGATGACTTCGCGGATAATAGCCCGACGGCGTTTCTCGCGGGGCATGGCAGCAAGGGCCGCCGCCTTCGCTTGGGACTTCTTGGACTCTTCGTCTCGGCGGGACTGCATGGAGACGCAAGCCAGAAGCTCAAACTGGTACGCAGAAGTTCCCTTCTTGGCCGATAGGCGTTCAAGAAGGTCCGCGTCCCGGACTTGAGATTCATCGGCTTGATTCATGCCTTCACCGTACCGGGGG
>NZ_AULH01000074.1 GCF_000425185.1 Pleomorphomonas koreensis DSM 23070
TACGCTGATTAGGTGGCGCCTCCACGCTGATTAGGTGGCGCTTCCCACGCTGATTAGGTGGCGCCTATATATAGAACAGAAAGACTCTCAGAAACGTCTCTACAGAAAGCTCCTTACAGAAAGCTCTTCCAGAATTTCAGAAAAAGCGCGTGCGCGTATTTTTCTCATTGAATTTTTGAAGTCCATATCGTGTCCAGTGCCAACACCAACGAGAAAGCCAGCTAGAAGGCCGCACAGCGACTTTGCAGCACACGGATGGACGATTTCACGTCGAAGCGCCAAAAACGCTCCAACGGGCTTCCTACAGGCAGAGGGGCCATATCTCATGGCTACACTCCGCCTGAACTTGTGATGGAACGAGTCCGTTTACGGAAAATGCCTCCAGGGTGGGCAACCGGTATCGTCGGTAAGTAGACTCCGTTGTACGGTGATGTCAGGACTGTTGTCAGTGATACTGGAAAGTGATATCATATGGAATTAAGTAGGAAGCATCGAGCGACCCTTGAGGCGATCTTTGCTGATCCCGTCCGCGCCGGCATCGTCTGGCGCGATATCGAAAGCCTTATGGAGGCTTGCGGGGCGGAGATCAGCGAGGGCCAGGGTTCGCGCGTGCGCGTCGCCCTCAATGGCGTCCGCGCAGTGTTTCACCGGCCGCACCCTCAGAAGGAAACTGACAAGGGGGCTGTGAAGTCGGTGAGGCGCTTCCTGAGCGAAGCGGAGATAGAGCCATGACCACAATGACCTACAAGGACTATGAGGCTGTCGTCGATTTCGATGACGAGGCCGAGGTGTTCCATGGCGAGGTGATCAACCTGCGGGACGTGATCACGTTCCAGGGGGAATCCGTTACGGAGCTGAAGGAAGCCTTCAAGGACTCCGTGGAGGATTACCTCGCGTTCTGCAAGGAACGCGGCGAGAAGCCGGAGAAGCCGTTCTCCGGCCAGTTTGTGGTGCGTGCCGATCCGTCATTGCATCGTGCCGTGGTGTCAGCTGCCAGGCGTGCCGGGGTCAGCCTCAACAAGTGGGTGACCACGACGCTGTCGCGGGCGTCGATGCTGTAAGCCAGAGTGGCTTGGCGACATAGCGTCTTGTTCGACCGCCTGAGCACCCCTCCGGCGGTCTTTTGCATATGGCGGCAGTTCGGGGCATCCATCTGCCTATCTTAATCAC
>NZ_AULH01000075.1 GCF_000425185.1 Pleomorphomonas koreensis DSM 23070
CCCCTAGTCACAAGTCATCCCCGACTTTTTCAACAGGCGTGGGTTCGGTCCTCCAGTGCGTGTTACCGCACCTTCAACCTGCTCATGACTAGATCACCTCGTTTCGGGTCTAATCCGTCGAACTGAACGCCCTGTTCAGACTCGCTTTCGCTGCGCCTACACCTAACGGCTTAAGCTCGCTCGACAGACTAAGTCGCTGACCCATTATACAAAAGGTACGCCGTCAGCATTGCAGCCTCCGACTGTTTGTAGGCATCCGGTTTCAGGTACTCTTTCACTCCCCTCGTCGGGGTGCTTTTCACCTTTCCCTCACGGTACTGGTTCGCTATCGGTCGCTGAGGAGTACTTAGGCTTGGAGGGTGGGCCCCCCACGTTCAGACAGGATTGCACGTGTCCCGCCTTACTCAAGGATCAGTCTGATATCTATGCATACGGGGCTGTCACCCATGATGCCGGCCGTTCCAGACCGTTCTGCTTTAACCAAACTGACCACTGGCCTGGTCCGCGTTCGCTCGCCACTACTTGCGGAGTCTCGGTTGATGTCCTTTCCTGCAGGTACTTAGATGTTTCACTTCCCTGCGTTCGCCTCTGATCCCCTATGTGTTCAGGAATCAGATATCTTCATAATTGCAAACGGTAACCGGATGGCAGTTTCGCCGGTCCGCTCTCCCTGCCGGGCGCGCTTCCGACTGCCAACTGATCACCGTTCGCTGAAGATGGGTTCCCCCATTCGGAAATCCACGGATCAAAGCTTGTTCGCAGCTCCCCATGGCTTATCGCAGCGTACCACGTCCTTCATCGCCTCTCAGCGCCAAGGCATCCACCAGATGCCCTTACGTCACTTGATCGCTCTCATTACCCATGCCCATCCCCCGCAGAAGTCCATCTGCAGGACCCGACCAGCCCGAAGGCCAACCGATACGGGACGGTACCTAAAACACGCCCCATGAACACGAGTCCACGATCTCCATGATGAGCCAACTCGGCCGGCTCACCATGTCCAAAGACCTTTCAAATCACACGAGACATGCCAACAAC